>NZ_AP014946.1:3289991-4586237 GCF_002355335.1 Variibacter gotjawalensis
GACCACAGCGCTCGACGTTTCGGTGCAGGCGCAGATCATCACGCTGCTCAAGAAGCTCTGCAAACAGCACGGCGCCGCCGTCATGCTCATCACGCACGACATGGGCGTCATCGCCGAGACGGCCGACCGCGTCGCCGTGATGTATGCGGGCCGTATCGCCGAGATCGGCCCGGTGCGCGAAGTCGTCCGCTCACCCGCGCATCCCTACACGCAGGGCCTGATGGGCTCGATCCCGCGCCTCGACGCCGACGTGGAGCGCCTCACGCAAATCCCCGGCGCGATGCCGCGCCTCAATGCGATCCCGACCGGCTGCGCCTATCGCACGCGCTGCCCGCACGCCTTCGCGCGCTGCGTGACCGAACGTCCGCCGCTAATGCCGGCCGGCGCAACGCAAGCCGCCTGCTGGCTGCACGACAAATCCGAGGCCGCCGCATGAGCGACAAGCCTCTCGTCGAAGTCTCCGACCTCGGCCGCATCTACGACGTCTCGCAGCCTTGGCTCAACCGCGTCATCGAGCGCACGCCGCGCCGCCTGCTCGTTGCCGCCGCGGGCGTCACCTTCACGATCGGCCCGCGCGAGACCTTCGGCCTCGTCGGCGAATCCGGCTCGGGCAAATCGACCCTCGCCAAGATGGTGGTCGGCCTCGTGCCGCCGACCTCCGGCGAGGTGAAGATCGACGGCGTCTCGATGAGCCGCACGGCGGACGCGGCGCAGCGCGCAAAACTCCGCCGCCGCATCCAGATGATCTTCCAGGACCCCTACGCCAGCCTCAATCCGCGCTGGCGCGCCGAGGACATCATCGCGGAGCCGCTCGAAGCTTTCGGCATGCTCAAAGGCCGCGAGCACAAACGCGAGCGCGTCGCCGAGCTTCTGCGCCTCGTCAGCCTCGATCCGGCCGACGGCAAAAAGTACCCGCACGAATTCTCCGGCGGCCAGCGCCAGCGCATCGCAATCGCGCGCGCCCTCTCGTCCAATCCGGAATTCATCGTCTGCGACGAGCCGACCTCCGCGCTCGACGTCTCGGTGCAGGCGCAGATCCTCAACCTGATGCGCGATCTGCAATCGCAATTCGGGCTGACCTACCTCTTCATCAGCCACAACCTCGCGGTCGTCCGCCACATGGCGACCCGCATCGGCGTCATGTATCTCGGCCGCATCGTCGAGATCGCTCCGGCGCGCGACCTCTTCAAGGCGCCACGCCACCCCTATACGCGCATGCTGCTGGACGCGATTCCGGACATCCAGAATACCGGCAAGGCCCGCAAACAGATCGAGGGCGAAATCCCGAATCCGATCACGCCGCCGCCCGGGTGCACTTTCCACCCCCGCTGCCCGCACGTTTTCGACCGCTGCCGCAAGGAACGGCCCGCTTTGCTGCCCGCCGGAACCGCCCAAGGTGCCACTCAAGTCGCTTGCCATGCGGTCGAGGAAGGCCGGATCACGGTCGCCCCGCCGCTGGCGACGACAACCGTTTGAAACTGCGGCAAGCAACTTGACCCATCCGGGTCCATTCCCTACACACGCCCTCACCTGCGGCCGATCCGGCTCACGGTAAACCGGTCGGCTATGGGGGCTTTTAGGGCCCGCCAGGGCCGAAGGCCCAAAGGGCCATTGGTGGGAGCGCGTAGCTCAGCCGGTAGAGCACGTGACTTTTAATCATGGGGTCGAGGGTTCGAGTCCCTCCGCGCTCACCAACCAAGCGTCCGGCCTTCCCGAAGCAGGCCCACCCCAAACATCAAGTACGAAGCATAAACCGCTGTCGTATCGAGATTTTCATTCGCGAATCCGCAATCGAGCGCCGGATCCGGTCCACGTCACTGGGCCCAAGAATGTCAAACTCATCCCCAGAATTCACAAAGACAGTCGATATATAGCCCCAAATACGCAAAGTTTCGCATTTGTTCCGACTAAATATTGATTGGGCGAGCGAGTCGACGTACCGTATTAACGACTGCGAAACGAAGAAAGGCCGCCCCGGCCAGGGGGCAGCCTTCCCTTCAATTCAGTCCTCCACCGACCGCGAGGGTCGGAGGATTCGCGGAGTGCACCTACACCTTGCGGTGTTGGACCGCCGAACGTCAACCCTCGCATAACGCGGCCCACAAATCAGATTTGTGGCTGCCTACGCGCACGAGGTTAAAATGAACGTTCAAGTCCAAACCAAAACAATCCAAATAAGATGCATTCGCAAAAGCGACCGACAAAACCCGCACGAGCGGATCACGCACGTCGGCGGGATTGAAGATGGCGGGTGGTGCATCTCCCAAGAAGTTGCGATCGCACATATCGAATCTCGCGCCTGGCGCTTTTGGGTCTCGCGCGCCGGTTTTCCTTCGGTATGGGTCGTGGTCGCTGTAAGCCGCTCTGGAAATAAGTACTTGAAGACGGAAGGCGACGGAGAGTCGCTGAACAATTTGCTCAGCCTGCCTGAGTGTCCGCAAACGTAAGAAGCGCGGCAAAAGTAAGCGGCCGCACCTGCGGCCGCTTACTTTTAGGTACCTCAGAGAGGGCATGATGAGCGATACGCCGCAATCGATACTGAACGAAACTTTGCGCGACGCGCCAAGGTCATTCACGACCTACCTCGAGGCATCGGCTAAAGCCGCGCCATTGGCCACTTTGCTGACATTACTACTCACTCTCGCGTTTGAGAGCGGTTATTTCCTAGTGATCGACATTCAATTGATGCCGCTGATGGGCGTGACGGACTATCTGCGAAACGCTGCGCCGCTATTTTTATTTGCAATGGTGGTTTTGGCATTCTCGCCAATGCTCTTCGAACTCATCCGCCGTAGCAAGTTGGAAGCTGCCAACGAAGGCAACCAGTCGCCGCCACCCCGCTGGGTTTTCAACGAGCGTGGCGAATACACTTGGCGAGGTCGTGCACTAATTGCGCTCATCCCAATCGCGCTCGCCACTCTTATCGCATGGGCTATCTCGGCTGTGGCACTCCTTGTCATAGCAGTTCCAGTATTTATGGCTTTTAACGTCACCGACAAAAAGAGCTGGGGTCCATTCACGGCTACGCTGGTAGTCTCATTGGCACTCGGCGTTGCGTTTGCATTCGGCGCAGCCACAGCCATCAAGAACATGAAGGGTGGCTCTCCGATCGAAGTCACGAGCGCGGATGACAAAACCGGCAAACCCGAGACCGTGCTGCTCCTCAAGATTCTGGACAAAGGACTGCTCGTCGCCCGCATTCCGAATAGGGAAATAGAGTTTCGAAAATGGGAGTCGATAGGAAAAGTGCTCACCAGATCAACTTGGCCATTCTGAATGGCAGTAACATACTCGCCTTCGCCCACCACCCCTCGTTGTCATCCACTCCACCACCCCAACCCCACCGGGAACCCGTGTTTCCGCGGCGCGAAACTTTCGCCTTTGACGCGCACGGAAAATTGATTTACCTTATATATTGCGACTACGTTTTTGGTTTGCCTTGCTCGCTCCCGGTGTGGGTTGCGCCCTCAAGACCTCCAAAACTCGGATGTCCAAGGCCGCGCCTCGGCGCGGTGCATAAGCGAAGCAACACCAGGAGACTACAGAAGTGGCTACCGGCAAAGTGAAATGGTTCAACCCGACCAAAGGTTATGGGTTTATTCAGCCGTCGGACGGCAGCCGTGACGTGTTCGTGCACATTTCGGCAGTCGAGCGCGCTGGCCTCTCGTCGTTGAACGAAGGGCAGACGGTCGAATTCGAGCTCGTCGCAAACCGCGGCAAGCAGGCGGCCGAGAACCTCAAGGTCAAGTAAGGCCCCACCCGAGTTTGATGATTGCGGCGCTCCGCGCCCGATCGTTGCTGCTCGGAAGAAGTCGCACCGAAAACGAAAAAGGCACCGCCACCGCGGTGCCTTTTTTGTTGTGACGTGAAGCGCCCGATCAAGCCGCCGACGGCGCCGGCATCGCGGCGGGTGCCGACCGAGACGCTGCTCGGCGCGAGGCCAGCACCTTGATGCCGTACGCAACCCCTGCCCCGACGATCAGCACGATGATCGCGGTGAGCGGGCGATAGAAGAACCATGCGAACGCGATCACGATCGGCGCGACAATCGCGGTGAGCAGCAGCGCGACAAGGCCTGTGCCTGCGCCGATGATGCTGCCGATGAACGGCACCACATCGCCGAGAACCGCGAGCGGCCGCAGGATCAGCATGAAGCCGATCAGTAAGCCGAGCGTGCCGAGCGTGCGCACCAGCCAGGTGATCAGCGTGTTGAGCTGCTCGGCCGCCTTGAACATCTCGGCCGCCGATTTCTGCCCCGCGGTAGCCATCAGCAGGCGGTCGCCCGCCTTCGCCTGATAGCTCGTGAAGCCGCCGCCGCTCTGCTGGCCGACGACGCTGATGTCGGACGGACGCGCGATCGTGTAGGTGACGCGCATGTCGCCGACGCGCGGGTTCGACGGGTCGGCACCGAGATAGATGCGCTCCGCCGTCACGCTGCCGAGTTCTTTCAGCCGCGCGCGCACGTCGGTGACGAGCTGGCCGTCGAGCACGAGCGCATCGCTCGCGCTGATCTGGCGCAGCACCTGATCGCCCGCCTTGAAGGCGCCGACCGTCGCGTCGGTCGCGACGATGTCGCGCTCCTTGTGGCGCATCTCGGGATTGCGATGGCCGTCCGCCTGCCGGAAGCGGCTGGAATCGACCGGCCGATTGTCCCAGTCGCGCTTGTAGCTGTAGGTCGTCACGGTTTCTTCGGAGCCGCCGAGATTTTTCCGCTTCTCCTCGCGCTTCTCTTCCTTCCACTGATACATCTCGACGTGGCGGATGAGGCGCAGCCCCATGACGGAGACGCCGAATTCGGGGTCGGCGAGCGGCGCGGTGGTCTTTACCGGGCCCGTCACGTGGATGAGTTTGCCGTCGTTCGACGGGTCGACGCGGTTCGACTCGACCGAGACGACGGCGCTGCCGCCTTCCGCCAGCGAGCGCGCGGTCTGCACGGCGCGGCCTTCGTTCCAGAACAGCCCGCCGATGCCGAGCGCGAGCAGAACGAAACCGATCCCGATTCCGACGATGGCTTCCTTGATGCGCTCGAACCACGATTTCGTGGTCGTCTCCGTAAAACTGTCGCCCGAATTTTCCGAGTAACTGTTGCTGATGTCGCTGAAAGTTTCGTCGCGCGCATCGGACATTCTTATATTTCCCCTCATTCGCGTCTTATCGAGACTCGCCACGCGGAATCGCATCGCAGCGGCGATTGCGGCCAAAAAGCATCCGGTTGTTTCAGGTCAATGTCGTCGCATGTTGCAGCGACGAAACATTATGGGTGTTAGGGACGATTGCACGTCCGCAGGAATCGCGAGCGCTTGAAGAAGCGCAGCTTCTGCGCATCGGCCTCGCGGCGGCACTCGATGCGTTTCGCGCGGCGCGCGGCTCGCGCGGCGGCGCGATCCTCGCGCGCGGCAGCAACAGCGTCGCCCGCAATATTGGGCACAAAGCCGGAGCCGAATGTCAGCCCGATGCCGAGCGCCGTAGCCGCGATAGCCAAACCGACGGGTTTCATTCTTCTTCTCCCTCTTGAAGGAGCCTCGCCGTACTGTTCCCGGCCGTCAATATTGTCGCGCGGCGCGGCGAATTTGCGGCGAACTATCTTGTGGGAAGATCGCCGGCCGCCCAGCCCGCCGCAACACCATCTGCGAAACTCGCAAATGCTTTAGCCGCGATTGCGGCGCGCGCGCCCGCCATCAGCTCTTGGTAATACGCGATGTTGATCGTGGTGAGCAGGATCGCGCCGAGCATCTCGTTGGTTTTGGTCAGGTGGTGCAGATAGGCGCGGCTGTACGTGCGCGCCGCAGCGCACGGACTTTCCTCGTCGAACGGACGCGGGTCGTCCGCATGCCGCGCATTCTTCAGGTTGATCGGACCGAAGCGCGAGAAGGCCAAGCCGTGCCGGCCGTTCCGCGTCGGCATCACGCAGTCGAACATATCGATGCCGCGCGCAACAGCTTTCAGGAGATCGTCCGGCGTGCCGACGCCCATCAGGTAGCGCGGCTTGTCGGCCGGCAGCAGCGGTGCCACCACCTCGAGCATGCGCAGCATCACCTCTTGCGGCTCGCCGACCGCAAGGCCGCCGATCGCGTAGCCCGGGAAATCCATCGCGTTGAGTTCGCGCGCACTCTCCTCGCGCAGCGCCACATCGTCGCCGCCCTGCACGATCGCGAACAGCGAACGCCCATCGCGGACCGGCGCGAACGCGCGCTGGCAGCGCTCCGCCCAGCGGAGCGAGAGCCGCATCGCCTTCTCGACTTCGGCGCGCTCGGCCGGCAGCCGCACGCATTCGTCGAGCTGCATGACGATGTCGGAGCCGAGGAGTGTTTGGATTTCGATTGCGCGCTCGGGTGTCAGCACATGCGTCGAGCCGTCGATGTGCGAGCGGAACGTCACGGCATTCTCGTCGATCTTGCGCATCGCCGAGAGGCTCATGACCTGGAAGCCGCCCGAGTCCGTGAGGATCACGTGCGGCCAGTTCATGAACTTATGCAGCCCGCCGAGCGCCGCGACACGCTCCGCGCCGGGCCGCAGCATCAGGTGATACGTGTTCCCGAGTACGACGTCCGCACCGGTTTCGCGCACGGCCTCCGGGTGCATGCCCTTTACGGTCGCCTGCGTGCCCACCGGCATGAAGGCCGGCGTGCGGATGATGCCGTGCGGCGTCGCGACCTCGCCGGTCCGCGCCGCGCCGTCGGTTGCGTTGAGTTTGTAGATCTTCATCGGTGCAGCAGACATGCGTCACCGTACGAATAAAAGCGATAGCCGTCTTTGATCGCATGCGCGTAGGCGCGCTGCATCACGTCGAGCCCCGAGAAAGCCGCGACCAGCATGAACAGCGTCGAACGCGGGAGGTGGAAGTTGGTCAGCATCAGATCGGCAACACGGAAGCGATAGCCCGGCGTAATGAAGATCGCGGTGTCGCCAGCGAACGGCGCCAGCGTCCCGTCTTCGCTCGCCGCGCTTTCGAGCAGGCGCAACGCCGTCGAACCGACGGCCAGCACCCGCCCGCCCCTTGCCTTCACGGCATTCAGCGCCTCCGCGACTTCGGCACTCACGGTGCCGAACTCCGCATGCATCGCGTGGTCTTCGATATCGTCCGCCTTCACGGGCAGGAATGTCCCGGCCCCGACATGCAGCGTCACGAAATGCACCGACACACCGGCATCGCGCAAACGCTCGACCAGCGCAGGTGTGAAATGCAGCGCTGCTGTCGGCGCCGCGACGGAGCCTTCCTCGCGCGCGAACATGGTCTGGTAGTCGTCGCGGTCGCGCTCGTCCGCCGGACGCTTCGACGCGATGTATGGCGGCAGCGGCATCGCGCCGCGCTCGGCGATCGCCTGATCCAGCACCGCGCCGTGAAATTGAAACGCGAAGGTCACTTCGCCGTTGTCGCCTTTCGCCTCCACGGTCGCATCGAGAGACCCAAGAAAGCAGACGCGACCTTCGTCGCCGAAACGCACGACATCGCCCGGCGAAAGCCGCTTCGCGTTTTTGACGAAGGCGCGCCAGCGCGCGCCATCGACGCGCTTATGCAAGGTAGCGGAGATTCTCGCCCCCGGCCCTTCGGGCACGAGGCGGTGGCCGAACAGCTGCGCCGGGATGACGCGCGTGTTGTTGAAGACTATGGCGTCGCCGGCCCGCAGGAGGCTCGGCAAATCGCCGACGCTTCGGTCCGCCAACTCCGTCGATGCGCCGGGCGTGACCTCGAGCAGCCGCGCACTATCGCGCGGGGACGCCGGCCGGAGCGCGATACGCTCCGGCGGCAGGTCGAAGTCGAAGAGATCGGTGCGCATAAGACGCAGCCCACACGCACCAAATGCCGATCAGGCGTCCGCCATGCGGGCCTTAATGATCTTGTCCGGGTTTTGCACCGGCTCGCCGCGCTTGATCTTGTCGACATTCTCCATGCCGGACGTGACCTTGCCCCACACGGTGTATTGCTTGTCGAGGAAGCTCGCGTCATCGAAGCAGATGAAGAACTGGCTGTTCGCCGAATCCGGGTTCTGCGAGCGAGCCATCGAGGTCGTCCCACGCACATGCGGCTCCGCGTTGAACTCGGCCTTGATGTTCGGATACTTCGAGCCGCCCATGCCGGTGCCGTTCGGGCAGCCGGTCTGTGCCATGAAGCCGTCGATCACGCGGTGGAACACGATGCCGTCGTAGAAGCCTTCGCCGACCAGCTTCTTAATGTGAGCGACATGGCCCGGTGCGAGGTCGGGACGCATTTCGATCGTCACGTCGCCCTTGGTGGTTTCGAGGATCAGTGTGTTCTCGCTCATAGGTCGTCCTTCAAATCTTCTGTGTGTTTCGTTCGTCGATGTAGCGAAATAGGAAAATTCGCCCCGCGTTCGCGCCACCCATGCCGGGCGTAAAGCGCAACGGGGCGCAACCCGCAAGCCCCTCGATCACGCTTTCCCGATACGCCTTACGGACCTCGGGCGAAGCCCACGCAGAGTAGTAGGTAAAACGCGGCTCGCCGAAAATCGTGCCATCCGCGCGGAAACTGAGCCGGACCGTCAGTTCCATTCCGGGCCGGAACAGTTGGCCGCTTGGTGGCTGCCAGCAGCCGCTGAGTTCTCGAAACATCTCCCGGAGAGTGTTGATCGGCAATCCGCTCCGCCGGTCGCCCGGCCGGATAGTCGGCAAGCAGCGCTGTCCCGGCGCAACCTGAGCGCAGCTATCACCGGGCGGATTTGCGTCCTGTGGTTGCGCAACGAGAGGCAGCGGGACGGCCGCCAGAATGACGATGAACAATGCGAGGGTCGATCCCCGCGTCACCGCCCGTCGCTCTGCACCGTCATTTTGGTGATCCGGTCGGGGTCACGCACAGGTTCGCCTGGCTTGAGCTTGTCGGCGACATCCATGCCGCCGATCACCCGGCCGACCACCGTGTAGTCGTTGTTGAGGTGCGGCGCGTCCGCATAGACGATGTAAAACTGGCTGTTCGCCGAGTCCGGGTTCATCGAGCGCGCCATTCCGACGACACCGCGTGTGAAGCGCTCCTTCGAAAACTCGGCCTTCAGATTCGGATACTTCGAGCCGCCGGTGCCGTCACCGCGCGTGCCGTCGCCGGTCTGCGCCATGAAGCCCGGGATCACGCGGTGAAACGGCACGTTGTTGTAGTAGCCCTCGCGCGCCAGCATTTTCAGCCGCTCGGCATGCTTCGGCGCAAGATCGGTGCGCAGCGCGATCAGAATGCGGCCCTTCGTCGTCTCCAGCACGAGCGTGTTCTGCGGGTCAGCTTGCGGCGCTTGCTGCGCTTGCGCTTGCCCAACCGATACGCTCGCAGCCAATGCGAGCACTGCCATCCAACGGGTCATCAGCGTTTCCTACTTCTTGAAGCGAGCGACGAGTTTCTTCGCGACCAGCGGCGGAACGAAGGCCTCGATATCGCCGCCCATCGCGGCAATCTGCCGGACCAGCGTGGCGGTTATCGGGCGCACCGCGGGTGACGCCGGCAGGAACACGGTCTGCACCTTCGGCGCCATCGTGCCGTTCATCCCGGCCATCTGCATCTCGTAATCGAAGTCGGTGGCGTCGCGCAGACCGCGGATGAGCAGCGTTGCCTTTTCCTTCTTCGCCGCCATGATCACAAGACCCGCGAAGGTGATCGCGCGGATCGTGCAGCCGGCCGCTTTCGCGATCGGCTTGCAGGTCGCCTGCAGCAGCTCGAGCCGTTCGTCGGCCGTGAAGATCGGAGTCTTGCCGGGATGCACGCCGATCGCGAGCACCAGCTCGTCGGCGAGCTGCGCCGCCTGGCGCACGACATCGAGATGTCCGTTGGTCACGGGGTCGAAAGACCCGGCATAGAGCGCGATGCGTTTCATGAATTGCGTCTACCCCGGCCGCCGACGCGCGGCAAGTTTTGCGCTAAACCTTCGGCCCCGATTTGCGGCGAATAGCCTCGGCGACGATCTCCGCATTCGACTTCGCCTCGCGGCCATCCGGCAGCAGCTTTCCGTCCTCGAAACCGACCCGGGTCGAGTAGCCGCGCGACAGCGCAAGGTCGGCGAGCGGCCATTTGGTCACGTTGAGGCCATGCAGCAGAACCGGCTTCGCCTCCATCGTCGGCAAGATCGCATCGAAGCCTGCTAGGTCCTCATCGGCATTCGCCTGCTCTTGCGACATGATCTCGATCAGATAGCGCAGCGCACCGCTCTCGACGCCGATCTCCATCGCGCGCTTGGCATCCGCCGCGACCCACATGCCAACTTCGATCGGCACGTTGCGGTCGCGCAGAATACGGACGACGCCTTCGCAATCGCCCTCGTTCATGTTGACGGAGGCGTAGTCCGGCAAAACCTGGATCGATTGCAGGTAATCGCGGCGGCGGAAATCGTCTTTCTCGATCCAGTGGCCGGTGCTGATGCCGACCAGCGTGCCGGGGCAGACCTTACGGACACCCGCAATCGTCGCATCCACCACATCGGGCTTCAACGTCTCGCGTCCGTCCGCATCGCGGATATGGATGTGGAGTTCGTTGGCTCCGGCTTTCACGGCCGCTGCCGCGTCTGCGATGATTTCATCCGGCGTGGTCGGGACGGCCGCGTTGAAGTCCTTCATGCGGCCGCCGTTGAGACACGCCTGGATGATCATTTCGCCGTCCCCTCGCCCTCGCCGGCTTCACCGATCTCTTCGCCGGCCTCGCCAACCTCGGAGATATGCTCCACCGAAACCACGTTCTCGTCGTCCGCCGTGTTGAACACAATGACGCCCTGCGTCGACCGGCCCGCGATGCGGATGCCGTTGATCGGGCAGCGGATGAGTTGCCCGCCGTCCGTCACCAGCATGATCTGATCGCTCTCCTCGACCGGGAACGACGCCACCAGCGGCCCGTTGCGCGGGTTCACCACCATCGCCGTGATGCCTTTGCCGCCGCGTCCCGTCGTCCGATATTCGTACGACGACGTACGCTTGCCGTAGCCGTTGACCGACACCGTGAGCACGAACTGCTCGGCCGCCGACAATTCGACGTAACGCTGTTCGCCAAGCTCAATCGCACGTGTCGCCTCTTCGCCGGCTTCGGGCGTCGTGTCGTCCTCGCCGCCGCGGCGCACTGCGCTGGCGCGCTTGAGATAGGCCGCGCGCTCGTCGGCGCTGACTTCGAGATGGCCGAGGATCGAGAGCGAGATCACCTTGTCGCCCTCAGCGAGCGAAACGCCGCGCACGCCCATCGACGTACGGCCTTGGAACACGCGCACTTCCGGCACCGCAAAGCGAATGCACTGACCCTGCGCGGTGGTCAGCAGCACGTCGTCATTCTCGGTGCACGTCTCGACGCCGACGATGCCTTCCCCATCATCGAGCTTCATCGCGATGATGCCGGAGCGGCGAACGTCGGCGAAGTCCGACAACTTGTTGCGGCGAACCGTGCCGCGCGTCGTCGCGAACATGACGTCGAGGTTCGCCCACGTGGACTCGTCCTCCGGCAACGGCATGATCGTCGTAATGCGCTCGTCTTGCTCGAGCGGCAAAATGTTGATCATCGCCTTGCCGCGCGCTTGTGGAGCGGCCAGCGGTAGACGCCAGACCTTCTGTTTGTAGACGCGGCCGAGCGACGAGAAGAACAGCACGGGCGTATGCGTCGACGCCACGAACACGCGGGTGACGAAATCCTCGTTGCGCGTGTCCATCGCGCTGCGGCCTTTGCCGCCGCGACGCTGCGCACGGTAGGTCGATTTTGGCACGCGCTTGACGTATCCGAGATGCGACACCGTCACGACCATGTCTTCGCGGTCGATCAGGTCTTCGTCTTCGATTTCGCCTTCCTGATCGAGGATGACGGTCCGCCGCGGCGTTGCGTAGTCGTTCTTGATCGAGGTCAGCTCGCTGCGCACGATGTCCTGAATGCGCACACGCGAACGCAGAATATCGAGATAGTCGGTAATCTCCGCCGCGAGCTTGTCGAGCTCCTCGGCAATTTCGTCACGACCGAGCGCGGTCAGGCGCTGCAGACGCAGATCGAGGATCGCGCGTGCCTGCTGCTCGGAAAGCCGATACGTTGCGGTTTCGCTGATGCGGTGGCGCGGATCGTCGATCAGCGTCAGCAAATCGCGGACGCTCTCGGCCGGCCAATCGCGGCCCATCAACGCTTCGCGCGCCGAATTCGGATCCGGTGCTGCCCGGATCATGCGGATAACTTCGTCGATATTGGCGACCGCGATCGCTAGGCCGACCAACACATGCGCGCGGTCGCGCGCCTTGTTGAGCAGGAACTTCGTACGCCGCGATACGACCTCTTCGCGGAACGCCACGAAGGCGCGCAGCATATCCTTCAGATTCAGTGTCAGCGGACGGCCGCCGTCGAGCGCGACCACGTTGGCGCCGAAGCTCGTCTGCAGTGCCGTGAAGCGATAAAGCTGATTCAGCACCACGTCCGGCATCGCATCGCGCTTGAGTTCGATCACAACGCGGTAGCCGTCACGATCGGACTCGTCGCGCAGCGCCGAGATGCCTTCGATCTTCTTCTCGCGCACCAGTTCGCCGATGCGCTCGACCATCGTGGCCTTATTCACCTGATACGGGATCTCGGAGATCACGATTGCTTCGCGGTCGCCGCGCAGCGTTTCGAAATCGACCTTGCCGCGCATCATGATCGAGCCGCGGCCGAGATGATAAGCCGCGCGAATGCCGGCGCGTCCCAGGATGATGCCGCCGGTCGGGAAGTCCGGACCCGGGATGATGTTCATCAGATCGTCGATGCCGAGCTCTGGATTATCCAGAAGCGCCAGACACCCGTCGATCGCTTCGCCGAGATTGTGCGGCGGGATATTCGTCGCCATGCCGACCGCGATGCCGCCGGCGCCATTGACGAGCAGGTTCGGGAATTTCGCCGGCAGAACCACCGGCTCCTTGAACTCGTTCGAATAGTTATCCTGAAAGTTGACCGTGTCCTTGTCGAGATCGTCGAGCAGATTCTGCGCGACCTTCTCGAGACGCACCTCGGTATAACGTTCGGCGGCCGGCGGGTCGCCGTCGATAGAGCCGAAGTTGCCCTGACCGTCGATCAAAGGCAGACGCATCGAAAAGTCTTGCGCCATGCGCACCATCGCGTCGTAAATCGCGAGGTTGCCGTGCGGGTGATACTTACCCATCACGTCGCCGGTGACGCGGGCCGATTTGACGTACTTCTTGTCGTGCGTGTGTCCGTTCTCGCTCATCGAGAAGAGGATGCGGCGATGCACCGGCTTGAGGCCGTCGCGCACGTCCGGAAGCGCGCGCGAAACGATCACGCTCATCGCGTAATCGAGGTACGAACGCTTTACTTCGTCGGTAATCGAGACCGGTTTGATATCGGTCGGGTCGGGCCGCTCGGACGAACCGTCCGGCGGGCTATTTTCATTGTCTGCCAAGCGCGAATCTCAAGGTCTGAATAGGTCGCCGTTTGTAGCAAATCGGCCCGGCGAAAGCCAATCGAAACGACTGTTTCTCAACGTCTTTTTCCGCCGATTTTTCAATAATTTACGGGAGAGCTTTGACTCTGCCGAAATGCCCTTCCGAACAACACCGAAAAGACCCGCCGACGTGACCCTGCTCCACCCCTTACGAACGCTCCAATTGCACAAGAAAGCGGCGCTCCTGGGCGAAATAGCGCCCGCGATCGCGTGAGACCTCCGAATTCCTCCCGATTACGCCCACAAGCCGCGTTGGCACCGAGGTTGCAACCACTACGCGCATCGTTTCCGGAGAAACTCTATGCGCCGCTTCCTTGCTGCTACTGCCCTTTTGGCCACGCTCGGCACCGCTCATGCCGAAGTCGTGGTCCGCTACGGGATATCGATGGCCGATATTCCTCAAACCACGGGCCAGCCGGATCGCGGCGCCGGGGCCTATCAGTTCACCGGCCACACCATCTACGACCCCCTGATCGCCTGGGAGATGGACGTCGCCGAGCGCCCCGGCAAACTCGTGCCGGGTCTCGCCACCGAATGGGCTGTCGACGACACCGACAAAACCAAGTGGCGGCTCAAGCTGCGCGAGGGCGTCAAATTCCACGACGGCTCGGCTTTCAATGCCGACGCAGTCGTCTGGAACTTCGACAAGGTGCTCGACGAAAAAGCCCCGCACTTCGACAAACGGCAAAGCGCGCAGGTCCGCACCCGCCTTCCCTCCGTGAAAAGCTGGCGCAAGATCGACGACATGACGGTCGAGATCACGACCAAAGAGATCGACTCGATCTTCCCATATCAGTTGCTCTGGTTCCTCGTCTCCAGCCCGACGCAATACGAAAAGCTCGGCAAGGATTGGGACAAGTTCGCCTATCAGCCGTCCGGCACCGGCCCGTTCAAGCTCGACAAGTTCGTCCCGCGTGAGCGCGCCGAACTCGTCAAGAACGGCGACTACTGGAACAAGAAGCGCATCCCCAAGGCAGATCGCATCATCCTGATCCCGATCTCCGAGGCGCTGAACCGCACCAACGCGCTCCTCGCCGGCTCCGTCGATCTCATCGAGACGCCGGCGCCCGACGCGGTGCCGCAGCTCAAGCGCGCCGGCATGAAGCTCGTCGAGAACGTCACGCCGCACGTTTGGAACTATCACCTCAGCGTGCTGCCCGGCTCGCCTTGGACCGATGTCCGCTTGCGCAAGGCGCTCAACCTCGCGATCGATCGTGACGGCGTCGTCGCGCTGATGAACGGCCTCGCCAAGCCCGCCAAGGGTCAGGTCGATCCGGCGAGCCCGTGGTTCGGCAAGCCGACCTTCGACATCAAGTACGATCCGAAGGCCGCCGAGAAGCTCGTCAACGAAGCCGGCTACTCGAAGCAGAAGCCGCTCAAGACCACCTTCGTCATCGCGACCGGCGGCACCGGTCAGATGCTCTCGCTGCCGATGAACGAATACATCCAGCAGAACCTCAAGGAGATCGGCATCGAGATCGATTTCAAGGTTGTCGAACTCGAGCAGCTCTACACGCACTGGCGCCGCGGCGCGAAGGACGAGATGAATGCTGGGCTGACGTCGAACAACATCGCGTATGTTACGTCCGATCCTCTCTACGCGATCATCCGCTTCTTCCATTCGGGACAAGCGGCGCCGGTCGGCGTTAACTGGGGCTTCTACGCGAACCCGAAAGTCGACGCCTTCATCGACGAAGCGAAGCGCACGTTCGATCCCGCAAAGCAGGACGAGCTGATGGCGAAAGCGCATGAACAGATCGTCGACGATGCCGCCCTCGTCTGGGTCGTGCACGACACCAACCCGCACGCGATGTCGCCGAAGGTGACGAAGTTCGTGCAGGCGCAACACTGGTTCCAGGACCTGACGACAATCGGCATGGATTGATCGCGTATCGATCGCGTACCTGCTGAGCGAACGGCGGCGTTGCATGCGCCGCCGTTTTGCTTTTGACATCGCGCATGAGTGAACGCATTCCGCCCGGGCGCCGCAGCGATTATCGCGCCTTCCAGACCATCACGACGCGATGGATGGACAATGACACCTACGGCCACGTCAACAACGCGGTCTACTTCTCCTACTTCGATACATCCGTCACGGCGTATCTGATCGCCAGCGGCTTCCTGAAACCGACCGACGGCAAAGTCGTCGGCCTCGTCGTCGAAACCGGCTGCCGCTATTTCGCATCGCTGTCGTTTCCAGACATCATCACGGGTGGGGTCCGCGTCGCCAAGCGCGGCACATCAAGCATACGCTACGAAGTCGGCCTCTTCCGCAACGACGAAGACACCGCATCCGCCGAAGGCCATTTCGTCCACGTCTACGTCGATCGCGCGACCAACCGCCCCGTGCCGTTGCCGCCCGACCTCGTCAACGCACTCGAACCGCTCCTCGTCTGATCATGGAACCGCACCGCCTCTCCGCGACCGAAGCCGCACTTTTGATTGCCGAGCAAAAGCTCACATCCGAGGCGCTGACCGCGTCGTGTCTCGAACGCATCGAGGCGCGCAACGCTGACGTCAAAGCCGTCGTTGCGTTCGATCGCGACAAAGCGCTCAGCGAGGCACGTAAGCGCGATCAAGCACCCGGCGGAATCCTCAACGGCATTCCGTTTCTCGCGAAAGACGTCATCGACACCGCCGACTACCCGACCGCTTACGGCTCGCCGATTTACACAAACCATCGGCCCGTCGCCGACGCATCGGTGATCGCGCAGATGCGCGAACGCGGCAGCGTATTGCTCGGCAAAGCCGCAACCGCCGAATTCGCGACGCGCCATCCGGCCGAGGCACGCAATCCGCTTCGTCTCACGCACACGCCGGGCGGTTCCTCCAGCGGCTCGGCGGCCGCCGTCGCCGACTTCATGGCGCCCTACGCGTTCGGCACGCAGACAACAGGCTCGATCATTCGCCCAGCGTCCTATTGCGGCATCGTCGGCTACAAGCCGAGCTTCGGCACTTTCAGCGTCGGCGGCGTGCGGCCCGTCAGTCCGGCGCAAGACACCGTCGGCCTGCTCGTGCGCTCGGTCTCCGATGCAGCGCTCGTCACTTTCGGCATCGCGGATCTCGCCGGCCGCGCGGAGAAACAGCCGATGCCGCGTTTCGCGGTCTGCCGCTCATCGCAGTGGGACCACGCGCACAAGGATTTGCGCGCCGACATCGAGGCGCTCGCCGGCAAACTCGGCAATCGCCGCGCGCCCGACGTGACGCTCGATGCGGACTTCGAACAGACGATCGAAGATCAGGAGCACATCTTCGCCTACGAGGTGAACGCAATTGCCGCGCACGAACGCGCGACCGCGCCGCATCTCATCAGCAAGGCACTCACCGAGCGCATGGCGCGCGGCGCCGCGATCGATCTCGCCGCGTTTCTCGATATGCAGAAGAACGCGCGCGCCGCACGGCAGCGCGTTGACACGCTGTTCGCGAACGCAGAAATCCTGATCTATCCGGCGACCGAAGGCGAAGCCGAGGAAGGCATCGCGTGGTCGGGCTCCGCGCGCTTCTGCGCGTTGTGGACGCTGATGCACATGCCTACGATTACGATACCGCTTGGGTTAGGCCCGACCGGAATGCCGTGGGGGGTGCAACTGATAGCGCGTTTCGGCGACGACATGCCGCTTCTCATAGCCGCCGAGAAGCTCGCGAAACTGATAGCGCGTTAGTCCGCCGAACAGCGGATCGCGCCGTTGAACTTCACCGGCTTCGTTTCGGAGGCTCCCTCCGGCAGATCATAAACCTCGGCGTTGTACTTGCCAGCGTAGGCGCCTTCAGTCTTCGATTTGAGCGTCGTCTCGATGACGATCTCGACATAACCGTGGCGCTTCTCGCCCTCGCGCTCGCGGTAAAGATGAAGCTTCAACTCTCGGCCGCTCAGCCACGAGTGAACGAGATGATCCTGCTCGTAGCTCAGCGTTTTGAGATCGTCCGCGATCTTCGGCAGCTTGATCTGGCTCTCGCCCTTGAAGTTCATGATGCGGCTGCCGACGCCGCGGCTCACCACACCGCTCACCTGAAACGTCAGCGATTTATCTTCGGCCTCGCAGTGCAGACTTCCGGTCGCGTAGGCTTGCGGCATTATCAGCATCATCGTGCCCGCAATGGCGCAAAGCAGTTTCTTCTTGTCCATTGGCCCCTCGTAAATCAATCACCGCATCAGTTCGTAAGGTCCGCCCTTCTCGATCGCCGTCTGATACGCCGGGCGAGCGTGAATACGCTTCAAGAACGCGTCGATTTTCGGACGCGCGCCGCCGGTGCCGCGCGCCGCCGCGGCTTCGAGCGGAAAGCTCATCTGGATATCGGCCGCCGTGAAGTCGTTGCCGGCGAACCATTCGGATTTGCCGAGTTCGCCTTCCCAATAATTCGCATGGTTCTTCAGTTGCGGCTCGATGAAGCCCGAAATCGCGCGCGCCATCGTCGCGTTGAGCAGCGGCCGGATCAGCGCCGGCGCTGCGCGCGGAATGCGCGACAGCACTAGCTTCATCAACAGCGGCGGCATCGCGGATCCCTCCGCGTAATGCATCCACATGCGGTAGCGCTCGCGTTCCGGGGTGCCAGCCGGCGGAATGAGACGGCCCTGCCCGAAACGCTCCACGATGTATTCGACGATCGCGCCTGACTCCGCGATGGCCGGTCCGCCGTCGTCGGTGATCACCGGCGACTTGCCGAGCGGATGCACAGCGCGCAGTTCCTTCGGCGCCAGCATGGTCTTCGGATCGCGCTGGTAGAATTTGATCTCGTACGGAACGCTCAATTCCTCGAGCAGCCAGAGGATGCGCTGCGAACGCGAATTGTTGAGATGGTGGACCGTGATCATGAGACTCCCCGTGCGGCGCGATGGTGGCAATGCGGCCCCACAACCGCAAGGCCTCTTGCGTTCCATCATAATGTAACGTACATTTACATATTCGATTCCGCAGCCATCTCGGAGCATCCGCCCTTTCGGCGTCCAAGCGCCCACAGGAGAAAGCCACGTCTGTCTCGATGTCGCTTCAACCGCTCCTTGCCGCCTCGCCGGCCATCCAGGCGCACGCCTTCGCCGCCATGAGCGCCTTCGTTCTCGGGGCCGTCCAATTGGCCGCGCCGAAAGGCACCCTGCCGCACCGGACGCTCGGCTGGATTTGGGCGGCGTTGATGCTCATCGTCGCCGTGTCGTCGTTCTGGATTCAGGAGATCCGGCTATTCGGCCCGTGGAGCCCGATCCACATTCTCTCGATCATTTCGCTGATCAGCCTGCCGGCCGGGCTGTGGTACGCGCATCGCCATAACGTGCGCGGCCACCGCATCACGATGATCTCGCTCTATGTCGGCGCGCTGATCATCGCCGGCATTTTCACCTTCATGCCGGGCCGCATCATGCATCGCGTCGTGTTTGGGGCATAGTCACTGGTTGTCATCGCGGCCGAGCAAACTATTGTCACACCACCCCCCGTGAGTGTCATCCCGGACGTCCGGCTTTAGCCGGACGAGCCGGGATCCATGTATCCCAGCGAACGCAATGGATACGTGGATCCCGGCTCGCGCTTGCCTGTTCCCAGCGCGCATTTTTGCGCGCCGCGAACGACTTCGCTTGGCCGGGATGACAGCCCGTTATGTTTGGGCAATTGCGGTTGAGCCGCGAGCATTAGAGCGAACGCGCCGTCGGACGGACGCTGGCGGTTGCCCTCGCTTAGAACGGAATCTCATCGTCCATATCGTCGCGACGGCCACCGCCGGCGCCGGCCATCGCGGGCTTGCGCGCACCGCCGCCACCGCTGCGCGGGCCGGACGAACCGAAGTCGACATTGTTCGAGCCGCTGTCGTAATCGCCACCGCCGAACGAGCCGCTGCTTTCGCCGCGTCCATCGAGCATCGTCAGCACCGAGTTGAAGCCCTGCAGCACGACCTCGGTCGAATAACGATCCTGGCCGGATTGATCCTGCCACTTCCGCGTCTGCAACGAGCCCTCGATGTAGAGCTTCGAGCCCTTCTTCACATACTGCTCGACCACCTTGCAGAGACCTTCGTTGAAGATCACCACGCGGTGCCATTCGGTTTTCTCGCGGCGCTCACCCGTCGCTTTGTCGCGCCAGTTTTCCGACGTCGCAATCCGAAGGTTTGCAATCGGGCGGCCATCCTGCGTGCGGCGGATTTCCGGGTCCGCGCCGAGGTTGCCGATCAAAATCACTTTGTTGACTGAACCTGCCATCTTGCCTCTCCAAGGGTTGGCCGCACCCTACTCTTTTCGATCCAGCGGCGCTTGCCGGAAGCGCAATATCCACAAGCTTCGCGCGCCGTTCTCCGACACCCGTGTCGGCTCTGCATCGGCCTCATCGTTCTATATTTGTTCTTATCATCCGGCCCGCAAGAGCGCAACTGCGAACGCCAGCCGAAATCAGCCAGGATATGGGTTGCAGAGTCGCCAAACACCACCGCTGATGTAGTCTGGTGCTCTCGCTGGGGAGATTCTGTCATGACAGACGCCACGTCGACCAAGCCACCGATCACTCCGGTCCGCCCGCCCCGCCTCCGCCTTCACGCTATCGCAAAGGTCTGGTGGCTGTTCCTCATTCGCGGCATCGCCAGCATCATCTTCGGCGTCCTCACCTTCATGTGGCCCGGCCTCAGCCTGCTGACGCTGGTGATCTTCTATGGTGCCTTCGTGCTGGTCGACGGCATCTTCGCTCTCATCGCCGCCGCGCAGGGCCGCGGCACCGAGGCGATGCCGACCTGGTGGCTTGTCCTCATCGGCCTCGCCGGCGTCATAGCGGGTGCCGGCACATTCTTCTATCCGGGTCTGACCGCGCTCCTGCTCGTCACCTTCATCGGCGTTTGGGCGATCGTTCGCGGCGTTTTCGAAATCGTCGGCGCGATTCAGATGCGCAAGGAAATCGACAACGAATGGTGGCTGGTCCTCTCCGGTATCGTCTCGGTGCTGTTCGGCCTCATCATTCTGATCGCGCCGGGCCCCGGCGCCATCGGCCTCGCCTGGGCGATCGGAGCCTTCTCGCTCGTCATCGGCGTTTCCCTGGTTGCGTTCTCGCTCCGTCTGCGTAAACACGCTGACCACGGATAAAAAACAAACCGGGAGAGAAACGGTGTCGCGTTATGTTGTGTGGGTCGAGTTCGACATCGATCCGGAAAAATTCGCTGCGTTCATGCCGCTGATGGAGACAAACGCCAAGGCGTCATTCAACGATGAGGTCGGCTGCCAGCAGTTCGACCTCCTGCGTCCGGCCGACAAGCCGAACGCCGTCGCGCTGTACGAGATCTACGACGACAAGGCGGCGTTCGACGTGCATCTCAAATCGCCGCACTTCCTGAAATTCGCCGAAGCGACGAAAGACATGATCGTCGCCCGCCGCATCAGCACGTTCCACCTCGACTGACGTTCAAGAACGCGGACGCGCCAGCGCGAGCAGTTCTTCGACGACGGTGTCGACCTCGCGAGCCGGAAGCTTTCGGCTCGTCAGCGTACCGCCGAGATACGTCCAGTAGAAAATCGCGGCGAGCGCTTTTGCGCGTGCAGGATCGACGCCCTGCTCTTCCAGCAATTTGACGATCGTACCGCGGCGGCGGCGATCGACCGCCGCAACGGCTTTCGCTGCCGCCTCGTCATGCGCCGCCCATGCGCGCATCGCCGGCTCAGCCGCGGCGTCCGAATGCAGCGCGCCGCGCAGCAGCCATTCGAGCCGCGCGCGGCCGGCCGGTTGCTTCTGCAATTCGGTGATGACAACTTCGGTGGCTCGATCACGCCAATGCTTAATCACGGCATGATGAAACGCCGCGATGTCGCTGAAATGCCAATAAAAACTTCCGCGCGACACGTTGAGCCGCTTGGCCAGAACGTCTGCCTTCAACGCCCCGTAACCTTCGGTGCGTAATGCCGAATAGCCGGCCTTGATCCAATCCGCCGCGCCAAGTTTTTCGTTCATCCTAATATCGACCATACACTACTGTATTGACTCAGCTGACCGGCCAAGACATCATCGCCATACATTACTGTATGGAGCTAGAAGATGCAAAGCGTGATGATCCAATGCGCCGGCGGCTTGGCAATGCTCGTTGCCGTCATCCACGGCATCGTCAGCGAAACGCGTGTCTTCGCAAGCGCAACGGTCGAACCCGCGCGCTGGCGCCGCCTGGTCCATCTCGTCTGGCACGCCTCGACGGTGGATTGGCTGGCCTACGGCGCGCTTTTGGTCGCAACACCCATGCTGCTGCCGGCGAGCGCGCGCCCTGCCCTCGTCATCGTCGGCGTCATCATTTACGGCTATGCCGCCGCCGCGAATGCGATCGCCACCAACGGTAAGCATTTCGGCTGGATGCTGCTCGCCGTCGTCGTCGCCCTGCTGCTCGGCAGTCTCTTCGTTTAACCCGCAGCCTTCATCCAGCCGAGCCCCGCGTCGGTCGTGCCGCGCGGCTTGTATTCGGCCCCGACCCAACCGTCGTACTTCAGCGCATCCAGTTCGGCATAGATCACCTGATAGTTGATCTCGCCCTCGTCCGGCTCGGCGCGCGACGGCACGGCCGCAATCTGCACATGCCCGATCAGCGGCATGAACTTGCGCAGCTTGGTCAGCACGTCCCCCTCGCTGACACCGACATGATAGACGTCGAACATGATTTTCACGTTCGGCTTGCCGGTCATCTCGATGATCTCAGCCTTACGCGCGATCGTGTGATAGAAATAGCCCGGTGCATCCCGCGGGTTAAGCCCTTCAAGCAGCAGCGTCAGCTCCGGCGCTTTCTCGGACGCCTCGCGCAAGTTCTTCACGAACGTCTCGGCGCCTTTCGCGGCCTCAGCCGGCGGCAGGTTGCCGGCCATGCAGTGGATCGCGGTCGCGCCTGCTTCGCGCGCCCACGCGACGGATTGATCGACGAACGCCTGAAACTCCTTCTCGCGCCCCGCAACCGCGCCGAGCCCGCGCTCGCCTTTCGCGGCATCGCCCGGCGAAGTATTGATGCCGAGCAACTTCACGCCCGCTTTCGCGCACGCCGCCTTCACCTCGGCGGCCGGCGTGTCGTAAGGCCAATGCAACTCGACAGCCTTGAACCCGGCCGCGCCCGCCGCCGCGATGCGTTCGAGCAGCGGACGATCCGGCCAGAGAAATCCGAGATTGGCTGAGAATTTCGGCATCGGCGTTGGTCCCGATTATTTGAGTTTGAAACTGGCGTTGAGATCGGCAATCGCCTCGGCCGGCAGGTGCCGCACGTTGAGCCCGCGCGCGAGGATCACGAGCTTCGCGGTTTCCTCGAGTTCTTCCGCCGCGAATACTGCGGCCTCGAGCGACGGCCCCGCGACGACCGGCCCGTGATTACCGAGCAGGATCGCCGCATGCTCCGGCGCCTTGTCGCGAATGTAAGGTGCGACCTCCGGCGATCCCGGTTTCGTATACGGCACGATCGGCACGCGTCCGACGCGCATCACGACATACGGCGTGATCGGCGGGATCGCGTCGTTAGGGTCGGCATCGGCGAGACACGACAGCAGCGTCGCGTAGGTCGAATGCAGATGCACGACGGCCTTCGCCTGCGGCCTCGCCTCGTAAAACGCAAAGTGCAGCGGCAATTCTTTCGTCGGCGCAGCGCCCGAAACGTGCTTGCCATCGGGCGCAAGTTTGGAAATGCGTGAAGCTTCAAGAAACCCGAGACACGAATTCGTCGGCGTTACCAGAAAGCCGTCGTCGAGCTTCACCGAGATGTTGCCGGACGATCCCGCCGTGAGCCCGCGCTCGAACAGCGAGCGCCCCCACTTCACCAGCGCATCGCGTACCGCCTGCTCGCTCATGCTTTGCCCAACACGCCGAGCGCGTCGTCATAAAAATCGGTACCGCCGAAATTGCCGGATTTCAGCGCAAGGCGCAGCCCGCGCTCTCCGGTTTCCGCCAGCGCCGGCACCCCCGGCGCGATCTCGGGTCCGATCGCGAATGCATCGATCTCCAGCGCGGTGACGACAGCACCCGACGTTTCGCCGCCGCCCACGACGATCCGGCGAGCCCCCGCATGCGCTAACCGCACCGCAAGCTCGCCGAAGAAATCCTCGATCGCTTCCGCGATCTTCTCGCGCCCGTAGCGTTTCTGTGCGTCGCCGACTTCCGCCGGATCGGCGGTGGTGTAGATCATCGGCTGATGCGCGAGGCGCTGCATTGCTTCCGTGAACGCACGATCGACCGACATCGCGCCGCTCATCAACTCATCCGGCGCAACGTGAATGCCCGGATGTTTCGCCGTGTAGGCGACGACCTGCGCACGCGATTGGTTGGAACAGCTCCCCGACAACACAACGCCCGGCCCGCTCGTCGCCGAAAACGCCGATCCTTGTGCGCCGAGCTTTCCGGCCTTGCGAAAATTCTCCGGCAACCCGAGAGCAATGCCAGAACCACCCGTCACCAGCTTGTGGCCCGTGATCGCGCTGCCTATCGCCAGCAGATCCTCATCTGCCACCGCATCTACCACAGCGAGCCGTGTACCCTCGCCCGCGAGTTTATCGAGCGTGGTTTTGATCGCTGCACTGCCCTGTCGCACCGTCGAATACGGTACAAGTCCGACCTCGCCCTTCGTCTGATAACGTAGCCACCGCTGAATGTTCGGGTCGGTCATCGGCGTCAGCGGATGTTTCTCCATTCCGGACTCCGAAAGCAATTTTCCGAGCACGAAGAGATGCCCGTCGAACAGCGTGCGTCCGGTCGCCGGAAACACCGGACAGACGACCGCGATCGGCGCTTTCATCTTGTCGAGTAGCGCTTCCGCGACTGGACCGATGTTGCCTTCTTTCGTCGAGTCGAATGTCGAACAGTATTTGAACAGGATCTGCTCGCAGCCTTGCGCGAGCAGCCAATCGAGCGCTTCGATCGATTGCGCGACCGCATCTTTCACGGCGATCGAACGCGTTTTGAGCGCAACGACTCCGGCATCGCACGCGATCCCCTTCTCGCGCGGCACGCCGACGAACTGCACGGTTTTCATCCCGCCCTTCGCGAGTGTGTTCGCAAGATCGCTCGCGCCCGTGAAATCATCCGCGATTGCGCCCAGCAGCATTTCCGGCCCTTCGTTCGTTGCACCGCAACGTGTGCGGCGTGTTGATGAATTCTTGGCACAGTCCAGGTGCCATGTGCAACGCAGCGACTGCAAATCATTACATTTTGGCAATTCATTCTGCGTTCACGGCGCGTCTTCTAGAGTCGCCGACAGCTCAAGTTGATGAGCACTTGGTAGGAGATACGAAATGAAGAAGACACTGATCGCTCTTGGTGGCGCCGCTCTGCTCAGCTTGCCGATGCTCGCCGCTCCGGCGTCCGCGCATGCCGTGCACGGGATCACGGTTACGAAGCGCGTCGATGTCGACACGTCGGCGCGCCGGCGTCACTGCCACGTTCGTAAGGTGGTGAAGTTCCGTCATGGTCGCAAGATCGTGAACACGACTCGCGTCTGCCACTAAACGTCTGCCACTGAGTGGACTCACTCTCCAGGTGAGAAGCGCGGCGATCGAAAGGTCGCCGCGTTTTCATTAGCGCTTCGCGACGACGAGCCCCTTCGCGTCGGTCCCTTCGGGTCCATAGAGCCTTGTCATCGAGCCGCAGATATCGTCCTCGCTGCGTCCCTGGATGCGCTTGCGATGGAAGATCGCGCGCTCCTCGACGTATTTCATCACGGCGGGGTCAGAGATCGGCATGTTGAAGCGAATGCCGATCAGATTGACCATGCGCTCGTTGATCACGTAACGCGTACACACCTGCACGCCGGCGAAAGCCTGCGCGATTTTCTCCATCGCGTTACGCTGCGGTTCGGAGAAATTCTGCGCGAATGCGACGCTCGCCGTCGCCAGCAAGACCGTAAACGTGGTGAGCAGTTTGCGCATGATGCGTCCTTGTTGATGCCTCACCAGGGGATACGGGAAACGCAGCGCGATCCGGACACGGCTCATCGCCAGCGCAGTACGACCGCGAACGCGACCCCTATCACCAAACCCCAAAACGCCGAGCCGACCCCAAAAATCGAAAGCCCGGACGCCGTCGTCAACAGCGTTGCCATCGCGGGCAAGCGCATCGTCTCGTCGCCGAGCGCTGCGTTGAGCGCGCCGCCGAACGATCCAAGCAGCGCCAGTCCCGCAACAGCGAGGATCAGCACGGGCGGCGATCCGAGCATTACCGAAACCGTGATCGCCGAGAACAAGCCGAGCGTCATGTAACCGACGCCCGCCATGATGCCGGCGATGTAACGCCTTGCCGGATCGGGATGCGCATCCGGCCCCGCGCACATCGCGGCCGTGATCGCCGCGAAGTTGATCGTCGGTGCCCCGCCGAGCGCTGTGCCGGCGGAGGCAAGACCGGTCGCCATCAAAATCTTCCCGGCATTCGGCTGATAGCCGAAGGTGTGCAGCACAGTGATGCCCGGAATATTCTGCGACGCCATCGTCACGAGGTACAGCGGCAGCGCAATTGAGATCAGCGCGTCGAGCGCGAAGACCGGCGCGACGAACTCAACATGCGGCAACACCTGTGCGGGCATCGCGGCACCACCGGACGTTAACGCCGTCGCCACCAACGCGACGACCACCGCCACCGGCACCGCGTAAAGCTTCGCGACGCGGGTCATCACCAGAAACACGACCAGCACCGCGAGCGCGGTCAGCGGCACCTGCCCGAGCGCGACGAAAGGCGCGAGGCAGAACTTGAACAACACGCCCGCCAGCATCGCATTCGCAATAGGCTTCGGGATGCGCGCGACGAGCTCGCCGAGGGGTTTCCACACACCCGTAACCGCTATAGCCAGCGCCGCCACGATGAAGGCGCCGACTGCTGCCGGAAATCCGCCCGCCATCGCGCCTGTCGTGGCGACGAGCGCGAGCCCCGGCGTCGTCCAAGCGATTGAAATGGGCATGCGCGTCGTCCAGCTTGCCCAGACGGCGACGAGCCCCTTCGCCAGCGAAACCAGGATGAGTCCGGAGATCACCTGCTCGCGCGTCGCACCGACCGAGGTCAGCCCCTGCACGACAATCGCGACCGAACTGCCATAGCCGACGATCGCGACGATGAGACCCATCACAGCCGCTTGGGTCGACCAATCGGCCGCGAGGGAGCGCGGTTCTGCAACAGGCTGGTGCAAGTTCGGACTCGGCAATCGTTTCAGACCTCTCAGTATCGCGATCACCGGCGTAAGGACAGTGCCTACCCCACATTCACCAGCGCGCCGCCGTCGACCGGCAACGAAACGCCCGTGATGAAATTCGCCTCGTCCGAGGCAAGAAACAGCGCCGCATTGGCGACATCCCACGCCGTTCCCATCTTGCGGCGCAGCGGCACTTTCGCGTCGCGCGCGGCGGCGATCTCGTCACGGGTTTTACCGGCGTGACGCGCACGGGTGTCCACCGCCATCGGCGTATCCATCAAGCCCGGCAGGATCACATTGGCGCGCACGCCATGCTCGGCGTTATGGATGGCGAGCTGCTGAATGTACGCGACCATCGCGGCCTTCGTCGCCTTGTAGGTGACGTAAGGATAAACCTCCCACGCCGCGACCGAAGATATACCGAGGATGACGCCGCTCTGTTGCTTCCGCATCACCGGGAGCGCATGCTTTGCGGCGAGCACCATGCCGCGCAGGTTGATCGCGACGACACGATCGAACGCTTCCACGGTGATCTCGGTCGGCGAGGCATCGCCGCCGCCGAGGCTGACGCCAACGTTGTAGTGCAGCACGTCGATGCGGCCATATGTGTCCGCCGCATGCTTTACCATCGCTTGCATGGAGGCTTCCGTCATCACGTCGGCTTCGAGTGCGGCCGCTTTGCCGGCGCCCTTTGCTTCCTTTGCGACCCACGCGACCGTCTCCTCGGCCGACTTGAGGTCGCGGTCGGCGCACAGCACCGTCGCACCCTCTTGCGCAAAACGGATCGCCGTCGCGCGCCCGTTGCCCATGCCGGTGCCCGGCCCCTGGCCCGCACCGATGATGACCGCGATCTTATCTTTCAGGCGCATGGATCCTCCGTGGCCGCTTCATCGCGGCGCTTCGTTTTCATTTTCGGAAAGTGTCTTACCGCTGCAGCGAGGCGAGCGGAACCGCGATTGCTATGCGCGCACCAGCGGGCTGCCAATCGAAGTCGATTGCGCCGCCGTTATTACGTACGGTTCGCTCCACCAGCGTCGAACCGAAACCCTTGCGCGTCGGCTTGATGCTGATCGCGGGTCCGCCGCTTTCTTGCCAGCTAAGCTGGATCACGCCGTCGACGACATTCCACTCGACGGAAACTTCGCCGCGCTCCGCGCCGAGAGCGCCGTATTTCGCCGAGTTCGTTGCCAGCTCGTGAAACACGAGCGCAATGGCGTTGGTCGAGTTGTCGCCAAGCTTGACCTCAGGTCCGGCAACACGGCCGCTGTGGCCATACGGTTTCAGGATCGACACGATCAGTGCGCTCAGCTCCGCGCCGCTGCGCTCGACACCATCCGGATCGAACGAGCGATGCACGAGCGCATTCGCGTCGGCGAGCGCATGCAGGCGTCCGGAGAGATTCTTTGCCATCTCGGCGGGCGTCGTCGCGCCGCGCGCGCTTGCCCGCACCATGCCGTCCGCAATCGCAAAGAGGTTTTTGACGCGATGACCCATCTCCTCCGTCAGAGTTTCCTGCTGCTCGAGCGCACGCGTGAGATTGCGTTCAGTCTGGATCACCTGCAGCGCGATGCCGGAGAAGACGGCGAGCTCGGTCAGAATACGCGCGTCGCCGTCGTTCAACGCTTTGCCGGCGCGCGCGATAACCCACAATGTGCCGAGCTGGATTTTGCCGTTCATCAGGAGCGGCACTAGCAACACCTCCGGCACGACGAGGTCAGCCTCGCGGATCCAGGCGTATTCTCGCTCCGGATGCTGCATCAAAATCGGCCGCGCTTGGTCGAGACAAACACCGCATGGGCTGTCGTAGCGCGGCGTCGTCGCGCCCTCAAACACTTGGAACTTTCCGGCCAGCGCCATCCAGCGGAACGTTTCGGTCGCGGGCTCGAGCAGACTGATGCCGGCGGACTCCGCGTCGCAGATGCGCATCGCGAGTTCGACGAGGCGCGGCAGCACCTCGGACGGATTATCCGCCATCAGGTGCGCAAGCTCCCGCAGCGCGACCTTTTCCTGGACGTAGTCAGGCTTTCCCGGACCGCGATGCTGCAGCCTCTCGGTTATGATCAATTCCGCTGCTTCGGCCGGCACCGCCGCCCCCGTTATTCTCGTTCTGGGTCGCCACCCCGCGCCGAAAGCGCTGCCTAAGTCTATGCGAAGCCGCCCATTCTCGCCATCACGGAGATGCCGGTATCTGGACGACGCCGACGCTCCCAGCGCCAGACTGCTGACAGATTCTGGAGTGTCCACAATTCAATCTGGCCATGCGCCGCGCGGGGCTGGCATACGGCTTGCGTTCTTCCTATGTTCGCTGAAGCTAGCTGGCGCGGCCGAGCGCCCCCAAGATTGCGGACAACAGAAGAATGACCGACCGGTTTGACAAGGCGCAGCCTCGCCGCGCCGACGAACGCGTGATTTCCATTCGCGGCGCGCGCGAACACAACCTCAAGAACGTCGATCTCGAAATCCCGCGCGACAAGCTCGTCGTGTTCACGGGCTTGTCCGGCTCGGGCAAATCCTCGCTCGCCTTCGACACGATCTACGCCGAGGGCCAGCGCCGCTACGTCGAGTCGCTCTCGGCTTATGCCCGCCAGTTCCTCGAAATGATGCAGAAGCCGGACGTCGACCAGATCGACGGCCTCTCGCCGGCCATCTCGATCGAACAGAAGACGACGTCGAAGAATCCGCGCTCGACGGTCGGCACCGTCACGGAAATCTACGATTACATGCGCCTGCTCTGGGCGCGCATCGGGGTGCCCTACTCGCCCGCCACGGGCCTGCCGATCGAGAGCCAGACCATCTCGCAGATGGTCGACCGCATTCTCGCGCTGCCGGAAGGCACCCGCCTCTATCTGCTTGCGCCGGTCGTGCGCGGCCGCAAGGGCGAATACCGCAAGGAGCTCGCCGAGTTCCTCAAGAAGGGCTACCAGCGCGTCAAGATCGACGGCAAATTCCACGAGATCGCCGAGACCCCGGCGCTCGACAAGAAATTCAAGCACGATATCGATGTCGTGGTGGACCGCGTCGTCGTCCGTGCCGACATCGCGACGCGCCTCTCCGACTCGCTCGAACAGTGCCTCAAGCTCGCCGAAGGCTTGGCGATCGCCGAATTCGCCGACCAAGCCCAGTCCGACGCTTACAAAGTCGCGCAAGGTGGCAGCGAAGCGCCGGCCGCGAAGTCCGACGCGCCGCAAGGATCGAAGACCAAAGGCGCGAAGATCCACGACCAATCCGGCCCCGAGCGCATCATGTTCTCGGAGAAGTTCGCCTGCCCGGTGTCCGGTTTCACGATCCCGGAGATCGAGCCGCGCCTCTTCTCGTTCAACAACCCGTTCGGCGCCTGCCCGGATTGCGGCGGCCTCGGCGTCGAGCAGATGATCGACCCGGATCTCGTCGTCCCGGACAAGGAGCTGAGCCTCAAGAAAGGCGCGCTCGCGCCGTGGGCGAAATCCTCCTCGCCGTATTACACGCAGACGCTCGAAGCGCTCTCGCGCTCCTACCGCTTCAGCCTCACGGCGAAGTGGAAGGATCTCTCCAAGGACGCGCGCGACGCGATCCTCTACGGCTCCGGCGAGCGCGACATCAAGTTCGTCTACGACGACGGCATGCGCGCCTACGAGACGAAGAAGCCGTTCGAAGGCATCATCAACAACCTGCAGCGCCGCTTCCTCGAAACCGACAGCGAATGGGCGCGCGAGGAACTCGGCAAGTATTTCTCGGACATCCCGTGCAAGGCGTGCAAAGGCTATCGCCTCAAGCCGGAAGCCCTCTGCGTCAAGATCGACGGGCTGCACATCGGCCAGGCCTCAGAAATGTCGGTCGCTAAGGCCGGTGAATGGTTCACCTCGCTGCCCGCGCGCCTCAACGACAAGCAGAACGAGATCGCGGTCCGCGTCCTGAAAGAAATCCGCGATCGCCTGCGCTTCCTCGTCGACGTCGGCCTCACGTATCTCACGCTCGCGCGCGCCTCCGGCACGCTGTCGGGCGGCGAGAGCCAGCGTATCCGCCTCGCCTCGCAGATCGGCTCCGGCCTCACCGGCGTGCTCTACGTGCTCGACGAACCGTCCATCGGCCTGCACCAGCGCGACAACGCGCGCCTGCTCGAAACGCTCAAGCGCCTGCGCGACCTCGGCAACACCGTCATCGTCGTCGAGCATGACGAGGACGCGATCCTCCAGGCCGACTACGTGTTCGACATCGGCCCCGCCGCCGGCATCCACGGCGGCCAGATCATCGCGCACGGCACGCCGAAAGAGGTGATGGCCAACAAGGCATCCCTCACCGGCAAATATCTCACGGGCGAACTCGGCATCAACGTGCCGGAGCGGCGCGAGCCGCAACGCGGGCGTTGGCTCAAAGTTGTCGGCGCGCGCGGCAACAACCTGAAAAACGTCACGGCGGAAATCCCGCTCGGCGTCTTCACGGCAATCACCGGCGTCTCCGGCGGCGGAAAATCGACGCTGCTGGTCGACACGCTCTACCGCGCCGTCGCGCGCAAGCTCAACAATGCGAGCGAAGCACCCGCCCCGCACGATCGCCTTGAAGGCCTCGAACACATCGACAAGATCATCGACATCGACCAGTCGCCGATCGGCCGCACGCCGCGCTCGAACCCGGCGACCTATACGGGCGCGTTTACGCCGATCCGCGAATGGTTCGCCGGCCTTCCCGAAGCGAAGGCGCGCGGCTACGAGCCGGGCCGCTTCTCGTTCAACGTCAAGGGCGGCCGCTGCGAAGCCTGCCAGGGCGACGGCGTCATCAAGATCGAGATGCACTTCCTGCCGGACGTCTACGTCACCTGCGACGTCTGCAAGGGCAAGCGCTACAACCGCGAGACGCTCGACGTCACCTTCAAGAACAAGTCGATCGCCGATGTGCTCGACATGACGGTCGAGGAAGCCTGCGATTTCTTCAAGGCGGTGCCGCGCGTGCGCAACATTCTGGAGACGCTGCGCCAGGTCGGTCTCGGCTACATCCATGTCGGCCAGCAGGCGAATACGCTGTCCGGCGGCGAGGCGCAGCGCGTCAAGCTCGCTAAGGAACTCTGCAAACGCGCGACCGGCCGCACGCTCTACATTCTCGACGAGCCGACCACCGGCCTCCACTTCCACGACGTCGCCAAGCTGCTCGAGGTGCTGCACGAGCTCGCCGACCAGGGCAACTCGGTCGTCGTCATCGAGCACAACCTTGAGGTCATCAAGACGGCCGACTGGGTGATCGACCTCGGCCCCGAGGGCGGCGACGGCGGCGGCGAGATCGTCGCCTCAGGCCCGCCGGAAGTGATCGTGAAGGAGAAGCGGAGTTACACCGGCCAGTTCCTGGCCGAGGTGCTGGCCCGCCGCCCGACCCGCGCGAAGAAACGGAGCGAGGCGGCGGAGTGAGATAGATTTTTCTTTAAGAGAGAACTTCGGCCTCGTATCATCCTCCCAACAATCAGCGGAGGAAAGCGTGAAGAAAGCTTCTGTCATCAATTTTAAAGGCGGCGTCGGGAAAACAACGTTATCCTTGCATCTTGCCTGCTTCCTCGCGAAAGACCACCGCGTTTTGGTGGTCGACGTGGACCACCAGTCGAGCTTATCTGTAGTGGTTCTGAGGGCATTGTGGGACAAACGTGTTCGTTCAAATTCGACTGTGAATCGCATTTTCGAATCGTTCTGCAATCGTAAGGTTGCTTTCCCAGGCGACGAAATTATCGTCAAGAATGCATTTCATGAACGAGACAAAAGATTCGATATCTATCCAAACCTAGACTTCGTATCTGCGCAGTTTGAGCTCGACGACACTGAGATTGACTTAGCTTCGACCAATTACGGGAATGCTGCGCTGTCAGACTGGGAAAAGCGCACTTTGCTAGCGGCTTGGCTTGACTCAATAAAGGCTTCGGAAAAATACGACTACGTGATTTTTGATTGTCCCCCGGCAACAAAGATAGTGAGTCAGAATGCCCTCGCAGCGAGTAACTGCTACATAGTCCCAGTCATCCCAGACGAACTTTCGAGTTGAGGCGTCACACACTTTCAAGGATTGGTCGAACTGAAGATCGACGCGAAACTCGAGTATCTGAGGACCAGTGCCCGCGTTACCGACGATCAAACGCCTGACAATTACGTGTCGGAAACCTCTATGGCAGCCATTGTTCCGTTTCTAGTCAAGCAGGCTGGTCGTGCAGCCTCGGGCTACACCAACATTCACACCGAACAACTCACGGCGCTCAGACGCAAATGGAAAAACAGTCTTCTCACAACCGTTGGCGAAAACTATATCGGCGTACCCGAAGCTGTTAATGCGGGTTGGCCGATTTGGAACTACGGTGGGCAGAACGCTCGCCTTGGCGTCAAAACCATGATGAGCAAGATTTGTAAAGAGTTGAAGGATCGGATCGACGCATCATGACTACCAAGAACGAAGGGGCGGAAACTGCCTATCAGAAAGCGCTACGCATCTTGGACGCGTATAGAAGATCTCTAGTTCATGCTGACGCGTCGGACGACATCCTCCGCGCGTATTCTGCGATCTTACGGCACCTCCGGTCCGAAAAGGTAGAACAAGCCATCGAACGCGATGCCGCGCCCAAAAATGCGAGTGCAACTAGCGTTGTGATCCCTCCGCACGAAACTGTAGCGAAACTCACACTCGAAGAAGTAGAGCGATTAGCCAACGATGAAAATTCGCCGCGTAAGCTGCTTGAGGCCCTCGCAGTTGCCAGGTTCGGTGTACCCAAAGGTTCTCTTCGGAGCTTCTCGAATATCGCTTCACTGAAAGAGCGGATTTTTACACATATTCAGAATGAACGGACCCATCAAACAATCAGCTCGGTTGCTCGTGAGCAGAAGCGATAGTTAGTCAGCTTCTTTGAACACAATTAAATACTGCGCGGTATGCATATTGCCCTCAGAGTTTAACCCCTCCCTCACCCACCTCCCCTAAACTCCCGCCGATCGCTTTGAGCCTTGGGCCATGCAAGAGATCAAAATCAGCGACATCACGACGGGCGTGCGCATCAGCCGCTGCGCGCCGCCGTCGCTGTTTCGCGTCGTGATCTTCACGGCGTCGCTCGGCTTCGTCGTCTGGTGCCTCTGGCAGGTCGACTTCTCCCAAGGCTCGTGGCTGCCGCCGTTCGACCTTCTGCCGGGCTGGGCGAAGGCCGCGATCCTCGTCCTCTCGTTTGGCGCCGGGCTCGCCATCATCGTCTACCCGATCTATCGCGGCCTCAAGATTCTGATCCACGGCGAGCACTGGGACTTCGACGCGGCGCGCCGCCAGGTGCGGCGCGACGGCAAGCTCATCCTCTTCACCACCGACATCGCGTGCCTGCGCGTCACCGGCGATTTCCGCGGCGATGGCGACAGCGTCGAGCTTCACATCGTCAAGCGCGACGGCCGCAAGATCGAAGTGGCCGAGGCGACGATGGACAACGTCGAGTTCTATCGCTTCCGCGCCGCCGCGCGCCGCATCTCCGATCGCCTGAAGGTGCCGGTCGAGATCGTCGGCCTCCCCTCCCGCGCCTGGGGCTGGGACTACCCGGTCTGGTGGTCGACCCGGGTGTGAGGCCCGTAGCCCGGATGAGCGGCGCGCAACGCGCGCGCGACATCCGGGGCCGGAGCGAACCGCGAACTCAGCTCCCGGATATCGCTCGGCTACGCCTCGCTCATCCGGGCTACGATCTCAGACAAGCCAAGCAATGCACGCCGCGACGGGCTGATCCCCACGCGGCGCTCTCGCACTTTCGCCATCGCCCGGCATAGCCTCCGCGCCACAAGAAACTGACGGAGGAACCATGCGCGCAGCTCTCACGGCCCTGCTCTCGCTCGTCGCTACATCGGCACTCGCTCAACAGCCGCTCGACGTTCCGGCCAAGCAACTGCCGGTGCCGAACACCGTCTCGCCGCAGGTGCAGAAGCTGATCGGCGCACCGCTGCGCAATAACTGGAACATTCAGCCGAAGACCGGAGAGGAATGGAAAGTCGTCGCCGACCAAGGCGCCGAGCCGACCATCAAGAATCTGCCGAAACTGCTCGACGATCTGAAGGTGAAGGTCGAAAAGCAGACCATCGACGGCGTCCGCGTCTTCGTCGTCACGCCCGAGAAAATCCTGCCGCAGAATAAGAACCGCGTGCTGATCCACATGCACGGCGGCTGCTACGTGCTCAATCCGCGCGAAGCCGGATTGCCCGAAGCCGTGATGATCGCGGCCTTCGGCGGCTTCAAGGTGATGGCGGTCGATTATCGCATGCCGCCGGAAGCGTACTTCCCAGCCGCGCTCGACGACGGCATCACGGTTTGGAAGGCGCTGCTCAAGCAGAAGGTGAAGCCGAAGAATATCGGCATCCTCGGCACCTCGGCGGGCGGCGCGTTGACGCTCGCTATGGTGCTTAAGGCGAAAGAGTTGAAGCTGCCGATGCCGGGCGCGATCTCGTCCGGCACACCGATGTCCGACGTGACGAAGGCCGGCGACACTTTCCAGACCAACGAGATGGTCGACAACGTGCTGGTCTCGCGCGACGGGTTCTGCGATGCGGGCACCAAGGTCTACGCGAACGGGCGCGACTTCAAGGATCCCCTGCTCTCGCCGGTCTACGGCGACATGGGCGGCTTCCCGCCGACGATCCTCACCAGCGGCACGCGCGATCTCCTGCTCTCCAACACCGTCCGCGTCCACCGCAAGCTGCGCCAGGCCGGCGTGATCGCGGACCTCAACGTTTACGAAGGCCAAAGCCACGCGCATTATCTGCGTGACCACACGGCGCCGGAGACCAAAGAGGTGTTCACCGACATGGGAAAATTCTTCGACCGCCACCTCGGAAAATGACCGATGCGAAAGCGCGCGCTTGCCGTCCTGATCCTCGCCGCCTCCTGCGCCACCGCGCTTGCGGCGGCGTGGACGACTTACGGCAACGCGCGCTTCAAATACTTCGTCGATATCCCGCCCGGCTTCTCCAAGCTTGAGGAAGCCGAGAATGGCGACGGCGGCAGCGCGTCCTCGCCTGACGGAAAAGCGGAGTTCCTCGTCTGGGGCACTCACCTGGCGAACACGCGCTTCAGCGACGAAATCGCCTCGCGCGTTGGGTTGGACAGCCGCGATGGCTGGAATGTGAGTTACCGGAAAGATCAGCCCATATGGGCGGTCTGGTCAGGATCCAAGGACGGCCGCATCTTCTACACGCGCGCTATAGTCGGATGCGACGACGCCGCCGCTTTCTTTCGCCTCGAATACGACAAAGCCGTTGCGAAAGCCTACGACCCGATTGTCGCGCGGCTCTCGAAATCGCTCCGCAGCGGAAAATGCTGACCGCCGTTTCGCTTCAAGGAACGCCGCAAGGCTCAGCTTGACAGCACACGGCGGAACCCGGCAACTCGCGGAAAATCATTCGGAGAACCACCATGACGTTACGTCGCGCCGCGATCGTCTCCCCGATCCGCACCGCCGTCGGTAAATTCGGCGGCAGCCTCGCCGCGCTCAATGCGGGCGATCTCGGCGCCGTCATTCTGAAAGCGCTGATGGAGCGCACCAAGATCGATCCGGCGCGCGTCGACGACGTCGTCTTCTCGCAGGGCTACGCGAATGGCGAAGCGCCGGCGGTCGGCCGCTGGGCGTGGCTCGCCGCGGGCCTGCCGATCGAGGTGCCGGGCTATCAACTCGACCGCCGCTGCGGCTCCGGCCTGCAGGCGATCGTCAACGCGGCGCAGATGATTCAGACGGGCATGTCGGACGTGGTCGTGGCCGGCGGCGTCGAGTCGATGTCGAACGTCGAATACTACACGACCGAAGGCCGCCGCGGCGCGCGCGCCGGCGGCATGATGCTGCACGATCGCCTCACCCGCGGGCGCCTCATGTCGCAGCCGATCGAACGCTTCGGCGTCATCTCCGGCATGATTGAGACGGCCGAAAACCTCGCACGCGATTATCAGATCACGCGCCAGGCGTCGGACGCTTACGCAGTGCGCTCGCATCAGCGCGCGGCGGCCGCGTGGAAGAACGGCCTGTTCGACGATGAGCTCGTCGAGGTGCCGGTGCCGCAGCGCAAGGGCGAGCCCGTCATGTTCAAGCACGACGAAGGCTATCGTTCAGACGCGACGCTGGAATCTCTCGGCGCGCTCAAAGCCATCGAAGCGAAGACCATTCCGGGCGCCGTCGTCACCGCCGGCAATGCGAGCCAGCAGAACGATGCTGCCGCCGCCTGCCTCGTCGTCGCCGAGGATAAACTCGACGAACTCGGCCTCACTCCGATCGCTTACTTCCACAGCGCGGCCGCCGCCGGTTGCGAGCCGAGCCGCATGGGCATCGGCCCCGTCCCGGCCGTGGAGCGCCTCTTCGGCCGCACCGGCCTGAAGTGGAAAGACATCGACGTCGTCGAACTCAACGAAGCCTTCGCGCCGCAGGTGCTCGCCGTACTCAAGGGCTGGGGCTGGAGCGATACAGACAGCCGCCACGACATCCTCAACGTCAACGGCTCCGGCATTTCGCTCGGCCACCCCATCGGGGCGACCGGCGGCCGCATCCTCGCGAACCTGACGCGCGAGCTCGTCCGCCGCGACGCGAAATACGGGCTGGAGACGATGTGCATCGGCGGCGGCCAGGGCGTCGCCGCCGTGTTCGAGCGCGCGGCCTAACGCAGCCAGCGCTTGGCGAATTGGCCGACGTGTTCGAGCGCGCGCCGGCCTTCCGCGACCTTCGCGTTCCACAGCGGCCAGGCGTGGATCATGTCCGGCCAAATTTCGAGCGTGACCGGCACATCGGCGATGCCGAGTTTGCGTGCGAAACGCACCGCGTCGTCGATCAACGTTTCCGCCGAGCCGACTTGGATCAGCGTCGGCGGAAATCCGGTGACGTCCGCGAAATATGGTGACACACCGGGATCGTTGCGGCTCGCCGAACCCGCATAGGCGCTCGCGAGTTCTTCGAGATACGGCTTGTGGATCAGCGGATCGACGCCATCTTTCAACACCAGCGTCTCGCCCGACATCGTGAGATCGAGCCACGGCGATGCGAGCCAACAGCACGCCGGCAATGCCTCGCCAAGCGCGCGCAACTTCAGCACAAGCGACGCCGTGAGATTGCCGCCCGCGCTGTCGCCGCCGACGATGATCTGCTCCGGCGCAAAGCCGCGCTGGCGCAAGAATCGCCACGCCTTCAGCGCGTCTTCATGCGCGGCGGGATAAGGATGCTCCGGCGCAAGCCGATACTCGACCGCCAGCGTGCGGACACCCGCCGCCCGTCCTGCCTCGGTTACCATGCTGCGATGGCTGACGATCGAGCCGGAACAATACCCGCCACCGTGGAAGAACAGCAAAACGCGCGACGCATCGCTACCGGGCGCGAGCGACCACTCCGCCCGCACCCCGTCGCAATCGGCTTCTTCGAGTTTGATATCGCTCGCGATTGGAAACGCCGCACCGACCTCTTCGATGCGCTGACGCCGCTCGCTCCAACCGACCGGCCGCGCCTTCGACGTCAGCAGCTTCCGGATAGCGTCGATCTCGGCGTTGGCCACTTACTTCTCCACGTCGCCGCCGGCGTCGACCCAACCTTTGAAGCCGCCGAGATTCAACACCTTCTCGTAGCCGAGTTCCTTCAGCGTTTTGCCGACGAGCGCGGAGCGTCCGCCCGACGCGCAATAGGCGACAATCGTCTTGCTGCGATCGAAATTCTTGTCGTGAAGCTGCGAGCTCGGATCGGCGCGGAACTCGACGAGACCGCGCGGGATATTCACGGCGCCCGGAACTTTGCCCGCTGCGGCAACTTCGGACGGCTCGCGCACATCGAGGAACAGAACATCGCTTTTCCCGACCATCGCCTTGGCCTCATCCGGCGAAATACGCGGCACCACCGCGTTTGCCTCGTCGACCATTTGCTGAGCGGTTTTCATCGGTTCGATCCTCGATTTATTGTTGTGTCGGAGGATCATAGCATCGCTAGCCAGCCGACTTGCAAGCGCTTATCGTCGCGTCGATATGCCGTACCCGCACGACGATCCGCGCACGCAGAATAGCTACGATTTCGTACGCTTTTTCGCAGCTTCGTGTGTGCTCTACAGCCATCACTTCGATCTCGCCGGTTTCGATGAGCCGATCGTGCCGGGCTACCGAGCGGACTTCGGCCAATTCGGCGTCGCGATATTTTTCGCGTTGTCCGGATTTTTGATCTGCCAGTCGTTGCAGCGCTCGACAGATTGGGTGCGGTTCTTCGCCGCGCGTTTCTTCCGCATCATGCCGAACCTCGCATTCGTGCTGATCGTCTCATCGCTCACGACGCTCATCTGGTATCGCAACGGCGCGCATCTCTCTGCGCACACCTCATACGTCGCCGAGAACCTCGCAATGTTCGTTCGCGGCGTCACCAAATTCATCCCGGGCGTATTCGGAAATGCTGAACGGCAAGACATCAACGACCCGCTTTGGACTCTTCCCTACGAATTCTGGCTCTACGTGCTGCTCGCCGCGCTGTTTTTTGTCGGCCGCCGCTTCAGCGGGATTGCCGTAACCATTGCGGCGCTCGCGATCGCAGCGATCTGGCTCTACTGCCAGAGCGAAGACGTTGACTTCATGCTGGGCCCCCTGGAAAGCGACGACCTCTTCCGCCTCAGCGCTTATTTCCTCGCAGGGTCCTTGCTCGCAATCTTGTGGCCGCACATCAGCAGGTTCGCGATTCCGCTCGGCATCGCCGGCTTGGTGGTCGCCTTTACGGTGCGTCGCGTGACCGACGAAGAAACCGCACTCAGCGCGATAGCGCTTGCGGCCGCTGTTATCGGCCTCGGCAGTACAAAACTCCTAGCGTGGTTCGCGCGTGGCGGTGATGCATCCTACGGCATCTACGTCTTCGCTTGGCCCGTGCAACAATTTGCGCTGCTGCTCGTTGGCGCATTCTGGCCTTCGATGGCTCTTGCCTTCGTTATTACAGTCGCGATCGGTTACGCCACGTGGCACAGCTTCGAAAAGCGCGCGATGACGCTACCGGCGCGGATTTCGCGCGCCGCCCATGCGCGGGCATGAGCCGCGCAGGCTTGCACATCGCTCCAAATTCACCGTTATAGTGCTGACAAGAAACACGAAGGTTGGAAATGTCTCTCCCCCGCATCGTCGTCGTACCGCCCACTTTCGCCGCCACGCAGGAGCTCGCGCGCACGCTCGCGCCGCAGGGCTTCGACCTCGTCATTTCGGGCAGCGAACCCGCCGCCCTCGAAGCGAACCTTGCCGACGCCGAATATCTCGTCTGCTTCCCGAACGTGAAGACGGGCGACGCCCTCTTCGGCGCAGCTCCGAAGCTGAAGCTCTTCCAGCTCCTCAGTGCCGGCTACGACGACGTCGATATCGAAGCCGCGCGCCGCGCGAAAGTGCCGGTCTGCAACAACGGCGGCGCCAACGCGATCTCGGTCGCCGAACACGCCATCATGCTGATGCTGACGGTTTCCCGCCGCGTCGTATGGCAACACGACAACGTCTCGAACGGGCGCTGGCGCGGCAACGGCCCCGCCCCCCGCATGTATGAGCTGAGTGAGAAGACCCTCGGCATTGTCGGCCTCGGCACGATCGGCAAAAAGGTCGCGCGCCTCGGTCGCGCATTCGGCATGCGCGTGCAGTATTACGACATCGCGCGCCTGACCGAAGATGCCGAAGACGCGCTCGGCGTTCGCTTCCGCTTGCTCGGCGAACTGCTCGCGACCTCGGACATCGTGAGCCTTCACGTACCGCTCAACGCGTCGACCCGCCACATGATCGGCGAAACGCAACTCGCATCGATGAAGGACGAAGCCATCATCGTCAACACGAGCCGTGGTCCGGTGATCGACGAAGCCGCGCTCACCCGCGCGCTCGCCGACAACAAGCTGTTCGGTGCCGGCCTCGACGTGTTCGACCAAGAACCGCCGCAACCCGACAATCCGCTCTTCAAGCTTCCGAACGTTGTGCTCACGGCGCATTATGCCGGGCCGACGTGGGACAACCAGATTGCCCGGCTCCGTAACGCCTACGACAACGTGCAACGTGTCGCGCGCGGCGAGAAGCCGCTGTGGGTCGTGCCCGAGCTTGCCGAACTGGTGCGCTAAAAGATCTTCTGCGCGGCGCGCGACAATTCGAAACCCGCACCGCGATTGTTCCGGCACGTCATGCCGCTTTCAGCCGAATAGCACGTGAAGCCGTCCTTCTGCCACGTCTGACCGTATGGCAGAACGCGTACGCCCGGATCCGCGACCGTATCGCCGACGCAAATGCGCATCGCCTTGGTCGCATTCGCCGTAACTTCGAACGAGCGTCCGTATTCGAGATCGCAGTCGCGCGGGCGCGGCGGTTGCCGATTGGACACCTGCATCAAATCGCAGCGCACCGACGGCGGCCCGTCGCCCTTAAAGTAGTTGCAGTAGATGTTGCGCGACGGGCTCGCGAAATTGTCGCCGTCGACTGTTTGCGCATGGGTGGGTGCGAACGACGCAAGCAATAGCGCCGCCGCAATGATCGTTGTTTTCAAGTTCGCCTCTCTCATCTGTCGGCGCTAAGCTACAGGCATGCTATCGCGGCCATCAAGCCCGCAACGGAGTTCGTCTATATGCCGGTGGTTCAGAACAATGGAAAGTCCCGCTTCGAGCTTGAAGTCGAAGGCCACACCGCGATCGCGGCTTACACGCTCGCCGGTGATGTGATTACCTTCACGCACACTGAGGTTCCGAAGGAACTCGGCGGCAAAGGCGTCGGATCGCAATTGGCGAAAGGCGCGCTCGATAGCGTCAGGGCGCAAAAGCTGCGCGTCATTCCGCGCTGCCCATTCATCAAGGCCTATATCGAGAAGAACGCCGAATATCAGGATTTGCTGGCGCACTAACCGCGAGCGCTTTCGTCGGCCAGCATCTTTCGCAACTCGTTCTTCGCGATCTTTTCCAGCGTCGCGCGGGGAAAGCTATCGACGATGCGAACTTCGCGCGGGTGCTTGAACGACGCCAGCGCCTTCGTGCAAGCCGCAAGCACCGTGTCGCCGAGTCCCGGAGCCGCTGCGTCTTTGCCGCCCGCCGGCAGAATGAAGGCGACCGGCACTTCGTCGAGCATCTCGTGCTTCCTCGCGACAACAGCAACTTCGGCAATTCCCGGCACTGTCAGGATGACGCGCTCGATCTCGGACGCCGCGACATTCTCGCCGCCGACTTTGAGCATATCCTTTGCGCGATCCGCAAAGATCAGGAAGCCGTCGTCGGCCAGCATCACCAAATCGCCGGTGATGAAATAGCCGTCGTCGGTGAACGACTCTCGCGTCGCTTTCTCGTTGCCGAAATACTCGGCGAAGAGCGACAGCTTCGGAACGCCGCGAATGAACAGCGAGCCGGTCTCACCCGGCCGCACGTCCTTCCCGTCGTCGTCGCGCACCGAAATTTCGTATTCGGGCGCGACGCGCCCCATCGACATCGATCGGTTCGGCAGGTGGATGTTGCCCACGATGCCGTGCGTGATCGTCTCCGTCATTCCCCACCAGCCGAGCGAACGCACATTGAAATGCGCGTCGGTCGGCGGATCGCACACCGCGCTGCCCCACCACCGGTAGGAATGCTTCGGCACCTCATGCTGCATCAAAGCACGCACGCAGAACGGCACCATTGAAGTCCAGGTGCAGCCGTGCTTCAGCGATGTCGGCCAGAAACGCGACGCCGAGAAGCGCGGCTGCACGACACAGGTTCCGCCGGCCCACAACGTCGCAAGCACCGAATAGCACTGTGCGTTGGTGTGGAAGAGCGGCATGGTCACGAGATGGATGTCGCTCGCCCGCAAGTCTTCGTGCAACGCACAGATCTTCCCGCCCCACAATGCGTTGGCATGCGTCCACAGCACAGCCTTCGGCCGCGAGGTCGTGCCAGACGTGAATTGAATGCTGAACGGCGCGAGCGGATCGCGCGGTCGCGCCGGCAGATCAGCGGGATCGGCATCGATCCTCCAGAACGACGCATCCGTAGACGGACGCGAGAGCGGCTCATCGCCGTTGTCCGTGTCCGTCACGGCGATCCAGCTGACGCCTTTGCAGGCCTCAGCGACAAGCTCAGCGAACTTCGGCTGCGTAATGGCGGCAACTGCGCCGCTGTGATCGCAATAATACGAAAGCTCATCGCCACTCGATCGCGCGTTCGTCGTCACGGCGACTGCACCCGCATAAGCGCAGCCGAACCAAGCGAACACGGCTTCGGGGCAGTTATCGAGAAGAACGAGGACGCGCTCGCCGGATTTAACGCCGCGCCGATGCAGCCCAGCCGCGAACCGCGCGACTTGGTTGGCGAAGGCCGCGTAGCTCCACGTCTTCCCCTCGCCCGTGAACGGCTCCCAAATCATGAACGGCTTATCGCCGTTGAGATCGCGGCGCAGTTCGATCAACGAGCGGATATCCTGCCCGACGAACGTATGCGTATTGCCGATCTGCGGAATCCGCGAAGTCACCATCTGCCTCCCTGGCGGCCCAGTTTTCGGTCACTTGTGAGCCTTGGCGGCGAAAGCTACGCTATCGAATACGGGTGAACAACCGTTCGAAAAACAACCGGGGGAAGTGCCGATGAGCGACGTTCCGACACCGCAGGTCGCAACATGGCGCAAGGTGGTTGCGGCGATCCTCGATTTCCTCACCGTCTTCTTTGTCGGCGGCTACATCGTCGGCGCTTCGACCGGCAACTTGACGTCCAGTGGGTTCAAACTCGAAGGGATGTCCGCCCTCCTCTTGTTTATCCTGATCATTGCGTATTTCTACGTCGGCCGAAAAATCCTCGGCGGTACGCTATGGCAACGCATTCTGAGCGCATGAAGGTTTTTAAGATGAGTGACGATAAACGAGTTTCCGTAACAATCGACAATGGTGTCGCGGATGTGCGCCTCGTGCGCGCCGAGAAGATGAATGCGCTCGACGACAAGATGTTCGAGGCCATCATCGCGGCGGGCGAGAAGCTCAAAAGCGAACGCAGCGTTCGCGCTGTGGTGCTCTCCGGTGAAGGTCGCGCCTTCTGCGCCGGCCTCGACACCAGCCGCTTCGGCCAGATGGCCGACGGTAGCGCGCGGTCCGGCGCGATCGATCGCTTGATCAAGCGCCGCAGTGGCCCGGCCAACATGCCGCAATATGCAGTGTGGGTCTGGCGCGAGCTGCCGATGCCGGTGATCGCGGCCGTCCACGGCACCGCGTTCGGCGGCGGCTTCCAGCTCATGCTGTCCGCCGACATGCGCTACATCGCTCCGGACACCAAGCTGTCCATCATGGAAGCCAAATGGGGCCTCGTCCCTGACATGTGCGGGATGCAGCTGATGCGTCACATCGTGCGCGACGACATTGCCCGCGAGCTCACCTACACGGCGCGCGTCTTCTCCGGCGAAGACGCGTTGCGCTACGGCTTCGCGACGCGGCTCGCCGCCGATCCGCACGCGCAGGCGATGGCGACCGCTCGCGAGATCGCGAACAAGAGCCCTAACGCCGTGCGCGCCGCCAAACGTCTCTTCACGGCCGCGACGGCCGCGGGCGAAGCCGAAATGCTGATGGCGGAATCGGTCGAGCAGGAAAAGCTGATCGGCAGCCCGAACCAAAAAGAGTCGATCATGGCCAATCTTCAGAAGCGCGCGCCGAACTTCGCAGACTAGCGCTTTCCTGTTGGCACGTGTGAAGGCAAAGAAAGAAACCACAATGATCGATCTTCACTACTGGCCGACGCCGAATGGCTGGAAGGTCACGATCTTCCTCGAGGAGGCGGAGCTTCCCTACACGCTCAAACCGGTGAATATCGGGCGCGGCGAACAATTCGCGCCCGACTTCCTCAAGATCAGCCCAAACAACCGCATGCCGGCAATCGTCGACCACGCGCCGGCCGATGGCGGCGCGCCGATCTCGGTGTTCGAGACCGGTGCGATCCTGATCTACCTCGCCGACAAGGTCGGCCGCTTTCTGCCGCGTGAGACGCGCGCACGCACCCGCGTCACCGAATGGTTGATGTGGCAGATGGGCGGCCTCGGCCCGATGATGGGCCAGCACGGCCACTTCAAGCTCTACGCGAAGGACAAAATCCCCTACGCGATTCAGCGATACCGCGACGAGGTCAGCCGCCTCTTCGGCGTACTCGACAAGCAGCTCGGCCGCTCCGGTGAGTTCGTCGCGGGCGACTACTCGATCGCCGACATGGCGATCTTCCCCTGGGTGCGCATCTGGAAAGCGCAGGAAATCCCCCTCGCCGATTTCGCCAACATTCAGCGCTGGCACGACATGATGTGGGAACGCCCGGCAGTGTTGCGCGCCATGAAGGTCGGCAAGGAGCTTCGCGCCCCGCTGATGGACGAAAAAGCGCGCAGCATCCTCTTCGGGCAGACGGCGGAGAACACGCGATGATCGAGTTCTACTTCGACATATCGAGCCCGTGGACTTACCTCGCCTTCCACAACATCCAGCCGCTCGCCGCCGAGCTGAACGTGCCGATCACGTGGAAGCCGATCCTCGTCGGCGGCGTGTTCAACACCGTCAACCCAAGCGTCTACGCCTCGCGCGAAAAGCCGGTCCCGGCCAAACAGCGCTATCTCCGCAAGGACCTCGCCGATTGGGCCCGCTACACGGGCCTGCCGATCCGCTTTCCGCCGAGCGTCTTCCCGGTCAACAGCGTCAAGGCGATGCGCGCCTGCATCGCGTTAGAGCCTGAAGGCAAGCTGCCAGACTTGGCCCGCGCCGCCTTCGAGACCTATTGGGGCGACGACCAGGACATCTCGCAGGACGCTGTGCTCGCCGAAGTCTGCGCGAAGGCGAAGGTCGATTGGCCCGCGCTGCATGCCCGCATCCAGGAACAACCCGTGAAGGACGCGCTCAAGCGCAACACCGACGAGCTCATCGAGCGCGGCGGGTACGGCTCCCCGACGATCTTCGTCAACGGCACGGACATGTACTTCGGCAATGACCGCCTTCCCCTCGTCCGCGACGCCGTGCTGCGCCTACAGCGAAGCTGAAACGGTTTCCGAAATGACACAGTGCGACAAAGTGTCGATCGAGGCGCCTCACACCACTGTGCGTTGATCCCGGCAACGCGTAGCCTTCAACTTGGCGGCGGCTCGCAACAAGGTCCGATCAAGGTCCGGCTCCGTCAGGGAATGCCGGAATGCGCCTGCGTGTCGTCGTTGCTTCGCTCGTCGTCGCGCTCGCAGGCTGTGCGACACGCGACGCCCATTCCTCCGGCAGCGCCTACCAAGTCGACACCGCCGAAGTCTCGGAAGCCGGCCGCTGCAAGATCGAAGGGTGGACGTCCTTCGGCGGCCACGGCGATTTCTTCTCGGCCGTCAGCCCGGCGTGCTCGATGTACTTCTTGCGGCCGATTGAACTCGGCGCGCAGTTCAGCCGCTCCCGCATCGACGGCGAATGGGCGACCACCGCCCAGCCGAAACTGAAGGTCAACTTCATCCCGGGCGAGATCGGCAAGTTCGGCGTCGGTTTCACGGTCATCCCGCAGATCGACCTCATCACGGGCGAACTCACAGCGATCGCCTTCAACGCACCCTTCACGATGCGGACGAGCGAGAATACGCGCTTCAACGTCAACGTCGGCTGGACGCACGACCGCCAGACCTCGAAGGATTTTCTGACCTACGGCTTCGGGCTCGACATCCGCACGCCCAAGAACGATTGGATATTCACGGCCGAGGTGTACGGCCAACTGAACAGCGGCGTTCAAGGCCCGGAGGTTCAGCCGCGGTTCCAGGTCGGCATCCGCTATCGCCCGATCGACCCCTGGTCGATCGACCTCCTGTACGGCCGCAACATCACGGGTGAAGGCAACAACTGGATCACGGTCGCGACGACCTACCGCTTCTCGGTCAAGTAGCTTCACGTTGGCGCCGCGACCCAGTATAGCGGCGCGATGACGACCGCCGACGCCTCGACCGACTGCCCGCGCTGCCACAAACCGCAAGCGCTATGCGTCTGCGACTCCATCGCGGTCGAGAAGAACCGTATCGCTCTGCTCGTGCTTCAACACCCGCAAGAGCAAGACCGCACGCTCGGCACCGCCTTCCTCGCGGCCGCCAGCCTCACCAACGCTCAGGTGCGTATCGGTCTCTCGTGGCCGAGCCTTTCGAAAGCGCTCGGCGCCGAGGCCGATCCCAAGCGCTGGGCGGTGCTCTATCTCGGCTCGTCGAAGGCCGAGACCCTCGCGCCGAACCAAGACGTCGTGTTCCTGTCGCGGAAAGGCGAAGCCGATCCCAATCAAAGTGCCGGGTCGATAGACGGTGTCATCCTTCTCGACGGCACGTGGAGCCAAGCGAAAGCATTGTGGTGGCGCAACGCCTGGCTGCTGAAATGCCGTCGCGTGATCCTCGGACCGAAGCGCCCGTCGCGTTACGGAAAACTCCGCCGCGAGCCACGACGTGACGGTCTCTCGACCATCGAGGCCGCCGGCATGTTGCTCGCGCGCCTCGAAGGCAAAACCGAGATCGAGACGACACTCAATACGAATTTCGAGAAGATGCTCGCGCGCTACCGCGAAGTCGCGAAATCGGCCTAGCCGGCTTTCGGCGTCCGGCCTGCAACGCTACGGACCTTGCCGGGAGCCGCCATCCATAACGCAATGCCCGACAGCGCGCTGATGCCGATCGCGATCGTGAACGCGATGAAATAGTCGTCGTACTGATCGTGCAGCAGCCCAGTGAGCCACGGGCCGCAAGCTCCTCCCGCGAGAGCCGCAACCATCAGCGTCCCGAAGATTGCGCCGAAGTGCTTTCCCTCGAAAATCTCGGCGACCACCGCACCCATGATCGACGTCACGCCATAGCCGAGGAAGCCCTGCGCAATCACCATCACGTAGAGCAGAACAAAGTTCGGATGGCTCTTCAGGAGAATCAAGCACACGTAGCAAATCACAAACCCCGCCGTGCTGATCGACCAGACCAACTCGCGACCGATGCGATCCGACACGTGACCAAGCCAGATCTGACCCGGTATGCCGAAGAGACTGACGAAGCCGAGCGCCCAAGCCGCCGCTTCCGCGTTGAAGCCGATTTCGGTGAGATACTTCGTCTGATGAATCTGCACCGCGTACCAAGCGTACAACCCGCAGAAGAGACAGAGCGCGAGCCACCAGAACCGCGCCGTCTTCACCGCGCGCGCGAGCGTCCAGTCGATCGCAGCCCATTCCTGATCGACGACATTGGATTGCACCTTCACGCCCGCAACTGGCGCACCGTCGCCATCCGGATAAAGGCCCATATCCTCCGGCCGCTTGCGCAGCAGGAAGTTGATCGGCGCAAGGACGACCAGAACGATCAGACCGAGAACCACGCAGGCATTACGCCAGCCGATGCTCCCGATCATGTGCTGGAACCACGGCAGCAACGTAATCGAACCGACACCAACTCCTGCGAACGCGATCCCGACCGCTAACCCGCGCTTGCGCACGAACCAATTCGGCAGAAACAGCGACTGGCCCGAATAGCCGAGACAAACGCTGCCGCCGCCAACAAGGACTCCGATAGTTGCGTAGAGATGCCACGGCTGCGTCGTCAGCGGCGCCAGCAAAAGCCCCGCGCCCATGAGCACGACGCCGAGCTCCATCACGGCGCGCGGACCGTACCGATCCATGATGCGACCGATAACGGGGCTTAAAATGCCGGATACGACAAAGCCAAAAGAGAAGGCTCCCGCCGTCACCCCCCGCTGCCAGTTGAATTCGTCGACGATCGGCGAAAACAGCAAAGAGAACGCGGTGCGCGCGTTCACGCCGATGCCCATCGTCACGAAGGTCACCGCGACGACGATCCAACCGTAGAAGAAGGGTAACCGCATCACACCTAACCACGCCGGACAAATCCGGCGACTCAACGTAAGGTTGAAAATCTAGCGGCCCAATCGCCGAAGAACAATGCGGCGGGACGCTCTCATTCCGAATGCGCCTTATGCGCAAACTGCAATTGCGTATCGATTAACGCGATCGCCGAAACACGCCGTCAGTGAAAGAGATTTTGCGTTTGGTCAACTGTCAGAATTTCCAGGCACGCGTCGGTCCTTCGGCTAATCCGGAATCCCGTTGATCGCGACCATGATCTTAAGCAACTCATCCGGCGGCGCACCGAACGCGCGTTGAATCGCGGCCTCCGCCGCGCCGGTGCGATAAAGCCGCGCGAGCGTGCGATCGACTAGCAAACGGAACTTGTAATCGCCCGGCGCGAACGCAAGACCATATGTCTCGTAGCTGAAGTAGCGCTTTCCGAGCTGCAATCCCTCCGGCACGTCTTTGCGGAACAGTAGCGACGCCAGGATCGAACGGTCGCCGAAGTAAACGTCGATTTTGCCGGCCGAAAGCGAACCAGCGCCCTCGCCGTGATCGTTCATCGGCACGACCGTCGCTTTGATACCAAGCTGCTCGAGCGATGATCGCAGCAATTCGGCGCTGGTCGTGTTGGTCAGCACGCCGACGCGTTTGCCGGCCAGACTCTCGAAGCTCGGATACTCGGTGCCGTTACGTGACAGCATCGCGGCGCCGTCAACAAATGTCGGGATCGAGAAGTCGACAATCTGCCGCCGCGCGATCGAGACCGACGACGCCTCGCAGAGAATATCGATGTCGCCTTTGGTGACTTGCTCGAAACGGTTCGATGCGGTGACAACGACGTATTCGATCTGAAGCTGCTCGTTGCCGACCGCACGCTTCACGGTGCTCGCCACTTCGCGGCAAAGATCGACGATGTAGCCTGTCGGCCGGCCACCTGCGTCCTGGAAGGAATGCGGCCGCGCATCGGCCCGATAGCCGATGCGGAACACGCCCTTTTCTTTGACGCGCTCGAGTGTGTCGGCATGCACCGGCGAGGCAAAAACAAAGCCTGCCAGCAATAAACTGATAGCGGCAACCCAGCGGCGCATGTCGACCCAAACTCCCATTCGGACGGAAGCTGAGCACCCGCGCCTGCAACTTGCAACTACTGGAGATCTTCGACTTCCTGCGGCGTGCGGCCTGGACGTGGACGATAGGTCGGCAGCGACCACCCGTATTTCAGCGCCAAACTGCGGATCACAAGACAACTCAGGAAACCGGCGCCCGCCGCAACCGGCGTCGTCGCGCCGATACGCAGCAACCCGACGAAAATGGCTGCACCGATCAGCGCGGCGGTCACATAAATCTCTTTGCGGAGGATCAGAGGGCTCTCTCCGCCCAACAAGTCACGCGCGATGCCGCCGCATGTCCCGGTGATGACACCCATCACGACCGCAACGAACGGGCTGACCCCGACTGAAAGCCCGACATTCGCGCCGATGACGCACGCCACCGACAGCCCGACCGCATCGAACCAAAGCAGGACACGGAAGCGAGACTCCGGAATATGCGCCGTGAAGAAAACCACCACCGCCGTCGCAACGCAGATCGCGAGGTAAGCGGGATCGTCGACCCAAAACACGGGCACGCGCCCGAGCACGAGGTCGCGGAACGTCCCGCCGCCAATGCCCGTCACGGTCGCCAGGAGCGCAAAACCGAACACGTCCATCTGCTTGCGCGAGGCAACCAAGGCTCCGGTCACCGCGAAGACGCAGACCCCGAACAGATCGAGCACCGTTGCCAAACCACCGAACATCGCTTTTCCCCGCTCCGAGCTCGTGATACCTTCCTCATATTAAACCAATACCGATTGAGCCAATTTGGAATTGCAAGGGAGCTGGCGATGGATGCGCGGGTAGACGAGCAACCCATCTCGACCAAGGAGCCGGGCGTCGTCGCGGCGGGCGTTTACGCCGGCGGGCGCAACGTCAAATACATCACGATCGATGAAATCGGCGAGTGGTTCGGTAAGGTCGGCCACGTCGTCTGGGTGGGCTTGTATGAACCGAGCGAGGACGTGCTCGGTCGCGTTCAAAAACAGTTAGGTCTGCACGACCTCGCCATCGAGGATGCGAGCCAACCTCATCAACATCCGAAGATCGAGCAATATGGCGACGGCCTCTTCATCGTCGCCCGAACTGCACAAATCGTCGAAGGCGAAATAGGGTTCGGCGAGACGCATCTCTTCGTCGGGCCCGGTTATGTGGTCTCGGTGCGGCATGGCGCTTCGGCGTCGTACCAAGCCGTGCGCATACGTTGCGAATCCTGCCCACGCGCCCTTGCGCACGGCGAAGACTACATCCTCTACGCGACGCTCGACTTTATCGTCGACAACTACATGCCGGTGGTTGAGAGCATCCATCGCGAGGTCGACCAGATCGAAGACGATGTCTTCACCAACTCGGTCGAACAGAAAGACATCCAACGCCTATACCGTCTCCGCCGCGACCTCCTCCGCTTGCGCAACGCAATCGCGCCGCTTGGCGATGTCTGCCGCCGTCTCGAACACATTGACATCGGCGTCATCGACCGCGAAGTCCAGATCTACTTCCGCGACGTCAACGACCATGTGCGCCGCGTTCAGGAAGAGATCGACTCGCTGCGCGAAGTTCTCACCTTCGCCTTCGAAGCCGCCCTGATGGCCGGTCAGTCCGAGCAGAACGTTATCACGCGTAAGCTCGCCGCTTGGGCCGCCATGTTGGCCGTCCCCACCGCCATCGCGGGCATCTACGGCATGAACTTTGAGAAGATGCCGGAGCTCAAAACCGAGTACGGATACTTCGTGGTACTTGCGGTTATCGCGACGCTTTGCTCGCTCCTCTTCGTAAAGCTAAAACGTGACAAGTGGCTGTAGCGTTTCTGCTGCAGCGCAACACAGGGTTGGCTGACCGAGCCGCGATGAGCTGAGACAACCTTGCCGGTAAGGCGTAGACTTGCGGTTGCAGGTCGCGCCGGTGTGACCGGCTTCTCTGTGTCACACGACGCGACCTCCTGACACGTCAGGAGGAAATGATGACACACCATGACGTTGCGCACGCGGACGCCACGGATCCCCCGTTGGCTGGTGTCCGCACTCTCTCGACCGAAGATCTCAAAGCTGCACTCTCGAAAGGCCTCGACGATTTCTGGGCAATGCCGACCCACGCGATCTTTTTGTGCCTGATCTATCCGATCGTCGGCTTATTTATCGCGCGCTTCACCTTCGGCTACGAAGTGCTTCCGCTCCTTTTCCCGCTGGCCGGCGGTTTCGCGTTGCTCGGCCCGTTTGCGGCGATCGGCCTCTATGAGTTGAGCCGCCGGCGCGAGCATGGTCTCGACACCACATGGAGCCACGCCTTCGACGTGCTGCGCTCACCGAACCTCGGCGCAATCGTCATGCTCGGCTTCCTGATGGTGGCGGTGTTCCTCATCTGGATCGCGGTCGCGCAAGCGATCTACATCAGCCAGTTCGGCTACGGGCCGCCCGCCTCGGCCCGGTCCTTCATCGATCGTGTCTTCACGACTCCTGAAGGTTGGCGTTTGATCCTGATCGGCAATGGCGTCGGCTTACTGTTCGCCGTCACCGCGATGACGTTGACCGTCATGTCGGTCCCGATGCTGATCGACCGGCAGGTCTCCGCCGCAACCGCGATCGCGACATCGATCCGTGTCGTCGTCGCCAATCCTGTCGTGATGGCGATGTGGGGCTTAATCGTCGCGGCCGGTTTAGTCGTCGGATCGATCCCGCTGTTTTTCGGGCTCGCCGTCGTCATGCCGGTGCTCGGCCATGCGACGTGGCATCTCTATCGCCGCGCCGTGAACGCCGACATGTTCGCGCCGCACGAATACCGCGAGCCGTCAGCGACGCATCGCGTCGCCGCGGATTTCCCGGTGTCGCTGTTCAAACGCGAACGCGATTGACGCGAGATTGCAGGCGATCGCCTAACCCGCGATCGTCTGCAGGATCTTCATCAACGCATCGGGCGCCGTGATGTGCGGGTTGTGGGTAGCGTCGATCTCGAACGTGCCCCACCCCTCGTGTCGCGCGCGCTCGTATGACGGCCGGAAGCCGTCGCCCGGCATGCATTGCTTGCAGTAGATGTAGTAGCGCGGCAGCGTCAGCGGCCCGTTGAGCAGCCGCAGCGGCGTCGAGAATGTCTTTATCGGCTGCGGCATGCGGCGCGGCATCGCCCAGGCTTTGTCGTCCTCCGCAGTATCCGGCGGCATCGGATTGACCGGCAGCCGCCACCCCTCACCCTCTTTGTCGGCCCGCTCACGCATACCGGCCGCGCGCTCCGTCGGCATCATGTCGAAGGCGCTCTGCCCGTCCTGCGGCGCGAAGGCATCGAGATAAACGAGCTTCGCGACGCGCTCGCGCGCACGATCCGCGATGCCGGTCGACGTCATGCCCCCGTAGCTGTGTCCGAGCAGCACGACATCTTTGAGGTCGTGGTATTCGAGCACGTTGACGACGTCGGTGATGTGCGTGTCGAGGTCGACATTCGGGTTGGCGAGATGATTACGCTCGCCCATGCCGGTGTAACTCGGCGTCACCAGCTCGTGTCCGGCGGCCCGCATGCGCGGATGCATTTTCTTCCAGGCCCAGCCAGCCGACCACGCACCATGCGCTACAACGAATGTCGCCACGTTCCCTCCGAGGGTTGTTGTTCGTCTACCAGTGGCTGAGGAAGCCACCGTCCACGGCCAGCGTGTGGCCCGAAATGTAGCTCGCGGCGTCCGACGCAAGGAAGACCGCGGCCCCCGCGATTTCCTCAGGTCTGCCCCACCGCCCGAGCGATGTCCGCTGCGCAAGAAACGCGGCGTTAGCGGGGTCCTCGACCATCGTCCGGTTCGGCTCCGTGGCAAAATAGCCGGGCGCGATCGCGTTGACCGTGATCCCGAGCGGTCCCCACTCGGCCGCAAGCGCCTTGGTGAGGCCCGTGAGCCCGGCCTTGCTGGCTGTGTAGCTTGCATCTCCCGCGCGCGAGATATGACCCGCAATCGACGTGATGTTGATGAGCCGGCCGGCCTTGGATTTCTGCAGCAGCGGCAGCGCGAGGCGCGAGACCATTGCGGGCCCGAGCAAATTGGCTTCGATCAAACGCGCGGTGCTCGCCGCATCCGTATCCGCGAGCGCGCGGCGATCGCGGATGCCGGCGTTGTTGACCAGAATATCGATCCGACCGTGCTTCCGCGCGATCGTATCGATAGCCGCGACGACGGCGGTTTCATCGGTGGCATCGAACGCAAGCGCTTCCGCGGAAAGCTTGTCACCACGGAGCGACAACGCTGCAGCCTCGAGCCGCTCGGCGTTGCGTCCATTCAGAACAACGTGCGCGCCCGCTTCCGCGAGCCCGCGCGCGATGGCGAGGCCGAGGCCTTGGCCGCCGCCGGTGATAAGCGCGATGCGCCCATCGAGAGAGAACGGCGGCGGCATGAGGCTGTTTCGACTAGGTGCCGACTGCGTCGCCGACGCATTTCTTGACGTGGCTGTTCTTGGCAGCGCCGGCGAGCTTCTTCTCTTTGGCCGAGATGTCGCAAGACGCCTTGGCGTCCTTCTCACACTTGGTCATGAAGCTTTTCAGCGCAGCGCCCGCGAGCTTCTTCTCGGTTGCGGTTGCTTTGCAGGACGACGTAGCGGCAGCGGTTTGGGCGTAGGCGCCGGTGGCGCCGAACGAAAGAGCGAGAGCGAGAACAACGGCTTTCATTGCTTCCTCCTGAGACGCGGGGTTACGCCCCCGACATCGGACGGGGCCAAAGTAGGATTGCCCCCAAGAGTCGTAAAGGCCCCCACCCTAAAGAAATTTAGCCTTGTCAGCCCGTCGCGACGTCGTACAGGAGCTTCAGGTTCAGCGCGATGATGATGGCGGCGGTGAGGATCGCCAGCGCCGTGACCCAGCGGGGAGCCACAAGTTCACCCATCTTGCCGCGGCTTGCCGTAAACATGACGAGCGGCACCACCGCGAACGGTAGCTGAAGGCTCAAGATCACTTGGCTCAGGATCAGCAGCTTCGCGGTGCCCTCGGACCCGTACCAGATCGTCACGATCGACGCCGGCACGATCGCTATCGCCCGCGTCAACAGACGGCGCGCCCACGCCGGTAGCCGGATGTCGAGGAATCCCTCCATCACGATCTGACCCGCAAGCGTCGCGGTCACGGTCGAGTTCAGGCCGCAGCAAAGCAGCGCGATGCCGAAAAGCGTCGGTGCGATCGCCGAGCCCAACATCGGCGCCAAGAACGAATGCACCTGTTCGAGTTCGGCCACATCAGTCTTGCCAACTTTATTGAACGTCGCGGCCGCGAGGATAAGGATCGAAGCATTGATCAGCAGCGCGAACATCAACGCGATCGTCGAGTCGATGGTGGCGAACTTGATCGCTTCTCGTCGCTCCGGAAGACTCTCGCCGTAAGCGCGCGTCTGCACGACACCGGAATGCAAATAGAGGTTATGCGGCATTACGGTCGCGCCGAGGATACCGAGCGCGAGGTAAAGCATCTCAGGGTTTCTAACGATTTCGGTCGTCGGAGCGAAGCCGCGGATCACCGAACCCCAGTTCGGATCTGCCAATGCGATCTGCACCGCGAAACACACCGTGATGACGGCGAGCAGCGCGACGACGAAAGCTTCGATCCAGCGGAAGCCGATATTCTGCAGCCACAGAATGAGGAAGACGTCGAGCGCAGTGATCAGCACGCCGATCTCGAGCGGGATCCCGAACAGCAGATTGAGCCCGATCGCCGTGCCGATGACTTCCGCCAAGTCAGTCGCGCAGATCGCGATCTCGGCGAGCAACCACAGCGGCCATGAGATCGCGCGCGGGAATGCGTCGCGGCACGCTTGTGCAAGGTCCCTGCCAGAAGCGATGCCAAGCCGGGCGCACAGCGCCTGCAGCAGGATCGCCATCATGTTGGACAGCAGCGCGACGGTCAGCAGCGTGTAGCCGAACTTCGAACCGCCCGCGAGCGAGGTCGCCCAGTTGCCCGGGTCCATGTAGCCGACCGCGACCAGGTAGCCTGGCCCGAGGAACGACGCGAGTTTGCGCCAGAAACCGCCGGTAGGCCGCGTCTTGATCGAGCCGAAGACCTCGGAAAGAGACGGCCGCCCACGCGGCGTTCGCCAACCCGGTTGGTCGGGGTGATCGGTCAGGCTCGGAGCGGACATCGGAGAATCTCGCATGGACACATCGGTTCTTATTGCAACTCATTCGCAATAGCAAGATCGGCGGGGTTGTATGTGGCGCCGCGTTCGGCGATCCAAAGACACTCCCAAAACACGAAGGACACGCCATGGCCCTGCAAACCGCTTCTCCCGGAAAAACGAAGGTCGGCTACATCGGCCTCGGCGTGATGGGCGCAGCCATGGTCCGCAACATCCTGAAGGCGGGCTTCAGCGTCACGGTACACAACCGCAGCCGCGCGATCGTGGATGAACTTGTGAAGGAAGGCGCCATTGCCGCCGCCTCCCCGGCCGACGTAGCGAACGCGTGCGACGTCGTGATGATGTGCGTGCCGGATACGCCGGACGTCGACCGCGTGATCTTCGGCGACAACGGCGTCGCGACGCATGCGCGTGCCGATCTCATCGTCGTCGACTTCTCGACCATCGCGGCCTCGGCGACGAAGGACTTTGCGGCGCGCCTCAGCGAAAAAGGCACCTACCTCGTCGACTGCCCGGTGAGCGGTGGCCCCAAGGGCGCGGTCGACGGCGCTCTGACCTGCATGCTCGGCGGTGAAGCTGCAGCCGTCGAAGCCGTGATGCCGATCCTCAAGGCTGTCGGCAAAACGCATGTCCATCTCGGACCGGCCGGCTCCGGCCAGCTCACGAAGTCCTGCAACCAGCTCGTCATCGCGGCGACGCTTGCGGGCGTATCGGAAGCCATCGCGCTCGCGAAATCCGCCGGCGTCGATCCCTACAAGATGCGCGACGCCCTGCTCGGCGGATCGGCGCAGAGCTTCGTGCTGCAGAACCACGCCATGCGTTTGCTCAACCGCGAACTCAAGCCCGGTTTCCGCTCATCGCTGATGCTGAAAGACATGAAGCTCGCGCAAGGCGCCGGTCGCGACAACGGCGTATTCATGCCGGTAACGAATGTCACGACGCAGATATTCACCGGCCTCTGCAACACCGAGCACAAGGAAGCCGACAGCGCTTCCTATGGCTTGCTCATCCAAGATCTCTCCGGCGTGAAGTAATCACCGCACGTCCGTAGCCCGGATGAAGCGAAGCGAAATCCGGGAACGGCGCCGCCCAAACTACTTCACGGCCGCGGAGATCTCGTTGAAGAGATCGACCATCGCCTTCTGAAAGCCCGGACCGTCGAGATACTCGGTCTTGAATTTCGAGCGCGTGGCAAACTCTTGCCACGCGGCGCTGTCGAGGCCCTTCTTGAAATTGTCGTGCAGGAATTTGTACGCGTCATCCGGCAAGCCGGCGGCCGCGACGAGACCCTTCATGTTGTCGCCGATGACGTCGTAACCGAGTTCGCGCAACGTCGGCACGTCCGGGTGCGTTTCGAGGCGCTGGGGTCGCGCGACCGCGAGCACGCGGATCGTGCCGCCGTCGAGTTGCCCCTGCACTTCATCAAGCGCGGAAATCAGAAAATCGATCTGGCCCGCAACGACAGCCTGCAGCGCAGGTCCACCGCCCTGATAGGGAACGTGCTGCAATTTGAGATCGGCCTTCTTCGCGAACACTTCCGTCGTCGCGTGAACCAAACTTCCCGGCCCCGACGATCCGTAATTCAACGTTCCCGGATTGGCTTTGGCTTTCGCGATCAGCTCCTGCGCCGTCTTGTACGGAGAGTTCGCCGCAACGACGAGCAACTGCGGATTGCTGGTTGCGCGCAGGATCGGGCGGAAGTCCTTGCGGATGTCGTACGGCAGTTGACGATAGGCGCCGACAGATGTGCTCTCGCTGCCGCCGCCGACGAACATCGTGTAACCGTCCGCCGGGCCGCGCGCGACCTCCGCTGCGGCGGTCGTGCCCGCGGCGCCTGCTTTGTTCAACACGATGATCGGCACAGGAAAGAACGGTTGCGCCGCGCTCTGCAGCGCGCGCGCGATCACATCGCTGCCGCCGCCCGGCGCAAAACCGACAACGATCGTGATCGGCTTATTCGGTACCCACTCGGCCTGCGCGAGCGAAGGCGCGATGAGCGCGGCTGCAGCCAGACACGTTGCGACGAGCTTGCGCATCGTCCCTCCCCTGATCTCTTTTTATGGGGACGGATCGATCACGAGAGCCGAGCGATTGTCAAATCAACGCTCGGCTACTTTTTGTCGTAAAGCGCCGTGCCGCCGAAGCGATTGGATTTCGGGAAACCCTTCGGCGCGAGACGTCCGGCGTCGGCGCGATTGCCGCGCCAGTCGGCAAGCTCTTTCAGCGTGAGCGAGAATTGACGCTCCGCGCTGTCGGTCCAGCCGAGGCCGTCCTTGCCGACGAATGTCCTCACGTCCGACAAGCCGCCGTCCTTGAAGCGCTGTAAGCGAACGCCGCTGCCGCGCGTCATCTCGGGGACTTGGTCGAGCGGGAAAATCACCAGCTTACGGTTCTCGCCGATCGCCGCGACCTGATCGCCTTCGACCACCGTGATCGCCCGCGCTTCATCTGGCGACTTCACGTTGAGCACTTGCTTGCCCTTACGCGTATTCGCGACGCACTCGTCTTCCGGCACGACGAAGCCGCGTCCCTCGACGCTGCCGACGAGGAACTTGCGGCTGCCCTGCAACGGGAACACCGTAATGACATCCGACTCTTGTTCGAGATCGAAATAGAGCCGCACCGGCTCGCCGTGTCCGCGTCCGCCCGGCAGCTTGCCGGCATCGAGCGTGTAGAAGCGCCCGTTGGTCGCGAAGACCAAAAGTTTCGACGTTGTCTCGGCCGAGAAGAAAAGCTTGAGCTTGTCGTCGCTCTTGAACTGCAAGTTCGAGAGATCCGTGACGTGGCCCTTCAGCGCACGCACCCAGCCCTTTTCGGAGACGACGACCGTGATCGGCTCACGCTCGACCATCGCGGATTCGATCGCCGCAAGATCATGCGTCGGAGCTTCCGCAAAGCCGGTGCGACGCTTGCCGAGCGGCGTATTCGGGCCGAACTTCTTCTTCGTCTCTTTGATTTCCCACGCAACCGTCTGCCACTGCTGGGTCTCGGATTTGAGCAGCTTCTCGATCGTCGACTTTTCTTCCGTGAGTGCCTTGTCCTCTTTGCGGATCTCGAACTCTTCGAGCTTCCTCAAGCTGCGCAAGCGCATGTTGAGGATGGCTTCGGCTTGGACTTCCGTCAGCTTGAAGCGCTTGATGAGCGCCGGCTTCGGCTCATCCTCCTGGCGGATGATGCGGATCACCTCGTCGATGTTGAGGTAAGCGATCAGCAAGCCGCCAAGCACTTCGAGGCGATGCTCGATAGCGGCAAGACGATGCTGCGAGCGGCGGATCAAAACGTCGCGGCGATGGTCAAGCCATTCGCGCAGCGCTTCCGTAAGCCCGATCACCTTCGGGATCTTGCCCTTCACCAGCACGTTCATGTTGAGCGGGATGCGGCTCTCAAGCTCTGTGAGTTTGAAGAGCGACTCCATCAACAGCTCGGGATCGGCCGTGCGCGAGCGCGGCTCGAGTACCACGCGCACATCCTCGGTGGACTCGTCGCGCACATCCGCGAGCAGCGGCAGCTTCTTGTCGTTGAGAAGCTCGGCGATCCGCTCGATCAGGCGCGACTTCTGCACCAGCCACGGAATCTCGGTGACGACGATGTTGTAGGTGCCGCGCCCGGCGTCTTCCTTCTCCCAACGCGCGCGCACGCGAAACGAACCGCGCCCCGTCTCGTAAGCTTCCGCAATCGCGGACGCCGGCTCGACGATGATGCCGCCGGTCGGGAAGTCCGGACCCGGCACGTATTTGAGCAGGCCGCGGCTCTTCGTGTTCGGATGTTCAATAAGATGCAAGGCCGCGTCGCAAAGCTCGGCCGCATTGTGCGGCGGGATCGACGTCGCCATGCCGACCGCGATGCCTTGCGCACCGTTCGCGAGCAGGTTCGGGAATGCGCCGGGAAGCACCGACGGCTCCTCGGTCTGCCCATCGTAGTTCGGGCGGAAGTCGACCGCGTTCTCATCGATGCCGTCGAGCAGAAGCCGCGCGACTTCGGTCATGCGGGCTTCGGTGTAACGATCGGCCGCCGCGTTATCGCCGTCGATGTTGCCGAAGTTGCCCTGCCCGTCGACCAGCGGATAGCGCGACGAGAAGTCCTGCGCGAGGCGCACCAGTGCGTCGTAGATCGCGAGGTTGCCGTGCGGATGGAACGAGCCCATCACGTCACCGACGATCTTCGCGGACTTGCGGAAGCCGGAACCCGGATCGAGCCGCAGCAGCCGCATCCCATAGAGGATGCGGCGGTGAACGGGCTTCAGGCCGTCGCGCGCATCCGGCAAGGCACGGTGCATGATCGTCGACAGCGCATAGGCCAGATAGCGCTCTTCGAGCGCGTCGCGCAGCGCAATATCTTGGATCTCGCCATCGGACGGCGGTTCCGGCGGAATCGTTCGTTTTCCCATGCGCACTCGGTATCCCGCGCCGCGGCGGCGAACAAGCATTCGCGCAAATCGAACCACAACGTTCGCGATGCATTGTTATTCGCAAACAACCAACGAATCCGGCATACCTGCCGAACCGGATACCGGAACAGAGCCAAGGGAGCACGATGCGCAAACTCATCACAGCGGCGGTTGCCGTGATTGCCTTATCGGCCGCGACGCCGCCGCGCGCTGAAGCCGCGCCGCTGCTTGGGCTCAAACGAGCCGCCGATAGCCTGAACCCGATCGGAAAAGTCGGCTATTGCGAGTTTTATGACGAGGATGTCGGCGATTACGTCACATTCTACGTCCCGGGTCCGTGCCTTTACTACGGCCACCCCGGCTATCAGGGATGGCTCGGCCGCTACTATTACGGCCGTCCTTACTGGCGCGGCCGCGTCGGCATGCGCCCCTGGGATCGCGGACCGGCGTTTCGCGGACGCCCTGGCGGCGGCTATCGTGACGGACGTCCCGGCGGCGATTGGCGCGGAGGCCGTCCCGACGGCGGCAGGCGCTTCGGACCTCCGGATGGTGGACGCCGTGGTGGACCGCCGGACGGCGGTGGTCGCCGCTTCGGACCTCCGGACGGCGGCGCGCGTGGCGGACCTCCCGATGGCGGCGGACGGCGCTTCGGGCCGCCTGATGGCGGCGCACGTGGCGGACCTCCAGGTGGCGGCATGCGCGGCGGACCGCCGGACGGTGGTGCGCGCGGTGGTTCTCCGAGTGGCGGAATGCGTGGCGGCCCCCCGGCCGGTGGCGCCCGCGGTGGGCCTCCGGCAGGCGGTCGTGGTGCCGCACCTGTCGGCCGTGCTGGCGGACAACCAGGCGGTCAGCCGGGCGGCGGACGATAACGAGACGCTAGAAATTTAGAGCTGCCAACATTTTAGCGCCCGGCGTTGATTCAGTTTCTGATCAAAGCCGGGCGTTTTCGTTTGCATCGCCCGCTAACCTTTTATTGAGCGGGCTCGCGCATAGTGGCGAAAGAGGAGTTCAAGTTCATGCGTAACCTCTTTCTCGCCGGCGCTACAGCGCTCGCGTTTTCGGCTGTCGCCAATCCGGCTCATGCAGGCGCGTCGCGTTGGCTCGACGGCATCTTCGCGCCGTATGGCGGCAACTACTGCCAGTTCTTCGATCCCGCCGCTGGCCAGTGGATCGACTTCTACGCTCCGGACGGCCGCTGCATGAGCTACGCAGCACCGGGCCTCCGCGCCACGAGCTATCGCTCTCACTACGGCCGCCGCCACTATCACCGCTACGGCTTGCGCACACGCGGCTAGCCTCCGCCTCAGCGTCGCTAAGGCCGCGTTAGTCATGCCGTGGCAACGATGATCGCGGCCGTTGTTTCTTAAGGTCTGTGTCGGATGCTGAGCGCAACGTAACCTGCGCCAGGATTCTGGATCATGGACCAGCAAGAAACAAACGGCGGGATAAAGTCGTTGTTGGCGACGCTCGGCTTCTGCGTCCTGCTTGGCTTCATGGTCTATTGGCACCTGCCAAATCTGTGGACCGATCTACGGACTTCGGATTGGCAACCAGCGTTCGGATTGAAATTGGACGAAGCGAAGTGCACGCGGCACTTCTTTGTCGCATCGACGTGCTCGATCAAATATTCGGATCCCGTCAAACCTGAGCAACGCCAGAAATCGCTGAGCTACCTCACGTTCGGCGGTTGGGGCGGCGAACAAGCGCTGCTGGTCCAAAGCGCAAGCAATCCCGATCGCGTCAGCATTGCCATAGCGACAAAAGCCCTCATCGGCCGCACACTGGCGATGCTCGTTCTCACCATCATCCCTTTGTTGCTGCTGCTCGCGGTCTTTGCGAAGCGTATGCTTGCGTCCGGCGATGATGATGCCGCCAGCTTTGTGCAGCCCAATCCTGAACCGAATCCGGCACGCACCGCTGAGGTCACACGTAGACCCACAATGCCGCCCACCGGCAATGCTCCGCCGACATTCGGTCGCCGTACGACGCCCGTTCGCTAGCCGCCATTACTACGCTTTACGGCTATCGACAGAAACTGCTGCCGCGCTTCCGGCAGCGCGACGCCTCGTGGATCGAACACGTGGCGCGCGAGAAAATAGCCGGTCAGCCGAAACGCTTCCTCGATTTCTTTCATCGCCGCGACTTCGTCGGCCGCGTCGTCACCGAGGAAACGCGGCAGAGACAGCAGCTTCTCGCGCCACGGGTCTCCCGCAATCCGTGAGACGGCGCGGCCTGATTTCGGCGACACGTAGACAAGCTCCTGCTGACTCCCGGTCGCCGCGCATTCGTTCAGGTCCAAACCGAAGCCAAGCTCCGACAACAGCATCAGCTCGAAGCGCGCGATCCGCATCGCGGCCTGCTGCGCATCACTAAGATCGCTGAGGATGCCGTCGAGCCCGCCGAGCAACTCTGGATGCGGGTCGCGCTCCGGCAACAGCCTGACCAAAGCGCAGAGATGCGACAAAGCGTAGAGCGCATGCGGCTTATCGAGATACTCGGCAGCTCGCAGCCGCAAGCCTTCGACCGTGAAGTTGCCGAGATGCTCGTCGAGCCGTGCCCGCCAGACGACACGCACCGTATTGCCGGGCTGCAGCACCGGCCGCATGCGTGATCCGGCGCCGCCGCGCACCAGTCCGGCGTGCCGCCCGTGTTCAACGGTGAAGACGTCGATAATCGCGCCGGCTTCGCCATGCCGGCGAACGCCCACCACGATGCCCTCGTCGGTCCACTCCATGTGGCGATTATAGCCCGCTATTCGCGCGGAAACTCTATGCCCATTTCGCGGTAGCGCTCGGGATCGTCGCCCCAGCCTTCGCGTACTTTGACGAACAGGAACAGATGCACGGGGCGCTCGAGGATCTCTGCAAGCTCCTCGCGCGCCGCTGCGCCGATGGCCTTGATGGTTTGACCGCCTTTGCCGAGCACGATCTTCCGTTGGCTCTCGCGCTCGACATAGATCGTCTGCTCGATCCGCGCCGAGCCGTCCTTGCGGTCTTCCCACGTCTCGGTCTCGATCGTCGACTGATACGGCAACTCCTCGTGGAGCCGCAGATAAAGCTTCTCGCGCGTGATTTCGGATGCGAGATGCCGTTGCGGAGCGTCCGTCAGCTGATCTTCCGGATAGAGCCAAGGCCCGGCCGGAACGTTGCGCGCAAACCAATCGCGCACGTCCTCGACGCCGTAACCACTCAGCGCCGCCACCATGAACGTTGCCTCGAATGTGCCGGCAGCGTTCACGGCCACCGTCAGATCGAGCAGCTTCGGCTTTTCGACGAGATCGACCTTGTTAAGGATCAGCGCCTTCGGTTGTCGCACATCTTTCAGCTTGTTGAGGATCGTTTCGGCTTCCTCATCGAGACCACGCTGGGCATCGATGACGAGCGCGACGAGGTCCGCGTCATGCGCACCGCTCCACGCCGTCGTCACCATCGCGCGATCAAGCCGCCGGCGCGGCCGGAAAATTCCCGGCGTATCGACAAAGATGATCTGCGCATCGCCGTCGATCGCGATGCCGCGGATAAGCGCGCGCGTCGTCTGCACCTTCGGCGTTACGATCGACACTTTCGTCCCGACAAGACCATTCGTCAGCGTCGATTTGCCGACGTTGGGCGCGCCGATCAGCGCAACAAACCCACAGCGCTGCTTCGTATCGTTCATCATTACTCCTGCGTCACGCCTTCGCGCGCCAACATGGCAAGCGCCGCGGCCTGTTCCGCAGCGCGCTTCGATTTTCCGGTCCCTTGCGTCGGCTCGCGCCTGGCGACCGCAACCTCGACAGTGAAACGCGGATTGTGATCCGGCCCCGAGCGATCGACTTCTGTATACACCGGCATCGGCAAACCGCCGCCCTGCGCCCACTCCTGCAGCGTCGTCTTAGGGTCACGCAGAGGCATCGCGGGATCGCTCACCCGCTCGGCCCAATAGCGCTGCACAAGCGCTGCTGCGGGCGCATAACCGCCATCGAGATAGACCGCGCCGATAATGGCTTCGGCGACGTCCGCCATGATGGACGGAGAAAGCCTCGCTTTGACGCCCTTAGCGGTACCAAGCCGGATTGCTTGGTCGGCTTCCATCGCCTTGGCAACTTCGGTGCAGGTTTCAGCCCGGACCAACTCGGCGAGGCGGCGAGAGAGATCGCCCTCGTTCGCGTCGGGAAATGCTTCGAACAACATCGACGCGATGGCGAGCCCAAGCACCCGGTCGCCGAGAAACTCGAGACGCTGATAGCTTCCCGTCTTATCGCCGCCGCTCAGCGCCGTTGAATGCGAGACCGCCCGCTCCAGCAACTCGAATTGCGTGAACTCGTACCCTATTCGGGTTTGTAGCTGTCGCGCTGCTGTCGCCTTGCGGCTCATCGGACGATCGAGAAGAGCCGCGACCAGCGTACCGACCACGGCCAGCGCCAGAACTGCCACGCGCGCTCGCCTTCGCCGACCGAGAAGAAGATGACTTCGGCGCGGCCGATGAGGTTCTGGTACGGCACGTAGCCGACCTGGCTCAGAACGCGGCTATCCGTCGAATTGTCCCGGTTATCGCCCATCATGAAGAAATGGCCGGCCGGCACCGTGTAGATCTCGGTGTTGTCGTAGAAACCGTTCTCGGCGAGGTCGAGCGTCGTATAAGTGACCCCGTTCGGCAGCGTTTCCTTGTAGCGGCGCACACGCGTCGAGCGGCCGCCCTCTTCGACGTCGACGAAGTCGTCGATGCGCTCGCGCGGCACCGCCTGGTCGTTGATGTGCAACACGCCGCGGATCATCTGGATGCGGTCGCCCGGCAGGCCGATGACGCGCTTGATGTAGTCGACCGAGTCATCCTTCGGCAGCCGGAACACGACGACATCGCCGCGCGACGGATCGGAGCCCATGATGCGGCCCTTAAACAGCGGCGGCGAGAACGGCAGCGAGAAATAGCTGTAGCCGTAGGTGTATTTCGAGACGAACAGGTAGTCGCCGACAAGCAGCGTCTCCTTCATCGAAGCCGACGGAATGTTGAAGGGTTGAAACAGGAATGTGCGAATGATCGCCGCGATGATGAGCGCATGGACGACGACACGAATGGTATCGCCTACGCCGCCTTCTTTCCGTTCAGCTTCCGTCGTCACGCGCATTGGCCTCTTAGTCTCCGGCGCAATCCTGCGCGCTCATATGTCGTGCAAAATCGATCGGCCTCGAATCGTCAGGCCGTCGCGCCCCCGCGAATGCCGGACTATGTAGCGGCTGGCCCTGCGCCGCGCAACGAACCCGAAGTCCGTCCCTGAAGCATTCTTGCGACCACACGCGGCGCAAGCGTCGACATCACGAAATCTCGCAATCCCTTGTTTTCGTTAAGTCTTCCACACTTCAGCGAACGAATGACGGCATCCGGCTGAAGCGAAGCGTCCACGGCCAGCGCCAGAACTCCCACGCAGCGGTGCCCCCCGAGACCGAAAAGAAGATCACATCGGCGCGACCGACAAGGTTTTCCATCGGAACGAAGCCGACCGCCTCCGGCACCCGGCTGTCGGCGGAGTCATCCCGGTTGTCGCCCATCATGAACACGTGCCCGGCCGGGACCGTGTAGACCGCCGTGTTGTCGAACTCCCCGTTCGGCACGATGTCGAGGATGCTGTGCGTCACTCCGCCCGGCAGCGTCTCCCGATAGCGCTTGGCTCGCACGGTCCTGCCTTCATCGTCGAAGACAAACTCTCCGTCCGGCATCTGCGCCGCTGCCGTGCCGTTGATGTTGAGCACACCGTTGATCATCTGGATGCGGTCGCCCGGCAGCCCGACGACCCGCTTCACGAAGTCCTGCGACTCGTTCGGCACCGGACGGAAGACGACGACGTCACCGCGCTTCGGCTCCGATCCCCAGATTCGCCCCGAAAAGAGTTTCGGCGCAAACGGCATCGAGAAGCGGCTGTAGCCGTATGAAAACTTCGATACCATGATGTAGTCGCCGACCAGCAAGCTCGGCAGCATCGACTCCGACGGGATGCGATACGGTCGGAACAGCAACGTCTGGAAGACGAGCACGAACGCGACCGCCGGCACGACGACGCCGAGGACGTAGCCGCGAAAAAACCCCTGCTCTTCCTTCATGACTTCGGCACGGCCGTGATCATCACAAACGCCTGCGCCATCGGGTATTCGTCGGTGATCGTCAGATCGATGCGCGTCTCGTATCCCGCAGGCGTCATCGACTGCAGCCGCGCCAGCGCGCCACCGGTGAGCTGCATCGTCGGCTGACCAGAGCGGCGATTGACCACACCCATGTCGCGCCAGAACACGCCGGCGCGAAGGCCCGTGCCTAGCGCCTTCGAGCAGGCCTCTTTCGCAGCAAACCGTTTAGCGTAGGTCGCGATGCGCTGGTTTTTCCGTTCTGCGCGCGCGCGCTCGACGTCCGTGAAAATGCGATTGAGGAAACGATCGCCGTGGCGCGCGATCGTCTTCTCGATCCGCCTAATGTCGATCAGGTCCGATCCGATGCCGAGGATCATGACGCCCGCACCCGGCCGCGATCCATCGCAGCGCGCATCGTGACGATTGTTTGCGACAGTCCGACGCTCAAGGCCTCACCCATCAGGAAATGCCCGATGTTGAGTTCACGCAGGTTCGGCAGCGTCGCAATCTGCTCGGCCGTCGCGTAGTTCAGACCATGGCCCGCATGGACTTCGAGGCCGAGATCGCTCGCGATCCGCACACCGTCGGCGATGCGCCGCCACTCGGCATCGGCAACCGAAGCGTGGCCCTCCGCAATCGCATCGCACCACGCACCCGTATGAATCTCGATCACCGGCGCTTTGAGCTTTGCCGCCATCTCGATTTGCTTGGGATCGGCCGCGATGAAAAGCGAAACGCGGATACCGGCATCGTTGAGCCGCCCGACGAACGAGCTGAGGCCATCCGCCAGCCCGACGACATCGAGGCCGCCCTCGGTGGTCAGCTCTTCGCGGCGCTCGGGCACGATACACGCAGCGTGCGGCTTTACGCGCAACGCCATCACGGACATCTCCGGCGTCGCCGCCATCTCGAAATTCAGCGGCTTCGTGATCTCGGCGCGCAGGCGTTCGATATCCGCGTCGCGGATGTGCCGGCGGTCTTCGCGCAAATGCGCCGTAATGCCGTCGGCACCGGCCGCGATCGCTTCCTTCGCGGCTTTAACTGGATCCGGATGCGTGCCACCGCGTGCATTACGCACGGTCGCGACATGATCGACGTTGACGCCGAGCCGAAGAGTTTTGTCGTTCACGATCTACCCGAGAAGTCGTTCGGCACTAGACACCACGGACTTTGCCCGCAGCTGCGCCAGAATGCCGTTGAGATGCGTCAAGTCATAGACCGCGAGGTCGATGACCATGTCGGTGAAGTCTGCCGCGTGGCGTCGCATCTGCACATTGTCGATGTTTCCATCGTGCTCCGCAATCACCTGCGCGATCTGCGCCAGTGATCCCGGTTCGTTCAGCGATTGCACATTGATGCGCGCCGGAAACCGCTGCGGATTGCCTTCCGGCTCGTCCCACTGCACGTCGAGCCAACGCTCCGGCGTATCCTCGAACTGCTGCAGCGCCGGCGACTCGATCGGATAGATCGTAATGCCCTCGCCCGGATTGAGAATGCCGACGATGCGATCGCCCGGCACCGCTCCGCCCTCGGGTGCAAAGCGCACCGGCAGATCGTTGTTCATCCCGCGGATCGGGATAGCCGGACCGTCGTCCGAATAACTCGGCACTTTGAACAACAGCGAGCGCGCGCGTGCGAGGCCGAACCATCCGCTCTCTTTCCGCTTCGGCACCGTGCGGCGGATCGCGCTCTCTTCCTTGTAGTCCGGATACATCGCGCGCGCGACGTCGGAGGCTTTCATCTCGCCGCGCCCGACCGCCGCCATCACTTCGTCGATCGACGTGCGCGCAAGCCGCGAGAGCGCGCCGTGCAGTTTGTCGTCGGAGTATTCTTTCTTCGCGCGCATGAACAGACGCTCGACGATGCGCCGGCCAAGCCCCGCATATTGGTCGCGCACCGCAACGCGCGTCGCACGGCGGATCGCGGCGCGGGCCTTACCGGTGATGACCAGCGACTCCCATGCGGCCGGCGGCGCTTTCTGCGCTTTCGACGTGATGATCTCGACCTCGTCGCCATTCTGCAATTCGGACACGAGCGGGCTGATCTTGCCGTTGATCTTGCAGCCGAGCGTCGAGTTGCCGACGTCGGTGTGCACCGCATACGCAAAATCGATCGGCGTCGCTTTGCGCGGCAGTGCGATCAGCTTGCCCTTCGGCGTGAAGCAGAAGACCTGATCCTGAAACAGCTCGAGCTTCGTGTGCTCCAGAAACTCTTCCGGGTTCGAACCCTCGGCGAGAAGCTCGATCGTCCGCCGCAGCCACGCATAAGCGCTCGACTCGCGCGAGAGCATGTCCGATGGCGAGCCCTGCCCGTCCTTGTAGAGCGCATGCGCCGCGATGCCGTATTCGGCAACCTGATCCATCTCGTCGGTGCGGATCTGCAGTTCGACGCGCTGATTGCCCGGTCCGATCACTGTCGTATGCAGCGAACGATAATCATTCTGTTTCGGCGTCGAGATGTAGTCCTTGAAACGCGTCGGCACCATCGGCCATGTCGTGTGCACGATGCCGAGCGCGCCGTAACAATCCTCCACGCGCGGAACGATGACGCGAAACCCGAAGATGTCCGACAACTGCTCGAAGCCGATCGATTTGCGCTCCATCTTGCGCCAGATCGAATACGGCCGCTTCTGCCGCCCGAGAACTTCCGCCGTGATCTCATGATCGTGCAGCCGGCTTTTGAGCTGGTCTTCGATCTGCGCGATCAGCCGCTCGTTGCGCGCCGCTAGATCGCGCAGGCGCGTGATCGTGACGTCGTAGGCGTTCGGATTGATCTCACGAAATGCGAGGTCTTCAAGCTCTTCGCGCATCTCATGCATACCCATGCGGCCGGCAAGCGGCGCATAGATGTCGACCGTCTCCTGCGCGATGCGATGCCGCGCGCTTGGCGACATAAACTCGAGCGTGCGCATGTTGTGCAAACGGTCCGCGAGCTTGACGAGCAACACGCGCACGTCCGACGCGATTGCAAGCAGCAGCTTTCGCAAGTTCTCGGCTTGCGCGGCTTGCTTGGAAACGAGGTCGAGCTTCTTGAGCTTCGTGAGCCCCTCGACGAGCTGCCCGATCTCCGGTCCAAAGAACTTGTCGATCGCGGCGCGCGTCGTTTCCGTATCTTCGATCGTGTCGTGCAGCAGCGCGGCGACGATCGTGGCATCGTCGAGTTTGAGGTCGGTAAGAATTGCAGCGACTTCGAGCGGATGCGTGAAATACGGATCGCCGGATTTGCGCGTCTGATCGCCATGCGCGCGCATCGCGTAGACGTAGGCGCGGTCGAGCAGCGCCTCATCGGTGTCCGGATTGTAGCGGCGGACGCGATCGACAAGCTCGTACTGCCGCATCAGCCGCGGCGGCTTGCGCACCTTCGGCTTAGCCTCTTCATCCACCAGCAGAGATGGAGGCCCTTCGTCACCGATCGTTGTGATATCCGCCAACGCCATTCGCAATCATGTCTAACTGCATGCTTCGCCTACAGTATAGGGCAAGCGCTCTGGCCAGAACTATGGTTTCCACAACATGGTTGGTAAAATGAAACGGCCCGCCAGTGGCGGGCCGTAAAATCTCTCGCGAGAGGCGAAAAAGCCTACTCTTCGTCGTCCGGCGTGTCTTCCGGCGGCGTCAGGCCTTCGAGACCCTTCAGCAGCTCTTCTTCGGTCATGCGCTCGAGCACGACTTCGGTGTCGTCGGCGTCGATCTTCTGACCCGGCGAACCGATGAGCGGCACCGTCTCGGCTTCCGGCTCGTCGACTTCGACGTATTTCTGCAGCGAGTGCACGAGATCCTCTTTCAGATCCTCGGGCGAAACGGTCTCTTCCGCGATCTCGCGGAGCGCAACGACCGGATTCTTGTCGTTGTCACGATCGACCGTGATCGGGGCTCCGGCGGACACCATGCGGGCGCGGTGGCTGGCGAGAAGCACCAGCTCGAAACGGTTCTCTACTTTGTCGATGCAGTCTTCGACAGTGACGCGGGCCATGTCCGATCACTCCTTGTGCATGGATTGTGGGCTGTTGTTGCGTTGCAGCTAGCGGCATTGAGCCGAAAGTTCAAGCATAAACTGCGGAAGTGCCAGTGAAATCCTCTGGCGAGTGCTCAACCGTTCTGATAGGAACCATTGTGCTTTCTCGTTGAAGCAGCATACGGGTGCATTGCATTGAATTGCCGGGGCAATTGCGCCGAAGAAAAATAAGAAACGGCCTCCACAACAAGAGCAAGAATTAAGAGAGATTTGAAATGGCTAGCAACTTAGAGAAGACCGCGCTTTTTATTGACGGTGCCAACCTCTACGCCACCGCCCGCGCTCTAGGCTTCGAAATCGACTACAAGCGCCTCCTGAAAGAGTTTCAGGCCGACTATAATCTCCTTCGTGCACAGTATTATACTACCGTGTCGGAAGATCAGGAATATTCCTCGATCCGCCCGCTGATCGATTGGCTCGATTACAACGGTTTCACGGTCGTCACCAAGGCGACGCGCGAATATGCCGACGCCAACGGCCGCCGCAAGACCAAGGCGAACATCGATATCGAATTGACGGTCGACGCGATGGAGATCGCTCCGCACATCGACCACATGATTCTCTTCTCGGGTGACGGCGACTTCCGCCGCCTGATCGCGGCCGTACAGCGTCATGGCGTCCGCGTGACCGCGATCTCGACCATCTCGACCCAGCCTCCGATGATCGCCGATGAACTCCGCCGCCAGGTCGACAAGTTCATCGATCTCGCCGACCTGCAGAGCAAGATCGGCCGTGACCTGTCGGATCGCCCGCATCGCGAGCCGCGCGAGGGAGCACGTGATCCGCGCCAGCACACGCCGCAATTCTTGCAGCGCTCGCCGCAGCGGGCTATGGCGGACGACGAAATCGACAACGACTGAGTTTGAATGCAAGACGCAGCGGGACCCGGCCCGGACTGCTCCCGCTGTCCTCGCCTCAAAGACTTTCGCGATCACTGGCGCGAGCGTGAGCCGTCCTGGTTCAACTCGCCCGTGCCGGCCTTCGGGCCGAAGTCGGCCCGACTCGCCGTCATCGGCCTCGCGCCGGGTTTGCGCGGCGCCAATCGCACAGGTCGGCCCTTCACGGGCGACTACGCAGGCGAACTCCTCTACTCGACCCTGATCAAATACGGCTTCGCGCGCGGCAAGTTCGAAGCGCGCCCGGATGATTCTCTCGAACTTCTCGATTGCCGCATCGTCAACGCGGTGCGTTGCGTGCCGCCCGGTAACAAGCCGACGCCGCTCGAGATCAAGACCTGCCGCGATTTCCTAACACCCGAAATCGAAATCATGCCGAACCTCAAGGCGATCGTGACACTCGGCAAAATCGCGCACGACAGCGTGGTCGCTGCGCTCGCCGCGAAACCGTCACGGGTGAAATTCGGCCACGCGGCTGAGCACGACATCGACGGCATCGCGATGTTCGACAGCTATCACTGCTCGCGCCTCAACACGAACACCGGCACGTTGACGACGCCAATGTTTCACGACGTCTTCGCGGCCGTCCGCAAGCGGCTCGGTCAGCTCAAGTAGTCGACGACGTCCTCGGCGCTCTTGTCCGGCGGGAACACGGGGTAAAACACCTTCTCGATCACACCGTCGCGTACAATCAGCGTGATGCGCTTGATGAGCGTCATGCCGTCGACCGTGAAGGTCGGCAGATTGAGTTCCGTCGCGAGCCTCAGATCCGCATCGGAGAGCAGCGCGAACGGCAGATGCAGCCGCGTCGCGGCTTCCTGCTGATACGCGGTGTCCTGCGTGGACAGCCCGTAGAGATGCGTCACACCGCGCTCGCGCAGCGCCGCGAAATGGTCGCGGAAGGAGCACGACTGCGGTGTGCAGCCACGCGCACCCGGGATCGCATCCCAGCCCGTCGGCAACGCGACGCCGGGCACACCGGTGCGCGGATAGACGTAAACGATCGTCATTCCCTTCAACGCCGACAAATCGATCTGGCTGCCATCGGTCGCGAGCAGTGACACGGACGGCATCCGCATGCCCGTGAGATGCGCGGCTGCGCCGTCGTCGATCGGCGACGGAAGGTCTTCCGGAAGCACGAGCGGGTTATGCGGCGCCTGTGTCATGCGCTCTCTCCTTGGGTCATTTGACGTAAGAGATGAATTCCATCAGCGAGCCGTCGGGATCGCGGAAATAAACGCTCGTCCCGTGGTCGCCGCGCCCGAAGCGCTGCATCGGCCCACGCTCGATCGCGACCTTGTGCTTCTCGAGATGTGCGATGGCGTCCGCGATCGGCCCGCGCCATTCGAAGCAGAGGTCGCTATTGCCGGGCTGCACCGGCAATCGCGCCACTTCTGCCGGCTTCAGGCCCGGGCCATGCAAGTTGAGCTGAACATCCCCGAGCCGATAAACGAAACCGACCGTCTCGCGCGCCACGACCTCCATCCCGATCACGTCGCGATAGAACGCGTTGGAGCGCTCCCATTCGGAAACATGGATGACGCAGTGGTCGAACCGGGTCGGCAACATGGGAATGCGCTCGCGTTGAAGTTCGTCGATACCGCATCCCTGAGCATGAAAAAAGCCCCGCGGTTGCCCGCGAGGCTTACGCATATGACGGTCGGCGGACCGTCGCGTGAGGGAGTCTGGTCCGCCTCACGGGGAAGCGGACCAGACAAGGGCTGGACTCGTGGGGACGAATACTCCAGCCCCATATCGAAGCACCGGCGTGGGCACCCCTAGTTTTGGGGAGCTACGTACGCGGCAGAAAGCGGTTTCACCGGGCGCGAACTTTTTTACGCGCCCGGTGTCTCGGCACTCTGGAACAACTCATTGTCATTCCGGGGCGCACAGTTTGCGCAGCAAACGAAGCGAGCCCGGAATCCATAATCACAGTGCCTGCGATTGAACGTTCGAGGCTATGGATCCCGGACAGCCGCCTGGCTCGCTGCGCGAGCGGCAGCTTCCGGGATGACGCTCCGAGATGTCGCGTCAGTTCATCCAGGCGATGTCGGTGAGGTTGCCCGACAGGCCCTCGATTTTACCGACAGCCGTCGCCTTACCGGTCTTAAGATCGACCGAGTGGAGTGCGCCTCCGGCAACCAGCCAAGCGTCGTTCTTGTCGCCGGCGCTTGCTCCAATTTCGAACGCAACCGGACCCGTAACAGTGACGCCGAGCGAGCCGATCGTGTTCAAGACGCCGTCATTCGGCGGAGCCTGCGAGACGAGCGAGCCGGTCGTCGCGTCGATGTTGTAAAGCGCCGTTGCGGTCGGCTTTGCGCCGCCCTTCAGCGAGTTGGTGTAAGCACCGGCAACGACCTTCGGGGTCTTGCCTGCGTTGGCATCGCCTTCCTTGAACTTGTGCGAGCCATCGACCATCGCCTTGCCGTCATCGACGTTGATGCGGAGGCTGACGCCTTCAGAGCTCATCAGGCGCAGACGGTCGGCGACCGGATTGAAGTCGAACGTCGTCATGACGCCGGCCTTCCAGCTTTCCGACAGCTTGCTCTTCATCGTCGCCTTGCCGGTCTTCGGATCAATCGTGACGATGTTGCCGTCACCCGCGATGCCGTACAGCATGCCATCGGCCGGGCGAACGTCGATACCAAGGATCGGGCCAGCGCCCGAGATTTCGACCTTGGACGTCACCTTCTTGGCAGCCGGATCGATCATCACCAGCGTCTTGCCGTCGACGAGGCCGACGACCTGCGCATGCGCGCCACCTGCAGCGAAAAGAGCAACAGCGAGCGTTCCGGCAGCAACGCCGGCTTTCAAAGTCTTGATCATGTATTGGATCTCCCCGTGATGAGCGGGCGATTTTTCGCCCCTACGAACACGCTGAGAGCTACGCGCCAAACGGCGCGAGGTTGCGCGTCTGCGGTTTTCCGTCGCACACGATTTGTTGCGTGAAACTTATCCGCGGTCGCGGAGTAGCCGTCCTTTTTCGCGGTCCCACGTCCGCTTCTTGTCGGTCTCGCGCTTGTCGTGGAGCTGCTTGCCCTTGGCGACCGCGACCTCGACCTTCGCCCTACCCTTCTCGTTGAAGAACAGCCGCATCGGGATGAGCGTCATGCCCTCGCGATCGACTGCGATCGACAGCTTGCCGATCTCACGCTTGTGCAGCAGCAGCTTCCGAGGCCGCTTCGGCGTGTGATTGAACTGCGCAGCCTGCAGATACTCCGGAATATTCGCGTTGATCAGCCAGAGCTCGCCGTCCTTCGGCGCGACATACGACTCCGCAATCGTCGCCTTGCCGACGCGCAGCGATTTGACCTCGGTGCCCGTGAGCACGATGCCGGCTTCGAACTTATCGCCGACCGCGTAATTGAAACGGGCCTTGCGATTGTCCGCGATGATTTTCGTATTTGGATCGGCTTTGCGCGCCATTACTCAAACTCCGGCGCGCAACATGGCGATGATCGCGGCGAAAGCAAGCCGCGATCCGCTGTGCGCAGCGCTTTACTAGTTCAAAAGCCCCGCAAAGGTCATTGCTTTGCGGATCGCTTCCTTTGCGGCCGGCGTGACCGGCGTCATCGGCAAACGGATCTCTTCGTTGCAGCGGCCGAGCAGTGAAAGCCCCGCCTTCGCACCTGTGAGGCCCGGCTCCAGGAACACTGCATCGTGCAGGGGCGTCAGGCGATCCTGGACGACGAGGGCTCCCGCGTAGTCGCCTGCGAGCGACTTCTTCTGCAGCTCGGCACACAATGCCGGCGCAACGTTCGACACGACGGAAATGCAGCCGTGGCCTCCGGCCGCGTTGTAGGCGAGCGCCGTCATGTCCTCGCCGGAGAGCTGGACGAAATCGTTGCCGAGCGCGTGGCGCTGCTGCGAGACGCGCGCGAGGTTCGCGGTCGCATCCTTCACGCCCGCGATGTTCTTCAGCTCGTAAAGGCGCGCCATCGTCGCGACGGACATGTCGATCACCGAGCGCGGCGGAATATTGTAGATGATGATCGGAATCCCGATCGCATCGTTGACCGCCTTGAAGTGCAGATAAAGCCCTTCCTGCGTCGGCTTGTTGTAGTACGGCGTGACAACGAGCACCGCGTTCGCACCGGCCTTCTCGGCGTGCTTGGCGAGGTCCACAGCTTCACGAGTCGAATTCGAGCCTGCGCCGGCGATGACCGGCACGCGGCCTTTCACCTCGGCCAGCGTCCACTCGACGACCTTCTTATGCTCCTCGTGATTGAGCGTCGGGCTTTCGCCCGTCGTGCCGACCGGCACGAGCCCCTGCGTGCCCTGCTCGATCTGCCAATTCACGAGCGCGCGCAGGGTCGCCTCATCGACCGCACCGTCTTTGAACGGCGTGACCATCGCGGTGTAGGAACCCCGGAATGTCGCTGCGGTCATGATGGCACCTCTTGGATTTGGCCTTTTGTTTAGCGTTTTGATTCGGCGGGCAAAAGGCAGAAACCACTGTATCCGCCAGAATTTGACCGCCCGGCAAGCCCGCCAAAGGCCTCTGGTGCGGCCAATTGACCGCCCGCCCCGCTTTCGCCTCTGTTTTAGGGCTCCTGTCGCCGAAATCCTGATTGGGTTAGCGTTTCGTCAACGGCTTGGGCGGAAAACCGAAGGACAGCTCCTTCGGTGGTGCAAGGATAATAATGACCCGCTTCGCACGAACTTGTCTGGCGTCTGCTTCCGCGCTGGCGATTGCCCTTGTGCTCTCGTCGCCGGCCGCGCACAGCCAAACGACCACAAATCAGAAGCCGGCAGCGACGAAGCCGAACCAGAAGCCTGACGGCAAGAAGGCCGACGCGAAGAAGCCCGAGCCCAAGAAGACCGAGCCCGAGAAGACCGAAGCCAAGAAACTCGATCCGAAAAAACCGGACGCGAAGGCCGACGCCAAGAAGCCTGCGAAGCCCGACGCGAAGAAAACAACCGCGACCGCTCCGGTCGCCAAGCCCGCCGCGAAGCCCGCCGCCGCCAAACCGGCCACCAAGCCAGTGGTCGCCGCCACACCGGCCAATCGTCGGCCATCCGCTGCGCCAATGACCGGGTCAATGGCTGCGCCAGTGGCGGCTCCGGCATATCAAGCGGCCGAGCCTGAAGCCACTCCGCAGCAGAGCAATAACTTCTTCGGAAACGCTTTCTCGGCGTCGCCGACCGTGGCTCCGACCGCCACCGCATCGGCTGGGAACATCCCGGACGAAGAGACGCCGCGCCTCTCTTATGCGCCGACCGGAGCCGTGTCCTCGTCCGACATCGACACCGTGAAAGAGGCACTTTCGCTCGCAAAAAGCGGCAGAACCGACGCCGCGACTGAGAAGCGCGATCAAATTCGCGATGCCGCCGGCCAAAAACTCATCGAATGGATGATCCTGCGCGGCGATGACTCGTCGGCGAATTTCGCGCGTTATGCTTCCTTCGCGAAAGCCAACCCGAGCTGGCCGAGCGTGCGCATGATTCAGCGCCGCGCCGAAAGTCAGATGTGGCGCGAGAAGCGCGAGCCAGGCGCCGTCTTCGCATTCTTCTCCGATCAGGAACCCGCCGGCTCGACCGGCAAACTTGCTTACGCGCGCGCCGCGCTCGCGCAAGGCGATCGTGCCAATGCGCAAAAGTATGTGCGCGCGGCCTGGCGTGAAGACGATTTCGGACCCGACACTGAAGCGCAGGCGATGGAGACCTTCGGCGGCATGATCACGGCCGCCGATCAGAAAGCGCGCATGGACGCGCGCCTTTACGCCGAAGATCACGAGACGGCGTTGCGTGCTGCGAAGCGCCTCGGCTCGACCGAGCTCGCCATCGCGCAAGCGCGCATCGCCGTGAACCGCAAGGCCGGAAACGCAGGCGCGCTAATCAGCGCTGCCGGCGGGCGTAGCGACGCCGGCCTGACATTCAGCCGCATCCAGTATCTACGTCGTGCGGATAAGACATCCGAAGCCGCGCAGCTGATGCTATCGGCTCCGCGCGATGCCGATGTCATCCTCAACACCGACGAATGGTGGATCGAGCGCCGCTTACTCGCGCGCAAACTTCTCGACGAAGGCAACGCGCAAGCCGCCTATCGCATCGCGAGCGGTGCGGCACGTCCCGAGAAGAAAACGCTGCAGACCGAGCAATCTTTTACGGCCGGCTGGATCGCGCTGCGCTTCCTGAAAGATGCATCGAGCGCGCAGCGTCACTTTGCCGAGATTTTGAAGTTCGATAAGCACCCGACCTCAATGGCGCGCGCGCACTACTGGCTCGGCCGCACCGCCGAAACCGCAGGCCGCAGCGGCGAAGCGCAGAGCCACTATCAGCAAGCCGCCCAGCATTCGGCCGCATACTACGGTCAGCTAGCGCGCGCTCGCATCGGCCATCGCGAGATGACGGTGCGTCGCCCCAACCGTTCGGGCGGCCGCACGGTGGACCTCGCCCGCGCCCTCGACCTCATCTACCTCACCGGCAACCGCGATCTCGCGATCACCTTCTGCGCCGATCTCGAACGCGTCGGCGACTCCGATGCGCTCGCGGCGCTCGGCGAAGTCGCCATGAAGCACAACGATCCGCGTGCCACGATGATGATCGGCAAGGCCGCGATCGCACGCGGCCTGCCCTTCGATCACTACGCGTTCCCGACCTCCGGCATTCCGAAATACGCATCGATCGGCAATGACGCGGACAAGTCGACAGTCTTCGCCATCGCGCGCCAGGAGAGCGCATTCAATTCGCGCGCGATTTCGAGCGCACGCGCCATGGGCCTCATGCAGGTGATGCCCGGCACCGGCCGCATGGTCGCCAAGAAGCACGGCGTCGCCTTCTCGGAGTCGAAGCTCCTCAACGACGCGGCCTTCAACGCGCAGGTTGGTGCCGCCGAGCTTGGTGCACTCCTGCAGGATTTCGGCGGCAGCCACGTCCTCACCTTCGCGGCCTACAACGCGGGCCGCGGACGCGCGCGCGAATGGATCCAAAAGTACGGTGATCCGCGCGATCCGGATGTCGACGTCGTCGATTGGGTCGAGCGCATTCCGTTCTCCGAGACGCGCAACTACGTCCAGCGTGTGATGGAGAATATGCAGGTGTACAAAGCCCGCTTCGGCGCAACACGCCTTGCCATCGACAGCGATATGCGCGGCAGCCGCACGCAGTAACGCGGCAACGTCTTCCGATTCCAAATCAACGCGTTAGCACTTTCAGCGGACTCTTTCTCTCAAGTCCGCACAGCTCTTCGAGCCGTAGCGCATTGACGTTTCGCGTGCTTAGGTGTCGCCACTCAAGGAGACACGTATGACCGAACCGAAGAGCCATTTCATCGAAGCCGCCGACGGGCTCAAACTTCACGCCGTCGAGTACGGCGTCGACAATGGCGGGCTTCCGGTCGTTTGTCTTCCAGGGCTTGCCCGCACGGTCGGCGACTTTGCCGGCATCGCGCGCGCATTAGCAGCCGACGGCCGGCGCGTCGTCGTGATTGAGTACCGCGGCCGCGGCCTCTCCGGCTACGATTCCAATCTGGCGAACTACAATCCGCTCATCGAAATCCGCGACGCGCTGACGGTGTTCGATACGCTCAGCGTCTCGCGCGCCGTGTTCGTCGGCACCTCGCGCGGCGGCATCCTCACCATGCTGATGGCGCCGACCGAAGGCAGCCGCATCGCGGGTGTCGTGCTCAACGACATCGGCCCCGAGCTGATGATCGAGGGTCTCGTTCGCATCAAGGGATACGTCGGGAAACTCCCGCAGCCGAAATCGATCGACGACGGCGCCGCGATCTTGAAGGAATTGTTCGAGGTACAGTTCCCGAACTACACCGCCGCCGACTGGCTCGGCAGTGCAGAGCTTACGTGGCGTGAAGAGAACGGCACCCTTAAGCTATCCTACGACCCGAACCTCTCCGTGACTGTGAAGGACGTTGAGCCGGACCAGACGCCGCCCACGATGTGGGACCAGTTCGACGCGCTGAAGAGCAAACCGCTCATGCTCGTGCGCGGTGCGCTGACCGACCTCATCTCGTCAGCAACAGCGAAGAAGATGGCGGAGCGTCATCCTGGCATGGAGCTGATCGAGATCGCCGACGAAGGACATCCCGTGCGTCTCGATCGGCCGGAAGTTGCCGAACGTATCAAGGCGTTCGTACGCGCTTGCGACGTCTAATCCTAATCTAACAGAACGTGCGAACTCGATTCTGGATTGCGCATCAGCGCTTTCAGCTGACTTCCGGAATCCACTTCTCAAAAGCAAAACCCCCGGCTCGCGCCGGGGGTTTCGTTTGAAGCACTGCTGCGCAGCGATTCTATCAGGGCCAGAACGAGCGCGTGACGCGCAGCGTGCCCTGCCAGATGCCGACGTCCCTAGCCTGGTAGAGGCCAGTCGAATTGCCGCCAAGGCTGGCCTTGGAGAAATCCCAGCTGCCGGTGTGATTCTGATCGATCTTGGAATAAAGGACTTCGACGCCGATATCGAGGTTCGTCACCGGGGTCCAAATCGTACGCGAACCGATCTGCCAGATAGCAACATCCGGATTGCAGCCAGCTTTCGACGCCTTGGTGCCGCCTGCGACGTATGCGGTGCAGACCGCGTCGGTCGCCGCGCCCGAGTAGTCGAGCTTCAAGTAGCCACCAAACACGGAAGTCCGCAGCGACGGTGTCCAGAAGTGCTGGCCCGCAACAGTGAACTGGTAGCCCTTGACGGTGTTGACCTTGCCATCGATGCCGATCGCGGCATCCGCGAGGAGCGCGGTCGTGAACTTGCCGCTACCGTTAGCCGCGTCGCCACGGATAACCGCAACGCCGTCGGTACCGTAGGGCTTATAAGGTCCGAGGTAGGACGTCGCACCATCAGCATACGTGCCCTGGATCCAGAGTTCGTCGCCCGCCGCGAACGGCAGGTTGAACTTCACACCTCCACCGATTGCAAAGCCAGTTGCGCTGCCGAAGGCTCCGGTTGCGCAAGAACCGTTGCAGCCGCCGGAGACGTCGTGGATTGCGGCATTGATTTGAGCCGAACCCCACGGCTGGTCGAGACGCAGATTGGCAACGATGTCCGGATACTGAGAGGCGCGATAGTAGCCGTAGTAAGGAACGCCACCGGTTTCGACGCCAGCAGCCGCGGAACCGTTTTGGCCGAGCGTTGCACCAGCGAGCGGGCTACCGCCAGCGCCGGCCCAAACAAGCCCCGTGCGACGCCAAACTGTATAAACCAAGGAAGAATGCGCCGGTGAAGCGGCGCCTAAACCTCGGTGCGATCGGCATAATGCCGTCACGACGCGACCTGGCTAGATCACATAAACAAAACTGAAGGAGCATTATTTCAGAATGCTTTCCTCTACAAAAAAACGCGGACGGCGTTTTGTCTCTAAATAGATCTTACCGATGTATTCGCCGATGACACCAAGCGCCAAAAGTTGAACGCCGCCGAGAAAGAACGTCGGCAGCGCGGTCGATGCCCAGCCGGGAACGACACGGTCAGGCAACAAAATTGCGGTCGCGAAAACCCAAGCCGACGCAAATAGCGACACGATGAAAATCAGGATCCCGAGCGCCGATATTGCCCGCAACGGCACGACGGAGAACGAGGTGATCCCATCGAGTGCGAGGCGAAGCATTTTACGCAATGTGTACTTCGTGGTTCCGTGCTCGCGCGCCTTGCGCAGATACGGGATCAAAGTCGTCTTGAACCCGATCTTGGGGATCAGCCCTCTCAGGAACAGATTGGTTTCGTTATGCGCCAGCAGCGCCACGAGCGCGCGCCGCGACATCAACCGGTAGTCGGCGTGGTTCTCGACAGCGGGAACACCCATGAGCGAAAGAAGGCGATAATAACTGTTGGCCGTGGTCCGCTTGAAAGCCGTGTCCGACGCCCTATCGTCTCTAACGCCCAGAACGAGATCGCTGCCGCGCTGATACTCGAGGAGCATGTCCGCAATGGCTTCGATGTCATCTTGAAGGTCGACATCCATGGTGATCACGACATCCGCCGCTGAGCTGCTCAACCCGGCCAACATTGCGTTCTGGTGGCCGCAGTTCCGCGAGAGCTTCACACCGCAGACTTCCGGGTTCGCTTTGGTCAGCCCTACGATGATTTCCCAAGTCCTGTCTTCACTACCATCGTCGACGAGAAGAATGCGGAAGCTTTGAGCTGCGATATTCTCGCGGTTCAACACGGCGCGCATGTAGTCCAGGATTATCGGCAGTGTTTGAGGAAGTGCGTCTTCCTCTTGGTAACAAGGGATGACCAGATCGACCGAGTAGGAGTCTGACATCGGTTACTACCCTTCCTGGTCGGCGATCATCGCCGGCCGATCGCACGGTGTTATGGGATTCGAGGGTTTGTCAGCATACAGGTGTGGCACGCGCAGGCTCGACCATCTCCAAAGAGAACTTCGGAATCAGGCTTAGGCCCACACGATATGGACCGTTCCCGCGGGGAGCGAGAGCGTCACGACATCCATCAACAGGATCGGACTGAGTTAAGGGCGAATGGCATAGGATGAGCTGTCGGCCAACGTCACCGTAACCGAACTGTTGCGTGCGCTCGACCACAGTATGAGCCGTTGCGCTAAGCGGCGTGAAATGGCGGAGACGGAGGGATTCGAACCCTCGATACGGCTTTAAGGCCGTATAACGGTTTAGCAAACCGCCGCCTTCAGCCTCTCGGCCACGTCTCCGGACCGCCACGGCTTAGCCGCCACGGGCCGAAGGGTCAAGAAACTTGAGGGAATTTCGCCTCCTATCGCTCCCTAAAAGCGTGTCGGACCTGGTCGGTCAGCGGTTTGACGATGTAGCTCATCAGCGACCGGCTGTCGGTGCGAATGAACACCTCCAGCGGCATTCCGGGCACCAGCTTGAGCGCTTCGGGGGCCTCGCCGCGGTCGAAGCGCACGCGGACAACGAAATACGGCTCGTCGACGCGATCGTCCTTCACGGCGTCGGCGCTGACCCGAACCACCGTGCCATCGAATTCCGGGGTCGTCCGCCGGTCGACATTGGAAAATCGCAAGCTGGCGGATTGGCCGACCTGAACGCGGTCGATATCCGCCGGCCGGATCCGAGCCTCGACCGTCAGGCGATCGGCCTCCGGCACAATCTGCATCAACTGCTCGCCGCCCGCGACCACACCGCCGACCGTATGCACCGAGAGCTGCAGTACGGTGCCTGACTGGGGCGCGCGGATATCGATGCGCTGGCTCTGGTCGAGCGCGGCTGTGCGCTTCTCAGTCAGTTCCGACATCTTCGCGCGAATGTCGGCGAGTTCCTTGCCGATGTCGCTGCGCATCGTTTGATCGACCTGGATGATCTGCAGCTCCGTCTCGGAAATTTTGCCGCGCGTCTGCGCGAAGGCCGCTTCGAGCCGCCCGGTCTCGCCGCCGAGACGCGCCTTCTCCCGCTCCAAAATCGTGACGCGGGTGATCGGCACGAGCTTCTTCTCCCAAAGTTCGTTCACACCTTCGAGTTCGCGTCCGATGAGTTCGAGTTCTTTGCGCTTGGCCTCGAGCTGCCCTTTGATCCCGTTGGTCTCTTGCTTCAGCTGATCGATCCGTTCACGCAGCTGCGCTTTCTGACCGGAGTTCGTGTCGTTACGCGACCGGAATAGACGTTGCTCTCCCACCAGGATTCCTGCCAACGCCGGATCGGATGCGGCTTCCGTCAGCTCCGGCGGAAATGCGAGTTCGCCCTCGCCCTCCCGCTCGGCTTCTAGCCGGGCTTTACGCGCCGCAAGCTCCCACAAATCTTTCGTCACCGCGTTGAGCGTCGCTTTCGCAACCGTCGGATCAAGCCGCATGACGATATCGCCTTGCGCGACCTTTGTGCCTTCGTTGATGAGGATCTCCGTCACAACGCCGCCCGAGGGATGCTGCACCTTCTTCAGCTCGCTATCGACGACGAGATTGCCCGCCGCGATGATCGCACCGGACGCATCGATGCCGGTCGCCAGCGCGATGCTGCCGCCGACGAGCGCGATGAACGAGAGCGCGAAGATGCGCCCGTGCATGGCCAGCGAATGTTCAGCAGAGACTTTAGCCATCAGCCGCCTCCTTGGTGACGCGGGATCGTTGACGCTGCGCTTTTTGCGGCTTCGGATTTGCCTCAGCCTGCGCGGACGGCGCCGCGGCCGCTGCCGGCTGCGGCATCGGTTGCGCGCCGAGGCTCGCAAGAACTTTGTCGCGTGGGCCGAAAGCCTGCACGTGACCTTCGTTGAGCACCATCAGGTGATCGACCGCAGCAAGCGCGCTAGAGCGATGCGCGATCACGATGACGATGCTGCCGCGCATGCGCAGATTGACAATCGCGCGCGTCAGCGCTTGCTCACCCGCCGCATCGAGGTTCGAGTTCGGCTCGTCGAGCACGACCAGGAACGGCTTGCCGAACAACGCACGCGCAAGTCCGATACGCTGTCGTTGACCACCCGAAAGCGACAAACCGCTGTCGCCGACTTCCGTGTCGTAGCCTTGCGGCAATCGCAGAATGAGCTCGTGCACGTCGGCTTCCGCTGCTGCTTTCTGCAACGCGACGCTGGAGGCGTCTTCGTTGAAGCGCGCGATATTCTGCGCGACTGTGCCGGTCAGCAGTTCGACATCTTGCGGCAAGTATCCGACCGCAGATCCCAGCGCGTCGCGAGACCATTGATCGAACGTCCCGCCATCGAGCCGGATGACCCCGCGCGCCGTCGGCCACGCGCCGACCAACGCGCGCGCCAGCGACGATTTTCCCGACCCGCTCGGCCCGATGATGCCAAGCGCGCTCCCGGCTTTGAGTGAGAAGGTCACGTTGGCGACCAACGGCCGCTCCGAACCCGGCGCCGCGATCGACACGCCCGCAACCGACAGCTCGCGCGACGGCAGCGGCAACGGTGTCGGGCTCGCAGGCTCCGGATAGGCTTCGAGCGATTCATTGAGCCGCTGCCAAGCTTGGCGCGCGGCAACGAAATTGCGCCACTGCGACATCGCTTGCTCCACCGGCGCCAGCGCACGGATGGTCAGGATCGTCGCCGCCAGCATGATGCCCCCGGACGCCTCGCGTTGCAGGACAAGCCAAGCACCGAGAGCCAACACACCCGACTGTAGGATGGTCCGCAGCAGCCGCGTCAACGCTCCGAGATCGCCCGTGACTGTGTAGCCCGTGTCCTGACGGTCGAATTGGTCGTCGCTCTTCACCTGCCATAGCCGGCGCAGGCTGCCGTGCATGCCGAGCGCTTTGGCGACCAATCCATTGCGACGCGTTGCCTCCATGAATTGATTGCGCTTGACGGCACGCTCGACGCCTTCACGAACCGGGCGTCGCGTCGTGCGATCGGCGAGCCACGCCAGCAGCGCGATCAGAATGCCGCCTGCAAGCACGGCGGCGCCGAGCGCCGGATGAAAAGCAAAGCAGAGCGCTGCATAAACCGGCGTCCACGGTAGATCGAAGTATGCCGGCAGGCCATTGCCAACGAAGCTGCGCAGCGTGTCGGTGTCGCGGACTGCCTGCACACCCTCCTGCCCGGGCGCCTGCGTGACAATATCGAAGCTGCGCGGCGCCAAACGATCGGCGAGCAAGCGGCCGAAGCTGATCAGCATCCGTCCGCGCAAGCCGTCGAATAATCCCTGAAACAGAAACAACACGAGCGCAAAGAGGCAGAGGCCGAGCAGCGTTGCGCCGCTGCGGCTCGATAGCACGCGATCGTACACCTGCAGCATGAACCAGGGGCCGGTCAGCATCAGAATATTGATCGCCGCACTCGCCGCCGCCACGACACCGAGGGGCCGCATGAGTGGACGTAACAGTGAGCGCAACGGGCTATCCGCTACGCTTGTCCGGTTCCTCAAGAATTGCATGGATACGCCTCGACCACTCGCCGCCGTTGAGAGAAAGGCGGAGCCCACCGGGCCCCGCCTCGAGTGGCTAGATCAAACCTAGGCCGAGGCCCGGCTTGCCCACGTGGTCGAGATCAACAACCGACGTCACGCCTGGCAGCAGTCCATGGTCGATGCCGAGATCCGTAACCGTTGAGACGGCCGGCAGGTCTACCGGAAGGCCACTCGTGTTAGTCGTTCCCGTCAGAGAGCCAACCAGCGTATCCGCCAGACCGTTGCCGAGTGCCGGGATCGGCAATGCGCCATCGCCAAGGCCGAGGTTCGACAACGCGACATCGTTGTGCACGTCGTTGAGCGCACCGTTCACCGTCTGCGTGACGCCGTCGAGAACACCATGCGGATTCCCCGTTCCGGTCTGGCCGAGCCCGTCGACGATCACATTAACACCCGTAAGCGTCTGCGGAATGCCGATCGCCGGACCAGCCTCGTTCCCGAAATTATCCAGAGCCGTGTTGATGTTCCCGAGAATACCGTTCGGCGAGCCATTCATGCTCGTGCCCGACAGCACCGACTCGACGAGATTGCCGGTTGCGTTCAACGTCGTGTTGAGCTGCGCACCCGCATCAGTCAGGCTCGGCGTTGGGCCGCCGGACAGAATTTCGCCGGGAAGATTCAACACGTCGGTGACGAGATTGCCGCTGCCGTCGGAATTTGAGCCGATCTGCGTCAACACGTTCGTAACGTTGTCGACAAGACCCGCGGCTCCGCTCAACGGACCGCTGCCGTCTTGACCAAGGATGTGGCTCAAGTTGCCAATGTCGAGGCCGGAGCCGCCAAGGATGCCGCCGCCCTCGCCCGTAATGTTGAGGCCGAGCGGACCTGAACCAAGGTCGGTCGGGATCTGCGTGACGATATTGGTTGCCGCATCCAGAATGCCCGGCACATGACCGACAATATGATCGACCTCGCCAAGTACGTTGCCGCCAGACAAAGCCGTCATGGGCAGATCCAGAACATCAGTGACTAGATTGTCGTTTCCATTACCAACGAAACCAAGACCAACCGTTTCACCGGTCTCAGTTACGCCGTGCACCGTAAAGTTAGCGCCAGTCTCATGCACTGTGGTTTCGAGCAATTGATGGAAGTCCAAGACTGCGGCATTCGCCGTATCGGTCGCGGTTACATTACCCGCATTGCCGAGCGTATCCGTGATGTCGTTGACGAATGTGCCGACGTGTTGAACGGTCTGACCGATATTCGTCAGCGCGTCTGCCGCATTCCCGGAAACGTTGTTGAGACCAGTTGCTTCACCAGGCAGCAGCACGGCATCGGCAACGAGAGTGCGACCATTGTCGTGACCGACATCCGCGATGTTCTGACCGAGCTGAACGATGAGGTCGCCCGGATTTTCAAGGGAGGACGTCACCGCGGCAGCGCCATTGGTGCTGGTTTCGGAACCGTCAATAATAGACGTCAGCGAGAGAGGCGTGAGCGCGGCTAACTGCTGGACGATTTGGTCGGCTGCGATACCGCCGGGTTGCGAAAACAACGACTGCGAGCCGGCGAGGCCCTCAGTCGAACGCAGCAGGCCTTCTTTTGAAATCAACGCCATGACAAGTCTCCCTTGTTGGTTTTGTTGGAGCGTAGGCATGGGGGAGACGCCAATCGTGTTCGGTCAGTTCCTATTATTCAAGCAGGCCTCACAAGACGGACAAGATGAGATAAAGAGCATAATTGAAAATTGAATCAATAAACTATTTTACCTCAATTATTTCTGCGTAGCAGTTTGAAAAACGGATTTTAAAACCGTGATACCGCAAGCATTGTCGATTTGACGGCCCTGCGCGATGAGACGCAACGTATGCGAATTCGATTCGTACGCTGCCGGGCACAAGATCACGCCATGAGAATCATTCGCGTAAGCTTCATCGCTATCGTGCTCGCACTAACGGGATGCGCCGGTATCCCCGGCGGAACACCCCGCGCGATGGAACCGCAGATTTCGCAACCACCGCAGCGCGCATCTGCGCCACAGCGGCGCCGCGTCGCGCCCGAAGAGGAAAATCCGCCGGTCGCTCGCGCGGAGCGAACGCCACTCGCCGCCCCTGCAGAGGCAGCTCCAGCAATTGAAGAAGACGCTCAAACGGCGCGCGAGCGTCGCACCGATGAACGCGAGCAACAAATCAAGCGGCGCATGAACAGCATCTGCCAGGGTTGCTGACTATTGATTGAGCCGCTTCGCAGCTTTCTTTCTTTGATTATTTTCATAGTAGAGCATGAAGAGCCCGCATGCAGCGATAATGCCGGCGCCGGTCCACACGAAGATGTCAGGGAACTGGCCCCACACCGCAACACTCAGAATGGCCGCACCAATCAAGTTTAAATAATTAAAGGGGGCGACGAACGGGGCCGGCGCAATTTCGTAGGCGCGCACTAAAAAGAAGTGGCCGAAACCTCCGAAAAAACCGAGAGAGATGAACACCAAAGCGTCCCACCAGCTGACTGGGGTCACCCAAATGAATGGCAGCGGAATGCTCATCAACAAAAAGCCGACCATCGCGATATAGGTGATCGACGTTTCCGCCCGATCGAACGACGCGATCTTGCGGCTCATGATTTGGTAAAGCGCCGAGGCGAAAGCGCTCGCGAAGAACAACAAGGCAGCCGGCTCCATCCCTTCCGCGCCCGGCCGCACGATGATGATCGCGCCGACAAAGCCGACGATAACCGACATCCAGCGCACGGTGCCGACGCGTTCGCCGAGAATGACCGGCGCGAGCGCCGTGACGATAAACGGACCCGTGAATGAGATCGCGGTCGCTGTCGTCAGCGGCACGTACGGCAGCCCGCTCATGAAAATGACGGTCGAGATGCACAGCAACGCCGAGCGGAACAGCTGCATCCAGGGATGCGATGTCACAAGCAACCGCGTGCCGAGGCGCGGCACGAAGAACAGGAACATGTAGATGAAGTGGCCGGCGTAGCGCGCCCAGACGACTTCGATCACCGGGTAGTTCGGCGTCAGATACTTCGCCGCCGCATTGAGCAGCGGAATGAACGCTGCAGTCGCCAGCATGTACAGCACGGCGCGCGGCAGATCGTCTTTCGCGCCCTCGTTAGCCGGTGATGCCGGCCGCGCTTTGACGTCCTCGCTATTCGGATCGGGTGTGATTGCCACGTCGTGTTCCGGTTGGCGGAACGGCGTCTGGCTGCTCCCCGTCTCGTTCTAGAACGAGTCCATGAGGACGCGAAATGGGAGAGAAGGCGATGCTGCCCTGCGCGATCAAATCGCCTCGACCTGAATGACGCCCGGCACGGCCTTGATCGCTCCTGCGATCTGCGGCGATATCTTGAAGCGGCCCGGCAGCTTGATCTCGACCTCGGCCGCATCGAGAAGCAGCACCATCGAAACCTCGCCATCGCCGCGCACTTCGAGGCGGCGCGCGACGCTGTCGATCGGCGCTTGATCCCGCAGGAAGACTTTCAATCCGCGCTGCGTCTTCTCGGCAGCTTTGTCGAGCGGCTCGACGGCTTGAATGCGAACGCGCACGTCTTCGCCCTGCAGTTCGGCCGCGACGAACAACAGCACAGCGGCGCCCGGCTCAAGCAATTCGCGGAACTGCTGCAGGCCTTCGGAGAACAGCACGGCCTCGTAATGTCCGGTCGGGTCCGAGAGACCAATGATGCCCATCTTGTTGCCGGTCTTCGTTCGCCGCTCCTGCCGCGAGACGACAGTCGCCGCCACCCTGCCCGCCGTCGCGCCTGCCTTCACCTGACGCGCGAAATCGGCGTAGTTGGAAAGCTTCAGCCGCTTCATCACGCCCGTATAGTCGTCGAGCGGATGGCCGGTGAGGAAGAAGCCGATCGCCTCGTATTCCTTGCGCAGTCGCTCCGACGGCATCCATGGCTGCACGCGCGGGATCGGCAGAGCTTCCGGCATCGCAGCGCCACCGAACAGTTCGTTTTGCCCGCTCGTCGCCGACTCGTAGCTACGCTGCGCTTGCGCCATCATGGCGTCGACAGCCGCGTGAGCGCGCGCGCGATCCGGCTCGAGTTCGTCGAACGCACCTGCTGAGGCGAGACTTTCCAGCACGCGTTTGTTGATCGCCTTCGGCGATATCCGCGACGCGAAATCCGAGAGGTCGCGGAAGCGCCCTTTCGCACGCGCTGCGACGATCTGCTCGACCGCCTGCGCACCGACGCCTTTCAGCGCTGCGAGCGAATAACGGATCGCGCCGTCCTCGACGCTGAAATGGACGCCCGAGCGATTGATTGACGGCGGCGCCAGCTTGAGGCCGAGGCGCACGACCTCTGCGCGGTATTCCGCGAGCTTATCCGTGTTGTCCATCGCGAGCGTCATACACGCCGCCAGGAATTCGACCGGATAGTTCGCCTTCATATATGCCGTCTGGTACGAGACCAGCGCATACGCTGCCGCGTGGCTTTTGTTGAAGCCGTAGTCGGCGAAGCGCGCGAGCAGCTCGAAAATCGTATCGGCCAGCGGCGCATCGATGCCGCGCTCGACCGAGCCGGAGACGAAGCGCTCGCGCTGCGCCTCCATCTCCTTCTTGATCTTCTTGCCCATCGCGCGGCGCAGCAGATCGGCTTCGCCGAGCGAATAGCCCGCGAGCATCTGCGCGATCTGCATCACCTGCTCCTGATAGATGATGACGCCGAAAGTTTCTTTCAGCGCCTCCTCCATCTTCGGATGCAGATACTCCGACTCTTCCTCGCCGTGCTTGCGCGCGCAGTAGGTCGGAATGTTCGCCATCGGGCCCGGGCGATAGAGCGCGACCAGCGCAATAATGTCTTCCAAACGGTCAGGTTTCATGTCGAGCAGCGCGCGCCGCATGCCCTGACTTTCAACCTGGAACACGCCGACGGTCTCGCCGCGCGCCATCATCTCGTAGGCCTTCGCGTCGTCGAGCGGGATAGCCGTAAGATCGAGCTTGATGCCGCGATTAGCGACCAACTTCACGGCGACATCGAGGATCGTCAGCGTCGTGAGACCGAGGAAGTCGAACTTCACGAGACCGGCCGGCTCGACCCACTTCATGTTGAACTGCGTAACCGGCATGTCCGACTTCGGATCGCGGTACATCGGCACGAGTTCGCTCAAAGGACGATCGCCGATCACGATCCCGGCCGCGTGCGTCGATGCGTGACGATGCAAGCCTTCGAGCCGCAGCGCGATATTGAACGCTCGCGCAACCACGGGCTCCGCGTCGCGCGCCGCCTGCAGCTTCGGCTCTTCGTCGATCGCTTTCTTCAGCGTCACGGGCGCAGCAGGATTTTGCGGCACAAGCTTCGTAAGCTTGTCCACCTGTCCGTACGGCATTTCGAGCACGCGCCCGACGTCGCGCAGCACGCCGCGCGCCTGCAGCGTTCCGAACGTGATGATCTGCGCGACCTGGTCGCGGCCGTAGCGGTCCTGGACATAGCGAATGACTTCGTCACGCCGCCACTGACAGAAATCGATGTCGAAGTCCGGCATCGAGACGCGTTCCTCGTTGAGGAAGCGTTCGAACAGCAAGCCGAAGTGAATGGGATCAAGATCCGTGATCGTCAGAGCGTATGCTACGAGCGAGCCTGCACCTGAGCCACGGCCCGGCCCGACCGGAATGCCGTGCTCTTTCGCCCACTTGATGAAGTCCGCGACGATCAGGAAGTAGCCGGGAAACTTCATCCGTGTGATGACGCCGACTTCATAGTCGAGGCGCTTGTCGTAAACTTCGCGCTCGACGCCCGGCGACAAGCCATGCGCTCGGATCCGCCGCTCAAGACCTTCGACAGCTTGGCGACGCAGCTCAGCGGCCTCGGCGGCTTCCGCATCCGTGCCGACGTCCGACGTGAAGCGCGGGAGAATGGGCTTACGGGTCCGCGGGCGATACGAGCAGCGCTGCGCGATCTCGACCGTCGAGGCGAGCGCCTCCGGCAGATCCGCGAACAGCTTTTGCATTTCGGCGCGCGTCTTGAAGCGATGCTCCGACGTCATCTGTCGGCGGTCGGCTTCGGAAACCAAGCGGCCGTCCGCGATCGCAATCAGCGCGTCATGCGCCTCGTAATCGTCCTCGCGCGCGAAGAACGGCTCGTTGGTAGCAACCAGCGGCACACCTTTCTCGTAGGCAAGATCGACGAGCGCATTCTCAATGGCGCGCTGCCCCACCGCGCCGTGCCGCTGCAGCTCGATGTAATAGCGATCGCCGAACAACGACTGCAGCATCGCGGATCGTGCGGCGGCGCGTTCCGGCCGGCCGGCCGCGAATTCCATATCGAGCGCACCGGTAGCGCCGCCGCTGAGGACGATCAAACCGCTTGCCGCCGCGGCGAGCCAATCGGCGCGAATATGCGGCGACTGACCGGATGGCGTTTCAAGGAAGGCCCGCGAGGTCAGGCGGATGAGATGGCCGTAGCCCTCTTCCGTCGCGGCCAGCAGCACGATGCGCGGGTGCTTGACGTTCAAGCCACCCGGCATGCGCGGGTCGGCTTCCTGATCGCCGAAGTCGACCGAGATGTCGCAGCCGACGATCGGCTGGATGCCGCTGCCGGCCATCTTCTCGGAGAATTCGAGCGCCGCGAACATGTTGTTCGTGTCGGTCAGCGCCAGCGCGGGCTGCTTATCCGCCTTCGCCAGTTCCGCAAGTCGCGCGATCGATAGCGCGCCCTCCAGCAACGAGAACGAGGAATGGACGTGAAGGTGGACGAAGCCGGGGCTTTTCAACGGAATGTTCCTCGCCGCCTCGACTCGGCAGCTATCCGGCCGACGTTGCGGGATCGGCCCACCTCGTGTCTAGAATAAGCGGTCGGCGTGCCCCCGCGATTCACAGGTGGTGCCGAACTGGAACTGCGCGGTACTCCGTTCGGGCGCGCCTTATGCATCAGCGTTAACGCTGTCCTAACGGCCCGCTGGCTAACTTTTGCCCTGCTTCGGCGGCATGAAACCGGGAAACAAGCTCGAGACTGGGATGCGTCGCTCCAAGATCAACACCAAGATCACCAAGATCACTGCATTGACCGCTATTTTGGCTGCGCTGGCTGCTTCGCCCGCCGCTGCCGACTATCGAATCACGCGCGATCACGGCGGACTGGTCGAGCAGTACAAAGAGAAGTACGAGCGCATCAAAGCCAAAGGCGAGCGCGTCATCATCGACGGCATCTGCAATTCGGCCTGCACGCTCGTATTCGGCATCGTCCCGCTCAACAAGATCTGCGTCACGCCGCGGGCCAGCATCGGGGTCCACGAGGCTTATCTTGATAAGCGCTGGACCGGAGGTGTCCGCATCGCGAGCTCGTCCGGCACGGCCGATCTGATGTCCTACTATCCGCCGACCCTGAAGCAGTGGATTGCCCGCAACGGCGGTCTCACCCCCCAGATGAAGAAGCTCAAGAATGGAGTCCCGCTGTGGGAGGTCATCGACCCCTGCCCGGACGAGTTCTAGAGTTTTATCGTTTTCGGTGAATAGCTTAGACTTAGACCGCCGGCTAAATCGCCGGCGCAAATGGTCACGCGCTTAGAGTGCGGAAATGACCTGGGCCCATACGGCAACCATGCCGAGGAACAGAGCGATCGAGGTCAGGGCGGCAGCTTCTTCAACGACGGCACGCAACATGGCTGAACTCCACATAGGGAACATATGCAGAACATTGTTCCAGTTTTGTTCTAAAAGTCAATCGCGCCGGAGACCGCTGCTGACTCCGTTGTGGCACTAGCCCCGTTCTCGGTCTGTCCTTCTCTCGCTGCTCGTCGGCCACTTCCCATCAACCTCAATCGCGAAGAGGTGTGTATCGCCGCCCATTCGGCCTTGCGGCTCAATGGGGTGGCGCCTATAGACACGGCTTTAATGAACCAGACAGCGAAAACGTCGTTCGTCCTCAGCCAGCGCCACCTGCTGGGGATTGAAAATCTCACGCCGCAAGACGTCATTGGCCTCCTCGATCTCGCCGAGGAATTTGTCGAACTCAATCGCCAGATCGACAAGAAGCGCACCACGCTTCGCGGCCGCACGCTCATCAACCTCTTCTTCGAAGCGTCGACCCGAACGCAGTCGTCGTTCGAGCTCGCCGGCAAGCGCCTTGGCGCCGACGTCATGAACATGTCGGTCGCTTCGTCGTCGGTGAAGAAGGGCGAAACCGTCGTCGACACCGCGATGACGCTCAACGCCATGCACCCTGACCTCCTGGTCGTGCGGCATCACGCGTCTGGCGCGGTCGATCTGCTCTCGCAGAAGGTCGATTGCGCGGTCGTCAACGCCGGCGACGGCGCGCACGAACATCCGACGCAAGCGCTGCTCGACGCACTTACGATCCGCCGCAACAAGAAACGCATCGAAGGCCTCACGGTTGCGATCTGCGGCGACATCCTTCATTCGCGCGTCGCCCGCTCGAACATCATCCTGCTCAACATGATGGGCGCGCGCGTGCGCCTCGTCGCACCGACGACGCTGCTGCCGCCGGGTGTGGATCGCTACGGCGTCGAAGTCGCGCGCGACATGCGCGAAGGTCTCGCCGGCGCCGACATCGTGATGATGCTTCGCCTGCAGCGCGAGCGCATGAACGGCTCCTTCATCCCGTCGACGCAGGAATACTTCCACTTCTACGGTCTCGATCAGGCGAAACTGCGTTACGCCAAGCCCGACGCGCTCGTCATGCATCCGGGCCCAATGAACCGTGGTGTCGAGATCGACTCGGCCGTTGCGGACGGCGCGCAGTCGCTCATCCGCCAACAGGTCGAGATGGGCGTAGCGGTGCGCATGGCGGTGCTCGAAGTGCTGTCGCGGAATTTGCCGAATGCGTAATTTGTTCGGAACTCGCCATGCTGCATGATCCCCGCCCTATCCTTCTCGCCAACGCGCGGATCGTCGACCCTTCGCGCGATCTCGATATGCGCGGCGATCTGCTCATCGCTGACGGCGTCGTCCGCGACACCAAGTCGGGCATTCGCGCTTCCGGTGTGCCGCAAGGCACCGAGGTCATCGACTGCAGCGGTAAAGTCGTCGCGCCCGGGCTCGTCGATACTTGGGCCTTCATCGGCGAACCCGGTGCCGAATATCGCGAGACGTTGGCCACCGCGAGCCAGGCCGCCGCGGCCGGCGGCGTCACAACGATCGTCTGTCGCCCAGACACATCGCCGACGATCGACGATCCGGCGACCGTCGACTTCGTGCTGCGTCGCGCGCGCGACACTGCGATCGTCAACGTGCAGCCGATGGGCGCGATGACCAAGGGCCTCAAGGGCACGGAGCTCGCCGAACTCGGTTTGCTCAAGGCGGCAGGTGCGGTGGCTTTCACAAACGCAGCAACGAGCGTGGCGAACGCCCAAGTCATGCGCCGCGCCATGATGTATGCGCGCGACTTCGACTCATTGATCGTGCATCACACCGAAGACACCGATCTTGTCGGTCCGGGCGTGATGAACGAAGGCGAACTCGCCACACGCCTCGGGCTGATGGGCATCCCGAAAGCCGCCGAGACCATTATGCTTGAACGCGACATCCGCCTCGTGTCGTCGACAGGTGGCCGCTACCACGCGGCTTCGATCTCGTGCGGCGAGTCGCTCGATGTGCTCGAACGCGCCAAGCAGTCGGGCCTCAAGGTTTCGGCTGCAGCCTCGATCAATCACCTCACGCTGAACGAGAACGACATCGGCGCTTACCGTACATTCTGCAAACTCTCGCCGCCGCTGCGTGGCGAGCCGGACCGGCAGCGTCTTGTCTCAGCCCTATCGTCCGGCCTCCTCGACGTCATCATGTCGGACCACGACCCGCACGACGTCGAGACGAAGCGCCTCCCCTTTGCCGAAGCCGAGCCGGGTGCCGTCGGAATCGAGACAATGCTCGTGACCGGCCTTCGCCTTGTTCACAGCGGCGAAATCCCGCTGATGACGCTTCTCCGCGCGATGTCGACGCGCCCCGCGGAGCTGTTCGGTCTCCCGGCAGGATCGCTCAAAGCCGGCTCGCGCGCCGACGTGATCGTGCTCGATCTCGACTATCCTTGGGTGCTCGACCCGACGACGCTGAAATCCAAGTGCAAAAATACGCCGTTCGACGAAGCGCGCTTGCAAGGCCGCGTCACGCGGACGATTGTCGGCGGGCGCACGGTTTTCGAAAACACATAAGACGCCGCGCGGGAGGCGCCGATGTCGAGTCTGTTGAATTCTCCGCTCGCTCTGTCCGACATCCTGCTCGTCCTGCTGGGCGGATACTTTTGCGGATCGATCCCGTTCGGGCTCATCCTCGCAAAACTCGGCGGCGCAGGCGATGTGCGCTCGATCGGCTCCGGCAATATCGGCGCGACCAACGTGCTTCGCACCGGCCGCAAAGGCCTCGCCGCCGCGACGCTGCTTTGCGACATCCTCAAGGGCACGGCCGCGGTCCTGATTTTTGGATACTTCTTCGGCCGCGACGGTGGCATCTTCGCGGGCCTCGGCGCGTTCCTCGGTCACCTTTTCCCGGTCTGGTTGAATTTCAAAGGCGGCAAAGGTGTCGCGACCTACATCGGCGTGTTGCTCGGCCTGTCGTGGATGGCGTTGATCGCTTACGCGGTTGTGTGGTTCGCGGTTGCAGCCGCAACACGCTTCTCGTCGCTCGCTGCACTCATTGCATGCGCTGTAACGCCTCTCGTCCTCTGGTGGTTGGGCTTGCCGCGCGAGGCCGTCATGTTCGCCGTCATGACGGTGCTGGTCTTCATCATGCATCGCGCCAACATCCAGCGCTTGCTGTCCGGCACCGAAAGTAAAATCGGCCAGAAGGCTTGATCGCGACGCCTGCGTCGCAGACAATATCCGGCATTAGAGTGCCGGATGATTTCAGACGAACGTCCCCGAGGAATTGCCCTCACTGATGCGCAGCGGCTCGACTGGCTGCGCCTGATCCGCAGCCAGAATGTCGGCCCCCGCACCTTTCGCGATTTGATCAATCATTTCGGCAGTGCGCGCGCGGCGCTCGCAGCATTGCCGACTTTGGCCGGCCGCGGCGGCGCGCGCCGCTCGACGCAGATCTGCAGCATCGCGGACGCAGAAGATGAGATTGCTGCTGTGCGTCGGCTCGGCGCGGTCTTTGTCGCTCAGGGCGAGCCCGACTATCCGTGGCGTCTCGCACAGATCGCCGACGCCCCGCCGCTTCTCGCGGTCCGCGGCCGCATCGAAACTCTACGCGCACCGATGGTCGCGATTGTCGGCTCGCGCAATGCGTCAGGCGCCGGAATGAAATTTGCCGAAGTCCTCGCGCGGCAACTCTCCGACCATGGCTATGTCATCGTTTCGGGCTTAGCGCGCGGGATCGACACCGCCGCGCATCGCGCGAGTCTAGGCACCGCAACAGTCGCGGTGCTCGCCGGCGGTCTCAGTCACATCTACCCGCCGGAAAATGTGCCGCTGCTCGAACGCCTCATCGAGCGCGGCGCGGGCATCACCGAAATGCCGTTCGGCTGGGAGCCGCGTGCGCGCGATTTTCCGCGACGCAATCGCCTGATCTCAGGCTTGTCGGTCGGTCTCGTCGTCGTCGAAGCGGCGGCGAGATCCGGTTCGTTGATCACCGCGCGCCTTGCCGCCGAACAAGGTCGCGAGGTTTTCGCCGTGCCGGGATCGCCGCTCGATCCGCGCGCCGAGGGAACCAATCAACTCATCAAACAAGGCGCCGCTCTGGTGACATGCGCCGACGACATCATCAGTGTGCTCGAGCCGATCCTCGGATCCCCGCCGCCGGAGATCGCCGAGCCTGCGCCGGACGAACCGCTCGACGAACCGGCTGTCGACGAGCGCGCGCGCATTCTTCAGCTGCTTGGGCCTTCGCCAACCAGCTTGGACGATCTTGTCAGGCTGTCGGGCAGCCGCCCGGCCGTTGTCCGAATGGTCATACTGGAACTTGAGCTCGCGGGCCGCTTAGAGCGGCACGGGAATGCTCTTATTTCCGTTCCGACGCATTGATCCCGGCAAGTTGATCGGCCTCGAGCGCTGCCATATCCAGAAGATACGTCAGCGAATCGAAGCGATGCCGCCTGGTTATCGCGGAAAGCTCTTTGACCTGATCGGCGACATGGCGTGCCGCTATGATCCGATCTTGAATAATCGTTATTCTCGGAATCGATTGCATGAAATGGCCTACAAGTATGATGGGCCTGCCGAAATGGCTGCCATTCACAAGTCTAATACGTGCACGAATTTATGCGTACAACCGAGAGATGTATTTTCGCGTTGGGCGTTCATTTATTGACTCTTTCTCCTGTCCAAAGACGCCGAATTTGACAGGACGAGGCGAAATACCCATGTTCCGCCCGCTCCTTCGATGGCGAAAATCGCCTGGAGCCTCTCTCCTTCATACAGATCGAGCACTAACAGGGCATGAAAGTCGTCGTCGTCGAATCCCCGGCTAAGGCCAAGACAATCAACAAGTATCTTGGCTCTGGCTACGAGGTCATGGCGTCGTTTGGCCATGTCCGCGACCTGCCCGCAAAGGACGGTTCCGTCGATCCGGAGAAGGACTTCGCCATGCTCTGGGAGGTCGACGCCAAGTCCAACAAGCGCCTCAGCGATATCGCCAATGCGGTCAAGAACGCGGACGGTTTGATTCTCGCAACCGACCCGGATCGCGAGGGAGAAGCCATTTCGTGGCACGTTTTGGAGGTTTTACGCCAAAAGAAGGCGCTGAAATCACAACCTGTAGAACGTGTCGTTTTCAACGCGATCACCAAGCAGTCGGTGACCGAAGCGATGAAGCATCCGCGCCAAATCGATTCGGCGCTGGTTGATGCATACCTCGCGCGACGCGCGCTCGATTACCTCGTTGGCTTCACGCTCTCGCCCGTGCTCTGGCGCAAATTGCCGGGCGCGCGCTCGGCCGGCCGCGTGCAGTCGGTCGCCTTGCGTCTCGTCTGCGATCGCGAGATGGACATCGAAAAATTCATCGCGCAGGAATTCTGGTCTCTCGTCGCGACGCTCGCGACACCGCGCAACGACACGTTCGAAGCGCGCCTCGTCGGCGCCGACGGAAAGAAAATTCAGCGCCTAGACATCGGCAAAGGCGCAGAAGCTCAAGCGTTCAAGCGCGATCTCGAAAGCGCACAGTTCCGCGTCGCCTCCGTCGAAGCAAAACCGGGCCGGCGCAATCCGCCGCCGCCGTTCACGACCTCGACGCTACAGCAGGAAGCGAGCCGCAAGCTCGGCCTCGCGCCCGCGCAGACCATGCGCGTCGCACAGCGCCTCTACGAAGGCACCGACATCGGCGGCGAGACCGTCGGTCTCATTACCTATATGCGAACTGACGGCGTGCAGATGGCGGACGAAGCCATCCAGCAAGCCCGCAGCGTGATCGGCCAGGACTACGGCGCGAAATACGTGCCCTCCGCCGCGCGCCAGTATCAGACGAAAGCGAAGAACGCGCAGGAAGCGCACGAAGCGATCCGCCCGACCGATCTTTCGCGCCGCCCGAAGCAGGTCGCGAAATATCTCGATGCCGAACAGGCGAAGGTCTACGAGCTCGTCTGGTTGCGTGCGATGGCATCGCAGATGGAGTCGGCCGAACTCGAACGCACGACGGTCGAGATCGAAGCCAAGGTCGGCGCGCGCAAGCTCGACTTGCGTGCTACCGGCACCGTGATCCAATTCGACGGCTTCCTCGCGCTCTATCAGGAAGGCGAGGACGACGCGGCCGACGACGACGAGTCGAAGCGCCTCCCCGCGATGAGCAGCGGCGAAGCGCTCGCGAAGCGCGAGATCAAGGCGACGCAGCATTTCACCGAGCCACCGCCGCGTTTCTCCGAAGCATCGCTCGTCAAGCGCATGGAAGAACTCGGCATCGGCCGGCCGTCGACCTACGCGTCGATCCTTCAGGTGCTCAAAGATCGCTCTTACGTTCGCCTCGACAAGCGCCGCTTGTACGCTGAGGACAAAGGCCGCCTCGTTATCGCGTTCCTCGAAAGCTTCTTCGCGCGCTACGTCGAATACGACTTCACAGCCTCGCTCGAAGAGCAGCTCGATCGCGTGTCGAACAACGAACTCGACTGGAAGCAAGTCCTCCGCGACTTCTGGACCAACTTCACGGGCGCGATCGACGAGACGAAAGAACTCCGCATCACCGACGTGCTCAACGCACTCGACGAGATGCTGGGGCCGCACGTCTTCCCGCCCAAGGAAGACGGCAGCGATCCCCGCCTCTGCCCGACCTGCGGCACCGGCCGCCTGAACATCAAGCTCGGCCGCTTCGGAGCGTTCGTCGGCTGCTCGAATTACCCCGAATGCAAATACACTCGGACTTTCTCGGCGAGCGACGAAGGCGGCGACTCCGGCACCAAGATCCTCGGCACCGACCCCGAGTCGGGCCTGGACGTCACGCTGCGCTCCGGCCGCTTCGGACCGTATCTGCAGCTCGGCGAAGGCGGCGACGGCGAGAAGCCGAAGCGCTCCAGCATTCCGAAAGGCACCGACCCGCAGTCGGTCGAACTCGAGCAGGCACTCGCGCTGCTCTCACTGCCGCGCGAAGTCGGCAAGCATCCGGAAGACGGCGAACCGATCATGGCCAATATCGGCCGCTTCGGTCCTTACGTGCAGCACATCAAGACCTACGCGAATCTCGACAAGGGCGAGGACGTGCTCACCATCGGTCTCAACCGCGCGGTCGCGCTGATCGCCGACAAGATCGCCAATCCGGGCCGCGGCCGTCAGCAGGCGGATCCCGGCAAGCCGGTCGGCGATCATCCGAGCGGCGGCGTCATCACGGTGAAGAACGGCCGCTACGGACCTTACGTCACGCACGACGGCGTCAACGCGACGCTGACGGCTGGCAAGACGCCGGAGACGATCACGCTCGATGAAGCCATTGCGCTGATCGACGCGCGCGCGGCAGCGGGCGGCGGCAAGAAGAAAAAAGCCGCACCGAAGAAGAAGGCTGCGCCGAAGGCGAAAGCCGCGAAGGCTGACGATGCGGTTGATGGCGAGAAGCCGAAAGCCAAAGCTCCGGGGAAGAAGAAAGCGCCGGTCAAGAAAGCCGCCGCGAAGAAGCCTGCCGCCAAGAAGGCCGCGAAGTAATGCGTGCGGCCATCGCGAGGCCGCGTGGCTAAGCGGCCGCCGCACATTCCGTCGAAGCAGGAACTGCTCGCGTTCATCAACGAGCAGAAGGGCAAGGTCGGCACGCGCGAGATCGCGCTGGCCTTCGGCCTCAAGAACGCCGATCGCGTCACGCTCAAGCAAATGCTGCGTGACCTCAAAGACGAAGGCGCGGTCGAATCGCGCCGCAAGAAAATCACCCGTTCCGGCACATTGCCGACGACATTGATCGCAGACGTCACGCACCGTGACAGCGACGGCGAACTGATGGCGCGCCCGCTCGAGTGGGACACCGAAGCCAATGGCGAGGCGCCGGTCATCCGCCTCTATCTTCCGCGCCGCACACGCCCCTCGGAAACCCCCGGCATCGGCGACCGCGCCCTGCTCCGTATCGAACCAAACCGCGATGCCGAAGACGATGCGGCTTACACGGGCCGCGTCATCAAGCTGCTCGATCGCGCACGCGCGCGCATGCTCGGCGTCTTCCGCGCAAGCCCGAATGGCGGCGGCCGTCTCGTGCCGGTCGACAAGAAACAGCTCGGCCGCGAGCTGATGATCCCGCCCGGCGCGACGATGGACGCGAAGGACGGCGATCTCGTCGCGGTCGACCTTCCGCAACATGCGCGCGGTGGGCGCCCGCAGGCACGCGTCAACGAACTGCTCGGCTCGATCGCCAGCGAGAAGGCCATCAGCCTCATCGCGATCCAGACCCACAGCATCCCGAGCGTGTTTCCGCGCGAAGTCATCGCGGAAGCCGAAGCCGCGAAACCCGCGACGCTCTCAGGCGGCCGCGAAGATTGGCGCAAGCTACCGCTCATCACCATCGATCCGGCTGACGCGAAGGATCACGACGACGCGGTCCACGCCGAGCCCGACGACAATCCGGACAATCGTGGCGGCTTCATCGTCACAGTCGCGATCGCGGACGTTGCGCACTACGTCACACCCGGCAGCGCGCTCGATCGCGAAGCGCTCGTGCGCGGCAATTCGGTCTACTTCCCGGATCGCGTCGTCCCGATGCTGCCGGAACGCATCTCGAACGATCTCTGCTCGTTGCGTCCGCGCGAGGATCGCGCAGCGCTCGCCGTGCGCATGGTGATCGGCGCTGACGGCCGCAAGCGCTCGCATCGCTTCCACCGCATCTTGATGCGTTCGGAAGCAAAACTCGCTTACACGCAAGCGCAAGCCGCCATCGACGGCAAGCCGGACGACACCACGGGCCCCTTACTTGAGCCGATCCTCAAGCCGTTGTGGGCGGCGTATGCGGCGGTGAAGAAAGCGCGCGACGTGCGCGGCCCGCTCGATCTCGATCTCCCCGAACGCAAGATCATCCTTAAGCCCGACGGCAGCGTCGATCGCGTGACGACGCCGGATCGTCTCGACGCGCACAAGCTGATCGAGGAGTTCATGATCCTCGCCAACGTTGCGGCAGCCGAGTCACTCGAGCAGCAGCGCGTGCCGCTCGTCTATCGCTCACACGATGAGCCTTCGCTCGAGAAGGTCGAGTCGCTGCGCGAGTTTCTAGCCAGCATCGGCGGCAAGCTCCCGAAGGGCATCGTGCTCAAGCCCGCGCTGTTCAACGACATCCTGCATCGCTTCAAGGAAACCGAGCACGCGCAACTGCTCAACGAGGTCGTGCTGCGCAGTCAGTCGCAAGCCGAATACACAGCCGACAATATCGGCCACTTCGGTCTCTCGCTGCGCCGCTACGCGCATTTCACCTCGCCCATTCGCCGCTATGCTGACTTGATCGTGCACCGCGCGCTCATCCGCGCCTTCCGTTTGGGCGACGGCGCGCAGCCTGACAACACGACGCACGCGATGCTCGCCGAGATCGGCCAGCGCATTTCGGCCGCCGAGCGCCGCGCGATGAAAGCCGAGCGCGAAACCGTCGATCGCCTCATCGCGCATTTCCTCGCCGACCGCGTCGGCCTATCGTTTGAAGGCCGCATCTCCGGGACGACGCGCTCCGGCCTGTTCGTCAAACTCGATGAGACCGGCGCCGACGGCTTCGTGCCGGCCGCAACGCTCGGCCGCGATTATTACCGCTACGAGGAAAATCTCCACGCACTGATCGGCCAAGCCACGGGCGAGACTTTCCGTCTCGGTGATCGCGTGCGCGTCAAACTCGTCGAGGCTGCGCCGATCGCCGGCGCATTGCGTTTTGAAATGATGTCGGAAGGTGGCCGACAACCGCCCCGTAGCCTTCGCATGAAAGGCCCGCGCTCCAAGGGGGGACAGAAACACCCCGCACGCGCTAAGAAGGCCGGCAAGAAGGGAAGCAGCGGTGGAAAGCGAAAGTCCAAAAAGCGGCATTGAATGGACGCAGTCGCGTCTGCCGCCGCGCGATCTGAAGAAAGCGATGCTGCGCGGCCTCTTCGGCCGCTGCCCGAACTGCGGCAAAGGCGCGATGTTTCGCGCCTTCCTGAAGGTCAACGACAACTGCCCAGTCTGCAACGAAGCGCTGCACCACCAGCGCGCCGACGATGCGCCGCCCTACTTCGTCATGCTTATCGTCGGTCACGTGATCGTCCCAATAGTGCTCGCGGTCGAGCTTGCGTTCCATCCGGCCTATTGGGTGCACGCCGTACTCTGGGCACCGCTCGCGATCGCGATGACGCTGATCCTGTTGACGCCCGTGAAGGGCGTGATCATCGCGGTGCAGTGGGCGAACTACATGCACGGCTTCGACCCGCGCGGCGATGCCGAAGACCAACTTCTAAAAACAAGAAAGCTCTAGCCCGCCGATGACCGACGCCGTCAACTTCGCCGACCCCATCAAGACGAAATCGAAGCTGCTCCGCCCGCGCGATGCCGCAACGCTTCTCATTGTCGACCGCAGCGGCCCGGTGCCGACCGTCCTGATGGGTCGCCGTCACATGCGTCACAAGTTCATGCCGGGCAAATATGTTTTCCCGGGCGGCCGCGTCGAACCGTACGATGGCCGTATGCCGTGCGTCGGCGAACTCGGCGAGTCTCATGCGACCCGCCTCGCGATGCACCTCCGCCGCGTCAGCGAGCAACGCATGCGCGGTTTCGCACTCGCCGCGATCCGCGAGACCTGCGAGGAGACCGGCATCCTGCTCGGCCGCAAAACCGACGCTGCGCCGCGCGCGCCGCACGAGTCGTGGAAGGCGTTCGAGGACGCCGGCGTCGTACCGGATCTCAGCGGGCTGCAATTCGTCGCCCGCGCTATCACGCCGCCGGGGCGCCCGCGCCGCTTCGATGCGCGCTTCTTCGTCGCCGACGCGAACCTCATCGCGCATCAGATCGACGGCATCATCACGCCGGATTCCGAACTCGATGCTTTGGTTTGGATCCCGGTATCGGAGGCGAAGACGCTGGACTTGCCGAACATCACGCAGATCGTCGTCGGCGAGCTGGCAAAGCGGATCGAGGCGAATTTCGACCCGGCCATACCTGTCCCGTTCATTCGCATGATCAACAAGAAGTCTGTCCGTTCCGAGCTGTAAAAGGCACTTCATCAACGATTTCAGAGCGCTAAGCCATCTCCGGATTCAACCTCTTCACCCGCGCAGCGCCGGAATCGGTTGACTTTCGGCCACCCATGACTAGTTTGCGCGCCAACTCATCCGTTTTCCAAGGATTACCGAAATGGCCAAGGCCGTTACCGTCAAGGTCAAGCTCGTCTCGAGCGCTGACACCGGCTTCTACTACGTCGCGAAGAAGAACTCGCGCACGATGACCGACAAGCTCGTCAAGAAGAAGTACGATCCGGTCGCGAAGAAGCACGTCGAGTTCCGCGAAGCCAAGATCAAGTAAGGCGAATGCCTTCCCGGCGGGCATTCCTCGCTCTCGCGGCTTCAGTCGCGTTGGTGACGCCCGCCCTCGCAGACGGCCCGCACCGTCTCGCGCTGCAGATCAGCGACAACGACGCCGAGAAGATGACTGCCGTGCTCAACGTCGCGGCCAATGTCGCACGTCACTACTCGGACAAAGGCGAAGACGCCGAGATCCAGATCGTGGCGTTTAACGCCGGTCTCCATATGCTCCGGGCCGACACCTCGCCCGTCAAAGAGCGCGTCGCCGGTTTTTCGAAAAGCATGCCCAACGTGAAGTTCGTCGCGTGCCAAAACACGATCGACTCGATGGCGAAGCGTGAAGGCAAAGAGATCCCGGTCGTCGAGAACGCGGATCGCGTCCCGGCCGGCGTCGTCACGCTGATGGAATTGTCGTCGCAGGGCTGGACGATAGTCCGCCCGTAGTCGCGCGCTCTACTCTTTCAATGCCAAGTCCAGCAAACGCCGGCATTCTCCGAGCTCAAACAACGCTGCTTCGAGCTTGCGGCGGTCCTCAGCCGAGAGCGACACGACCTGCTGAATGATTTGCGGCCGAGCCGGCTGCGCGGATGCGGTCGGCGGAGCCGCTGCCGGCGCTATCGCGACGGGATTCGTGCGCGGCAGCACGCGCGGCGCGGGCTTGGCGAAGGTCGGCTCCTTGCGATTCTCAGCCTCCTCCTCATCGCCCTCGTCGTCGTCGCTATCCTCGTCGTCAGTCGCGTCGGTGTCTTCGGCTTCGTCCTCGGCGTCCTCTTCGGTCTCGTCCTCGACCTCGTCCTCAGCGTCCTCAACCTCATCGGCAGGCACAGCCGGCGGCGACGCAGTCTGCGCCGTTTCCGTGCCCTCGGTCATCCAAACGCCTTGGACGAACTTCGCGCCGTTGTCTTTGAGAAGCCGCTGCACACCGCGGATCGTGTAGCCTTCGCCGTACAGCAAGTGCCGGATGCCGCGCAGCAGATCGACATCGTCCGGCCGATAATAGCGGCGGCCACCGCCGCGCTTCATCGGCCTGATCTGGCCGAACCGCGTTTCCCAGAATCGGAGGACGTGTTGCGGGACGTCGAGTTCGTCCGCAACTTCGCTGATGGTCCGGAAGGCGTCGGGTGCCTTATCCAATTCTTCCTCGTAGGACCGCACTCAGCCGTCACGACTCAGTGCCGCAACGAGAGTGTACTCGATCTACGAAAGAAGCGTTACGGGATTTAGCCGTTATGCCACTTCGGCTTGGGGTTGCCCGTTGATCTGCTGCTTGAGGATAGCCGATGGTTTGAACACCATCACGCGCCTCGGCAGGATCGGAACCTCTTTGCCGGTCTTGGGATTGCGGCCAATACGCTGGCCCTTGCTACGCACAACGAAAGAGCCGAACGACGACAGCTTCACTGTCTCGCCGCCCTCCAAACAATCCGTAATTTCCTTGAGCACCGCTTCGACGAGCGCAGCTGACTCGGTCCGAGAGAGACCGACGTTTTGATAAACTGCCTCACAGAGATCAGCGCGCGTGATGGTTCTACCTGCCATACCGCATCCTTTGCCGCCGTTACGCCTTTAGTTTCAGCAACATGATGCCGTAGCTGGCCGCGCGCCGCAAGCTTTGGTCACTGGTATATTACACAACGTTTACGCGGTTTCGACCTGCGATACACGCACCGCGCGTGGTGGAAGTCGCTACCAGCGCACCAACACGGCGCCCCACGTAAAGCCGCCGCCCATCGCTTCGAGCAGAACGAGATCGCCGCGCTTGATGCGGCCATCCTTGCGCGCGACGTCGAGCGCGAGCGGGATAGAGGCGGCCGAGGTGTTGCCGTGCTGATTGACTGTCAGCACCACCTTCTCGGGCGCGATGCCGAGCTTATGCGCCGACGAGTCGATGATGCGCTTGTTTGCCTGGTGCGGCACGAACCAGTCGATGTCGTCCGCCGTGTAGCCGGTCGCATCGAACACCGCGACGATCACGTCCGTGATCATACCGACCGCGTGCTTGAAGACCTCTTTGCCTTCCATCCGCAGATGACCGACCGTTCCGGTCGATGACGGCCCGCCGTCGACGTAGAGCTTGGCCTTGTGGCGTCCGTCTGAGCGAAGCTTTGAGGTCAGGATACCGCGCTCGCCCGCTTGGCTCGCCGGCTGCGCCTCGAGAACCACCGCACCTGCCCCGTCACCGAACAGCACGCAGGTCGTGCGATCGGTCCAGTCGAGGATACGCGAGAAGGTCTCGGCGCCGATCACCAGCGCGCGTTTCGCCTGCCCGGCCTTGAGCATCGCGTCCGCGGTGGTCATGCCATAAACGAAGCCCGAACAGACCGCCTGCATATCGAAGGCGGCACCGTGGCGCATGCCGAGGCCATGCTGGATCGCGACCGCGGAGGCCGGAAAAGTATTGTCGGGCGTCGAGGTCGCAACGACGATCAGATCGATATCGGAGGGCTCGAGGCCGGCGTCTTCCAGCGCGAGCTTCGCAGCCCCGAGGCCGAGGTCCGACGTCATCTGACCCGGAGCAGCGATGTAGCGCTGCTGAATGCCGGTGCGCTGGACGATCCATTCGTCGGACGTGTCGACGGTCTGCGCCAGCTCCGCGTTCGTCAGGACGCGCTGCGGAAGAAAACTGCCGCCGCCCAACACCACTGTCCGCAGTTCGCTCACGCCGTTACTCCGCTTTCCACCAGGCGAGGTTCGGCGCCTTTGTATTGCACCAGTGCCTGAGAAACCTTGCTCAGAAGTTGATAGCGCGCGAAGTCATAACCGATGTCGATCGCCGACGAATATCCGAGCGGGTCCGTGTTACCGTGACTCTTGATGACGAGGCCGTTGAGGCCGAGAAACACTGCGCCGTTCGCATTGCGCGGATCCATTTTCGCGCGCAGTCCATCGAACGCGCTTTTCGCGAGCAGATAGCCTAGGCGCGCGCGCCACGTGCGGTTCATCGCGCTGCGCAGATAGCCGCCGATTTGCCGCGCCGTGCCCTCGGCGGTCTTGAGCGCGATGTTGCCTGCGAAGCCTTCCGTGACGACGACGTCGACGGTGCCCTTGGAGATGTCCGTGCCTTCGACAAAGCCGTGATACTCCATGCCGGCCGGCGCGGTCTCGCGCAGGATCTTTCCGGCTTCGCGCACCGCCTCGAGGCCTTTGACCTCCTCGACGCCGATGTTGAGCAAACCGACTGTCGGCTTTTCCTTGTCGAACAGCACGCGCGCCATCGCGGCGCCGATGACGGCCATAGCGACCAAATGCTGCGCGTCCGCGCCGATCGTCGCGCCGACATCGAGCACGATCGATTCCGCACGCAGGTTCGGCCAGACGGCCGCAATCGCTGGGCGTTCGATCTCGGAAACAGTCCGCAGATGAAACGCGGACATCGCCATCAAGGCACCGGTATTGCCGGCCGAGACCGCAACGTCCGCATCACCCTTCTTCACAGCATCGATCGCCAGCCACATCGATGACTTCCAGCGGCCGCGGCGCAGCGCTTGGCTCGGCTTATCGTCCATGCGAACCGCGACGTCGGTGTGGACCACGCGCGAAGCAGCGGCCAGACGCGCGTCCGCCTTCACGAGCGGCCCAACGACGGCTTCATCCCCGAAAAAAATGAACTCGGTGTCCGGATGGCGTTCGAGCGAAAGCGACGCACCGCCAACGACCACGGACGGCCCATTGTCGCCGCCCATGGCATCCAGAGCTATTCGGACTTTTTCCGGCATTCCGATCCGAAACATCCCCGTTGCGACCGGCATTCTGCAAGAAGGCCGATCCGTCACGCAACTCAATAACTTAGCTAAATTCAACCCGGCAAAAGGCGAATCCCGCTCCTAAACCCATAGCGGAGCGCGGCGCGACAATACAGATCGGCCGGATAGAAACAACCGTTCCCCTGATTGCGCTACCGCAGCGGTACGCTCCTGGGGACAACCTTGAAAACTTGCGTGAGGATCAGGCCGCTTTCGCCGGTCCGGTATTCTTCACGTCCTTGATGTCCGTGAAGGTCACGTCCGGCGCCCGCTCGCGCGCGTGGTCGAGGTAAAACTGGTTGCGCGCCATGAAGACGAAATCGCCGTCGAGATCTTCCGCGATACCCGAATTGTTCGCGGTGATGAACGTGTCGAGCTTCTTCTGGTCCGCCGACGCAATCCAACGCGCGAGTTGAAACTCGCTCGGCTCGAAGCCGACCTCGAGACCGTACTCGTCCTTGAGCCGCACCTTGAGAACGTCGAGCTGCAGCGGGCCGACGACGCCGACCATCGCGGGCGCGCCATCGATCGGGCGAAAGACCTGGACGACGCCCTCCTCGGCCATCTCCTGCAGCGCCGACTTCAGCTTCTTCGCCTTCATCGCATCCGGCAGGCGGACGCGGCGCAGGATTTCCGGCGCGAAGCTCGGCACACCGACGAAGGTCAGGTTCTCGCCCTCGGTGAGCGTATCCCCGATACGCAGTGTCCCGTGGTTAGGAATGCCGACGACGTCGCCGGCGAAAGCCTCGTCTGCCACCGAGCGATCCTGCGCGAAGAAGAACTGCGGCGCCGATAGCGACATCGGCTTGCCGGTGCGCACCTGCTTCGCCTTCATGCCGCGCGTCAGCTTGCCGGAGCAGAGCCTTGCGAACGCGATGCGGTCGCGGTGGTTCGGGTCCATATTCGCCTGGATCTTGAAGACGAATGCCGTCATCCGCTCTTCGGCGGCATCGACCCTGCGCAAGTTGCTTTCCTGCGCGCGCGGTGACGGCGCGAATTTGCCGATCGCATCGAGGAGATCGCCGACGCCGAAATTCTTCAAGGCGCTACCGAAGAACACTGGCGTTAGATGGCCTTCGCGAAAGGATTCCAAATCGAACGGGCGACAAGCCTCTTTCACCAATTCGATCTCGGCTGTGATCGCAGCAATATCGAGGTTCGGATTCTTGGCACCAAGCTCCGCGAGCGCGATCTGCGGCGCATCGCCCGTTTTCGCGCTGGCATCATCCATCAGGCGCACACCGCCGCTCGCGATGTCGTAGGTGCCGGCAAAATCGCGACCACGGCCGATTGGCCACGTCGCCGGCGTCGTGTCGAGCGCAAGCACCTTCTCGATCTCGTCCATCACGTCGAACGGGTCGCGGCTTTCGCGATCCATCTTGTTGATGAAGGTGACGATCGGAATGTCGCGCAGGCGGCAGACCTCGAACAGTTTCCGCGTCCGCGCCTCGATGCCTTTGGCGGCGTCGATCACCATCACGGCCGAGTCGACCGCCGTTAGCGTCCGGTATGTGTCTTCCGAGAAGTCTTCGTGGCCCGGCGTATCGAGCAGGTTGAAGACGTGCCCGCCGTATTCGAACGTCATCACCGACGTGACGACGGAAATGCCGCGCTCGCGCTCGATCCCCATCCAGTCGGACCGGGTGTTGCGGCGCTGACCCTTCGCCTTCACCTGACCGGCCAAATTGATCGCGCCGCCGAACAACAGCAGCATTTCGGTCAGGGTCGTTTTGCCGGCGTCCGGATGCGAAATGATCGCAAAGGTGCGGCGGCGCGCGACTTCGTTAGCGATAGGTTGGTTCATAGCGCGGGATTTGGCAGCAATATGCCGCAAGATCAAGGCCGTGGCGGTAACCCGGCAAGGCTATTATAAGGGCGATGGGGGTCAAAGACGCCTCCGAAAGAAGACTGCGGGGACAGATGAAGCGGCTGGCCGCTGCGCTTTGCGCATTGGCATTTTTGACGACTGCGGCAATGGCGCAGGACTGGCCGGTCCGCGCCGTCCGCATCATCGTGCCCTTCGGCGCGGGTTCGACGCCGGACATCGTCGCACGCCTCCTTGCCGAAAGCCTGCAGGCGAAGCTCGGCCAAGCCTTCATCGTCGAGAACAAGGCCGGCGCCAGTGGGAATACGGGCACCGACGCGATCGCCAAGGCCGAACCGGACGGCTACACGCTCGGCGTGTCGATCGGCGGTCCGCTGGCGATCAACACTCTGCTCTATGCAAGGCTCCCGTACGATCCCGAGAAAGACATCGCCCCGATCACGCAGCTGGTGACGCAGCCGAGCATACTCGCGGTCGCCAACGACACCGGCATCACCAGCGTCGCCGGCCTCGTGAAGGCGCTGAAGAAAGAGCCGGAAAAATACAACTACGGCTCGATCGGCAACGGCTCTGTATCGCACCTTTCGATGGAGGCGCTGGCGCAGAAGAGCGGCGCGCAGATCGTGCACGTGCCCTATCCGGGCTCTCCTGCTGCCGTCACCGCCCTGATCCGCAACGACGTGCAGATCGCGGTTCTGCCCGGCATTTCGATCTACGCGCAAGCCGAAACCGCGCCGATCAAGATGCTCGCGGTGACGACGGCCGAGCGCTCCAAGCTCGTTCCTGATCTTCCGACGCTGCGCGAAAGCGGCATCGATGTCGAAGCCGACGCGTGGCAGGGCTTAATAGCGCCGGCCAAAACGCCGCCTGCCGTCGTCGCGAAAATTCACCGCGAAGTCGTCGAGGCGATGCGCGCGCCGGGCATCCGCGAAAAACTCGCCGCGCAACTGATGGAGCCGGTCGGCTCGACGCCCGAAGAACTGCGCGCCAAAATCCGCGCCGAAGTCGCGCGCTGGCGGCCCGTGATCGAAGCCGGCAAGATCAAAGTCAACTAGAGCGAACGCCAGTCGTATTCGCGCAACCCGATGCGCGCGAACGGATCGACCAGCGTCCCGGCCACCATCGCGGCGAGCACCTGCGGTCCCGGTGGAATTGTCGCGAGCACCGCGACCAAACGATCGCGAACGATCGGCAGCAACGTCGAGTCCGATTGGTAGAACGGCGTGAAAAGAAACGACAGCGCCTGGAAAGCGCGGATGTGCCAGTGCCGCATGCCGCAATACGCGGCGAGTGCATCCTCGACCGACGCAGTCTGCTCGATCGCATGCGCCAAAGCCGCCGCATCGAGCAGCGCCATGTTGGCGCCCTGCCCAAGCTGCGGGCTTGCCGAATGCGCCGCATCGCCGATGATCGCGAGCTTGCGCGCAGCCGGCCGCTGCAGCGTGTGGTGGCCGTAACGCGCGAGCGTGAGCTGATCGAAGCTCACGATCTGATCGAGGAAAGCGCTGCACTCCGGCCAGAGCGCGAGCACGCGCGCCTTCCAAGCATCGAGGCCTTCGGCCTTCACGGTCTCCGCATCGCCGGGCTTCAGGCTCCAGAAAAACGCCGCCATCTTCGGTCCGCTTGGCTCGGCACGGCCGATCGGCAACACGCCGATCATCACGCTGGCTTTGCGATATCGCTGTACGAGTGCTGTCGCGTCGAAGCCCTCGCGCCAATCGAGCGATGCCCAGAAAGCGCCATATGGCAGCGGCTTCGGCTCGCTCGCAACATCGGCGTAGCGGCGCAGCCGCGATCGCGCCCCGCTCGCATCGATGACGAGATCGAATGCGCCGATGCGCTGCCCGCGCTCATCGAACAGCATTCCATCTTCGATCGCCTCGACCGTTTGCGAAGTCGCGATCGGAATCCGCTCGGCGACCACGGCGTCGTATAGCACGCCGAACAAAGCCGCACGATGTACCGCTAGACCGAAGCGCCCATCCCCGCGTACGCCGTAGCGAACGTCGAGGACGGTTCGTCCCGACAACGCGTCGGAGCCATGCAGACGCTCGATACGAGCTCCGAGCGCCAGGATATGCGAAAGCAGGCCAAGCGAATGCAGCACCGTCAACCCGGTCGGTTGCATCAGCAATCCCGATCCCACAGGCTTCGGCGCGTCGAAACGCTCGAAGATCGTCACCGCGTGTCCGGCGCGATGCAGCCGTAACGCTACGGCAAGGCCCGCAGGGCCTGCTCCAACGATCCCGATCTTCAGCTTATCCATCGCTGCGCTAGATGCGCGAAGCGCATGCCGAGATCAAGCGGCGGGACGCTCGAAGAGCTGATCCATCACCTCGCTGCCCCACAGCGATTTCGGCTTTTCCGCGATAAGGCGGAAGCCGGTCTGCTCGTACAGATGCCGCGCGCTGTCGAGACCACGGAACGTCCGCAACCTGACGGGCCGCTTCAATCTGTCGGCATGCGCGAGCGCTGCGCCAAGCAGTTTGTGGCCGATGCCCAAGCCGCGCGCGCCGTCGTCGATAACGAACCAGCGCAGCCGCATGAAATCCGGACCCATATCGTCGTCGTCCATCACGATGGTTCCGACGACCTCGCCGTTCACGATTGCGCTCCAGCATTCGTTCGCCGGATTGCCGAGACGCCCGACAAACTCGGCGAACTCAGCTGCCACATTCGTTTCGAACTGCGCGCCGAGGCCATGCTCACGCGCGTAGTAGCGCGCATGCATCGTCGTGCATCGCCCGACAATGCCGGGACGGTAACCCGCTTCGATCGCGACGCTCGACATTTGCCGCTCACCTGCAAGCGCCCGCGCGTAGCCGGCAAGACTGTCGCGCACGGCGGCCGGGTTTGTCACCTTCGCGAGCGCGCCGGACACGCGGCGGTTTGCGAAGCGATCGATCGCGGCCAGCGTTGCCCGCCCCTCGCGTGTCAGCGTCAGCACTTTGCCGCGCCCGTCCGCCTTGTCGACCCGCATCGAAACTTCGCCGCGCTCCACGAGCCGCGCCACCAATCGGCTCACGCTCGATTTCTCGAGACCAAGCCGCTTGCTGAGCTCGCTCGGCGACAACGCATCCGAACCGCCGATCTCAATCAGCGCGTGAACTCCGGACGGCGAAAGTTCTGTTTCCGCCAAAGTCGGCCGCATGAAGCCGAGTTCCCGCACCAAACGGCGGGAAGCTTCGCGAACGTCCTTCACGACCTCGTGAGCTTGCATAACGGCACCTCGATAATAGTTGCCATTTACAACTAAATTGTCACGCATTTCAAGAGGCTTACGCTCTGCCGAATATTAAGGCTAGAACTAACGATTGCCGCGAAGCCTCGACATTTCGGCCGCCACCGAGGCATGATCGCCGTCTCACTTCATCGCGACTCGATAACAAGCTCATCGCCAGGGCGCGGTCGCGGACAACAGCAAGAAGCTCCAAGCCATACGGAGCCAGGAGGAAACGTGAAGAAGATTTCGCTCGCGCTCGCCGCGACACTGTTTGCCGCGACTGCATCGGTCGCGACCGCGCAGGACTGGCCGACTAAACCGATCATGTTCGTTGTCCCGTTCGCCGCGGGCGGCGGCACCGACGCCTTTGCGCGTCCGCTCGCGCAGCAGCTCGACAAGCAGCTCGGCCAGCGCATTCTGATCGACAACCGCGCGGGCGCCGGCGGCACGGCCGGTGCTGCGATCGCCGCCAAGGCTCCGGCCGACGGCTACACGTTCTTCGTGGGTGCCACGCATCACACGATCGCTCCCGCGATCTACCCGAAACTCCCCTACGACATCGAGAAAGACTTCATCCCGGTCGCAATGATCTCGCGTCCGCCGCATGTCGTGGTCGTGCATCCCGGTAAGGTGCAGGCAAAGACGCTCGCCGAGCTGATCGCCGCCGCAAAGGCGAACCCCGGCAAGATGACCTACGGCCACGCCGGCAACGGCACATCGCACCATCTCGCCGGCGAACTCTTCAAGCTACTGACCGGCACCAACATCCTCGCGGTGCCGTATCGCGGCGCGGGCCCGATGATGCAGGACCTCGTCGCCGGTCACGTCGACATGGCCTTCGACGGTATGGGCTCGTCCGCCAACCAAATCACCTCCGGCACCATCCGCCCGCTCGCCGTCGCGGCGAATGCGCGCGTGAAGGCTTTCCCGGATCTGCCGACGGCGGCTGAAGCCGGCGTGCAGGGCTATGAGGTCGCGACCTGGTACGGTCTCTGGGCACCCAAGGGTACGCCGCCGGAAATCGTCGCGCGCATGACCAAGGAAGTGCAGACCGCGCTCAAAGACCCGGCGATAGTCGAAGCCTGGGCCAAGAACGGTTCCGACACGCCGGATGTGACGGGCGATGCCTTCGCCAAGGTCATCGCTTCCGACATCGCGCGTTGGGGCAAGGTCGTCAAAGACGCCAACGTGAAGCTCGACGGCAACTAGTCGGCGCATCAGAGGGCATTTCGCCTGCCCAATCAGCGGGCTTGCGCTCTCGATCCAAATTGCTGGACCATGTCCGAAACAACAACGGACATGGTCCATTTCGTTTCGGGGGAAATGATGCGGCGATCGACACTCGCGCTCCTTGCGGCGCTTACGCTCTTCGCGGCACCAAGCGCGAAAGCCGATACGTGGCCCTCGCGGCCCATCATGCTGATCGTCCCCTTCCCGGCCGGCGGCGGCACCGACGCCTTCGCGCGGCCATTGGCGCAGGTGCTCGACCAGCAACTCGGCACACGTGTACTGATCGAAAATCGCGCCGGCGCGGGCGGCACTGCGGGCGCGGCCGTCGCCTCTAAGGCGACGCCGGACGGCTACACTTTTTTCGTCGGCGCCGCGCATCACGCTATCGCGCCGTCGATTTACGCCAAGCTTCCCTACGACATCGAGAAAGACTTCGTTCCGATCGCGCTGCTGTCGCGCCCGCCGCATGTCGTCGTCGTCCATCCCGGCAAGGTACAGGCTAAAACGCTCGCGGAATTTATCGCGGCCGCGAAGGCCAATCCGGGCAAGATCAACTACGCGTCTGGCGGCAACGGCACGACGCATCATCTCGCCGGTGAACTCTTCAAGCTCGTGACCGGAACCAACCTTCTGCACGTGCCGTACCGCGGCGCCGGGCCAATGATGCAGGATCTCGTCGCCGGCCATGTCGACATGGCCTTCGATGCGATGGGCTCATCCGGCCCGCAGATTAAATCCGGCGCGATCCGCGCACTTGCGATCGCAGCCCCGCAACGCGTCCCCGCTTTCCCGGATCTTCCGACCGTAAAAGAGCTCGGCGTCGACTACGAAGTCGCGACCTGGTACGCGCTTTGGGCACCGGCCGGCACGCCGCCCGCGATCACCGAGCGCATGCAGAAGGAAGTACTCACGGCCCTCCAATCGCCGATCATCAAGGATGCGTGGGAGAAAGCCGGCAGCGACGTTCCGAACCTGACAGGCGAAGCCTTCGGCAAATTCGTGTCGCAGGAAGTCGCGCGCTGGCGAAAAGTCGTGCAGGACTCGAACGTGAAGATCGAGCAGTAAGCTCAGACCTTCTTCAACCCGCTTGCTTTGTGCGCGGCTTTCGCACCGGTCTTCCTGCTTTTGACGATGAGCTTCGGATTCTTCGGCGAGGCTTTCGCCGTGTAACCCTTGATCTTCTTCGTCTTGGTGATTTTCTCGACCACCTTGCCGCGGGTCTCGCCCTGCGAAGTCTTCCACTTCACCTTGTCGCCGACCTTCACACTTGCCTTCTTCGCCATGCGTCACCTCAACTTGCGGCGCGCATCTCCGCAACCAGCGAATGCGCGCGCTTCAAGTCCGCAACAAACGCCGCGAATTCTTGTTCCTTCGCGGCGGGATCCGGCAGGCGCAGTAGATACGACGGATGCACCGTAATGAAGCCGGCGCGCTCGCCGAACTGAGCCGGCCCGCGCGCCCGCGTGATCGGTACGGCCTTGCCGGCCAGCGCCAAAACAGCCGTCGCTCCGAGCGCGACGATCAGCTGCGGCTGCACGAAATCGAGCTCCTTCTCGAGCCACCAGCGATAATGCTTCACCTCGCCGCCGGTCGGCTTCTGGTGGATGCGCCGTTTGCCGCGCTGCTCGAACTTGAAATGCTTCACGGCATTCGTGAGATAAGCGCGCGAACGGTCGATACCCGCAGCTTCGAAGGCGCGGTCGAGCAGCTGTCCGGCCGGCCCGACGAACGGATGGCCGTGTAAATCCTCCTGATCGCCGGGCTGTTCGCCAACGAACGCGATCGGCGCGCCGATCGGCCCTTCGCCGAGCACGGCGCGCGTACCGCCCGCCACCATGGGTTCGGACGCCGCGATAATTTCGTTGAGCGCGCGGAGCGATTTGGGCTCCTGATCGCGCATCGCTTCGACAGCCTTCACGGGATCGCGGCGTAACGGCATCGCGGCCTCCTTCTCGATCATCTCCCTAACGCGCGAAGGAGCGGTTTGGATCAATCGCGGGATCGACGCGGCCTCCGGCATGTTGCGCCAATACTTTTTCGGCATCTCGGTGCGCATCATCGTCGGATTGACGCGCGCCGGATTGAACGTGCTTTCGTAGTAGCCGCTCCAGCCTTCCTCGAACGCATCGCCGATCGGCGCGTCCTCGCGACGACCGGGCGGACCGATGGTGAGCTTTTTGCGATCCCAATGCAGCGAGCCGACCGGCGTCAGGATCGTCCAATCGAGCGAGCGGAATCGCTCGATGAAGAAATTCGCGGTCGCCTCGACGATGTAGTGCGAAGGCTCGAACCACGCGACATATCGTTCGTCGCCCTCTCCCTCGACTCGGCGAAAGCGGAGAAACGCGTGCATCTTGTGCAGGTCACGCCGGATCGCCTTGTGCATGATGTGCAGACGGTGCACCAGCGGGTCACTCGCGATATCGAGCAGCGCACGCTCGCCGTTGAGCACGCGCCAGATGGCGCGGTAGAGCAGCGCATACCGCTCCGGATCACGATGACAAACGACGAGGCGAATGAGATCGCTCAAGCGACGTGGCAACGCCACCGGCAGCGCATCGTTGCTCGCGGCAGTGCCGAATAGATCGCTCTCGGCAGTCGCGAAGACCACCGTATCCGGATGAGCATTGTCGCCGATCAGAACACGGACGGCTTGGCGAAAGCCGTCGATATCCGCGCCGCTCTTGAGCGAAACTTGCCTCATGAGAACAAGTTCAACTGTTCGGCCGGTTTCACCAGCCGCGCGCGAAGGTGTTCTTGGTCGAGCACACGGGTCGGCCGATAATCTTCCGTGATGAGGAATGCACTCGCGCGCTTCACGCTGCCGGAAATCCGCGCGACATCGTCGAGCCGCAGCCGCGTGTGCCGCCGCGCGATCACGATCCGATCGACTGCGCGTTTGCCGAGTCCCGGCACGCGCAAGAGCAGTTCCTTCGGTGCGCGATTCACATCGATCGGAAACTTGTCGCGATTCTTAAGCGCCCAGGCAAGCTTTGGATCGACTTCGAGGTCGAGCATTCCGCCTTCGCCGCCTTGCGAAATTTCATCGACCGTAAAACCGTAAAACCGCAGCAACCAATCGGCTTGGTAGAGACGGTTCTCCCGTTGCAGCGGCGGCGCTTTGATCGGCAACACCGAACTTGCTTCCGGGATCGGGCTGAAAGCTGAGTAATAAACGCGCTTCAACGAATAGCTTTTGTACAGTGTGTCCGTCGTCCGCAGCACGTCGGTGTCGCTCGTCGCATCCGCACCGACGATCAGTTGCGTCGACTGCCCGGCCGGAGAGAAGCGCCGCTTCTCTTCCTTCGCCTCGATGATACGCTCGCGCATCTGCCCCATCGCGGCTTGAATCGTTTTGCCGTTTTTTTCGGGAGCGAGCCGCGTCAGGCTCTGCTGCGTCGGCAATTCGAGGTTGATCGAAAGGCGATCGGCCCAAAGCCCCGCCTGCTCGATCAACCACGGGCTCGCTTCCGGAATCGTTTTGAGATGGATGTAGCCCGCGAAGCCGTGATCCCGCCGCAGCTTCTTCGCGACGAGCATCAGCTGCTCCATCGTGTAATCGGGATTGCGGATGATCCCGGACGACAGAAACAGACCCTCGATGTAGTTACGCTTGTAGAACTCGACGGTCAGCAGCGCGACCTCGTCAACCGAAAACCTGGCGCGCTCGACATTCGAGGAGCGCCGATTGATGCAATAGGCGCAATCAAACAGGCAGTAGTTCGTAAGGAGGATTTTCAGCAGCGACACGCAGCGCCCGTCCGGCGTATAGGCGTGGCAAATGCCGGCACCCGACGTCGAGCCGAGCCCCTTTGCGCCGCCGCTTCGTTTCGGCGCGCCGGACGACGAGCACGAGACGTCATACTTGGCCGCATCGGCCAAAACGCGAAGCTTTTTGGAAAGGGTTGGGTCCACGCGAAACCTCGTTTCGCGTTCACTCTATGTTCTTTGGCTCACGATAGCAACGAAAGTCAAGCAAATCATTGAGGTATAATAGGAAATTCGGTGCCGAAACGTGTCAGCAGTCTTTCGCTCGTAGCCCGGATGAGCGTAGCGATATCCGGGGAGGAGCGCCTGACCGAATTGCCTCGCGCTAGATGCCACCCCGGACATCGCGAGTGCTTTGCGCATCGCTCATCCGGGTAGCAAACTATCCGATCGCCTTCTCGTAAATCTCCGGCTTGAACCCGACCGTGATTTTCGCGCCCCGCTCCAAAACCGGGCGCTTGATCATCGACGGCTGCGCCACCATCAGCGCGATCGCCTTCTCCTCGGTGAGGTCCGCGCGATCGTCATCAGGCAATTTCCGAAACGTCGTGCCGGCGCGATTGAGCAGCGTCTCCCAGCCGACAACCTTCGCCCACGCCTCAAGCTTCCCCTGCTCAATCCCCGACGCCTTATAGTCATGAAACGCGTACGTGACTTTGTGTGCATCGAGCCACGTGCGCGCCTTCTTCATCGTGTCACAGTTCTTGATGCCGTAGAGCGTGACCTTGCTCATATCGGCTTGCCCGCATACGGCATCGACGCGGTGAGGCCACCGTCGACCGGGAATGCTTGGCCATTGACGTAGGACGCCTCGTCGCTCGCGAGGAACAATCCCATCGCGGCGAGTTCGTGCGGCTGTCCGGCCCGCTTCAGCGGATTGAGCTGGCCGATCTTGCCCTCGGTGCCCCGCTCCTTCGCGCCGTCGAAGATCGGCTTCGTCATGCCGGTCTCGATCAATCCGGGACACACCGCGTTGATACGCACGCCGGTGCCGGAGAGCGAATACGCCGTCGTCTGCACAAGGCTGATGACGCCCGCTTTGCTCGCCGCGTACGGATGCCCGCTTGCGCCCGACTTCAATCCGGCAACCGACGCCGTGCAAACGATCGCGCCTTTGCCCTGTTTCACCATATGCGGAATTGAGTACTTCACGGCGAGGAATGCGCCGATCAGATTGATGCGCAGGATTTCCTGCCAGTGCTCAACCGTCTGCTCCGCGATCGGCACGAGACCGCCACTGATGCCGGCATTCGCCCAGATCGCATCGAGCGAGCCGTAAGCCGAAATCGCCTTCGCGATGTAGCCTTTCACGTCGGCTTCGCTGCCTGCGTCTGCGACGACGGCTTCGATCGTGCCACCCTTTTGGCGCACCATCTCGGCCGTTTCCTTCACGCTCTCGGCGCGATCGACCGCGATGAGCCGAGCGCCTTCGCGCGAGAACAGCAAGCACGCGGCGCGGCCGATGCCGCTCCCCGCGCCCGTGATGACAACGGACTTACCTTCCAAACGCATCGGACGTTTCCTTCCCAGCTCTTCTTATTTCTGCGCACCCTGAGCATGTGCGGCGATCCGGTCAGCATGCTTCTCGACAAGCGCATCCGGAAAGTCGTGACCCCAGCCCGGGATCGTCTCGAGCACAGCGCCCGGAATATTTGCTGCCGTATCGCGGCCGCCTTCGACCGGCACCAGCGGGTCGGGTTCGCCGTGGAGAACGAGCGTCGGCACGCGGATCGTCTTGAGCAGCGGAACGCGGCCGCCATATGCAACGATCGCAGCAAGCTGGCGCACGAAACCGACCGGATAGAACGCGCGTTCGTAAGCGCGCGTCACCTGCTCGCGCAATTGCGCGTCCGGCGTCGGGTAGCCCGGACTTCCGATTGCCTTCAGCGTATCGACACCGAATTGGATGAACCCTTCGCGGTCCGGTGGCCGCTTTGCCATCAGCCGCGCGCCGACTTCCTTGGTCGGTCCCGGCAAACCACGCGCGCCGCTCGTCGACATCATCGAGGTGAGGCTGAGGCAACGCTGCGGATAACGCGCCGCGATGATCTGCGCGATCATGCCGCCCATCGATGCGCCGACGACATGCGCTTTCTGGATTTTCAGCGCATCGAGCAGGCCGATCGCATCCGCCGCCATGTCGTCGAGCGTGTACGGCGGCCGAATGGGCAGCCGCAGCGTCGCTTTGATGAACAGCAGCGGCAGATTGACCTTCTTCGCGCCCTCGAATTTCGTCGACAGCCCGATGTCCCGGTTGTCGAAGCGGATGACACGGAAGCCGTGGCCCGCGAGCCGCTGACAAAACGACTCCTTCCACGCGATCATCTGCGTGCCGAGCCCCATGATCAGCAGTATCGGCGGGGCATTTTTGTCGCCAAACTCGTCGTAGAAGATGTCGATGCCGTTGGCTTTAATGGCTGGCATATGGTCGCTCCTCAGGCCGAAATCGCGCGCGACGAGAAGTCACGCGTCGCCGCCTCGAATTCAGTCTTCAATCGCGAAACAATCTCCGCGACCGGCGGCGCATCGCTGATCTGGCCGATGCCTTGCCCGCAGCCCCAAATGTCGCGCCACGCCTTCTGCTTCATGTTGCCGCCGGAGTTAAAGTTCATCTTCGACTTGTCGGCGACCGGAACGTTCGAGGGATCGAGACCCGCCGCCGCGATCGACGGGCCGAGATAGTTGCCATGCACGCCCGTAAAGAGGTTCGTGTAGACGATGTCCTCTGCAGCGTGTTTGGCCAGCCCCTGTTTGTACTCGTCACTCGCATTCGCCTCTTCGCTCGCGATGAAACGCGAGCCCATGTAAGCGAGGTCGGCGCCCATCGCGAGCGCACCCGCAATCGACGCACCGTCTGCGATCGCGCCAGACAGCAGAACCGTGCCGTTGAACCACTGCTTAATCTCGCGCACCAGCGCAAACGGCGAGAGCGTGCCGGCATGGCCGCCGGCGCCAGAGCAGACAAGGATCAACCCGTCGACACCCTGCTCCGCGGCTTTTCGCGCATGCTTGACGCTAATCACGTCGTGGAAAACCACGCCGCCGTACGAATGCGCCGCTTCGACGATCTCGGCCGGCGGGCGCAGCGACGTGATGATGATTGGCACTTTGTGCTTCACGCACGTTTCCATGTCGCGCATCAGACGATCATTCGATGCGTGACAGATCTGGTTGACGGCGTGCGGCGCAACCTTCTTGCCAGGATTGCGCGATTTGTATTCGCCGAGTTCGTCGTCGATCCGCTTGAGCCAATCGTCCAGCATTTCGACCGGTCGCGCATTCAGCGCCGGAAACGAGCCGACAATGCCGGCCTTGCATTGAGCGATGACGAGGTCCGGCCCCGACACGAGGAACAGCGGGGAACCCACAACCGGCAATGCGAGGGTACCCTGAAGGCAAGACGGCAACGGCATAGACCAACCTTTCGACAACGAAACTCGTCGTTGCTACCGCACAATCTTCAGGGAGATCAATGCGGTTCGGTTCGCTATGCGGTCAGCAAACTAGCAGTTGCACTTGCCCTTGTTCCGGAAAGCGGCTTCGCCGGCCTCCGAAACCGCATCCCATTCGGGAGTAGGCCCGGCTCCCGGAACGTAAGCGTCGTTCCAGTTCCACCACTTGTATGGGCGTTCTTGCGGATAGCCGTCCGGCGAGTCTTCCCAATTTTCTTGCCGGCCGAGCGCCGTCATATCGAGATAGCTCCACACGGTGCCCATCGCCTCGTCGCCGCGCTCGTTGATGAAATACGTGCGGTAGATCTTCCCGCCCTCGCGGATGAACGCGTTGTGGCCGTGCCACTCGTCGACGCCGAAGTCCTTGTCGAAGCTATCCGTGATGGTGAACCACGGGATGTGCTCCCAACCGAACTTCGTCTGCAGACGCTTGATGTCGGCCTGCGGCCCACGCGACGCGTAGACCAGCGTCGTGTTGCGCGCGTTGAGATGCGCGAGGTTCGACACTTGGTCGGCACCGAGCGAACAGCCGATGCAGCCATGCTCCGGCCATCCATGCACGCCCTCTTCGAAGAACGCACGATAGACGATTAGCTGGCGGCGTCCGTCGAAAAGATCGCTGAGCGAGGCCTTCCCGTTCGGGCCGTCGAACACGTAGTCCTTCTCGACCAGCATCCAAGGCATGCGGCGCCGCTCGGCGGCGAGCGCATCGCGCGCCCGCGTCACTTCCTTCTCGCGCACGAGCATCTTCTCGCGAGCGGCGATCCAATCCTTCGGCGAGACAATCGATGGCGTTTGCATGATGGTTCCCCTTCCGATGTTTCCATTGGCGCGCCGGCCTTAGCCGACGCGCTGCTCGTATTCCTTCACGAGACGCTGCCAGCCATCCCAGAACGGCTCCGGCTCTTCGCCGTTGAGACGCGCCGTCAGCACGTCGAGGTGCATGTGCCAGCCCGCGCTGACCTTGAGCAGGATCGACTTGTCGGCGACGCGGTGGTGCACCACCGTCAGCAACACGCCGTTGCCGTTTGGCTCCAGCGTGAAAGACACACCGCCGGTCGAGCCCCACGTGATGGAAAGCTTGCGCGGCGGATCGAGTTCCGTGATCCGGCATTCCATGCTGTGCTCGGCCGACGCTCCCTCCGGCCGCTTGCCCGGATTCTTCATCAAGTCGTCGTTGCGCCAGGTGAAGTCCACGGTACCGCCGACGCGCATATCCATATCGCCGGATGCGAGCCACTGACGGCGCAGATCGCTCTCCGTGAGGTATTGCCAGACCCGATCAATCGAGCCCGGAAGCTGGCGCTGGATCGTCAGCGTATCCATGCCGGTAACGGCGCCATGCGGCGTGCGGGTCGTGTTCATTGATCGTCTCCTGTCTTTGCTATTTTTGTCGTGTTTTGGGTTTTGGATTTGCGCGCCGTGTCTTCCTCACGCAGCAGGCGTTCGAGGATATCGAGGCGATCGGTCCAAAAGCGTTCGTAGAAGCTCAGCCACTGATGCGCAGTGGCGAGCGGTCCGGGCGCGAGGCGGCAGATATGCGTCCGCCCCCTCACGTCGCGATGGATCAGCCCTGCGACTTCGAGCGCCTTGATGTGCTTCGAGGCCGCGGCAAGCGAGATGTCGTAAGGCTCGGCCAGCTGGCCGACCGTTTGCTCTCCCCCAGTCAGCTGCCGAAGCATCTGTCGGCGTGTAGGGTCGCCGAGGGCGTGGAACACAGCGTCGAGCTGCGATGTCTGATGTTCAACCATAAGGTTGAATATAAACGATGGACACTGATTGTCAACCGATGAGTTGAATATTGTTTCGTAGCCCGGATGAGCGGGACCGCGAAGCGGTCATCGACATCCGGGACGCGCGCGCTGACGCCCCGGATGTCGCTTGGCGGGCGCGAAACGCGCCGTCTCGCTCATCCGGGCTACGAATTAAGGCGCCACGATCGGCGTCGCGTTGAGCTTAGACGCACGAGGCTCGACGCCGCGAAATACCGACCCCTCTTCGAACCAGGACCACGGCGCTGGCGCGCCCCACAGCGTCTGTCGCTGCGGGTCTTTCAGATCCCAGCGGATCGGCTCGTGATCCGGATCGACCGTCTGATAGTCGGAGCAATAGATTTCGACGCGATGCCCGTCGGGATCGCGCACATACAGGAAGAACGCATTCGAGATGCCGTGCCGCCCCGGTCCGCGCTCGATATTCGAAACGTATCCGGTCGTCGCCATGAGATCGAGCAGGTCGATGATGTTGAGCGGTGTCGGCACCCAGAACGCGACGTGATGCAGGCGCGGCCCGCGTCCGTTCGTGAACGCGATGTCATGCACCCCGCCCTTCCGATGCATCCAGGCCGCCCACAATTCCTTGCCGTCTTCAGTGTCCGTATACTCGGTCACCCGAAAACCAAGCGCATTGTAAAACTCAACAGACGCGCGCACGTCTGGCGAGAAGCAGTTGAAGTGATCGATGCGCAGCGGCTTCACGCCGCGATAAAGCGTGTACTGCTGATGGATCGGCGGCAAACGATCCATCGCGGCGTAGAACTCCAGCGGAATGCCCTGCGGATCGCGCGTACGGAACGTGCGCCCCTGATACGGCTCGTCGATCCATTCGACCGGTAAGCCCTGCGCTTTGAAATGCGCCGCCGCCTTGTCGAGATGCTCTTCGTCGTAGACTTTGAAGCCGAGTTCGTTCGCTATCCCGGCATCGCCGCGCTCGAGCACGAGGCAATGATGTCCTCGTTCCTCCATCGCGCGCAGAAAGATGCGCTTATCGTCTTCGTCCGTGACCTGCAGCCCGAGCGTGTCGACATAAAACGCACGTGACGCGGCAAGATCCGTCACGCTCAGCACGATGTGGCTGAGCCGAACGATGTTGAACGGCGGGTAGAGAACGTGCGCCGGGACGGTCATGCGGCCTCCGCTTACGCGCCGAAACCTTTTCCGGGCTTGCGATACTCGGGACGCGGCGGCGAGAAAATGTCGAGCACGCGCGCGCCCTCGGGACCTGCCCGCATCGTGTGCGGCACATTGCCGGGCGTGCGCCAAAAGTCGCCCTTCTTCACCGGGATTTCTTCGTCGCCTTGCACGCGGATCGCAGTGCCTTCGAGCAAGACGCCCCACTGCTCTTCGGGATGATGATGCAAAGTGCCGGACGCATGCGGCGCGATCGTCACCACCGACAGCATCGCCTGCTCGCCTGCGAAGATCCGCGTCGTCAGGCCCGGCGCGAGTTCGCGCAGCAGACCGCCGACCCCATCTTCGAGATTGTGAAATTCGTCCTTCTGACTCATCGTTTTCTCCCGTCCCGCACGATCTTCCGCCGTGCCGGTTGTGACGCCTGTTTCAATACACCTAACATGGCCGATGACGGGCGACAATTTTCGGCTTAGAACCGAGAAGACAACGATTTCTCCAGCGCTTCGAGAAGAAGAAATGGTTCAGGTCGATCTCAATTCCGATCTCGGTGAAGGCTACGGCGCTTACACCTGCGGCGACGATGACGCGATGCTCGGCATCGTCACGTCGGCGAATGTCGCGTGCGGCATGCATGCGGGCGATCCGGAGATCATGGCCAACGCGTTCAAGGTTGCGCGCGAGCGCGGCGTCGCCATCGGCGCGCATCCGGGCTTCCCGGATTTGTGGGGATTCGGACGCCGCCGCATTCCGTATTCGACCGGAGAAATCGAACGCTTCGTCGCGTATCAGATCGGCGCCGCGCAGGGCCTCGCGTCTTACTCAGGCCACCGCATCACTTACGTGAAAGCGCACGGCGCCGTCGCCAACATCGCGGCGGAAGATCGCTCCGTCGCCGACGCTATCGCTAAAGCCGTGAAGGCCGTCGATCCGAGCCTCGTTCTGCTCGCCATCGCGCTGACCGAACAAGTCTCAGCCGGTGAAGCCGCGGGCCTGACCACCGTGCAGGAAATTTTCGCCGATCGCGGCTACGACGATCGCGGCCAGCTCATCGCGCGCTCGAAACCCGGCGCGATGATTCACGATCAAGAAGAAGCCGCCTCGCGCGTCGTCGAAATGGTGACAGAAGGCGTCATCATCTCGGCCTCCGGCAAGCGCCTACCGACGCGCGTGCAGTCGATCTGCGTGCACGGCGATTCCGGCCACGCGGTCGCAATGGCGAAGCACGTGCGCGGCGCGCTCGAACAATCAGCCATCGCGCTCAAGAGCTTTGTATGAGCGAGCCGCGCTTCCTCGACGCCGGCGAAGCTGCGCTCGTTGTGGAATTCGGCAGCGGCGTCGATCCTGCGATCAACGAACGCGTGCTCGCGCTCGACGCCGCGATTGCTGATGCACCGCCTGAGGGCTTGCGCGAACTCGTCCCGACCTATCGCTCGTTGATGATCCATTACGATCCGCTGCGGCTCGATCGCGACGCGCTGGTCTTGCTCGTGCAGGACCGTTTGAAATCCGCCGGCACGCGCAAGCGCAAGACCGCGCTGTGGACGCTGCCGTGCTGTTACGAACTCCCCTACGCCGAAGACCTTGCCGAGATGGCGGGCCTCATGAAACTCTCGGCCGTGAAAGCCGCTGCAATCCACGCGAACGCCACATACCGCGCCTACATGTACGGCTTCGCGCCTGGCTTCACGTACTTGGGCGGACTGCCGAAAGAAATTGCAATCTCGCGCCGCGAGAAACCGCGCCCGCCGCATGACTCGAAAGTCATCCTCGTCGGCGGCGGCCTCAGCGCCATCGCGACTTTCGCGATGCCGACCGGGTGGTACGTCGTCGGCCGCACGCCCGAGCGGCTCTATGCCCCGGACCGCGACAACGCATTCCTGATGGAGCCCGGTGACGACATCCGTTTCGAGCCAATCGACGGTGCGACATTCCAAGACCTCGATCGCCGCGCTGAAGCCGGCGAAGTCGTCGCCAAGAGGACAGCGCGATGACGCTGCGCACTCTCTCGGCCGGTCCTGGCTGCACGATCCAAGATAGCGGCCGCCACGGCTATCTCCGTTACGGCGTCACCGGTGCAGGCCCGATGGACCCGCTTGCGCATGCGATCGCTAACCGTGCGCTGAGTAATCCGGCAGGCGCCGCCGCGATTGAAGTCTCGCTCGGCGGCATCGAAGTGACCAGCGAGACCGAGACACTCGCGCTCGCCTTCGCGGGCGGAGACTTTGCCGCGACACTCGATGGGCAACCGCTTCCGTCAGCCGCAATCGCCTTGATCGAGCCCGGCGCAAAATTGAAACTCCGCGCGGGGCCATCGGGAAACTGGTGCTATCTCGCCGTCGCGGGCGGCTTCAATGTACCCCTCGTCCTCGGCTCAGCTTCGACGCATACGCGCACGCAGATCGGCGGTCTGCAGGGCCGCGCTCTCAAAGTCGGCGATACGATCCGCACCGGTAAGCCGGCTTACTCCGCATTCTTCAACGCTATCATCGATGCTCCGATCCTCGATCGTCCGCCCGAGACGATCCGCGTTCTCCTCGGCCCGCAAGACGACTATTTCGCGGCAGACGAAATCGAGAAATTCCTCGCCGGTCCGTGGACAATTTCAGCGCGCGGCGACCGCATGGCGTGCTTCCTCGAAGGCCCGAAACTCACGCATTCGCAAGGGTACAACATCACGTCGGACGGCATCGCGATGGGCGCGATCCAGGTGCCGGGCGAAGGCCAGCCCATCGTCCTCATGGCCGACCGTCAATCCACCGGCGGCTATCCGAAGATCGCGACGATCATCGGTCCCGATCATGGCCGCCTTGCGCAAGCGCGCCCCGGCACCAGCATCCGCTTCCGCGCGGTCTCTCACAAAGAAGCCGTCGCGGCCCGCGCCGAGGAACACGCCTTCCTCGCCGGGCCGATCAAAGCCGAGCCGCTGATCCGCACCGAATTCTCATCCGAGTTTCTGCTTGGCCTCAACCTGATTGATGGGTATGTCGACGCCGAGCAACGCCCCTCGAAGTAGCAGAGAGAAGAAGAGCGCATGTCCCAAGACGCCAAGAAAGACGCCAAAATTATCGAAGTGCTGTCGCAGATCACCACCGCGACACTCACCACGATCCTGCTCAAGAAGGGCCTGCGCAACGTTTGGATCCGCGGGACGATGCCGATCCGCGAAGGCCAGAAGCGCCTGGTCGGCCGCGCCTTCACGCTCCGCTTCGTCCCGGCCCGCGAAGACCTCGCGACGCCTGAGTCTTGGTCATCGCCGAAGTCCACCCGCGCCGCCATCGAAGCGATGCCGGAAGGCTGCATCGCGGTCGTCGACGCAATGGGCGTCACCGACGCCGGCATCTTCGGCGACATACTGTGCGCCCGCATGCAGAAGAAAGGCGTCGCCGCGCTGATCACCGACGGCGTCGTGCGCGATATGGCGGGCGTGCTCTCGACCAATCTGCCGGTCTGGTGCCAAGGCGCGGCCGCGCCGCCGTCCGTCGCCGGCCTCACCTTCGTCAACTGGCAGGAGCCGATCGCCTGCGGCGGCGTCGCCGTATTTCCGGACGACATCATCGTCGTCGATGACGATGGCGCCGTGCTGATCCCGGCCGCGCTTGTCGACGCCGTCGTCGAACTCGCCCCCGAGCAGGAGCGGCTCGAAGCCTGGATCATGAAGGAAGTCGAAGCCGGCTCCGCCCTGCCCGGCCTCTATCCGCCGAACGCCGAGAACAAAGCGCGTTACGAAGCGTCGAAGAAGTAAGCGTCGACGCCGCGCGGCGCGATCACTCCCACTCGATCGTGCCGGGCGGCTTCGACGTCACGTCGTAAACGACGCGGTTGACGCCGCGCACCTCGTTGATGATGCGCGTCGCAACGCGGCCGAGGAACGCCATGTCGAACGGGAAGAAGTCCGCCGTCATGCCGTCGGTCGACGTCACCGCGCGGAGCGCCAGTACGCTCTCGTAGGTGCGTGCATCGCCCATCACGCCGACCGTGCGCACCGGGAGCAATACCGCGAACGCCTGCCAGATCGTATCGTAAAGCCCTGCTTTGCGGATCTCCTCGATGTAGATCGCATCCGCGAGCCGCAGAATATCGAGCTTCTCTTTCGTGATCTCGCCCGGGCAGCGGATCGCGAGACCCGGCCCTGGGAAGGGATGCCGACCGACGAAGGCTTCAGGCAAGCCAAGCTCGCGGCCGAGCACGCGCACCTCGTCTTTGAACAATTCGCGCAGCGGCTCCACGAGCTTCATATTCATGCGCTCGGGCAGACCGCCGACGTTGTGGTGCGACTTGATCGTCACCGACGGGCCGCCCGTGAACGACACGCTCTCGATCACATCCGGATAGAGCGTGCCCTGCGCGAGGAAATCGGCGCCGCCGATCTTCTTCGCTTCTGCCTCGAACACGTCGATGAACAGACGGCCGATCGTCTTGCGCTTCGCTTCCGGGTCGGCCCCCGCCTTCGCGAGCTCACCGAGGAACATCTCTTCGGCATTCACGTGCACGAGCGGAATGTTGTAGTGATCGCGGAACAGCGTCACGACCTGCGTCGCTTCGCCGAGCCGCATCAATCCGTGATCGACAAACACGCACGTGAGCTGTTCGCCGATCGCTTCGTGGATCAGCACCGCTGCAACGGCTGAGTCCACGCCACCCGAGAGACCGCAGATCACCCGGCCTTTGCCGACCTGAGCGCGGATTTTCTCGATCGACTCTTCGCGGAACGCGCGCATCGTCCAATCGCCGGTGAGGCCCGCGATCTTGCGTACGAAGTTGCGTAGCAGCTTCGCGCCGTCCGGCGTGTGCACGACCTCGGGATGGAACTGCACGGCGTAGAAATCGCGCTTCGTGTCGGCAATCGCCGCGAACGGCGCATTGTCGGACACCGCGATGACTTCAAACCCCGGCGGCAGATGCGTGACGCGGTCGCCGTGGCTCATCCAAACCGGATAGCGCTTGCCCTTCTCCCACACGCCCTCGAACAACGGGACGCTTTCCTTCACCTCGATCTCGGCGCGGCCGAACTCGCGGTGATGTCCACCTTCGACGCCGCCGCCGAGCTGCGCCGCCATCGTCTGCTCGCCATAGCAAATGCCGAGAACCGGGATGCCCGCATCGAAGATCGCCTGCGGTGCGCGCGGCGAAACCTGCTCGGTGACCGAGGCCGGTCCGCCGGACAGGATCACGCCCTTCGGCCGCATGGTCCGGAATGCCTCTTCGGCTTTCTGGAACGGCACGATTTCGGAATAGACGCCTTCCTCGCGCACGCGCCTTGCGATGAGCTGCGTGACCTGCGAGCCGAAGTCGATGATGAGGATTTTGTCGTGGGATTGGTCAGCCATGACGGCAGTTAACGGAAGCCACCTCGGGTGGCAACCGCCATTGCCGGGAATCCAGAGGAATCCCTAGCCTTCCCGCCTCAAAACGCTAACAAAAAACCCATCGGTCTCGGTGGTCCGCGGGGTCATCAGGATGCCCTCGGCCGAAAGCCGCGCCGCCTTGCCGAACACCATCGCGCGCTCGCCGAGCGCCGAGATGACCTCGTCCGGCAAAATCACCGAAAAACTCTTCGATCGGCTGAGGAAACTGCGCACCTGCGCGCCGTTCTCGTTGTCCAGCACCGAGCACGTGACGTAGGCGAGCCGCCCGCCCGGCCGCACCAGGCGCGCGGCGCGGTCCAGCACCTCGGCCTGCTCGCGCTCTCGGATTTCCAAGGCGCCGGGCCGGATACGCCATTTGGCGTCCGGGTTGCGCCGCCACGCGCCGCTGCCCGTGCACGGCGCATCGACCAACACGAGGTCGGCGCTGAGATCGAACTCGGCAAGGACGTCGGTCTTGCCGCGCGGCGTCAGCACTTTGACGCATTTCGCGCTGGCGCGCTCGAGACGCGCATAGATCGGCGCTAAGCGCCGCTTGTCGCTGTCGGTCGCGATGACCTCGCCGCGGTTGTGCATGAGTGCCGCGAGCGCGAGGCTCTTGCCGCCGGCCCCGGCGCAAAGATCGATAACACGCTTGCCGCCCTCGGGCGCGGCGAACAAGGCCGCAAGCTGCGAGCCTTCGTCCTGCACCTCGAACATGCCCTTGAGATAGCCGGGCTCCGATTGCAGCGGCGGCGCCTTCGCGTCCGAGCCGAGCGCGATGCGCACGCCCGTCGGCGACCAGCGGGTCGGCTGCGCGTGATACTCGGCAAGCTCCGCCGCAACCTTCTGCGCATCGCTCTTGATCAGGTTGGCGCGGAGATCGACCGGCGCGCGCGCCGCCAGCGCCGCACCCTCTTCGGCACGGTCATCGCCGAAGCTTGCCGTGAGATAAGGGTCGAGCCATTCCGGATAATCCCCCGCGACCCACGCGGGAGCCGACGATACATCGGCCGTATCGAGCCGCGCACGCTCGTCTTCGCTCAACGGCGACGGTGCGAAGCGCCCACCGTCCGTCAGCTTCTCGATCGCCGCGAGATTGAAATTGCGCTCACGCTTGAGCATCCCGAGCGCGATGGCGCGCGGGCTCTCGTCGCCCATGATCCATGCCGAAGACGCACGTTTGCGCAGCGCATCGAAAGTCAGCGAACCGATCGCCGCGCGATCGCCAGACCCTGCGAAGCGATGCGCGAGACCCCAGTCTTTCAACGCATCGGCGGCGGGCCGCCGCCGAGCGATGATGTCGTCAAGAACTTCGATGGTCGCCGAAAGTCGTGCTGCGGGGGTCATAATCCAAAAATCACATCGATGGCGAACAGCGCCCACATAATGACGAGCACAATCGCACTGAGAAAAAAGAAGCCGCCACGCAATTGAAGTTTGTTCGACGTGACCGCGATGAAAGCTTGCGCGAGACGCGCCGCGACGAAAATCCACGCCAGAATGACGAACAGAAAATCAGCCTGCCGCGTGATGATCGCGAGAATGCAGAGAACGTAGAAAAGAACCGGCAGCTCGAACTGATTGCGGAAAGCATTCGCAAACTTGGTCGGCTGCTCGGGCCAATTCGGCTGCCCGAGCACGATGTCGCGCGGATGAACGCTTTTGTCGTTCAGCACGCCGATCCGCGTGAAGATCATGCCGAACATCAGCGCAAAGGTGAGCGCGACCTGAACGAACAGCGGAACGAGCGTTGCCTGGACCAGCATGTTACTTCGCGTCCGGTGCGACGCGCACGACGGTCTTGCCGAAATTCTCGCCGCGCAGAAGGCCGATGAAAGCGCTCGGCGCATTCTCGAGACCATCGACGATATGTTCGCGGTGCTTGATCTCGCCGCTCTTCACCCATGCCGCCATGTCGCGGCGGAAGTCGGCTTCGCGCGCGGCGAAATCCCACACGATGAAACCGCGGATCGTGAGACGCTTCGTCAAAACGGCACGGAACAGCTGCGGCACCTTGTTCGGACCTGCCGGCAATTCCGTCATGTTGTATTGCGAGATCAGTCCGCACACCGGCATGCGTGCGAAGAAGTTGAACAGCGGAAAAACCGCTTCGAACACCGGACCGCCGACATTCTCGAAATAGACGTCCACACCCTTCGGGCACGCCTCTTTAAGATGCTCCGCCATACCGGGCGCTTTGTGATCGATGCATGCATCGAAGCCGAGTTCCTCGACGACGTAGCGGCACTTTTCCGGCCCGCCCGCGATACCGACGGCGCGTGCGCCTTTCAGCTTCGCGATCTGTCCGACGAGTTGCCCGACTGCGCCGGACGCCGCCGCGACCAAGACCGTCTCGCCGGCCTTCGGCTGACCGATTTCGAGCAAGCCCGTGTAAGCCGTCATGCCCGGCATACCGAGCACACCGAGCGACGGCGCCAGCGGCTGCCCCGCGTCGAGCTTGCGCAGACCCTTGCCGTTCGACACCGCGTGGCTCTGCCAGCCAAGGTGGCCCGCGATATGCTCGCCGACTTTGAACTTCTCGTTGTCGGACGAGACGACTTCGCCGACGAGCTCTCCCTGCATGAGACCGCCGACTTCGACCGGCGCAGCATACGATGCCGCATCGCTCATGCGCCCGCGCATGTACGGATCGAGCGAGAGATATTTCGTGCGAACCAGAATTTCGCCCGCGCCGGCTTTCGGCACCGGACCTTCTTCGAGACGGAAATTGTCCGGCGTCGGCTCCGCCTTCGGGCGCGACGTCATGATGATGCGGCGGTGGGTTTCGGCCATGTCTCTCTCCCGGACATTCGGTGTTCGGGAGGGACATACGCGGATTAGCGCTAAGCCGCAAATTATGCGGCCGAGGCCTCAACTTTTTCCCCGAACAGCTCAAACGCTTGCGGCAGAATCTCCGAAACTGGAATCGCAACAGCTTTTGAAGCAGTCGTTCCACTCTCGTTCAGCCAAGCCTTCACTAGCGCGTAGCCAAGGCTGTACCCGCCCCAGCGCGGAAAGTTTGCGCTGTTCCCTGTGCCAAAGAACCATTTTGGGTGATCATAGGAGACTGCCGAAAGCTCTCCGATGGCGTTGGCCGCCAGCTGACGGAGGGGTACACCGCTAACCTCAACGGCGTAGTTCGGCGTCGGACAGCCGACTTCTTCCTCGTAACATTGCGCTAGGCCTTCGGAGATCAAAGCCTCACCAAGCGTCGTGCCGTAGCCCGGCCCGGCAAATCGCGTGGCGTGGTGCAGCTCGTGAGCAAGCTGCGCACGCAACTGCAGTGCGATCGATCCCTTCTCACGACCATCGCAACGCGGATCGACGCCAATGGTTATCAAATGCGCGGACTGAGCAAACCCTTGCGCGTCCCATCCCGCGATTGGTCGATGCGTTGGCGTTAAAAGAACGTCGACATTCTTGGCATCGATCGGCGGACCAACGTCCGCTAATGCGGCTTCCAGATAACCAACGAGCTGCGTCAAACGGCCGGGTGCAAATTCACTCCCCGCGTCGAGCGGGACAAAACGAACAGACATCGAAATGAACTCCAAGAAATAACATCGTGAAATTCGTTTCTTCTTGTTTCGGGCCCAGCGACTTATCCGCGGCCCGGGTAATTCGGGCTTTCGCGCGTGATCGTCACATCGTGAACGTGGCTCTCGCGCAGACCGGCCGACGAGATGCGCACGAAGCGCGCCTTCTTGCGGAACTCTTCCAATGTCGGTGCGCCGACATAGCCCATGGCGGCGCGGAGGCCGCCGGCGAGCTGATGCAGCACGTGGCCGGCCGAGCCCTTGTAGGCCACCTGGCCCTCGACGCCTTCCGGCACGAGCTTGAGCGAGTCCTTGATGTCTTGTTGGAAGTAGCGGTCGGCTGAGCCGCGCGCCATCGCGCTCACCGAGCCCATGCCGCGATACGATTTGTACGAGCGGCCCTGATAGAGGTAGACCTCGCCCGGCGTCTCGTCCGTGCCCGCGAGCAGCGAGCCCACCATCGCGCATTCGGCGCCGGCCGCGAGCGCCTTCGCAAGATCGCCCGAGAATTTGATGCCGCCGTCGGCGATGACGGGAATGTCGTTCTTCTGCGCGGCTTCGACCGAATCCATGATCGCTGTGAGCTGCGGAACGCCGACGCCCGCGACGATGCGCGTCGTGCAAATCGAGCCCGGCCCGATGCCGACCTTGATCGAATCCGCGCCTGCGTCGATCAGCGCTTGAGCGCCGTCGGCTGTCGCGACATTGCCGGCGACCACTTGCACCATATTCGACAGTTTCTTGATGCGGTTGACGGCGGCGAGCACGCCGCGCGAATGACCATGCGCCGTGTCGACGACGACGAGATCGACGCCTGCGTCGATCAACTGCTCGGTGCGCGCAAACCCCTTGTCGCCGATCGTCGTCGCAGCGGCGACCCGCAGACGGCCCTGCTCGTCCTTGCACGCATTCGGATTGGCGACCGCCTTTTCGATGTCCTTCACCGTGATGAGGCCGACGCAACGATACGCATCATCGACGACGAGCAATTTCTCGATCCGATGTTGATGCAAGAGGCGCTTGGCCTCTTCGTGATTGACGCTCTCCGTCACCGTGATGAGGCGATCCTTCGTCATCAATTCGGAGACGGGCTGCGACAGGTTCGTCGCAAAACGTACGTCGCGGTTGGTGAGAATACCAACCAGCTTGCCGGCGCGGCCATTGCCCTTCTCGACCACTGGAATGCCCGAGATGTTGTGCGCCTTCATGATGTCGAAGGCTTCGGCGAGCGTCGCGCTCGGGTGGATGGTGACCGGGTTCACCACCATGCCGGATTCGAACTTCTTCACCTGCCGGACTTCGGCGGCTTGTTGATCGGGCTCGAGGTTGCGGTGAATGACGCCGAGGCCGCCGGCCTGCGCCATGGCGATCGCCATGCGGGCTTCCGTGACGGTGTCCATCGCGGACGCGAGGATCGGAATGTTCAGCTTGATCGTGCGCGTGACGCGCGAGCGGACATCGACATCTGAAGGGAGAACGTCCGAGAGCCCAGGCTGCAGCAGAACGTCGTCGAACGTTAAACCTTCGCGAAATTCTGCCATCGCCATCTCCATTTTCTAACGCGGATAAGTTGCCGCGCCGGTCGACCCTAGGGTCGCCGTTTGGAATCGATCCCGTCTGGGGAGTTGGCGGTGGTCGTTAGCACGCTACCGCGCGGGATAACAAGCGCCAATTTGCTGCTTCGCAACAAAGTGGCTTACAGCCGGTAACTAAGGCCGATATCCCGGCGGCGGCTGCCCGGTCCGGTTGATCGCATCGACAACCTCGCGGTGCCTCCGCTCGCCGCGCCGCATCGATATGGCGATGATCGCATGCGCGCTCGAAACCAGCATGAGGCCGGGCGAGAGCAGCAGGATCGAGAACACCAGACACACGACCCAGACGATGGCACTCAGGATCGCGTGGAACGGCTGCCCGTTGAGGAGCAGCGCAACCGGCGGAAGAAAGAAAGCCAAGACGTAGATCATCCAAGCCCCCTGTTGAGGAGGCTCTGATGTAGTGCGCCGATCGTGAATTGAAAGAGCCGCTGGACTCAATCCGTCATGGTGAGGAGCCGCGTCTGCGAAGCAGAAAGCGGCGTCTCGAACCACGACGGCCGAGGCGCGGCTACATCCCGGGGCCGTCGTCCTTCGAGATGCCCGCTTGCGCGGGCTCCTCAGGATGACGGGTCAGGCGCGACTACTTACACGCCTTAGCTTCGCGCATCTCAAGGCCGCTCAGCTTGCCGTCGAGCGCGAAGGTGCCGTAGTCGATTTTGATCGCGCGCGCGACACCGTTCTCGTAGATCTCGAAGCTGATCGCATACGCCGGCGTCTGATCACCGTCGTTCTTGCCCTTCTCGAAATAACTGATCGTGACGGGCCAGCGCTTCAGGCTCGCAAGGCTCGCCTGCCCGGCCGCCGCGTCGTCGGGAGCTTTTGCCCCGGCCGCGATTTCGCCGCCGATAACGGTGAGCGAGTTGTAGATCTTCTCGCCATTGTCGGAGCCGTCATAGACCGCGACTTCAAGCAGCTTCTTGCCGTCGCGTGCCGTGATAATGATCTGGCGCATATGCTCGGACGGGAAAATAACATCGCCGAGTTCGACCGTCTTCGCCGCCGGCTTCGTCAGCTTCACGGAAGACTTGGCACCGCTGCGCGAGCCCTGGCCCTCGGAATGATCGGCAGGTTTGTTGTCGAGGAAGTTCTGCGTCACGAACCGGAACGACGATCCGTCGCCGTCCTCGAAATTCGTCGTGCGCAGATCGCTGGTGACCTTCTTGCCCTCACCGGAGTCGAGTTCGGTGACCTGGCGGAAGTTCAGCGTGTAGCCCTCACACGGCGAACCGGCGAAATCGTACAAGATGCGGCCGCGCACCGAGTCCAGCGAGTCCTTGCCGGAGGTCCGCACCAGCGAAAGATCGTAGACCGCGCGATGACCCGCTAGCGGAGCTTGATCTGGTGGTTGTGCGAGCGCCGTGCCGCCGAGCAACGCAACCAGCGCGAGACCTGCAAAATTTGAACGATAACCCATCGATTCGATCGCCTTTATGGTTCCGGAACATATGGTGGCGGCTCGCCGCGGCACAATCGTGGCAGACCCGTACGGCGTTCCGTGCCTCTTTAACGTGACTTGCGCTCATGCCCCCGATCGGCCAAGACTGCGCCCGATTTACGGCTGAGGACGAGGAGAAACGTATGGCTGGTAACGTCGAGAAGCGCTTGGAAGAACTCGGAATTGTTCTCCCCTCACCGACAACGCCGGTCGCAAATTATGTTCCCTTCGTGCGTACGCATAATTTTCTCGTCCTCTCCGGCCAGATTTGTTTCGGCGCAGACGGCAAGCTCGTCGCCAAGGGCAAACTCGGCGGCGGCGTGTCGATCGAGGACGGTCAGAAGGCCGCACGCGCCTGCGCGATCAACCTCCTGGCACAGATCAAGGCCGCGGTCGGCGATCTCGACAAGGTCGCCCGCGTCGTCCGCCTTGGCGGCTTCATCAATTCGATGCCGGACTTCACTGACGGCCCAAAGGTTATGAACGGCGCGTCCGACCTCATGGTCGAGGTATTCGCCGACAAGGGCCGCCATGCCCGCTCCACCGTCGGCGTCGCATCGCTGCCGGCCGATGCTGCCGTTGAAGTCGAAGGCTACTTTGAGGTCGACTAACAAGAACTGACGCGGAATCGCGCGACTGGGAATGACATGGACTGGCTGACGGCGCGTCCGATAGCGCATCGCGGGCTTCACACCGCCTCCGAAGGCGTTATCGAGAATATGCCGTCCGCCTTCACGGCCGCTATCGGCGGCAACTACGCGATCGAATGCGACGTCCAATGCTCGGCCGATGGCGAAGCAATGGTGCATCACGACGGCGTGCTTGACCGCCTGACCGAGACCACCGGCCCGCTCGGCGGCCGCACCGTCGCCGAACTCAAGCGTGTCGACTTCAGAAACACCGCCGACCGCATGCTCACGCTCGGCGAGTTGTGCGATTTGGTCGCCGGCCGCGTTACGCTCATCGTCGAGATCAAACACCAGCGGGACGCAAAGTCCCCGCTGCCGAAGCGGGTTGCCGATGTGCTGTCGAGCTACAAAGGGCCGGTCGCGACGATGTCGTTCGACCCGGACCAGATCGCGACAGTGCGCGAGCAAGCGCCAAACCTCGTTCGCGGCATCGTCGCCGAGCGGAATTTCCATCCGAAGGACTGGGGTCCGATGAGCGGTTGGGAGCGCTTCCGCCTCGCCCACCTTCTCCATGCCCCGACCTCAAAGCCTCAATTCGTGTCCTACCGCGTCGCCGATTTGCCCGCGCTGGCGCCGACGCTGGCGCGCGCCCTCTTCGGAATTCCGCTGATCTGCTGGACCGTCCGCACCCCCGAGGATCGCGCCCAGGCCGAAGCCTGCAAGGCGCAGATCACCTTCGAGGGCTTCCGCGCCTAACCGGATGCAGCCGAGCCTTGCGGTGCACGCGCTTGCGTGCGCCGCCGCAAAGGCCAATATTCGGACCGTGACTTCTCTTTCCGTTTTCAGCGCATGAGCGGCGGCGAGCTGCGCATCCGGGTCCTCAATGCGATCGCGGACGTACCGGCCGCGGCCTGGAACGCTTGCGCAAATCCGGCCGGATTTGGACCCGGCAGGCCGCAAGAAAACGCGGCACTGAACGCGGAATCAGAGTCTCAAGATCGCGCTTACAACCCGTTCATCACGCACGAATTTTTGCACGCGCTGGAAGCGTCCGGCTCTGCCACCGGGCGCACCGGATGGCAGCCGCAGCATCTCGTGATGGAGAACGATGACGGCGGCATCATTGGCGCGACGCCCTGCTATCTGAAGTCCCACTCGCAGGGCGAATACATCTTCGATTGGGGCTGGGCCGACGCCTTCGAGCGCGCCGGCGGCAACTACTACCCGAAGCTTCAAGTCTCGGTGCCGTTCACGCCCGCGACCGGCGAGCGCCTTCTCGTCGCATCCGGCGAGAACGTCGATGCGGTGCGGATCGGGCTTGCCTCTGGGCTCGCCGAGCTGTGCAGCATGCGCGAAGCATCGTCCGCTCACCTCACCTTTTTGACGGAGCCCGAGCAGGAACTTCTCGGCAAAGCCGGGTTCCTCAAGCGCTCCAGCCAACAGTTCCATTGGGAGAACCAAGGCTACGCAACCTTCGACGATTTCCTCACCGCGCTCGCCTCACGCAAGCGCAAAGCAATCCGCCGCGAGCGTTCGGAAGCAGTCGTAAACGACATCGAGATCGAATGGCTCACCGGCGCGTCGCTGACTGAAGCCGCCTGGGACGCCTTCTTCGCGTTCTACATGGACACCGGCGCTCGCAAGTGGGGCCGCCCTTATCTCAAGCGCCCGTTCTTCTCGGCTATCGGCGAGACCATGCGCGACGCTGTGCTGCTGGTCATGGCCAAGCGCGAAGGCCGCTACATCGCCGGCGCGCTGAACTTTATCGGCTCCGATACGCTTTATGGCCGTCACTGGGGCTGCATCGAAGAACATCCCTTCCTGCACTTCGAGCTCTGCTACTACCAAGCGATCCAATTCGCGATTGAGCGCGGGCTGAAGCGGGTCGAAGCCGGCGCGCAAGGCGAACATAAACTCGCGCGCGGCTATCTCCCGGTTGTGACCCGCTCCGCACATTACATCGCCAATCCGAATCTACGCCGCGCGGTGTCCGATTTCGTCCGCCGCGAGAGTGCGGAGATCGCCGCGATCAACGAAGCGCTCAGCGAAGCCGGCCCGTTCCGCAAGGATTGACGTCGCGCGCCACGGCTGTCATCCCGTCCGAATTACTCCAAGGATTGGATCCGTGACGGCCTACGATACTCCGACTATTTTCGAGCGCACTTTGCGTGGCGAATTGCCCGCGCACAAAGTCTACGAAGACGCGCACACCCTCGCCTTCCTTCATTTCGCTCCGCGTTCGCCCGGCCACACGGTGATAATTCCGAAGGTGAGGTCGCGCAATCTGTTCGACGTTGGCCGCGAGGAACTCGCGCAAGTTATGCGCAGCGCTCAGACCATCGCGAAGGCCGCCATGACCGCGCTCGGCGCGGACGGCGTCATTCTGCATCAAGTCAATGAAGAGGCTGCGGATCAGACTGTGTTCTATTTCCACGTCCACATCATCCCCTGTTACGAAGGCATCGAGGTGAAGCCGCCGCGCGGCCCGATGGAGAAGCCCGAGATCCTCGCGATCCCAGCCGCGAAGCTCTGGAATGCACTGATGGGCCCCAAGGATTGACGCTGACGCAGCGGCCTGCCATCCAAACCGAATTCAAGAACCGAAGGATGGCGACCGTGGCGACTTACGATCCGAACAACATCTTCGCGAAGATCCTGCGTGGCGAACTGCCGGCACAAAAAGTCTACGAGGATGCCCACACACTCGCCTTCATGGACATCTCGCCACGCGCGCCCGGCCACACGCTGATCATCCCGAAGAACCCGGCGCGTAATCTGCTCGATGTCGAGCCGGACGATCTGGCTCACGTCGCGGTGACCTCGCAAAAGATCGCGCAAGCCGTAATGAAAGCTTTCGGCGCCGATGGCGTGACGGTGCAGCAATTCAACGAAAGCGCCGGCGGACAGGTCGTCTTCCATCTGCATGTCCACGTCATCCCACGTCACGAAGGCGTGAGCCTCAAGCCGCCAGCCGGGCCGATGGAAAAACCGGAGGTATTGGCGGAGGCGGCAGAGAGGATCAAAAACGCGTTAGCCTAAGCAACCCTTAGCAAAATCGACGTCTCCGCTGCTATGCAGCAAGCGCGCTGGTGCAGCGCGCAAGGACGCCCCACTTCGACGTCATAGACAACAGAAGTGGAGTCTACTTATGAAGAAGATCATTCTTGCTGCCGTCGGCGCTACGGCTCTGCTCGCAACGCCGGCTCTCGCCCAGAGCGTTCGTTACGAGCGTGGCCCCGTCGCGCCCTATGTCTCGCAGTACGGTTACAGCGAAGGCTACGTGTCGGAGCGTCCGTACTACGGCCGTGGCGTCCGCGATAACAACGGCCATTACCGCGGCAACGACCCGGATCCGAATGTGCGCCTCGATCTGCGCCGGGATAACTGGGAACAAGGCGGCTAACGCCTTCTAGTTTCGAGCGAAAGCGGGGAGCCTCGGCTCCCCGCTTTTTTGTGCGCGGTTTCGGTTTGCACGCAGAAGCCGCCCGTTGCCTCGCACGCAACCCACCGGCATAGTGCGGCCCCTGTTCGCATGTTTTGGGGCTAAGATGTTGCTCCAGCCGGAGAATCGCGTGAGCAAGCTTGAGTCGAAAGTTGACGTAAACACCGAAGATTTCCGTGCCAACGCCGCGTTGATGCGCGAACTGAACGACCAATTGCGCGCGCGCCGTGCCGAAGCTGCTCTCGGTGGTCCGCAGCGCTCTCGCGATCGGCATATCTCACGCGGCAAGCTGCTCCCGCGCGATCGCGTCATGAGCCTGATCGACCCGGGCTCACCGTTTCTCGAACTCTCCCCCCTCGCCGCTTACGACATGTACGACGAGGCAATCAACGCGGCCGGCATCATCACGGGCATCGGCCGCATTGAGGGCCGCGAATGCGTGATCGTCTGCAACGACGCGACGATCAAAGGCGGCACCTACTATCCGATGACGGTGAAGAAGCACATTCGCGCGCAAGAAGTCGCGCGCGAGAACCGTTTGCCCTGCATCTACATGGTTGATTCCGGCGGCGCGAACCTGCCGCAATGGCCGGAGGTGTTTCCGGACCGCGAGCACTTCGGCCGCATCTTCTACAATCAAGCAACGCTGTCTTCGCTCGGTATCCCGCAAATCGCCGTCGTTATGGGCTCCTGCACGGCCGGCGGTGCTTATGTTCCGGCGATGTCGGACGAGACGATTATCGTTCGCAAGCAAGGCACCATCTTTCTCGGCGGCCCACCGCTCGTCAAAGCCGCGACCGGCGAGGTCGTGTCCGCCGAAGACCTCGGCGGGGCCGACGTACACGCTCGCCTCTCCGGCGTTGCGGATCACTATGCGGCGAACGATCACCACGCGATTGGCCTCGCGCGCCGCATTGTCGCGAACTTCAACCATAAGAAGAACGTCGACATCCCGCTGCTGACGCCGCACGAGCCGCATTACGACATCGAGGAGCTGGACGGCATCGTGCCGGTCGACCTGAAGAAGCAATACGACATACGCGAGGTCATCGCGCGCCTCGTCGACGGCTCTGAGTTCGACGAGTTCAAAGCGCTCTACGGCACAACCATCGTCACCGGCTTCGCCCACATCCACGGCATGCCGGTCGGCATCATCGGCAACCAGGGCATTCTCTATTCGGAAAGCGCGCTGAAAGCCGCGCACTTCATCGAGCTGTGCTGCCAGCGCCGCATCCCCCTCCTCTTCCTGCAGAACATCGTCGGCTTTATGGTCGGCCGCGAATACGAGGCGCGTGGCATCGCTAAGGACGGCGCTAAACTCGTCACTGCGGTCTCCTGCGCACAGGTGCCGAAGCTCACGCTGGTGCTCGGCGGTTCTTACGGCGCCGGCAACTACGGCATGTGCGGCAGGGCCTACTCGCCGCGTTTCATGTTCTCGTGGCCGAACGCGAAACTCGCCCTCATGGGCTCGGAGCAGGCGGCTTCCGTGCTCGCCACCGTCCGCCGCGACAATATCGAGGCCGGCGGCGGCTCCTGGAGCACCGAAGACGAAGAAACCTTCAAGCAACCGATCCGCGACCAGTTCGATGCGCAGGGCAATCCTTATTTCGCCACAGCGCGGTTGTGGGATGATGGCATTATCACGCCGTCCGAGACGCGGCGCGTTCTCGCGCTCGCCTTCTCGGCGGCACTGAATGCGCCGATCCCGCAGACGAAGTTCGGCGTGTTCCGGATGTAATCGAACGGCAGAACGACAATGGACGCCATCACGACCCCAGCCCTCGCCCGCATCGCTCCGCCCGAAACGCGGAAGTCGACGCTCGAAATCATTCGCGGCATCATTCGCAACCCGATCGAGAATTGGCCGATCGAGACTTACGAAGAGCCGTTCGTCTGGGCGAAGCTCTTCGGCAAAAATCTCGTGATGGTCAGCGATCCGGAGTTGATCAAAGGCATCCTTGTCGATCACGCCGACGCCTTCGAGAAAGCGCTCTCGATGCGCCGCTCGCTCGGCCCATCACTCGGCGACTCGATCCTTCTCGCCGAAGGCGCACGTTGGCGCTGGCAGCGCCGCGCCTCGGCGCCGTCGTTCCGGCACGAGCGCATCCTCTCGTTCTTCCCCGCGATGCATGGCGCCGCCGAGATCTCCTGCGTAAAGCTGCTTTCGCAGGCCGGGCAAGAAGTATCGATGGCGCACGAAATGATGCGCGTCACGTTCGACATCATTGTCGAGACGATGCTGTCTGGTGCCGCAGGTCTCGATGTCGACCGCGTCGAACAATCGATCACCGACAGCATCAGCACGACGACATGGTCGTTGCTGTTGACGTTAGCCGGATTGCCGAAATGGACGCCGCATCCGCGCAAACTCGTCGCCGCGCGCGGGCGGAAATATCTCAAAAGCGAATTCCTGCGCATCGCGAAGGAACGCCGCGCCAATCCGTCCGATCGAAACGATCTTTTGAGTCTGCTCGTCAACGCGACCGATGCCGAGACCGGCACGGCGATGAACGATCAAGACCTTGCTGACAACATCTTCACATTCATCGCTGCGGGCCACGAGACGACCGCGCTCGCGCTGACCTGGACATTCTATCTGCTCTCTCAGCACCCATCGATCGAAGAGCGCGTGCTCGCCGAGATCGCCGAAGTCACGCAGGGCGAACCGCTCAAGCAGGACGACGTCGACAAGCTCGCATACACGAAACAGGTGATCATGGAGTCGATGCGGCTTTACCCGCCGGCCGCGATGGTCGTCCGCACTGCATTGCGTGACATCGAACTGCCGGGGCTGACCATTCCAAAGGGCACGCCGGTGAATATCCCGATCTATGCAACGCAGCGTCACAAGCGCATCTGGTCGTCGCCCGATACGTTCGATCCGGAAAACTTCACGCCGGAGGCGATCAAGTCACGGCATCGTTACAGCTACCTGCCGTTCGGCGCTGGCCCGCGCATTTGCATCGGCATGTCGTTCGCGCTCACCGAGGCCGCCATTATTCTCGCGACGATTCTTCCTGCTGTGCGGCTGCGTTTGCGTCCCGGATACTCGCCGCATCCGCAATTGCGCGTGACCCTTCGCCCTATGGGTGGAATGCCGATGACGGTCGAGCGTCGCACCTAGCGACGCATCGCCGCATAAGAGCTACTACACGCAGCGGTAGTGAGACACGCCTCCATCAACAATTTGAATGAGTTAGCGCGGACGCGTGAAGCGTTCAAAATACTTTTGCCGCAAGATGGGCACTATCGTCTTCTACAGCGTTGTCCTGGAAACCGGGGTCTTGAGAACCTATATGGCGCCGGGCACTTGATTTGACTGATTCGTCGTTGTGGCGTGGTCAACTTAGACAATGAGGATTTGAAATGCTGAGGACTGGTTTCATTCTTGCGGGCGCTTTCGCCCTTTCGCTTTCGGTGATCGCCGACGCCAGCGCTCAGCGCGGCTCTCAGACCGAACAAGATGCTTGCGCACGCGACGTCACCAAGCTCTGCCGCAAAGTCATGGATCAGGGCGACATGATCGTCCTCGGCTGCTTGAAGCAAAACCGCGCAAAGCTCAGCAAAGCCTGCGCAAAAGTCCTGACCGATAACGGACAGTAATTGATCTTATTCGTGCATCCTGCGACGTTACCGCGTCGACGGGAGCGCCATGAAACCGATAACGATCGCGGCCGCCGCGTTCTTGGCCCTGATGCCGACGGCGGCCGCTGTCGCGTCTGGGCCTGAGAGCCTGCGTGACTGCCGCGAGCAAACTGATCCCGATCGCGTCACACAAGCCTGCAGCAGCGTTATCGACGCGGGCGCATCCGAAACTGCGCGCAATCGTGCAACGGCGTATATTTATCGCGCCGGCGTCTATCTTCAGAAGAACGATCGGCCACGCGCGCTGGCTGACTACGATGCCGCGATCGCGACCGATCCCACCTTCTCGCATGGGTTTTTCCAACGCGGATTGTTTTATCATCGCGGCGGCGACCTGGTGCGCGCAAAGGCCGACTACGACACCGCGCTAAAGCTCGACGCCAAGTTGATCCCCGCCTACCTCAACCGCGGTACGATCCACTATCAACTCCTCTCGTACCGCCTCGCTCTTGCCGACTTCGACAGCGCCGTCGCGCTCAAGCCGGACGATCCGGACTTGCTACACAATCGCGGACTGGCGCGTTTGGCGCTCGGTCGTATCGATCCAGCAATTTCCGATTTCAGCCGCGCGCTCGAACATGCTCCGCAATTCCCCCGTTTCTGGTTCAATCGCGGCCGCGCCCAAGCTGCAAAAACGGAGTTCGCTGCCGCCGCGTCCGATTTCGCGGCAGCGCTGGAACGCGACTCCGGATACACGCTCGCACAAACGTGCCTCACCGCCGCGAAGGAAGCGCAGGCTGCAAAGGACGCAAAGCGCCGGCCGTTCTTCCCGATGCACTGCCTGCGTGACGTGCCGACCCCGCCCCGCCCCAGCCTCTAACGAAACCCTTGCCGCAGAGGCATTCTCTTCTCATGATCCCGGCGCGACCGCATCAATAACAAGGCGGCGCCTGGGAGAGTTTTCATGCAATCGAAGTTGCTCGCTGCCGCTGTCGTCGTCCTCGGGCTGACCGCAGCGCCTATCGCATTCGCACAAAACGCCATCACGGCAAAGGATGTCCTGCGCGACGATCTCAACGGCATGGCCAATCAAGAGACGATCATGCAGGCTATCGAGATCGCGCCTGGCGGGATGGTCCCCTGGCATACGCACCCCGACGGCCACGAGATAACCTATGTGATTGAAGGTTCGCTGACGCTCGAGGTGGACGGCCAGCAAAAGCGCACGTTGAAAGCCGGCGACGGTTTCCACATCCAGCCGAAGACACCGCACTCGGCGAAGAATGAAGGCAGCGAGAAAGCGAAGATTCTCGTCGTGCGTTTGAACGAAAAAGGTAAGCCGATCGCACAGCCGTTCCAGCGCTGAATTGAGGAACATCCGCGCTCCGCATGGGTTGTTTTAACAGAACAACAACAGCGGAGCGCACTGATGCAACTCGACAAGATTCAAGAACATATGGAAGTGCTCGGATCCGACGGTGAGCACGTCGGTACCGTGGATCATCTCGATGGGCAGACAGCGATCAAGCTCACGAAGACTGATCCGGCCGCAAAGGGTAAGCACCATCTTATTCCGGCAGCGTGGGTCGATCACATCGATCGCCACGTGCATCTCAACAAGTCGGCTGCGGAAGCTTTCTCGCAGTGGAAAGAAGCCGCCTAACCTCTAGACGACCAAGCCCGTGAGTTGGCGCTTCCGGTCCGAAGCCGGTGGCGTCAATTCGCGTTTGGACGCGGCGCTTCCATCGAGTCCGTTTGCGTTGACGGCGTCGACGACTTGGTACCGTTGATCAGCGACGACACCGTTGCCTGCACCTTGCCGGCCCAGTTTCCCGCATTGCGGCCGACCACATCCCAATTGACCATCGGGCGCTCCTGCGTGCCATCGGCCCGCGTCGTTCCGGCATTCGTAGTGTCGTAGACGTAAGCCGCAGCGAGCAGGAACACTGCACCGAGGATCATCCCAGAGAACATTCTCATTCCAGAGCTCCAGACGAGCGATGTGATTTCATGGCGGCAGAAGAAGTCCGCATCAAGACATCCAGTTCCATGCAATTGAGCATAGAGAAGCAAACCATTGATATAACTTAGTTTTCCGAAAAAAGTTGGCTTTTTCCACAGCCCCGTGCTAGGTTGCATTTCCTCACAAAAAGGCCGTTCGGGCCGAGTGATCAGTCAAAACAGGCGTTGTGGCGTGCACAAGTACACGATTGGCGAAACCGTTCATTTTTCGGCCCCGCTTCCCGGCCGCATCAGTGTTGAAGGCAACTACGAAGTTGTTCGGCTACTCCCTCCGGATGGTGACGACTTTCAATACCGGATCAAGAGCCTCACTGAGGCTTATGAGCGCGTAGCCAAAGAAAGCCAACTCGAAGTCGTCGCTGCCTAGCGCAAGCGCCTCTGTGCAAGCTCGTCTGAGCAACTGCGGTAACCGGCTGATCTCGCTGTCAGAAATTTCCCGCGCTTAACGGCTGTTCATAACGCATTATATTTGCTCCGTTATTCGGAACCTCGGCGCGATTCTCGTATTGATGTGCCGGGGGATCACACTGACGGAGATACCATCAATGCGTTTTCATCTAGTTGCTGCTGCGACCGCGGCCTTTTTGGCTCTACCGCTCTCGGCCGGCGCCGCGACACTGGCACCGACCGACATGTCGGCTCAGTCAGTCTACGTTGGACCGGGAGGAGTTCGCGTTGGTCCGGACCATCGCCGCTGGGAATCGCGTGGCGCACGCCGTGACCGTCGCTGCCGCACCGAGGTGCGCACCGTCGAGCGTCGCGGTCGCACCGTGACGACCCGGTCGCGTGTCTGCGACTAAGATTGTCGATATTGTAGCGAGAATGGCCCCATCAGTGGGGCCATTTTTGTTACTGTTGCGATGAGCCTCATTCAGGTCGCCTTTGCGGCCTAGCAGCACGAAACACGGAAGAATCGGGGAACGGCGCAGATGTGGGGACTTGAAGCGCTCGGCATCCAATATAATGAGGCGACCGGCATCGTCGGCCTTCCTGTCTGGGCGGCCGCCGTTGCCGCCGCATTGCTGGTCGTCTTCTTCGTTCTCGCGCTTGTACGCACCGGCCTCGCCGGCACGCTGATGTTCCTCGCGCTGGTCGGTTTCGCCGGCTGGGCGGCCTTCTCCTGGACCGAACACAATCGCGTCGAGGAGCGGCGGGGGCTCCAGGCCCGCCTTCTCGCCACAGAAACTGTCGCGCAAGCACCCAATTCGCCATTGAGCTGCCTCGCCGGCACCAGCGGCGATGCGCTCGAAACCGCATGCGAGCGTAGCCTGTTCGCAAGCGCCGAGTCCGCAGCAGCCGCGACATCCTACGCGGCGCGGCAGGTTAGCCTCCTTGGCGACGCTTTGCGGTTCGCTTCGGCCAGCAACGATACGGCTTTCGCCAAGATCTTCGACCCGCTGCGGGTAACTCTCGAACAGGACCGCTACGGAGCCGTCGCCAATGCGCTGACCACCCGCTACGGCTGTTCGCCAGACGTCTGCGTCGCCTTCGCGAACTTCAAGGACACGGTGCGCCTACGCGCGAACATGCGCGACAACGCCTTTGCCGGCCACGTCCAGCGCGCCTCGGCGTCTTGGGGCGAAAAAGAAAAGGTCGCCTCCACCCCGGCACCGGCCCCGAACACGATGGCGACACGGCCCGGCGCACCCGGAACACCGCTTCCCGACGGCTACAATCTGCCGTCGGCGTCCTCGATCCCGCCGGTCAGCATCATGGCGGCCGAGCCGACGACCCCGCCGCCCGCCGCAACACCGCCACGCCCCGCAGCCGCACAGCCGCAACAGCCGCGCCGCACCACGCCGCCGCCACCGCGCCGGCCGGCCGACGCGGCTCGTCCCTCCCCGCCGCCCGGAACGCCGGGCAGCCCAAATGGCTCGGCCTCCAACGGCCTGCCACCTCCGCCCCGCGCGCAATAGTGCATGACGGCTCGCGCCGGTTGACCCGGCGCGGCGCCTCGCTCAGAAATGTCGAATGCTGAAATCCGTTCTGATCGCCAACCGTGGCGAGATCGCCTGCCGCATCGCCAGAACCGCAAAAGCGCTCGGTATGCGCACGATCGCGGTCTATTCCGACGCCGACGCGAAGTCGCTTCACGTCCAAGTCTGCGATGAGGCGCACCACATCGGCGCCGCACCGCCGCGCGAGAGCTATCTCGTCGCCGAGAAGATCATCGCGGTCGCCAAGAAAGCCGGCGCCGACTGCGTTCACCCAGGCTACGGCTTCCTCTCGGAGAACGCCGCCTTCGCTGAAGCTTGCGCAGCTGCCGGTCTCGTCTTCGTCGGCCCGCCGCCGAATGCCATTCGGGCGATGGGCCTGAAAGACGCCGCCAAAGCGCTGATGGAAAAAGCCGGCGTGCCGGTCGTCCCGGGCTATCACGGCGAGCGGCAGGAGCCGACGTTCCTGAAGCAGAAGGCTTACGAAATCGGCTATCCGGTCCTCATCAAGGCGGTCGCCGGCGGCGGCGGCAAAGGCATGCGCCGCGTCGACAAGCACGCCGACTTCGACGACGCGCTCGAAGGCGCGATGCGTGAAGCGCAAGGCGCGTTCGGCGACAACCGCGTGCTGATCGAGAAATACGTCCTCTCGCCGCGCCATGTCGAAATCCAAGTCTTTGGCGACAACTACGGCAATGCCGTTCACCTCAACGAGCGCGACTGCTCGCTGCAGCGCCGCCATCAGAAGGTAATCGAAGAGTCCCCGGCTCCGGGCATGTCGCCACAAGTGCGTGACGCGATGGGCCGTGCGGCCGTCGCCGCCGCGAAAGCGGTCGGCTATTCGGGTGCCGGCACGGTCGAGTTCATTGCGGACGGTGCCGGAGCGCTTCGCGCCGACGGCTTCTGGTTCATGGAAATGAACACGCGCCTGCAGGTCGAGCATCCGGTCACCGAAATGGTGACGGGCCTCGATCTCGTCGAATGGCAATTCCGCGTTGCTTCGGGCGAGAAGTTGCCGCTCGAGCAGAAAGACATTCGGCTCAACGGCCACGCCGTCGAAGCACGCCTCTACGCGGAAGACCCCGAGCGCGGTTTCGTGCCGTCGACCGGTCGCGTCATCGCGCTCGAGCTTCCGCAGCGCGAAGGCGTCCGCATCGACGCTGGCGTCGCCGCAGGCATGGACGTGACGCCCTACTACGATCCGATGATCGCGAAAGTCATCGCCCATGCGCCGACGCGCACCGAAGCGCTCGACCGTCTCGCCGACGTGATGGACCACACGGCCGTCGCCGGTCCACGCACCAACGCGGCTTTCCTTTCGGCGATCTGCAAGCACCCTGAATTCCGCGCCGAGAAGTTCGACACCGGCTTCATCGAGCGCCACATGGAAGACCTCGGCGCTGTTCCGCGCGCGAAGGATACGGCCGCAGTCGCTGCCGGCGCCGCGCGCCTGTTCGCGCGCGAAACCACTGCGCTGCACGAACGCGCGCGCCGCGTCAGCACCGAACTACACTCGCCGTGGTCTGCCACCGACGCCTTCAGCTTCTCGGGCGACCGCAAGACCAGCATCGCGCTGATCGCCGACGGCGAGCGCATTCGTGCCGACATCTCCTATCCGCAGCGTGCCAAGGCGGTGGCGACAATCTCCGTCGACGGCGCTGCGGCTGCGAGCGACGCGCATGTCATCGATCACGGCCGCGACGTCTACGTGCTGCGCGGCGGACGGCAGTTCGTCGTCCACATCGAAGACCCGGCAATCGATGCAGATCACGGCGGCGGCGATGGCGCCATCAAGGCACCGATGCATGGCAAACTCTTGGCCCTCTTCGTCAACGATGGCGACACCGTCGACAAAGGCGCGCGCGTCGCCGTCATCGAAGCGATGAAGATGGAGCACACGCTGACGGCGCCGATCGCCGGCACCGTGCGCGTCCTCAACGGCAATGTCGGTGCGCAAGTCGCCGAGGGCACCGGCCTGGTCCAGATCGAGGCCGCGACCTGAGATGAGCCTGAACCTCATCAAACTCTGCGTCGGCTGCGACTCGATCGAGGAGCTGCAGGGCTGGATCGACGAGCGGCTGCGCGACAAGAAGAAGCGCAAGCTGCCGGTCGAACATGTGCACACCACCCGCATGATGCCGAAGCGTGTCGATGAGTTGCTCGGAGCCGGCTCGCTCTACTGGGTGATCCGCGGCGAACTATCTTGCCGCCAGCAGCTGCGGGACGTGCGCAGCATCATTGACAAGGAAGGTATCAGCCGCTGCGAGCTTGTGCTGGAACCGAAGGTCATCACGGTTCGGCCTCGACCCTTCCGCGCCTTCCAGGGCTGGCGGTATCTCACCGTGAAAGACGCGCCGCCCGATCTCGATCACGCCGCGCCAGGCGCGGCCGGTATGCCGGAACCCATGCGGCGCGAACTCAGAGAGCTGGGATTGCTCTGATGAAAATCTTGCTCGCCGGTGCCATCATCGCTTCAGGTTTCGCGACTGCCGCAGTCGCCGACGATTGTCGGGGCGGAGTGCAAAGCTCGCTGACGCAGCCGAAGACCAATTGCGCGCAGAGCAAACCGTCGGTGGGGCGCGCGGAGAAAACCGGCCGTCAGGACGAAAAGCTTCCGCCTGGAACTTATCGCGCCGGCAATACGACCGTGACGGTCGGCGGTTATCTCAGCGTTGGAACGAGCGTTCGCGCGCGTTGACAACTTAATCCGCTCGCGATCACATTGAGGCCGCACTGCGACGCGAGAAGGATTCGCGTGAGGCATATTTCCATCATTGTTTTGTTCGCGACTGTCGCAGCTGAGCCTGCGCTGGCCCGCGAATTCGTCTGTTCGAATCTCTCTCAGGTGGGGCGCGCCACCAACGGCGATCTTGTCGCGGTCACGGTGCGTGAAGGCAGCCAGCTCAAGATCGCAATCGATACGAAGAAGCCGACGAGATCGTCCATCACTTGGACGAATACGGGCGATCCGGAACTCGACGATCAGCCGAACAATTTCACATCGCGCAGCCGCGTGATCGAACGCGACGGACAGATTTTCGCTTCGCTCATGGCGGATACGAAAACGCTTCAGTCCGCCGGAACGCTGATCATCGCGCGCGACGGCGCGCTGTGGATTACCGAAAGCACGGCCGCGAACGACAAGCTCGTGCACTACATTATTCAAGGCAATTGCCAGAGGAAGTGATGATCACCTGCTATCTCCGCTACGTCATCGATCCCGATAAGATCGCTGAGTTCGAGGAATACGCGAAGATGTGGCTCAATCTTCTGCCGCGCTTCGGCGGCATCCATCACGGCTACTTTCTGCCGTCCGAGGGGGAAAGCGACATCGCGCTCTCGATGTTCAGCTTCGCAAGCCTCGCTGAATACGAACAGTATCGCAAAGACGCCGCGAAAGACCCGGACGTAGCCGAAGCCGTCGCCTTCGCGAAGCGCACCAAATGCTTCCTGCGCTACGAGCGATCGTTCTTCCGGCCAGTTCTGCCGGAGGTCGGCTAGACCGCAATATTATCGATCAGCCGGGTCTTCCCGATCTTCGCCGCGACGAGCAGGCGCAGCTTTGCATCGCTCTTATCCGCAACGGATTTAAGCGACTCCGTCTCGCGCGCTTCGAGATAATCGACCGCAAAACCTGCCTGCTCGAGCGACTTTTGCCCCGCCTCGGTCGCCTTCGAGACGGCGGTTCCGGCGCGAATGTCTTCGGCACAAAAACGCAGCGTCCGATGGATCAACGGTGCGATCGCGCGGTGCTCTTCGGAGAGGTAGACGTTGCGCGACGACATAGCGAGTCCGTCTTTCTCGCGCACGGTCGGCGCTCCGATAATCTTCACCGGAATGTCGAGATCGGCGACCATCTTCTCCACGACACGCAGCTGCTGGAAATCCTTCTCGCCGAAAATCGCGAAATCCGGCAGATTCTGCAGCAGCAGTTTCGAAACCACGGTCGCGACGCCACCGAAGAAGTGCGGACGGAACTTATCTTCGAGGCCGACGCTCGCCGGCCCTGACGGCGCGATATGCGTCGAGAAGTCCGGCGGATACATGATCGTCACCGCCTTCGGCGCCCAGACGAGATCGGCTTTCGCCTCCGCCAGCTTCGCGCAATCGGACTCGAATGTGCGCGGATAGCTCGAGAAATCCTCCGTCGGCGCGAACTGCGTCGGGTTGACGAAGATCGAGACGACGACGCGCTCGGCCTTCTTCTGCCCGTGCTTCACCAGCGCCAGATGCCCCGCATGTAGCGCGCCCATCGTCGGCACCAGCGCGACTTTCTCGCCGGCGTTTCGGTATCCCTGGATGCGCTTGCGCAACGCCGCAATCGTGTCGGCAATGGCAGGACGGCGAGGCATGGAAAACCCTTCGGATAGCAACTCTACGAGGCCCGACACCTACCGCATTCCCCGCACTAAACCAAACGGTTACCGCCAACCCGCGGCCGAATGAACCACAGGCTTGCACTCCCGCGACAAACAACCACTTAATCGCTTTCCAGGGAGACAGAATGAGCCGCAACCCGACAGACCGTCAGACGCCCGCGCCACGGCAGAATGCCGATGCGCAGGCCAAGGCGCCGTCGTCGCGCGGCGATATCGACGCGTTCTTGACGCGCGCCCGTACGCTCGCGCCGCCGGTCGCGCCGGGCCAGCGCGGCCGCCTTCTCTTCGCGCTCGACGCAACGATGAGTCGTCAGCCGACCTGGGACACCGCTTGCCGCCTGCAGGGCGAGATGTTCCGCGAAGCCGGCGCGGTTGGCGGCCTCGACGTGCAGCTCGTCTACTATCGCGGCTTCGACGAATGCCGCTCTTCGCCCTGGGTTTCCGACACTGCGCGCCTGCGCGATCTCATGAGCCAGATCGACGTGCGCGGCGGCCATACGCAGATCGCCAAGATCCTTCGCCACGCCCGCACCGAAACCCAAAAGACGAAAGTGCAGACACTCGTCTTCATCGGCGATGCCATGGAGGAGAAGATCGACGACCTCTGCGCCGCCGCCGGTGAACTTGGCATGCTCGGCGTTCCGGTATTGATGTTCCAGGAAGGCAGCGACAGCGTCACCGAGAAAGCCTTCCGAGAAATCGCGCGGCTGACGCGCGGTGCCTATTGCCGTTTCGATCAGGGCGCCGCGAACACGCTAGCTGAGTTACTCCGTGCCGCCGCGATTTACGCGGCTGGCGGCATCCGGGCGCTCGAGAACGCGAACGACCGCGGCGCGCGGCAGCTGTTGGAGCAGCTCAAGTAATGCCGCAACTTCTGATCGCGATCGCGATCGTCTTCTTCCTCTATTTCGGACTGCAGTGGCTTAAGAACGCCAAGCCGAACCAGGTGCGCGATGGCTTGAAGACCGCCGGCGGTGTCGCGGCGCTCGGCATCGCGGGGCTGTTCGCGGTTCGCGGCCAGATCGCAATCGCGGCGCCGCTCGCGATGGGCGCGATGGCCTTGCTCGGCTGGATTCCGGGATTGCCCGCGAGTTGGACGCAGCGCTGGAATAAGACGCCTGGCCAGGTCTCGCGCGTACGCACGGCCTTCGTCGAGATGGAACTCTCGCACGACACTGGCGAGATGCAGGGTGTGATCTTGGCCGGCCCCTACGAGGGAACCTCGCTCGATGCGCTCAACGTGCCGACGCTGGTGCGTCTGCTGGCCGACATCGACGACGAGAGCCGCGCCCTACTTGCAGCTTATCTTGACCGCCGGGATTCCCGCTGGCGTGAAAACGGTGATCCGGGTCAAGCAGCGGGGAGCGGCGTGGCGGCTGGCGGCGGGGGCCCAATGACGCCAGAGGAGGCCTATCAGGTCCTTGGCTTGGAAGCCGGCGCGAGCGCCGACGACATCACGCGCGCGCATCGGAACCTGATGAAGAAAATCCATCCCGACCAAGGGGGATCGACGTACCTTGCGGCTCGCGTCAACATGGCCAAGGACGTTTTGCTGCGCCGACATGCGTGAACTCACTCCGACTGTACTATCGGCTCTGTCTTCTCTGCGCGCCGGGTGAGTTGCCCCACCCTTCCCCGTTGAATCAGTTTCTTAGTTTTTCATCGCGAGGCAGTTGATCTCGCTGCGCTTTAGCTGCTTGCACGCAGCCTCAGCGCGGTCGCGATCGAAGCCCGCGAAGCGTGCGCGGAAGAGCGTGGTGTCGCCCTTCGTGACGCGTTCCGTGAACGGCTCGGCGCGGCCGAGAGCGCTGCTCGCGAGCGAACGCGCTTCCTTCAGACGCTCCTGCGCCTGCGTCTCAGCCGGGAATGCACCGATCTGAATAACCCATTCGCCTTTCGGCAGAGCACGCGGCGAACGCGGCTCGCTGATGATCGGCGTATCGCCGAGCGAAGCGACGCGCTGCGGAGCAGCGACCGGCGCCGGTGCAGCAGCTTGAGCCGCCGGACCGCGCTTGACCGTCAAAGTCTTCACCAGCGTCGGACGGATCGGCTCGGCCGAGCCCACCGACGGAGCCGGCGCGGCAACCGGAGCCATCATGGCGAAAGTCTGCGGCACCGATGCGGTCGCGCGCGGCGCTTCCGCGACGGCGACACGCTGCGGCTTCGCCGGCGCATCGTTGTCGGCAACTTCGATCATGCGCGGCGCGGTGCGGCGGGCCGAAGCCTCGACGATATTGTCCTCGAGAAGGTGACGCATGCGCGCATCGCGCGCGCCACCCGAACGTCCGCCGAGCACGACGGCGACGATGTGGCGATTGCCTCGCTTCATCGACGACACGAGATTGAAGCCCGAAGCGCGCGTGTAACCCGTCTTAATGCCGTCGACACCTTCGACGCGGCCGAGCAGACGGTTGTGGTTGCCGATTGGGCGGCCGCGATACACGAACTGGCGCGTGTTGAAGTAGCGATAGTAGCGCGGGAAGCGTTCCTGGATCGCGCGGCCGAGGATCGCCTGATCGCGCGCCGTCGTAATCTGCTCCATGTCGGGAAGACCCGACGCATTTTTATAGACCGTGCGGGACATACCGAGCGAGCGCGCCTTGCGCGTCATCATACGCGCGAAATCTTCCTCTTCCCCGCCGATCGCTTCGGCGATCACGGCGGCAGCGTCGTTGGCCGAACGCGTGACGAGCGCCTTGATCGCGTCTTCGGCTTCGATCGTCTGGCCCGGGCGCAGGCCTAGCTTTGTCGGCGCCATCGAGGCGGCATGCGACGAGACCGGAAGGCGGCTGTCGAGTCGCAGCTTGCCGGACTCCAGCTGCTCGAACAGCATATAGAGAGTCATGATTTTCGTGAGCGAGGCTGGATGACGGCGCTGGTCGGCGCTCTCGTCATGCATCACTTGGCCCGTATTCGCGTCGACGACGATCGCTGCATAAGCGGGTGCATAGCCGACGGCGCGGAATTTCTTGTGACGGCGGCGTGCATCTGCCGGATCAGATCCGAGGGCAACGACCGCGACAACAGCAGCAAGAGCGAACACGGCGATACGCGTGCCGGTCCGAAATTTTTTTGAACGCATTACATCTTCCCGTCTGCCGATACGCCGCAACCACCGGGCGCCACCCCCGCTTTTCACCCTCTTGACCCCGTGAGATCCCCCTCAGCGGTATTCGGGAGTGGCAAATAAGCGACCCTCGAAGATTAAATTCGTGCGGTTTCCAATCAGTTAAGCCTGGGCATTCACGTTGATTTGCTGCAATGCACAAAATTCGTTGACTCGTTTTTGCACTGCATTATCTTTCAGGCCAAGAGCCCTTCCGGTTCGAGGAGTACCGACAATGAAAAATCTCGACGACATGCAGGCCGTCAGCCGCGAAGGCATGGAAGCCGCTACGCAGTCGATGGCTGCCGCCTCGCAAGGCGCGCAGACGATCGCGACCGAATTCGCCGACTACGCCCGCCGCTCGGTCGAACAGAGCGCTGCCGCGTTCGAGCAGATGACCGGCGTTCGCTCGATGGAGCGCGCGATGGAAGTTCAGGCGAATTTCGCCAAGAGCGCCTACGAGTCCTTCATCGCGCAGGCCGCAAAATTCAACGAGATCTACACCGACATCGCCAAGCAGAGCTTCAAGCCGGTCGAGGATTACGTGAGCAAGGCAAAGCCGAAGGGCTAATCGCGTTCGTCGCGGATCGAACGAAAAAAGCCCGGCAGAGATGCCGGGCTTTTTTATCGTGTCGTTTAGAGAATCGTGACGTGTGGGGCTATTTGGATATCGCAAGCAGAGTTAGGTTTTGCGCAATGGCGACGAAGGTCGCACTCAAATCCGACGCGCTCTTAACATCATAAAAAAACGATGGCTGAGACGCACAGTTGCGAAGCAGATCAGCATTCCCGTCGATGATGCGGACTGTGTAAATCGTACGTCTGCTGCCGGACTGCTTGAAGTTCTGACACGCAAGCGCTGTGCGATCATCTATATTATTGCGTTTTGAGTGGTCGCCCCAGCGGTTCTGTTTATTGTCGCCATCGGTCAGGAGGATCACGATTTTCTCGAGATCCTCGACGTCGTCGGATGCTTCTGTCAGTGGATTCTGTTTGGTCAGCGCATGCCAGGCCCAAACTAGACCTATCGTCACATTCGTGTCGCCGGATGGCGATAGAGAGTCCACCTTCTTCCCGAACGTCGAATTCGGCTTCGTGCTGGTCAATTCGGATGGCGACCATGCCCCACTTGCGAGAATATCGGTGAGCGGCAAAATTTCGGCTGGGCAGTTGTCCGCCTGATGAGGCTGATACATCGTTTTCAAATCGGCCGTGCTGGGGGGATCGTCTTGCACGTCAAAAGACTTGTCGCGGTCGAAAACACATCCATTCCAAGCGGAATGGGGCTTCGCTCTTTTTTCGCAGATTTTTTCCCCCCCACTAGAAACACAGACTTTTTGTCTATTCTCGAGTTCCCAGTCACTCCAGTCGAGCCATGTCGCGCTCACGTTGTGGATCCCAATGTTCACGTCCGTACTGAACGGAACGATCGCAACCCTGGTGTCACCAGGCTTCTTGGCGGCGAGAAACAGCTCATTCAATAGCTTGCGAGTTGCGGTTTTCAACTCGGTCATTTTGTCTCCCTTCATTGATCCGGTGTTGTCGAGCGCCAGTGCGATCTCCAAACGCTTCATACCCCAGACGACTTCGGTATTCGCGGCGATCGGGACACTGCCGCTACCGAGCAGCCTCATCAATGTTGTATCAACCGCAGATGTCGCATGAATCTTCACCCTGGATTTTCCATCTGTCGTCGCGCGTCCGCTGATATACGTAACGGTGACTGTGGCTGAATCTGTGAATCGCCGATTAAACTGAGCGTCGAAGAATTTTTGCCCGCTTGTTTGAACCGACTCCGCAGTCATCGCTGGATTCTTCTTCAACTCACGCGCAACCATCAACGCTGCCGCATCGATCGCGTTCTGTAGGGACGAGCGCGTGTACGTCGCGCGGCCGTAATCGACCGAGAAACCGACAGCCCCGATCAACGGCACCAGCAAAAAGGCAAACATGATGGCAATGTTGCCGCGCGTGTCCGCGCCAAACCGATAAAACATACTCGCCGACCGAAAAATGGATTAAGTAAAAACGCCGCGAGTATTGCGGGAGATATCTTGACGACACGTTGCATCGATCGGGGAAACAGCCGGCTATCTAGAAGAGAATTCGGCGAGCACAACCTCCATCACATGATTACACGAGACACAACCGCAACAAAAAAGCCCGGCATCGCTGCCAGGCTTTCTTACAAAGGTCATCGTCTTGTCTATTGAGTAATCGCCAGCTTCGTCAGGTTTTGCGCGATGGCGACGAAAGCCGTGCTCAACTGCGACGCGTTTTTCACGTCGTAGAAGTAGGCTTCTTTCGTTGCACAATTCCTCAGTAGGTCAGCGTTGCCGTTAATCACGCGTACGCTATAAATCGTTCGTCGCTCACCGGAGACTTTGAAGGCCTCGCACGCTTGCGCCGTGCGAGTATCCATCGAGGGGTCGTTCCCATCTCTCGGATCGGGGCCTCCCCAACGATTCTCCGTATTGTCGCCGTCCGTTAACAGGATGACGATCTTTTCTAGATCCTCGGCCTCATCAGAGGCCTCCGTCAGCACGCTCTGCTTGGTCAATGCGTGCCAGGCCCACGCCATGCCGATGGTCACGTTCGTATTGCCGGTCGGCGTCATGGAATTGACCTTCTTGGCGAGGGTCGAACTCGGATTTACGGTATTGTTAAGATCAGAAGACGACCAGGCTCCAGCCGAAAGGATGTCAGTCAGCGGCAGTATGGAAACGGGACAGTCATCAGCCTGATGCGCTTGGTACAAAGTTTTAGCGTCCGTAATCGTCGGAGCAATGTCCAACGTATCATACCAGGTCGCCTTGTTGCTCTTCGTGCCGCGGTCGCGATCCCAGACACAGCCGTTCCACGCCGACCGAGGCTTCGGCTGTGAAGTGCAAACTCGGTTAAATCCACTACCCGTGCACACGGTTTGACGGTTGCTGGCTTCCCAAGCGGTCCAATCGAGCCAGGTCGCGTTTGCGTTGCTCGTTCCCACGTTCACGTCAGTCGCGAACGGGATGATAGCAACTTTCACGTCGCCGATCTTTTTTGCCGCCTGATACAGCTCGTCCAAAAGCTTACGAGTGGCGGTCTTCAGCTCCGTCATCTTGTTGCTGCTGGCCATCGAGCCCGTGTTGTCAAGCGCCAGCGCGACTTCCAGTCGTTTGATCCCCCAAACGACCTCAGCTTGACTTGAGATCTGTACTCCGTTCGCTCCGACAAGCTTCATCAAAGTGGTGTCGACTGCGGTGGAGGCTGTCATCTTGACACGCGACTTTCCGTCCACCTCGGTGCGACCGTTGATGTACTGAACGGTCACTGTCGCGGAGTCGGTGAAGCGCTTGTTGAATTGCGCGTCGAAATACTGCTGGCCGCGCGTTTGCACGAAAGCAGCAGTCACGGTCGGATTGCTCTTCAGATCTCGCGCCAGCATCAACGCAGCAGCATCCATCGAGCTTTGCAGCGATGCTCGTGTGTAGGTGGCGCGACCATAGTCGATCGAGAGCCCGGCCGCCCCGATCAAAGGGATGACCATGAAACCGAACATGATAGCCATATTGCCGCGGGTATCCGCGCAAAAGCGTCGAAGCATGGTTGACGACCTTTGTTGTTATTCTTCACAACCTTGCCGACAATTTACCGGTGAGATGTTGACGACAGGTTGCATTGATCGACGAAAAACAAGGCGATTGCCGCGAAAACAGGCCTCAAATCGCTGTATTCGTGATGGAAATTGATTTTCGCGAATGCACGCTTAGGTAAGCTATTGGGCTGTTGGGGAGGGCGTTTCGAGCACCGCAGAGGCCTCTTGCCATCGCGGCACCGAGGCGGCACGCTTCTTGAACCCGATAAGTCGACGTCCCAAATAGAGTGCCTAAGGGGACCACCGAATTCTGATGCGCGCGGCAGCACCTACCTTGACCCAGCGTCCGCCTCGAGCGGCCGACGACGACAAGCCGCGTCGCGGCGGTGCCGGCGGTCCCGGAACCGCGATCATTACCAAAACCCGAACGCAGACGAAGAAACCGAGTCTGTACCGGGTTCTGCTACTAAATGACGACTACACTCCGATGGAGTTCGTCGTTCATATTCTCGAGCGCTTTTTCAATAAGGACCGTGAAACGGCGAGCCGTATCATGATGCACGTGCATCAGAACGGTGTCGGCGAATGCGGTGTCTTCACTTACGAAGTTGCCGAAACCAAAGTGACCCAAGTTATGGACTTCGCCCGAAAGCATCAGCATCCGTTGCAATGCGTAATGGAAAAAAAGTAAGCTGATGACGGGGGCGAGAAAGAAGAATCGCTGATGCCGACTTTCTCCCGCAGTCTCGAACAATCTCTCCATCGCGCATTGGCGTTGGCGAATGAGCGCCACCACGAATACGCGACACTCGAGCACCTGCTCTTAGCGCTGATCGATGATCAGGACGCGGCAGCCGTCATGCGCGCCTGCAACGTCGATCTCGAAAAGCTGCGCCGCAATCTAACGTCATATTGCGAGACCGAACTCGACAATCTCATCGTCGATGGTGGCGAAGACTCCAAGCCGACTGCCGGCTTCCAGCGCGTCATCCAGCGTGCCGTGATCCATGTTCAATCGTCGGGTCGCGAAGAAGTGACCGGCGCCAATGTGCTCGTCGCGATCTTCGCCGAGCGCGAAAGCCATGCCGCTTACTTCCTGCAGGAGCAGGACATGACGCGCTACGACGCCGTCAACTACATCAGCCACGGCATCGCCAAGCGCGCCGGCATGTCGGAAGCCCGCCCTGCCCGCGGCGTCGACGAAGAGACCGAAGGCAAGAACGGCAATGGCGAGGAAGGCAAGAAGAAGGGCGACGCCCTCGAAGCCTACTGCGTCAACCTCAATAAGAAGGCGCGTGAAGGCAAGATCGACCCGTTGATCGGCCGCGAGAGCGAGATCAACCGGACGATCCAGGTCCTCTGCCGCCGCCAGAAGAACAACCCGCTCTACGTCGGTGATCCGGGCGTCGGTAAGACGGCGATCGCCGAAGGTCTCGCGCGCCGCATCATCAACGACGAGGTGCCGGAGGTCCTCCGCGACTCCACGGTCTTCTCGCTCGACATGGGCACGCTGCTTGCCGGCACGCGCTATCGCGGCGACTTCGAAGAGCGCCTCAAGCAAGTGATCAAGGAAGTCGAAGCGCATCCGGGCGCGATCCTGTTCATCGACGAGATCCACACCGTGATCGGCGCCGGCGCGACCTCCGGCGGCGCGATGGACGCATCGAACCTACTCAAGCCTGCGCTTGCGGCCGGCACGGTTCGCTGCATCGGTTCGACGACCTACAAGGAGTATCGCCAGTACTTCGAGAAGGATCGCGCGCTGGTCCGCCGCTTCCAGAAGATCGACGTCGCCGAGCCAACCATCCCGGATGCGATCGAGATCATGAAGGGCCTCAAGCCCTACTTCGAGGACTATCACCGCCTGAAATACACCAACGAGGCCATCAAGGCCGCCGTTGAACTTTCGGCGCGTTACATCCACGACCGCAAGCTGCCGGATAAGGCGATCGACGTGATCGACGAGTCGGGCGCCGCGCAGATGCTGCTGCCCGAAAACCGGCGCAAGAAGACGATCGGCATCAAGGAGATCGAAACAACGATCGCCACGATGGCGCGCATTCCGCCGAAGACGGTCTCGAAGGACGACGCCGAGGTGCTTCAGCATCTCGAGTCGACTCTCCAGCGCGTCGTCTACGGACAGAACACCGCGATCACCGCCCTCTCGGCCGCCATCAAGCTGGCACGCGCCGGCCTGCGCGAACCCGAAAAGCCGATCGGCTGCTACCTCTTCTCCGGCCCGACCGGCGTCGGCAAGACGGAAGTCGCCAAGCAGCTTGCCGCCACGCTCGGCGTAGAGATGCTGCGCTTCGACATGTCGGAATACATGGAGCGCCACACGGTCTCGCGTCTCATTGGCGCGCCTCCGGGTTATGTCGGCTTCGATCAAGGCGGCCTACTGACCGACGGCGTCGACCAGCATCCGCACTGCGTCCTCCTCCTCGACGAAATCGAGAAGGCGCATCCGGATCTCTACAACGTGCTCCTGCAGATCATGGATCACGGCAAGCTGACCGATCACAACGGCAAGCAGGTCGACTTCCGCAACGTCATCCTCATCATGACGACGAATGCGGGCGCGTCCGACATGGCAAAGGCGGCTTACGGCTTCACGCGCTCGAAGCGTGAGGGCGACGACGTCGAGGCAATCAACCGCCTCTTCGCGCCGGAATTCCGCAACCGTCTCGACGCGATCATCACCTTCGCGCATCTGCCGCAGGAGGTCATCGCGAAGGTGGTCGACAAGTTCGTGCTGCAGCTTGAGGCGCAACTCGCCGACCGCAACATCACGATCGAGCTGTCGGAAGATGCATCGAAGTGGCTGATCGAGCGCGGCTATGATCAGCTGATGGGCGCGCGGCCGATGGCGCGCGTGATCCAGGAATACATCAAAAAACCGCTCGCCGACGAGGTACTCTTCGGCAAGCTCAAGGGCGGCGGCCATGTCCGCGTCGTCGTCGAGAAGGAAGAGACCGGCATCGAGAAGCTCGGCTTCGAATATCTCGACGGGCCGGTGATGCCGAAGCAGGAGAAGCTTCCGGAGCCACGCCGCACCAAGGCCAAGCCGAAGCGCCGGCCGCCGCGTGGCGGAGGCTCCGCGCCGAAGACGCCGCCGAAGGGCGGCGGCGGAGACGGAGCAAAACGCAGCAGCGTTCCGAAACTGCCGCTCGCGAAGGTCTAACCTCGCGGTTCGAACCAAAACAAAAGGCACGCCCCACGGCGCGCCTTTTTCGTTTCAACGAACTCCTTGATCATCCTCGACGCCGCTATGCTCGCGCAGCGAGCTGCGGCGGTCGTGGATCCATACTCACAGTTTCAGCGGTGACTCTCGGAGTTATGGATTCCGGGCTCGCGCGCTTTGCGCTGCGCCCCGGAATGACTCAGCCCTTACTCTTCGGCACATAAGCCTCGACCGGGCCGCCGTTCTTCTTCCAAGCGCCGAAACCGCCCTTGATATGCGCGACCGGCTTCAAGCCCATCTTGTGCGCCGTATGCGCGGCGAGCGCTGAGCGCAGGCCACCCGCGCAGAAGAACACGTATTTTTTGTCCTGTTGGAACTGCTCTTTCGCATACGGACTTTCCGGATCGATCCAAAACTCCAGCATCCCGCGCGTCGCGTGGAAGGCTCCGGGGACTTTGCCGTCGCGCTCGAGCTCGCGCGGATCGCGGATGTCGACGAGCACGACGTCGTCACGCCCATGCAGCTTGATGGCCTCCTCGATCGGGAGCGTTTCGATCTCCTTCTCGGCATCTTCGACCATCTTCTTGTAACCGAGCGTGATTTTCTGGGGCATTGTCCTCTCCGGGCTTCATCCTTGTCCTGTTGAGCTATAGGCTATCGGCGGTTCGATCAAGCAACAGGCGGCTTATGCTCGGTCTCTCGACTGGCGATTATTTCGCCCTCGCGTTCTTTCTGGGCGCCTGGGCCTTCTATGCGCTCGTCGTCGAGCGGAGCAGCCTCGCGGTCCATTCCATGAACACCATCATGGACGGTTACCGCGAAACCTGGATGCGCCGCATGCTGCTGCGCGAGAACCGCATCGTCGATACGCAGATCATGGCTTCGCTCGCCAACGGCACGGCCTTCTTCGCCTCGACCTCGCTGATCGCGATTGGCGGCGCGCTAACGCTGCTGCGCTCGCCCGATGAAGTGCTTCAGCTTGTCGCCGCCCTGCCCTTCGGCGGCGCGCCGACGCGGCTGCAGTGGGAAGTGAAGGTGCTCGGGCTCGCGATCATCTTCGCCTATGCGTTCTTCAAGTTCGCTTGGTCGTATCGCCTGTTCAACTATGTTGCGATCATGCTCGGCTCGGCGCCGCCCAAAGATGAAGCGACATCGCAAGAAGCCGAAGCGCACGCACTGCGCGCCGCGAAACTGATCGAGTCCGCCGGGCGCCACTTCAATCGCGGGCAGCGCGGATTCTTTCTCGCGCTCGGCTATCTCGGCTGGTTTTTGGGTCCGTGGGTATTGGTCGTCTCGACGGCCGCGGTTCTGTCCGTCATCGCACACCGGCAATTTGCATCGGAGTCGCGTGGCTCGCTGCTCGTCGAGCCGAAGCGAAAATAATCAAGGCGCGCGACAGTTCTCCCGCGACCGGTCGCATGGCGGCGGCGTTTTCGGTCCCGGGAAAAGCGCATCCGTCCGTCCCGTTGCCCAGTAGGCCAGGAGCCCGACCCACTCGCGCATCGCGATGTCCGATCGCCGTAGCCCTTCTGACAAACGATCGAACGGCCGCATGAAATCCCCCGCGCCGCGCGTCCGCCAATCAACCGGATAGGCCTCGACGTTGAAACCGACATCGCGGAAGATCCCGATCGAGCGCGGCATGTGGAAGGCGGACGTCACCAGCAGCCAGCGATCGCCCGGCTTCGGCTTCGCGATCGCCAGACTGAACGTCGCGTTCTCGCGCGTGTTGCGCGACTTGTCTTCGAGCACGATGCGCTCGGACGGGATGCCTTGATCAAGAAAAAAGGCCTTCGCGGCTTCCGCTTCCGTGATGCCTTGCGAAAACAACAGTCCACTGCCGCCCGTAAACATTACCGTCAGTTGTGGATACCGCCGTATCAAACTGACTGCCGCTGTCATTCGCTCCGCAGCCTCATTCAGCGCTGCGGCGCGCCGCGATGCCGAGACTCCTTCGTCGACTGCTCCCCCCAAAATGATGATGCCGGTCGGCGGGTCGGCCGTCTCGCGCCACGGCGGGAAGCGATCTTCAAGCGGATAGATCAAGATATTGCCGAGCGGCGAAAAGCCGAACAGCGCGAGCAGGAAGACACCGAACACCATCAGCTGCCGTCCGGCACGTGCAAAACGCGTCAGCAGCAGCACGGCGCCAAACAAAGCTATGACGACAAACAGATTGGACGGGATCGCGAAGAAGCCGAGGATTTTCGATGCTTCGAAGAACATGGACTATGTTTTCACTTCGACGCTTCGGCTTTCTTCTCGCGCCACCGCGCGAAGCCTTGCGCGCGCAGCTGGCAAGCCGGGCACTCGCCGCAGCCATGCCCCCAATCGTGAAGCCGGCCGCGCTCGCCCAGATAGCAAGTGTGCGTATCGGCGACAATCAGGTCGATCAGCGGCTGCCCGCCGAGCGTCTCGGCAAGCTGCCACGTCTCCGTCTTGTCGAGCCACATCAGCGGGGTCTCGATGACAAAAGGGCGGTCCATCCCGAGGCTCAGCGCAGTCTGCACGGCTTTCATCGTATCGTTGCGGCAATCCGGGTAGCCCGAATAATCGGTCTCGCACATCCCGCCGACCAGGTGTTTCAGCCCCCGCCGATAGGCAAGCGCCGCGGCAAAATTGAGGAACACGAGGTTACGGCCCGGCACGAACGTATTCGGCAACCCGTTATCCGACATTTCGATCGCGACATCCCGCGTCAGCGCTGTGTCGGAGATCTTGCCGAGCACATCGAGCGGGATGACGTGATCGTCGCCGAGCCGCTTGTTCCAAACCGGGCTATGCGCCGCCATCCGCTCGCGTAAGCCCGGCCGCACATCGAGTTCGATCGCGTGCCGCTGCCCGTACGAAAAGCCGATCGTCTCGACATGCGTATAGCGCTCGAGCGCCCAGGCGAGGCACACCGTCGAGTCCTGCCCGCCGGAGAAAAGAACGAGCGCTGAGTCTTCCATCAGTCCCATGCTGGAGCGTGCGCCAAGTTGACCACACGGCCCTCGCGATGCGCGAGACCGTGCACGGTCGCCATCTCGGCGTCCGTGAGCGTGAAGTCAAGCGCCGCGAGGTTTTCCTTCAGCCGGGCGGCCTTCGAGGTGCGCGGGATCGCGATGATGCCCTGCTGCACGAGATAGCGCAGCGAGACCTGCGCGGCGGATTTCCCATGCGCGGCGCCGACCTTCGCCAGCACTTTATCGCCCGCCGCCGAACCGCGCGCGATCGGGCAATAGGCTGTCACGGAGATGCCGTGCTTCTGGCACGCCGCGATAACTTTCGACTGATCGAGAAACGGGTGCAGCTCGACCTGATTGTTGACGATCGGCTCGGCGCTCAGCTTCACGGCTTCGTCGAGCAGCTTCACGGTGAAGTTGGACACGCCGATATGCTTCGCGAGACCGGCGCGCTTTACCTCAGCCATCGCGCCGAGGGTCTCCTTCAGCGGCACGCTTTCGTTCGGCCAGTGAATGAGGATGAGATCGACATACGGGAGCTTGAGCTTCTTCAGGCTCGCCTCGACCGACCCGCGGAAATCCTTCGCGTGCAGATTGTCGCGCCAGACCTTCGTCGTCAGAAACACGTCTTCGCGTTTGACGCCGGAGGCGCGCATCCCATCGCCGACTTCCACCTCGTTGCCGTACATCGCGGCCGTATCGATATGGCGATAGCCGAGCTTCAGCGCCTCGCTCACCATCTGAACACAGTTGTCGCCGCTGAGTTGCCACGTGCCGAGGCCGATCAGCGGGATCGTCGCGCCGTGTGCCGTTATCGCATTCTTCATCTCGACCTCGTTCCTAGAGTTCCGTGAATTGTTTCATCAGCAATGCGCGCCGCGCTGTTTCGCGTGTGAAGCACGCTGCCGACATCGTCGCCGCCAGCGATCCGCGAATTTTGTCCGCGCGGAAATTGCAGGTCGCATCGCGGGACGCGATCCAAGCCCGCTGCATCTTCAGCAGTGCCTTCTTCTGCTGCGCATCAAGTTCGCCGATGAGCTCGCGATGCGCCGCGTTCAGTAAACCGTCCCAGATCGTCTGCTCAACGCGGTAACAATCGGAAGTCGCGAAGGTCGAGCCGCCCGCCGCATCCGCGCACGGCTCCGCGACCTTGAACAAACAGCCCTCGATTCCCTCCGGACTATCGAGCTTCGACGTGAAGCACGCTTCGATCGTCGCTTTCTCCTGCGGCGTCGCCTTGCGCTCTTGTGCGTATGTAGCGTCGGGCGCGAATAGAAGCGCGACCACAGCCAGCAGTAACACACGCAGAAATATTTTTATCCGAGTGCCCAAATGTCTAAGCCCTTTGTGTGCTCGTCAGATTCGCCGCAACCTACGCGAGAGCCGCGACGAAATGCCAGATTGAATCGGGAAGAAGTCATTAACCGTCATCCGCCTGTCATCCGCCAGCAGGAAGTTCCCGCCCGCAATCTTGGGGAATTCCTATGGCTGAAATGGCTCTTCCGGGGTCGTTAGAACCCGCCGCAAAACGTCCCGATCTCGATCGGACGTTCAATCCCGTCACCGCGATTTTGTTCTTCGGCGTACTCGCTGCGGGTGCGATCTATGTGGCCTACAGCCTTTACGTTGACGTAGACGCGACCGGCACGCAAGTCACCACTTACCTGCCCTACATCCTTCTGTTCGTTGCGCTTTTGATCGCGCTCGGCTTCGAATTCGTCAACGGCTTCCACGACACCGCCAACGCTGTCGCGACCGTCATCTACACGCACTCTCTGCCGGCCAACATCGCGGTCGTCTGGTCCGGCTTTTTCAACTTCCTCGGCGTGCTGCTGTCGTCCGGCGCGGTCGCCTTCGGCATCATCGCGCTGTTGCCGGTCGAGCTGATCCTCCAAGTCGGCAGCGGCGCCGGCTTCGCGATGGTTTTCGCGCTGCTCATTGCGGCGATCATCTGGAACCTCGGCACTTGGTATCTCGGCTTGCCGGCGTCGTCCTCGCACACGCTGATCGGCTCGATCATCGGCGTCGGCGTCATGAACGCAATGATGAACGGCCAGAGCGGCACCTCCGGCGTCGACTGGACCAAGGCGACCGAGATCGGCTGGTCGCTGCTTCTCTCGCCGCTGTTCGGCTTCTGCGCCGCCGCGCTGCTCCTGCTCTCGCTCAAAGTGCTCGTCCGCAACCCGGAGCTTTACTCGGAGCCGAAAGGCAACAAGCCGCCGCCGCTGTGGATCCGCAGCTTGCTCATCGCGACCTGCACGGGCGTTTCCTTCGCGCACGGCTCGAACGACGGACAAAAGGGCATGGGCCTCATCATGCTCATCCTCATCGGCACCGTGCCGACCGCTTATGCGCTCAACCGCGCGCTCCCGGCGAGCGAGGTCGCGACCTTCGCGCAGAAGTCGAAATCCGCCAGCGCCGTGATCCAGTCGAAGGCTTCTGGTCATAGCGTTCTCGGCAACCCGCGTCCGGCCGTCACGCAGTACGTGTCACAGCGTAAGATCAGCGAAGGCACCTATCCGTCGCTTGCCGTGCTGGTGACCGAAATTTCGCAGCAGATCGAAACCTACGGCACGCTCGACAAGGTTCCGGCTGCGGCCGTCGGCAATAAGCGAAACGACATGTATCTCGCGTCCGAAGCACTGCGCTTCCTCATGAAGGACAAAGAGAACGAGTTGTCGCCCGCCGAAGTAAAGACGCTCGGCGACTACAAGAAGTCCCTCGACTCGGCGACCAAATTCATCCCGACATGGGTGAAAGTCGCGGTCGCTATCGCCCTCGGCCTCGGCACGATGATCGGCTGGAAGCGCATCGTCGTCACGGTCGGCGAGAAGATCGGCAAATCGCACCTCACTTACGCGCAAGGTGCGTCCGCCGAACTCGTTGCCGCCGGCACAATCGCGGCTGCCGACATCTACGGTCTGCCGGTGTCGACCACACACGTCTTATCCTCCGGCGTCGCCGGCACGATGGCGGCGAACGGCTCCGGCCTGCAGATGGCGACGATCCGCAATCTCTTGATGGCGTGGGTGCTGACGCTGCCGGTCGCGATCACGCTGTCCGGCTCGCTCTACTACCTCTTCCGCCACATCTTCTGAGCGCGGAAACCGACGCTACGAAAAGCCGGCCTTCGTGCCGGCTTTTCTTTTGGCCGTTTGCCTGCGGCGCGCGAGTGTGCTGACTTTCATCCCGCGTTCGCAAACCTGAGGTCACGATGAAAAAAGATGACGTCGCGAAGCTGCCCTCGATGCCGGCCGCGAGCCCGAGCTATCCGGCCGGGCCCTATCGTTTCATCAATCGCGAATTCATGGTGATCACCTACGAGTCCGATCCGGACGCCGTCCGCGCCGCCCTGCCCGAACCTCTCGAGCCGATCGGCTCGACCGTGAACTACGAGTGGATCCGCATGCCGGACAGCTCCGGCTTCGGCGGTTACACGGAAAGCGGCACCGTCATCCCGTGCCGCTTCAACGGCGAGGACGTCAACTTCGTCCACCAAATGTATCTCGACGACGATCCGCCGATCGCCGCCGGCCGCGAGATCTGGGGCTTCCCGAAGAAATACGCCGAGCCGAAACTCGAACTCGTCCACGATACGCTGACCGGCACGCTCGTCTATGCGGGCCAGCAGGTTGCGATGGGAACGATGGGCTACAAGCACGCTGCGATGGCAGCCGACGACACCAGCACGCTCAAGGGTATCGGCAAGACGCAGATCAATCTCAAGATCATTCCGGGCGTCGATGGCAAACCGGAAATCTGTCAGCTCGTCGCGATCAACATCACCGAAGCGACCGTGAAAGGCTCATGGACCGGACCCGGACGTTTGCACCTGGTGCCGCACGTCAACGCGCCGGTCGCCGACCTACCGGTCAAACGCGTCATTGGCGCCAAACACTTCATCGCCGATCTGACTCTGCCCTACGGCCGCGTCGTCCACGACTACCTGAAGAAGTAGCTCAGAGCATTTCACGCTCAAGATAGGTTCGCTGGTCATCCCGGTCGAGCGATGCGCGCACTTTGCGCGCCGCGAGGGCCGGGATCCATACTCCCTGCCGTATCGATAAGATCGTGATTATGGATCCCGGGCTCGCAGAGCGCTACGCGCTCGCGCCCCGGGATGACCAGCACTCTACTCATCGGACGGGAGTCGTTTCTGTCAAAACGTCAAACCCTCTACGTCGTCAGCGCGGCCGCCTTCTCCCGGACGAACTCCGGAAACGCGATCGCGCGCCGCGTTGTCTTGTCGGTGTGCAGAACCGTCAGCGTTGTCGTCGCGGCTTCGACGCCGTTCGCGGCGTTCGTCATCACGTGCTGGAAGATGATCACCTTCTCGCGGATGTCGACAACGCGCGAATTAACCTCGACGATATCGCCGGCGAAAAGCTCTCGTTTGTATTCGATCTTCTGCTCGACCGCCGCCATGCCACGATTGTTCTCGCGCAGAAACTGCGGCGTGATGCCGAGCGCGTTGAGAACATGAAACGAGCCTTCGTCGAACTTGCCGACGTACCACATCACATTCATGTGGCCATTGTGATCGCAATGCCAGGGATAGACAGTACCCTTGTAGCTCAGCATCACGCGGTCTTCTCGAAGAGCTCGCGGCCGATCAGCATGCGGCGGATCTCGCTGGTGCCCGCGCCGATCTCGTAGAGCTTCGCATCGCGCAGCAAGCGGCCGGTCGGATAATCGTTGATATAGCCGTTGCCACCGAGCAGCTGGATCGCATCGAGCGCACACTGCGTCGCCTTCTCGCCCGCGTACAGGATCGCGCCCGCCGCATCTTCGCGCGTCGTCTCGCCGCGGTCGCATGCTTTCGCCACTGCATAGACGTAGGCCTTGCAGGCATTCATCGTGACATACATGTCGGCAAGTTTGCCCTGCACGAGCTGGAACGAACCGATCGGTTGTCCGAATTGCTTGCGCTCATGCACATACGGCATCACGACATCGATACACGCCTGCATGATGCCGAGCGGCCCCGCCGCCAACACGGCACGCTCGTAATCGAGGCCCGACATCAGCACGTTGACGCCGCGGCCGACGCCGCCGACAACATTCTCTTCCGGCACTTCGCAATCTTCGAACACGAGCTCGCAGGTGTCGGAGCCGCGCATGCCGAGCTTGTCGAGCTTCTGCGCGGTCGAGAAACCCTTCATCCCCTTCTCGATGATGAAGGCCGTGATGCCGCGCGGCCCTGCGCTTGGGTCGGTCTTCGCGTAGACGACGAGCGTCTCGGCGATCGGGCCGTTCGTGATCCACATCTTGTTGCCGGTGATCACATAGCGGTCGCCCTTCTTCTCGGCGCGCGTGCGCATCGAGACGACGTCCGAGCCTGCGCCCGGCTCCGACATCGCAAGCGCGCCGACATGCTCGCCGGAGATCAGCTTCGGCAAATACTTGCGCTTCTGATCTTCGGTGCCGTTGCGGCGCAGCTGATTGACGCAGAGATTCGAATGCGCGCCGTACGACAGACCGACCGACGCCGACGCGCGCGAGATCTCCTCCATCGCGACGCAGTGTTCGAGATAGCCGAGACCGGAGCCGCCGTATTCCTCTTCCACAGTGAGGCCAAGCAAACCAAGCTCGCCGAGCTTCGGCCACAGGTCGCGCGGAAACTGATTGGTGCGATCGATCTCCTCGGCGCGCGGCGCGATCTGATCTTGCGAGAACCGCGTGACGGTGTCGCGCAGCATGTCGGCATTTTCGCCGAGGCTGAAGTCAAACGGCTTCCAGGTATTCGAGATCATGTTTCCACCCAACGCGCGGCGTTTGAGCCGCTTTCAAACTCTACGGATAAGCGGCGAGAGCCACGCTTTGTAAGATCAAAGCGGGCTCTCGGTTCTAGTTGGTCGCATTTTCTTCACGTGAACCGGAATCCACTTCACTTGAAAATGCTCTCGCCGCTCCGGTCAACCCTTCTGCATCAGCGCCGCCAATGCGCGATTGGCGATCTCCGGCTTCTCCATCGTCGACATGTGCCCGCAGTCAGGCACCTTCACGAGGTCAGCGCCTGCGATGCCGGCTGCCATCTCGTCCGCCAGCTCCGGCGGCGTGAGCTGATCGTTCGCGCCCACCAGCACCAGCGCCGGGCATTGAATCTCTTTCAGCAACGGCCGCGAATCCGCGCGCGACTTGATCGCCCGCTGCTGACGCACGAACGCCTCGGGCCCGACATCGTCCGCCATGCGCACGATCTCGCCCTTCAGCGTCACGTCCTTCTGCCGCGACGGATCGACCAGCACAGGCCAGAGCGTCTCGGTCACCTCCGCGAAGCGGCCCGCCTCTGCCATGGAGATGAAATTGTCGCGTTTCGCCGACTGCTCAGGCGTATCCGGCCGCGCCGACGTATCGAGCAGCGCCAGCTTGCCGACCCGCTGCGGCGCCTGCCGCATGATCTCGAGCGCGATATAGCCGCCCATCGAAAGCCCAACGAGAGCAAACAGCGGTGGCGCGTTGGAGAGTATCTGCCGCGCGATCTGCGCCATCGTGTCGGCGTCCGTGTGGTTCGCGACCTGCACGGGCCCAAACCGCCACAGGACGGGAATTTGCGCCGCATAAAGCCGCGCCGAGCAGTTGAGGCCCGGAACTAGGACGGTCGGCAAAGGGTCAGCCATAAATCCCACCTTGAGACACGAAAACGTAAGCCTTAACGGCACTTGTTGCGCTGCAACACGTTGACTTTTTCGGCGTTTCCATTATGTTCGCTTCTTGTATGGGTCGGGTCCTGAATGGATTCGACAGCCCTCCCTCCCCGTCATCCGTGGTGTTTGGCGATAAGCCGAGCGAGGGCATTGAATCTAGAGGTTCTCGATTGTCCTTCTCTGAACTCGGCTTGTCCGACAAAGTTGTCGCTGCAGTTACGGCTGCCGGCTATTCCACGCCAACGCCGATCCAGGCGCAAGCGATCCCCCACGTCCTCAAAGGTCGAGACGTTCTCGGCATAGCGCAGACCGGCACGGGTAAAACCGCCGCCTTCGTGCTGCCGATGATCACAAAATTGCAGAATGGCCGCGCTAGAGCGCGCATGCCGCGCACGCTGATCCTCGAGCCGACGCGCGAACTCGCCGCGCAGGTCGCCGAGCAATTCACCAAATACAGCGGCGGCCAGAAGCTCTCGGTCGCGCTCTTGATCGGCGGCGTATCGTTCGACGATCAGGACATGAAGATCACGCGCGGTGTCGACGTGCTGATCGCAACGCCGGGCCGCCTGCTCGATCACTTCGAGCGTGGCCGCCTCCTCCTCACCGGCGTCGAACTCCTCGTCATCGACGAAGCCGACCGCATGCTCGACATGGGCTTCATCCCGGACATCGAGCGCATCGGCAAGCTCGTTCCCTTCACGCGTCAGACGCTGTTCTTCACCGCGACGATGCCGAAGGAAATTCAACACATCGCCGACACCTTCCTGCACAATCCGGAGCGCGTCGAAGTCTCGCGTCCCGCGACCGCCGCGGCGACGATCACACAAGGTGTCGTGAAGTCGAGTTCCGATCCCGCCGCCAAGCGTGACATTCTGCGCCGCCTCCTGCGCGCCGACGAAAACTTCAAAAACGCGATCATCTTCTGCAACCGCAAGCGCGATGTCGCGCTGCTGCATCGCTCGCTGGTCAGCCACGGATTCAACGCCGTACCGCTGCATGGCGACATGGAGCAGCCAGCCCGCATGGCCGCACTCGACCAGTTCCGTAAGGGCGAAGCCAAGCTGCTGATCGCGTCCGACGTCGCGGCGCGCGGCCTCGATATTCCGGCTGTCAGCCACGTCTTCAACTTCGACGTTCCGTATCATCCGGACGACTACGTGCACCGCATCGGCCGCACGGGCCGCGCCGGCCTGACCGGCACCGCGATCACCATCGTCACCGGCGGTGACGCAAAGTCGATTGCCGCGATCGAGAAGCTGACGACGCAACCCATCAACGTGATGGAAGCGCCGGAAGGCGCTGCACCGATCAATGCCGACGAAGAGTCGCAAAGCGTGCGTCGTGGACGTGGCCGCAGCGGCGGACGCGGACGCGGTGGGCGCCAAGAAGGCCGCCCGGAACGTTCGCAGGAAGCACGCTCGCAGGAGCCGCGTTCTCCGGAACCGCGTCAAGAAAGTGCAGAGCACGAGCGCCCTGCTCGTGCCGAGCGCCCGGCACGAAATCCGGAGCGTGAGCGCCCCGCTAAAGTCGCCGATATCGGTGAAGCCCGCTCGCGCCGCAAGCCGTCACGTCAGAAGGACGATCAGGACGGAGGCGACATGTCGCATCTCCCTGCCTTCCTGCTCCGCCCCGTTCGCGTCAAGGCTTAAGCTTTCAAACTCATACGCCCAATGCCGTCATGGCCCGCTTCATGCGGGCCATCCACGTCTTTCTTCCACGACAGCTCAAACGCATTCATCCAATCGTCGTCGCGATATCGTAGCTGCCTTCCGCTTCCTCAATGCGCACGACGACGCGCCGTTCGACCGCCCATGCGGGCGACTGCGGCTGAAGCACGAGCGTCCAGCAGGCATCGCCTTTCTCCGTCCACGCCTCACCAGTCACAATACCCTCGACCTCTCCGAGGTCGCAGCGAAACGCACCGCCGATAAAGACGATTGAGAATTGCAACGCCGCGTCAGGTGACGTGAAAACTAAACGATCCAACAGTCGCGGCGATATCTCCGATGATTTTCGTCTCGCGATCTTTCGGTTGCCGGCACGGATGACCGCCATCCGGTGCCCTTCGGTCAAGTAAGCACGGCGTATCGCGTAGTCTGCCGTAACCTGTCGCAGTACCGTCGCATCGTAGGCCTTGTCGCCGACATGCACGCACGAGCCATCGATCCCGACGGTGCTTTTCTCGCGCCACATGATCGGCAGGCTAAGCCGGCTTGAGTGCCCGCCTGGATCGGACAATCCACTGTGGTCCGCGTGCGGCAGTCCTGCGCCGACGAACCGAAGATCGATAACTTCACCCGAATATGCCGCGAACGAAACGCGCGCATGGATACGTGCCGCCTGCCTCACCACGGATGCGCTGACATCCGTCGTCACCACACGCCGCCCGCCAACGGAAGTCGCGTCGCGAACACTCGTGTCATTCGTATGATCGATCTGCGATTGATCATGCAGCGTGACGATCGCACGCACAATCGGTGATTCGTCGTTCACGAACCGGATCATCGCCTCGACGGCTTCGAACTCCGGATGGCCGTCCATATAGACCATGACGTGAATGTCATCGCGGAACACCGTCACATCGAGCGGGTTCTCGATCGCGGCAGATAGCAGCCATCCATCAATACGCATGTGGGCTCGGTCAATATCGACAAGAAGAATAATTCAGAATAATATAAGTCAACTTATATCAGGCACCTTATATGTCAAGACAATGGACTTCGGTCGGTTACGATCTCAAACGGGCCCAGCACCTGCTCCGTCTTCGAATGGATGACGCGCTCGCGGCTCACGACCTCAACGCGCCGCAATACTCCGTACTCGAGGCGATTCAGAACAATCCCGGCGCGACAAACGCCGACCTCGCGCGCGAAGCGCTGGTCACCGCGCAGACGATGGGAGGCATAGTTCAGGCGCTTGAGCTTGCGAACTGCGTCGAGCGTGTCCCAGGCGAAGCACGCCGCATCAGCAATCGCCTCACGCGCACAGGTGCTGACATTCTGCGCCGCGCGCGCCGCGACGTTCAGAAGCTGGAGCGAGATATGGTCGACGGCATCGACAAGTCGAAGCTAGAGAGCTTCAGCAAAACACTGTCGGCAATGACCGACAAGCTGCGCGCAAGCGAAAGCGCCTAGCGGTCACGCCAACAATCGTCATGTCCCGGCTTGTCCGGGACATCCATGTCTAGCTTTTGTCAAATTGGAAAGTCGTCGAGTGCCCAACTGGGCCCCGACGACCGCTTAGCTCAACACCTGCGCGGGCGTGATCGCGACCGACTCGCCGCAGCCGCAGGCGGACGTCTGGTTCGGGTTGTTGAACACGAACGTCGCTGACATCTTGTCGATCTTGTAGTCCATCTGCGTGCCAAGCAGGAACAGCACGGCCGTCGGGTCGATCAGCACGCGATGTCCATTGCTGTCGATCACTTCGTCGCCCGGCTTCGTATCTTTGGCGAGTTCCACCTTATAGCTCATGCCGGCGCAGCCACCCTTCTCGACGCCCACGCGGATACCCGCGGCATCGGAACCGGCCTTCGACATGATTTCCGCAATGCGCGCCGCAGCCGCATCCGTAATGCTCATCACTTGCGGGCGGGGTCGTGGAGTGGCCATCGTCTTCATCTCCTGCGGCCGGGATTCAAGGTCGCGGCCAACACCTAAGATAATGCCGAATTCCTCAATGAAAAGCCACCGGATTGGTGGATCGTCTCATTGGAATCGCTCAGCAATTTGGCTCAACCAACTCACTTTCGGCGGTAATAGCCGCCGAAATAGACGCCGGCACCGCCGCATGAACCTGTGTCGCGCACGACCATCAGGTCGTTCAACCGAGCCAGCTTCAGTGCACAATCGTATTGCTCGGCTTTCTCGAACGGCACGGTCTCGTCTTGCTTCATGGCAAAACCGATAGCGTTACCCTGAAGCGGAACATCGGTGCCGCTGAACCCGCCGGTATTGACACTCTGATAGCGCTGCGCGAACGAATCGCCTTCGAGCGTGAGCGTACCGGGCTTCTTGCCGCGCGTGATCTTGATCGTCGCGTTGAGATACTTCCAGGTGCCGATCCACTCAGCCGCACCCGCAGCAGGCGGAGGCTTCGCTTCAACCGCCGCCTCGGCAAGCCACCCGACCGTAGCCGTGCCCTTCCGGCTGACGAACGCAGCGCAGACAAAACCAGGCACGCGCTGCGACGGCGCGACGAGCACGCGGTCGCCCGGAACGAGGTAAGCCTTCTCGATGCACCCCACCGTCGCTGCGGGGCACTCGGGCGCTCTATCGGAGCCTGCGAAGAAATACTTGCGCTTCTCGTCGCCGGCGATGCGTCCAAGTTGCAACGTTGATGGATCTTGATCGATGTGACTATCGACGCAGCGGCGATCATCCTCCGCATGCGCGGACGTCAGCGCAGCGAACAAGAGAGCGACCGCAACGGCGTACTTCATGCCGTCACCACATGTTGAGAACGGCGCGCGCCTCGTCCGTCATGCGACTCTGATCCCACGGCGGATCCCACACAACGTTGACCTTCACTTCGCCGACGCCCGCAACGGTCGCCACCGCATTCTCCACCATGATCGGCAATTCCTGCGCGGCCGGACAATTCGGCGTCGTCAGCGTCATATCGACGGTCGTCTTGCGGTCGTCTTCGATCTCGATGCGATAGATGAGGCCGAGTTCGTAGATGTCCGCAGGAATTTCCGGATCGTAGACCGTCTTGAGCGCCGCGACGATGTCGTCGGTCATGCGCGTCAACTCTTCCTGCGGGATCGCCGAGGTCTGCCCTTCGGCCGGCTGCAGCTCGTTACTCATGCGAACATACCTTGTGCTTTGCGTAGCGCTTCGAACAGCGCATCGGCCTCGGCGCGCGTATTGTAAAGACCGAACGAGGCGCGGCATGTCGCCGTCAATCCGTATCGCGCCAGCAGCGGCATCACGCAATGCGTGCCCGCGCGAACCGCAACGCCGGCGCGGTCGATCACGGTCGCGACGTCATGCGGATGCGCACCCTTCATCTCGAACGAGACGATAGCGCCCTTGTCGCGCGCATCGCCGACGATGCGGATCGAATTGAGCTCACGCAGCCGCTCGCGCGCATACGACGAGACATCATCCTCGTGTGCGCGGATGCGCTCCTTGCCGATCGCCTGAATGTAGTCGATTGCAGCGCCGAGACCTGCGGCCTGCACGATCGGCGGCGTGCCGGCTTCGAAGCGGTGCGGCGGATCGCCATACGTGACGCGATCCTCGAACACGTCGCGGATCATCTCGCCGCCGCCCTTGAACGGCGGCAGGGCCGCCAGACGGTCGTACTTTCCGTACAGCGCGCCGATGCCGGTGGGGCCGTAAAGCTTGTGTCCGGTGATGACGTAGAAATCGCAATCGATATCGCGCACGTCGACATCGAGATGCACGGCGGCCTGGCTGCCGTCGATGACGACCGGAATGCCGCGCGCATGCGCTAGCCGCGTCACGTCCTTCACGGGAACGATGGTGCCGAGCGCGTTCGACATATGCGTGATCGAGACGATCTTGGTGCGCTCGGTCAGCAGCTTCTCGAATTCGTCGAGCAGAAAGTTGCCCTGCTCGTCGACCGGCGCCCACTTGATGACGGCGCCCTTGCGCTCGCGCAGGAAATTCCACGGCACGATGTTGGAGTGATGCTCCATGATGGAGATCACGATCTCATCGCCCTCTTTGATGTTGTCGAGGCCGAAGCTCGCCGATACGAGATTCAGCGCATCGGTCGCGTTGCTCGTGAAGATGATCTCTTCCAGACGCTCCGCATTGAGGAAAGCCCTCACCGTCTCGCGCGCGCCCTCGTAAGCCTCCGTCGCGGCATTCGCGAGGTAATGAAGCCCGCGATGCACGTTGGCATATTCGCTGGTGTAAACCTGCGTAATCCGGTCGAGCACCTGCTTCGGCTTCTGCGCCGAGGCCGCGTTGTCGAGATACACGAGCGGCTTGCCATAGACCTGCATCGCCAGCGCGGGGAAATCCGCGCGGATGCGATCGATGTCGTATGCGGTGGCCTTGTCCAGCATTCTAGTCCTCTGATCGTAGCCCGGATGAGTAAGCTCGCGCGGCGCGCGGCGATATCCGGGGCTACGGGATCATCCTTTCAACGTTGCGCGCGACGCCAACCAATCGCGTGTGAGATCGAGCAACGCCTCGCGCATGCCCTCATGCGCGATCGGCTCGATGGCTTCGCCGATGAAGGCTTGCACAAGCAACGCTTCGGCTTCCTTGTGCGGAACACCGCGCGAGCGCAGATAGAACAGCAAGTCCTCGTCGAGCGCACCGGCAGTCGCACCGTGACCGCAGACGACGTCGTCGGCAAAGATTTCAAGTTCCGGCTTCGCATTCATCTCGGCATCTTCCGAGAGCAGCAGAGCCTGCGTCATCATCTTGCCGTCTGTCTTCTGCGCGGCCTGCTGGACGACGATCTTGCCCTGGAACACCGAGCGCGATTGATCGTCGAGCACCGACTTAAACACTTCGCGGCTCTCGCCGTGCGGTGCCGCGTGATCGGTGACCAACGTCACGTCCGCATGCTGACGGCCGCGAAGTAGCGCCGCGCCACGGAACGCGGCCTTGACGCCGGTGCCGTGGATGCGCGCGAAAATCTGCTGGCGCGAGACCGCGCTGCCGCGCGTCACCGTCAGCGACGAGAACGTCGCGTCTTTCGCGAGCGTCAAGCCGAAGGTCGACAACGTCATCGCCTTATCGCCCGACGTATCGACGCGGATGTATTCGACGCTCGCGCCTTCCGCGACATCGATCTCGATCAGCGCATGCGTTTGGAACGCAAGCTCGTTCGCGCTGTCATGCGACTCGATGAGCGTGAGCGACGCGCCCTTCTCGACCGTCACGATGACACGCGGGAACGTCGACGCGGCCGCGCCGACATTGCGGAACGAGAGTTTCACCGGGCGCGCCGGCGTCGTGCCGGCCGCAACGCGAAGCAAAGTCGCATCGCGCGAGAACGCGGTGTTGAGCGCGACCGCTGCATTATCCTGATAGGCGCGTTCGCGCACGGCCTCGACCGGAAGCGCTTTCGCATCCGATACGCGCTGCCAAGCAACGCCCTGCGGCGCTTCGCTCGTCACATCGTAGCCGTTGACGAACGACACCTGCGAAACATCGCCGGCTTCCACCGCAGCCTTGAGCTTGTCGGCTCTTGCAATTGTCGCAGCATCCGGCTTTTCGGCCGGCGCTGGGAAGTCGCGCATCAGCGCGCGGAGGTCCGTGTACTTCCATTCCTCGACGCGGCGCGTCGGCAAACCGTTCGCCTTGAGCAGATCGAAAGCGCGATCGCGCGCCTTCACGACGGCCGCGCCACCAGGGGCGGCATCGCGTTGCGTCGGATACGCGCTCAGGATCGCTTCCTCGGCGGCGGAGCGGATCACGGTGAGATCGGCGGGCTTGTTCACACTCGCCTCACGCGGCTGCGTCGCGGTACTCGGCATAGCCGTGAGCCTCCAGTTCGAGCGCAAGCTCTTTGCCGCCGGTCTTCACGACACGACCCTTCGCCATGACGTGAACGACGTCCGGCACGATGTAGTTGAGCAAACGCTGATAGTGCGTGATGACCAGCATTGAACGCTGCGGTGAACGCAGCGCGTTGACGCCGTCCGAGACGATCTTGAGCGCGTCGATATCGAGGCCCGAGTCGGTCTCGTCGAGGATCGCGACGCGCGGCTCGAGCATCGCCATCTGCAGGATCTCGTTGCGCTTCTTCTCGCCGCCCGAGAAGCCGACGTTGACGCCGCGCTTGAGCATATCGGCGTCGATCTGCAGATCCTTCGCCTTCCCGCGCACGCGCTTGAGAAATTCCGGCGTCGAGATTTCGTCTTCGCCGCGCGCGCGGCGCTGCGCATTCACGGCAACGCGGAGGAATTCCATCGAGGCGACACCAGGTATCTCCATCGGATACTGGAAGGCGAGGAAGAGACCCTTCGCGGCGCGCTCATCCGGCGACATTTCGAGAATGTTCTCGCCATCGAGCAGCACTTCGCCCTCGGTGACTTCGTAGTCGTCTTTGCCGGCAAGCACGTACGCGAGCGTCGACTTGCCCGAGCCGTTCGGCCCCATGATCGCATGGACCTTGCCGGGCTCCATCGTGAGCGTCAGACCGTTGAGAATCTTCTTCCCCTCGATCTCGACGTGGAGATTTTTCACTTCAAGCAGCGACATCAATTTTGTCCTGAGTTCATCGGCGCATTTGCGCGATTGTCTTCGTTGCGTTCGATCCAGCGGATCATTTGACTGACTGTGTCGGCGACGAATGCCGGCGGGATGGCGCGCGGCTCGTCCGATCCGAATTGCTGCGCGCGTATGCACCACCACAACGGTGTCACCGGTTTCCACGCGCGCGAGTTGGTTGGGCCGGAGAGCGTGAGCAGCGGAATGCCTCGGCTCGCGACGAGATGCTGCAGGCCGTTTTCGTTGCTGACGCAGCCGGCGAAACGGCCCGCTACCGCGTGGAGCAACCACAAGAGATATCCGGCGTCGCCACGCGCCGTCGCGAGATCGACGATGAGCGCATCCGGAATATTCGCTTCGTACCAGGCGCGCTGCTCGCCTTCGAATGCACCAAGCAAAACGACGGGACGGAAACCGTGCGCGCGAACGCGCGCCGCAACTGTGATGTGCCCCTCGCGCGGCCAGGACTTCGTCTGCGTTAACGGCCCGCTCGTAATGCCGAAATAGCGCTCGCCGTCCGGCAGCAATTCGGCCGCGTGCGTCTTGGCTTGCGGCAACGTCGGGATACGGAAATCGTACGGCAGGCGATGACCCGCGACAATCTCGACCATGCGATGGTAGCGCGCGGCATTGTTGCGCGGCCGAACCTCGAAGGAACGTGGCGCACCGTACCGCGCCGCGAAGCCCGGCGAGTTCGCTACAAAACGCTTGGCCGAGCCAAAGAACGTCACGCCATTGAGCGACGAGCGCATGTTGCTGCGCAAGTCCAACACAATGTCCATCGGGCCGAACGAGCGTGCGAGCTGGCGCTGTTCGCTGTTTGCCTCGACACCGGAGAATATCTCGTCGAAGAACAGATGCGCGATCGGCGCGAGCGGACCCGTGAATGCGGTCTTCTCCGCCGACAAATTGATCAGGCGGTGGTTTGGAAATGCGATACGCGCCGCGCGATAGGCCGGCACCCGGATCAGCGCGTCGCCGAGCAGATGCCCCTTGTCGCGGAAGATCAGCGTCGGCTGTTCGGTCTCGCCGCGCGGCTTGATCGTGACATGCGTGGTCTCGCCCGGCCCGCCGCGCTTGGCGAAGGCCGCATCCAGATCGGTCCGGTAGCTGGCGAGATCCTGCGCTTGCATCGCAGTTTATCCAACGCTTCCTTCGAGCGAGATCGAGATCAGCTTCTGCGCCTCGACCGCGAATTCCATCGGCAGCTGTTGCAGTACATCCTTGACGAACCCGTTGACCACAAGCGCCGTCGCCTCTTCGGCCGACATGCCGCGCTGCATGCAGTAGAACAGCATGTCTTCGGAAATCTTCGACGTCGTCGCTTCGTGCTCGATCACCGAAGACGCGTTCTTCGTCTCGATATACGGCACCGTATGCGCGCCGCATTGATCGCCGATCAGCAGCGAGTCGCAGTTCGTGAAGTTGCGCGCGTTCGTCGCCTTGCGATGTGTCGAGACGAGGCCGCGATACGTGTTCTGCGACTTACCCGCCGAGATGCCCTTCGAGATGATGCGGCTCGTCGTGTTCTTGCCGAGATGCACCATCTTGGTGCCGCTATCGACTTGCTGGCGGCCGTTCGAAATCGCGATCGAGTAGAACTCGCCGCGCGAATTGTCGCCGCGCAGAATGCAGCTCGGATACTTCCAGGTGATCGCCGAGCCGGTCTCGACCTGCGTCCACGAGATCTTCGAATTCGCCTCGCGGCAATCGCCGCGTTTCGTCACGAAATTGTAGATGCCGCCCTTGCCGTCCGCATCTCCCGGGTACCAATTCTGCACCGTCGAGTATTTGATCTCGGCGCCTTCCAGCGCAACGAGCTCGACGACCGCCGCGTGCAGCTGGTTTTCGTCGCGCATCGGCGCCGTGCAGCCTTCGAGATACGAAACGTACGAACCCTTGTCCGCGATGATCAGCGTGCGCTCGAACTGACCGGTGTCGCGCTCATTGATGCGGAAATACGTCGACAGCTCCATCGGGCAACGAACGCCCGGCGGCACGTAGACGAACGAACCGTCGGAGAAGACGGCCGAGTTCAGCGTCGCAAAGAAGTTGTCGGTCACTGGCACGACCGAGCCGATATACTTCTTCACCAGATCCGGATGCTCGCGCAGCGCTTCCGAGATCGGCATGAAGATCACGCCGGCCTTCTTGAGTTCTTCCTTGAACGTCGTCGCGACAGAAACCGAATCGAACACGGCATCGACCGCAACACGGCGCTCGCCTTCCGGGCGAACGACGCCGGCCAGCATTTCCTGCTCGCGGAGCGAGATGCCGAGCTTCTCATAAGTGCGCAGAATTTCCGGATCGACTTCGTCAAGTGAGTTCAGCGCGATCTTCTGCTTCGGCGCTGAGTAGTAATAATACTGCTGGTAGTCGATCGGCTTGTAGTCGGCGCGCGCCCAATGCGGCTCGCGCATCGTCAGCCAACGTTTGTAAGCCTCGAGACGCCACTCGAGCATCCACTCCGGCTCGTTCTTCTTCGCGGAGATGAAACGGACGATGTCCTCCGACAGGCCTTTAGGCGCCTTGTCGGACTCGATCAGGGTCTCAAACCCATACTTGTATTGATCGACATCGATCCGTCGAACCTGTTCGACGGTCTCTTGTACGGCTGGCATTCAACGCTCCACAGCGGTTTCAAGGACCGCGGGTTCGGATACTTCCGCGCCCGCGTCCCAAAACCCTTGAGTTTCGGGCCGCTTACGCGGCGACTTGTTGCCTCTTAAGTAGTGTCGTGACGCACTTTCTCCAAGCAATGAGAAAGCGATCCACGTCCTTTTCCTCGGTCGCGTAACCGGTCGAGACCCGGATCGCGCCGAGCGCGAGTTCCGAAGCAACCCCCATCGCGGCGAGGACATGCGACGGTGCGATCTTGCCCGACGAGCAAGCCGAGCCGGCCGAAACCGCCATTCCCTCAAGATCGAGGGCAATCAGCAGCGTGTCGGCCTTCGTCCCCGGAACAGAAACGAGCGTCGTATTCGGCAGGCGAGGCACGCCCGACCCGAACACCACGGCCCCTTCTACTGCATTGCACAACGAGTCTTCCAGTCTTTCCTGCAGCGCCCGCATCATGGCTGCTTCCGAGCTCAAGTTGACTCGCACGGCAGCAGCCGCAGCGCCGAAACCGGCAATCGCTGCAATGTTCTCCGTCCCGGCGCGGAGCCCTCGCTCCTGGCCGCCGCCACGCATCAGCGGCCGCGCCAAATGAAGCTTATCGCTGCGTCGGATCAAAGCCCCGATCCCCTGCGGGCCACCGATCTTGTGTGCAGACAGCGTGAGAAGATCGACACCGAGATCATTGATATCGATAGGAATCCGTCCCGCCGCCTGAACCGCGTCAACATGCAGAAGTCCGCCTGCGGCGTAGACGAGTTCGGCCACAGCTTTGACGGGCTGGATCGTGCCCACCTCGTTGTTGGCGAGCATCAGCGACACCATCGCACGCTTGCCCCGCCGAGAGACATGCTCCAACGCAACTTGAAGCCCAGTGAGCGAAAGACTTCCGTTAACGTCAACGGGCAGATTATCAGCTTTGGCAAACTGCCCGCCGGCTAAGACCGAAGGATGTTCGATGGCGCTCACGAGCAGCACATCGGCGCCCCAACCCGGCGACAAAGCCAGCGCGTTCGCCTCCGACCCACCCGACGTGAACGTGAGATTCTTCGTCTCGGCGCCAACCAGCTGGGCAATCCCGCGCCGAGCATTCTCGACGATTGACCGCGCCGCCCGCCCCTCGGCATGCAAGGAAGACGCGTTCCCGCCGCGATCCAGCGCCTCCACCATCGCGGCACGCGATTCCGGCCGCAGCGGCGCGGTCGCGTTCCAGTCTAGGTAAGTGCGGCTCGTCATCGAGTTGCCGTCATAAGCCACTGGCGCCTGGGACTGCTCGAAAGGCTTGCAATTGGCCCCCTCGAACGTGCTAGAAGCTCCCGGTCCGCCTCGGCCCGCAGGTATCTGCGTCTAAGGGCTTGATCAGTTTAGAATAATTCTAAATTATGACCCCACGGCCGTCAAGGTGGCTAAATCCGTAGAACGGAACCGTCCGAGAGATCACACCGGCTGGAAAGCTTGACCGCAATCAGCACGACTGACGACGCGGCTTACCACCGGCGAACACAATTTGCCTAGAGAATGCGAGAGGATTGAACGATGCCCGAGGTGATTTTTACCGGTCCGGCTGGACGGATCGAGGGGCGTTATCATCCCGCTAAGCAGAAGAACGCGCCACTCGCGATCATCCTGCACCCTCACCCGCAGTTCGGCGGGACGATGAATCATCAGATCGTCTACCAGTTGTACTACGCCTTCGCGCACCGAAACTTCGCCGTGCTGCGCTTCAACTTCCGCGGCGTCGGCCGCAGCCAGGGCTCGTTCGATCACGGCTCCGGCGAACTCTCCGATGCGGCGGCCGCGCTCGATTGGGCGCAGACGATCAACCCGGAAGCGCGCAGCTGCTGGATCGCCGGCTTCTCTTTCGGCGCTTGGATCGGCATGCAGCTTCTGATGCGCCGTCCCGAGATCGAAGGCTTCATCTCGATCGCCCCGCCCGCGAACCTCTACGACTTCTCATTCCTAGCGCCCTGCCCGTCGTCCGGCTTAATCGCGCACGGCGACAAGGACGCTGTTGCGCCCGCGAAGGACATCAACACGCTGGTCGAGAAGCTGAAGACTCAGAAGGGTATCGTGATCGAGCAGCGCGTGATCCCGGGCGCCAACCACTTCTTTGAGTCGAAGGTCGAAGCCTTGCTCGAAGTCTGCACCGGCTATCTCGATAAGCGCCTCGGCATCGTGAAACCGGCGGCTTAATTCCGAAACTAGCGATCGCGCATATTGCGCGCGATCGCTTCCAACACGTATTTGAAAATGACATTGCGCTCGAAGGTCTTGCTTGCGTTTGCCGTGCTCGTCGTCGGCTCCGTGACGCTCTACGCAAGCCTCATCTACTTCACGACGGTTCCGGGGACGCCTCATATAGGCCCGCTGCCTCCGCTCACGGCCGAAGAGCGCAACCTTGCTGATGCGTTGCGGCGTCACGTCGAAGTTATCGCGGCCCGTGAGCACAACCTCGATCACCCCGAGGAACTCGAGAAAGTCGCTCTCTATATCGAGAGCGTGCTCGGCGATTATGGCTACGTCGTCAATCGCCACGGCTACGAAGTCGACAAGAAGCCGGTCCGCAACATCGAAGCGACGATAGAGCCCTCTGCCGCGGCGACCGACCCCGCCGTCATTGTCGTCGGCGCACACTACGACAGCGCTAGAGGCACACCTGGCGCGAACGACAATGCGACCGGCACTGCTTCAGTCCTCGAACTTGCGCGGATGCTGTCCGGTTTGAGAGGCACCACAGACAAGCGCATCCGGCTCGTGCTTTTCGTCAACGAGGAACCGCCGTATTTTTACACGACCCAGATGGGTAGCTGGCACTACGCCGCGATGCTGAGCACTCGCAAAGAGCGCGTCATCGCGATGTATTCGCTGGAGACGCTCGGCTTCTATAGCGACGAACCCGGCAGCCAGAGCTATCCGCCGCCCCTCGGCTTGATCTATTCTCAGCCCGGCAACTTCGTCTCATTCGTCGGCATGCTGAACTCACGGCCGTTGGTGCAAGAGAGCATCAAGTCGTTTCGAGAGCATACAAAGTTTCCGACCATCGGCGGCGCGGCGCCTGGCTATATTCCGGGCATCACTTGGTCCGATCATTGGTCGTTTTCGAACCACGGTTTCCAAGCGCTGATGATCACGGACACCGCGACTTTTCGGTATCCGCACTATCACGAGCCCACCGATACGCCGGACAAGGTGAACTTCGAAAGCCACGCACGTGTCACGAAAGGCATCGAGAGGGTGATCCGTGACGCAGCGAAACGCTAAGCGGTTTTCGCCTTAGCGCGCGGCGTCACAACGACGCCGCCCGTCAACGCCGCCGCAACGCCTGTCGTGCCCGGGAATGTCAGCGGTATGCCGCTCAGGGCGCGCACCGCCAGAAACGCGAAAGCCTGCGCTTCCATCGCTTCGACGGACCAGCCGACATCGGCCGCGGTCTCCACGCGCGCGGGAGCTACACGCGTCGACAACATCCGCATCAGCGTTGGGTTGAGCGCGCCGCCCCCGGCGACGATCCACGTCGCGGGCGCGCGCGGCAAACGTTCGACGACACGCGCGATCGTCGCGGAGGTGAGCGCGGTCAAAGTCGCAGCCGCATCCTCTGCAGACATTGCATCGAGACCGCCATGCGCCGCGACATGCGCGCGGAAATCGTTGCGGTCGAGAGATTTCGGCGGTGACTGCTCAAAATACGGATGCGCGAGCAACCGCGTAAGTGCCGTCTCATCGACGCGGCCGCGCGCAGCGAGCGCTCCGTCGGCGTCGTAACGTCCGCCGGTGCGCGCGAGAACGAGATCGTCGATCAGCGCATTGCCCGGCCCGGTGTCGCAGGCAATCAACGTCTCGCGATCGATGAACGTGATGTTCGCAACGCCGCCGATATTTAGTACCGCGATCGATCCCCCTTCTCCGAGCGAACGCGCGAGCGCGCGATGATAGACCGGCACCAGCGGCGCACCCTGTCCGCCCGCCGCAACGTCGGCAGCGCGCAGATCGTAGACGACGCGCAATCCCGTCGCATCGGCGAGCGCTTGTCCGTCGCCGATCTGCACGGTGAGTTTCTGCTCCGGGCGGTGCCACACGGTCTGTCCGTGAAAGCCGACGACGTCGATCGCGCTCGGCGACAACTGATTGTCTTTGAGGAACCGCTGCACCGCCTCGGCATGTCGCCGCGTGACGAGAAGCTCTGCTTCGCCAAGCACGCCTGGCCGCACCGCGCGATCCGTCATGCCCGCCGCGTCCGCCAGCGCCTGCCGCAACAGGTCGCGATCGGCCGCCGCATAGGCATAAGAGGCCGACGGCCCCATGGCCGCAACCGTTTCGCCGTCGGTCTCGATCAGGGCGACATCTATGCCGTCCATCGACGTACCGCTCATCAGCCCGATTGCCCTGAAAATCATGCGGTTCCCTTGCGGATGACGACCTGCTAAACCCGCGCCGCAACGGCGCAGGCGCCGATTGTCGATCCGATACCTAAACAATGGCTAAGCGATGAGTGCCTTCAAGTCCGATTTCCTCTCCGTTCTCTCGGAGCGAGGCTATGTCCACCAGATGTCCGACGCGGCGGGTCTCGATGACCTCGCCGAGCGCGGCGAGGTCGTGGCTTACGTCGGGTATGACTGCACGGCGCCGTCGCTCCATATCGGCCACCTGCTCTCGATCATGATGCTGCATTGGCTGCAGGCGACCGGCAACAAGCCGATCGCGCTGATGGGCGGCGGCACGACGCGCGTCGGCGATCCTTCGGGCCGCGACGAGACGCGCAAGATCCTCACCTACGAGCAGATCGACGCCAACAAAGACTCGATCAAGACCACATTCGCGAAGTTCATCAACTTCGGCGGGGCTAAGACCGATGCGATCATGTCGGACAATGCCGAGTGGCTGACCAAGCTCAACTACATCGAGATGCTGCGCGACGTCGGCCGCCACTTCTCGATCAACCGCATGCTGACAATGGACTCGGTGAAGCTCCGCCTCGACCGCGAGCAAGAGCTCTCGTTCATCGAGTTCAACTACATGATCCTGCAGTCCTACGACTATGTCGAGCTCGCGCGCCGCTACGGCTGCAATCTGCAGATGGGCGGCTCGGATCAGTGGGGCAACATCGTCAACGGCGTCGACCTTGGCCGTCGCATGGGCACGCATCAGCTCTACGCGCTCACCTGCCCGCTGCTCACGACATCGTCGGGCGCGAAGATGGGCAAGACCGCTGCCGGCGCCGTGTGGCTTAACGCCGACATGCTCTCTCCCTACGATTACTGGCAGTTCTGGCGCAACACCGAGGACGGCGATGTCGCGCGCTTCCTGCGTCTCTTCACGACGCTGCCGATGGACGAGATCTCTCGCCTCGCTGCGCTTAAGGGCAACGAGATCAACGAGGCGAAGAAAGTTCTCGCCACCGAGACGACGAGCTTGATGCACGGCGCCGACGCCGCGACGCGGGCGAGCGAGACCGCGCGGCAGACTTTCGAGCAGGGCGAGACGTCGGCAACGCTGCCGACCGTCGAGATCCCGCGTAGCGAGTTCAACGCCGGCCTCGGTGTGCTCACCGCCTACGCGCGCGCGGAACTCGTCGCCTCGACCAGCGAAGCACGCCGCCAGGTCAAGGCCGGCGGCCTCCGCGTCAACGACAAGGTCGTGACGGACGAGCGGGCGACCTTGAGCGAAAGCGACCTCGCGGACGGAGTGATCAAGCTATCGCTCGGCAAGAAGAAGCACGTTCTTCTACGCCCGGTTTAGTGACCTCTGCCTCGATTTGATGCATCCTCGGGTCTGCCGGGGGTGTTCGTTGTGGCGGTTCGGACACGGTCGGCCAATACTTGATGGTTTCGGGAACCGATTAACCCGATTCCGCCTATGTTCAACCAAACGGTAACCAAACAAGCCGCTATAAAGTCGACATCTTTTTTCGTAGAGTTCTGATCATGCGTCGCCTGGGGCTGATTTCACTGTTCGCGCTTACGCTCGCCGCTCCCGCGGTTGCGGCGGATATGGGCGCGCCTGCCCCGGTGCAATGGGGTCCGGCCGGTACGGCCTGGAGCGGCACCGACGTCCTCGTCGACCTCGGCGGCGGCGCTCAGGTTGTTCCCCGGTTCGAAGGCTCGAAGCGCTACGACGTCGTCGCATGGCCGTTCGGTCAGGCCCGCCTTCTCGTCAACCCGTTCACGGGTGAACGCAACAGCGCTGATTGGTTCGACGATCGCGGCTTCGGCATCACGCCGGCGTTCCGCTACGTGCCGGACCGCAAGGGCGGCGCCGACCTCGGCCTGCCCGGCCTCGGCAACGTGAAGACTGCCGTCGAACTCGGCGCGCGTGTCGGCTATCGCTTCCCGAATGTCGAAGTGTTCGTCGAAGGCCGTCAAGGCGTCGGCGGTCATCAAGGCTTCCTCGCCGATCTCGGCGTCGACATCTTGATGCGCCCGACAGCCCGCACCGAAATCACGGTCGGCCCGCGCGTCAGCTTCGCCACCAGCGATTACATGCAGACCTACTTCGGCGTGACGCCGACGCAGTCGGCCGCGACGGGTCTTGCCGCTTACAACATCAAGGGCGGTCTGCGCAGCGCGGGCGTCGCGGCGACCGGTGCTTACTGGCTCACCGATCGCTGGGCCATCCGCTCGACGGCATCTTGGACGCGCCTCCTCGGCGACATTCCGGATAGCCCGATCATGGGGCTGACCAACAGCGAAGTGAATCAGTTCACGGCGTCGCTCGGCCTATCCTATCGCTTCGGCTACACCTGGCCGAACGGCATCCGCTAATCATTCAGCGCTAGACTAGTCTCCGCTCATTCCCGCGAAAGCGGGGATCCATCACGCGTACCGCAGCACGCGAAAGAAGTCTTCGTGATTGGGTGAGAGCGGACGGCTAATGCGCACACTAGCGCAGCCCGACAATCAATCCGTCTGACGACCCGTCGGCACGTTGGCCTCATTCCCACGAAACTCAAATATCTTCCGCAGGAAGCCCGGCGCGAGCGCCGACATCGGATTGACGTTGAGCGTCGGCGCATTCGGTTTGCCGGTCACCTGATAGGTGACACCGAGCAGGCCTTCCTTGCTGCCGCCGAGGAACATGCCGAGAATCGGGATCTGCCCCGGAATGTTGTTGAGGCCGTAGAGCGGGACGAACGTCCCGCGCATGTTCACGCTGTTGGTCGCGTAATCGAGATTACCTTCGACCGTGCCGCCGACGGACGGGCCGCGCACGACACCGTCACGAACGGAGAAGCGGCCAGGCGAACGCGTGAACTCCGCATACATATCGGTGAACGGCACGCCGCCCGTCGTGCCGGCCCGCGCGCGCGGCGCATTCGGATCGCCCGGTCGCGCGGCCGCAACGCCATCGAGCGCAGGCTCGCCGCGCACCGCGAAGTTACGCACTTTGATGTAGCCTTCGCGCGGCGTGTCATCCGCCAGCGGCGGATCCATCGCGACCTCGAGCGTGCCGCCATACATGCGCGGATAAATATCGGCGAAGCGGAACAACGCGCCGGCATCCGCCGACGTTACGACGATCCCTTGCCGCGACTGGCGCTTTTCCATGCTGCCGTTGATCGATGCATTGCTGCCGATCTTGCCGCTTGCTGAGAAGGCACGGATTTGGCCGGCGCGCCGCGAGATCTTGAGATCGAGGCTACGCATCGTCTCGCCGTTGTGACCCGTCATGACGCCGATCTTTACTTCGGCATCGAAGTCCTGCGGCTTCTTCGTCTTCGCTTCGATTTTCTGTCCGGACATCGACGCTTTGACGAAACCGCGCCCGTCGACGACGTCGCCGCGCAACGTCAAACGCATCGCGCCGTCGCTCGCTTTGTCGATGCGGAGCGAAGCCTTGTCGCCTTCCGACGGCGAGAATGTCGGGAAATTCGCCGAGAGCAGTTCACCCTGCGAGTCGACTTCAAGCGCGCCGCGCACCGAGACGCCCGAGCCTTCCAGCACAAAGTCTTCCAGCCGCATCGATTGTCCGCGATCGACCAGCGTGAAGGTCGAGCGCGCCGGGCGGCCCGCAGCTTTGATCCAACCCGGAATGAGGTCGTTGATCTTCGAATCCTTAAGGTCGATTTCGAAACCGAAACGCCCTTCGCGCGTCGTCGGCTTCATGCGTCCGCCGAACTTCACGTTGACCGAGCCAGAGAGCCCAGGGAAATCGAGGTTGAGACGATTGCGCGCCGCATCGTCGAGCGTCGCCTGCACGCGCACTTCGGCTTCGGGCTGACTGCTCGCGGTGCGATACTCGACGGCAGACGGCATTCCGCCGATCTTCACGTCGCCCTTCACCTGCATTTGCTCGTGCGTCGCGCTGATCCGTAGCGTGCCCTGCTCGGCCTTCAGCCCCTTGAAGAATTTCTCCGCGCCGAAATTCGTGATCTCGGCTTCGACCGCGTAGCCGACTTCGTTGCGCGTCACCACCGGGCGCATCGGCACAGCGAGCGCGATGTTGGCGACGACATTGCCTTTCGTCGTCGCGGCGTCGAGCGGCAATCCGGAGGCATCCCGCAGCGCTTCCATCGAGAGCATCTCGGCCGCGGCATCGAGGCCGCCTTCGACACGCAGACGCGTCTGCGACATCGGCGGCTTCAGCGACGTGTCTGCTATATCGAATGTGCCGCCCGCGACCATCAGCTTGCGGCCTGACGGTAGATCGATCGTTCCCTTGCCGAACGCGATCGACACCGTATGGCCGACGATCCGCGTCGCGACGTCGACATCCTTGAGGCTAGGCAGCGCGTCGAGCGGGCGCACGATCGCATTGCGCGCGCCGATCTCGATCACGAGTTGCTCGTTGGTGAGCGGGGGCCCGTGCGGCGTGAACGTTTTCAGCGGTGCATTGCCGAAGATCGAGACCTTCTCGACCGTACCGCCGAGCATTTGCTCGTCGACCCAGCGGCGCACTTCCGGCACGATAAAGATTGGCCACAAACGCTTCAGCGCGTTGAGCGACATGCGGCCGCCTTCGATCTTGAAGGCGAGGATCGGGTCTTCCGTGTTGTAGTCGAGCGAGGCCGACAACGTCGCGGCGACGGCACGACCTCCGAGTTCCATATTCTCCAGCGCAAGACGCTTGCCGACTGTGTCGATCGTCGCGCGGCCAATGACGCGCTCGATCTGCACCGGCGCTTCCTTGCTGCCGGCGGCAGCGAGCGAAGCCTGACCTTGCGCAAGCGATACGGTCCACACGCCCGAATTCTGCGGCGGCGGCTCGACGACGGCAGCGAGACGCACGCGGCTCGCGCCGGACGAAAGATCGATCGGGATCGTCAGGCGGCGCTGCTTGGCGTCCCACTTGATATCCGCCGTCATTTCGTCGATGCGCAGACGCGCGATGTCCTTCTTCGCGTCGCCGATGAAACCGGCGCCGGCGAGAATGCGTCCGTTCAGCGACGTAGGCGTGCCGTCGGCGCCCAGCGTCGCGACCAGGTCCATGTTGAGCGGAACGTCAGCGCGGAAGTCGCCTTGATCGAGGCGCAACGCGAGCAACACATCTTTCGGTGAAAGGTCGCGGATCGCCGCTTCGATCGAACGCGTGCCGTCGCCGTTCGGACGCGCGGATCCGACGATCGACCATGGGCCGTCTGTGCCCGACGATTTGATGTCCAGCGTTGCGCCGCCGCCGCTCAAACGCTTCAGCGCGAAATTGATATTCGCAAAACTGAGTTTTTTCCCGTTGCGCGCATCGTCGACCGAGATCGTGCCGTTGCGCAGACCGACCTCGTTGAGGTCGCCGCCGTCGAGCCCGGCATTGTCGAGATTCTGCAGCCAGCCGAACATCAGCGCGGCGAGGCCCGCGGCATCGCTCGCAAGCGAGTCCTGCGGCACCTGACCGCCCGCCGTGGCCGGAGCGGCGGCTTGCGCGATCGCCTTCGCATCGACGCTGGCGATCGGCTTCTGCGTCTCGCCGCCGGTGAACACGGTGACGCGGCCATCCGTCTCGATGCGAACGCCCATCTCGGCGCCGATGAGTTCGATCCGCGTCGCCCGCAAGCTGCCGGAGAGCAACCCGCCCGCAATGCCGACTTCCGCCTTTGGCGCACTCGCGACGACGTTGCGATCCTGATCGAAGACCTTGATGTCGTGCAGGCGCATCGCGGTGCGCCCATGTTCGTCGAGTTCAAGGATGGTGCCGCCGACTTCGACGCTGCGGCCACCGCCGACCCGGCTTTCGAGCGCGGACGTCAGGAACGGCGTAAACATGTCGAGCGCGATAGGCCCGCTATTGAGGCGCCACCAAAGGCCGCCGACCGACGCCGCGATGAAAAGCACGAAAGCGATTGCGCCGATGGCGCAGCGGCGCGGCCAGCGCGATTTCCGTGGCCGCAGGAGGTGCATGTGCTCAGGCTGAACCCCACGCAGCGCCATGCCGCGCAACTGGAGGCGTGTGCGGTCCCACGCATTCTGGAGCGCAGCAAAAGGCATTCTGAAGCGTATATCCCCTACTTCCGGATCAATTTCCGGACGACCTTGCGGTCCTTCACAAACCTACGTCACTATCCGGTGCGAGCAGTATGGCTGCTTCTGCGGGTAAAATTACATGATTTCAGGATCATAAGCCCGTCGAAAGTGCCGAAAGGAAGGCAATGACCGATAACTTAGCAGTTGGCGACACAGCACCGGACTTTTCCCTGCCGGCTGACGGCGGAAATACCGTGAGCTTGAAGGATTTTCGCGGGCAGAAACTGGTCCTCTTCTTCTATCCGAAGGCGGACACGCCCGGCTGCACGGTCGAATCACGCGCCTTCTCTGCGCTCGCGGCCGATTTCGCCAAGGCGAATGCGGCCGTGATTGGAGCCTCGGCCGATCCCGTGAAGGCGCAGGACAAGTTCAAGAAGAAGTACGACCTCAAGGTCCCGCTCGCTTCCGACGAAGACCACGCGATGCTCGGCGCCTATGGCGCCTGGACCCAGAAATCGATGTTCGGCCACAAATACATGGGCATCGAACGCTCGACCTTCCTGATCGACGAGAAGGGTAAGATCGCCAAGATCTGGCGCAAGGTGAAGGTGCCGGGCCACGCCGAGGCGGTCTTGAAGGCCGTAAAAGACGGCGGCTGACCAGTTTCGGTGCCTTTTCCGAAACATTAACCATGCACCGCTGATCATGCGCGCTGTCCCATGACCGATTCGGGCCCGGGACAGGAGCCGATATGTCGTACCGCGTGAGCCAAGGCGAGTCCGCGCCCGCATCGTTCGGGCGGCGTCAGCCCTACACCATCGAAAGTGGAAAGCGCGCCTTCCGCGTCCGGCCGCTGACGCTGTGGGCGTCGGCGTCCGTCATCGCCGCCATGACCGTGTGGAGCGTCGGCTCGGCCGCCTACTTCACATTCAGCGACACCATCGTCAGCGGAATGATCTCGCAGCAGAGCGTTATGCAGCGCTCCTACGAAGACCGCATCGCCGCGCTGCAAGCCGAGATGGACCGCACGACGAGCCGTCACCTCCTCGATCAAGAGAAGATGGAGCAGCGCGTCGAAACTCTCTCCCGTCGCCAAACGACGCTCGAGACCCGCGCCTCCGCGTTGAGCGGACTTCCCGATACCGCCCCCGCTCGGCCGCACGGCCGCCCTCTCATCGGCGGCGGCAATACGCCGGCTCCGATGATCGAAGTGCCGACGCCGCAGCCGTCGACCCCAACCGTGCTCGACCGCCAATCTTATCTGCTCGACTCGCCAACGCCGCAGGCGCGCGGCAAGGCGAGCACCGCGCGCATTTCACACGCGATCTCGCGTGTCGAAGAGTCGCTCGACCGCGTCGAGACGGATCAGCGCTCGCGCCTCCTCGCCCTCGAAGACGGCTACGGCGCGAAAGCACTCCGCCTGCGCGGCGTGCTAGCCGAGATCGGCCTCGATCTTCGCAAGATCGCGCCGAGCGAATCGGTTAACGGACTCGGCGGCCCATTCGTCCCGGTCCCGGAGAAATCCGATACCGGCGCATTCGATCGCCAGCTCGAGCGCGTCAATCTCGCGCGCAACCATCTCGATCGCCTGAGCAAGACGCTGCACAGCGTACCGCTCGGCCGTCCCCTCGCCGGCCGCCTCGAATCGTCGTCGGGTTTCGGCGTCCGCATGGACCCGTTCATTCGCGCTTACGCGCTGCACAGCGGCCTCGATCTCCGCGCCTCCACCGGCGAACCGGTGCGCGTCACCGCGGGCGGCCGCGTGACGAATGCATCGTGGAGCGGCGGCTATGGCCGCATGGTCGAAGTCGATCACGGCAACGGTCTCGTCACCCGCTACGGCCATCTCTCGTCGATCTCCGTCACAGAAGACCAGATTGTGAAGCCCGGCCAAGTCGTTGGCCGCGTCGGCTCGACCGGCCGCTCAACCGGCCCGCATCTTCATTACGAAACCCGCATCGACGGCGAGCCTGTCGATCCGGTGAAATTCCTCCGCGCCGGCAGCCGTCTCAACGACAAGACGTAACGCCGCCCCCGTCTCGCACGTATTGCCATCGAGGTACGCCGCAGCGCGTGGCTGATGCGTGAGCCTTTATTTTTTCGATGAGGATTTTGCGATGAAGCATTCCCTGCTCGCCGCCGCAGCGCTCGCATTCACTTTCGCTGCACCGGCTTACGCGCAGACACACCAGCACCATCAGCACGGACAGTCCGCAGCGCCAGCCGCTGCCGGTAGTTCGACCGCCGATTTCCAAGCCGCCAACGAGAAGATGCACAAGGACATGGGCATCGCTTACACGGGCGACGTCGACGTCGACTTCATTCGCGGCATGATCCCGCACCACCAAGGCGCGATCGACATGGCGAAGATCGTTCTCAAGCACTCGAAGTCGCGCGAGGTCCGCAAGCTCGCGACCGGCATCATCAGCGCGCAGGAAAAAGAGATCGATTGGATGCAGGCCTGGCTCAAGAAGCGCGGCAAATAAGCCTCACGGCAAACGCGTCGCCTGACTGGCCGCCAGCTTCCAATCCTGACCCTGCTTCACGTACACCGCCATCCAGCGGAACTGGTACGTCTTGTTTTCCTTGGTGTTCAGGATCGGGCTGCGGCCCGTCACGATGATCGTATGCTCGCCGTGCACGCGAAAGCGGATGTCGTCCGCAGGCGCATTCTCGATCAACGGCTCGCCAGCCATTACCGAAACGATGCGCGTATCCTTGCCGTCCATCCGGCCGGAGCCGTGCGTATGCGTGAAGGAATCCGCGTAAAGGATTCTCAGCGCGTGAATATCCTTGGCGTCGACCGCGCGTTTGACGAATTCGCGAAACGCCTCGACCTCATGCGCGGCCGCTTGATCCTGATCGTCGACGCCCGGCGAATGCGCAAGCGCCGAATGAAACGCGCCGCAGACGAACACACAAAGCAAAGCGCTTCGTAGGCTCGCCGCGGCGCCTCGCATCAGTCGACCTTCACGCCAGAGAATTCGACGACCTTCGCCCACTTCTCGGTCTCGGATTTGACCACAGCACCGAACTCTTCCGGCGTGCCGCCCATCGGGATGCCGCCGAGTTCTTCGATGCGCGCCAGGATATTCGGATCTTTGAGCGCCGCATTGATCGTGTCATTGAGCTTCTTGATGACGGCCGGAGGCGTCCCCTTCGGCGCCGACATGCCGAAGAACGCGCTCGCCTCATAACCCGGCACGGTCTCGGCAACCGTCGGAACATCCGGCAAATTCTTCGAACGCTGCGCCGTCGTCACCGCGAGCGGCCGCAGCGAGTTCGCTTTGATATGCGCGATCGACGCCGGAAGGTTGTCGAACATCACCTGCACCTGGCCGGCGAGAAGATCGGTCAAAGCCGGCGACGACCCGCGATACGGCACATGCTGCATCTGCACGCCGGTCATGAACTTGAACAGCTCACCCGAGAGATGGATCGAGGTGCCGTTGCCGGACGACGCCATGTTGATCTTGCCCGGATTGGCTTTGGCGTAGTCGATGAATTCCTTCACGGTCTTAGCCGGCACAGACGGATGCACTTCCATCACGTTCGGCACGCGCGCGATCCCGGCGATCGGCACTGTGTCGTTCATGAAGTTGAAGTTGAGCTTGCGATAAAGCGTCGCGTTGACGGAATTCGCCGGATTGGTCAGCAGCACCGTGTAGCCGTCCGGCGCCGAATTGATCACCGCTTCGGTGCCGATGTTGTTGCCGGCGCCCGGGCGATTTTCGATGATGACCTGCTGGCCGAGCTTCTCCGACAGATACTGCCCGATCAGACGCGCGAAAATATCGGTGGCGCCACCGGCCGGATAACCGACGACCCATTTGATGATGCGGTTCGGATATTCCTGCGCGACGGCAGGCTGCGCGATCGATACGGCGGCGAACGCAACGGCACACATCGCGACACGACGAGACAACTTCACTGACCTAACTCCCCTCTTATTCTTTTTCGTTCAACAACCCTAGCATTGTAGGGCGCATGCGGCGGACGCATCGAGAACTTTTATCCGATGCAGTTAAAGCATGCGACAAGTCACGTTGCCGCGACTGCGAGAACTTCCGTGCTTGACACACTGCCTGCATGGGAGGACGATCATCGCGTACACGATGGAAAGCGAAGTTTGCACTTCCCTTCCACCAACGTGGAGGTTTCGATGACGCCACCGGCGCAACGTGCCGCTAGGACCGCTTAAGACACCCGTCTGGGCTTAACGCGTAGCGGCATCTCACAGACGCACCGCCGGGATGTGACCTTCAGGGGCTATAGGCAGTCAGGCATTGCCCCAACTAGGCGCTCCCGGCGCGTTTGTTTTCAGAGCCAGCCTAAACGCGCGCCGCGACCTGCGGCATTTCCACCGGCGCCAGCAATCTGCGTACGACCAACGCTCCGATCATCAGCGACACGATGTAAAGCGACGGCATCGCCTCGATAAACGGCAGCACTGCAAGCGTGACGCACGCAATCCCCATCACGGCCCACTCGTAAGAACGGAAGCCGGTTTCGCGGCCCTCGCGAATGAGGAACGCCATCGGCACCGCGAGCACGATGCCATCGTAGATCATCAAATACGGCGTCGCGAGCGGCACCGCGACGGTCAGCAGCGCGGCTTTGAGATTGAACGACACATCGCTGCGCCACACGCGCCAGACCGCAAGCGCGAGCGCTGCAAGCAGCGCCGCATGTGCGGCGAGTCCGACAGTCTGGCTCGCGCCGAGCATGCGTAAGAATGCATAGAGCGATTGGATTTTGTGCCACTTCACCGAGCCGTTCGCGATGTGTTGATCGGAAGCGATCGTGAGTGCGCTGAAGAAACCTTGCCACGCGCTTGTGCCGAACACGAGCCACGACACAGCAACCAACGCGATTGTCGTGACGACCGCCGAGGCCATGACGCGCCACTGTTTCCCGGCGATAAGCGCCAGCGGAACGAGAATGCCGAAATGCGGTTTGTAGGTCAGCAGACCGAGGCACGCTCCGGCCGCAACCGGATGAGTTCGCATCAGCGTCATCGATCCGGCCAGCAGCGCTGCCGTGAGCGCGCCGTTCTGTCCGGTCAGTGCCGTGTAGAAAACGCCCGGGAATGCGAGCGCGAGAAGGTAGCCGATGCGATGCCCGACAATCCCGCCGACCACGCGGATATAGAGCGCAATCGAGCCGACCGCCCACACCGCGTAGGCGATGCCGTACGGGATGAGCGCGAGCGGGATCAGCAGGAAATTGTAGAACGGCGGGTAGTACCAGGGATATTGCCCCTTAAAGGCCCGGCCGAGTGCGAGTTCCTGGGCCGCGTGCGCCACGTCCGGGACGTAGATCGCTCCGGCTTGGCCGCCGAGCGCCTGCTGTCCGGCGCTGTAGAACGCCAGGAAGTCCTGCAGCTGGTTCTGCCACTTCTCGTCAAGGATCCACACGCCGAAGAACGGCGCGGCCGCGAAGAAGATTACGAGCACCAGCGCGAAAATCGCCGCGCAATGCTCCACGACATTGGCGTGCGGTATCCCCGCTCCTTGGCTGAGTTCGATATTCTGGCGCATGCGCTCGAGGCCCTAAACGAGGCCCCGTGATAGCGCGATGTCGTTGCAAAACCGCTAAGTCGATAGCGTAAATGCCGTCCTAACGGCGCGGCCGCGCCGGCTCCGCCGCTCGTCCGGAGGTATCGAACAACCCGGTAACGACCTCGGCGGCGACGTCATCGCAAAATTTGTTGAGGTTGCGCGGCGCCACCATGATGCGCGCCATCTCGGTCGCGCCGTAGCGGCGAAGCTCCGACAACATCCGCAACCGATCGTCGCCCTGCATCTGCTGGGTCAGCTGCTCGCGCATCGCGGCCGGCATGTTGCTGGTCACGGTGACACTCGCGACATAGCCCGTCAGCGTGCGCCCGGAGTAAGTCGGAATCGCGCGGATGCTCACCGTGCTGGTCTTGCTCGGATCGTCCTCGTTGACGAAGGAGACGTCGCCGGCTTCCGCCACCGAGCGCCGGACGCACTGAAACAGCTGCGGCCGGATCGAACCATCGGCAACGAGATCGATAAAGACCGCCTTCGGCCCCATCTGCGCCTGCGCCGGAGCGCCTATCATCGCCAGTAGTAGTCCCGCCAAAACCAGTGCCGTCCGCCGCATCTTTCAAGCCCTCAATTATTGCGGGCCGGAGTGAAGCGGCGGCGCGCGCGAGTAGCAACCGTCAATTGGCGGGACCCTGCTCTACTGTTCGAGCTTGATGTCGGCGTCCTTGATCACCTTGCCCCAGCGCGCGACCTCGTCTTTGAGGAACGCCGTGTATTCTTCCGGCGTGTTGCCGACCGCCTCGTAGCCGAGCTTCTCGAGCTGCGCCTTCATCGCCGGATCGGCGAGCGCCTTCTTCGATTCCGCCGCGACACGATCGACGATCGCCTTCGGCGTTCCGGCCGGCGCAATGATGCCGGCCCAGGTGCCGGTGACGAAGTCCTGCACGCCCTGCTCGCCCATCGTCGGAACGCTCGGCGCGGACGGCATGCGGCCCTTCGCCGTCACCGCGATCGCGTTGATGGTACCGGCTTCGACATGCGACATGAACGCGCTGACGGTGTCGAACATCACATCGACGCGTCCGCCGATCAGATCGGTCAACGCCGGCTGCGTGCCGCGATACGGCACGTGCTGCATGTTGAGGCCTTCGCGCGCCTTCAAGAGTTCCATCGTCAGATGCGCCGCCGAGCCGATGCCGCTCGACGCGAAATTCAGCTTGCCGGGATTCGCCTTCGCGTAAGCGATCATCTCCTTCACATTCTTGATCGGGAGATCTTTGCGCGCGACCAGCATCAGCGGCGCGACGCTCATCAGCGAGACGTAGGTGAAGTCCTTCACGACATCGAACGGCAGCTTCGGATTGAGCGTCTGGTTCGCCGAATGCCCGGCGATCACGGTGCCGAACGTATAGCCATCCGGCGCAGCCTTCGCGACGACCTCGGCGCCGATCACGCTGTTCGCGCCCGGACGATTCTCGTAGACGAGCGGCTGGCCGATCGCCTCGGAAATCTTCGCACCGACCGTGCGCGCCATGTTGTCGGTGTAACCGCCGCCCGTATACGGAACGATCATGCGGACCGGCCGGTTCGGCCAATTCTGCGCTTGTGCGAAGGCACTGTGCTGCGCCAGCACGGCAGCCGACATCGCGATGGCAAACGTAAACGCGCGGAGCATTATTCCCTCCCTTGGCCCTTGTGGGCTCTTTCGGGCGCGACCTTAAACACCTTTGACGCCGGAGGGGAAGTCCGCGCTACACTGCCGCACCGTTCATCCCCGAGGACCATCATGACGATTCTCCTCACGATCCTCGCACTCATCGCGCTCGCGATTCTCGGCCTGCTCGCTTACGCGGCAACGAAGCCGAACGCGTTTCGCTATGAGAGACACATCACGATCAACGCACCGGCCGCGACGATCTTCCCGCTGATCAACGATTTCCGCCGCTGGACCGAATGGTCGCCCTATGAGCACCGCGATCCGAAGCTCAAGCGCACATATGGGAATCCGTCAGCCGGCGTCGGCGGATCTTACGCATGGGAAGGTGACAAGAGTGTCGGCTCGGGCCGGATGGATATCCTCGAAGCGCCGCCGCCCGAGCGCGTCAAGATTCGCCTTCAATTCTTCAAGCCTTTCGTCGGCGACAACATCGCGGACTTCACGCTGCGCGAGATCGACGGCGCGACGGATGTTTCGTGGGCGATGTATGGCCCGCAGCCGTTCATGACCAAGGTCATGTCGAGCGTGATCAACTTCGACAAGATGATCGGCAACGACTTCGACACCGGTCTCGCTAACATGAAGGCCGTCGCGGAACGCGGCTGAGCATGAGCGCCGACGCGATCATCAATCACTATCGCAAACACGCGGCCGCGTGGGCGGATGCGCGCGGCGATCATCTCGGCGAACGCGCGTGGCTCGATAGCTTCCGCGCGCTCCTGCCGGCGTCCGCGACAGTGCTCGACCTCGGCTGCGGCTCGGGACTGCCGATCGCGCGCTATCTGATGACGCAAGGCTGCGCCGTCACCGGCGTCGACTCTTCGCCCGAACTGATCGCTTTGTTCGCGCAAAATCTGCCGAATGCCGATGCTCACGTCGCCGACATGCGCAGGCTTGATCTCGGCCGTACGTTCGACGGCGTCATCGCCTGGGATAGTTTCTTCCATCTTGCGCCAGACGATCAGCGCCGCATGTTCGCGATCTTCGCCGAACATGTTGCCCCGATCGGCGCGCTGATGTTCACCAGCGGGCCGGAAGCCGGCGAAGTGATCGGCGAGTTCGGCGGTGACCCGCTCTACCACGCGAGCCTCGCGCCGGAAGAATACCGCGCGCTGCTCGCCAACAACGGCTTAGCCGTCGTCGCGCATGTCGCCAACGATCCGGAATGCGGCGGCCACACGGTGTGGCTCGCCCAGCGGACTAAAGCCATAGCGCCGCAGCGATAGGGCTCCCTCTCCCGCTTGCGGGAGAGGGTTGGGGTGAGGGCAAGCATCGATTCCGGTGCCGACGAGTCCCCTCACCCGGCTGCCGCCACCCTCTCCCGTGAACGGGAGAGGGACGACAAACGCGATCTCGTCATTGTTTTGAAAACGCTGCGATAATCCTAATATTAATCGACGTCTTCGACCTTGTCCGGACCGCCGCCGAACGCTTTCTGCGCCAGTGTCGCTTCCATGAACTGATCGAGGTCGCCGTCGAGCACACCGCCGGTGTCTGATGTCGACACGCCAGTGCGCAGATCCTTCACCATCTGATACGGCTGCAGCACATACGAGCGGATCTGGTGACCCCAACCGATGTCCGTCCTAGCGGCCTGCTCGGCCGCGGCTTCCGCCTCGCGCTTTTTGAGTTCGGCTTCGTACATTTTCGCGCGCAGCATGCGCCACGCCTCGGCGCGGTTCTTGTGCTGCGAGCGTTCGGCCTGACACAGCGCAACAATGCCGGTCGGAATATGCGTCAAACGCACGGCCGAGTCCGTCTTGTTGACGTGCTGACCGCCGGCACCTTGCGCGCGCATCGTATCGACGCGAACGTCGGATTCTTTGATATCGATAATGATCCGGTCGTCGACGACCGGATAGACGTCGATCGACGAGAACGACGTGTGCCGCCGCGCGTTCGAGTCGAACGGCGAAATGCGCACGAGGCGATGCACGCCGCGTTCCGTCTTCAGCCAGCCGTAAGCATTCTTGCCCTTGATCTGGATTGTGACCGATTTGATCCCGGCTTCTTCGCCCGCAGTCTCTTCGAGATACTCGATCTTGTATTTCTTGCGCTCGGCCCAGCGCGTGTACATGCGCAGCAGCATCCGCGCCCAATCCTGGCTCTCGGTACCGCCCGCGCCCGCATGCACTTCGAGGAACGTATCGTTTGCGTCGGCTTCACCCGACAGCAGCGCCTCACGTTCACGCCGCGTCGCGTCGGCGCGCACGGCTTTGAGCGCAGCCTCCGCTTCCGCAACGACGCCCTGATCGCCCTCGGCCTCACCGAGTTCGATCATCCCGATATGGTCGGCGATTTCCTGCTCGATCCGCCCGATGCTCGATAGCTGGTCTTCGAGATCAGTGCGCTCCTGCATGATCTTCTGAGCGCGCTCCGGATCGTCCCAGAGCTTCGGGTCTTCCGCGTCGCGGTTAAGCTCCGCGAGCCTTACTGATGCTGTATCGAAGTCAAAGATGCCTCCTCAGCAGTCCCACGGACTGCTTGATGGCATCGATGTCCTGTTGCGTTTCCGCGCGCATGACAAATTTCCTTTTCGAGGGCGTCATGTAACGGCGGAATGCCGTGAACGCAACCACTTAGACCGTGCGCGGCCTCATCAACACCAGCACCGCCGCCGCGAAGAAAAACGCAACGCAAACATAGACCGCAGCCGCATAACTGCCGGACGCGTCACGGACGAGGCCCAGCAGTCCAGGTCCGAAGGCGTAGATGAACTGCGTCGTCGCCGTCACCAGCGCGATCACTGTCCCGAACGCCGCGGCGGGAAACTCGCGCTGCACGATCAACGCCGGGAACGTAATCAGATTGCCGACAGAAAACCCGAACACCGCGCAGCATAAATACAGAACGAGAGGTTCGTTTGTCAGCGTCATCGCGGCCAACGCCAGGCCTTGGGTGGTGAACGAAATAGCCGACGCGCGCCGCTGATCGAGCTTGTCGATGATGGTGCCGAGCCCTACCCGGCCGATCACCGCCATCGTCGTTGTGATTGCGACCGACACCGCAACGCCATCGCGACCGAGCGCCGGCGTCAGATACGCGACCTGATGCACGATGAAGCCGACCTGCGCGACCAGCGCGAGCGCAAATGGCCCCGCGACAGACCAGAACGCGAAGCTGCGCAGCGCTTCCGCTTTCGTCATCACGACTTCAGGCGCGACTCCCGGCTTCGGCGGCTCGATCTCCGGCGCACGCAGCCAAAACAGAACGAGCGGCACCAGGATCAGAAGCATCGCAGCGATAGCGATCCACATCGCGTAAACGAAACCGACGCGCGCCGAGAGCAGCACGAGGATCGGCGCCAAGATGATCCCGCCGCAGCTAGCGCCGTTCAGTGCGAGGCTGATCGCCATGCCGCGCTTCGTGCGAAACCATAGGCCGAGAATATTGGTGATCGAGCCGAGGCCCAGCGACGCCCAGCCGATCGCCATCAGGAGATATGCGGCGTAAAGCTCCCAGATCGCGTCGACGATCGTGATCAAGAACGCGGCGGTCGCCATGCAGGCGATACCGCCCAAAACCATGGCTTTCGGTCCCAGCCGGCGCACCAGATCGGCCGTGAAGACCACCAAAATCGCGCCGCAGAGGTAATAAAGCGTCGTCGCGCTAGCGATAATCGAGGCCGGCCAGCCCCGCAAACGTTGAATTTCTGCGAGATAGACGGCGTGGCCATAGAAGCCGAAGCCCCAGCCGAACAACGCCATCAGGAAGCAGACGACGACGATCTTCCAGCCGTGATAGCCGCGCGCCGTCTCGTCGTTAGTGCTGTTCGACACTTCGTTCACGCGTCGTCATTCCGGGAGCGCGAAGAGACCACGCATCGCGGAAAAGCGAAACGCCGAACGCTTCGGCTTCCACCGAATGATCAAACCTTCCCAAACCCCGTCATCCCGGCCAAGCGATGTTCGCAAAGCGAACAGCGCGCGAGCCGGGATCCATATTCACCGAGCGAACTATTGGAAGGTTGAGGTTATGGATTCCGGGCTCGCGGCTTGCTGCGCAAGCAACGCGTCCCGGAATGACGAAGTCCTGTTGTCAGGAAATCAGTAGCTGCTGCGCAGCACGATGCCTTCGGAATTGCGCGGGCGATAGCACGCGAACACGATGTACTCGCCATAGCGGCGACGCACGCTCGTGATGCGATGCAGCTTGCCCCAAGACGAGCAGTACTCGCCCGCAATGGCGTGACGCGAGTGATAAGCGTCGGGAGTGTACGCGATGATGCCGCCGGTGTCGTTCGCTTGGAACGGACCCATCGGGACCGCCAGCGCGCTGCCGCTCGTAAGCGACAGCGCGGTGAGGATTACTGGTACAGAGAGCTTCATGGTCCGCCGCAGGACTCCGAGGTCACAAGCCAAACACTAGCGACGTGCGACGCGGATGTGAAGGACCAAAAAGACACACATACATTTCTTCACTGCGCATGACGCATGCGAAAACGCCGGGCATATCGCCCGGCGAAATCGCAGAAAACTCAAGTTGCAGCGAATGTTTAGTAAAGTCCGCCACCACGCACGGCGCGATCGGCTTCCGGCGTCACCGACTCGGGACGTCCTTCCGGATCGACTGCAGCAATCGCAGCTTCCGGCGGTGCAGTGCCGGGTTTGAACGCTTCGAGAATCACGCGTCCGTCGCCGCCGCTTGCACGAACACCGGTCCGCGCATCGACACGAATGAGTTTCATTCCCGGCGGTACGCGGAACGGCACTGCGGGTTTATTCGCGAGCGCAGCCTTCAAGAAATCCTTCACGACAGGTGCCGCGAGATGTCCGCCGGTTGCGGCCGCGCTGGTGCCGAGTGTGCGCGGCTTGTCGTAGCCGACGTAAACGCCGACCGCGAGATCCGACGAAAAGCCCACAAACCACGCGTCTTTCCAGTCGTTCGTCGTTCCGGTCTTGCCGGCAATCGGCTTGCCGACTTCTTTCAGGATCGGCGCGGTGCCGCGTTGCACGACGCCTTCCATCATCGAGGTGATTTGATACGCCGTCATCGGGTCGAGCACCTGCTCGCGGCGATCGACCAGCGACGGCTCCGGCTGGTTCTTCCACGCATCCGCCGTGCAGCCGCGACATTCGCGCTGATCGTGACGGAAGATCGTGTGTCCGTAACGATCCTGAATACGGTCGATCAACGTCGGCTTGATGCGGCGGCCGCCGTTGGCGAACATCGAATACGCCGCCGTCATGCGCAGCACCGTCGTCTCGCCCGCGCCGAGCGAAAACGAGAGATATTGCGGCATGTCGTCGTAGACGCCGAAGCGCTTCGCATAGTCGACGACGAGCGGCATGCCGACGTCTTGCGCGAGGCGCACCGTCATCGCGTTCTTCGATTGCTCGATGCCGAAACGCAGCGTCTGCGGTCCGTAGAATTTCTGCGAGTAGTTTTCCGGGCGCCAGGTTTGCCCGTTGCCCATATCGACTTCGAGCGGTCCGTCGACCACGATCGACGACGGCGTGTAACCGTTGTCGAGCGCCGCCGCGTAGACGAGCGGCTTGAACGACGATCCCGGCTGACGCAGCGCCTGCGTCGCGCGATTGAACTGGCTCTGGTCGTACGAGAAGCCACCGACCAGGGCGAGCACGCGGCCCGTGAACGGGTCGAGCACGCTGATCGCGCCGGAGACTTCCGGCACCTGCCGCAGGCGATAGAGATTGCCGACCGCCGGCGTATCTTCCTCGTCGCGGTCCGATGTCTGACGGCGCCGCGTATCGCGCGTCTTGCGCTCGAGCGGCTCGACGTAAATCACGTCGCCGGCTTCGAGCACCTGCGAGACCTTGCCCGGAGTGCCGCGATTGCGGTTGCTGCCCGCCGCGCCGCGCGCCCAGCGCACGCCGTCGAGCGGCACGATGCCGGTGTTGCGCTCGCGCGAGAGACCGCCCGCCTCGCGCCCCGGCTGGAGGCCGATGCGCGCCGACTGGTCGCCCGTTTCGAGCACCACCGCGAGCTTCCACGGGATATCGTTGAGCGCCTTGATCTCGGCGAGCTGGGTGCCCCAGTCGCCCGAGAGCACGATCTTGTTGACCGGGCCGCGATAGCCGGTCGTCTCGTCATACTTCACGAGGCCGTCGGCAAGCGCCTTACGCGCCATCGCCTGCAGCTTCGGGTCGAGCGTCGCGCGGACCGAGAGACCGCCTTCGTACAGCTTTTTCTCGCCGAAGCGCTCGTAGACCTCGCGGCGCACTTCCTCGGCGAAATACTCAGCCGCGAAGATGTGCGCGCCGGTCGGACGCGGCGTGACGTTGAGCGGCTCTTTCTTCGCCTTCTCGGCGTCGGCCGCTTTGATGTTGCCGTTCTCGACCATACGGTCGATGACGTAGTTGCGGCGCTCGGTGGCGCGCTCGCGCTGGCGGAACGGGTGCAGCGTGCTCGGCGCTTTCGGCAAAGCGGCGAGATAAGCGGCTTCCGCGATGGAAAGCTCGTGCACCGACTTGTCATAGTAGATCAGCGACGCGGCCGCGATGCCGTAAGCGCCGAGGCCGAGATAGATCTCGTTGAGATAGAGTTCGAGGATGCGGTCCTTCGTGTAGGCGCGCTCGATCTTCATCGCCAGTAGCGCTTCCTTGATCTTACGATCGAAGGTCTGCTCGTTGGTGAGAAGAAAGTTCTTGGCGACCTGCTGCGTGATCGTCGAAGCGCCCTGCGGACGGCGACCCGTGCCCATATTCTGCGCGTAGACCACCGCGGCGCGCGCGATACCCGTAAAATCGATACCGCCGTGCTCGTAGAAATTCTTGTCTTCGGCCGAGAGGAAAGCATCGACGACGAGCTTCGGTACGGCTTGGATCGGAAGATAGAGCCGGCGCTCGCGCGCGAACTCGGAAACCAGCGATCCGTCGCTCGCGTGAACACGAGTCATCACGGGCGGTTCGTAGTCCTGCAGTGTCGAGTAATCCGGCAGTTCCTTGCTGAAGTGCCACATGGCACCCGCAACGGCGACGACGCCGACCAAGAACACTGCCGAACCGACGGCGAACGCCCACCCGAAGAAGCGGAGCAAAAGCTTCATTACGGTCCTTCCGACCTCACTATGCCGGTTAGCCCCGGCCCGCCCTTATACACCGAACTCATCGCTCGGTGCGCTGCTCAGCCTTCCCGGTGAAATTTGCCCGGGCCCCCTGTGGCGAACACGCCACGAATTGCAGCTAACGGTCGGCGTGGTCGCCGTTTTTTATGGTCAAACTGAGGCCGGAGCCGCCGCTCCAGCGGAATCTAATTGGACGCGTTGGCGGCACGACCGGAGAAGAACGTCGTCACGGCCGCGGTCAGCGATTCGGTCGCCCGTTTGCGCCAGGCTTCCGAAAGCATGAGCTTGAGGTCCTGCGGGCTGGTCACATAGCCGAGCTCGATCAGCACCGACGGGACGTCATGCGCCTTGAGCACCTTGAAACCGGCCGAGCGCAGCGGCTGGCGGTGCAGCTTGACGGCCGGACGCAACGCACCGGCGACGATGCGCGCGAAATGGCTCGAAAAGGTCCGCGTCTCGCGCTGCATCAGGTCGATTAGGATGTCGGCGACGTCGTCGTCGTCCTTCGAGAGGTCGACACCGGCAATCACGTCGGCGCGGTTCTCCGCCTCGGCAAGCCGTGCGGCCTCGGCATCGGACGCCTTGTCGGAGACCGTGTAAATCGTCGCCCCCCGCGTATCCGGGTCGCGGTTTGCCAGCGAGTCCGCGTGGATGGAGATAAAGAGCGCCGCCTTGTGCTGCCGCGCGACTTTCACGCGATCGCCGAGCGAGATGAATGTGTCGTCGCTGCGCGTCATCACGACATTGTAGCGACCGGTCTTCTCCAGCCGCTCGGCAAACTCACGCGCGAAATCGAGCACGATCGTCTTCTCGGCGACGCCTTCGGCCGCCGTCGTGCCGTTGTCGATGCCGCCATGGCCGGGATCGATCACGACCACGGGACGTGCGTCAGTCTTCGCGACCTCCGCCGGCGGGCGGCGCGGTTCACTTGGGCGGTTGCGTTGGTCGAGCGCCAAATTCCGCAGAAAGCTCGCCCGGTCGATGCTGACGAGATCGACGAGCAGCCGCGCCGGCTCCCCGTCCTTCGCCTCCTGCACGGTCGCCTGCTCTACGCGGACCGGCCCGGTCGTATCGATCACGATGCGCGAGCCGCCCTGCATCACGAGGCCGTAGCGATAGGCTTTGATCAGGCCGCGCCCGACCTGCCCGGCATTGCCCGGAAACTGGAAGGCGATCTGCGGCAGGTCGATCACGACGCGGTACGGGTCCGCGAGTGTGAAGGCCGATACTTTGATGTCATGCGAGAGGTCGACGATGAGCCGCGTGCGGCTTTCGTCACCGCCGAGCCGCGCGTCGGTTGCGATCGCGGCCGCCACCGCGGCCGGCTTCTGGGCATGCGCCGGCATCCCCTGGCCGAGCGCAAGCGCCACGGCAAGAACCGCCCCTAAACCGTTTCTGCGGAGCGAAAAACGACCACGCACGAACCGAAACCTCCGTACCATCTTTGATAGGTTCGGCGTGGTTAACCTCTGCTTAAGACCGGGGCGGATCGTCGTAGCGAAGGCTTAACCGCCATTCGTCTGTCATCTTGCTAATCAACTGGCCAGCGCCTAATAAGGAAGCGTCGACGGTAGAGATTCCGGTCTTGCCGCGTTTGGGCAGGCGGCCCGCCGCCCCGATAACCCGCTAAGGTGCGGGATTACCGCGGAAGGGAGCCGCAACGCAAGAACGAGCCGCATGCGGCGGTTTTTGCGAGCCACTGTGTAGGTCGGCCGGGATCCGTAGACGCCCGCAATGGCGTGACGCACACAATACCGCAGGCAAGAAGAAACAAGATCGGCAGCCGAAGGACGCTGCCCCAGGTTCAAACATGCTTCAACGGACACAAGCGCATCTTCCAGCCCGGACCGCAGTCGCGGTGACCGGCGGAGCGCGCGTCTCCGGAAATCTGAAGCACCCCTCTCACAAACATCAGGCGCAAGTCACACGCTCCGGCCGGCCGGGTTTTCGGCTCAGGGACCGAGCGGGCGTGCCGCTATGCGCCATAGGAAAGTTCTGCAATGGCCAACAAGATGCTTATCGACAGCACCCACCCGGAGGAGACCCGGGTCGTGGTGGTGCGCGGCAACCGGGTCGAAGAATTCGACTTTGAATCTGCCAGCCGCCAGCAACTGCGCGGCAACATCTACCTCGCCAAAGTCACCCGCGTAGAGCCGTCGCTGCAGGCGGCCTTCGTCGAATACGGCGGCAACCGCCACGGGTTCTTGGCATTCTCTGAAATCCACCCCGACTATTATCAAATCCCGGTCGCCGACCGGCAGGCGCTGCTCGACGAAGAAGAGCGCGCGCATCGCGAAGAGGAAGACGAGGAAGAGCGCCGCCCCTCGCGTGGCCGCGGCCGCCGTCATCGCTCCTCGCGTTCCCGCGACGACGTCAAGCGCGGACGCCCGGTCGAGGGCGAAAGCCGAGATAGCCACGACCAAGACAATCAGGATCACCACGATCACGACGGCGAAGGCACGCACGGCGAGCATCGTGACGACCACGAGCATCACGCCGAGACCGGCGACGCTGTCGGCATTGTCGAGACCGATCGCACCGACAACATGCAGGGCCTCCCGCCCGGCACCCACGAAACTCAGGCAACCGTCGGCAATCCGGACACGACGTTGTTCGATGCCGGTGCCAAGCCGGCCGACGAAGACCCGACCGCGCCGCGCACGCTGAACCAACTCGCCGAGCAGGTCGACGAGATCCTCAAGCCGTTCGATCGTCCTCACGATGAAGCCAAGTCTGACGAAGCACCGCGCTTCGCCTCCGACGAGACGCAGCTGCACGGCTCGGCTGAGGCCGAAGCTGCGGACAAGCACGGCGACGAGCATCACGACGACGAGAAGCACGACGACGAGCATCACGCTGACGGCGAGCACGGCGGTCACGGCGATGTCGAAGACGCGCCGCACGACGACGAGGAAGAAGACGAAGGCGTCGAGTCCGTCGGTGGTGCCGATGCGCTCGAAGAAGTCCAGGAGCGCCGCGCGCCGCGCTACCGCAAGCAATATAAAATCCAAGAAGTCATCAAGCGCCGTCAGGTGCTGCTGGTGCAGGTCGTCAAGGAAGAGCGCGGCTCCAAGGGCGCTGCTCTCACGACGTATCTCTCCCTCGCCGGCCGCTACTCGGTGCTCATGCCGAACACCGCGCGCGGTGGCGGCATCTCGCGCAAGATCACCTCATCGGACGATCGCAAGCGCTTGAAGGAAATTGCCGGCGAGCTGGAAGTGCCGGAAGGAATGGGCGTTATCCTGCGCACGGCCGGTGCGAACCGCACCAAGCCGGAGGTGAAGCGCGACTTCGAATATCTCCTGCGCATGTGGGAGACGGTGCGCGACGTGACGCTGAAGTCCTCGGCGCCGACGCTCGTTTACGAGGAAGGCTCGCTGATCAAACGCTCCATCCGCGATCTCTATAACAAGGACATCGACGAAGTTACGGTCGCGGGCGACACGGGTTATCGCGAAGCCAAAGACTTTATGCGCATGCTGATGCCGAGCCACGCGCGCAACGTGCGGCTCTACAAGGATCCGCAGGCGCTGTTCACGCGCCACGGCATCGAAAGTCAGCTCGACGCGATGTTCTCGCCCGTCGTGCAGCTTCGCTCCGGCGGCTACATCGTCATCAACCAGACCGAAGCGCTCGTCTCCATCGACGTGAACTCGGGCCGTTCGACCCGCGAGCACCACATCGAGGACACGGCGCTCAAGACGAACGTCGAAGCCGCCGAGGAAGTCGCGCGTCAGCTCCGCTTGCGCGATCTCGCCGGCCTCATCGTCATCGATTTCATCGACATGGACGAGAAGCGCAACAATCGCACGGTTGAGCGCAAGATGAAGGAAGCGCTCAAGCACGATCGCGCGCGCATCCAAGTCGGCCGCATCTCGCATTTCGGCTTGCTCGAAATGTCGCGCCAGCGCATCCGCACCAGCGTGCTCGAAAGCTCGACCGAGAAGTGCCCGCATTGCGGTGGCACCGGCCACATGCGTTCGACCTCGTCGCTCACGCTGCAGCTTCTCCGCTCGCTCGAAGAGCAGCTCCTCAAGCAGGCGACGCACAACATGCTCGTGCGCACCCGCTCCGAGATCGCGCTCTATGTGCTCAACCACAAGCGCGCGCATCTGCGCATGCTCGAGGAGCGCTATCAGATCACGATCACGATCACGGCCGACGCCGCGATCAACGGCCAGCAGCCGTTCCTCATCGAACGCGGCGACGTCGTGCATACGCCGGACGCCGCGCGAGCCATCGCGCAGCGCCAGCAGGAACTGCTGCGCAATGCTTCGGTCGCCGAAGAAGACGAGGACGATTTCGTCGAGATCGAGATCGAGAACGAGGACGACGAGTCCGCGGACGAGAACGAAAGCGGCGAAGAGTCCGAAACCAGCGCGCGTGAAGATGGCGAAGGTGAAGGCGAAGAAGGCAACCGCCGCCCGCGCCGCCGTCGCCGTCGTCGCGGCCGTGGTGGGCGCGGTGGCGATCGCCCCGAGAATGGCGAGGACACCGAACAGCATGCCGACGGCGAAGCACCGCAGCAGGAAACTGCCGGTGACGATGCCGAGGGTGAAGGCGAAGACGACGAACAGACGAGCGAAGCCGGCGGCGAGACAGCCGACGGCGCCGCGCAGACTGACGAAGGCCGCCGCCGCCGCCGTGGCCGCCGTGGTGGACGCCGCAATCGCCGTGACCGCGAGGAACGTGGCGACCGCGATCAGGCTCCGCAGAATGCGGACGCTGCCGTTGGCGAAGCTGCTCCGGACAGCGCGTCCTGGCAGGAATGGCCCGTTCAGGCCGAAGCCACCGGCGCTAGCTCGGAAACCTCGTCAGAGTCCCCAGCGCAGCCAGCCGTGACGGCATCAGCGGAAAGCGAAGCACCGATCGCAGCGCTCCCGATCACCGAGACTGTGACGCCGCCGCCTGCCGCCGAGGCGCCCAAGGCTGCTGAAGCTCCCGCGACGGCTCCGGCCGCCGAAGAAGCCAAGCCGCGCCGCCGCTCGACCGTCCGCGAAAGCGCACCGGTCAGCGTCGAGTCCGGCGAATACACCCCGCCTCCGCCGCCGCGCGACATCGCGGCGCTACCGAGCGAGCCGCCCGCTCCCGCAGCGATTCCTGTCGAGGACGACCGTCCGCGCCGCACCGGCTGGTGGTCGCGCAAGGTTCTCGGCCGCGAGTAACGGTTCGCCGAAATGACTTCACAATGGCCCGCCTCGCGCGGGCCATCTGTTTTGTGAGGGAAGCAAATTCGGACAACCGGCGTTGCCTTCTATTTTCGAACGCCCTGCGGTTCTTGCAGTGGAATAGCCCCAAACTCCGCTCATTCCCGCGAAAGCGGGAATCCAGGCTATTCAAATAGTAAGCTGCAATCTTTGGAGCGCGCTACCGCGCGCTTCCTGGACCCCCGCTTTCGCGGGGGTGAGCGGAGAACTTAATTACTCGCCAGGATCGCGTTCTTCACCAGCGGATAAATCTGGCCTTCCCATTTCCGGCCGCTGAACACGCCGTAATGCCCGGCTCCCGGTTGCAGATGGTGACGCTTCAGATACGGCCGCAGGCTCGAGCACAATTCATGCGCTGCCAGCGTCTGCCCCATCGCGCAGATATCGTCGCGCTCACCCTCGATCGTCAACAGCAGCGTCTTGCGGATCGCCGCCGGATTGACCTTGCGGCCATGATGCGTGAGTTCGCCCTTCGGCAACGCATGCTCCTGGAACACGAGCCGCACGGTCTCGAGATAAAACTCGGCCGTGAGGTCCAGCACCGCGAAATACTCGTCGTAGAAAGTCTTGATCGCGATCGCCTGCTCTTCCTCGTCATTTGCGATATGCCGGTGCAGATCGACATGCGCCTTCACGTGCCGATCGATATTCATGCTCATGAACGCGGTCAGCTGCAGGAAGCCCGGATAGACGCGGCGGAACGCGCCGGGAAATCGCATCGGCACCGATGTGATGAGGTTTTTCTCGAACCATGAGATCGGCTTGCTCGTCGCAAGCTCGTTCACCTTCGTCGGGCTGATACGCGTATCGATCGGCCCCGCCATCAGAGTCATGCTCTTCGGCTGCGCCGGGTGATTGTCCTCCGCCATCACGGAAGCGGCGACCAATGCCGCGACCGTCGGCTGACACACCGCGACGACATGCGCGCCCGGCCCCAGCACTTCGAGAAACGTGATCAGGTGGTCGACATAGTCGTCGAAGCCGAAGCTTCCGGCGGACAGCGGAATGTCGCGCGCGTTGTGCCAGTCCGTGATGTAGACATCGTGCTCCGGCAGCATCGTCCGCACGGTCGCGCGCAGCAGCGTCGCAAAATGTCCCGACAACGGCGCGACCAGCAGCACACGCGGCTGCTCAACATCGATGTCCTTCTTGAAATGCCGCAGCGTGCCGAACGGCGTGACATGCGCGGCCTCTTCCCGCACGCAAACGTCGCGATTGCCGACCTTCACGCGATGAATGCCGAACGGCGGCGAGACATGCGTGAGTCCTGCGCGCGTGATCAGCTCGTAAGTCGCGCTGAGATTCTTCACCGTCGTGTCGCCGATGAACGATGACCACGGCATCACGGCATCGGCAGCAAGTGAAGCAAACGCGCGAACCGGTGCCGCAAGATCCGACTGCGCCGTGTAAGCCTGGTAGAGCATGCCCACACGTTAAGCGCTTTATTGCTGAGCGGGTGCTCATCTTTTTCGCCGCCTCTGCCCCTTTCGTTTGCACAACCTGAGCGGATTGGGTTTGCGAGCGCTCGGGCCCCGTGAGACGCTGACGCATTGCCGGGGACGTGCCGCAACTAAGTGCATTTGCGAGAGTGGGTTTGTTGTTATGGCGAAAGCGCAACTTACGATTGGTAGCAAGAATTACGGATCGTGGTCCCTGCGCGGCTGGCTGCTGTGCAAACTCGCAAAACTCGACTTCGAAGAAGTCGCAATTCCGAGCGACGACCCATCGCTCCGTGCTGAACTCCTATTGATGTCGCCCTCGTTTCTCGTGCCGCGGCTCGATCACAACGGCGCACGCGTCTGGGATACGCTGGCCATCGCGGAGTATCTCAACGAGATGTCGCCGGCAGCCGGTCTGCTGCCGGCCGATCGCGGCGCCCGCGCGCATTGCCGCGCCATCTCGGGCGAAATGCATTCCGGTTTCTCGAATCTGCGTTCGGCGCTGCCGATGAACCTCAAGGGCGACTATCCGAACTTCAAGGTATGGGCCGGCGCGCAAGCCGACATCGATCGCATCTTCGCGATCTGGCGCGAATGTCTCGGCAAATACGGCGGGCCGTTCCTATTCGGCACGCAGCCCTGCACCGCCGACGCGATGTATGCGCCGGTGGTCACACGCTTCAACACGTATCATGTCGCACGCGACAAGCAGATCGACGACTACTGCAAGACGATTGTCGCAATGTCCGCGATGAAGGAATGGTTGAAGGCCGCGCAGGAAGAACCCGAGGAACTCGAAGAGCTCGACGTGGAATTCTAAACTGGCAACAACGCCGCCAGCTCCGGCATCGTCTGCGCGACCGCCTCGGCGCCCGCGGCACGCAAGCGCTCGGGATGCGTCGGCCCGCAATGGCCGCCACCGGTGAAACCGATCACGCGCATGCCGGCGGCGCGCGCGGCCGTCACCCCCGCAACGCTATCCTCGACCACTAAACACGCCTCCGGCGCAACGCGCATCTCGTTCGCCGCGAAGAGGAACAAGTCCGGCGCCGGTTTCCCACGCGCGACCTGCATCGCGCTGAAGATGTGCGGCGCGAAGCGGTCCCACAGCTTCGTCAGCGTTAGCGAATGTTCGAGCCGATCGAATCCGCTGCTCGACGCGATGCATTTGGATAACGTCAGCGCATCGAGCAACGCTTCGATCCCTTCGGTCGCTTTAAGCTCCGTCTCGAACGCGGCCGCCGTTCTCGCGCGGATGACCTCGATGAAATTCTCCGGCAGCGCGCGCCCGTGCCGCAGCTCGACATCGGCGAACATCGTCCGCCATGTCTTGCCGACGTAGTTTTCGCGCACGTCCTCGAACGTCACCGGGAAACCGATCTCGGCAAAACACTCGGCGTCGACCCGGCACGCGATCGTCTCGCTGTCGATCAACACGCCGTCGCAGTCAAAAATAATGAGTTCGGTATTCACAGCGCTTTGAGCCACGTTCCAATGCGCGTGACAGCCTCATGCATCTCGTCCGCCGCGCCCGCATAGGAGAACCGCATGTAGTGATGTCCACGCGTCGTGTCGAAATCGACGCCGGACGTCGCCGCGACGCCGGCCTTCTCCAGCATCTCGCTGGCGAAAGCGAGGCTGTCGTTCGAGAACCGCGCCGTGTTGGCGTAAAGATAGAACGCGCCGTCCACCGGCAAGATTTCGTCGAAGCCGATCGCCGGCAGCCCGCGCAGCAGGATTTGCCGGTTCTCCTCGTAGCCGTGCTTGATCACGTCCATCTCGGCCGTGCCGTCGAAAGCCGCTTCGGCGGCGACTTGGCTCAGCGTCGGCACCGAGATCGCGAGATTCTGCTGCAGCCGCTCGACCGACCGCACCAACTCCTTCGGCGCGACGATCCAGCCGACGCGCCAACCCGTCATGCAGAAATATTTCGAGAACGAATTGATGACGAGCGCATGCTCCGACATCGCAGCGGCCGTCGCCGCCGGAAACGCATAGTCGAGCCCGTGATAGATCTCGTCGGAGACGAACCGGATGCCCGCATCTTCCGAAGCATCGATCAGTGCTTTGAGCGCTTCCGGTCGCATCATCGTGCCGGTTGGGTTCGCGGGCGATGCGATCAACACGCCCTTCAGCGGCGTCTTGCGATGCGTCTGGAGCAGCATCTCGGGCGTCACCGCCCAGCGCGTCTCCGGCCCCGTATGGATCAGCACCGGCTCGCAGCCGAGCGCCGTGAGGATATGGCGATACGGCGGATAACCCGGCGACGCGATGGCGACGCGGTCGCCCGCTTCAAACATCGTAAGGAACGCCAGAATAAATCCGGCCGACGATCCGGTCGTGATCACCACCTGCTCGGGATCGAGGTCCAGCCCCTGCGTGTCGCGATAGTGCCGCGCGATCCGCGCGCGCAGCGACGGAATGCCGAGTGCCGACGTATAGGCGACCCGCCCCGTCTCCAGCGCTGCCTGCGCGGCCCGGATCGCCGTCCGCGGGGCCGAAGCCGTCGGCTGCCCGACCTCCATGTGAATCACATGACCGCCCGCCGCCTCGATACGCGCTGCCGCCGCCATCACGTCCATCACCATGAACGGCGGGACGTCGCTCCGGCGGGAGGGCGTCAGCAGGCTTCGGGCCGTCTCAAGCATGATCTCGTCTTCTCCCGGGGCACCCGCCCCGCTACCGCCGCATTCGGCCGCTCCTTTAGCGCAGACGGCGGGGACTTTGCCAATCACTCGGACAGATCGAAACTATCTGGCTGATCGATCGTAAGATTCCGATCACAGGCTCGTGTGCGAGCTCATGACGGTATTTTCGGCAGTGCATTGGCCACGCCGGTTCCCGCACCTAGATTATCGATAGCCGCCCAAGTAGAACCTTTGGCGAGAATCAAAGGATACGCGATGAAAAACCTCCGCCTGGCCGCCTTCGGCGCGGCGACCGCCCTGCTCGTCGCCACGACGGGCGTCAACGCTCAGGGCTTCTCGGACCAGCAGCGCAAAGAGATCCAGCAGATCGTCAAAGAGTACCTGATCCAGCATCCGGAAGTGCTGCAGGAGGTCGCGACCGAACTCGAGAAGCGCCAGGCGGCCGCAGAGGCGGATCGCAACAAGGCCGCGCTCGCGAAAAACCGCGAAGCCGTTTTCAATTCGCCCTACCAGGTCACGCTCGGCAATCCGCAGGGCGACGTCACGCTGGTCGAGTTCTTCGATTACAACTGCGGCTACTGCAAGCGCGCGCTCGGCGACAAGGTCGAACTCCTGAAGAACGATCCGAAGCTGCGCCTCGTCCTCAAGGAATTCCCGGTGCTCGGACCGGGCTCGATCGAAGCCGCACAAGTCGCCGTCGCGGTCCGCATGCAGGACAAGACCGGCAAGAAGTATTTCGACTTCCACCAGCGTTTGATGAGTGGTCGCGGTCAGGCCGACAAGGCCCGCGCACTCGCCGCCGCCAAGGATGCAGGCCTCGATATGGCACGCATCGAGAAGGATCTCGGCAGCGAAGAAGTCCGCAAGTCGCTGCAGGAGTCGATGGCGATCGCTGAATCGCTCGGCATCAACGGCACCCCGACATACGTCGTCGGCGATCAGGTCGTTGCGGGCGCTGTCGGCCTCGACAACTTGAAGAAGCAGATTGCTGCCGCGCGCAGCGGTTCGGCGACGCGCTAAAGCGTCGCGACATTCTCGAAAGCCTTTCGGGAACCAAATACCGACTGTCGGAGTCGTAAGCCGGCAGTTCAAGAAGAGCATGGGGGCGAATGCCGGAAGCCTATCAGATGGGCGTCGAGGAGGAGTATTTCCTTTTCGACCGTGACTCACGTCGTGCGATTTTGCGGCGCGACAAGCGTTTCATCGCGGTGGCAAAAAAACGCCTTGGCGATCGCGTGATGCCCGAGATGCTGCAATCGCAGATCGAAGCGATCACCACCCCCTGCTCCGACAACGCGGCTTTGCGCGAGCAACTCGCAGAAGGCCGCACCATCCTCAGCGAAGAAGCGAAGAACCGCGATCTCGGCATCGCCGCCGTCTCGACGTTTCCGCTCGCCTACTGGCGCCTCCAGAAGCAGACGCCGAAAGAGCGTTACAACACGCTGATGGAGGACCTGCAGATGATCGGCCGCCGCAACATGCTGTGCGGCATGCATGTCCATGTCGGCTTTTCGGACACGACGCGTCGCGTCGCCGTCATGCAACAGGTCGTTCCGTATCTGCCGCTCTTTCTCGCGCTCTCGACGTCGTCGCCATTCTGGGAAGGCGGCTTTACGGGCCTGCACGGCTATCGCCTAGCCGCTTACGACGAGATGCCGCGCACCGGGCTCCCCGCGCGCATGTCCACCGAGCAGGAGTACGAGAGCTACGTTGCGGCACTCGTCGATGCCGGCATCATGCCGGACGCGAGTCACATCTGGTGGGCGATCCGACCGTCGCTGAAACACCCGACGCTCGAACTGCGCGTCGCCGACGTCTGCACGAATATCGACGACGCCGTCGCGCTTGCGACGCTGTACCGTGCGATGGTGCGGCACTTCGACGTGAGCAAGAACGGCCGCACGCTCGATAGCGTCGGCCGTGCCATCACGATCGAAAACAAATGGCGCGCGCAGCGCTACGGTGTCGGCGCGACTTTCGTCGATCCATTTCCGCGGAAAGCCATCGCGGCCGCCGACTGGCTCGATCAAACGCTTGATTTGCTCGCCGCCGATTTCAAAGCGCTCGAATCTGAAGACATGATGCCTCGCCTGCGTGACATCGCGCGCAACGGCACCAGCGCGGATCGTCAGATCGAAAAGTTCAACACCGCGCGTGAGGCAGGTCAGCCGACGCTGACGGCGATGAAGTCGGTTGTCGATTGGGCGAGCGAAGAAACTGCGCGCGTCTAGTTGCGGCTAGCAATCGCGACGCCGAGACCCGCGACGCAAAGCCCCGCGATCTGCATGACCGTCAGCGTCTCGCCGAACAGCGCGTACGCCATCACGGCCGAAACACCCGGTACGAGATAGAGCAGAGACGAAACCTGCGCGACCGCGCCGCGACGGATCAGCACAAGCAACAGCAAGATCGCGCCGATCGACATCCCGAAGATCGACCATAGCAATCCGGCCCACGCGGCCGGTGCCGACGTATCGAAGCGGCCGCTCTCGCTCATCACGGCACCGAGCAGCACAGGCACGACCGCGCCGAGATACTGCAGCGCCGTCGCCGGCACGAGATCGCCCGCCGAACCGTGACGCTTCTGCCAGATCGTGCCGAACGTGAAGGCAACGACACCAGCGAAACACACCAGCAACGGGATCAGCGGAATAGCGCCCGCGCCGCTCGCGCCGAGCTTCGGCAAGATCACGAGCCCGGCTCCGAGCGCGCCGACAATGATGCCGAGCCAGCGTCGCGCCGACACCTGCTCTCCGAGCAACGGGCCGGCGAGAAATCCCGTCATCAATGGCGGCAATCCCGCGATGAGTGCCGAAATTCCCGCCGGCAATCCGCGCGAAACCGCCCAGAACACGCCGCCAAGATAAAGCCCGTGAATGAGGAAACCGGCGAAGACCGCCTGTCCGGCGCTCTTCTTCGTTTGCGGCCAGCGCTGCCCGATCGCGACCGCGACGACCGCGAGGATGAGTCCAGCCAATCCGAAACGCAGCGCGAGAAACGTCAGCGGCTCGGCGTGCGGAGCAATGAGCCGCGCCGTGATGAATCCGGTCGCCCATAGCGGGACGAACAAAACGGCGAGGAAGAATGACGAGGACATGGCGCGCGCAGCCATGTCGGGCCGCGCGCGCTGTGTCAACTAAGCTCGGCCAACAACGTGGTCATCCCGGAAGCCGCAAGCTGGCAGCGCGCATGCGCTACGCCAGCGAGGCTGTCCGGGATCCATATCCCCTGTAAAAATTAGCTGGCACTGGGAGTATGGATCCCGGCCCTCGCGGCTTGCTGCGCAAACTCGCTCGACCGGGATGACCACCTCAATTGCGGCGGCTACTTCGCCAGATAATTCCGATGCACCCAACCACCGGCAGAACGCTCGGTCGCGAAATACAGCGACTTCTCACTCTCACGCGACGCGAGACTGACACCCGGCGTCAAGGTCTTCGAAGGCTGCGCAGCACCGCGTTCGGCGTTGTCGAGGAACGCCAACACCGCGTCCGTGCTCGGCAACGGCGCGCCGAGATTATCGGTCTCGCCGATCGCTTCCGTCACAGCAGCGTCCAGCAGCTTCTGCCACATCTTCGCGAACAGCCCGTGCGACGGATAAACATCCGCGCTGTTGAGCTTGCCGTTCACCGCAAACGCAAAACCAATCACGTTATCGCCGAGCCCAGCCGCGCGCAGCGTATTCACCGCCTGCCGCTTCTTCTCCTTCAGCTTCTCGTTCTCGAGCGAGAGCTGCAGACTCGATGCGGACTGCGGCGCCGCGACGCTCGCGGTGCCGACGCCGCGTGCGAACTTCGACTGCATCTCGGCGACATTGGCCCAGACATCGCGCTGACGCAGTGCGGTCTCGTTTTGCGGCCCGCGGATAACACGACCAGGGCGCGCGTTGGTCAGCTCCTCGTTGCCGCCGGTGTTTTCCGCCTGCCGCGTCGCCTTCATCGCGATTTTCGCTTTACGCGACGGCAAAGCCGCGTCCGCGCTTGCAAATCGTTGCACATTCTCGCCGCCGCGCGCCTGCCAGCGTCCCTGCTCGACACAGAACGACGCGATCGGCATGCGGCCGGATTTCGGCGGCACAACGAGGCTCACCATCAGCACGCGGTCCTGCTTGCCGCCCTTCACGATATCGCCGGACTGGACGAAGACTTCGCTGTCGCCCGTGTTTTCGATCTGCAGCTCGTTGACGTTACTGGTCTCGTGCACCAGCACGCTCCCGTTCGTCATCGCCTCCTGCAGCGTCAGCGGCACCGGGCCCGGCGCGCTTTTGCCGTGCACCAGATAAATCGTCAGATTGCCGTGGCTGACCGGCCCGGAAATCCGGTATCCGTCCGCCTGCGCGGCGCTCGCGCCGAGCAAACCGGCCACCAGGCCATACATCGCGAATCCTAGAACGCGCCGTCTCTGCATCATGATCCCCTCGTGCTTGTCCGAAGCACCGAGAGGCTGAATCGAATCTTGGTCGGACATTGGTGGAGCGCGCGGCGAATTCTCGGCCCGATCGCGGCAATTTGGTGCACGGAGAGGAACTATGCACTCTGCAACCAACTGTTGTGCTTCATGTTTTGGGGATGAGGCGCATCGGCGGCTTCCCCTTCCGGCTCATGCCACCTATAACGGGGCCCCACATCTTGTAGGCAATCCATGGCGAAGACCGTCTACGTCATCAATGGCCCGAACCTGAACCTGCTTGGCGTACGCCAGCCGGAGGTGTACGGCCGTGCGACCCTCGCGGATGTCGAGAAGCTTTGCCGCGCCCGCGCGAAGCGTCACGGTCTCGAAGTCGACTTCTTTCAGTCGAACAGCGAGAGCGCGATCATCGACAAGCTGCACGAGGCCCGCGCGAAGAAAGCGTTCGCGGTCGTCATCAATCCGGCCGGTTATAGCTATTACTCGGTCGCGGTGCTCGACGCGGTGATCGCCTGCGAGATTCCAACCTTCGAGGTGCACATCTCGAACATCCACGCACGCGAGCCGTTGCGTCAGCATTCGCTGATTTCGGCCGCCGCGCGAGCCGTGATCGCTGGCTACGGCATCGAGGGTTACGGCCTTGCCATCGACGGCGCCGCCGCCCTGCTCGCAACCGATACGAAGACGAAACGCTAGAGCACATCGTGCTCGCCAGAGACTAACGAGGAACTGATGGCGGAAGCCAAGAAGACCATCGACCAGGAACTCATTCGCGATCTCGCGACCCTGCTGAGCGACACCGGCTTGACCGAGATCGAAGTCGAGCAGAGCGGTTTGCGCGTGCGCGTCGTCCGCCAACCCGCCGTGACCCATGTCGCGGCGCCGATGCCGGTTGCGATCCCGTCTGCGATCGGCGCAGGCGCGGCCGTCGCGGCCTCGGCCGGCAACGATGCCGCAACGCATCCGGGCGCTGTCCTCTCTCCGATGGTCGGCACCGCGTACCGCGCGAGCGAGCCGGGCGGAATGCCGTTCGCCGATATCGGCCGCAAGGTGAAGGCCGGCGAAACGATCCTCATCATCGAGGCGATGAAGACGATGAACCAGATTCCGGCGCCGCGCGCCGGCACTGTCGTTCAGATTTTTGTCGAAGACGGGCAGCCGGTCGAGTTCGGCGAAGCCCTCATGGTGATCGAATAAGCCGGCGCCTTTCGCGTCCGAAAGGAAGCCGTGATGTTTGACAAAATCCTCATCGCGAACCGTGGTGAAATTGCGCTGCGTGTTCTGCGCGCGTGCAAAGAGCTTGGCGTTCCGACCGTCGCGGTGCACTCGACCGCCGACGCGGACGCGATGCATGTGCGCCTCGCCGACGAAAGCGTCTGCATCGGGCCGCCGCCGGCGCGCGATAGCTATCTCAACGTCTATTCGATCCTGGCCGCTTGCGAGATCACCGGCGCGGACGCCGTGCATCCCGGCTACGGCTTCCTCTCGGAGAACGCGCGCTTCGCGGAAATTCTCGGCGAGCACAAAATCCACTTCATCGGCCCGAAGCCTGAACACATTCGCCTGATGGGCGACAAGATCGAGGCTAAGCGCACTGCGAAGAAACTCGGCATCCCGGTTGTGCCGGGCTCCGAAGGCGGCGTGACCACCGACGAGGAAGCATTCAAAGTCGCGAAAGAGATCGGTTTTCCGCTGATCGTCAAAGCCGCTGCCGGCGGCGGTGGGCGCGGCATGAAAGTCGCGCTGACCGAAGACGAACTCCCGCTCGCGCTATCGACTGCGCGCACAGAAGCGAAGGCCGCCTTCGGCGACGACGCGGTCTATCTCGAAAAATATCTGCAGATTCCGCGGCACATCGAAGTGCAAATTCTCGGCGACGGACGCGGCAACGCGGTCCATCTCGGCGAGCGCGACTGCTCGCTCCAGCGTCGCCATCAGAAGGTGTGGGAGGAAAGCCCCTCGCCCGCACTCAACGCTGAAATGCGCTCGTCGATCGGTGAGGTCTGCGCCAAGGCGATGCGCGAGATGAACTATCTCGGCGTCGGCACGATCGAATTCTTGTTCGAGAACGGCGAGTTCTACTTCATCGAGATGAACACGCGCATTCAGGTCGAGCATCCGGTCACCGAGATGATCACCGAGATCGATTTGATCCTCGAGCAAATCCGCGTTGCCAGCGGCGCAGAGCTCTCGCTCACGCAGGACACCGTCACGTTCAACGGCCACGCTATCGAGTGCCGCATCAATGCGGAGAATGCGGTGACGTTTCAGCCGTCGCCGGGCCGCATCACGCAATACCACCCGCCGGGCGGTCTCGGCGTGCGCGTCGATTCGGCCGCATATGCGGGTTACACGATCCCGCCCTACTACGACTCGCTGATGGGGAAGTTGATCGTCCACGGTAAGACGCGGACCGAGTGCCTGATGCGGCTACGCCGTGCGCTCGACGAATTCGTGGTCGATGGCGTGCAGACAACACTTCCGCTGTTCCGCACGCTGGTGCGCAATCCGTCGATCATCGACGGCGACTACAGCATCCACTGGCTGGAGAAATGGCTCGCCAGCGGCGGAATGGATAAGACTTAAGCGCTGAGGCGGTTGACCAGCTTCGGCGCGCTGCGGCGAGACTTGGCTTGAGCGGCGCGCGCTTCTTCGATCATGCGGCTCGCCATCGCGATGACGTCGGCCGACATATACGGCTTCGACACGAACGACGTACCGTCGACGCGGGCTGCGATCTCTTCACGCGAAGCGCTGCCCGACGTTGCGATGATCGGCAAATCCGGGCGCATGTCGTGCATCGACTCGGTGAGTTCCCAGCCGGTCATCGGACCATCGAGATTGATGTCCGTGAACATCAGGTCGAACTCGACATCGCAAAATGCCAGTCCGAGGGCCTCTTCGGCCGATCCCACCGCGATGACGTTGAAGCCCGCATCCATGAACGCATAACGCGTCATATCGCTGAGCATCGGCTCGTCTTCGACGAGGAGGACTGTGTTCTTCAACGCGGCCATGGGCGCCACCTTTCTGCAGCAGACACTGCGCATAGCAAAGCTGATACAGAATGAACCCTGACAATCGATATTGTTTGCTCTTTTGCCGAGAATTGTCAGCGATATAGCTACCGAAACGTAAACGGCAGCGGCGGTGCGGCGCGCGCCGTTGCGGTGGATGGCGCAAAGCAAAACGTTAACCTTGGCTTGCGATACGAGCCTGAGGGCGTCATGGTGCTGACGACCTTTATTTTAAGGGAGCGCGCGCTCTCGTCAGCGCGAACCAGATGGCCAGCCGCGGGTCCGCCGCAATAGAGATCACTCCCGAAGTGCTGCTCAAGGCCTATGCCTGCGGGATCTTCCCGATGGCCGAGAGCGCGGAGGATCCGACTCTGTATTGGATCGAGCCGGAAGCGCGCGGCATCATCCCGCTCGACACCTTTACGATCCCGCGCCGCTTGGCACGCACGATCCGCACCGACAAATTCCGCGTCGTCTGCAATCACGACTTCCAAGGCGTCATCGATGGCTGCGCCGAGCCGCGGCCGGGCCGCAATCGCACGTGGATCAACGAACGCATCCGCAAGCTTTACGGCGCTCTCTACGAGCGCGGCGATTGCCACACGGTCGAGGTCTACGACGGCGACGCGCTGGTCGGCGGCCTCTACGGTGTGAGCCTCGGCGCCGCGTTCTTCGGCGAGAGTATGTTTCATCGCGCCACCGACGCATCGAAGATCGCGCTCGTGCATCTCGTCGCGCGCTTGCGCGCCGGCGGCTTCAAGCTTCTCGACACGCAATTCGTGACGGATCATTTGACGACACTCAGTGCGTCCGAAGTCTCGAAGCGCCAGTATCACAAGATGCTGGAAGCCGCCGTGACCGGCAGTGCGGATTTCTTCGCACTTCCGACCGACGTTCCGCTCGGCGGCGCGCGGGCCCTTAAATTGGCACTCGGCGATTGATCCATAAACTCGACATTGCAACAGCGGATCGCTTCGCGAATATCGCGCTCGGTCACGTCACCCGCGAATATCCGAACAAACTGCAACACACGCTCGCAGGGCCGGCCGACGCGCGCACGCCGCGTCAGCAGCATCCGATATTTTACGGCAGCTTCGATTGGCATTCGTGCGTGCACAGCTACTGGTTGCTCGCGCGCGTGCTGAAGCGCTTCCCAAATACGGACACAGCCGAACGCATCCGCGCGTTGTTCGATCAACAAATCACGGCTGCGAATGTCGCAGGTGAATGCGCATTCCTCGCGCTGCCGACGTCGCGCGGCTTCGAGCGGCCGTATGGTTGGGCGTGGATCCTCAAGCTGGCCGCCGAGCTCCGTGATCTCGAAGACGGCCGATGGATCAAGACCTTCGCACCGCTCGCCGATGTCTTTGCCGAGCGCTACCGCGACTTCCTTCCGATCGCGACGTATCCGGTTCGCGTCGGCGCGCATCCCAACACGGCGTTCGGATTACGGCTCGCGGCCGACTACGCCGCCGCAATCGGCGACGACGCGTTGCTAACGCTGCTAGGCGAAACGGCGCGGCGCTGGTACGGCGAGGATCGCGAATGCCCGGCGTGGGGCGAACCGAGCGGCGACGATTTTCTCTCGTCGGCGCTGATCGAAGCGGAGTGCATGCGCGTCCTCATGCCGGCGAACGATTTCGCAAATTGGTTCGCGCGTTTCCTCCCGCACATTGAGAAACGAGAGCCGACGACGCTCTTTACCCCCGCAAGCGTAAGCGATCGCTCGGACGGCAAGATCGCGCATCTCGATGGCTTAAATCTCAGCCGCGCGTGGTGCTGGCGTTCGCTCGCTGCAACACTTTCGGCGAGCGACCCGCGCAAATCCGCGATGCTTAAAACAGCCGAGCAACACTACTCAGTCGCAGTATCGCATATCGACGGCGACTATATGGGCGAGCACTGGCTCGCCACTTACGCCCTTCTCGCGATAGATGAAGTCGGCGCGTAGCCGCGCTTAGTAACCGCGCGGCGCTCCCGGCGGCGGCAACGGCGCTTGCTGCGGTTGTGCGCGCTGCGGCGGCGGATTGGGACGCTGCTGGCGCGGTTGCTGCTGGCGCGTCGGACGCGCTGCGGGCTCGGCCTGCGGTTCCGGTTCGGCGGCTGCCGGTGTTGGAGCTTCGGCAACTTTTTGCGGGCTCTTACAGTCCGCCAGCCACACGTCGTAAATCGGATGTTCGACGCCGTGCAGACCCGGGCTCGCCGCGAACATCCAGCCCGTGAAGATGCGTTTCACTTCGCCGTTCAGCGTGATCTCGTCGACCTCGATGAAGCTGTCGGTGTTCGGCAGCTCACTCGGCGGACGCGTGAAGCACGCGCGCGGCGTCAAACGCAGCGCGCCGAACTGCACGGTCTCATCGACCGCGACGTCGAACGAGATGATGCGGCCCGTGATCTTGTCGAGACCCGAGAATACGGCCGTCTGATTGACGATCTTCTGCTTCGGCGGTGCGACGACCACCTCGTCGCTGTTCGGCTGCTGCGGCGTTCCGCGCGGCTGACGCTGCCCCGGCGGCAAACCTGCGAGCGGCGGCTGCGCCGGCGCCTGCGCATTCGGGTTGGTCTGCATCGGCGAAGCCGGCTGCGTCGTCGCCGTGGTCGGCGGCGGCGGAAGCTGGCCACGCTGCGCGGGTTGCTGTTGCTGATCGGGTGGCAAGCGCGTCAGCGGCGGCGCCGGCGGCTCCTGCTCTTCGCGCTGTTGAGGCTGACGACGGGTCGGACGCGGCGGCAGCCGCTCGTCCTGCTGGTATTCACCGCCAGGCACGTTCGCGGGCGGCCGCGGCGGGCCACCGAAAATCCCGCCGAACTGAGCCAGCGCGGGCGTCGCGACCAGCAGCGCAAGCGCGGCGGGCCAAAGCCGAAGTCGTGCCGTCATCGAACGGGGTAGTCCCCTCACGTGAATCGTCGTCCCTCCGTTAACACGGGGAATACGGCGCCGGAAGGGCGAGGTGGCGGCGCTCCAACGCCAAAAGCGCTGAGAGATCAGCGCTTAGCTTTTATCGCCCGGCGACCAGGCGCGATAATCGCCCGTCGCGCGCGGACGGCGATTCTGCGCCAGCATCGAGCCGGACGGACGCGTTGCCGCCGGTGTGCCGGTGAGGTTCGGGCGGTGCGGCTTCTGCCACGGGCGCGGCGTGTATTGCTCGTCTGTCGGCGGCACGTCGACCGTGTGATGCATCCAGCCGTGCCAAGACGGCGGAATGGTCGAAGCCTCCGCATAGCCGCTGTAGATCACCCAGCGCCGCTCGAAACCGAGCGTCGGATCGATCTTGCCGCCACGGGTGCGGTAGTAGGTGTTGCCGAACTCGTCCTTGCCGACCAATTCGCCAAACCGCCACGTCCACAGCTGAGTGCCGTAGGTCTGGCCGTTCCACCACGTGAAGAGCTTCAGCAGGGTCTGTTTCATCGGATTCTGAACGCGCGTGAGCCGTCTGAATGCCAGTTAGAATGCCTCAAGTCCAGCGGCTTAAGTGCCGACAACCTATGCGGCAGTCTCGCCTATCGGAGGTAAGCCGACCCGGCTAGCTTCGCGGCTTCATGGAAGTCGTCCTCATCTCGCTCGCCTCCGCATTCCTGATCGCGCTCGGCCATGTGCTGGCGCAGTTCGGCCTGCGAACATTGAGCCCGCTCAAGGGCGCCGGCATCAGCGTGCCGAGTGCCGCCCTCGCCTTCGTTCTCCTCTCGCCTGTCTTCGCGAACACGGCGGGCGCCAACTGGCAGGCCGCGCTGATCTTCGCCGGCATCGGCTGTCTCTTCCCCGCGATGATCACACTGATGAATTTCGAATCGAACCGCCTGGTCGGCCCAAGCCTCACCGCCGCGCTCGGCAACTTCACGCCGGTCATCGCGGTCATCTCCGGCATCGTCATCATCGGCGAATTCCCGACCACGATGCAGGCGATCGCGCTTGCCGTCATTGTCGGCGGCATCAGTTTGTTGTTGTGGAAGCCGCACCGCCTGATCGGCGATATTCCGCTCTGGGCACTCGCGCTCCCGGTCGGCGCCGTCGTCATTCGCGGCGGCGCGCTTGCTATCGTCAAACTCGGCTTCGCGACATGGCCCGACGCCTACTCGGCGACGACCATCGGCTACATCATGTCGGCGACCGTGTTGCTGATGACGAAAGGCGTCATCGAACGCCGCGTGCCGGTGCCGGAGCGAAGCCGCGGCGCTTTGTGGTTCGCGCTCACGGGCCTCTCCAACGGCCTTTCGTTTCTGTGTCTCTATGCGGCGCTGACGCGCGGCTCCGTGGCACTCGTCGCGCCGCTCGTCGCGACCTATCCGCTATTCGCCGTGGGCTTGAGCAAACTCTTCTTCGGCACAGCTTGGGTCGATACGCGCGGCCTTGTCGGCATCGCGATCACGATCGTCGGCATCGGGATCCTGCTGGCCACCTAGCCTAGTTTAGAAAAAATAAAAAATACAATAACATCAGCATGTTGCGCAGAAACTACAGCATCAGCCAGGCCCGTTAGAATAAAAGTCGGGTCGGGCTGGAAAAGCGCCGGGTTACCGGACGAACGCTTTTCAGAACTGGGGTATTTTAGAAATGAAATTGCTGAGCTTCGGCGCAATAAGCGCCACCGCACTTCTGTACATTCTCGACACATCCACCACCTTCGCACAAACCGCAAAACCGGCCGCCGAGCAATCGACGCTGCCGACTGTGCTCGTGCAAGCGCCGCGCAAGAAAATCGCACACACCAAACCTAAACGCACGCAGACGCGCACGACACGCGTTGCGCCGCCGGCGCCGACCCCTGTCATTCCGACATCCACCGAAGGTACACCGCGCACCGCGAGCGGCGGCACGACGGTCGGCTACGCGGCGACGAGCATCTCGTCCGGCACCAAGACGAATACGCCGGTGATCAACATCCCGCAGTCGACGACCGTGCTGACGAAGGAATTCATCAGCGATCAATCGGTTCAATTCATCGGCGAGGCAACGCGCTACGTTCCGGGCGTGATCTGGCATCAAGGCGAGGGCAATCGCGACGATCTCGTCATCCGCGGCCAGCGTTCCAATGCGGACTTTTACGTCAACGGCTTCCGTGACGACGTTCAATACTTCCGCGATCTCTACAACGTCGACCGCATCGAAGTTCTCAAAGGACCGAACGCGTTGATCTTCGGCCGCGGCGGTGGCGGCGGCATTGTCAACCGCGTGACGAAAGAGCCGCAATGGCGCGACGTGCCGTATGGCGAAGTCTCGCTCTCGGGCGGCCAATTCAACGATCGCCGCTTCACGCTCGACACCGGGGGTCAGCTCAACGCGAACTTCGCGGGCCGCGTCAACGCGATGTACGAGAAGTCGGACAACTATCGCGACTTCGGCGGTTTTGAGCGCTGGGGCATCAACCCGACATTCGCGCTCAAGCTGAACGATCAAACGAAGGTCACGCTCAGTTACGAGCACTACGACTTCAACGGCATCACGGACCGCGGAATTCCTTCACTCGCTGTGCCCGCCGGCCAGATCGCATCGCCGTACAAAACTGGCGTCGGCACTTACTTCGGCAATCCGGACCTCAATCGCTCTCAAGCGACGGTCGATACCGCTTCGGCCGTGATCGAGCACGAAACAGACTCCGGTGTGAAAATCCGCAACGCGACGCGCTATGCGAACTACAACAAATGGTACCAGAACGTATTTCCGGGCAGCGCGGTCAACAACAAAGGCGAGCTCACGCTCTCCGCTTACAACAATCGCGCGGATCGCGAGAACATCTTCAATCAGACCGACATCACGTGGAAGTTCAACACTCACGGTCTGAAGCACACGATGCTGGTCGGCGGCGAAGTCGGTCACCAGAGCGGCTACAACTACCGCGAAAGCGGCACGTTTGCCGGCAAGACCGCAACGGTTCTCGCGTCAAACCCGACGAGCTACGCACCTGTCAAATTCGCGAACAACGGGACGAGCGACGCGAACGCGAACAACCGCGTCAATCTCGGCGCGGCGTACATCCAAGATCAGATTGAAATCACACGCTGGCTTCAAGTCATCGGCGGCGTGCGCTTCGATCGCTTCGATGTTGCTATCGATCACCACAACACGAAGCCTACAGCACCACGCGACGCATCGCGTATCGATAATCTATGGTCGCCGCGCATCGGCGTTGTGTTGAAGCCGCAAGACAACATGTCGATCTACTACAGCTACAGCGTCTCATATCTGCCGAGTTCGGGCGATCAGTTCAGCGCGCTGCAGAACAATTCGGACGCCATCAAGCCGGAGAAATTCGAGAACAACGAAATCGGCTTCAAGTGGGAGATCCTGCCGCGCTTGCAGTTCGCGACCGCTATCTACAATCTCGATCGCGCGAACTCCAAGTTCGTCGACCCGAATGACACCAGCAAATTCTTAACGACGGGCTCCACCCGCACGCGCGGCTTCGAAGCGAGCATCGGCGGCTACATCACGGACGATTGGCAGATGTTCGGTGGTTACGCCTACACCGACTCGCGAGTCACAGGTCAAACGTCGGGCACGGTCACAATCGGCAAGCGTGTCGGCCTCGTTCCCTACAACACTTTCTCGCTGTGGAACCGTTATCAGATCGACGCAAAATGGGGTGTCGGCCTCGGCTTGATTCACTTCACTGAATCCTACGCCACATCCGACAACACCGTGCGCCTGCCTGGTTGGACCCGCGTCGACGCGGCCGTCTACTACAAGGTCACGGACAACATCCGCGCGCAGGTCAACATCGAGAACATCCTCGACAAGGGCTACTACGCGACAGCGGACGGCAACAACAACATCACGCCGGGCGCACCGCGCACCGTCCGTGCTTCGCTGATCGCGAAGTTCTAAAGCGCCGACGACCCCTCAGTTGGCTTCTGACGGCCGGGTGCTTCGCAAAGCATCCGGCCGTCTTCTTTTGCTTCACGCGATTTGATCGCGACGATCAGCAAGTTTCATTGGGAAGCGAGAACGTCTGCGGCTAGCGTCCGGCATCGCAGCGAGCCGCAAAGACTTCGCAGGAGCCCGCATGATCCTTATCGGCCAATACGACTCGCCGTTCGTCCGCCGCGTCGGCATCGCGATGACGCTGTACAGTCTGACCTTCGAGCACAAAGCCTGGTCAACCTTCGGCGACGCCGACAAGATCCGCCCCTACAATCCGCTGACGCGCGTTCCGACCCTTGTCCTCGACGACGGCGATGTCCTGGTCGAAAGCCATCTCATCATCGACTACCTCGACGGCCTCGTAGCCGCCGATAAACGGCTCTACCCCACCACCGAACCCGCGCGGCATCGCGCGCTGAAAGCCGCGGCCACAGCGATGCACGCCGCCGACAAGGCAGTAGCACTCTTCTACGAGAAGGCTCTCCACAAGGAAGTCTCGGAGGTCTGGTCTTCGCGTTGCCAGCGCCAGATCGAGGCGGCCCTCACTATGCTCAACGCCGAGCGCGCCAGGCAGACGACCGCCTTCTGGTTCGGCGAGGCCATCGGCCATGCCGATATCGCGGTGGCCGTCGCGGTCCGCTTCATCCGCGACGCCCACCCCAAAATCGACATCAGCCCCTACCCGGCACTGATCGCCTTCGCTGACGCCTGCGAGTCCCGCCCGGAGTTCCAGGCGATCTCGCAGGTCTTCATCGCGCCGGCCTGATTACGGCCGGCGGTTCGGGGCGACAAACGGGTTGCTATCCGGCGAGACCGAGTTCTTCTCGTAGCAAGCATCGAGACGCTCAAGCGCCGCCGTGCTGCGGTCGAGCGGAACCGCGATGGTCGCGCCATCGCCCTTCACTTGCAGCGCGTCCGCCTTGCGCAGCGTCTCGATGAAGCCGGCGTCGGTCAGCGGGATGCTCACGGACTCCCGGTCCGCCGCCGCCCGCGCCGACCACTTGCCGCCGCCGGCGAGCAACTCGACCGGATAAGTCTTCCCGCGCTCAAGCTTCCACTTCGGCGAGTCGAGCACCAGTGTGAGCCCATCCGGGCCTCGGACGATCGTCGCGCCGACATCGTTGGCCCGCCGCATCATCGAGCAGCCGTCGAATTTGTTGCCTTTCGCCATCACTTCGATGCGCCAGGGGCCGACCATAGCCCCCTCGTCGGCTGGACGCGGCTGCTGCGCCTGGGCGGAAAGCGGAGCGATTACAGCAACTACAAGCGGAAGAGTGAATCGATACATGAAATGCCCTCCAAGGTTGTCCTGGAGGAAACGTTCGAGCCTTCCGCTGGTTTCCAGCCTTGCCGCAAGTCCGGAGTGTGTATAAATACACAATGAATTCGCGCGACGTGATTGCGGCGCTTCGGCAAGATGGTTGGGTTGAGGTGGCTCAGAAGGGCAGTCACCTGCAGTTCAAGCACCCGTCGAAGCCCGGCCGGGTCACGGTCCCGCATCCCAAGCGGGATATCCCGCTCGGAACCCTGCGAAGCATCGAAAAACAAGCACAGCTGAGAGTGAGATGATGCGCGACTACATCGCTCTTATCCACAAAGACCAGGATAGCGACTACGGCGTTTCGTTTCCGGACCTGCCCGGCTGCATCAGCGCGGGCAAAACGCTCGACGAAGCGCAGACGATGGCGGCCGAAGCTTTAGCGTTCCACCTCGAAGGTCTCGCGCTCGATGGCGAACCTGTGCCCGAGCCGAGCTCGCTGCAGACGATCATGAGCGACCGGGCGAATCGCGACGGCGTCGCCGTCTTGGTCGCGGCGCCTCAGCCGTCCGGCAGAAGCGTTCGCGTGAATGTCACGCTGCCGGACGATCTTCTCGACGCAATCGACCGGCACGCGGAGAAAAACGGCTTCACGCGATCGGGTTTTCTCGCACAAGCGGCAAAGAAAGCCCTCGTCGCCTAGCGATCAGAGCCCCATCCGGAAAGTCAAGCCGGGTCGAATCGCGCAAGACACAACATCTGGTGTCTGAAAAGACACACCCTGCCACCGCTCCGATGACACGGATGTGTCAAACTCCGGATTCTGCTTTGGAATCCCCAGGGAATCGGCAAGACTTCACACTATCGGCGCTGATCTGGGTTGACCTTTCGTCCCCAGAATTCACACGATTCACCCCCAGATACCCCACATTTAGACTTTTTTAGACGAATGCCGACTAAATCTTGACGCACCCGACGAGTCGGCTTACGGTTCAAGACGTCGGGCGCGGGTTGTTTTGAGTCTTCGCCGGACGCCTCCCAAACAGGCGGTGAACGCTCAAGCCCTGCACCTTATTCGGTGCCGGAAAGAGCAGTTTTTCGTCTCGTCAGAGGTTCCGGTAAAGCGTCGAAGACACCATATATAGGGGTATCGGGACAACCGAGACCCCACCCGATACACAGGGACGTCAAACAGAGTTTTGAGCAGGCTTGCGGGCGCGGACAGCGGCCGCCAGCAGCGTAAACTACGGCCGTGCGGCACGGCCAAAGGGGCAAGAAAAATGCGGATTGAGCGGCGCTACACGAAAGAGAACCAAGACGCCTATGCCGGGATCGACTTCCGGCTGACCGTCTCCGAAATCAAGAACCCGGACGGTTCGGTTGTGTTTCGCTGCGAGGACGTCGAGGTCCCCGGCTTCTGGTCGCAGGTCGCGTCCGACGTGCTCGCTCAGAAGTATTTCCGCAAGGCCGGCGTCCCGGCGGCCCTGAAGAAGGTCGAGGAGAACACCGTCCCGTCGTGGCTGTGGCGCTCGGAGCCGGATCAGGCCGCGCTCGCGATGCTCCCGGAGAAGGACCGCGACGTCGGCGAGCATTCGTCGAAGCAGGTGTTCGATCGTCTGGCCGGCACCTGGACTTACTGGGGCTGGAAGGGCGGCTACTTCGACAGCGAGGCCGATGCGCGCGCCTTCTTCGACGAGATGCGCTACATGTTCGCCATGCAGATGGCGGCGCCGAATTCGCCGCAGTGGTTCAACACCGGTCTGCACTGGGCCTATGGCATCGATGGTCCGAGCCAGGGCCACTATTACGTCGACTACCAGACCGGCAAGCTGACGAAGTCGAAGTCGGCTTACGAGCACCCGCAGCCGCACGCCTGCTTCATCCAGTCGATCGCCGACGACCTCGTCAACGAGGGTGGCATCATGGACCTGTGGGTGCGTGAGGCGCGTCTCTTCAAGTATGGCTCCGGCACCGGCACGAACTTCTCGCGCCTGCGTGCCGAGAACGAGCGCCTCGCGGGCGGCGGTAAGTCGTCGGGCCTGATGAGCTTCCTCAAGATCGGCGATCGCGCCGCGGGCGCCATCAAGTCGGGCGGCACGACGCGCCGCGCGGCCAAGATGGTCATCGTCGACGCCGATCACCCGGACGTCGAGGCCTTCGTCGATTGGAAGGTCAAGGAAGAGCAGAAGGTGGCGGCTCTCGTCACCGGCTCGAAGGTCAACCAGCGCCACCTCAAGGCGATCCTCAAGGCCTGCGTGAATTGCGAAGGCCCGGGCGACGATTGCTTCATGCCGGAAAAGAACCCAGCACTGAAGCGCGAGATCAAGCTCGCTCGCTCCAACCAGGTGCCGGACAACTACATCAAGCGCGTCATTCAGTTCGCGCGTCAGGGCTACACCGACATCGACTTCCCGATCTACGACACCGACTGGGATTCGGAAGCGTACCTCACGGTCTCGGGCCAGAACTCGAACAACTCGGTGCGCGTCACCGACGACTTTTTGAAAGCCGTCGAGCGAGACGGCAATTGGGATCTCCTCTGGCGCAACAAGAAGGGCATCGCGAAGACGCTGAAGGCGCGCGATCTGTGGGAGAGCATCTCCCATGCCGCATGGGCGTCGGCCGATCCGGGCCTGCAGTATCACACCACGGTCAACGATTGGCACACCTGCCCGGCGTCCGGTGAGATCCGCGCATCGAACCCGTGCTCCGAATACATGTTCCTCGACGACACGGCCTGCAATCTCGCGTCGCTGAACCTGCTCACCTTCCGCGACCCGAAGACCAAGCAGTTCGACATCGCGGGCTACGAACACGCCGTCCGTCTCTGGACCATCGTGCTTGAAGTCTCGGTGCTGATGGCGCAGTTCCCGTCGAAGCAGATCGCGCAGCTCTCCTACGAGTACCGCACGCTCGGCCTCGGCTACGCCAACATCGGCGGCCTCTTGATGTCGTCCGGCATCGCGTATGACTCGGCCGAAGGCCGCGCCATCTGCGGCGCGCTGACCGCGATCCTCACCGGCGTCTCGTATGCGACCTCGGCCGAAATGGCCGCGATCCTCGGGCCGTTCCCGGGCTACAAGAAGAACCGCGAGCACATGCTGCGCGTCATGCGCAACCATCGCCGCGCCGCTTACGGCGAAGCTTCGGGCTACGAGAAAGTCGGCGTCGCTCCGGTGCCGCTCGATCACGCCTCGTGCACCAACCCGGCGCTCGTCGAGCGCGCCAAGGCCGCGTGGGACCTCGCACTGCGCCTCGGCGAAGAGCACGGCTACCGCAACGCGCAGTCGAGCGTCGTCGCGCCGACCGGCACGATCGGTCTCGTGATGGATTGCGACACCACCGGCATCGAGCCCGACTTCGCGCTCGTGAAGTTCAAGAAGCTCGCCGGCGGCGGTTACTTCAAGATCATCAACCGCGCGGTGCCGGAAGCGCTCCGCACGCTCGGTTACTCGGAAGCCGACATCGCCGAGATCGAGGCTTACGCCGTCGGTCACGGCTCGCTCACCAATGCGCCTGGCATCAACCACTCGACGCTGCGTCAGAAGGGCTTCAACGACGAAGCGCTCGCGAAGGTCGAGAAGGCGATCAAGTCCGCCTTCGACATCAAGTTCGCGTTCAACAAGTGGACGCTCGGCGAAGAGTATTGCGTCAAGACGCTCGGCGTCGACGCTGCCGATATCGCCGGTTCGTCGTTCGATCTCCTTACCGCGATCGGCTTCACCAAGCGCGAGATCGAAGCTGCCAACATCCACGTCTGTGGCGCGATGACGATCGAAGGCGCTCCGCACCTCAAGGCCGAGCACTATCCGGTGTTCGACTGCGCCAATCCGTGCGGCCGGACAGGCAAGCGTTATCTCTCGGTCGAGAGCCACATCCGCATGATGGCGGCCGCCCAGCCGTTCATCTCGGGCGCGATCTCCAAGACCATCAACATGCCGAACGAGGCGACGGTCGAGGACTGCAAGAACGCCTACATGCTTTCGTGGAAGCTCGCGCTCAAGGCGAACGCGCTCTACCGCGACGGCTCGAAGCTCTCGCAGCCGCTCAACTCGCAGCTCATCAGCGATGATGAGGACGAAGAGGATGCCGTCGAGGCTCTCGTCGCGCAGCCGCAGGCGGCCCGCGTTGCGGCGCTCGCCGAGCGCGTCGTCGAGAAGGTGATCGAACGCGTCACGGTGATCCGCGAGCGCGAGAAGATGCCGCATCGCCGCAAGGGCTACACGCAGAAGGCCGTCGTCGGTGGCCACAAGGTGTATCTCCGCACGGGCGAATACGATGACGGCCGCATCGGCGAGATCTTCATCGACATGCACAAGGAAGGCGCGGCGCTCCGCTCCTTCGTCAACAACTTCGCCATCGCGGTGTCGCTCGGCCTGCAATACGGCGTGCCGCTCGAGGAATACGTGGACGCCTTCACGTTCACGCGCTTCGAGCCGGCCGGCATCGTGCAGGGCAACGACTCGATCAAGAATGCGACCTCTGTGCTCGACTACATCTTCCGCGAGCTCGCCGTGTCGTATCTCGATCGCTTCGATCTCGCGCACGTCGATCCCTCGCAGGCCGCGTTCGACGAACTCGGCTCCGGCGAGAACGAAGGCAAGGCTCCGGCCTCGCACGCCGCGCGTCTCGTCTCGAAGGGCCTCACCCGCTCGCGTCCGCCGAAGTTCGGCGTGATGGAAGGCGGCGCCGGCCAAGGCGGCGCGACCGTCGCGGCACTCTCGGCGCTCAACACCGAGCGTCCGACCGGCACGACCGCGTATGCGGGCGGCGGCGCGCAAGCGGCTCTCGCGTTGGAGCCGGCCGCGAAGCTCTCACCGGCCGAGCGACTCGAAGCCCTGCCCTTCGCCAAGCCCGATGCCAAAGCCCAGGCCGCCGAGAAGCGCGCCGAAGCCCGCGCCCGCGGCTACGAAGGCGACAGCTGCAGCGAGTGCGGCAACTTCACGCTCGTGCGCAACGGCACCTGCATGAAGTGCGACACGTGCGGCAGCACGACGGGGTGTTCGTAATGGCCGTAGTCGCCTCATCAGCGATCATGCGGATTGACTACGACGATCTGTCAGGTCGCCTTGAGGTGACGTTCAGTCACGGCGGCTCGTACACGTACTATATGGTTCCTAGAAACGTGTACGAGCGCTTCCTTTCGGCTTCTTCGAAGGGCCGATTCTTTAACTTGAATATCCGCGACCAATACTCGAGCCGATAGGGCCTTCCGGGGATAACGGTTCGCGTGTAGCATCGGGCGCATGACCGACTCCCTCAAAGCTCTTCTCGAAGCCGCCAAATCTGCGAAGACAACTCCTGAGCAACGCGAGCAGCAACGCCGCAGTTTTGCTTACGGCAATACGCATTTCGAGAACCAACGAATCACGCGCGAGATGGTCGACCGCGAAGCGGAGAAACTAGCGCGAGAGGCGGATGGCAAATGATCGGCGCGATAGCCGGGCTCTCGAACCTGAGCTGATCCGCGACCCGATGGCTAAAGCTGAGGCGGAAGCTCGCAACGGGCTACGCCAGTACGATGCTGGAATTCAAGCTGTCCAGACGGCACTTGAAAGAGGCGCGTTTAAGCTTCGCGTTTCGTTGATTCTGGCTTTGCATCGCGAGGCCTTGGCCGGGATCAGCATGTACGCCGGCAATTTTCGCCCGGCAGGAGTGGAGATTAAGGGCAGCAAGCACGAGCCGCCCGGTGCACACTTGGTGCCAGAACACATCGAAGAGATGTGTGACTACGTCAACGAGCATTGGGACGCTTCGACACCAATTCATCTAGCGTCCTACATCATGTGGCGGCTCAATTGGATACACCCATTCGCTGACGGAAATGGGCGCACATCTCGGATTCTTTCGTACGTTGTTTTGTCGATCCGCGCAGGTGCAGTGCTTCCAGGCACACCAACTATTCCTGATCAAATCGTCGATAACCGCAATCCATACTTCGAAGCCTTAGATGCGGCTGATACGGCTTGGAAGGAAAAGCGGATCGATCTATCCAGAATGGAGGAATTGCTCGCGGGACTATTGGCGCAGCAGCTGGCCAGTTTTTATGAGGCTGCGAGCGGTAGAATGCCGTAGCTCATCGCCGAAGGACTTCCCATGAACGAGCAGCGGCAGCAAAAGGTCTGGATGTTTCTGGCGATCGGCATTGTCGTGGTCGTGGGCGGCTTCGTTCTCTTGGCCGCCGGCCTCGGTTTCATCATAATGATGATCGGCAATCCGGCGCCCTAAAGAATTTTCGCCTCGCCCTGTCGGCCACACCCCTCCCCGTTCGTCTTAACCTCAGACGCACACAATTGGCCGAACGAAAGGACCCGCCATGACCATCCCGAAGAACACGATTTGCCTCTGGTTCGACAAGGACGCGGAGGCTGCGGCCCGCTTCTATGCCGAGACCTTCCCGAACACCTCCGTCGAAGGCGTGCACCGCGCGCCGAGCGACTTTCCCTCCGGCAAGCAAGGCGATGTTCTGACGGTGAATTTCACGGTCCTCGGCATCCCCTGTCTCGGCCTCAACGGCGGCCCGATGTTCAAGCACAACGAGGCGTTTTCATTCCAGATCGCGACCGAAGATCAGGCCGAGACCGACCGCTATTGGGACGCCATCGTCGGCAACGGCGGCGAGGAAAGCGCCTGCGGCTGGTGCAAGGACAAGTGGGGCATCTCCTGGCAGATCACGCCGCGCACGCTCAGCGAAGCGATGATGGCTGGCGGCGCGGAAGCCAAGCGCGCCTTCGACGCGATGATGCATATGCGCAAGATCGACGTCGCGGCGATCGACAAAGCCCGCCGCGGCTAGCCTCTCTGCGGCGTGCTCCGGCGCGCCGCCATTGCGCCTTGCGCGGCAAAAGCTACACTCTCGATCCATTACTTCATCGATTAAACAGACTTATTTTCGAACTACTGGATTTCCGTAGTCGCTCATGTTATCGTTTGCTTGGGATGATCGAAAAGCGGCCGCCAATCTCGCTAAACACGGCGTCGGTTTCACGGAAGCGACCGAGGCGTTCCATGACCCTTACGGCGTCGAGCTTATCGACGACCGTTTCGACTACGGCGAGGACCGCTTCATTATCATCGCAATGGCGCGAAATCGCTGCCTTACAGTTGCATACGCGGAATCCAACGATGCCGTGCGCCTGATCTCGGCGCGGCCCTCAACACGAACTGAGCAAGATGCCTACTTCAAAGCACAGGGTTAGCGACAAAGACGCTGCCTCCGAGCGCGCGCTAAGCGTCTCCGACCTCAAGCGCATGAAGCGAACGCCGCAGGCGAAAATCATTCGCCGCGCGCTTGGGTTGACGCAGGAAGAGTTCGCGGAGCGCTATCGCATTCCGCTCGGAACGCTGCGCGATTGGGAGCAAGGCCGAACCGAGCCGGATCAAACCGCGAAGGCTTATCTTCACGTCATCGCGGCGCAGCCCAAGCTAACGGCGAGCATCCTGGAAAAACCGGCCGCCTGACGCGCTAATCGTTCGCGCCGATTTCCGTGAACAAAAATCCCTGCGGCGTCTTCGTGAAGACGAAGATCGACTCGCCGCAGAAGATGAAGAAGTTGTCCTTGCCGAGCTGATCGCGAGAGTAGACGGCTTTCTTGCTCGCGATGCAGGCGCGCGTCTTCTTCGAAAAATTGTCCGGATAGATCTTCGCGCGGAATTTCGCTTCGTCGCCGGTCGTCGCGTCTTCCATGAACGGCAGCTTCGTCAGTGCGACCACTGCGCCGACATCGTTCGCTTTCAGCGCCGCGCGAAATTTGACTAAGAAGGCGTCGAACTCCTTGCGCAGCTCGGCCGAGGCAACTGCCTTCTTCGGCGCTTGCGCGAGCGCGGGCGCGACAATCAGCAACGCCACGGCGATCAAAAGCTTCGACAACAATTTCATCTGAGACCAGCTCCGTCGGAAGACAGCGTCCGACTGTAGCATATTACGCCGTGCGGCGATCCTCGAAGCTCGCCTTGCCGGCCGCGAGGCCGTAGCCGTCGCTCCGGTGCATCAGATAGACCCGCAGGTGCTCGCCGGCTTTCAGGAAGCGCGGCGGGAAGACCAGCGTCAGGCCGTCGGCAACGATGTTGTATTTGAGCACGATCGTGCGGCCATCCTTCAACCGGCTAGCGCTGCGGACGACCGTATCGACCTTCAGCTCGGCAACGATGCGCGTCATGTGGCGGCCCGTATGGGCATCCTCACACGCCTTCTCGCTCACCGAACCGACCGTGATATCGAGAACTTCCGAGGCTTCCTCGCGCATCGCGAGATAGCGGTGCCACGGCACATCGGCTTTCGCGCTGCCCGCTCCGGCGACAGCCGTGACGAGCGCACCAAGCACGAATGAGCGACGGGACACCGACATAAAAGCCTCCACGCATCGGCCCCTCCCGATGCTCCATGTCGGTTAGTCGTGCCCAGTTTCTATTTGGTTCAAACCCATCAAATGACGCGGAAAAACCGCGCCGAGCCCCTTCGTATGACTGATGCGTGACGCCCTGCCCGCCACCTAGCCTCCGGTCGTTCCCGATGCGGAGAAGCCGGATGCGTGTCACGAACCTCGATGAAAGGCCGCCGTCGCTCGGTCTGCGCCTCCTTGCCATCGTCGCGATCTATCTGCCGTGGAAGCTTGTCTATGCCGCGATGTCCCGCCTCCCCGAACCGGCGGCGCCGCTGGAATTGCGTTTCGCCTGGGAGCGCGAGATCCCGCGCCCCGGCCACGCGATGTGGGTCTACGCGGCGGCCGTCGTGTTCGTGCTGACCGCTCCGCTCGCGCTGCGGACCGTCGCCGAACTCAAGCGCTTCGTCCTCGCCGGCTGGCTGATCGCGCTGACCGGGCTGTCGACCTTCTGGCTGCTGCCGACCAAGGCCGCGTTCCTGCCGATCGACGGCGACGGCCTCGTCTTCGCGATCCGCGACACGATGCGAATCTTCGATGCGGAGTGGCTCGCCTTCCCGTCCTTCCACTCCGCCTGGTCGATGCTGGCGGCGTTCGCTTTTCGAAAGCGCTGGCCAAGCTTGTGCTGGGTCTGGTTCGGCTGCGCGGCCGCGATCGGCGCAAGCTGCATCATGACGGGGTCGCATGCGCTCGCCGATGTCTTCGCCGGGTTCCTGCTTGCCGCGCTCGCCTGGCGGATCGCTGCCGTGGAAACCGCCGCTCCGCGCCAGGCTGCCTTTAAGCCATAATCCGGGATATCATCGCGCCGCTGTTGCTGCCCGGAGCTTCCATGGAAACCGCCGTTTTCTACGGGATCGCCTTCGTCGCCTTCGCGGCCGCGAGCCTCGCGACGCAGAGCTGGCGCGAGCTCGGCATTCTGCTGGTCCTGACCACGATCCTCTACTGGCCGGCCAAATGGCTGACGGCCGGGACATTTCTCGGCGGCGATATGCTCACTTTCCCGGCGAACGGCGGATTCAGCCTGAAACCGAGCGCTCCCCTCGGGATCGCGATCCTCAGCGCCGCGATCGTCATGATCCTCCACCGCCACTTCCGGATCAAAGCGGCGGAGAGCGAGAAGCCCTAATACTTGCGCCCGACCACGATCGTCGTGCCGCCCGGCCCGATTTCCTCGGTATGCGGCGTGTTCGCCGGCACCTCGAAGATCTCACCCTTGTGGTAGGCGCGCGGCTTGCCGTTGCAGGCAACGATGAACTCGCCGTCGAGAACCATGCCGCGCACGATGCAGTCGTGCCCGTGGTCCTCGTTCGCGGGGCGTGCCGCGATGGTCTTCGTTTCGATCTCGACAAAACCCTCGCGAGCGAGCCCCGCAGCGAACTCCTGCGCTTCCATTTTCTTCTTCTCCGTTATTCCGCCTTCACGCCCGCAATCTCTGCGGTCGTCTTCCAACGATCGTAATCCTTCTTCAGCATCACGGCATAGTCCTCGGCCGTGTTGCCGACCGGAACGAGACCCGTGTTCTTGATCCGCTCGGAGCCGTCCTTCGATTGGATGATGCGCGCGAGCTCGTCCGACAGCTTCTTGACGATCGGCGCCGGCGTTCCGCCCGGCACGAACACGCCGACCCAGCCTTCAGCCTCATAGCCCTGGAAACCAAGTTCGCCCATCGACGGAACGTCGGGAAGGAACGGGTTGCGCTTCTCGCCGCCGACTGCGAGCGCACGCACCTTGCCGCCATGCACATGCGCGCCAACCGTCGTGTAGTCGAGAAACGCGCCCTGCACCTGCCCGCCGATCACGTCGTTGGTCGCAAGCGCCGAGCCGCGATACGGCACATGCGTCATGTCGATGCCGGTCTGCTTCTTCAAAAGCTCGCCGTAGAGATGCGACGTCGTCGCGTTACCGAACGAGCCGTAGCTGTATTTACCGGCTTTCGCGTGCGCGACGAATTCCTGCATCGTCTTCGACGGGCTCGCCATCGGCACCGAGAACACGATGGTGGAAATTCCGACCGCCGTTATCGGCGCAAGATTTTTGAATGCGTCGTACGGAAGTTTCATCCCAAGCGCCGGCGCTTGGATGACGTGCGTGATGCCGACCAGCACGGTGTATCCGTCGGGCGCGGCCTTCGCGACGAAGTCGTTGCCCGTGATGCCGCCGCCGCCCGGTTTGTTCTCGACGATCACCGGCTGCTTCCATGCATCCTGCAAAGCTTGCGCGAGGATGCGCGCCGACACATCGGTGGCGCCGCCTGGTGCATACGGAACGATGAACGTAATGCGTTTATTTGGATATTCTTGCGCTGCAACAGGCGCGACGGAAAGCACAGCGGCTGCAGCCGCGATTATTGTTTTCAGCATCTTCCCTCCCAGAAATTGCGTCAACTCTGCGACGCTTGCGTTCTGCGTGCAAGGACGCCGGCTGCCGCAATGTTGTCGCATCGTCATAATTAGGTAAAGTCGTAGAGGGGGAATCAAGGAGACCAGAAAAATGGCAAGAACGACCCACCGTTCGCGTAAAGGCACGAAGCTCTACGCGGTCCGCAGCAAGAGCGGGAAATTCAAAGACATCCAGACATACAAGCGCGCGCACGGCCAAGACGTGAAGCGCAAGAGCAGGACCGAAGCCGCCAAGAAGGCGACGGCGAAGAAGCGCTCTGCTCCAAAGAAGAAGGCCGTGACGAAACGCGCTGCCACGAAGAAGACGACAGCGCGCAAGACCACCGCGCGCAAGACAACAGCTCGGAAGACAACGGCCCGCAAGGCGACAGCTCGTAAGAGCACAGCGCGTAAGGCGACTGTTCGTAAGTCTACGGCTCGTAAGTCTACGGCTCGTAAGTCGACAGCCCGTAAGACAACAGCCCGTAAGACAACAGCTCGCAAAGCTCCGGCTCGTCGCGCAGCTGCAAGGAAGACGACCGCCCGCAAGACAACGGCGCGTCGTGCCGTGAAGCGGAAGACCGCACGCCGCTAGGCTCTTCCCTCACCCCTCATCGCGAGCGCCCGCCCCGGTGGGCCTCGCTTTTTCGGGAACTCATCGACTCGTTAGCGCGTTGTTCCGCCCGAGATCCGCGGAGTGACGATGAATCGCAATTTTCTCTACGTATTGCTGGGCGCGCTGCTGGTCGGCTCCGCTGTCCTTGGATATTCGCTCTATCAGGAGCGGCAGAAGTCCGGAATCAACATCACTGTCGGTGGGCAGGATGGCCTGAAGATCGAAGGAAAGTAGCGTCCTTCTGCGGTTCGGCTATGCTGGCCGGATGCTCTTCAAAGTCCTCGCCTTTCTCATCGCGGCCATCCCGGTTTTCCTGTTCCTGCGGACGATCTTCTTCCGCCGGCCGAACCGCGTTTCGGAGGCGACGAAGGAATTCAAACGCCAGCTCGACATCGGCATCTACATCTTCATCGGCGTCGTCAGCACGCTGGTCGTGATCGCGCTCGGCAAACTCGCCTACACGTGGTGGAGCCCGCTGTGATCAGCGACAGTGTCGAGGATGCGGCACGTTGGTCCGCCGTCGCCGAGTGGTATCACGCCTTTTTCACCGGCCTCGTGATGACGACCGCGACGCGCAAGAGCAATCGCGACGCGGCCGATCTCGTCTTCCGCATCTTTCGCCGCCAACACCACGAGAAATTCCTGCCCGGCATCGAGAAGCTCGGCCTCGCCGGCCTGCCTCCCGCAATCATCGCGGCGCGTTATCACTATCTCTCCAACGCGATCGGCGGCGTGCGCGTCGAATATATGGAGGAGACGCCGAAGAAAGCGTGGATACGCTACGCGCCGCCACGCTGGGCGTGGGACGGCACCGCCATCTGCGCCATCCCGAGCGAGGTTTCGCGCGCGATGCTTCACGGCTGGCACGGCCACAACGGCGTGACGCTGAAGAACAAGCGGCTCGGCTTCGTCTGCACCAAGCAAACGATGGACGGCCAGCCCGGCCTCGAAGGCTACTACTGCGAATACGACCACGATCTCGAGCCAGAAGATCGTGTCCGTTTCGCACGCGGCGAGGATGCGCCTGACTTCGACCCCGCCCAAGCACCGGTGCTGCCGACCGCAACGTGGCCGCCGGAGCGGCTGCAGAAGGCGCGGCGCAACTACGCGATGGAATACACGCGCACCGCGATCCCCGAACTCATCGCGCATTTCGGGCCGGCGGACGCGACGTATCTCGGCGGCGTCACGGCACAACTCATCGGCATGCAGTTCTACAGCCGAACCGCTCGCGCGTTTGAAATGCCGGATAGCGGCGATGTGACACGCTTCGCGCGCTTCATGGTCGCATTGGCCACCGCGCAAGGCGACAGTGCCGAGCTTACGGTGAACGCCAACGACATCCGCGTGCGTCAGACATCATGGAAGCTGATGGCAGGACTGCCGCCGCTCCACGCCTCTGCCTTCGAGATATGGAACAGCCTGCTCGCCGGCGCACTCGCGGCGCACAATCGCAGGCTCGAGCTGAAGATCGACAAGCGCCTCGATCACGGCGACGGCGCGTTCGAATGGCGCATCGTTCCGCGACCACAACAAGTCGCCGTCTGACTACTCTTCTGGCTCCGTGCTGAAGAACAGCGGATAGCCCTTCTCTTTGCCGAGATCGGTCGCTTCCTTCGCCTTCGTCTCCGCAACGTCGCGCGCGAACACTGCGACCACGCACGAGCCTTTCTGATGCGCCGTGAGCATCACGCGGCTCGACTGGCTCTCGTTCATACGGAACACAGCCTTGAGCACCAGCACGACGAATTCACGCGGCGTGTAGTCATCGTTCAGCAAGATGACCTTGTATAGCTTCGGCCGCTCCGTCTTCGTTGCCGTCTTGGTGTGGATCTTGGTGGCGGTTTTCATCGCGCCTCCGATGGGCTCGCGTTAGTCCCGATAATACACGATCTGATGCGAGGTCGCGAGCAACACACCGGCGCGCGACCAAATCTCCGATATCTGATCGTGGAAGCCGCGATGAAATACCGTCGCGTCCGCCATGCCAAGCACGAACGCGTCACCGTTCGCCGCCAGCTCTTCCGCGGAAACGTGGAAATACGTCGTCATCGACACGGTGCCGAGCTTCACCATCGCGCCGCGCACTTGTGCGATCCGCGCCAGGAACGCATCGCTCATCGCCATCAGCGAGATGAAATCGACCGGCCGAGCCGGATTGTCGGCCATCCACATCACCGACCGCGCGCTGGCATTCTCCGCGCGCGGGGTGCGTCCGAAATTCAATTCGCCATCGGCGAGCCGGAACCGATAACGCGACAGCCAAGCCATCGCGGCCTTCGGAAACACGACGTCTTTGAAGTCTTCCGGCTGGCCGCCGTCGGGGCTTTGCTTCGGCGCATGATCCCAGCTCTCGCGCCGTATCGCCGTGACGGCTGTCGCCGTCGCCGCAATGCCGGCGTCGCCTTGCGAAAGCTCGAGCGAGAAGTGCTGCGACGACTTGTTCGTGCGCGGCGATTTGATCGCGATCTCGAAGTCACCCTCCACGAGCGGCGAGCAGTAATTCACCGTCATCGCGACGGGATCGCCGATATGCTCGCGCTCGAGCACTGCACGCATCAGCGCGCCGCCCGTGAACCCACCGAACGGCCCGGTGAAGTTCCAATAGTACGGATGTGTGCGCCCGCTGAAAACATCACCGCTGCGCGTTAGAACGGTCGCTTCGTCGAGAATGTGAACCAAGGCTGATGAACTCCCGCGCGAATGCGCTTGCTTATGCTTTGCCACGCTCTTTATCGTCGCTGCGCGGAAAAGAAAACAGACTGAGGAAACGTCATGACTTCACGCATCGCGGTCATCGGGCTCGGATCGATGGGATACGGCATGGCGACGTCGCTGCGCCGAGCCGGCCACGAGGTCACCGGCTGCGATGTCAGCGCCGAGAATGTCGAACGCTTCGTCAAGGACGGTGGCCGCGGCGCGAAGACCCCGGCGGAGGCCGCGAAGGATGCCGAGATCGTCGTCTGCGTCGTCGTCAACGCGGCGCAGACCGAAGCCGTGTTGTTCGGCGATAACGGCGTCGCGGATGCGATGCCGAAAGGCTCCGTCTTCATCTCTTCCGCGACGATGAATCCGGACTACGCACGCGCCTTCGCAAAACGTCTCGAAGCGACCGGCCGTCACTATCTCGATGCGCCGATCAGCGGCGGCGCGCAGCGCGCGGCCGAAGGCGCGCTCACCGTTCTTTCTTCGGGCAGCGAAGCGGCGTTCAAGGCCGCGCGCCCTGCCCTCGATGCGATGGCGCAAAATCTCTACGAACTCGGCGACGCGCCCGGCCAAGGCGCGGCGTTCAAGATGATCAATCAGCTTCTCGCCGGAGTGCATATCGCTGCAGCGAGCGAAGCGCTCACCTTCGCGGCGCGCCAAGGCCTCGACATCCGCAAGGTCTACGAAGTCATCACGGCGTCTGCCGGCAATTCATGGATGTTCGAAAATCGCATGCCACGCGTTCTTGACGGCGACTATGCGCCGCGCAGCGCGACCGAAATTTTCGTCAAGGATCTCGGCATTGTCCAGGATATGGCGCGCGATGCGCGCTTCCCGGTGCCGCTCGCGGCGGCGGCCCTCCAAATGTTCCTGATGTCGGCTGGTGCGGGCTACGGCCGCGACGACGACGCCTCGGTGGCGCGAATTTACGCGCAAGTTAGTGGGACAAAATTGCCCGAAGCAAAGAAATAATTGTGATTAACGCGTCACTTCATTGAGCAAATTCCCGATAGGTAACATTTGCCCTAATTGCTTAAGCGCCTCTTTCCGGCTGGTCGTCTTGTATCCCTGCGATCACGTGGGGAGTCACGACAATGAAAAACGAACGCAGGCAAAATTTCCGCATCGAATGGAAGTCGCCGGCGAGCATTGACCTCGGTGAAGGCACCGAACGGCTCAACTGCGTCGTTAAAAATTTATCGAATGGCGGCGCGCGTATCGCCTGCCACGAGGCGCTGCCGGATCAATTCATCCTGCGCCTAACACCGGGCCGTGGGCGTCCGCGCAGCTGCCGTGTCGCGTGGCGGCGCGGCGAAGAAGTCGGCGTCCAGTTCGTCGATATCCTACCGCCGGACGGACCGTCAGTGCGCAGCCGTGTTGCTGAGGTTGTCCGCTAAGCGGCGTGCCGCGGACGCGTCAGCAGCCAGAGACCGAGCGAAGCCGCGACGAAAGCCGCGGCGACGAATCCCATTTCGATCCGCATCGCGTTCGCGAACATCACGCCGCCGATCGCCGATCCGATCGCCTGCCCGACATAGATCGCCGACGAGTTCAGCGCGACCGTGACGCTGGCAAGCGGCGGCGCGGCCGCGTAGAGCCGCGCCTGCTGCATCGAGTTGGCGGCGGCAAATCCTAAGCCCCAAATTCCCGCGCCAATCCCCATCACGATCACGGCGCCGCTGCCGAGCGCCCACAGCAGAACGCCGGCCAAAATGGTCGCGACCGCAATGCCTGATGTCTTGTAAGCGCCGAATGTCCCGACAATGCGCGTCGCCGCGATGCTGCCGAGAAATCCGCACACGCCGTAAATCGCAAAGAAGATCGCGATGACGGACGCGTCCGCGCCAGTTAGGGCCGTCAGCAGCGGCCCCATATAAGTGATGATCAGAAACTGCCCGCTGACCTGCACGGCCGTCATCACCAGCAACAACACGATCAGCCGGTGCCGAACGACATCGCCCCAGCTCGACAGCGAAAACGGGGTAGTTTTCAGTCCGCGCGGCAGCGTGACGAAAAGCAGCGCGGCGCACAGCAGCGCGAGAGCGCCGAGCACGCCGAAGCAAAAGCCATATCCAAGTTTGCTAGAGAGGTACGCGACCATCGGCATCCCGGCGGCGACCGAAAGCGACCACCCGATGAAGACGAAAGCGATGGCGCCCGCGCGATCCTTCTCGGGTACGAGCAGCGCGACTGCGCTCGCGGCCTGCGGCGTGTACGCGGCCGCGACCGTGACCATCAGAAGCCTCAGCCCCAACACGCTCCAATAACCGGGAGCCATCGCCATTCCGAGATGCGCGACGCCGACGAGCACCATCACGCCGGCCAGCAGCAAACGGCGATCGATTGTGCTTGTGGCCCAGCCGACGATCGGAGACGCGATGCAAAGCACCACCGCGCCGTATGTGATGAGGAACCCGGCCTCACGAATACCGACGCCGAAACCGTCGGCGAGCGGCTGCAGCATCCCGGCCGGAGCCAAGATGACGAGGCCGGTGATGAAGTTACCGAGCAACAACGCAAGACGGGCGAGGAACATCCGCCGGTCAGCTCATCTCGGCCGGCGTGAAGCGGATATCCATGACGCGCCACTGCTGATAGCGGTCACGCGGCAGATCGAAGGGCGCACACTTCGTCACCGCCGTCACCGCAGCGCGCATCACGGCAGGCCCGTCCGCGGAAGCGCTGGCTTCAATCAGACTCGGCTCGGCCGTGACGCGTCCATCGATATTGAGCTGCACGCGGAGCACGACATGCGCGCGCGAGGCCGAGGACACTTTCGGATCGAGCCGCCAGCAGCTCTTCAGCTTAGCCTTGAAATTCGAAATCTGATCACCGGTCAGATCGACCTGCTCCGACGCCTTCGCGTCGAAGTCTGTGTTGTTGGCGAAGCGCGAGCCGTAGCGCAACTGCGTCGCGATCTCTTCGAAGCGGCTCGCACGCGGCGGCGTGTTGTCGGCGCTCTGCTGCGCCTCGGTCTGTTGCTGCGGAGGCTGTTGCTGCTGCTGCTGAGGAGGTTGCTGTTGTGGCGGCGCTTGCTGTTGGGGCTGCTGCTGCGTCTGTTGCTCCGGTCGCTGCTGCGCTTGAGCATTCGTCTGCGGCTGTGCCGGAGTTTGCGCTGCGGATGCGCTCTGCTGAGGCGGCGGTGAATTTGCGCTGCTCGGAGCCGCTGCGGTCCCAGTGCTCGGCAGAATGCTTTCTTCGGCCTTTTCTTGTCGCTTCTCCTCCGGCGGCGGCTCCGGAAGCTTGGCCTCCTCCGGAGTCACCACGTCGACTTCGATAGCCGGCTCAGGCGTCGACGCATATGGCTTCGGGTTCGACAAAAACAGCATGACGCCCGCCAGCAGCGCGGCGTGAAGTCCAACCGAAAAGCCAATATGCGTTAAGCCGCTGCGCATTCCGACGCCTGTTGCCCCGGCCAAGCCTTACCAGGAATCGCACGCCTCGACGAGCGCGAGGTTGAAAATTACCATCAGGATGAAACCAATACCGTCGCGGCGCGTTGTCAGCCCATCAAATCCACACGGGGCTATTCATGTCGATCCTGATCAGCATTCTGATTACATTCCTGGTTATCTTCCTAGTTCTCTATCTCATCAACATGCTGCCGCTCGACGGCCGCGCGAAGCAGATCGCGCGCGTCATCGTCATCATCATCGGCATCATTTCGCTGCTGAAATATCTCGCAGTCTTCTAAAGGCCGGCGTTTAGAGGCCTAACGCCTAGAGACCTGGCAACGACGGCTGACCGCCGTCGAAATGCACACCTTCCATCGCTAACAGCTTCTGCTTGGTGACGACTCCGCCATAGGCCGAGAAGCCACCGAGCTTGGCGCCTGCCGCCAATACGCGATGACACGGGATGATGATGGGCAGCGGGTTGCTGCCCATCGCCTGCCCGACCGCCTGCGCGCCATCGGCAACGCCGGCGCGTCTGGCAATCTCACCGTAGGTCGCGGTCTCACCCCACGGCAGCGCGCGCGCCTCCGCATAAACGCGTTCGAAGAACTCAGAGACGCGCGGCAGCGCGATCTCGGCTTCGTCGAACGCGATGCGCTCGCCCTCGAAGTATCGCTGCAGCTTCGAAATCGTGCGCGCAATCGCGGGCGATGGTTCGCTTGGCGCGTCAGCCCCGGTGCGCGATTGCAGCCGTCGTTCGGTCACCGCCCGATCATGCTCCGGCAACCGAAAACGCGTGATGCGCTCGCCCATCCAGGCGAGGCCGCAGGCTCCGATCGCTGTCTCGACGATGGTGTAATGCCCGGTCTGCATGATCGGAATTTAGCAAGACGGAGCAGCAGGCTCCACCCGTTTCCTGAATCAAATTGGCAGCAGCCGTCAGTCCCCGCCGAAGCGCGGGACCATGCGGAGCAGCAGGTTATCCTTGTCAACGAAGGTATGCTTCAGCGCCGCACCGACATGCGCGACGATCATCGCCATCAGGAGATAGCCGAGCCAGCGGTGCGCGGTCTGCATCCCCTGCCAGGCCTGCACCGAGTCGGCGAAAACGCCCCGGATAGGGATGAACCCGAAGATCGTCGCGGTTTTCGTCGCGTCGTCCCAGCGATAGAGGTCCGGCAGATCGCCGATGCCCCAGAACGGCAGCGGAAACTGCACCGCGTCGTTGAACACCCACCCACTGACCGGCAGCGCCAGCAGCATCACGTAAAGCCCGAAGTGCAATAGATGCGCGGCAGCCTTCTGGATCAGCGGCATATGCGACGGCAACGGCGGCGCCTTATGGGTCAGCCGCCAAAAGATGCGCAGCACCGTCAGCAGCAGCACGGTCAAACCGAGCGACTTGTGAAACGTGTAGAGCGCCATCTTGAGGTCGTGTTGCGGCTCGCCGAGCCGCGTCATCCACCATCCCATCCCAATCAGCACGAAGATGGCGAGCACCGTCAGCCAGTGCAGAATGGCCGCGACGGCCGTGTATCGGTAGGACGGCTCGGTCATCGATGTGGCTCCCTGAAGACCCTACGCCTGCCGCGCCGGATGGTTTCGGGCCTGCGACAACCGGACTTTGCGGCTCCGCTCCAGGAAACCAAAGGACTTCTTTCGCGTATCCCCATGGAGCGTTGAATAGGTTAGACTGGACGCACGATGAATCTCGATCGCCGCACCCTCTTGGCTCTGCTGGCCGCCACCGCCGCCCCGCTCGCCCCTGCCAGCGCGCAGGACGTATCGCGTTCGGCATTCGCTTTCTCCTTCACGGGCCTCGACGGCCAGCCGATCCGGCTGTCCGAGCATGCCGGCAAGCCGATCCTCGTCGTCAACACGGCTTCGCTCTGCGGCTTCACCCCGCAGTACCGCGGGCTCGAAGAGGTCTGGCAGCGCTACAAGGACCGCGGCCTGCTGATCGTCGGCGTCCCGTCGAACGATTTCGGCGGCCAGGAGCCCGGCAGCGACGCCGATATCAATCACACGGCGCATGCCCACGGCGTCACCTTCCCGGTCGCTCACAAGGCGGTGATCCGCGGATCGTCCCCGCACCCGTTCTATCGCTGGGCCGCGGCCGAGCGCCCGCTCGAGCCGCCGCGCTGGAACTTCCATAAGTATCTGATCGGCCGCGACGGCAAGATTGTCGGCTCTTTCCCGTCTGCCATCGAGCCGAACGATCCGCGCATTCTCGGCGCGATCGAGAAGCAGCTAGCGCCGGCGGTTGTTTCGCAGTGACCCGGGTTGTCTCGCAGTGACGGTGCGGCCTCCGCAGCGCTATCAGCCGAAGCCCGAAAGCGTCTCCGCCGCGCTCGACTACGAGATCGCGCAGGAAAAGGCATCGACCCTCGGCCGCATGGGCCGCCAGCTAGAGGCCGCCATCGCGGCACTCGCCGCCTTCGACGCCGAGCAACCGGCCGAACTCACCGACGAGCGTAAAGCCCAGCGCCGCCGCCTCGTCGCCGAAGCCGGCTCCGCGCTCTGGCATTTCGTCGTCCAGCGCGAGGCGCTCGGCCTCCGCGACTCGGCGCGGCTGCTCCGCGACTACAAAGTCCCGAATGAAGTGCGCGACCGCATGGGCGCTTTCCCGCCGCGCTGACTTTGCGCATACTGCCGGCAACAAAAGCCGGAGGAAACCATGAGCGTTGGACTACTCGACCACTTCAACGTGCGTACGCGAAAATTCCCGGAAACCGTCCAGTTCTATGAGCACGTCCTCGGCCTCGAAAAAGGCCCGCGTCCGAATTTCGCTTTCCCGGGCGCCTGGATGTATTCGGAAGGCCGCGCGGTCGTACACCTCGTCGACATCTCGGCGACGCAGGAAGCCCAGAAGCCGGACTCCGGCGTCGTCCATCACGTCGCTTTCGTCAGCGACGGCTTCAAAGCGATGAAGGACCGGCTCAGCGCGAAGAAAGTCGAGTTCAAAGATGTTGCCGTCCCGGGCAACGAACTCTGGCAGATTTTCATCACGGACCCGAACGGCGTCGTGATCGAGCTCAACTACGACACCGCGAAGGAAGGGCTGTAGCGCTCCAGTAGCCCGCATGAGCGAGACCGCGCTTTTTGCGCGGACCGAGCGACATCCGGAGCCCACGTTGCGCCTACCCCCGGATGTCGCGAGCGGCGCATCTGCGCCGCCCACTCATCCGGGCTACAAGCGACCTACCGCCGATCAACTGAGAACCGGCCGCTGCCGTTCGCAATCAGCATCAGCAACGCGCCCATGACGGCAAGGTTCTTCAGCGCCATGATGCGCTGCAGGTTCACGGCATCGCCCGACAGCGCCCAGAAGTTATGGAAGTAGTAGGTCGCGATCGCCGTGAAGACGAGCAGCGCAAGCGCCGCATAGCGCGTCTTGAAGCCGACCAGAACCATCACGCCGCCGACCAGTTCGACGATCGCAACCACCCACGCGAGCACGGTCGGCTGCGGCAATCCCTTGCTGGTGATCGCCGCCACGGTGCGCTCGATGGCCATCAGCTTCCCCCACCCCGAATGGATGAACATGATGGGGATCAGGGCGCGGCCGATAGCGTAAAGCAGGTCGTTCATGGCGGATTCTCCTTATGGTGAGCCGCCCATAGCGCGCAAAAACTTGCCGCACAATCGCACCGCTGCAACACTCACAGAAGCTTGACGCGGAACACCGCAGTAATGTCACGCGTTGACGCGATGATCACGCGAACCCCCCGGCCGGGAAGGAACCCCATGCAAACGTCACGTCGCACCATGATCACGGGTCTCGCCGCCATCACTTTAGCCCCGACGCTGTCGCGCTTCGCTTTCGCGCAGGCACCAACCGGGCCGTTCAGGCTCGACCCGCTGCCCTACGCCAACGACGCGCTCGCGCCGCACATCGACGCGAAGACGATGGAGCTGCATCACGATCGTCACCACGCCGCTTACGTCGGCAATCTTAATACCGCGCTGAAGGACCACGGCGAGCTTGCGAAAGAACCGCTGCAGAGCATCTTGGCGAAGATTCAGCAGGTTCCGGAAGCCGTCCGCACCGCCATCCGCAACAACGGCGGCGGGCACGCCAACCACACGATGTTCTGGCAGATCATGGGACCGGGCGGCGGCAAGCCGGCCGGCGAACTCGCGCAGGCGATCGACCGCGATCTCGGCGGCCTCGAGAAGATGCAGAACGACTTCAACGCCGCCGGCGGCCGCGTCTTCGGCTCGGGCTGGGTCTTCGTCACCGTCGCGAAGGACGGAAAGCTGGCGCTTGAATCGAAGCCCAACCAGGACACGCCGCTGATGGACAGCAAGCACGTCCTCTTCGGCAACGACGTCTGGGAGCACGCTTACTACCTGACCTACCAGAACCGCCGCCCGGATTATCTCAAAGCCTGGTGGAACGTCGTCAACTGGAACAAGGTCGGCGAGCGTTACGCCGCCGCCAAAGCCGGCAAGCTCGAGATCTGACGCAGGCATCGGCGTTTGAAATCTTGGCCCTGATCTTGCCTAATCTTACCTCCGAGTCGCCCGGCTGCGGTCGGGCGGTCGTCGTGGAGGCATTATGAAAGCGCTCTTCATTGGTCAGACCTATATCGACATCACATTCCTGGCCGACAGTTTCCCAACCGGCGACGACAAGGCCGTCGCGAGAGACTACGCAGTCTCCTTCGGCGGCAACGCGGTATCCGCCGCCTTTTGCTGCGCAAAGCTCGGGGTCGTGCCCGATCTGCTGACGTCGATGGCGGACGATTGGCTGTCGCGCATGTTTCTCGACATGGCGTTGAAATACAAAATCTCTGTTCACGGCCGAAAGGTGCGCGAGTCCTCGCTCTCGTTCGTCATGCCGCGTGAAGGCAAACGCGCGATCCTGCGCTGCCGCGACGATCAGTATCTTCACCCCGTCCCGCCGCTCGATCTTAGTGGCTGCGGCGCGCTGCATGTCGACGGCCACCAGTCGGACGCCGCCTTGCACTACGCAAAGCTTTGCCGTGAGCGCGGTATTCTGACGTCGCTCGACGGTGGCGGCGTGCGCGCGAACACCGAAGAACTGCTCGAATTCATTGACGTTGCGATCTGCTCGGAGCGCATGTGCGAACAGCTCCACCTGACGCCCGAAGGCATGTGCCACATGCTGCAGAACAAGGGCGTGAAGGTCGGTGGCGTGACGCTCGGCTCGGAAGGGCTGATCTGGTACGACGGCAGCGGCATCATCCGCCGCATGCCCTCGCTCTCGGTGCCGAAGTCCCAGGTGATCGACACCAACGGCGCCGGCGATATCTTCCACGGCGCTTACGTCTATTCGTATCTCGCGCAGCCGAAGAAACCGTGGAGCGAGCACTTCCTGCTCGCGCGCGCAGCGTCCGCACATTCGGTGCGCTTCCTTGGCATCGAGGACTCGTTGCCGAGCTTCGAAGACGTCGAAAACGCTCAACGTTCGTTCAAGGAAGCCGCTTGAGCTAGCCCGGCGGGCGTGCCTGGAAGCGCCCGCCCTCTGTCACCAACTCCGGATGCAGCCGCCCTTCGCGCCCATTGAGCTGATCGCTGATCGACAGCGCCTCGCCCTGCGTTAGCTCCATGAGCTCGCGCCGATTGAGTTTGGCGATCCGCGCCTTGCGGACATCCCACACCATCCAGCATCCGGACGGGTCTTCAAAGCAGTCGTAGCGGTCCCGCTTCATGCAAGTGCCATCCCCTCAGTCCCGAACACGATGTGCGTCCAAGTGCGAGCTGTATTGGCAAACGTCTGTCTGATAATAAGCCGCAGAATATCGCATCGCGGGCTTTTCAAGAAGCGTGAAGTCTCGGACACTTGTCCAAAATCCACCAATAATAACGCGGGGACATATGCTGCGAAGTGCCGCCATCGCCAAAGCTATCGCATTGGCCCTGCTCTGCTTTTGCGGCCCGGCATCGGCCCAAGCGCCGCTCAAAATCTTCGACGCGCATCTGCATTATAACTGGGAGCCGAAACCTTATTTTCAGCTCGACCAAGTTCTCGAACTCTTCCGCCGCAACGGCGTCGCCGGAATTCTCGCAACCAGCCGGCCGAACGACGGCACCCGCGCCTTGGTCGATGCCAAGCCGCCGGGGCTCTGGGTCGTCCCCTTCATCCGCCCCTACCGCACGCGGCCCGACATCCAGACCTGGTTTAACGAACCGGCGATCTTCGAGCTGGTGCAGGAGGAATACAAACGCGGTTACTACAAAGGCATCGGCGAATTCCACATCTACGGAAAGACCGCAGGCACCGAATGGGTGAAGAAGATCGTCAATTTCGCGGTCGAGCACGATCTCTATCTGCATGCGCATTGCGATGAGGAAGCGCTCTTGATCCTGTTCGGACATAACCCGCGCGCGAAAATCATCTGGGCGCATACAGGCTTCACGACGTCCCCGCAGCGCGTCGAGCAATTGCTCAAAGACTATCCGGCGCTGACGGGCGAACTCTCGTATCGCAGCGGCATCACGGAAGGCGGCGGCAAGATCTCCAGCGCATGGCGAGATCTCTTCGCCCGCAACTCGAAGCGCTTCCTTATTGGTTCGGACACGTGGGTCAACGAGCGCTGGGCGAGCTACGATAATCTCATGAAGGAATATCGCGCGTGGCTCGCGCAGATCCCGCGCGATCAAGCCGAGAACATCGCATATCGCAACGCCGAGACGATGTTCGGCGGAAAGCTCACCGACTGATGCGTGTCTTCTTCGGGTCGTTGGCCGGCTTGATCACCGCAGCACTGTGGTTCGCAGTGCTGAGTAGCATCGGCGAGATGATCTTCGTGGCCTACAATATCGCAATGACGTCGATGGTTTTGTCGTTCGGTCAGATCGTCCTGATCATTGCTTTGTTCACTGCCACGCTGGCCGGCGGTGTTGTGGCCAATGCAATCGGAGAACGATGGTGGCTCGCGATCGTCGTAGCGGGCTTCGTCATCACGGCGGCCACGATCATCACCTTACTGACGCCAAACCCGACATGGCTGAGCCTCGCCGGTGTTGCCGCCCCGCTCATCGCGGCCGAGATCGCCAACCGCGCGACCCGTGCCTGGACCCGCTAGCCCAGGCACGCACCGCAAACGTTACGATGCGCTGACGACGCGCCCTGCGACGACACGCATCGGCAATTCGCCCTGGCGCTCCTCGACCAACGCAGAGGCTTCAACCGCCGCAATCGCCGTCATGTTCACGATGCCGCGCGGCGTCACCGACGGCGTCAGGATATGCGCGGGCCGCTTCGGACCGATCAGGATCGGGCCGACCGGCAACGCATCGCCGAGCGCCTTGACGAGCTGATACGAGATATTCGCCGCATCGAGGTTCGGCATGATCAGCACGTTGGCCTCGCCTTTCATGCGCGAATGCGGGAAGACCCTCTCGCGGATAACCGGGTTGAGCGCCGCGTCGCCGTGCATTTCGCCTTCGACTTCGAGATCCGGGTGACTTTCCATCAGCAGCGCGAGCGCTTTGCGCATCTTCTGCGACGATGGGCTGTCGTAGCTTCCGAAGTTCGAATGCGACACCAGTGCGATCTTCGGCGTCAATCCGAAGCGGCGGACGTGCGCTGCCGCAAGCACTGCCATCTCGGCAATCTCTTCGGCATTCGGATCGACCGCGACCTGCGTGTCGCTCATGAAAAACGCGCCCTTGCCGGTGATTACCAGCGAGAGCGCTGCGAAGTGGCGCACACCTGGCGCAAGACCGATCACATGCTCGATCTGCTTGAGGTGCCGCATGTAGCGCCCTTCGACGCCGCAGATCATCGCATCGACCTCGCCGCGCCGGAGAGCGAGCGCCGCGATCACGGTGTTCTCGGTGCGCACGATGGTGCGTGCCGCATCCGGCGTGATGCCGTAACGTCCCGCGCATTCGAGATAAGCGTGAACGTATTCGCGGAAACGCGGATCGTCGTCTGGGTTGACGAGATCGAAGTCTTTGCCGGGGCGAATTGAGAGGCCATAGCGCTCCAGCCGCTGCTCGATGACACCCGGACGCCCAACGAGCGTCGGGCGCGCCAGCTTCTCCTCGACAACAACCTGCGTCGCGCGCAGCACGCGCTCGTCTTCGCCCTCGGCATAAATGATACGCCGCTGCGACTCGCGAGCGCGCGAGAAGATCGGCTTCATCAGCGTGCCGGAGCGGAACACGAAACGCTCCAGCCGTTCGACGTAAGTCGAGAAGTCTCCGATCGGACGCTTGGCGACGCCGGAGTCGATTGCCGCTTTCGCGACGGCCGGCGCGATACGCAAAATGAGGCGCGGATCGAACGGGTTCGGAATCAGCGATCCGGTGCCGAACGTGACGGCTTTGCCGCCGTAAGCGCGCGACGCGACGTCGGATGGCGGCTCGCGCGCAAGACCCGCGATTGCATCCACGGCCGCAAGCTTCATCGCTTCGTTGATCGTCGTCGCCGCGACATCGAGCGCGCCGCGGAAGATGAACGGGAAGCAGAGGACGTTGTTGACCTGGTTTGGGAAGTCCGAACGGCCCGTGCAGATCAGCGCGTCCGGGCGCACCGCGAGCGCCTCGTCCGGCATGATTTCCGGATACGGATTGGCGAGCGCCATGATCAGCGGATGCGGCGCCATCTTTTTCAGGAACTCGGGCTTGAGCACGCCGCCGGCCGACAGGCCGAGGAAAATGTCCGCGCCTTCGATCGCTTCGGCGAGCGTGCGCTTGTCGGTCTTCTGCGCGTAGATCTCCTTCCAGCGATCCATCAGCGAATTGCGGCCTTCGTAAACGAGGCCCTCGATATCCGTGACCCAAATGTTTTCGCGGCTAGCGCCGAGCGAGACGAGAAGATTGAGACATGCGAGCGCAGCAGCGCCTGCGCCCGACGTCACGATCTTGACCTTCGACAAATCTTTCTTGCCGAGGAACATCGCGTTGCGCACCGCGGCCGCAACGATGATGGCGGTGCCATGTTGATCGTCGTGGAAGACCGGGATCTTCATGCGCTCTTTGAGCCGCGCCTCGATTTCGAAACACTCCGGCGCCTTGATGTCTTCGAGGTTGATGCCGCCGAACGTCGGCTCCAATGCCGAGACGACGTCGACGACGCGATCGATCTCCAGCGCATCGATCTCAATGTCGAACACATCGATGCCGGCGAATTTCTTGAAGAGGACAGCCTTGCCTTCCATCACGGGCTTCGATGCCAGCGGGCCGATATTGCCGAGGCCGAGCACAGCCGTGCCATTCGATATGACCGCGACGAGGTTCTGCCGGATCGTCAGATCGGCGGCCTGAAGGGGATCAGCCGCAATGGCTTCGCAAGCGACAGCAACGCCCGGCGTATAAGCCAAGCCAAGATCATGTTGAGTAACGAGCGGCTTGGTCGCTTGAATCTCAAGCTTTCCGGGCCGCGGCGAGCGATGATAAGCCAAAGCATTGGCTTTAAGGTCGTCTGAAATCGATGCCATGAGCGAATCCCCTGGGCGCCAAATGATTGGGCTCCCAACCGGAGAATTTCCCGTGGCGCTATCTCAGTCAACCCAATATCGTGCCGGATTAGCGGGTTGATGACGCTGGACTATCTTTCGGTTGCACTGCAACCAACGCCTCACCCGCACGAGTTGAGAACGGCGCTCCCCGCGCCTTAATCCTGCCCTCTGCGCCACAGTACGTTCCGCCACCTCTATCCGGAGCTTCCCGCATGAAATCCTTCGCAGCCGCGTTGGCGCTAACCGTGTTGGTTGGCGCAATGGCACCTGCCGGCGCCCAACCGCAGATCAACATTCAAACCGGCGCCACCGATTTTCGCGACGTCACGCTCGGTAGTCCCGCGACCGGCACGGTGACGATCGGACGCATCGCCCTCACCGGCTTTACAACGCAAGGCGACAACGCACGCGCGTCGCGCGCCGAGTTGCAGAACATCGTGATCACGATCGGCACATCGCGCACCGAAGTGCCGAGCATCGTGATGACAGACGTCTCGGCACCCGCAAGCCTCTTCCAAGCACTCACCAAAGGGAATGCGGTTCCGAATTTGCCCGACTTGCTGCGTGCAACAACGATTGCAGATATCCAAATCGCATCGGCAAAACTCCGCGATCCCGGATCGAAATCCGAAGCCGAATATTCCGACTTCAGCCTGAAGTCGCTCGCCAACGGCATCGCGCAATCGGCGCGCCTCGCGCGCAGCGTCTCGCAAGCGGTCGCACCGACCGGCGAAGCCGTCACCACCACGATGGGTGAAACGGTTTACGGCAAGACCGACATCGCCGAGCTGGTTCGCTTCGTCACCGGCGGCGGCAGCGGCGAAGCAAAGTCGCTGGTTGATCGCATGACGATCGCAAGCTTCACCGTGAAGATGCCGCAGGTCGAGATCGATTTCGGCAAGGTCGAGATCGCCGGCGTCTATGGCCGCGCGCCCGCGACCGCGATGCCGATTGCCGAGATCCAAGCCCTCACCGGCGCAATGCCGGGCGGCACCGGACCGCAAGGGCAGAAGCTTGCCGCTTACTATCGCGAAGTGCTGCAGACCTTCCGTGTCGAACGCTATGCCTTCATTGGCGCTAAGGTGAAATCCGATCTCGGCGTTGCCGAACTCGGCACCATCGCGATGGAGAATTTTTCAGGCCAGAGCCTCGGCCGCTTCTCGATCGCAGGCGCCGGCGTCGCGCTGCCGACCGGCCCCATCCGTCTCGGCGAATTCGAAATCAAAGGCTTCAACTGGAAGAAGCTCCTCGACTTCGGTCTCGAGATCGCATCGACCGGCAAAGAGCCGGACGTGACGCCCGATCAGATCATGGCGCTGATCCCGTCGCTCGATGCGCTCCGCTTTGCAAATTTGACCGCCGGCACACCATTCGGCCCGATGTCGCTCGGCGAGATGCGCATCGAAGTGCCGGCCGGCCCGCGCGGCACGCCGGAGCAGCTCGCTTGGTCGATCAAGGCGCTGAAGGCGGACGTCTCGAAACTCCCGCCGGACGTTCCCCTCGCCGACGAGATCAAGGCACTCGGCTATAGCGAATTGACAGCAAACGCCGACGTGAAGGTTCGCTACATCGCGGCAGAGAAAGCCGCCGTGATCGAAGTGCCGAAATTCGAAATCAGCGATGTCGGCGCGATCGATCTCTCGGCGCGCGTGACCAACATCGGTCCGGGCGGCGTCGACGATCTCGACGAAGCGCCTGTCGAGCAACTCACGCTCGGCATCACGGACGGCGGCCTCGGCAATCGCGTGTTCCGCGCGTTCGCCAGCGGCGCCGGCATTTCGCCGGAAGCGATGCGTGCTGCCGCCGCGATCGAACTCAAGAACCAGGCGACTGCGTTGTTCGGCCCGGCGCTGACGCCAGGCTCAGCGCAAGCGGTCGAAGAGTTCATCAAGAGCGGTGAGCGCTTGGTGCTGACGATCAAGCCAAAACCGGGCGCAGCGCCCGTCAAGCTCGGCGAGATATCGGAGCCGACGCCCGAAGTCGTCAGCCGCATCACGGTGACGATCGCCCGCCCCGGCCGGCTCAACATCATGGACCAGATGCGCCGGCCTTAACCGCCAAACAGCAAGCGCATCGGCTTCCACGGCCGGATGAGCAGGTGATACGCCGCAAGCGAGATCGCGATCGTTCCGGTCGCGATCACCACCACCTTCGAAGCCACCGGCATTGCCATCGGGATCAGCCACAGCCCAAGCCACAACAACGGCACGTGGTGGATGATGAACACCGGCAGCGTCGCCTGCCGGAAATAGCGCAGCACTGGCGTGTCGGCCGGTGCATGCAGGGCCGCGAAACCGATCGACGCCGCGCTCACGCTCCAAGCCGTGATGCCCATGAATATGCGGCCCGGCGTCGACGGCCCGTTGAACCAAATTCCGCACAGCCCGACGACCGCAAAGCCGACGAACCACCAGCGCTGCCCGCGCATCGTCTCTTCGAACCCGGGCCATGCCGCAAGCATCGCGCCGATCGCAAAGCACAGCGTGAAGTAGATGAGGTTCGAGACATCGCCGATGAGGTTCGGAAAATACGGCCAGTATCCGTTCGTCAGCGCGAGATAGATCGGGAGCACCAGCAGCGGCACGAACACGAGGAAAGCGCTTGGTCGGTGCATCAGCGGCGTGCGTTCCGCCAACCGCTTCAGCACAGCCGCGAACGGCACGGACATCAAGAAAAGGTAGAGCAAGAACCAGAGATGCGACCACGTGATCTGGTTTGCCCGCCGCAGGTTGCGTGGGAAGAACTCGAAGAACGTGTCGCCGAGCGGCGTCCGGTAGGCAAACCCAGACAACGACAACGCCCGCCCCTGCCGCAACTCGATATATTTGATGATCGACCCGAACAGAACCGTGCCGACAATGAACGGCACGAGTAGCCTTCGGCTACGCTCTTTCGCGAATGTCGCGACATCCCGCGTGCGCAGAGAACTCAACGCCGCATAGCCCGCGATGATGAAGAACAGCGGCATCGACGTGCCGCGCAACGCATCCATCAGAAACGTCGCGAGATGCGACGTCTCCTTGGATTTCAGATGATACGTCTCCTCGAACGAGAAGATGATCAACGCATGCAGCACGATCACGGCCGTGCATGCGAAGATCCGCAGCACGTCCAAATCGGTGCGCGATCTGAACGACGACTGCATCGACCTCTTTTTATTTTTTCTCTGGCAAGTTCAGCCGGATGTGTAGCTCGCGCAGCTGCTTCGGCGCAACCTCGGACGGCGCTCCCATCAACAGATCCAGCGCCTGCTGATTCATCGGGAAGATCGAGATCTCGCGTAGGTTCGTCACGCCGCAGAGCAGCATCACGATGCGGTCGATGCCGGCCGCCATGCCGCCGTGCGGCGGAGCGCCGTATTGGAACGCGCGATACATGCCGCCGAAGCGATCGATCACTTCCTGCTCGCCGTAGCCTGCGATCTCGAAAGCCTTCACCATCGCTTCCGGGCGATGATTACGAATGCCGCCCGACGCGATCTCGTAGCCGTTGCACGTGATGTCGTACTGGAACGCTTTGATCTCCAGCGGCGGCGTCCCGTTGAGCGCGTCGAGACCGCCCTGCGGCATCGAGAACGGATTATGCGAGAAGTCGACCTTCTTGTCGTCCTCGTTGTACTCGTACATCGGGAAGTCGACGATCCACGCGAGCGCGTAGCGATCCTTGTCGACGAGGTTCAGCTCTTCGCCGACCTTGGTGCGCGCAAGACCCGCAAACTTCCAGAACTTCGACGGATCACCCGCGACGAAGAACGCCGCATCGCCATCCGCGACGCCGATCTGCGCGCGGATCGCGGCGGTGCGCTCCGGCCCGATGTTGTTGGCGAGCGGGCCTGCGCCCTCGCCGCCTTCGCGCCACATGATGTAGCCGAGACCCGGCTGACCTTCGCCCTGCGCCCACGAATTCATGCGATCGCAGAATGCGCGCGAGCCGCCGCCCTTGGCGGGGATCGCCCACACCTGGTTCTTCGGGTCTTCGAGCATGCGCGCGAACACTTTGAAGTTCGAGCCGCGGAAATGCTCCGAGACGTCCTGCATCTCGATCGGATTGCGCAGGTCCGGCTTGTCGGTGCCGTATTTGCGCAGCGACTCCGCAAACGGAATGCGCGGAAATTGCTGCGTCACCGGCTTGCCGTCGGCAAAGTCTTCGAACACTCCGCGGATCACCGGCTCGACGGCCGCGAACACGTCGTCCTGCGTCACGAAGCTCATCTCGAGGTCGAGCTGATAGAATTCGCCCGGCAGACGGTCGGCGCGCGGGTCCTCATCGCGGAAGCACGGCGCGATCTGGAAGTAGCGATCGAAGCCGCTCATCATGATGAGCTGCTTGTACTGCTGCGGCGCTTGCGGCAGCGCGTAGAATTTGCCCGGATGAATGCGCGACGGCACCAGGAAGTCGCGCGCGCCTTCCGGCGACGATGCGGTGAGGATGGGCGTCTGGAACTCGAAGAAGCCGCCATCCTTCATGCGGCGGCGGATCGAGTCGACGATCTGCCCGCGCTTCATGATGTTGTTGTGGAGCTTCTCGCGGCGCAGATCGAGGAAGCGATACTTGAGCCGCGTCTCTTCCGGATATTCCTGATCGCCGAACACCGGCATCGGCAGCTCCGCCGCCGGGCCGAGCACTTCGATCTCGGAGACGTAAACCTCGACCGCACCGGTCGGCAGCTCGGAATTCGCGGTTCCGTCCGGACGCGCACGCACCTTGCCGTCCATGCGCACGACCCATTCGGCACGCAGCGTCTCGGCCAGCTTGAACGCCGGCGAATCCGGATCGACGACGCATTGCGTCAGCCCGTAGTGATCGCGCAGGTCGATGAAGAGCACGCCGCCATGATCGCGGATGCGGTGGCACCAGCCGGAAATGCGCGCTTCGGCGCCGATATTGTCTTTGCGCAAAGCGCCGCAGGTATGCGTCCGGTAACGGTGCATTGGAACTCTCGAATTCGCCCTTTGAGGGAATGCGGCCGGAAGGTGCATGTACCCCCCGCTTTGTCAAGGATTCGGCCGTCCGAACCTAGACGCTGGTAGCAAGAAGTAGTAACCAGTCGGAATGGCAAATGTGTCAAAAGTCAGCGTCGCGCTCACCGGCGAACAGCTCTCCGCAATGAAGGCTGCGGTCGATCGCGGCGAGTACGCGACGACGAGCGAGATCGTTCGCGAGGCCCTCCGCGATTGGCAGCTCAAGCGTCAGCTGCAGCAAGACGAAGTCGACCACTTGCGTCGTCTTTGGGATGCTGGCGTCGCCAGCGGGTCGGCCGGCAAGGTGGACTTCGCAGAGGTCCGCGCTGCTGTGCGCGCTAAACTGAAAGGGTCTAAGCCATCGTAATTGCGCGCGGCAGAGCGCCATCTACTGGTTGCCAATTTTTCGCAGCGTCTCAGCGCGGCGTGCCGCAAACCGGCGCTCGACCTCTTCGCTTTCGAGAACCAAGCCGGCGTCAGCAGATGCCAGCGCCTTGTCGACCTCTTGCCGAAACCAGGCGTCATAGTCGCCTGCTTCCGCCTGCCCCTTTACAGAATCTCGCATAACCGTAACTGCGCTCCACCTAGTTAGCTGGCCACCTGCACCATCAACGTCGGCACCCCGCACGTCCCATCACGAACCGTGAAAACATGCGTTCCCGGCTTACGGCCGCGGCGAACCTCCGAGACATCGACACCGGCCGCTTTCAGCCGCGCTTGCGCCGCCGCCGCGTCGGCGACCCGCCACGACAAGCCCCACAGCTTGTCCGGCCCATCCCCGGCCTCGCCGAGCCTGTGAATGATCTCGACCACGAGATCGCCGCAACGGAAGAACATGAGGCGCGAGCCCCACTCCGCGCTCGTCCGGTCGAGCCGCATGTCGAGGCCGAGCCGCGCGCCGTAGAGCGCGGCCGCGCGCTCCGGTGCCGGCGTCTGCACCACGACATGATCGAGCCCCGTAATCGCCCCTTGCGCTGTCTCGGCCGAAACCTGACGCTCCGCTTCGCGTTCGAGAAAAAACAACCGCACGCCGTGCCCGGCTTTCGTCGCCGCACGCGTGCGCCGCCACGACAGCGACGCGCCGCTGATCGCATCCACGGCCGAACTCTCCACCACATCCTCCGGCTCGAGCCCGAGCCGCGTGAGACGCCGATGCATCTGCGCGACATCGCCGACACGGAACACGAGACTCGCGAGCCCCTCGCCCGCCGTATCGAGCGCGGCCTTCACGGCACCTTCGCCGAGCGGCGCCATCACCTCGAGCGACATGTTGCCGAGCGTGAACATCAGCGTTTCAGCATCGGCGGACTTCGTGCGCCAAGACGGCGCGCGGCCGAACAAAGTCGTGTAGGCATGCTCCGCCGCCGCAAGATCGCGGACGATGAGGACGATGTGGTCGAGGCCCGTGATGTTTGACATGCTCGTCTCGTAGACCAAACTGCCCGAACAAGAAAAGTAGGAAACGCCGATGCCGAGAATGACGACCGCCGAGGCCACCGTCGCGACGCTGATCGCGCATAGCCTCGACACGATGTACTGCTTGCCCGGCATCCACAACGATCATCTGTTCGATGCGCTGTTCAACGCGCAGGACAAAATCCGCACCATCTGGGCGCGGCACGAACAAGGCGCCGCCTACATGGCGCTCGGTGCCGAACTCGCCACCGGCAAGCCGCAGGCCTATACGGTCGTGCCCGGCCCGGGCATGCTCAATACCAGCGCGGCGCTCCTCAACGCTTACTCGATGAACGCGCAGGTGCTCGCCATCATCGGGCAAATTCCGGCGCGCGATATCGGCCGCGGCTTCGGCCATCTGCACGAGCTGCGCGATCAATCCGGCATTCTGCAGCGTCTCGCCGATCATCACGCGCACATCAAGGCGCCTCACGAAGCGGCCGGGATGGTCGCGAACGCCTTCGCGGCGATGCGCAGCGGACGCCCCGGCCCTGCCGCGCTCGAATGCGCGATCGACGTGTGGGGCAAGCCGGGCGAAACGCGAGCGATCCCGCAGCCGATCGATACCGCAACACCGGTCGACGACGACGCGATCCTCGCCGCCGCGAAAGCGCTCGGCGCCGCGAAGCGGCCGATGATCATCTGCGGCGGCGGCGCGCAGGACGCGAGCGCCGAAGTCACCGCGCTCTCCAAGATGCTGCAGGCGCCGGTGCTCGGCTATCGGCGCGGGCGCGGCGTGCTCGACAGCCGCAATCCGCTGAGCATCACGGTGCCGCTCGCGCACGAACTATGGGCGGAGACCGACGTCGTTCTCGCGGTCGGCACGCGCATGCATATGCAGTTATCGATGTGGGGGGCGGATCGCTCGATGACGATCATCCGCGTCGACGCCGATCCGGACGAGCCGGACCGTTACCAGCGCGCCAACATCGCGCTCGTCGGGCAAACCGTTCCGCAACTCCGCGCACTCATCGATGCGCTCCCGGCGCACAACACAAAACGTGCATCGCGTCACGACGACATGACGCAGCGCCAAGCGAAATGGCGCAGCACGCTGACCTCGAAGCTTGCGCCGCAAGCAGCGTTTATCGAAGCGATCCGCGCCGAACTTCCCGAAGACGGCATCTTCGTCGACGAGGTGACGCAGATCGGTTTCGTCTCGCGCCTGCTGCTGCCGGTCTACAAGCCGCGCACATTCATCTCGCCCGGCTTCCAGGACAATCTCGGCTGGGGCTTCGCCACCGCACTCGGCGTGCAGGACGCGCGGCGCGACGTGCCGGTCGTCTCGATCTCCGGCGATGGCGGCTTCCTCTACACTGCCAACGAAATGGCGACCGCGATGCGCCATCGCATACCGCTCGTCAGCATCGTCTTCGCCGACGGCGCATTCGGCAACGTGCGCCGCATTCAGGAAGAGCAATACGGCAATCGCCTGATCGCGAGCGATTTGCACAATCCGGACTTCGTCAAATTCGCCGAAAGTTTCGGCGCTGCGGCCGAGCGCGTCCGCACGCCCGAGGAATTGCGCGGCGCATTGAAGCGCGGCTTCGCGCGGCGCGACGGCCCGACGCTGATCGAAGTCCCGGTCGGCCCGATGCCGAGCCCGTGGGAGTTCATCATGCGCGGCCGCGTGCGAAAGTAACGGGTGAGGAAACACGCAACGCCGATGTGATGCGGCCGCATGGCCGCTGCCCCAACGGCGGCGTTGACAGCGCAAACATGCGCGGTAGCCTTTCCGCGAAAAGCCGCCGTCAGCGCGGCAGAATTTGCGGGAGAAAAACATGCCGATCGAAATCCGTCCGCTCACCAAATCCATCGGAGGCGAAGTCTCCGGTATCGATCTGCGGCAGCCCATGTCGAAGGAAGATGTCGCCGCTCTCGAGCGCGGCCTCGATCAATACGCCGTGCTCGTCTTCCACAAGCAAGACATCACCGACGATCAGCAGATGGCCTTCGCACTCAACTTCGGCAAGAAGGAAGAGGCGCGCGGCGGCAACGTCACCAAGCCGGGCGAGGAACGCCTGAGCTCCGGCGTCGTCGACGTCTCGAACCTCACCAAAGACGGCAAGCCGCTCGACGCCAACAGCCGCCAGCATCTCTTCAATCTCGGCAACTGCCTGTGGCACTCGGACTCGTCGTTCCGGCCGATCCCGGCGAAATACTCGATGCTCTCCTGCCGCACGCTCAACACCAAAGGCGGCAACACCGAATTCGCCGACATGCGCGCCGCCTACGACGATCTCGATGCGGAAGCGAAAGCCGAGATCGAAGACATGGTCTGCGAACATTCGCTGATGTATTCGCGCGGCTCGCTTGGCTTCCTCGACTACACGGACGACGAGAAGAAGATGTTCCACCCGGTGCTGCAGCGCCTCGTGCGCACCCACCCGGTCAGCAAGCGCAAATCGCTGTACCTATCGTCCCACGCCGGCCAAATCCTCGGCATGAACATGCCGCACGCCCGCGTCTTCCTGCGTGACCTCAACGAGCACGCGACCCAGCCGAAATACGTCTACGTCCACAAATGGGCGCTGCACGACCTCGTCATCTGGGATAATCGCCAGACCATGCACCGTGTCCGGCTGTACGATCAAAGCCAGCCCCGCGACATGCGCCGGGCGACCATCGCGGGCGACACCCCGACCATCGAACAACCTGTGGCTGCGGAGTAATTAGAGCGAATTATCAATAGCTTGTCGTGGCCGGAAAGGTTAATCCTATCCGACCGCGACAATTGCGCACGACTCCGTTATTCAGGCGAGACATGGAGCCAATCACTTCCAACGAATTCCTGGCCGAAGCTTGTAAGCGTCTCGCCGACCACCCGTTCATCACGGTCGACACCGAGTTCCTGCGAGAGACGACCTATTATCCGAAACTCTGCGTCGTGCAGCTGGCGTCGGCGGACGAGGCTGTCGTCATCGACACGCTCGCGCCGGACATCGACCTCACCCCGTTCTTCGAGTTGATGAAGAACGAGAAGGTGCTGAAGGTCTTCCACGCCGCCCGCCAGGACATCGAAATCGTCTGGCATCGCGGCGGCTTCGTCCCCAAACCGATCTTCGACACCCAGGTCGCCGCCATGGTCCTCGGCTACGGCGATTCGATCTCTTACGATCAGCTTGTGCAGCGCATCACGGGCGATGCGCTCGACAAATCGCATCGCTTCACCGACTGGTCGCGCCGCCCGCTGACCCCTGAGCAAATCAAATACGCGATCTCCGACGTCACGCATCTGCGCGATGTTTATCAAGCGCTCGCCGCCGACTTGGAAAAGCGCGGCCGCAGCGATTGGGTCGGCGAAGAGATGGAGGTGCTCACCTCCCCGGAGACTTATCGGGCCGATCCGGAAAAAGCTTGGGAGCGCTTGAAGTCGCGCGTGCGCAAGCCGCGCGAGATCGCGGCGCTGATGGAACTCGCCGCTTGGCGCGAGCGCGAGGCTCAGTCGCGCGACGTGCCGCGCAGCCGCGTCCTCAAGGACGAAGTGCTCGCCGACATTGCCGTGCATGCGCCGTCGACGCCGGAGCGCCTGATGAATCTGCGCTCGGTGCCGAAAGGCTTCGAGCGTTCGAAGTGGGGACAGGACGTCATCGACGCGATCAAGCGCGGGCTCGAGCGCGATCCGAAGACACTGCCGCGCATCGAGCGCACGCGCGGCACCGCGCAAGGCGCCGCGACCGTCGAGCTACTCAAAGTCCTGCTGCGCATGACGGCGGAAAAGAACGGCGTCGCCGCGAAAGTCATCGCGACCGTCGACGATCTCGAACGCATCGCGGAAGAGAGCGATGCGGACGTTGGCGCGCTCAAGGGCTGGCGACGCGAACTGTTCGGCGAGAAAGCGCTCGCGCTGAAAGAAGGCCGTCTCGCGCTGGCGATCGAGAAAGGCCGCGTCCGCGCCATCGAGCGCTGACGGGGCCAATGCGCTATCCGTAGCCCGGATGAGCGGCGCGCAGCGCTGCGACATCCGGGATCAACCTCCATCGCAAACTCAGTACCCCGGATATCGCTCGGCTCGCGCTCCGCGCTGTGCCTCACTCATCCGGGCTACGAACTACGGCAACCGCAACGCCTGCACCCGGCGGTTCGTTGCCCGCCCCTGCTCCGTCGCATTGTCGGCGATCGGCTCGTTCATGCCCTTGCCGTCGACCAGCAGCGCGCGCGGGTCGGCGCCCTTCGACACCAGCCAATTCCGCACCGACTCGGCACGGCGATACGACAGGTCAAGATTGTATTGCGGCGTGCCGACCGCATCGGTGTGACCGACGAGCGCCAACCGAACACCCGGCGTTTCGCGGATAGCGGCGAGCAACTCCATCAGCGTATCGGCCGCCGACAATTCGAGGTCCGCCGAGTTGAAGCGGAATTGAATGTAGAGATCGACCTGCCCACGCTCACGCAAGCTCTGCTGCACATTCTGCTGCACGGGAGCTGCCGTCGCGCGCGGCGGCGGCGGTGGCGGCGCTTGCTGGATCGGCTGTCCGTCGAAGCGGAAGCTCGACGCATAGGGCCCGAAGTTGGACGACGAGATGTTGTTGCGCGTCATCCCTGGATAACGCTGCTGACCCGGCGCCGGCACGACCGTGACGGGACCACCATTCGGCCCGACGTAACCGGCGTGACGCGCCGCGCGGCAGACGCCCGAGTCGCCCGTGTAGATATCCGAACCCCACACCGAGCCGAGCGTCGTCGCCTGGGCGCTGCAGGTGCACGGCAGCGGATCGAGCTCGTCCTTGAACGCCGCAAAATTATCAGGGCATTCCTGCGGGCCGGTCCTCTCCGGCCCCGGGCCGAAACGGAACGTGTTGTCGTAGGGGCCGTAGTTGTTCGACGCGATGCCGTTGCGCGTCAGGCCATAGAAGAAGCGCCGCGCCGGCAGCGGAATAACGACGATGTCGCCGCCGCGCGCCGTGATCGCACCGGCATGCTGTGCCGCGCGGCACAGCCCGGAATCGGCCGTATAGACGTTGGTTCCCCACACCGAACCGATGCGTGTCTGCTCGGCCGTGCACGTGCAGGCGACCGGATCGGTCGTCCCCGCATAGGTCGCGAAATTATCCGGGCACTGACCGGCATTCACCGGCGCGCCGGGCTGTGGCGGCGGAGCTGCCGGAGCAGCGGGTGCCGCCGGAGCCTGCGCCATAGGCGCGCCACCCGCCGGACCGACTTGGTACGAGAATGCGAACTCGCCGAAATTCGACGACGCAATGCTGTTGCGCGTCGTACCCGGATAGCGCTGCTGTCCCGGCGCGGGTGTCACCGTGATCATACCGCCGGCCGGCGGGATCGCGCCGGCATGGCGCGCGGCACGGCAGATCGCCGAGTCGCCCGTATACGGACCCGAGCCCCAGACGGAGCCCTGCGTCGCCGCATAGCCGCTGCACGAACACGTCAGCGGGTCGACCTCTTCCTTGTACGCGCCGAAATCATCCGGGCATTCGAACGGCCCTTCCTTCTCGGGACCAGGCCCAAAGCGGAAGCTCGAATCGTACGGCCCGTAATTCGACGACGCGATGCCGCGGCGCGTCACGCCCGGAAAGAAGCGGCGTGCCGGCATCGGAATAACGGTGACTTCGCCGCCACGCGGCGTGATCGCGCCGGCATGCTGCGCCGCGCGGCAGATCGCCGAATCGCCCGTGTAGACATCCATGCCCCACACGGAACCGGCGCGCGTCTGCTCGGCCGTGCACGAGCACACAAGCGGATCGGTGGTGCCGGAAAACGCCGCGAAATTATCGGGACATTGTGAAGACTGCGCGCGCGCAGCCGGAACAGCGGACAGCAATGCGACGACAATCGCAGCAACTCTGAGCATGGAGATTCCTCGACGACGCGACAGCGCGCGTTTTTGGACCATGCCCTTGAGATCACGTCAATATGTCAGACGAGCAGAACAGGTTCCCGCCCGATCAGGCGCGCCAATTGGCGTAACCGGCTGAACACGCGATCGCCGCCGAGATCGCCAAGCGGCGCGCGCATGCGCAGCACCAAGCGCCCCGCGCTATCCACCGTCATCGGGGCGCGCGACAACACGCCCGGCATCGATGCCGAGATCTGATACGCGACACGCATCGCTGCGCCGAGAACGCGCGCGCGATCGAGCATGCGCGTCGACGTCAGTTCGCGCAGGCCGGACGACAACTCGTCGTCGACAAGCCCCTGATGACGGAAATAAACCGCCAGCGCGAGATAAGCGCGGCCCGGATGATCGACGCCGAGTAAACCCGCGTGCGCTATAATATTCAGCGCCTGCTCGCCGCGATAATCCGGATGCGCGCGCCATCCGATGTCGGCAACGAGACATGCGGCGTGACGCAAGCGCGTTTCCTCGGCCGTCTCGTCAAGACCGGACGATGCCATGAACTTGTCGGTCCATTTGATGAGCTCATGCGCATGCGCGGGCGCGCGCGAACGCAGAATGTTGAGTTCCTGCGCGGCCGCAATCAGCGGGTCCTTCTGTTGCTCGCGCTTACTCAAGAGATCGAACAGCAAGCCCTCGCGCACACCGAGCGCCGAGAACACGACGTTGCGCGGCTTGGCGACCTTCACGACGTGCTCGAGCACCAGCGCGCCATAAGCCAGCAGCGGACGACGTGCGTCAGACACGACTTCGATCTGCGACAGCATCTCGATATTGACGCGATGGATGAGCCGCGAGAACTCGAACACTTCGCGCGCCGGGATCGAATAGTAATGCGTAACATGCAGCGGATATCCGCGCTGCCACATGTGCAGCCGCGCGAGCGAACGCCACGTCCCGCCGACCGCGTAGAAGTCGCGCCCTGCCCCTTGCCGCAACATCGCGGCGCCACCGAGCGCGGTCTCGACGATTTTCTCGGCCTTCTTCAACGAACGTCCTGAAGAGTCCTGTAGCGCGAGTCCGCCGAGCGGCAGCGTCGTCCCGCGCGAGAAGCGATCTTTCTTGACGTCGACCAGCTCGAGAGATCCGCCGCCGAGATCGCCCGCAATGCCGTCCGGCAAATGAATGCCGGAAATGATGCCGTACGCCGAACATTCGGCTTCCCGTTTGCCCGAGAACACATCGACGCGCGCGCGGCAGATTCGCTCGGCTTCCTCGATGAACGCCGCGCCGTTCTTCGCCTCGCGACACGCAGCAGTCGCCAGCACCCAAAGGCGTTTGACTTCCAGGACATCGCACAGCGCGCGATAGCGCTTTAGCGCGCCGAGCGCCTTCTGCACCGCGTCCTTGGCAAGCAAGCCGGTCGATTGAACTTCGCGGCCAAGGCCGCAGAGCGCTTTTTCGTTGAAAATAGGCGCTGGGTTGCGCGTCAGCGCCTCGTAGACAACGAGACGCACCGAGTTCGAGCCGATGTCGATGACGGCGATCGGCGGGCCGACATCCAGCCGGCCCGCTGCAGCGTTCTTAGCTACGCTGACGGCGGAGGAGACTGCGCGGCGAGGATTCTTTGAGCGATTTACCACGGCCCGACAAACTCGGATTGGTCATGAAGTATTTATGCGCATTGAACGGCTCGTCGCCGTCGGGGGCCTTTATGCGCACAGAAGTGCCATCCGGCAAGACCGTGTAGCTCTGTTCGTTGTCGAGAAGGTTCGCGACCATGATCTGATCGAGCACCTGCTGATGCACGGTCGGGTTGGTAATCGGGCACAAAGCTTCGACGCGGCGCTCCAGATTGCGCGGCATCATGTCTGCCGACGAGATATAGAGCGCGGCTTTCGAGTGCGGCAAACCATGACCACCGCCGAATGCATAGATTCGGCCGTGTTCGAGGAACCGCCCGATGATCGACTTCACGCGGATGCGCTCGGACAGACCAGCGACACCTGGACGCAGGCAGCAGATGCCGCGCACAACGAGATCAATTTCGACACCCGCATTCGACGCAGCATAAAGCGCCTCGATCACGTCGGAATCGACGAGCGAGTTCATCTTCATCCAGATCGCGGCCGGCTTGCCGGCTTTCGCATGCTCGGCTTCCTGAGCGATATGCTCGAGGATGCGCGGCTTGAGGCTGATCGGCGAGACCGCCATGCGCTCGAGTTCCGCCGGCTCGGCATAACCCGTGATGTAGTTGAAGATGCGCGCAACGTCACGGCCCGTCGTCGGATCGGCGGTGAAATACGAAAGGTCCGTATAGATGCGCGCCGTCACCGGATGATAGTTGCCGGTGCCGACATGGCAGTACGACACCAGCGACTTGCCTTCGCGGCGCACGACGAGCGACAGCTTCGCGTGCGTCTTGAGTTCGATGAACCCGAACACGACCTGCACGCCCGCGCGCTCCAAATCACGCGCCCAGCGGATATTCGCTTCTTCGTCGAAACGCGCTTTCAGCTCGACCAGCGCCGTAACGGACTTGCCGTTTTCGGCGGCTTCTGCCAGCGCCTTCACGATCGGCGAATTCTTCGACGTGCGATACAGCGTCTGCTTGATCGCGAGCACGTTCGGGTCGCGCGCCGCCTGATTGAGGTACTGCACGACAACGTCGAACGACTCGTAAGGATGATGGACGATCAGATCCTTCTCGCGGATCGCCGCGAAGCAATCGCCGGCGTGGTCGCGGATGCGCTCCGGGAAACGCGGATTATACGGCGTGAATTCGAGATCTGGCCGATCGACGCTGGAGAGCTGCGACAGTTCGTTCAGCGCCAAGACGCCGTCGACAAGGAACACTTCTTCCTCATCGCAATCGAGTTCCTGCGTAACGAATTTGCGCAACGCGCTCGGCATCGCGGCATCGAACTCGATGCGGATCACAGAGCCGCGGCGGCGCTGCTTCAGCGCCGTCTCGAAGAACTGCATCAAGTCTTCGGCTTCTTCTTCAAGCTCCACGTCCGAGTCGCGGATGACGCGGAAGGTGCCCTGCCCGCGTACGATGTAGCCCGGGAAAAGTTTGCCGATGAACAGCGAAGTCGCGTGTTCGAGCGTGATCAGCCGAACGCCGCCGGTTTCCGTCGGATCGGGCAAACGGATGAAACGGTCGAACTTCACCGGAATGCGGATCAGCGCATTCATGAACTTGCCGTCCTTCTGGCGGACGAGCTGCAGCGCCAGCGAAAAGCCGAGATTCGGAATGAACGGGAACGGATGCGCCGGATCGATCGCGAGCGGCGTCAACACCGGGAAGATGTGATGCAGGAAGTAGTCTTCCAGCCACGTCTTCTCCTTCTTGCTCACATCCGGCGGATCGACCAGCACGATCCCAGCCGTGACGAGTTCAGCGCGCAGTTCGAGCCAGCGGGTTTGTTGATCCTTCGCCAGCGCCGCAACCGTCTCGGCGATCTTGCCGAGTTGCTCGGCGGGGCTGAGCCCATCCGGGCTTTTGGTCGTGATGCCTTCGCGCATCTGCCCTTTGAGGCCGGCGACGCGCACCATGAAGAATTCATCAAGGTTGTTGGCGGAAATCGATAGGAAGCGCACGCGCTCGAGCAGCGGGTGCGAGGCGTTCATTGCCTCTTCGAGCACGCGGCGATTGAAGTGAAGCCAGGACAACTCGCGGTTGACGAAGCGCGGCTCATCCGCCGCCGGTTCCGGCACAGGCGCTACGGCAGCCACCTCCGGAACAAATTCTTCTTTCAGTTCAACCGCTTCAGCGCGCTGTGCCATCATTTACCTCTGGCCGGGACCATGCCTCCGGCGCATGACGATAACATGACAAGCCGGCGAAGAGTTTCCCTGCAAAACCCGGAAACACGCTAGCAAATCGGGCTTGAGGTCAGGTTACTCTCAGCGATCGCGGGCAGCCGGAAACCGGCCGCCCGCCATGATCTTAACCTTCGCGCTTCATCCGCTCGCGGCGCTTGAGCTCGAGTTCGGTCGGCTCGTCGAGCGCGAACGTACCGCCCGCGACATCCTCGATGTTCCCACCTCGCGCTTCGCCGCCGCGGGTGTATTGCATCACGACAACGCCGACCGGCGTATCGTGTGCCTTGGTCAGCTTGAACGCATGCGGCCGCGCGCCGTCGCTGAACAACTTCTTCCCGCCGCCCAGCGTGACCGGGTAGGTCAGCAGGCGCAGCTCATCGACCAGATCGGCCGCGAGCAATGTCTGGATGAGATCGCTCGACCCCTGAACCAACAGCACAGGGCCATCTTCGGCCTTCAGCTTGGCGACATCCTTCGCGGCATCCTTCAGCGCGACCGAATTCTCCCACGTCAGATCGACGCCTTTGCGCGACGCGACATACTTCGTGCACTTGTTGAATGCCGGCGCGATCGTCTCTTCCGTCATGAACGGCCAATGCGCCGCGAAGATTTCGTACGTCTTGCGGCCGAGCAGCAGATCGAACGGATTCCCGAGCAGCTCGCTCATCGACCCGCCGATCTCGTCGTCCCAATACGGCACCGTCCAGCCGCCGAATTTGAAGCCGCCCGTCGGATCTTCTTCCGGCCCACCCGGCGCCTGCATCACGCCATCGAGGCTCACGAAGGCACCGACAATCACTTTCCGCATTACATAACTCATCGTTTGGTGCCCCAAGGACGCACGAGGCACCACAAATCCGACACCCGATTTCGAAAATTAGTAGCCCGGATGAGCGAAGCGCGAAGCGCCGAGCGACATCCGGGGCGCGGCGCTCCGAGCAACGATGGCCCCGGATGTCGTTCGGGCTGCGCGCCGATGCGCGCTGCCTCACTCATCCGGGCTACAGTCCCGGACGGATCGCTATCCCTACAGCACCTCAACCACCCGCTCGGCCGGGCGGCCGAGCCGCACGCCCTTCGGCCCTTCCACAATCGGCCGCTCGATCAGGATAGGGTACTCGACCATCTTGGCGATGATGTCAGCATCCTTCCACGTTGGGTCGGCAAGCTTAAGGTCCGCATACGCGGCCTCCTTCTTCCGCAGCAATTCCCGCGGCTTGATCCCCATCGCCTTGATCAGCGAGGTTAGCTTCGTCCGCGACGGCGGCGCTTTGAGATATTCGACGATCTTTGGCTCGACGCCGCGCTCGCGCAGCAACGCCAGCGCATTGCGCGACGTCGAGCATTTCGGGTTGTGATAAATCGTCACGCTCATCAAGATCCTCACGTCGGATGCGAAGCACTGGCGCTGAGTTCCGCCCAGTCCAATTCCTCTTCGAGAATATGATACGCGTCGTCGCCGATCGTGCCGCCACGTCGCAAGGCAACAATGCGGTCCCGCGCCGCCGCCACGGCGCGCAAACGCAACGGTCCCGCCGGCAAGGCGCGCGCTTCGCCATTTTCCGAGCCGGCCTCACAAAGCTCCACGGCCGCTGCGTATTCCTTGCGCAAGAGCTTCGCGTTCAATGATCCATCATCCTCGACCGCATCATGTGCCGCACGATACGCAGCGATACGCGCTTGACGCACTTCACGGCCGACCGGATCGTCATCGCGCAGCCCCATCCATCTAATCAGCGGCTTCAGCGTCAGCCCTTGGACAACGAGCGTTCCGAGCACGACGACAAAGGCAGAGAGCAAGATCAGATCGCGATACGGAAATGGGTCGCCGCCGGGCAGCTTCTCGGGAATCGCGAACGCAGCCGCCAGCGTGACGATGCCGCGCATGCCTGCCCACGAGATGACGATACCGCCCTCACGCGTCGGCGGCGCCATGCCGTGGCGCGAGCGGAAACCACGCTTGGCAATGCGCGCGCGGATCACCGTGTTGTAACTCATCACCCAGGCAAACCGTGCGAGGATCGTCACGGCAAGCACCGCAAGCGCGATCGTCAGATACTCCCATCGCGAGTCCCCGAGGCGCTCCCAGATCGGCCGTAGCTGCAGTCCGATCAGCACGAACGCGAACGCATTGAGGATGAAGACGACCGTCTCCCAGACCGCGAAAATCGGCACGCGCATGCGCGCCGGCATTTTCCCGCTGCTGCGCTGCGCGATCGTCATCGCATAAACGACAATCGTGAGAATGCCCGATAACCCGACCTCTTCGGCCGCGATCCAAACGCCGAAAGTAATCGAAAATTGGCAGATGATCGCCGTCGGCATATCGGTGATGAGATCGGCGAAGCGCATGAACAGCCGCGCCAGAAAGTGGCCCGCGAGACAGCTGCCGATCACGACGAACAAGAACATCGGCGCGATCGACGACGCCGAGACACTCCCCGCCGTCGCCGCGATGATCGCGAGGCGATAAACGAGCAGCGCGGTCGCATCGTTCAGCAGGCTCTCGCCTTCGAGAATTTTCAAGATTCGATGTGGCAGGTTCACCTGTCGCACCACCGCCGTTGCGGCGGCAGCATCCGGCGGCGCGACGATCGCGCCGAGCGCAATCGCAACCGCCCACGACATATCCGGCACCATGTAACGCGCCGTCAGCGCCACCGCGATCGTCGTCGTCCCAACCGCCGCGATGACGAGACCGCCGACCGGCAGCCAATTGTCTCGCAGATCGCGCAGCGACGTATCGTAGGCCGCATCGACCAGCACAGGCGCGACGAAGAGCGTCAACGCGAGATGCGGATCGAGCGTCCAAGTCGGCGCATGCGGCACGAAAGCGAGGCAAACGCCGCCGATAGCGAGGAACGTCGGATACGGCGCACCGACGCGCCGCGCCAGCGCGGCGAGCAACGCCGCGCCGAGCAACAGCGCGATGATCCACTGAAGCGTTTCCACGAGCCCAAGCCTTCGCTGAAACCAAGCCTCAACCAACAAAATAGCTTAATCGAACATCTGCAATTGCTCGGCACGAAAAACGTCTGCCGCAAGCGCGCGCGTTATCGGCCGCCGCCGCCGTAACGCCTCGGCATCGAGCCGCGCCACGGCTTCCTTCGCGGCCGCGAGCGATCGCTCGATCCGCGTCAGCAAATAAGAAATAACCCCCTCATCGACCTGCAGCTGCCGGTCAGCGAAGAGCTTGACGAACACCGCCCGCAGCAGCGCGTCGTCCGGCGCGCCCAGTATGACTGTCGGCACGGCGCGCAACCGCGACATCAGATCGGGGATCGCGAGATCCCACAGCGTCGGCGGCTTCTCGGCCGTCAGCAGGATGAAGGCCTGCTCCTCGCGCACGAGATTGAGCAAATGGAAGAGCGCGCGTTCCTCGAACGTGCCCGCCGTCAAATCCTCGATAACCAACGCACCGGTCGCGAGTGCACCCGGGACCGTCCCCGATTGCAGCCCACGCCCCGACAAAAATCGCGCGCCGGAAAGCTCCGCCCAGATCGCCGCAAGATGGCTCTTGCCCGCTCCGCGCGGCCCCACCAGCGCGAGCACGGGCGCCGGCCAATCCGGCCACTTCTCGATCATCGACAACGCATCGGAATTACCGGAGCTGCCAAGGAAATCGTCACGCGCGTAGCTCTCCGCGTGACCGAGGTCGAGCGCGAGCTGGCGGGCCGGCAACATCAGTCGACACTCTCGGGCGCGCGCGTCGGCTTCATCGGCACGACCGGATTATCCTCGCCGCGATAATACGCGCTGGCGAGATAGCGTTTCAGCCCGAAGCGCGCGAGCACGCCGATCGCCGCCGCCAGCGGCACCGCGAGCAGCAGGCCGACGAAGCCGAACAGGTAGCCGAAGGCGAACAGCGCGAACATCAGCCAAACGGGATGCAGCCCAACGCTTTCGCCCACGAGCTTCGGCGCCAGGATGTAGCCTTCGATGAACTGCCCCACGAAGAAGATCACGATGACGACCACGATCCACTGCCACTCCGGCAGAAACTGCGCGACCGCGACGCAGATTGCGAGCAGCAAACCCGTCATCGACCCGATATACGGGATGAACGTGATGATGCCTGACACGAGGCCGATCAGCAGCCCGAAATTCAATCCGGTCAGAGACAACGACACCGCGTAGAACGATCCGAGCAATAGGCACACCGTCGCTTGCCCACGGACGAAACCCGCGATCGCGACATCGATCTGGCGCCCGAGCTCGCGCACCGTCTCGCGGTTTTCCAGCGGGATCCAACTATCGACGGCCGCGATCATCCGATCCCAATCGCACAGCAGATAGAACGCGACGACCGGCGTGATGACGATCAGTGAGACGACCGAGATCAGCGTTTGTCCGCCCGACCACAGCGATTTCAGGAAGGTGGACAGCCATCCGGCGCTCTGTTTGACAAGGTCGCCGAGCGACGCGTCAGGCGCTACGAAGTTCTCGCCGAGAACCTTGCGAAGCCACGGGCTCGACGGATCAGCCAACAAAGACTGGAGCTTCGAAACGTAACTCGGCAGATTTTCGATCAGCGCGCCGAGCTGACCGATTAAGATCGGCATGATCAGCAACAGCAGCACGATGAAACACATCACGAACACGAACATCGCAATCAGCGATGCGACTGTCCGTCCGATCCCGAGCCGCTCCAAGCGCGCCGCGAGTGGATTGAAGAGGTAAGCCAGCGCCATGCCGGCAACGAACGGCAGCAACACTTCCGCCGTCAGCCAAAGCGACAGCATCAAGAACGCAAGCGCGGCGAGCCAGAACGCGGTCTGGCGGCGCAGCACGATTGCGTCGTTCATCCGCGTGTTTTCAGCACTCAATGGTGCGCGACCCCGTTGCTCATATGATGAACCCATTCTCGCACATAGGCCGCGATCGAAAGCAAGGTCAAAACGGTGACCGCTGCCATCATTGCGGGCATCAGCCACCCGGCATTCAGCTTAAGGCCGAGCGAACCGAGCACCAAACCGGCGAAAAGGATCTGAGCAACCGTATTCATCTTCGAAACCATCAGCGGCCGGACCGGAACCGGCTTATTCATCACCCATGACAAAATCACGGCACCGACGATCATCAGGTCGCGCGACACCACCAGGATGACGATCCAGCGCGGCACCGCCTCCGTGATGCCGAGCGCCACGTAAATCGAGACGATGAGGACCTTATCCGCGAGCGGGTCGAGGTAGGCGCCGAGTTCCGTCTTCATGTTGAAGCGTTTGGCGAGGAACCCGTCCACCGCGTCGCTGACACCGGCGAGCAGGAACAACGCGAAGGCGATCAGCATTTCATGCGACGCGATCGCCCAGATAACCACCGGCACGGACAAAATCCGCGCCAGCGTGATGAGATTCGGCAAACTCACGACTAAAAACGTCCCCGGCAGACCCCAGACCGCAATAAACCTGTCCCCGGCCATTGCCAAGGCACGGCTTGCGATCTCGGCTCCCGCGAGGCATGTGAAAGCGTGGAAAACTTGAGTAGCTGGGGCGAAATCACCGCTCCGGCTGCTAGGAAAGATCGATGAAGCAGAAGAACGGCCTGACTTACGCGGATTCCGGCGTCGATATCGATGCCGGCAACCGCCTGGTGGACATGATCAAGCCCCTCGTCAAGGCGACCCGCCGGCCCGGCGCGGACGCCGAGATCGGCGGCTTTGGTGGCCTGTTCGACCTTAAAGGCGCGGGCTTCAAGGATCCGGTCCTCGTCGCGGCGACCGACGGCGTCGGCACCAAGATCAAGATCGCGATCGACACCGATCTGCACGACACGATCGGGATCGACCTCGTCGCGATGTCGGTCAACGATCTCGTCGTCCAGGGTGCCGAACCGCTCTTCTTCCTCGATTACTTCGCCTGCGGCGTGCTCGCGCCGGATGTCGCCGCGAAAGTCGTTGCGGGCGTCGCCAAGGGCTGCAAGGACGCGGGCTGTGCCCTGATCGGCGGAGAGACCGCCGAGATGCCGGGCCTCTACAAGGCCGGCGACTACGATCTTGCCGGCTTCGCGGTCGGCGCTGCCGAGCGCGGCACGCTGCTGCCGACCGACGTGAAGGCAGGCGATGCGCTGATCGGTATCGCGTCGAGCGGCGTTCACTCGAACGGCTTCTCGCTGGTCCGCAAGGTCGTCGAAGTCGCGGGTCTCAAGTGGAGCGATCCGGCCCCGTTCGAAAAATCGCGCTCGCTCGGCGAAGCCGTGCTCACGCCGACACGCATCTATGTGAAACAATTGCTCGCCGCGATCCGCGAGACCGGCGGCATCAAGGCGCTCGCCCACATCACGGGCGGCGGCTTCACGGACAACATCCCGCGCGTGCTTCCGGATGGTCTCGGCGTCAGCGTCGATCTCGATGACGTCAAACCGCTCCCGGTGTTCAAGTGGCTCGCGCAGGCCGGCGGCATCGCACCGCTCGAAATGCTGCGCACATTCAACTGCGGCGTCGGCATGATCGTCGTCGTCGATCCGGCGAAGCGTGACGACGTGCTGAAAGTGCTTCGGCGCGAAGGCGAAACCGCTTACGCGCTCGGCGAAGTCGTCGCGACCACAAGCGAAGAGCGCGTCGCCTATCGCGGCACGCTCGACCTGACGCTGTGATGCCGCGCAAGCGCGTCGCTATTCTCATCTCGGGCCGCGGCTCCAACATGTCCGCGCTGATCGATGCTGCGCGCGCGCCGAATTTTCCGGCCGAGATCGTCGTCGTCATCTCCAATCGCCCTGACGCAGCAGGTCTCGCCCGCGCTTCCGAGGCCGGCATCGCGACGAAGGTGATCGATCACAAGCCGTTCGGCAAAGACCGCGCGGCTTTCGAAGCCGTGCTGAAGAGCGAACTCGCCGCGCAGCGTGTCGATCTCATCTGCCTCGCCGGTTTCATGCGCCTCTTCACGCGGGAATTCGTCGAAGCGTGGGATGGCCGGATGCTCAACATCCACCCCTCCCTGCTGCCGTCGTTCCCCGGGCTGGATCCGCACGGCCAAGCGATCCGCGCCGGCGTCAAGCTGACCGGCGCGACCGTACACTTCGTCATTCCGGAAATGGATTCGGGGCCGATCATCGCGCAGCAGGCGGTGCCGGTCGAAGACGACGACACGAGCGATACGCTCGCGGCACGCGTTCTCGCGGCCGAGCATCAACTTTATCCGCAGGCGCTCAAGCTCGTCGCGGAAGATCGCGTGCGCATCGTCGACGGCTGCACGCGCGTCAGCTGAGCAGACAGCCACGACCGTCATGCCTGCCTGCTGGCGCTAACCTCACTCCGTCATCCTGAGGAGCATCGCGGTCGGCGAAGCCGACGCCGATGCGTCTCGAAGGACGACGGCCCCGAGTGGGCATGATTTGCATCGGCCGTCGTGGTTCGAGACGCGGCTTCCCCGCTCCTCACCATGACGGAGTGTGCACTGGTCATTCCACGCGCGCGTCAGCTAGCACAAACGCCAAAAACCCCGGCGGGATGCGCCGGGGTTTCGGTAAAGCCGAGCTGGTTAGCTGACCTTGAGGTTTTCTGCCGAGGACTTGCCGCGGTTGGTGACGAGTTCGTACTCAACCGTCTGGCCTTCCTTCAGGCTCGAAAGCCCTGCGCGCTCGACGGCCGAGATGTGCACGAACACGTCGCGATCACCGTTAGCCGGCTGAATGAAACCGTAACCCTTGGTCGGGTTAAACCATTTGACGGTGCCCTTTTGCATCGTCGTTCTCCTGAAGTCCGTGTCAATCTAGACGGTACCGAAGCCGCTTTGTTTTTGCCTCGCGAGCTTCGAGCCGCCACTGTCTTGCTTTGAGAGACGCGTCCAACCGGTAGTCTTCGAGCGCTCTTAAGTTCGATAGCGCGCGCGAGACAATACGAAAATCTTTCCATGCGCAAGAGTTTCTGCGGCTTTCACGCGCACGAAACTCGATTGCCGAAAAAATTAGCAAACGAAGAAACCATTTCGCGACGCAGCGTCTGCGCGAGTTCCCCGACTCTAGCGCTTTGCTTTATCGGCGGTTCTGCCTTCGCCGCAATCGCGTCAAGCTTTGCGGATCGCCACGCGATTGTCGTGGAATGCGGCACCACCGAACGGCGCGATCGCATCCGCGCCCGTGAGCGTGTTGATGCCTTTGCCGTCGACGAACGAGTCGTTCGGCCAGATCGATTCTGCGATCACGACGCCGCGACGTACGCCATCGAACAGAGTCGCGTGGATGCGAACTTCGCCGCGCGGATTGTTGAGGACGATCAGATCGCCCTCTGCAACAGCGAGATTCGCCGCATCCGCCGGATTGATCATCAGCATCGGCCGCTTCTCGCGCGCGATCGATGACGGCGTTTCGTTGAACGTCGTGTTGAGGAAGCTACGCGACGGCGATGTCGCCAAGCGAAACGGAAACTCCTCCGTCGCCTCTTCGATCACCGGCCAGTGATCCGGAAGCTTCGGCACGCTCGCATGCGGGCCGTGCAAGCCTGCGGAGCGATTGAACGGGACCGTCGGCCAATCCGGCTTGAAGCGGAATTTGCCGTCCGGATACGCAAAGCCCTTCGTGTAGTGCGCGGTGTCGAAGTCCGGCTGCGCGTCGACCCAGCGCTTCGCTTCGAGCTCCGCGAGCGAACCCCACTGCGAAATCTGCAGCGTCTCGTTGATGAGTTCGCGCGGCGACATCGTGAACCCACGGTGCTCCGCACCGAGACGTTTCGCCAGCGCGCAGATCACGTCGTGGTTCGAGCGGCATTCGCCCGGCGCATTGATGAGCTTCGGCCCGAGCAGAATGTTCTGCGCGCCGCCTGTCTGGTAGAGATCGTCGTGCTCGACGAACATCGTCGCCGGCAGAACGATGTCGGCGATGCGCGCGGTCTCTGTCATGAACTGCTCGTGCACGCAGACGAACAAATCGTCACGCGCAAAGCCGCGCCGCACCTTCGTCTGATCGGGCGCGACCGTCGCCGGGTTCGTGTTCTGGATCAGCATCGCGGTTACCGGCGGGCCGCCCATCAGCACGTCTTCTTCGCCGCACAGGATCGCGCCGATGCGCGACTGATCGAGTTGCCGCACAGATTGATCGATCGCGTCGTGGCCTTCGGTGAGCGACTTATCCCAGTGATAGATCGCGCCATTGTTATGAAACGCGCCGCCGCCCTCGAGCTTCCAAGCGCCCGTCACCGCCGCGATGCACGACGCCGCATGCATATTCACGGCGCCGTTGCGCTGGCGCGCGAAGCCGTAGCCAAGGCGGAAAAACGTGCGCTTGTTCTCGCCGACCAACTTCGCAAACGCCTCGATCGTCTCGACATCGCATCCGGTGATCTGCGACGCCCATTGCGGATCGCGCGATTTCACATGCGCGGCAAGCTCGTCTGGCGCATCCGTGAACTCGCGCAGGAACTCCCAGTCCGCGTGCCCGTCGCGGAACAGGCAATGCATCACCGCGCAAGCAAGCGCGCCGTCGGTGCCGGGGCGCACCAGCACGGGCAGATCGGCCGCCTGCATCGTGCCGTTCATGTAGATATCGACCGCGACGATCTTCGCGCCGCGCTCTTTGCGGGCGCGTGCCGCATGCGTCATTACGTTGACCTGCGTGTTGACCGGGTTCGTCCCCCAAATCACCACCACGTCCGACTTCGCCATCTCGCGCGGATCGGGTCCGGCCAACTTGCCGGTGCCGGCGATGAAACCGCTCCATGCCGGATTGACGCAGATCGTCGAGAAGAAGCGCGAATACTTCTTCGCGTGCGTGAGCCGATTGATGCCGTCGCGCATCACAAGGCCCATCGTGCCCGCGTAGTAATACGGCCAGACCGTCTCGGCGCCGTAGCGCGCTTCGGCGGCGAGAAACTTTTCTGCCACGATGTCGAGCGCATCGTCCCAGCTGATCGGCGCGTATTCGCCCGAACCCTTCGGCCCGACGCGCCGCAGCGGTTTCATCAGACGATCCGGATGATGTGCGCGCTCGGCGTAGCGTGCGACCTTCGCGCAGATGACGCCGGACGTGTAGGTCCCCTCGTCCGCGCCGCGCACGCGTCCGATCGTGTTGTCGTCGATGACGTCGATCTCGAGCGCGCAAGTCGACGGACAATCGTGCGGACACGCGGACGCTCCAATCCGGACGGGCTTCGCGAGTTTGCGCACGGTCTGGTTCATCTAACCTCCGACAAACAAAACGGCCGGCGTTTGAAACGCCGGCCGTATGTTAGCTGAGCTGCTCGGCTCGGAACAGCGATTACTACTTATGCGGAAACTTCTCGCCGGCCACCGGATCGGTGACGAGATGTTCGTCGGTCTTTTCGCCCTTCGAGCGCTTGAGCAGGAAGCCCAAGCCCACGACAAAGAGCGCACCGACGATGGCTGCCGGGTAGTGCAGCTTGTCGGACGTCGCCTGACCGATCCAATTGATGATCGCCGGGTCCTGCACCATGATTTCGCCTGCGATCCAGCCGAGCAACGCAGCACCGGCCCAGACCAAGATCGGGAAGCGCTCGAGAACGGCAGTCAGCAGCGCGGCACCCGCGACGATCAACGGCACCGAGACGATGAGGCCGAAGATGATCAGCGACCAGCTGCCCTTTGCGGCGGCTGCGATCGCGATGACGTTGTCGAGGCTCATGACGACGTCTGCGACTGCGATGATGCGCACCGCATTCCACATATTGTCGCCGGCCTTGACGTCGCCGTGCTCGTCGTCCGGCACGATCAACTTGACGGCGATCCACAGCAGCGCGATGCCGCCGACGAATTTCAGGAACGGAATGCCCATCAGCTGCGTGACGATGAGCGTGAAGATGATGCGCAGAGCAACAGCAGCGCCTGCGCCAAACAGCATGCCCCAGCGGCGTTGCTTCGGCTCGAGCGTGCGGCACGCCATCGCGATGACGACTGCGTTGTCGCCGGAGAGCAGAATGTTAATCCAGATGATTTGCAGAGCCGCCGCAATGAAGACGGGATCGGTCCAACTCATGTCTCTTCCCTGTAGCTTGTGGCGGCCTCTGTCTGAGTTTGTAACGCGCCTTTAAATGCCCCCGCGTACGCGGCATGCCACATCGACTCCTTAACGTCGCGCGCAGCGTTGGCGCAAGCAAAACCGGACATGCGTTTTCAAATTTGCGTCGGTCAGATCGACGCACAAAAGCAAAGCGCGCGAGTACGAAAGTACTCACGCGCCTATACAGTAAGTTTGAAACCCCAGTATCTAACCGGCAGGTTAGCCGGCGATATCGTTGCCCGAAAAGAACTGCGCGATTTCTTGCGCCGCCGTCTCCGGCGCATCCGAACCGTGCACCGAGTTCTCGCCGACCGAACGCGCATAGAGCTTGCGGATCGTGCCGTCGGCGGCCTTTGCCGGATCGGTCGCGCCCATCACTTCGCGATACTTCGCGATTGCACCCTCGCCTTCGAGAACCTGAACGACGACCGGACCTGAAATCATGAAGTCGACGAGCTCGCCGAAGAAAGGACGCGCCTTGTGAACTGCATAAAACGTCTCGGCCTGATCGCGCGTCATGCGGATGCGGCGCTGCGCGATGATGCGGAGACCAGCCTTCTCGATGACGGCGTTGACCGCACCGGTAAGGTTCCGCTCGGTGGCATCGGGCTTGAGAATGGAAAAAGTACGCTCGATCGCCATCGTGGCGCTCCTGTCTGTTGTCGGGAAAATCAGGCGGACGGCCGCCAGTCGCGAGCGCTTATAGCGGTCGCCCCAGCGGAATCAAGTTGACGCCTTCAGCAATCTAAACAGCTGTTCAGCGCGAGATTAACCGGCATTCAGATAGATTACGTAAAAGTAATTTTCAGTATTGTTTTGCTTCAGGCGTGTTTCTTCGCAGTATTACTGCGTTTCAAAACAGAAATGTTCGCTGTTTTGTCGAACGCATCTGTTCGACGTGCCGACTGATACTGCGAAGACGGACAATGACGTCCACCAACTCGCAGAAAGGCACTACAATGATCCGCAAGACCATTCTCGCTCTCACCGCCATCGCAGCGCTCGGCATCGTCGCTGCTCCGAGCTCTGACGCGTTCGCGAAGGGCTTCAATGGGCCGAAGGGCCTGTCGAACGGCCCGGGCCCCGGCCCGACCGTGCACCCGAAGGGTCCGCAAAACTGGAAAGCTCCTAAGCCGGGCGGCTATCACGGCCACCACAGCCATGGCCATTGGGGTTACGGCGTCGCCCGCTTTGGTATCGGCGTCATCGCCGGCGAGCCGGACTGCTACCGCGTGATCACTCGCTCGGGCCGCATCAAGACGGTTTGCACCTACTAAGCGTGCTGAACGCTGGTCGGCGCCGCTCCTTGCCTCTCCCCTTGGATCCCGCCGCAAGAACCCCGGTCTCTCACGAGGCCGGGGTTTGTCGTTTGCAATTGCCTCAAAGTCTATTCAACCCTGAAGAAGCATTCATGAACGTTGCTTCCAAGTAATAATCAATACTGATTTGTTTCAGCCAAGAAACACAAAAGTACTAACGTGGATTACAGAAGAAATTTTGCAAAAACATCGAACCTGTACCAAGCGCCCCACGACGAACATTTGAACGACGGGCACACCGTCGCAACCCAAAACGCTCAGGAGACTACACAATGATCCGCAAGACCATCTTCGCTCTCGCCGCCCTCGCCGCTGTCACCGGCGCTGCCGTTGCCACCTCGTCCGACGCTTCGGCGAAGGGTTTCAAGGGTGGCTACAAGGGCGGCTTCCATGGCCATCACCACCACGGCGGCCACTGGGGTCACCGTCACTTCCGCGTCGGCTTCTACGGCCCGGCTTACTCCTACTACGCACCGGATTGCGTGAAGGTCATCACGCCGCGCGGCTACGTGAAGCGCGTTTGCTACTACTAAGCCCTGTTTGACCAAGCGGCGGCCGCGCCCCTCCCAGCGGTCACCGTTCGCCTCGCCCCGGTCGCTTGCGACCGGGGCTTTTTGTTGGGCTTGAAGCGGTTCACGCTTCGACCGAAGTACGCTCATCCTAAGAGCCTGACTGAAAAAGAAGGCGCCGCAAAACACGCGGTCGTCATTTCCGGGGCGCGTCCGCGCAGCGGTGCGAGCCCGGAATCCATAACCCCTGTGCTCGCGACTTAACGTCCTGGAGTATGGATTCCGGGCTCGCTCGCTCTGCTCGCGCCTCGGAATGACTGCCGTTGGGTGGTCTTGGCCATCATTTAGGTGCTTGCATCGCGTGGTGCCTCGCAGCAATAAGCCGCCATGCTCATTCTGGACGACCTCACCTATCGGCTTGGCGATCGCGCGTTGCTGGATGGCGCTTCGGCGCAGATCCCGGCGCAGGCACGTATCGGCCTGATCGGCCGCAACGGCGTCGGCAAGACGACGCTGTTCAAGATCCTGATGGGCGAGCTCCCGACCGAGAGCGGCACGATCACGATTCCGAAGCGCGCGCGTATCGGCCGCCTCGCGCAGGAAGCGCCAGGCGGCGACGACAAACTGGTCGACGTCGTGCTTGCCGCCGCCAGCGAGCGCAACGAGCTGCTCGCCGCCGCCGAGCGCGCGACCGACCCGGGCGAGATCGCCGACATTCAAAGCCGTCTTGCCGACATCGGCGCGCACGCGGCTCCCGCGCGCGCCGCCGCGATCCTCGCCGGCCTCGGTTTCTCGGAGAGCGATCAGCAGCGCGCCTGCCGCGAATTCTCCGGCGGCTGGCGCATGCGCGTCGCGCTCGCGGCCGCGCTTTTCTCTGAGCCCGACTACCTGCTGCTCGACGAGCCGACCAACTATCTCGATCTCGAAGGCACGCTGTGGCTGCAGCAGCATCTCGCGCGCTATCCGCGCACCGTGATCATCATCAGCCATGACCGCGATCTGCTCGACAATGCCGTCGACTGGACGCTGCATATGGCGAACGGCAAGTTGACCCTCTATCGCGGCGGCTATACGAGCTTCGAACGCGCACGGCGCGAGAAGCAGTTGCTCGACGCCAAACTTGCCAAGCAGCAGGAAAATCAACGCAAGCATCTTCAGAGCTTCATCGATCGCTTCAAGGCGCAAGCGACGAAGGCGAAACAAGCGCAATCGCGCGTGAAGATGCTGGCACGGCTCGAGCCGGTCTCCGCTCTCATCTCCGACGAGGTGAAACCGATCGTGTTGCCGGCTGCCGAGCGAAAACTTTCGCCACCGATCATCGCGCTCGATAACGTCGCTGTCGGTTACTCGCCGGACAATCCGATTCTAAAGCGCCTCTCGCTGCGCATCGATGACGACGACCGCATTGCGTTGCTCGGCGCCAACGGCAACGGCAAATCGACACTCGCGAAGCTTCTTGCGCGCCGCCTCGCCCCGTTGTCCGGCAACATCACGTGGGCCGACAAGCTTGCCGTCGGTTATTTCGCGCAGCACCAGCTCGACGAACTCCGCCCGAACGAAAACGCATACGAACATCTGCGCCGCCTGATGCCGGACTCGACGGAAGCTCAAGTTCGCACCCGCGCCGGCAGCTTCGGTTTCTCGGGTGACAAAGCCGACACCGTGACGGCACAGCTTTCTGGCGGCGAGAAAGCGCGCTTGCTGCTCGGCCTCGCGACATTCGGCGGCTCGCACCTCATCGTGCTCGACGAGCCGACCAACCATCTCGATATCGACAGCCGCGCCGCGCTGATCGAAGCGATCAACGACTTCCCGGGCGCGCTAATTCTGGTGTCGCACGATCGCTTCATGCTCGAAGCGTGCGTTGACCGCTTATGGCTCGTCGGCAATGGCGGCGTCGCACCGTTCGAAGGCGACCTCGACGATTATCGCAAGATCATCCTGGGCGGCGGCGAGCGCGAGTCGTCGCGTAGCGATGCGCCGAAACAGAATCGCGCCGACGAGCGTCGCCAGGCGGCCGAGAAGCGAGCCAACCTCGCGCCGCTCCGCCGCGAGATCAAAGCGCTCGAAGACAAAATGGAAAAGCTCGGCGCCGAAATCGCGAAGCTCGACGCTGCGCTCGCGGCGAGCGATCTCTTTGTGAAAGGTGCCGGCAAGGCAGCCGAGTTAGGCAAGGCGCGTTCCGTTGCGACCGAAACGCTCGCGAAGGTTGAAAACGAGTGGCTTGAGAAGAGCGCGGCCTACGAGTCCGAGACCGCCTGACCACAAAGGTGGTCACGTTGCGAAATCGCCGGCCAATCGCTGCGTCATTGGCTGGTCAATCGGCCGCGTTTAAGCCGGCGCGCCCGGCGGCTTGGCGGCAGGCTTCGGCTTCGCGCGCGGTTTGCGGGCGGGCTTCGCCGTAGCTGGCGGCGGCGCAACAGCCTCGACCGAGATCAGAATGCCTGAGCGAAACTGATACGACCCTGCCGCGGTTCCTTGCTGGTACACGATCGTCGCCGTGCGCTCACCTCGCTCGTTCTGACCGAGCTGAATGTTCTGCGTCGGTCCTGCGGTGCGCACGAGTTCGCACTCCGTCATCCCGATCGCGATACCCCGCGGCTGCACGCCTTCCGGACATGCGCCATTCGGGCCGACGAGTTGATCCGGCGGAGCCTGAGTCGGAATGGATGCCGTAACCGGCTGCAGGGCCGGCGAAGAGCGCGACCACCAACTGAAGTCAGGCTTCAAAGCCGACGTATAGTCGGTGCCGGCGCAGCCTGTCGCACCGAGGCACACGAGAGCCAGCACCAATGCCTTGGCGCGGCGCAGATCGAACGTCACTTCCAACACTGCCATTAACTCAAACCACTCGAGATCAGTCCAAATCTGCCGTCTCGCCCCCGATTCCGACTGTGCTTGAGGCTCGCGGCGGCTTCAAGGCCGTCAGGCGAGAACTCGACAAAAACTTTCAATATCAACGTTATCGCGAGTGATTCTGCCGGTATGCGCCTGCAGCATCGTGGCTCTGCGCGGAACGATCAAAAGCGGTCGGCGTTGAATTTTGGAGACATCAACGGAGGAGAATCTCATGTCGATGCCGGATCCTTACAACGAACGGCCCCGTACTGATTTTGATGAAATTCGCGATCGCGAACCGGGCAACGCCTGGACTTGGATTGCAGGCGCGGCAGTGATCGTCGCGATCGTGCTCGCGCTGACATTTGGTACGTCGCAGAACGGCGATCAGCAGGCGAATAATCCGTCGAGCCCGACGACCACCACGACTGGTTCGGCCCCGTCGCCGGCTCCCGCCGAGAACACCGGGCAGCAGCAGCGCGCACCCGCTGGCGCAAACCAGTAATCGCGAACAAATACAAACACAAAGGGCGCCCTCGCGGCGCCCTTTCTCGTTACGCTTTTTGCTGCCAGCGCCCTGCTGGATCTTGCTGCCAATACGTCACGGTGTGACCGGCAGCCTTCGCGACTTTCCACTGATCTCGCGCTGCAGCAGCTGCGTCATCGTCGTTTCCATCGAACATCAAAACGATCCGCTGATAATTCGCGGAATCGGCAGGCAGCAAAGCGCCATCGATCAAAAAACGTATCGCTGCTCCGTTGAGATTCTGCTCATCTGTCGTCAGCAAAACCGGCTGATCCGCAGCACCTTTTTCCGACGCCGGCGCATGCGGCAGAAAACTGTCGTCGCGAAACGTCCAGAAATGCGCGTCGAGCGCGCTCAGCCTTTCGGGTGAAGACATCTGCACCACCGCACGCCAGCCGCGCTCGAGAGAGCGCTCGACCAATGTCGGTAGAGCTGCTTCGAGCGGCTGGCTTTGCAGGTGATAGAAGAAGACCTCCGTCACGTGGGGCTTCCTTATTTCTCGTAGTGCTCCGCGACGAGGCTATCGAGCAGACGCACGCCCCACCCCGAACCCCAGCTCTTGTTGATGTCGGTCTGCGGCGAGCCCATCGCGGTACCCGCGATGTCGAGATGTACCCAGGGCGTCGCATCGACATAACGCTGCAGGAATTGCGCAGCCGTGATCGAGCCGCCCAAGCGGCCGCCGGTATTTTTCATATCGGCGAATTTCGAATCGATCATCTTGTCGAAATCGCGCGACAGCGGCATGCGCCACACCTTCTCGCCGGTGCGATCGCCAGCGGCTGAAAGTCGCGCGCACAGCTCATTGTCATTCGAGAACATGCCGGCGAACTCTTGGCCGAGCGCGATGATGATTGCGCCCGTCAGCGTCGCAAGATCGATCATGAATTGCGGCTTGAAGCGCTGTTTAACGTACCAGAGCACGTCGCCAAGCACGAGCCGGCCTTCCGCGTCCGTGTTGATGATCTCGATCGTCTGACCTGACATCGACGTCACGATATCGCCGGGACGCTGAGCATTGCCGTCCGGCATATTCTCGACGATGCCAATCACGCCGACTGCGTTCACCTTCGCGCGCCGCATTGCAAGTGTTTGCATGAGACCCGTGACGCAAGCAGCGCCGCCCATGTCACCCTTCATGTCCTCCATACCGGCCGCCGGCTTGATCGAGATGCCGCCGGTGTCGAACGTCACGCCTTTGCCGATGAAGGCAACGGGCGCAACGCCGCTCTTGCCACCGTTCCAGCGCATGACGACGACGCGCGCTTCTTTGCGCGAACCTTGCGCAACGCCGAGCAGCGCATTCATGCCGAGCTTGCGCAACGCTTTTGCGTCGAGCACTTCGACCGTCAAGCCAACCTTCTTCAGCTCGCGCGCACGCGTCGCGAATTCTTCTGGGAAGAGAACGTTCGGCGGTTCGTTGACGAGATTGCGTGCCGTGATGACGCCGCTTGCGATTGCGGCACTCGCGCGATCTGCCCGGCGCGATGCCTCGACATCGGAGACGCCGAGCGACACCCGGCCCTTCACCTCGCGATCGTCATCGCCCTTTTTCGTCTTGTAGCGATCGAATTTGTAGGCGCGAAGCCGTACCCCAAGCGCAACCTCGGCGGCACGCTCCGGCGACATTGCGCCGTCCGAAAGCTCACAAAAAATAACTGTCTCGCGCACACTCCCCCGACGGCCTGCCGCGATGCCGCCGATCCGGATCAAGTCATTCGGCGTGAGGTCTTCGATCTTGCCCGTTCCGATCACGACCAAGCGCGAGGCCGAGAGACCGGCCGGCTGAACAATTTCGAGAACGCTTCCGAGTTTGCCGCGGAAGCCCTCAGCCTCCGCGGCACGGGTCAGGAGATTGCCGGCGCGGCCAAGCGCGGCTCGCGATTTGGGCCCTACCCGCAGGTTACTGTCCGCGAGCAGAACGAGGACGCCCTTCTCCGCTGCTGCAAACTTGGTAAACCCCAGCTTAACGGCGTCCGACATCGAATTTGTCCTTGCAGTTGAATCAGTTACCTAGGCTCAGCGGCTCACCTTAACGGCCTGGCGCCGCTTCTATATCACGCTGGGAAGCTTGGCGAGGCAAGCCGCCCCGATCCTGCCACGTAGCTCCCCTAGGCGTCTGAGCGGCAGACCTGTATTGATGAGTCCCAGGGCGGGGGTCCTGGTGGGTGCCGGCGACGGCAGGGACGAGGGTTAATGGGTTCGATTGACCGATATGTCGTGAGAACGACGTTCGGCGCGTTTGTGATGGTGCTTGCCAGCCTGACCTCGGTGATCTGGGTCACGCAGGCATTGCGCGACATCGACATCGTCACAAATCAGAAACAGGCTGTCATCACCTTCATCGGGCTGACCCTGCTGCTGATTCCGGCGCTCGTTGTCATCATCGCGCCGCTCGCGCTCGTCGTCGCGACGGCTTACACGCTCAACAAGCTCAACACGGATTCGGAAATCGTCGTGATGAATGCAGCAGGGCTTTCGCCCTGGCGCATTTTCTACCCGTTCTTCATCGTCGCGATGATCGCTTCTGTGCTTGTGTTGATCCTCGGAGCTTACGTCGCACCGAAGTCGCTTCGCGAATTGCGCGCGGTCTTCGCGAAGGTTCGCGCCGACGTCGTTTCCAACATCATTCAGCCGGGCCGTTTCACATCGGTCGACGGGAATAGGCTGACGTTCCACGTGCGCGAGCGTCGGGCGACCGGTGAGCTCGTCGGCATCTTCATCGACGATCGCCGCGATCCCAACGAGCGCGGCACATTCCTCGCCGAGCGGGGCCAAATTCTCGACGGCGAGAACGGCACGTTCTTGGTACTCGAAAACGGTAGCGCGCAGCGGCTGCAAGCAAAAAGCCAGGACCCGAGCATCATCGTCTATGATCGTTACGCGTTTGACTTGAGCGCTTTCGCGAGTTCCGAAGTTGCTTCAGTTCTCGGCGCGCCGGAGCGCTATCTGTGGGAACTCGCTTGGCCGGATCCGAACGATCATCTGGTCAAAAATAATCCGCGCCGCCTGAACTCAGAATTTCACGATCGCCTTCTGGCACCGCTGTTTCCGATCGCCTTCTGCATCATCAGCTTCGCGATTCTTGGCGCGCCGCGCACCAGTCGACAGAGCCGCGCATCGTCGATGGCTTTGGCGATTCTCGCGGTGCTTGGGACCCGTCTCGCCTGCTTTGCGATCCTTGTTGCATCCGGCCGCTCACCGTCACTTGCTTATCTCTCCTACGTTCTGATCGCGGTCATCTGTGTCGGCGGATTGATCATGATTTCGCGGGGCACGATTGTCGAAATGCCCGCTTCGGTGGGCCAATTCTTCAGCAATCTGCAAGCACGCTTCATGCGCTCGAATGAGCACGCCACCGGAGGCGCGACCGCATGATCGCGAAAACCTTTGGCCGGTATGTTGCCAAGCGCTTCGTTCTTGCCGTGCTCGGCGTGTTCGTCGGCATGTTCTTTCTTGTCGTGCTGCTCGACTACATCGAGATGATGCGCAAGACCGCCCCGATACCGAACTTGCCGACCTGGCTCGTCGCGGTAACGTCGCTCTATCGCGTGCCGCAGATCACCGAACGCATGCTCCCCTTCTCGGTCCTTGTCGGTGCGATGGTCGCGTATCTCAATCTCTCGCGCCGCAATGAGCTCGTTATCGCGCGCGCGGCTGGAATTTCGGCTTGGCAGTTCGTCGCGCCGGCAGTCGCTGCGGCGCTGGTTCTCGGCATTATCGCGACCGCCGTCTACAACCCGATTGCGGCATACACCGGAGATCAGGCGAAGCGCTTCGAGGAGCAGATCTTCGGGCCGAAAGGCGACAGTGCGACGCAAGGCGGCTATTGGGTGCGTCAGCGTACTGGCGAAGGTCAGTCGGTGCTGTTTGCCGCAAATAGCCGCGACCAAGGCGCCGAGCTGAACGGAGTGTCGATCTTCGTTTACAACCGTGACGGCGCGTTTTTGGAGCGCGTAGAGGCCGACAAAGCCGCGTTCGAACCCGGCCGTTGGAAGCTGACCAACGCGCGAATCTACGCCCCTGATCTGCGGCCTCGATTCGTCGAATCCCATGCGGTCGCGACCAACCTCTCGACGGCGGAAATCCAGACCACTTTTGCAACCCCGAATACTGTGCCTTTTTGGCGACTCCCGGCATATATCGAGTTGGCCGAGCAAGCCGGTCTTGTGGCTGCCGGATACCGTCTTCAGTATCAGTTGCTGCTGGCAAAGCCGTTTTTATTGGCCGGAATGGTGATGTTGGCAGCCGCCGTGAGCCTTCGGTTCTTCCGGATGGGCGGTGTCCAGAAGATGGTGCTCAGTGGCGTGGCTGCGGGCTTTCTGCTTTACGTATTGTCTAAGATCACTGAGGATTTGGCTAAGGCCGAACTGTTGCACTCGGTAACCGCGGCATGGTCGCCGGTTGCGATAGGAATGATGACGGGCGTCGTGACTCTACTGTTCCAGGAGGATGGCTGATGAAGGCGGTGGTTTCCGCTTATCAGCCGGCTAAGAAGCCGCGTGTGCGCGGCGTGGCGCTGCTTGCCAGCGCCGCGCTCGTGGGCGGCTGCCTCCTGTCGGTGCCGGCTTACAGCCAATCGAGCATCATCCAATCGAACCAGATTCCCTGGGTCGGCGTTCCCGCTGCGAGCGCGAAACCCCCGCCGACAGCATCTTCGCGCAGGATCAAAGATCCGAATGCGCAGATGTTCGTTAACGCGAACGAGCTTCGGTACGACAACAACGGCGACACCGTTTCGGCCGTCGGCAATGTGCAGATCCATTACGACGGATCGGTGCTGCAGGCCGATCGCGTCACTTACAATCAGAAGACGAAACGCCTTTACGCCGAGGGCAACGTCCGCTTCCAAGAGCAGGACGGCAAAGTGGTTACATCCGATCGTCTCGAGATGGACGATCAATTCCGCAACGGCTTCGTCGATTCGCTCCACGTCGAGACGTTTGAGAAAACGCGCATCGCGGGTTCACGCGCCGACGTGAAGGAAGACTCCCAGGAAAACCGCATCACGGTTTTCCAGGCCGGCGTCTACACGGCGTGCGAGCCCTGTAAGGAAGATCCGAAGAAGCCGGCTAAATGGCAGATCAAAGCCAAGCGGATCATCCACAGCGAGACCGACAAGACCATCTACTATGAAGACATGCAGTTCGAAGTGATGGGCGTGCCGATCGCGTACCTGCCCTACTTCTGGACGCCGGACCCTACCGTTAAGCGCAAGACAGGTTTCCTCGCTCCGAACATGCTCGGCGGCAGCTTTATCGGCGTCGGTGCGCAAGCGCCCGTGTTCTTCAATCTGTCGGACAGCTACGACATTACGTTGACGCCGGGTTACCTCAGCAAGCAGGGCTTCCTCGGCATGGCCGAGTGGCGCCAGCGCCTCGTCAACGGCGCCTACGCTGTCCGCGCGTCCGGCATCTTCCAGCAGGACAAGGAAACGTTCCTCGGGACGACCGGCTATCGCGACTTCCGCGGCGCCGTCGAAACGCGCGGCGATTTCCGCATCGCGACGAACTGGTACGCGGGCTGGGATGCGAGCTTGTTCACCGACAACTCGTATGCGCCTCAGTATCAAGTGACGCGCCAAGGCCAGGAAGCGATCTCGCAGGCCTATTTGTTCGGCCGCGGCGAAAACAGCTACTTTGACATGCGCGCGATCCACTTCTACGGATTGTCGCCGATCGACGTGCAGAAGCAGCTGCCCGTGCTGCATCCACTGCTCGACTACAAATACACTTTCGCGCAGCCGATTCTCGGCGGCGAACTCTCCTACTCGGTCAACGCCGCCAGCCTGTCGCGGCGTCAGGCGGACTTCGATCCGATCACACAAGCAGCACGCAACAACCTCGGTTGGAGCGACGGCCTCAACGTCTGCGACTCGCAGGACCCGGCCTCGATGCTGCAGAAGATCAAGTCGAACTGCCTGCTGCGTGGCATTCCGGGCGAATACACACGCCTCTCCGCCGAAGTGATGTGGCGCAAATCGATCGTCGATTCCTGGGGCCAGATCTTCACGCCGTTCATGTTCGCGCGGGGCGACGTTGCGGCCCTGTCGATCAACAACGATCCGGGCGTTAGCAACTTCATTAGAACCGGCGATCAGACTCTGACACGCGGAATGGCCGGTGTCGGTCTTGACTACCGCTATCCGTTCATCAGCACCCACTCCTGGGGCACGCAGATCATCGAGCCCCGCGCGCAGGTGATCTTCCGTCCGAACGAGTCCAGCGTCGGCCGTTTCCCGAACGAAGACTCGCAGAGCCTTGTGTTCGACGACGCAAATCTGTTCTCGATCAGCAAATTTTCTGGCTACGACCGCGTCGAGGGCGGCAGCCGCGCCAACGTCGGCATCACCTACACGGCCCAGTTCAATCAGGGCGGCTACTTCAACGCCTTGTTTGGCCAGTCCTATAATTTGTTCGGCCAAAACTCCTACGCCGTGTCCGACATGGTCAATGCCGGCAACATGAGCGGGCTAGAGACAAATCAGTCCGATTACGTCGCGCGCATGACGTATCAGCCGAACCGGTACTACGCCCTCACCTCGCGCTTCCGCTGGGACGAAAAGACATTCGACACGAAGCGAATGGAACTCGAAGCCCGCATGAACTTTGATCGCTGGTCGGCGAGCCTGACCTACGGCCAATACGACGAGCAGCCGATCGCCGGCATCGTATTGCCGCGCGAAGGCATCATGCCGTCCGCCACCGTGAAAATTACACAGAATTGGACCGTCAACGCCTCGGCGCTCTACAGCATCGATCAGTCGAAACTCAATATGGCCTCATTTGGCGTGGGATATGTCGACGAATGCGTTGCGCTGAACCTGCGCTACACTGAGAACTTCGGTTACCAGGGCAACATCTTGCCGAACCGCACCGTGATGTTGCAGCTGACGCTCCGCACGCTCGGCGGCATTGGCGTCAGCCAGGTTACCGGTGGCCTCAGTGGCGGCAGCGGCTTCTAAGGCAAGCGCGCCGAAAGCTGTGAGCTGGACATGACGAACACCCTTCGCAACCGTTTTCTAGGATTGGCTGCACTCGCGATCTGCACGACCATTGTTGCTGCTCCCGCGAGCGCTCAGCAAGTCGTCGCACGCGTTAACGGCGATCCGATCACCGCCGTCGACCTCGCGCAGCGTCTTCGCTTGTTGCAGGTCTCCGGCGGCGGCAAGGCCGCAACCCGCCAGGCAGCACTCGACGAACTGATCGAGCAAGAGCTCAAGCTGCAGACCGCACGCCGCTACAAAATCGAAGTCAGCGAAGCGGAGATCAACCAACAGCTCGCAAGCATCGCTTCTCGCGTCGGCGGCGATATCGCCGCCTTCGGCCGCCAGCTTCAAGGCGCCGGCCTCTCGCTCTCCTCCTTCAAGCGTAAGATCCAAGCGGACATCGCGTGGAACGGCATCGTACGCGGCAAGTTCCAGTCGCGCCTCCAAGTCCGCGAACGCGACGTGACGGACGCGATCCGCGCCAAGGGTCAGAACGACGGCACCGCCTACACCTTCACGCTGCGGCCGGTTCTCCTCGTCGTGCCGAATGGATCGAACCCAGCCGTCTATGAATCGCGCAAGCGCGAGGCCGAAGGATTGCGCGCCCGTTTCCAGAGCTGTGACGAAGGCCTCCAACTCGCCCGCGGTCTACGCGACGTCGTCGTTCGCGAGCAGCTCACGCGCAGCTCGGCTGACGTCGGCGCTAAACAGCGCGAAATTCTCGAATCGACCGCCGTCGGCAAGTTGACGCCCCCCGACATCACATCGAGTGGCATCGAACTTTTCGCCGTCTGCAACAAGGTCGCCGGCAAAGGATCGGTTGCAGAAACCGATATGCGCCAGCAGATGATGGGCGAACGCATCTCCGACGAAGGCAAGAAGTATCTTCGCGAACTGCGGCGTCAGTCCTCAATCCAAATCCTATGATCCGAGATGCCGGCGCTGGCCGCCCATTAGCTGTCACGCTGGGTGAGCCATCCGGCATCGGACCTGACATCACATTGCTGGCCTGGCAAAGGCGTCACTCCGAAGAGCTGCCGCCCTTTTACGTTGTCGGCGACATCGGCCATCTCAAAGCGCGCGCCGCACAGCTCAATCTCGACATCAAGCTAGCGTCCACGACGCCGCGCGAAGCCAGCAGGGCATTCGCCGACGCCCTTCCTGTCGTTCCGCTAGGGCTGCCCGTAACGGCGCGTCCCGGCACGCCCGACGCAACGAGCGGCCCCGCCGCGATCGCGTCGATCCGCCGTTGTTTTGATGATGTGATGCGGGGCGACGCCGCCGCGATTGTCACCAATCCCATCGCCAAGGCCGTGCTTTACGACGCCGGGTTTCGCGATCCGGGACACACCGAATACTTAGCCCGCCTCGTCAAAGAGAACGGCGGCGAGACGGTGCAACCCGTGATGATGCTTTGGTCGCCGGATCTCGCGGTCGTGCCGATTACGATCCACATCCCGCTCGGCGAAGTTGTCGGCGCCCTGACCCCTGAACTCATCGTGACGACGGCCCGCATCGTTGCCGACGATCTCGCGAACCGCTTCAACATCGCGCGCCCGCGCCTCGCATTGACCGGCCTCAATCCGCACGCCGGCGAGCATGGGTCGATCGGGCTCGAAGATCGCGACGTGATCGCACCCGCAATTGCGATCCTCCGCGACGAAGGCATAGACGCGCGCGGCCCCCTGCCCGCCGACACCATGTTCCACGCAGCCGCTCGCAAAACGTACGACGCCGCGCTCTGCATGTATCACGACCAGGCGCTGATCCCGATCAAGACGATCGCATTCGATGACGCCGTCAATGTCACGCTTGGCTTGCCGTTCGTGCGCACGTCGCCGGATCACGGGACGGCGTTCGACATTGCGGGCACCGGATCGGCCCGGCCGAACAGTTTCATCGCGGCATTGCGCCTAGCAGCCCAGCTGACCGCCAAAGCACCTGCCTTCGCCTGATGGCCGCGATCGACGATCTTCCGCCGCTGCGAGACGTCATTCGCGAACACGAATTGGCAGCGAAGAAATCTCTCGGTCAGAACTTCCTCCTCGACCTCAACCTGACGTCACGCATCGCGCGAGTCGCCGCACCGCTCGATGAAGCCACCATCGTCGAGATCGGTCCGGGCCCTGGCGGCCTGACGCGCGCGTTGCTAGCAAACGGCGCAAAGCGCGTCATCGCAATCGAGCGCGATGAACGCTGTATCGCTGCGCTGCAGGACGTCGTCGCGCATTATCCCGGTCGGCTCATCATCGTGCCCGAAGATGCGCTGAAGATCGACACCGGACACATGATCGAAGGCGGTCCCGCGCGTGTCGTCGCGAACCTCCCCTATAACATCGCGACGCCACTGCTGATCGGGTGGCTCACCGCCGAGCCATGGCCGCCGTGGTTCGATCAACTCGTATTGATGTTCCAGCGCGAAGTCGCGGAGCGCATCGTCGCAACACCCGGCACGAAGTCTTACGGCCGCCTCGCGATCATCTCGCAGTGGCGCTGCGAAGCGCGCATCATGTTCGACATTTCGCCGGCGGCCTTCGTGCCTCCACCGAAAGTGACGTCGAGCGTCGTCCGCCTCGTACCCCGTGCGAACCCATTGCCGTGCGATCGCGCGACGCTCGAGCACGTCGCCGCGGCGGCGTTTGGTCAGCGTCGCAAGATGCTGCGCCAAAGCCTGCGCTCGCTCGGCGGTGACCCTCAGCCTTTACTCGAAGCCGCGGGCATCGAGCCGACCGCACGTGCCGAGGAAATCCCGGTCAGCGGCTTTGTTGCAATGGCCAACGCGCTCGTGGCAAACCAGAAAAAGAACAATTAGCCGGAGCAAACGCCGATGAATTTCCGCCGCCAGTCCCTCGTCGTCTATGGGCAGCCGCTATGCGAGACGGTCGCGGAAGTGCCGGTGCCGCAGGGCACTGAAGTCGTCGTCCGCATCGAGCGGTGCGGCGTCTGTCATTCAGACGTCCATATCCAGGATGGCTATTTCTCGATGGGCGGTGACCGCAAGTCCGAGCTCGCCGGCAGCCACCAACTCCCCTTCACGATGGGCCACGAAATCGCCGGCGTGATTGAAAGCGCTGGCCCCGACGCCAAAGACGCGAAGGTTGGTGCAAAGGTCGCGGTCTATCCGTGGATCGGTTGTGGCAAGTGCGCAGCGTGTCTACGCGGCGAAGAAATCCTCTGCATCGCGCCGGAGAATCTCGGCGTGCAAAAAGACGGCGGCTACGCGACGCACGTCCTCGTCAAACATCCGCGCTATCTCATCGACTACGCGCCGCTTCCGATCGGCACAGCCGCCGCCTACATGTGCTCCGGCATCACCGCCTTCTCGGCTTTGAAGAAACTGCAGGCGCGCGCCGATCTCGGACCCGTGCTGATCCTCGGCCTCGGCGGCGTCGGCATGATGGGCCTGATGTTCGCGCTTGCGATGTTCAAGCATAAGCCGATCGTCGCGGACCTCGATCCGAAGAAAAGAGAAGCTGCGCTGAAAGCCGGAGCCGCCGCGGCTTACGATCCATCCGATCTCGACGCACGCAAGCAACTCATCAAGGCGACCCAAGGCGGCGTATTCGGCGTCGCCGATTACGTCGGCTCCGACAAGTCGCTGAGCTTCGGCTTCGGCGTTTTGCAGAAGGGCAGCAAGGTTGTCGTCGTCGGCCTCATCGGCGGTTCGTTCACGACGCCGGTGCCGATATTCCCATTCAAGGCCGTCGCGATCGAAGGCTCGATCGTCGGCTCACTCGAAGAGACGCACGAGATGCTGGCGCTCGCGAAATCCGGCAAGGTCGCGCATGTGCCGATCATTAATCGCCCGCTTAGCGCTGCTCAGGAATCGCTCGACGATCTGCGCAACGGGAAGATCCTCGGCCGCGTGATGCTCACGCCGTAGCGGGAACCATTACGCCGCGAAGGGCTTGTCGGCGACATGCCCTTCGATCTCACCACCATCATCGGCGTCTTGGCTGCGATCTGCACGACGGCGTCGTATTTTCCGCAGCTCAAGAAGAGCTGGGAGTCTGGTGAAACCGGCGACCTCTCGCTGAAGATGATCCTGTTTCTGATGGCCGGGCTCGGCCTTTGGGTCGTCTATGGCGTGCTGCGCACCGACGCCGTGATCATCATCGCAAACTGCATCAGCCTCGCCTGCCTCTCCGTCATTCTGACGCTCAAGCTGCGCGAGCGCTAAGTCTCTATGACTTCGTCCGTCACGATGTGAAACTTCTTGAGGATGTTCGAACCGAAGGCGGTCGACAGCGCGACATCGGTCGCGTCGCGGCCGGTGCCCATGAGGATGCGTCCAATGCGCGGCGTATTGTGGCGCGCGTCGAACGTGAACCACTCGTCGTCGAGATAAACTTCGAACCACGCCGAAAAATCCATCGGGGCGGGATCGAGCGGCACACCAATGTCGCCGAGATAACCGGTGCAGTAGCGCGCCGGAATATTCATGCAGCGGCAGAACGTAATCGCGAGATGCGCGAAGTCGCGACACACGCCAAGCCGCTCCGCAAACCCGTCAGACGCCGAGCGCGTTGCCGACGCGTGCTCGTAACCAAACTTGAGATGGTTGTGCACGTGATCGCAGATCGCCTGCACGCGCCCCCACCCGGTCGGCGCGTTGCCGAACAGATTCCACGCCGTGTCCATGAGCTTATCGGTGTCGCAATAACGGCTGCCGAGAAGATAAAGTACGACATCGTCCGGCAGGTCTTCGACCGCGTGCTGTATCGCATCGGGCTTGACGATATCCGGCACGCCCGTATCGCTGATGACGAAGTCCGCCTTAAGCGTGAACAGTCCGGCAGGTGCGAGAACGCGCGTACAGATATTGCCGAACACATCGCGATATTCGCGCGTGACGACATCCGGCTCGACCGTGATCCGGTGCGGTGTAACGAGATCCGGCATACGCGACGGATGCACGCTGAGCATGAACAGCATGGGCGTCGCCTGCGCCATCTCGTAGGCGATCTCATAGCCGGCGCGAATTTTCATCGAGTCCCCACTGGCAGCTCACGACCTTAAAAAAGCAAGATCGGTGCCGCAGTCGGCCAACCAATAAGCCTAGGGATTTGTTCCACCCGCGACAGTTTGCGGGACTTCGGGATGCGGCGGTACGGTATCGACCAGAACATCGACATCCATTCCAAGGAAGTCGTCCGAGCTACCCTTGAACGATCCGGATAGCGGCACGGCCTGAATCGGATCGCGCGCCACCGCGACGCGGATGAGATCGCGATTGCCGACGATCCCATTGGTCGGATCGAACTCGACCCATCCGGCCCCCGGCAGATAAACCTGACACCAAGCATGCGTCGAACCCCCGCCGCGATAGCCGATCGGGTCGACGCTCGGCACGTACAAGTAGCCGGAGACAAAACGTGCCGCGAAGCCGAGCGAGCGCACCGCCTCGATCATCAGAAGTGCAAAATCGCGGCAGCTCCCGCGTCCCATCTTGAGCGTGAGCATCGGGTTCAACACCCCCTGCTCCAGCCGCCGCTCGTAAACGAAGCTCTCCCGGATCGCGCTCGTCAGCGTCATCAACAATCGGCCCGTATCGGTCGGACTGCCGACGTGCAGAAAGCGCTTCACCCACGTGTCGATCATCGCATCCGGGTCCGGATGGAGCCGCTGCATATACGGCGCGAGGTCGGGCATCTCTTCGCTGTCGTAAGCGAACGGATAGGTCCGCGCGTAGTCCTCGATCTGAAAATTCGGCACGTTGAGATACGAATGCGCGAGCGTGATGTTGCTCTCGAAGCGCAGTGTCTCGGCCACCGCGTCAAATGTCGCGATCGCAAGGCTATTGCCGAACACGTCGTCAATCCAGCGCAGGTTGATCGGCTTCGGGTCGATGTCGATCCGCGACGACAACAGCGTCTGGTCATAGCTATCGCGCGGGCGAAACATCAGGCGATGTTCCCCGAACGCCACCGGCCGCCGGTAGCGATAGGTCGTCACGTGCTTAACCGAGAAGACGCTCATGGCATCCTGTTAGACGTTGGCTCTGAGTGTGCGAACGAAGTCGCCGAGGCCAACTTGTCGATCGCGCTTTAAGCGCTCGGCGCCGAGGATAGCGCGAAGCTCTCCGAAAGCACGATCGATTTCGTGATTGATGATGACGTAATCGTATTCGACGTAGTGGCTCATCTCATCGGCCGCTTTGCTCATGCGACCATGGATGACGTCATCGCTGTCCTGTGCGCGCGAGCGAAGACGGCGCTCAAGCTCCTCTACCGACGGCGGCAGAATGAACACGCTGACGAGATCGACGCGCGCCGCTTCGCGAAGCTGCTGCGTACCCTGCCAGTCAACGTCGAACAGCACATCGCGCCCACCGGCGAGCGTCTTCTCGACCGCGCTTCGCGGCGTGCCGTAACAATTTCCGAACACTTCGGCCCATTCAAGCAACTCGCGGCGCTCGACCATCACGTCGAAGGTCGCCCGATCGATGAAATGATAGTCCTTGCCGTCGATTTCGCCGGGACGCGGTTTGCGTGTTGTCACCGAAACCGAAAGCTCGACGCCAGTGTCGTCGGCGAGCAGCCGGCGCGACAACGTCGTCTTGCCGGCACCCGAAGGCGACGACAGAACCAGCATCAATCCGCGGCGGGCCAAGATCTCGCTCACCGGTTACTCCAGGTTTTGAACTTGTTCGCGAAATTGCTCGACGACGTTCTTCAGCTCCAGGCCGATCGTTGTCAGCGCCACGTCGTTCGACTTCGAGCACAGCGTGTTCACTTCGCGATTGAACTCCTGCGCCAAGAAATCGAGGCGCCGCCCAATCGCTCCGCCCTCGCCCAGCAACGAGCGAGCTTGCGCGATATGTGCGACGAGACGATCGAGCTCTTCGCGAATGTCGACTTTTGTCGCGATCAGGATCGCTTCCTGGTGAAGCCGATCGCTGTCGAAGCGGCCCGGCGTTTCCATCAGCGCGTTGATCTGTTCGGCGAGCTTCGCCTTGATCGCTTCTGGTTGCCGCGCCGGCAGAGCTTCGGCTCGTCCCGTGAGCGCTGCGATCTCATCCAGGCGCTGCGTCAGAATGCGGCCGAGCGCCTCGCCCTCGACACGGCGCATCGCCATTAACGCGTCCAGCGCGGACGCAAATCCTGAGACCACCGACGTTTCGGCGGCGCGGCGATCCGCCTCCACGTCAGCGTCATCGCTGACTTCGAGGACACCCTTGATCGCCAGCAACCCGTCGATCGACGGCGGTCGTGATTCAATCTTCCCTTCGACCTGCCGGATCGCTTCGACGACCGCATCGAGCACGGCCTGATTGATCTTCACCTGCGGTGCCGCACCGTCCCGCCGGATCGACAGATTCGCGTGGACGGTGCCGCGCGCGAGGGCCTTGCTCTGGGCCCGCACCGGCACTTCGACCGAGTCCCAGCCAGGCGGAAACCGCAGCCGCACCTCTAGACCCTTGCCGTTGACCGATTTGAGCTCCCAGCTCCAGGCATACGGCCCCGCGGTGCCGTCCTGCCGTGAAAACCCGGTCATGCTGGATAGTGTCATTCGCCCTGCTCGCACCGGCGCTCAGCGCCATATTGGATGCGCGCGAACTTATCGGCCCCGTCCTGCCGGAACAAGGACGCGGACCATCTCACCCAATGAAGATGCCGGATTACTGCTGGACGGTGCCCTGCGGCGTCGGATTCTGCGCGCGCGGAGCATTCGGCGCCGGGGCGGGCGGCTGAACGGCGGTCGGCGGCGCGATGGTCGGCGCGGGAGCACCGGTCTGGCCGCGCTGCCTTTCCAACTCGCGCAGACGCGCGACATTGCGATTATGCTGCTCAAGGGTTTCCGCGAAGGCATGCCCCCCGGTGCCGTCGGCGACGAAGAAGATTTCCTTGTGCCGCATCGGGTTCGCGGCCGCCTCCAGCGAGGCGCGCCCCGGATTGGCGATCGGCCCCGGAGGCAGGCCGGAGATCACGTAGGTGTTGTACGGCGTCGGCTGCTCAAGCTCGCGCCGCATCAACTGGCGGCCGAGCGAACCCTTGCCGCCGACGAGGCCATAGACGGTCGTCGGGTCGGACTGCAGCTTCATGCCCATGCGCAGACGATTGGCGAACACGCCGGCGACGCGCGTGCGCTCCTCGGCTTTGCCGGTTTCCTTCTCGACGATCGACGCGAGCGTGAGCAGTTGCTCGGGCGTTTTCACCGGCGAGTCGGGGCTGCGGCGATCCCACACCTGCTGCAGCACGCGGCGCTGTGCGGCCTGCAGGCTCTGCAGCAGCTGATCGCGCGGGAAGCCGCGCGGAAAATTATACGTGTCGGGCAGCAGCGCGCCTTCCTTCGGAATCTCGCGCACCTGTCCGGACAAGATCGGATTTTCCACCAGGCGCGCAACCATCTGTTGCGACGTCAAACCTTCCGGCAACGTGATCTGATGCTGGACGACTTTGCCTTCGGTCAGTTGCTCGATGACACCGCGAATGCTCACGCCCTTTGCGAACAGATACTCGCCGCGCTTGATCGCAGGCTCCGGCCGCTTCGGCGCCGCGCCTGCTTTCGGCTCTTCCTTCTTCGTGCCCCACTCGGCGGCTTGCACCATCCCGAAGAACACAGTCTTAGCGAGCGCTCCGCCGTCCATGACGCCTTCGCGTGCGAGCAAATCGGCAATCTCGAGCGTGCCGCCCGAAACGTTGACGATCTTCTCCTGCTGCAGCGGACCAACTTCCTCGTACTGAGAACGGCCGGCGGTGAAGCCGATCAACGCGGCAATGCCGAGAAAGAACGTGAACGTGAAAAGGAGGCTGCCGACGATGATGAACGGGTGCCGCGTGCGGCGCGAAGCGCGCGTCGCTCGCTTCTGCGCGCGGATACGCTCCTTCTCGAGCCTGCGGCGTTCGCGCCGAGTCAGCGGAGCCGGCCCGGCTTCGGGCGGCGGTCCCGCAGGAATTTCCGGCGCACCATCAGGGCGCGAAGCGTCCGTCATGTCGTTATTCTCGCTTCGTCATCGGAGCCGCGAAAGAGAATCCGGAGGTTGTCCTCAACGGATGCAGCTAACAGGCCGAACCGGTTTCGACAATACGGTCAAATATGGCGAAAGGACGGACCTTAAGCGGCCCGGCGCAGCACCAGCGATGCGTTCGTCCCGCCGAAGCCGAACGAGTTCGACAGCACCGTGTTCACCTCACGCTGCTGCGCTTTGTGCGGCACCAGGTCCATCGCGGTCTCGACCGACGGATTGTCGAGGTTGAGCGTCGGCGGCACCACGTTGTCGCGGATCGCCAGGATCGAGAAGATGGCTTCGACCGCGCCGGCCGCGCCGAGCAGATGGCCGACCGCCGACTTCGTCGACGACATCGCTATCCGAGCACCCGCGTTGCCGACCACGCGCTCGACAGCGCCGAGCTCGATTTCATCGCCGAGCGGCGTCGAAGTGCCGTGCGCGTTGATGTAATCGAGTTCCGATGCCGAAATACCGGCGCGCTTCACGGCCGCGCTCATGCAACGGAAAGCACCGTCGCCATCCTCGGCAGGTGCCGTGATGTGATGCGCGTCGCCGGAGAGGCCGTAACCAATGAGCTCTGCGTAGATCTTCGCGCCGCGCTTCTTCGCGTGTTCGTATTCTTCGAGCACGAGGACGCCGGCGCCCTCACCCATCACGAAGCCGTCGCGGTCCTTGTCATACGGCCGCGACGCCTTCGTCGGCGTATCGTTGAAGCCGGTCGACAGCGCGCGGCAGGCCGCGAAGCCCGCGAAGGAAATGCGGCTGACCGGCGATTCGGTGCCGCCCGCGACCATCACGTCGGCATCGCCGAGCGCAATCAGACGCCCCGCATCGCCTATCGCATGTGCACCGGTCGAGCAGGCCGTGACAACCGCATGATTCGGCCCCTTGAGGCCGTGCGTGATCGAAACGTACCCGCCGGCCAGATTGATCAAACGGCCTGGAATAAAAAACGGAGAGACCCGGCGCGGCCCCTTTTCTTTCAGAATAATCGCCGTCTCGGCGATGCCTTCGATGCCGCCGATGCCGGAGCCGATCAGAACGCCGGTCGCAATCTGATCTTCGTGAGTTTTCGGATGCCAGTTTGCATCGTCGAGTGCTTGGGTGGCCGCGCACATTGCATAGACGATGAAATCATCGACTTTGCGCTGCTCCTTCGTCTCCATCCACTGATCGGGATTGTACGTGCCGGCCGTGCCGTCGCCGCGCGGGATTTGGCAAGCAATGCGTGCAGGCAGGTCGGAGGTGTCGAAGCGGTCAGGGGAAACAACGCTTGCGCCGCTTTCGCCGGCAATGAGGCGCTTCCAGGTCGGCTCGACGCCACATCCGAGAGGGGTCACCATGCCCATCCCGGTCACCACAACGCGACGCATACAGTTTCCCCGTCTGAGTTGGCCCCAGTTTATATGGGCCGTTCATAAAACCCTAGAAAATGCCCTGCCGAAAGTGAACCCGCTGCAAATCACCGGGAAAATTCGCCGAATTTTTCACCTGTCAGAAACTCTGTCTTGGCCGTCGACAGAACCCTAGACATGGAACCGGACGGAAAGGCGGCATGCCTTCCCGTCCGGTCGAAACTACGAATGGCCAGGCGAAACTCGCCGACCTCCGCGCAAACTTAGGCTTTCGCGTTCTTTTCCAAGAACTTGGTCGCGTCGCCGACCGTCAGGATCGTTTCTGCCGCGTCATCCGGAATCTCGCAGCCGAACTCTTCTTCGAACGCCATAACGAGCTCGACGGTATCAAGGCTGTCTGCGCCAAGATCGTCGATGAAGCTGGCCGTATCGGTGACCTTCTCGGCTTCGACGCCAAGATGCTCCACCACGATCTTTTTAACGCGCTCAGCGATATTGCTCATCGTCAAACCTCTTCCCGTCTTTCTATAGGACAGCGCCCGTGAGGACCCCGCACGGGCTGCATTGAATGCCGTTTGGATGGCGCTTGCGCCCCCCGGCCAAACCGCGCTCGGGTTAACACACTTCCGTTGCCTTGGTCCAGCAATCTGCCAGCGAGAAAATTAAGCTACCAAAAGGCGCTAAATCATCGCCATACCGCCGTTCACGTGCAGGGTTTGGCCCGTCACGTAAGCGGCTTCGTCCGATGCCAGATAGACGACGGCAGCAGCGATATCGGTTCCGGTACCGAGCCGAGCGGCCGGTACCTTGGTGAGGATGGTCTCGCGCTGTTTTTCGTTCAGCTTGTCCGTCATCGCGGTGGCGATGAAGCCCGGGGCTACGCAGTTCGCCGTGACGCCCCGTTTGGCATATTCTTGGCCGAGCGATTTCATCAGCCCGATGATACCGGCCTTGGCGGCCACGTAGTTGGCCTGGCCCGGGTTGCCGGTGACACCGACCACCGACGTGATGCCGATAATCCGCCCGAAGCGGCGGCGCATCATCGTCTTCGTAGCAGCGCGCGCGAGGCGGAACGTCGCCGTCAGATTGACCTGAAGGACCGTGTCCCAGTCCTCATCCCGGAGCTGGACCAGGAGATTGTCGCGCGTGATGCCGGCATTCGCGACCAGAATGTCGAGCTTGCCCATAGCGGCCTCCGCCGCCGGCACCAGACCTTCGACCTCTTCGGCCGAGGAAAGATTCGCGGTCAGCACATGGACGCGCTCGCCGAGCGATGACGCCAGTTGGTCGAGCACCTCTTTGCGTGTGCCCGAAATGGCGACCGTGGCGCCCTGCGTGTGCAGCGCGCGGGCAATGGCCTCGCCAATGCCGCCACTTGCACCGGTCACCAATGCGGTCTTCCCGCTGAGATCAAACATGAAAATCTCTCCTAAATTATTTGCGGGCGGCGACAAAAGCCGCAACGTCGTCAGGTGTGCCGACAGCGACGCCGGTGCCGTTCGCCGCGATGCGCTTGACGAGACCGGTCAGCACTTTGCCGGATCCGAGTTCGTAGAACGTCGTGACGCCTTGGTCAGCCATGTAGGCCACCGACTCGCGCCAGCGGACGGTGCCGGTCACCTGCGCGACGAGATTCTTCACGACCGCGGCCGGATCGCTGACCGCGCTTGCCGTGACATTGGCGACAACCGGAGCGGCCGGCGCGGAGGCTTGAACCTTGGCAAGAGCCTCAGCCATCGCATCGGCCGCCGGCTGCATCAGAGCGCAGTGGAATGGCGCAGACACCGTCAGCATCAAGGCGCGCTTGGCGCCCTTGGCCTTCGCAATCTCGCAAGCACGCTCGACTGCCGTCTTGTGGCCCGACAGCACGACCTGCCCGCCGCCGTTGTCGTTGGCGGCCTGGCAAACCTCACCCTGCGCCGCCTCTTTGGCGACTTCGGCGACTTGCTCGAATTCCAAGCCCATAATCGCCGCCATGGCGCCGGTGCCGACCGGCGTCGCCTTCTGCATCGCTTGGCCGCGGATGCGCAGCAGGCGCGCCGTATCGGCCAGGGAGAATGTTCCGGCGGCGGCCAGCGCCGAGTATTCGCCGAGCGAATGGCCGGCGACGAACTTCGCGTCTTTGGCAAGATCGAGCCTGGCCTCACCGGCCAGCACCCGCGCCACCGCGACCGACACGGCCATGAGAGCCGGCTGCGCGTTTTCCGTAAGCGTCAACGTCTCGATCGGGCCATCCCACATGATGGTGGTGAGCTTTTCGCCCAGCGCGTCGTCGACCTCGTCGAACACGGCGCGCGCGACCGGAAAAGCCTCGGCGAGCGCCTTGCCCATGCCGACAACTTGGCTTCCCTGCCCCGGGAACGTGAATGCGTTTGCCATCCCTGAAACCTCAAAGACTTCATCAACTCTTTGAGGCCGTGAAATACGGCGATCATCGCAAAGTCAAGCTATCGGCCCGCTCCGCAGTCCACTGACACCCATAGATTGCAGCGGAATCATTCTCTCAACCGAGCGCTTCAACCCGCTCTTCCGACTCGCAAAACTGCCTAATGCGCCAAACCTCGCAGTCTCCTTCGCCACCATTTGAACCAAATCGCAACGGCCCGCGACCAATCGGTACTGCACAGGTTTCGGGGGGTCGTGGGGACGCTCCCGTCCACAAACAAAAATCGGGAGAGTTCCATGACGGTGAACATCTATGCGCCGACGGCAAGCGATGATCTGAGCTCGGCTGAGCTTGAGCTTTACAACGGCATCATGGCCTATCGGGCCCAGAATGGCCTGCCGCCAATCCAGCTGTCGAAAGCTCTGACGACGACCGCCGGCCGCCACGCCACCGACACCGTAGAAAACATTTGGGGCCCGAAACTTCAGCTCCCGGCCGGTGCGAACATGCACAGCTGGAGCGACGCTCCGTATTTCGGCGACCACAGCCAGCCGCAAGCGATGTGGGATGCACCGCAACGCCTTGGCACCGGCTATCCGGGTCGCGGCTATGAAATCTCCGCCTCTGGCCAGTCCAGCGTTCTCGAAGCTCTCAAGAGCTGGCAGAACTCGCCGAGCCACAACGACGTCGTGCTCAACAAGAGCATTTGGGGCGCGGACTGGAAGTCGATCGGCATCGGCGTCGAGCAGACCCCGCAAGGCAACATCTATCACGTCTGGTTCGGCCACGAGGCTGACCCGACCGGCGGCCCGAACATCGTCGGCGGTGCCGGCGCGGACAACCTCACGGGCTCGACCTTTGACGACATCTTCTTCGGCAAAGGCGGCGATGACGTCATCGATGGTGCCGGCGGCATCGACACGGTGAACTTCAGCGGCGCGCAGTCGGACTACAAAGTCACTCTGCTCGGCAACAATTCGGCGACGATCCAAGACATTCGCCCCGGCGCGGCCGACGGCATCGATACGATCAAGAACGTCGAATTCGTTCAGTTCGCCGGCAAGAAAGTCGCTTTCGCCGATCTGCAAACCACACAAGCGCCGAAGGCAGGCGCGGTGACGATTGGCGATATGTCGATCGAAGAAGGCAACTCCGGGACGAAGACGGTGACGTTTACGGTCACCCGCACCGGTGGCGATGCTGCCTTCTCGGTTAAATACGCAACCCAGGACGACAGCGCGAAAGCCGGCAGCGATTACGTCGCGAAGACAGACACGCTGAACTTCGGCGTCGGCGAGATGAAGAAGACCTTCACCATCGTCATCAACGGCGACACCGTCGTCGAGAGCCCGGAGAAATTCTTCGTCAACCTCTCGAACGCCACTAACGGCGCAACCATCGCGGACAGCCAGGCCGTCGGCAACATCTTGAACGACGACGTTGCGGCCCCGGTGAATACTGCGCCGGTCGTCACCGGCAAGAACGTCGCCGTCGACACGCATGGTTCGGTCGCTATCTCGTCACTTTTCACGGCGACCGACAAGGACGGGAACGGCACGATCAAGCAATATGCCTTCTGGGACAGCGGTGACAGCGACGGCTTCATCTCCGTCAACGGTGTCGCTCAAGCGTCCGACAAGTGGATCTTCGTCAACGCCACCGACCTCGCCAACGTGAAATACGTCGGCGGCGCGGCGACCGGCGCGGAGAAGATCTTCGTCACGGCTTTCGACGGCACCGCTTGGTCCGCGAATGCATCGCTCACCGCAACGACGACCGCGCGCGCCGACAACGACTTCGGCGGCGACGGCAAGTCCGATCTCTTGTTCGTCAACAACAAGACCGGAAGCGTCGCGTTGTGGCAGATGGACGGCACCAAGCTCGTCGCAAACGAGACCGTCGGCAAAATCGGCACGACGTGGAAAGCAATCGGCACCGACGATTTCGGCGGCGACGGCAAGGCCGACGTCCTCTGGCAGAACAGCAACGGCAGCGTTGCGATGTGGCAGATGGATGGAAACAAGATCGTCGCCAACGAGACCGTCGGCAAGATCGGCTCCAACTGGAAAGCCGCCGCAATTGACGACTTCAACGGCGACGGCAAAGCCGACGTCCTCTGGACCAGCACCACCGGCAGCGTCGCGCTGTGGCAGATGGATGGTTCGAAAATCGCCGCCAATCAGACCGTCGGCACGCTCGGTGCTAACTGGCTCGTCCAAGATGCCGGAGACTTCAACGGCGACGGCAAGGCCGACATCCTGTTGCGCAACAGCTCTACCGGCAGTGTCGCTATGTGGCAGATGGACGGCAACAAGATCGTCGCCAACCAGACCGTCGGGACCATCGGAACGGCGTGGAAGTTCGCCGGAGCCGCCGACTTCAACGGCGACGGCAACGACGACATCCTCTGGCGCAACGACAACGGCTCGGTTGCGATGTGGCAGATGGACGGCAACAAGATCATCGCAAACGAGACCGTCGGCAAGATCGCAGCGAACTGGACGCTCGCCGACATCGGCGACTTCAATAACGACGGCAAGGCCGACATCATGTGGCAGAACGACAAAGGTTCGATCGCAGAATGGCAGATGAACGGCAGCCAAATTGCTGCCAACCAAACCGTTCACACAATCGGGCCCGACTGGCACATCGTCTGATTGACCGGTCAATGACGCAGCGATTGGCCGACATTGACCGATGATTGGCGACAATCGGCCGATCAATGCACGGACAAAAAAAGAGGCCTCCGCGAGGAGGCCTCTTTCCTAGGTCCGAGGGCTAGAAGCGATGCCCGCGGTGATGATGGTGGTGACGCCGGTGATGGTGATGGTGGCGACCGTGCCAGCCGCCGCCATGCCAGTGGTGACGCCTATGATGCCACGAGTGGTGGCGGCCGTGATGATGGTGATGATGGCTACGGTGGCGGCCATGCCACTGCACCTGCTCGACCGACGACGTTACACCACTCGACGGATTCGACAACGGCATCGCATTCGCGTTGGCCGCTCCGAAAGCGATCGCACCGACAGTGAACAACGACAGTATCAATTTGCGCATTCAAATTCCCTTCTGCGTTTTTGCAGCCCCTTGCCGCGAGATTGACGCGGCAGTGCTGAGCCGAACCTGAACAAAACAGCGGATTGCGCCGCTGCGTTCCTTTTTTCGGATTAAATCTTCGCAATGTCGGAGATCAGACTTTCAACACCGGCTCTTCGGCGCGCAATTCTTCGTCTTCGATCTGAATCGTGACGTGATCGAGCGAGAACTCCGTGTGCAGCATTGTGCGCGCAGCGCGGAGAATTCTTTTCGCGTCCGCCATATCGTCGACGACAAGATGGCAACATAAAGAATCCATGCCGGACGTAATCGTCCACACGTGCAGATCGTGCACCGCGCGCACGTCGGAAAGTTCCTTCAGCGCGTCACTCAGTCGCACGAGATCGATTTCCGACGGCACACCTTCGAGCAAAATGTGCACGGCCTGCATCAGCAGTCGCCACGTGCGCGGCACGATGAAGAGCCCGATCGCCGCGCCGATGATTGGATCCGCGAGCGTCCATCCGGTCGTCATCACAATGATCGCCGCAATGATGACGCCGACCGAACCGAGCATGTCGGCGAAAACTTCGAAGTATGCTCCTTTGACGTTGATGCTCTCCGACGATCCTGCCGCGAGCAGCTTCATCGAGATGAGATTGACGACAAGGCCGACGCTGGCGACCAGCAGCATCGGCCAACCGAGAATCTCCGGCGGATCGACAAAGCGGCGATACGCTTCGTAGAGGATGAACGCGGTGAGCAGCAGCAGCACGGTCGCATTCGCGAGCGCCGCCAAAATCTCGGCACGCAGATAGCCGTATGTCTTTTGCGGTGTCGGGTCACGCTCGGCGAAACGGATCGCGATCAGCGCCAGCGCGAGACCGCCGGCATCGGTCAGCATATGCGCCGCGTCGGCAAGAAGAGCGAGCGATCCCGTGATCAAGCCGCCGACGACCTCGGCGACCATATACCCGGTCGTCAGCAGCAGCGCGCCGACGAGCCGGCCGCGATGTTGACCGGCTTTCGAAGCGTGGCCGTGATCATGCCCGCCGTGCATTTTCGCTCTCCTGGTGTTCCCCTAGCGCTCGCGACGAGAGCCAATCATAGCTTCTGATTGGCTTTCGATTCTTGAGTTGTCGCATTTTCTTGACGTGAACCGGTTTCCACTTCACTTGAAAATGCTCTAGCCATGCAATCTAGTTCGCGCAAATGGGCCGTAACATTACAAATGGCCTTAAGATTTCCGGGAGTGATTGTTGTCCGCACCTGTTCCGATTCGGCCGGCTTCGACGCTGCTTCTGCTGCGCGAGCAGCAGACGCTCGAAGTTCTGATGGTCGTTCGCCATACGGCGATCGACTTCAACTCCGGCGCAATGGTTTTCCCTGGCGGAAAGATTGAAGAGTCCGACGGCAGCGACGACTGGAAGGACGACACGGTCGGTTGGGACGAGACCCCGCCCGAGGAGCGCGCCCCACGCGTCGCGGCGATCCGCGAAGCCTTCGAAGAATCCGGCATTCTGCTCGCCCGCCACGGTGACGGCCGAGAGTTCCTCGGTGATGATGCCGTGACGGCGGCGCGCAAGGACGTCCACGACGGCAAGCGCGACTTCCGTGACCTCGTGCGCACGCACGGACTGAAGCTCGACTTCACCGACCTCGTCCCCTACGCGCGTTGGGTCACGCCCGCGCACATGCACAAACGCTTCGACACGTTCTTCTACCTCGCGGTCGCGCCGGCTGAGCAGCTCGCGATCTGCGACGGGCACGAAACGGTCGAGGCCGAATGGCTCTCGCCCTCCGCCGCGCTGGAGCAGGCGCGCGACGGCAAACGCACACTCGTCTTCCCGACGCGCCTCAATCTGAAGATGCTCGCCGAAAGCGCGACCGTCGATGCTGCCATCGCGGCGTCACGGACGCGCACGATCGTCAGCGTCGAGCCGTTCGTCGAAACGCGCGGCGATGCGAAGTATCTCTGCATCCGCGATGATGCAGGCTACGGCGCCGTGTCGGAACTTATCCCGCGCAAGCCGAAACAATAACCGTCAAGAATCGATCGAAGAGGAAGCAATCATGGATGTTCGCGCCGCACTCGCCGTACAGGCCGGCAAACCGCTCGAAATCGCCACCGTGCAGCTCGAAGGCCCGAAGGTCGGCGAAGTTCTGATCGAGATCAAAGCGACCGGCATTTGTCACACGGATGAGTTCACGCTCTCAGGCGCGGACCCCGAAGGTCTGTTTCCGGCGATCCTCGGCCACGAAGGCGCCGGCGTCGTCGTCGATGTCGGGCCCGGCGTCGTGTCGCTGAAGAAGGGCGATCACGTCATTCCGCTCTACACGCCGGAATGCCGCTCCTGCCCGTCGTGCCTGTCGCGCAAGACAAATCTCTGCACCGCGATCCGCGGCACGCAGGGCCAAGGCATGATGCCGGACGGCACCTCGCGCTTCTCGATCGGCGGCAAGCCGGTGCATCACTATATGGGCTGCTCGACCTTCGCGAATTTCACCGTGTTGCCGGAGATTGCTTGCGCGAAGATCCGCGAGGACGCGCCGTTCGATAAGGTCTGCTACATCGGTTGCGGCGTCACCACCGGCATCGGCGCGGTGATCAACACCGCGAAGGTGGAAGAAGGTGCGACCGCCATCGTGTTCGGTCTCGGCGGCATCGGGCTGAACGTCATTCAAGGCCTGCGGCTCGCGGGCGCCGACATGATCATCGGCGTCGATCTCAACAACGACAAGAAGGCTTGGGGCGAGCGTTTCGGCATGACGCACTTCGTCAACCCGAAGGAAGTCGGCAATGACCTCGTGCCGTATCTCGTCAACATGACGAAGCGCGGTGCGGATCAGATCGGCGGCGCGGACTACACCTTCGACTGCACCGGCAACGTCAACGTGATGCGCCAGGCGCTCGAAGCCTGCCATCGCGGCTGGGGCGAGAGCATCATCATCGGCGTCGCCGGCGCCGGTCAGGAAATCGCGACGCGCCCGTTCCAGCTCGTCACCGGCCGCGTCTGGAAGGGCACGGCGTTCGGCGGCGCGCGCGGCCGCACGGATGTGCCGAAGATCGTCGACTGGTACATGCAGGGCAAGATCGAGATCGACCCGATGATCACCCACACGATGCCGCTCGACGACATCAACAAGGGCTTCGATCTCATGCACGCCGGCGAGAGCATTCGTTCGGTGGTGGTGTATTAGCCGCTCTTGTAGCCCGGATGAGCGGCGCGCGCAGCGCGCTCGCGATATCCGGGATGCGCGCTGCGAATGCTGATCCCGGATGTCGCACACGGCGCTGACGCGCCGTTGCTCATCCGGGCTACGATCTAACGCACGGACCATCCGTATCACTCCGTCATGGCCCGGCTTGTCCGGGCCATCCACGACTTGCTTTTCGCAAAAAGAAGAAAGACGTGGATGGCCCGCATAAAGCGGGCCATGACGTTTCTACATTGAACGCAACAGGCGCGCGGCTACTTCTTCAACCCATCCAGCTGCGACTTCGGCAGCATCGCGTGCACGCCTTTGTTGCCGTTCACCAACTGCGTGATGTGCATGTCGCAGGCGAGGCTGCAGAGCGTGTAAGCGTCTTCCCGCGCCAGCCCCGAAATCTCGCTCGCCCACGCGATCATGTCACGCAGCGCCTGTTGCGCGGCGAGATCGAGGTCGATGTTGAACGCCATCGTCATGTAGTGCGTGGGCGTCTCTGCGCGCGGAAGCTTGATCTTCAAATCCTTCCGCAGAATGATCTCAAACGTGCCTTCCATCGCGGTCTCAATCGCCGTGACGCAGACTTCGCCGTCGCCCTGCACCGCGTGGCCGTCGCCGATGAAGATCTTGCCGCCGTCGTTGAAGCACGGAAGGTAGAGCGTCGATCCCGGCAGCAATTGCTTGTTGTCGAGATTGCCGCCGAATTCGCGCGGGATCATCGACGTGATCGCGCCGTAAGCCGGCGTCGGCGCCGTGCCCATCACGCCGAAGAACGGCGACAGCGGTAGCTTCTTGCCCCACGGCAGCAGCGCGACATTCTCGTCGAGCGACAGCTCGATATGCATCAACCGGTAGAACTCGCCGAAATCCTCCGGCAGCGTGCCCGACAGCGGACGAATGACGTTGTAGCCCCAGTTGGTGCGCAGCTTCACGTCGAGAATGCGCAGCTCGATCACGTCGCCGCGCTCAGCGCCCTTCACGGCAATCGGCCCAGTCAGGATATGCGGACCGATGGTGAATTTGTGCGCCGCATGGATCTCCGCGTACTCGGGAAGAACGCGCAGCCCCTTCCCGTCCGGCGGCAATTGCCACGGCCCGCCGGAGATCGTTTCCACCGTGACCTTGTCGCCGCTTTCGATTTCGAGAACGGGCGGAAGCGCGGCGTCGAGGACGCCGTAGGTCACCGTCTTCGCGGTGGCCGGAAGCTTGTGATGCGTCATGGCGGGAACGTTCAGTCCATCTTGATGGCGGTGTAATCCTGGAACCAGTTCCGCGCCTGCACGAAACCCTTCACCTTGGCGGACAGTCCGCGCGGATTGAGATCGTGCACGACGAGCAATGCTGCCGCATCGTCGACGAGGATTTCGTTGACGCGTGCGAGCAGCAGCATCTGCTTGTCGAGATCGAACTCGTTGCGCGCGGCGCGGATCGCCGTGTCGGCTTCGGGATTGTTGTAGTAACCCCAGTTCGAGCCGTTCGGCGCGATCAGCTGCGAGTCATGCATGATGAGGCCCGCGGTCGGCTCCTGCACCGGCATCGCAACGTTGAGACCGGATGCGGCTTTCTGCACCGGCTGCTTTGCACCACCGCGCAAGTATCCGATGATAGTCGAGAAATCGACCACATCGAACTGGACGTTGACGCCAACGTCTTTCAGGTTCTCCTGGATCGCTTCGTTCATCGGCAGCGGGATCATCTGCCCGCCTCCCGACGACGCGATGATCACGCGGATATCGACCGGCTTCGACGGTCCGTAGCCGGCTTCGGCGAGCAGCTTCTTTGCGGCGGCCGGATCGTATTTCAACTCGAACTTCGGCTTACCGAACCAATTCGCGTCCGGCGTTGCGAAACCTTTCGCCGGCACCGCGGTCTTGTTGAGCATCGTTGCGATGCCCTCGCGGTCGATCGCGAGATTGATCGCGCGGCGCACGCGAACGTCGGCGACCGGCCCGGCCGGATCGAAATTGAAGCGCCACAGCCAGGTATGCGGCGTGATGTTGGTGACAACCTTGAAGCCCGCCGCTTTGAGCGAGTCGATCGCATCCGGCGGCAGCGTCTCGACGAGATCGACTTGGCCGGAGCGCAGCGCCGCAACGCGCGCGGTCGGGTCCGGGATCGGAACGAGCGAGGTCTGCTTCGTCTTCGGGACGCGGTTCGGATTCCAGTATCCGGCAAACGCTTCGAGATCGAGCCGCGTGCGCGGCGTCAGCTCTCTAACTTTGTATGGCCCGGTGCCGGATGGCTTCGACGCAAACTTCGTCCAGTCGCCGCCGAATTCGGTGAACCGCGCCGGGCTCGAGAACAGGATCGTCGAGAGTTCGTACGGCAAGAAGCCGTTCGGCTGATTGGTCTCGACGAAGATCGTGCGGTCGTCGATTTTGCCATAGGACACGACGGAGGCCGCGCGGTAGCGCGCCAGGCCGGACCGGCTCGCGTCATACTGCGGCGCCTTGTTGTTGTAGATCGCGTCGAAATTCCAAACGGCCGCGTCAGCGTTGAACGGCGAACCATCGTGGAATTTGGCTTCGCGCAGCTTGAAGGTCCAGCGCTTCGGGTTGGCCTCATCGACCGACCAGGATTCGGCGAGGCCAGGAATGATCTTGCCCTGCTTGTCGGCGGACGACAGGTCCCACGCCGTGAGCCCCTCGAAAACGAGATAGCCGCCGAAGCGCAGGCCTTCGAAGCCACCGTCCGGCGCGCCCCACATGCGCGGAATATCCGATAGCGAGATGCCGATGCGCAGCGGCGCCTCGGCCTGCGCGCGCGGCGCAACCAAGCCAAGCCCCAAAGCCAACAGCAATCCCAAACGACGGACTTGCCTCATGCGCACGCCTCCGATCACGGCAAATCCCGGCGACGGCGATGCTCGCAAGCGTTGTGCCAGCTCTATTGGGGGTAGAAATCCAGGCGGTATCGCAGCGCTCACAACGGCGTTGCGTCAAACCGCACCGGTTTGCCTAGCAAACGGGCAGCTGGTTCAGGAGGCTTTCGCAGCCTTGCCGCCGCGCAGGCGGTCGCGCAGACGGCGAAGCTGATTGCGCCCGGCTTCGCGCGCATCGAGCACGCCGCGCAGCATCGGCACTACCGGGTCGGCGGCACGCGTCGGAATGAGCAGACGGCCCATCGTCACGCGATCCTTCCAGAGCGGATCGACAAACGAACTGTCCGCCTCGGTGTTGGAGTCGACCGCCTCGACAATCGGATCAGCGCAGTAATGGCGCGTAACCTCGAGCGCGAGTTGAAGGCCCGGCGAGAACTTCGCCATCGCTTGATCGAAGCCGATCTTGAACCACGATGCGAGGCGGCCTTGCCGCACGACGATACCGGAGGCGATCGGACGCTCGCCGACATACAGCGTGAGGATATCGAGCGCACCGCGCGCCGCCATCTCGGGCGCGGCTTTGCGGATGAAAGCGGCATCGCCCGCATGCTGCGCGAGCGCGGTGCCCTTTTGGGCTTTCCAGCCTTGCTGTTCGAGCTGCAGGAACGCCTCGAGCGCGGCGCGGATCTCGTGCGGCTGACGCGCGACGCGAAGCTGCACGTTGCCTTGCTGTTCGAGCCGGCGGCGCGAGCGCTGCAGCGTCCGCATCGACGTCGCGCCGATCGCGGCATCGAGGCTCTGCCGCGCGTCGAGTTGCGCGCGCGTGTATTGCCGCAGCGGATTGGACACCGCCTCGCCGGACGGATCGATCACCGACAGCAATTCGCTGCCCATCTCGGCATACGGCAACACGATCGCACGAGCGCCATCGGCGACGGCGGCGGCGCACAGCTTGCGCCACGCTTCCGGCGCGAAGCGGCGATCGATCAGCGGCATCGAGAGCGGACCGTAACCCTGCCACGCATACATGATCGGCAGCGGCAGCTTCACGGCCTGCCACGCACTGACGACCGGCAGCAGCCCGATCAACCGGCCCCGTCCCTCGCCTTGCCACGCGAGCAGCGCGCGTGCGCCGGAGGTGACGCGCGCGCCTTGCAGCGCAGTCTTCGCCCAGGTTGGGTCGTAGTAGGGATTCGGCGCGAGCGCGTTTTCTGCGAGCGCCAGCCACGGTCGGTCCGGCACGGCGGCGAGATCGACCGTCTCGCACCATGTCTGCGCGGGTTTTTCGACGCCCTCAGCGGTCGTCGCCAATGGATAGGCCGTTGACCGGTTCATCACGAAGTTCTTCGGTTTGAAGCCCGAACGTTATCGTGCTCAACTTAATGAATGCTCGCCCGAATGTCGGGAAATCCGTGAGAGATCGTTAACTAATGAACTGCCCTGCCGGAATACGATGCCGATAGAGACCGACGGAAGCCTCGCGCCCGACATCATCACGCGTTTCGAAACCGACCCGCACAAAGCCTTCACGCATATCGGCGCGCGCATCACCTACATGTCGCGCGAATGCATTCGCGCAGAGCTCCCGGTCCATCCCGGTGTCGAAAACCGTGATGGCTCGCTGCATGGCGGCACGATCATGGCGATCGGCGATCATATCGGCGCGGTCGCGACGATTCTGAATTCGCCGCCCGGCAAAGGCACGACGACGGTCGAGAGCAAGACGAACTTCTTCGCGCGCATTCCGCCCGGCGATATCGCGCTCGCCGAGTGCACGCCGTTGCATCGCGGGCGCACGACGCAAGTGTGGGAGACGCGCATCAAGCGCCGCGACGGAAAACTCTGCGCGATCACGGTGCAGACGCAGCTGGTGATCGACCGAGAAGTCTAGCGGCAGCCGTAGGCACGTTCCTGCTGGACGATGTAGGCGACGCGATTGCGGTCGCGCTGCGACATCGGCAGATCGCGCTCGTCGTCATACTGGCAACCCGCGTTGCCGAATTGGCGGATCGCGCGCGCCGTCTTGAAGCAGTAGCCGGCCCGTTTGTAGATCGAGTTTCGCTCGAGCCAGAGATCGTCGCACGGATCCTGTGCGCGTGCCGGCGGTGCGAGCAGACTGATCAGCGATGACGCTGCGAGCGCGCAGAGCAACAGGCGTGTCATGATATTTCCCCTCGCGGAACAAGCTTGACGTGGTGGCGCAAAGACTTCCTTCGGACGCCCGGCTGAATTATGACGCAAACCATCGACAACGCGAGATTTGTGTCATGCGCCCGCCTGCCAGCCAGCAACCGCCCTTCGCGGAATTCGTCGGCATCAAGGTCACGGACCTTAATCCGGATTGCATCAGGGGCGAGTTGGAGATCCGCGAAGAGCTGTCGAACCGCAACGGCGTCGCGCATGGCGGCGCGATCATGGCGTTCACGGACAATCTCGCCGGCACGTCGACGACCGTGAACATTCCGGACGACATGACGACGACGACGATTGAAGCGAAGATCAATTTCTTCGCCGCGATCCCGAAGGGCGATATCGCCAAGGGCGAGTGCACGCCGCTGCATCGCGGGCGCACGACGCAAGTCTGGCAAAGCCGGATCACGCGCAGCGACGGAAAACTCGCCGCCGTCGCGATCCATACGCAGATGGTGATGCCGGTTCGCCGCGGCGGTTGATGTCAAAAGTAGCCCGGATGAGCACGGCGCGTCAGCGCCGCGCGACATCCGGGGTGTGAGACAACCGTCAGCTCCGCTCCCGGATATCGCTCGGCTACGCCTCGCTCATCCGGGCTACGCGTCAATCCAAACGCAGATTGTCGTCCGTTCACCGAGCAGATTGAAGTTTCGAGTAGCCCGGATGAGCCGCGGCGCGTCAGCGCCGCGCGACATCCGGGGTGTGAGACAACCGTAAGCTCCGCTCCCGGATATCGCTCGGCTATGCCTCGCTCATCCGGGCTACGCGTCAATCCAAACGCAGATTGTCGTCCGTTCACCGCGGCGGTTGACGTCAGAAGTAGCCCGGATGAGCAGCGGCGCGTCAGCGCCGCGCGACATCCGGGGTGTGAGAGAGCCGCAAGCTCAGTTCCCGGATATCGCTCGGCTATGCCTCGCTCATCCGGGCTACGGACGCGCGCCGTCCGGCCGCGCGCTACCGCACTGCAACAGAAAACGCCCACGCGAGCGTGACCCAAAGACGCGGCGTGCTCTGTAGACGTGTCACACGTCCGTGCTAGTCTCGAACTGGTCCAATGAAAAGCAGAACGCCTGATGAGGCGTGAACTGTATCGCCAGACGCGGAGGCAGACGGCATGGCTAAACTCAATATCAATGGCAAAGTGCAAGACGTCGATCTCGATCCGGACACCCCTTTGCTGTGGGTCATCCGCGAACAGATCGGCCTGACGGGCACGAAATACGGCTGCGGCGTCGCAGCCTGCGGCGCCTGCACGGTGCATATCGATGGCGCAGCGGTTCGCTCCTGCGCGATGCCGGTTAGCGCGGTCTCGGAAGATCAGAAGATCGTGACGATCGAAGGTCTCTCGCCTGATTCGTCGCATCCGGTGCAGAAAGCTTGGCTGCAGCTCGATGTGCCGCAATGCGGCTACTGCCAGTCCGGCATGATCATGGCGTCTGCTGCCCTGCTCGCGCAGAAGCCGAAGCCGACCGACGAAGACATCAACGCGGAGATCACCAACATCTGCCGTTGCGGAACATACAACCGCGTGCGCGCTGCGATCAAACTCGCAGCCGACACGAAGGCTGGATGAACCGGATCAGATGGAGGAAATGATGACGCAACAACTCGACGTTTCGCGCCGTAACTTTCTCGTCGGCTCCGCAGCAGCGGCCGGTGGATTGTCGTTCGGCTTTCATGTTTCGCTCGGCGATGCGCTCGCGCAGGCGCCGCAGATTGCGCCCGAGGTCAACGCCTGGGTCGTGATCAAACCCGACGATACGGTGGTGATCCGCATCGCGCGCTCCGAGATGGGTCAAGGCACGCTCACGGGTCTCGCCCAGCTTGTCGCCGAAGAGCTCGAGTGCGACTGGTCGAAGGTGACGACTGAATACCCGACGCCGGGCCAGAACGTCGCGCGCAATCGCATCTGGAAAGACTATTCCACAGGCGGCAGCCGCGGCATTCGCGAGTCGAACCAGTATGTTCGCGAAGGCGGCGCAGCCGCACGCGAAATGCTGATCCAGGCGGCAGCCAACGAATGGAAAGTTCCGGCCACCGAGTGCAAAGCCGAGAAGAGCGTGATCTCTCACGCAGGCTCCGGACGCACCACGACCTACGGCAAGGTCGCCGATGCAGCCGGCAAGCTTCAGCCGCCGGCGCAGATCAAGCTGAAGGATCCGAAGGAGTGGAAGATCGCCGGTAAGCCGCTGGCGCGCCTCGACACCAAGGACAAGGTCAACGGCAAGCTCGTCTACGCGGCCGACCTCAAGATGGACGGCATGCTCTGTGCGTCCGTCAAGGACTGCCCGGTCTTCGGCGGCAAGATCAAAAGCTTCGACGCTGCGAAGATTCAAGGCATGCCGGGCGTCAAGAAGGTGCTGCAGATCAACCCGTCGACTGTTGCGGTCGTTGCCGACACGTGGTGGCGCGCGAAGACCGCGCTCGATGCTCTGCCGATCGAATACGACAACGGCCCGAACGCGAATGTCTCGAGCGAGACGATCGCCGCGATGTTGAAGGAAGGCCTCACGGCCGAACAGGCTTTCGTCGGCAACCAGGCCGGCGATGCCAAGGGCGCGATTGCGGGTGCCGCTAAGAAAGTCGAAGCGGTCTACTCGTATCCGTTCCAGAACCACGCCCCGATGGAGCCGATGAACGCGCTCGTGCGCTGGACGCCCGAGAAGTGCGAAGGCTGGATCGCAACGCAAAACGGCGAAGCCGCGCTCGCGGTGCTCGCCGATGCAGCCGGTCTGCCGGTCGCGAAATGCGATGTCTACAAGCTCCACCTCGGTGGTGGCTTCGGCCGTCGCGGCGCTTTCCACGATTACGTCCGTCAGGCGACAATGATCGCGAAGGAAATGCCGGGCGTTCCGATCAAGCTGCAGTGGACGCGTGAAGAGGACATGCTGCACGGCATGTATCACCCGATCACGCAGTGCAAATTGACCGGCGGTCTCGACAAGGACGGCAATCTCGTCGGCCTGCACATGCGCATCTCGGGGCAATCGATCCTTACAGTCGTGCGTCCGGAAGCGATGCAGAACGGCCGCGACCCGGTCGTTTTCCAAGGCCTCAATCCGGGCGGCGCCGAAGGCCCGTTCGGTTACGGCGTTCCGAATTTGCTCATCGATCACGCGATGCGCAATCCGCCGGTGCCGCCAGGCTTCTGGCGCGGCGTCAACCTCAACCAGAACGCCATCTACGTCGAATGCTTCATGGACGAGCTGGCACACGCCGCGGGTGTCGACCCTCTCGCCTTCCGTCGCAAGCTGATGACCAACTTCCCGAAGCATCTCGCGGTGCTCAACGCGGTGGCTGAAGGCATCGGCTACGACAAGCCGGCGCAACCGGGCCGCTTCCGCGGCCTCGCCCAGATCATGGGTTTCGGCAGCTACGTCGCAGCAGCAGCCGAAGTGTCGGTGACGGGCGGCAAAGTGAAGGTCCACAAGATCTTCGCCTCGACCAATCCGGGTCACGTCGTGAACCCCGAGCAGGTCGCCCGCCAGGTCGAAGGCTCGTTCGTCTACGGTCTCTCGGCCGCGCTCTACGGCGAGTGCACGATCAAGGGTGGCCGCGTCGAGCAAGAGAACTTCGACACCTACAACGTGATGCGCATCGACGAGATGCCGGAAGTCGAGACGAAGACGATCCCGAGCTTCGACTTCTGGGGCGGCGTCGGCGAGCCGACCATCGCGGTGGCGGCTCCTGCCGTGCTCAACGCCATCTTCGCAGCGACTGGCAAGCGCGTGCGAAACCTGCCGCTCAAGAACACTGATCTCAAAACGTCGTAAGTCGGACAATGTGCGTGCTACCGCGGGCGGCAAAAGAAATTTCGCTTCTCTTGCCGTCCGCGCTTTAGATACCGTCAAATCAGAACAATTGCCGCGACACGCCAGCGCGGCAGCCGAGCGGAAAAACCTGCTCTTTACCCTGGCATTTGGAGGAATGCTTTGATCCGCCCTGCCCCACTCATTGTGTTGGGAATAGCTTTATCGACGCCGGTTCTTGCGCAGAATGCGCCCGCGCAGAATGCGCCGCCACCCGGTGCTCTCGCGTGCTCCGGTTGCCATCCGCCGGCGCCGGTCGCCGGCATTCTGGTTCCGGCTCTGAACGGCAAACCCGCCACCGAGATCGTCACGCAGATGGCCGCTTTCGCGAGCGGCGCTCAAGCATCGACCGTGATGGGACGCATCGCCAAAGGCTTCAACGAAGACGAAGTCAAAGCGATCGCGGCCTGGTATGCGGCGCAGAAGTGAGGGCGGGCACATGATCACATCCACAAACACAACACGCCGACACGTTCTCAAACTCGCACTTGGCGCCGGCGCCGCATCGATGTTCGCCGCTCCGGTCTTCGCGCAAGGCGCGGCTCCGCGCGTCGTCGTCATCGGCGGCGGCTTTGCCGGAACGAGCGCGGCGCGCGAATTGAAGCGGCAAGGCATCGCCGTGACGCTGATCGAACTCAACCAGACCTTCACGGCCTGCCCGTTCTCCAACGTTGTCATCGGCGGTTCGCGCGAGCTGAAAAGCCAGCAGTTCGGCTACGACGCCGTGAAGCGCGAAGGCATCACGCTCGTCCAGCAGATGGCGACCGGCGTCGACGCGGAAGCCAAACGCGTCATGCTCGCCGACGGAACGGTCATCCCCTACGACCGTCTCGTCGTCACGCCTGGTATCGACATTCGCTATGACGCGCTGCCCGGCTACACCGAGAGTGCGACGCAGGCGATGCCGCATGCTTGGCGTGCGGGTGAGCAGACCGACCTGCTCCGGCGCCAGCTCGAGTCGCTGGAAGACGGCGGTCTCGTCGTCATGTCGGTGCCGGCCAATCCGTTCCGCTGCCCGCCGGGGCCATATGAACGCGCGAGCCTCATCGCGCATTATCTCAAAACGAAGAAGCCGAAGTCGAAGCTGATCGTGCTTGACGCGAAGGATCAGTTCTCCAAACAGCGCTTGTTCCAGAATGCCTGGAAGGAGCTTTATCCGGACCACCTCGAATGGGTCTCGCTGTCGCAGGGCGGCAAGGTCAACGAAGTCGATCCGGCGACGAAGACGCTGACGACTGACTTCAAGAGCTTCAAGGCCGCGGTCGCCAACGTGATCCCGCCGCAGCGTGCCGGCAAGATCGCGCAGGATGCGGGCGTCGCGAACAATTCGGGCTGGTGCCCGATCGATCCCGTGACGTTCGAGTCGAAGCTCAAGCCGAACATCCACGTCTTCGGTGACGCCTGCATCGCAGGCGCGATGCCGAAGTCGGCTTTCTCGGCGAATGCGCAGGCGAAGTCCGCCGCGCAGGCGATCGCGACGTTGCTCAAAGGTGGCACGCCGGCCGAGCCGAAGATGATCAACACCTGCTACAGCCTCGTCGCGCCGGACTACGGCATCTCGGTCGCGGGCGTTTATCGGGTGAAGGATGGCGTCTGGGCCGATGTCGAAGGCGCCGGAGGCGTCAGCCCGATCGATGCGCCGGCCGATGTGCGCAAGCTCGAGGCGCAGTTCGCCGACGGCTGGTTCCAGCGCATCACCACCGAGGTCTATGGCTAAGGTCACGACATTCGCGGCGGCGTGCGGTTGCGCCGCCGCGTTTTTTCTGTCGCCCGCCGGGGCGCAATCGCTCGTCCCCTACGTGATCGACGGCGATGCGATCCCGCAATCGCTGACCGGCAAGCCGGGCGATCCCGTCAACGGGCGGAAAATCGTCGCGACGCGCCAGATCGGCCTCTGCATGCTCTGCCACTCTGGCCCCTTCCCGGAGGAGCGCTTCCAAGGCGATCTCTCGCCGAGCCTCGCCGGCGCCGGCAGCCGCTGGAACCAAGGCCAGCTGCGCTTACGCATTGTTGATGCGGGCAAGCTCAATCCCGACACGATCATGCCGGCCTACTACCGTATCGACGGTCTCAATCAGGTCGCGCAGCAGTTTCGCGGTAAGCCCGTGCTGACGGCGGAACAGATCGAAGACGTCGTGGCTTTTCTCGGTACACTGAGAGAATGACGATGATGAAGAACATCACGCGACGAAATCTTTTGGCCGCTGGCGCCGGTGCGTCCGCGCTCATGCTCGTGCGCCCGGCCAGCGCCGAGCCCGAGGATATGCGCGCGGCGATCAAGGCCTTCGCGGGCGAGCACGAGATCAAATCCGGCAAGGTGAAGTTCGACGTGCCGCCGCTCGTCGAAAACGGCAACTCCGTGCAGGTGACTGTCAGCGTCGACTCGCCGATGACGGAGGGGGAACATGTGCGCCGCATCGCGATGTTCAACGAAAAGAATCCGCAGCCGCATATCGCGGTGTTTCATCTCGGCCCGCGCGCCGGGCGCGCGCGCGTGCAGACGCGCATCCGCCTCGCCAACACGCAGACCGTGATCGCCATCGCGGAACTGTCGGACGGAACGTACTGGTCGGACAGCGCGGATGTGATCGTGACGCTGGCGGCGTGTTTGGAGGATCTGTGAGCATGATCCCGAAAAGTGGAAGCCGGTTTTCGGATAAGATCATGCTCGACAAAAAAATTAGAGCATGGCTCCCCATTTTTTGGGGAGGCGTGCTCTGATGGCAAAGCCTCTGATCAGTGTTCCGCCGAAAGCGAAGAAAGGCGACGTCATCGAGATCAAGACGCTGATCGCGCACATCATGGAGACGGGATTCCGCCATTCGGAATCTGGCGCGACAATCCCGCGCGACATCATCAATTCGTTCTCGTGCAACTACGCCGGAGCGGAAGTTTTCCGTGCCGACCTCTCGCCTGCGATTGCCGCGAATCCATTCATCGTCTTCACCACCATCGCGGTCGAGAGTGGCCCGATGCGATTTTCGTGGGTCGACGACAAAGGCGAGACGCAGACCGAAACCGTGCAGATCACGGTGGAATGATTTCGCGTCTGCTCATCGCGCTCGCTTTAACCGCATCATTAGCGGCAGCGACGCGCGCCGCCGAAATCCCACTCGACGAACGCCGCTCCGGCCTCGACTTTGCCGGCAACGACAGCCGTCAGATGCAGGCCGACGACACGTCGAATCCCGCATTTCTCTGGGTCCGCGAAGGCGAAGCGCTGTGGGCGAAGACCGACGGCGTGAAGCAATCCTGCGCCTCGTGCCACAACGATGCCGCCACGACGATGAAGGGCGTTTCAGCGCGTTACCCGGCATACAGCGAAGCGAAGCAACGGCCGGTCGATCTCGCCGGCCAAGTCAACATCTGCCGCGAGACGCGGCAGGATGCGAAACCCTTCGCGCACGAGAGCCGCGAGATGCTCGCACTCACGGCCTACATCGGGCTGCAGTCGCGCGGGATGCCGACCGCACCGCCCGACGATGCGCGCCTTGAACCGTTCCGCCGCAACGGCGAGCAGCTCTTCAACGCGCGCGTCGGCCAGCTGAACTTCTCCTGCGCCAATTGCCACAACGACAACTGGGGCAAACGCCTCGCCTCCGCGCCGATCCCGCAAGGCCATGCGAACGGATACCCGCTGTATCGCCTCGAATGGCAATCGCTCGGCTCGCTGCAGCGCCGTTTCCGCAATTGCATGAGCGGCGTGCGCGCGACGGCCTTCGCTTACGGCGCGCCCGAATGGGTGGACCTTGAACTTTACCTCGCGTGGCGCGCCCGCGGCATGCCGGTCGAGACCCCGGCGGTGCGGCCTTAGAGTCTGTTTGACAGCTCAAAAACCTCACCCTTCGCGACGCACCGGCCGCGCATCGTCTCAGCTGTCATCCCGGAAGCCGCGAAGCGGCTATCCGGGAACCATGAATCCCAGCCGATGCAGGGATACGTGGGTCCCGGATAACCGCTTCGCGCTACGCGCGGCGGTTTCCGGGATGACAGCTGAGAGGAGGATGCGCGATCATTTCAATCAACCATCTCGGGATGTCGGAGTCGCCAAACAGACTCTTAGAGGATCGGCAGCACGGCGCGAAACGCGCTCGCGGCATTCGGATGCGCGACGACGGAAATGTCGCCGCCATGCGCGCGCGCGATTTGCCGCACGAGCGCGAGCCCCAGCCCTGCGCCGCGCGACGTGCTGTCGAGCCTATGGAACGGCGCGAACACCCGCTCCCACTCCGTCTGCGGAATGCCGTTGCCGGCATCGCTCACCGTCAGCACCGCGTTGCGATCGACCTGCTTGACTTCGACCACCGTCGGCGGCCGGCCGTAGCGCTCCGCATTGTCGAGCAGATTGCGTACCAGACGGCGGAGCAGACGCGCGTCGCCATTCACCGTGACCGACTCGCCGGACACCTCGCAATCGCGATAGCGCGAGGCTTCTTCGGCGGCGAGCGCCAGCAGATCGATCTCTTCGAGTTGCAGCTGCGGCGCGGCGTCCAAACGGCTAGTGAGCAAAATCTCGTCGATCAGATCGTCGAGCTCGGCGACGTCGCGTTGCAGATCGGCGCGGCGCGCCAGATCGTCGCTCTTCTGCATCAGCTCGATGCCGAGGCGAATGCGCGACAACGGCGTACGCAACTCGTGGCTCGCATTGGCGAGCAGCAAACGATGCGCGCCGACCAGCTCTTCGATCCTTGTCGCCGCACGGTTGAAGCTCGTCGCCAGGCGCGCGATCTCGTCGCGTCCCTTGATGTCGACGCGCGCCGACAAATCACCCGCGCCCAAAGTCTCGACGCCGACCTGCAGCCGCTCCAACCGCCGCGTCAGCCCACGCACGACCGGATAAGCGCACAGTCCGACCACCAGCGCGATCACGCCGAGGAAAATCAAAAACCCACCGAGCGGCGCGCGATGCCGCCATGGCGGCCGCACCGACACTGCTCGCCCATCCGGCAGGCGGAACGCCCAAGCAGCGCCGCCCGGATCCTTCACCCAGCCGCTGCCGTAGCGCGGTCCGGCAATAACATTCCCGGACGACGCGATGACGCGCCCGTCCGCATCGTAAAGCGTGAGGTCGGAATCGAGGCGGTCGGCAAAGCGCCGGATCGCCTCTTGCTGCTCGCTCTCCGGCGCGTCTTTCGACGGCAATGACATCGAGATGAACTCGGCCATCACCTGCACGCCGCGCTCGAACGACGAATTGCTCCAGCCGATGCGCCACGCAACGCTCGCGATGAAGACCACCGCGATCAGGCTGACGACGATCGTCAGATAGATTTTCTTGTAGAGCCTCAGCATCAGTCTTGCGCTTTCGCGAAGACGTAACCGGCGCCGCGCACCGTGATCACACGGCGCGGGTTCTTCGCATCGTCCTCGATGGCGGCGCGGATGCGCGAGACATGCACGTCGATCGAGCGATCGAAGGCTTCGAGGTTTTCGCTCTTGAGTTCGTTCATGATCGCGTCGCGGCTCATCACGCGCCCTGCCCGCTTCGCCAACACGAGCAGCAGATCGAATTGGTGGCTGGTCAGCGGCCGGTCTTCGCCATCGAGACGCACAACGCGCGCGCCCGGATCGATTTCGAGCCGCCCGTAACGCATCACGTCGGCGGCGCGCTCACCGCGGCCACGGCGGAGGATCGCTTTGAGCCGCGCCAGCAGCTCACGCGGCTCGAACGGCTTCGGCAGATAATCGTCAGCCCCCATCTCCAGGCCGATCACGCGGTCCATCGCATCGCCGCGCGCTGTCAGCATCAGGATCGGCGTATCGTCCTTACTGCGGATCTCGCGGCAGAGCTGCAGCCCGTCTGCGTCCGGCAGCATGAGATCGAGCACGATCGCGTCCGCGCCGCCACGCCCATGCGCCGCCATCGCGGCCGCGCCGTTCGCCGCGTGCGTCACTGTGAAACCGGCATCGCCGAGATAGCTTCTCAGCATCTCGGCAAGGCGCGGGTCGTCTTCGACAAGGAGGATGCGATGTGTCACGAAGCAACTCTAGCGGCTTCAAGCCGTCCCATGGAAGCGGGCACGCGCGACGTGGTCCGCGCGCTGGCCCCAAGTGAAACCAATCCGAACAACGCCAGAAGAACGCTGAAGCCGCTCGCCACCGTACGCGCGAGGTTCCACCATTGCCAGCGTGGCGAATACTCTGCCCAAACCTGAGCGACGTCGGAGCCCCGAGCAGAGACGCGAGCCAACGCATCGTTCATCGGAACATTCACCAGCATCGTCGGCAGGAAAGCCGCGAACATGTAGACCACTGCAGCCGCCGCAAAAGCGAAGCCCGCCTGCCGCGCATCCGCGAGATAGGCGAGGCCAGCCGCAAGCAAGAGCATCGGCGCCGGACCGAAAAACGCCGGTGCGAAATAGCGATTGCGCACTGTCGCATTCACACCTTGCATCGCGATCACGGCGTTCTGCTCGCTCAAAGTATCGAAGCCGAACATCACTGAGGACGCATAGGCGTAGAAGAAACCAAAAACGGCAGCCGTCAACAACGCGCCAAGGATCGCGGCGAGTAACGCCGCGATCCACAGTGGCGATGCCATGCGCATGGTCATCTGAAAACTCCCGGATCAAATGGATGCTTGAAATACTACTCTGCACCGTTATCCGCGATGCCAGCCCCAGCGCCGCTGATGCGGCGGCAGCAGGTCGGCGATCTTGCGGCGTTGCTCGACAGTGAGGATCTCGTTCGCATCCGCGAGAGCCTGCGCGAGACGCTTGCTGAAAGCGTCAGCCAGCGCCATCTGCTCGGTGCGGAATTTCTCGATCCCGGCGCGATCGAGGTTCGGCTGCGTCAGCAGGCCGCGTCCCTCGCGGCGAGCGTAACGGGCCTTCTCGGCGAGCGGGACGAGATCGCGGACGGCCGCCTTGGCGACAGCGCGAAGCTTGTCCTGCTGCTCGTAGCTCGCATCGACATCCTCGGCAACGCGGCGAACGATACGGTCCGCATGCTGCTCGATGCGCGCCGGGTCCATGTCGGCCGAGAAGCTGTGCATCGCATAGTGGTGGCGGAACCCGCCCGTCGCGGCTTTGCCGGCGAGGCCGCCCGCGACGGCGGCAACCGCGACGAGGAACAGGCCGAACAGAATGCGGCGGCCCCGGCGGCGCGGCGGCTGCGGAGCCGGCGGCTGAGCGTAAGGGCCAGGCTGCGGACCCTGTTGCGGGCCTTGCTGCGGGTATGTCGGTTGGTCGGTCATTTCGGTCTCTCCAGGCGCCTTTTGCGCCATCCTGAGACCGGAAGATGGAGTATGGCCGTTTCGCCAGCTTCTCGGCCGTGTAAAGAAACGTAAAGGCTATTTGAGCAGGCTCGAAAGCGCCGTCGGCTGGACCGAAATCTGGCCGACGAACGGCCGATCATGCGACAAAATCACGAAATATGCGGCCAAGATCGCCAGCGCGTAGAAGTGCGTCGCGATGATCTGCGTGCGGAAAGAATGGCTGTTGCAGATCGCGACGAAGAACAGCGTCGTCGTCGAGATGATCCACATCGCAAACCACTGCGCCCAGGTGACGCCCGCATTTGATGCGGCAAGGCGCGAGAGCCTTGCCTGCCGGATCGCGAGAACCTGCTGCAGCAGCGGCTCGTACGTCGAGACCGCGCGCAGCGTGTCGTGCTGGCGCGACAGAAGTTCGATCGCCGACAGCAGGCTCTTTTCGGACTCGTCGAAAATCGGCGCGTCGAGCGGCTCGGATTTGCGCATCGCCGGCCAGTCGATATCGAGCACCTGCTTCACATACGTCCGCAGATAATCGTTGGTGCGCTGTTGCGCTTCCGCCGGCAGGCCGAGCGTGAGGATCATCGCGTTCTCGATCGCGTCGGCCTCGCGCTGCACCGCGTTGCGTGCCGAGACCGCGTCGTTCCAGATGCCGGCCGCCGAGAAAGCCACGATGAGCGCAAACATGCCGCCGCAAGCGCCGATGACCGAGTCGCGGATCGGCAGCGGCTCGTCGATCGCATAACCGAGCCGCGGTATCGACCAGCGGACGACGCAGAGGATCACCCAGCAGACCGTCATGCTCATCGCCAATATGACGAAGAACATCAGCCACAGAGGCAATTGGTGGAAGCCGACAAACATGCGGAGCCCTCGTGGTATCGATATGCCCGAGTCGCGCGCGGTTCGCTAGTTGCGCCGCCCTGGCCTATCGCGCCGCAGGGTGGCAGTCTGCCGCCAAGAGGTTCCGAATGACGATGTCCCGCAAGGCCGCGCTCGCGCAGGCCAACGATTTTCTCCAGCGTCATCTGCTGATCGACGGCCACAACGACCTGCCCTGGGTGATCCGCGCCGACAAGATCGCGCGCGGCAACGTCGCGGCGTTCCGGCTCGGCGAGCCGCACAACGACGCCGACACCGATATCCCGAAGCTGCGCGAGGGACGCGTCGCCGCGCAAGTGCTCGCCGCCTTTCTGCCGACCCGCATTGCCAACCCGGCGACGGTAACGCTGGAACAGATCGACGTCATCCGGCAGATCGAGGAACTGCACGCCGATGTCTTTCACCCCGTGCGCAAAGCGAGCGACATCGCGACCGCGCATCGCCGCGGCAAGATCGGCGCGATCATGTCGGTCGAAGGCGGCGTCGGGCTTGAGAATTCGCTCGCACCGCTCCGCATGTGGCACGCGCTCGGCATGCGCATCATGACGCTCTGCCACAACGAGACGCTCGACTGGATCGACAGCGCGACCGACGCGGCGAAGAACGACGGCATCACGGATTTCGGCCGTGCTGTGGTCGCGGAACTCAACCGGCTCGGCGTGCTGATCGATGTCAGCCACGCGTCGCCGAAAGCCGCGCATGACGTGTTCGATGCGTCGGACGCGCCCGTCGCGCTGACGCATTCGAATGCGTTTGCGCTCTGCGAGCATCCGCGCAACGCACCGGACGATCTCTTGCGCCGCATTCCGGAGAAGCGCGGCATCGTGATGGCGACGTTCGTGCCGGCGTTCATCCGCCGCCGCACGCATCAGGCGCTGCGCCCCTATCAAGACGAGCACGGCAAATCGCGGCAGGATCTCGCCGCATCGGACTACGAGACGGCGGGACTGCTCGCGCGCACCGGCTGGGAGGCGGACGGCGCGACGCTGCTCGCCGAGCACATCGAATACATGACGAACATCGTCGGCATCGATCATATCGGCATCGGCTCGGATTTCTACGGCGGCCCGACGCCGCCCGGCCTCGACGATGCGTCGAAGTTTCCGAACCTGTTCGCGGAACTCATCGCGCGTGGCTGGGCCGAGGACGCGCTCGCAAAACTCGCCGGCAAGAACACGCTGCGGGTTTTGAAAGCGGTGGAGAAAGTCGCGCGGGATAAGGCGAAGGCGGCAAGACGCGACGTTGCGTAAGCCTCCGTCATGGCCCGCTTTATGCGGGCCATCCACGTCTTTCTTGGTGCGTCAGAAAGTAAGACGTGGATGGCCCGGACAAGCCGGGCCATGACGGAGTTTGTAGCGAGCACCTAAACTTCCTCAACCAAAATCTGAATGTCGCGCGTGCGCGGAATGCCCGGCCAATCTTTATCGAAATCAACGACGAGCTGTTTCATCTTCTCGCCGTTGACGGCGCGATCGAGCGCGCCGCGATCCGGGAAGCGATAGACGGCCTGGTGCACCGACGGATCAACCTCGCTCCAGAAACGCCACGCCTTCGACGAACCGAACGCCGCCATGGCCTGCGGCAGATGCTCGCGCGAATACCAATTGTCGAACGCCCTGCGCTTCGACTCGTCCGCGACTGTCGCGCGGACCACGAAATAATAGGGCATGCTTCCTCCTCCGTTATTTATCGAACATCGGATCGACCGGCACGCGATAGCCGTTGACCAGGCGGTTCGTCTCGTTCGCCATCCCGACGACAGCCATCAACTCGCCGAACATCGCTTCGCTCATGCCGGCCTTGCGCGCCGCGGCCGTGTGGCTCGCGATGCAATAGCCGCAACCGTTCGAGACACTGACGGCGAGATACACCAACTCCTTGGTCAGCGGATCGAGTGCGCCGGGCGCCATCACTTCCTTGATGCTCTCCCATGTGCGTTTGAGCGTCACCGGATCGTGCGCCAGATACTTCCAGAAGTTGTTCACGTCCGGCAGATTGCGCGACGACTTGATGTCGTCGTAGACGGCACGCACGGCGGGCGATGCATCGGCATATTCGATCGGTTTGTGCGGCATGGTGGCTCCCTATGCGAGTAGACGCCGCAAAGCCGCGATGCAGCGATCGACATCCTGTTCGTCGTTGTAAACGTGCGGCGAAATGCGGACACGGCCGAGCCGCGGCGCGACAAAAATCTTCTCGCGCGCGAGCGCTGCGACGACATCGTGCGCGTCTTTTCCGCGCGGCTTGAAGCTGACGATATGCGGTGCGCGCACAGTGTCGCTCGCAATGTCCGCGACATCGCGCAACCCGTCGGCGAGCCGCGAAGTCAGCATTCTCAGCCGCGCCTCGATCGCCGCCTGCCCGAGCGACGCGACATACTCCATGCCGAGCGACGCCATTTCGAGCCCGACGAAGAAATCGCGCTCTCCCATGTCGAAGCGCCGCGCATCGTTGGTGTAAGCGAGATCACCGAAGTAGACGTCGGACTCGGCCTTCACGGCGCGGCGGCCGCCGCTCGTCTGTTCGAGAGGCACGCCGTTCTGGTGACGCTTCGCGACATAGGCGAAGGCGCGGCCATACGGCCCTAGCAACCACTTGTAGGTCGGGAAGATCACGAAATCCGGATCGAGCGTTTTGACGTCCAGCGCGACGACACCGGTCGACTGCGTCGAGTCGAGGAGAAGTGCCGCGCCGGCACGCGCCGCCGCCGCTTTAATCGCCGCGACGTCGAGCAACACGCCATCGCACCAATGCACCGACGAAACCGAGACGAGCGACACCGGCGCAGCACCTGGCTTCGCGATCGTTTCGAGAACTGCTGAGGTCCAATCGAGATCGGCGGGCCGATGCACGGTATCGACCGCAAAACCACCCTGCTCCGCCCGCGCGTGCCATTCGAGCACGGGCGACGAATGATCGTCCGCAAACACGACGACGCGGGAGCCGCGCGCGGGCGCAAAAATCTTTCCGGCAATGGCAACGCCGTAACCGACCGAGGAGATCGACGCGACATCGGCCGGATCCGCATTGATGAGCCGCGCCGCTGCGGCGCGGCAGCGTTCGTATTGCTCCGCTGCGAAGGCGTTGATGTTGTCGAATTGCCAGGGTTGGCCCTTGCGGCCGACCGCCTTGCGCGCCGCGTCCTGCGTTGCGAGCGGCAGCGGCGAATACGACGCGGCGTTGAGATAGCAAACGTCGCGCGGAATATCGAAGAGATCGCGTTGGGAGGGGAGCATTTGAACACTCTCGTCATGGTCCGCTTTATGGGAGCCATCCACGTCTTCTGTTCAAACAAGTAAAGCAAAACGTGGATGGCCCGGACAAGCCGGGCCATGACGGAGTTTTACGATTTACGCCGAGAGAAGGCGATGCGGACTACTTCACGCCCAGCAATTCAACATCGAACATCAGCGTCGCATTCGGCGGAATGACACCGCCGGCGCCGCGCGCGCCATATCCCATATCGGGCGGAATGATCAGCGTGCGCTTGCCGCCGACCTTCATCGTTGCAACGCCCTCGTCCCAGCCCTTGATGACGCGGCCGGTGCCGATCGGAAACTCGAACGGCGAACCGCGATCGAGCGACGAGTCGAATTTCTTGCCCTTCTGGCCGTTCTCGTAGAGCCAGCCCGTGTAGTGCATCACGCAGGTCTGCCCGGTCTGCGGGCTCGCGCCGGTGCCCGGCTTGGTGTCGATGATCTGCAGTCCTGAAGCGGTGGTCATAGGCCGTCCTTGAGCGTTAGCGGAGGTGTGAACGATGGCGCCGCCGAGTGCGGCGAGCGTGAGCGCGCGAAGCGTGTCGCGGCGCGATAAACTGCGGTGCATGAAAGTCATGCGGGTCTCCCGAATGTGTGAGGGGATGATCTGAAACTAGGCCGCGTGTGTGTCGAGAATGTGCTCGCGCGTTATGCCGCCCACCGCATGATAATGCCAGCGAAAGCGCCGATAATCAGCGCAACGCAGGCCAGCGCCTGGATGAGAAATCCCGGAATACGCTTTTGTACCGCCTCGCTGTACCCGACGAAATACATCACGCGCCCGACGATCCACACGGCACCGACCGCCGCCGCCGCGATGTCGCTGAGATAGAGCGCCATGAGCCACAGCGGCACGAGGAATGTCGGCATCCATTCGAGCATGTTCGCATGCGCGCGGTAGACACGTTCGAAATCCGGATTGCCGCCCATCGACGGAAGTTTCACGCCGAATTTTTTGTGCGCCGACGCGACCCGCGTCGCGATGTAGGAGTAGAGCACGATGGCAATGAGCGAAACGATTGCGGTGTAATGGGGCATTCGCGCCTCCTTAAAATGCCGAGCTTAGCTGATTCCGCGTTCTGCGTAGCCCGCATGGAGCGGAGGCGCGTCACGCCGATCGCGCAATGCGGGGAAGCGTCGCCCCCGGATTTCGCGCGTGGCTTCGCCACCGCTTCATCCGGGCTACTAGAAATTCCGCATCCCGTCATTGCGCTACAACGGCAGATTATCGTGCTTCCGCACCGGCATCTCGACCTTCTTCTCGCGCAGCATCGCGAGCGCGCGCGCGATGCGGCGGCGGGTCGAATGCGGCTTGATCACTTCGTCGATATAGCCGCGTTCGGCGGCGACGAACGGTGAGAGGAAACGATCCTCGTATTCCTTCGTGCGCGCCGCGATCTTCTCGGCATTGCCGATGTCCTGGCGGAAGATGATTTCCACCGCGCCTTTCGCGCCCATCACGGCGATCTGCGCGGTCGGCCACGCGTAGTTGACGTCGCCGCCGATATGCTTCGACGCCATCACGTCGTAAGCGCCGCCGAAGGCTTTGCGCGTGATGATGGTGACGAGCGGCACCGTGCATTGCGAATACGCGAACAGGAGCTTCGCGCCGTGCTTGATGAGCCCGCCGTATTCCTGCGCCGTGCCCGGCAGGAAGCCCGGCACGTCGACCAGCGTCACGATCGGAATGTTGAACGCATCGCAGAAGCGCACGAAGCGCGCCGCTTTGCGCGATGCATCGGAATCGAGCACGCCGGCGAGCACCATCGGCTGGTTGGCGACGAAGCCGACGGTCGCGCCCGCAACGCGGCCGAAGCCCGTCACGATATTCTTCGCGAAAGACGTGCCGATCTCGAAGAAGTCGCCCTCGTCGACGACCTTCAGGATCAGTTCCTTGATGTCGTAGGGTTTGTTCGGATTGTCCGGCACCAGCGTGTCGAGCGAAGGCTCGTCGCGCTCGATGTCGTCGAACGACGGCCAGGTCGGAACGCCGGAGCCGCAGTTCGACGGCAGGAAGTCGATCAGCCGGCGCATCTGCAGCAGGCATTCGAGATCGTTCTCGAACGCGCCGTCCGCCACCGCGGATTTCGTCGTGTGCACTGACGCGCCGCCGAGGTCTTCGGCCGTGACGACTTCGTTGGTCACGGTCTTCACGACATCCGGTCCGGTGACGAACATGTAGCTCGTGTCGCGCACCATGAAGATGAAGTCGGTCATCGCGGGCGAATAGACGTCGCCGCCCGCGCACGGGCCCATGATGACGGATATCTGCGGGATGACGCCGGATGCGATCACGTTGCGCTTGAACACGTCGCCGTAGCCGCCCAGCGCCGCAACGCCTTCCTGGATGCGCGCGCCGCCGGCATCGAACAGGCCGATGATCGGCGCCCGCGACTTCATCGCCATGTCCTGGATCTTGGTAATTTTCGCCGCGTGCGTCTCGGACAGCGAGCCGCCGAACACCGTGAAGTCTTTTGCGAAGACGAAGACCGTACGGCCGTTGACGGTGCCCCAGCCGGTGACGACGCCGTCGCCCGGGATCTTCTCGCCCTTGTCCATGCCGAAATCGACGGCGCGGTGCTGGACGAACATGTCGAACTCTTCGAACGAGTCGCGATCCATCAGAAGTTCGATGCGCTCCCGCGCCGTCAGCTTGCCGCGCGCATGCTGTGCGTCGATGCGCTTTTCGCCGCCGCCGAGGCGTGCTTTCGCGCGCCGATCTTCCAATCGATCGAGAATGTCCATGTGCGTTCCAAGCCCTTGTTGGAATTCACATAGCGCAACAATGCGCAGGGTCAAACACCTACAACCGCGACCTCTTCCCCCATAACCGACCCTCTGGTATGCAAAATATCAGGCGGGAAAATCCGGGGGGAGGCGTCGCCGTTCGGAATAACAGCGGCTGCCGGAACGGGCGGCCTTAGGGAGGACTCATGAAGGTCTGCATCTACGGTGCCGGCGCCATCGGCGGCTATATCGGCGTGATGATGAAGCTCGCCGGCGCGGACGTGTCGCTCGTCGCGCGCGGCGCTCACCTCGAAGCCATCAACCGGGATGGGCTCAAGCTCCAGATCGGCGGCGAGGAGAAGGTCGCCAAGATGCCGGCGAGTAAGGACCCGGCCGATCTCGGCCCGCAGGATTACGTCATCGTCGCGCTCAAAGCGCATCAGGCTTGGGAATCGGCGGAGCAGATGAAGCCCCTGCTCGGCCCGAACACGGCGGTCGTCACCGCGCAGAACGGCCTGCCGTGGTGGTATTTCTACGGCTTCGAAGGCCAGTACGCGAACCGCCGCATCGAGAGCGTCGATCCGGGCGGGCGCCAGTGGAATGCGATCGGGCCGGAGCGCATCATCGGCTGCACGGTCTATCCGGCGACCGAGATCATCGCGCCGGGCGTCGTGAAGCACATCTCGGGCGACAAGTTCGGCCTCGGCGAGCCGAACCGCAAGGTCACCGAGCGCGCGACAAAACTCTCCGAGATGATGGAGAAGTCCGGGCTGAAAGCGCCCGTGATGCCGGAGATCCGCAACGACATCTGGCTCAAGCTGTGGGGCAACCTCTGCTTCAACCCGATCTCGGCGTTGACCCGGGCGACGCTCGACATCGTCGCCACCGAGCCCGGCACCCGCGATCTCTCGCGCAACATGATGCTGGAGGCTGAGAAGATCGGCCGCCGCATCGGCGTCCACTTCCGCGTCGATGTCGAGAAGCGCATCAACGGCGCGGCCCGTGTCGGCGCGCACAAGACCTCGATGCTGCAGGACCTCGAACGCGGCCGCCCGCTCGAACTCGACGCCTTGCTGACCTCGGTGCAGGAGCTCGGCCGCCTCGCCGAGGTTGAAACCCCTTATATCGACGCCGTGTTAGCGCTCACGCAGCAGATGGGACGCAGCCTCGGCGTCTACCCAACCTTCCCGGACGCCGTCATCAACGAAGCGGCCGAAGGCGCGATCGACTAGGCACCGCCTGTCATCCCGGAAGCTGCGAGCTCATGCAGTGAGCTGCGGCTGTCCGGGATCCATATCCCCTGCGCAAATGATCATGCACAGGGAGTATGGATTCCGGGCTCGCGCAGCTTGCTTCGCAAGCAAGCGCGCCCCGGAATGACCGAGTAAAGCCCCGCCCGCGTCATCGTTTCGTCTCAGGTCGACTGAAATCTGCCACCGGTCTTTTACCCTGCGCTTTTGAAACCTTTCATGCCGCGCAGAAGTTACTTGGATTCGCGCATAAGGTGTGCGAACGGTGCGCCCACACCTGCCCTGGAGACATCGGCGTGTTCACGCCTTCCATCAAGCGAGCCACCTTCGGCTTAGCAGTCGCGCTGCTTGCCTTGAGCAGCGCTGCGCCTGCGCGCGCGCAAGGCTTGCTTGAGTTTCTGTTCGGTGGTCCCTCCTCCAGCGGCGCCAGCCGCCACGACGACAACCCGCGCGCCCGCATCACGGTGACGCCGCGCCGCCACGGCCCCTCGGCATCGAGCGGCGGCGGCATGGTGTGCGTGCGTCTCTGCGACGGCTACCACTTCCCGCTCACCGCCGGCGTCGACAAGGAGCAAGCCGCGTTCGCGTGCAAACTCGGCTGCCCGGGCGCGGAGACGAAAGTGTTCCGTCGTCAAGGCGACGACATCAACAACGCGGTCGCGGACGATCGCAGCGTTTACAAGAAACTCGCCAACGCAAGCGCTTTCCAGAAATCGAGCAGCGCGACCTGCGGCTGCTTCTCGACGCGCGTATCGAGCGGCCCGGTCTACGACGATCCGACGATGAGGCCCGGCGACGTCATCATCGTCGACGGCAAAGCGATGACGCTGAAGCCCGGCGCGACGAAGCCATACGACAAGACGGATTATGTCGAAGTCGAGCGTTCGCGCAGCTTCCCGGCGTCGGTGCGCAACATGCTGCGCGCGAAGCTGCAAGGCGCACCGATTGTCGCGCGTGCCGAGCGCCGGGACCGCGTGCGCTCGACCGCAACGCCGGACGCACCGTTGTCGCTGTCGCCGTCACACACGCGCGACGGTCTGCGCGTGATCATGCCGTCGCCGTATGACGGCGCACCGGTCGAAACGCCGCCGGGCGAAGCACCGCTCAAGCAAGCGGCCGTCAGCGGCAATAGCGGTGCAGCGCCTGTCGGGCCGCTAGAGCCGGCCGCCCGCTAAGCGCGCGATCAACTCGCCCTGCCGCCCCGTTCCGGTTTTGCGAAACAGCTCCGCAAGATAAGAACGCGCCGTGCTGACGCGTATACCCTGCCGCTTCGCGGCTTCCGCCAGACTGAGCCCTTCCATCAGCGCCGCAGCGAGCTTCGCTTCGCCCGGCGTGAAGCGGAACGCCGTCGTCAGCACGTGATCGGGCTGCGCGCGTGGCCCGAACGCACGCACGGTCACGAGCATTGAATCGGCGCCGTCGAGGCGCACGAGTTTGAGTGCGAGCGCAGGCTCGCCGTTGATCCCGGCCGGCAGACCGATTTCCGCTGGCCAATCATCGAGCGCTTTGAAGCATGCCCGAACGCGCGCGCGATCCGCCTCGCGCAGCAGACTGTTGGCTTCGATCAGAACGCCGGAGTCCGACACGATAGCGGCCGCGATGCCGAGCGCCTCGAGTGTTGCGAGCGCGTTCGCCTCCAGAGCCGTGCAAGGTGCGACGATGCGCGCCCGCGACTGGGAGCAATTCCAAGCCAGCATGTTTCTGTTCCAACGCCCGGAAGGGGCTTCGGAACGAGAGACGAAAGCCGGCGGCGGAACCGGACATCCGCTATGCCGAAACGTTCGGTGGAAAATCTTGCGACGCCCGTGTCCGGAAATCCGGACCGATCCCGTCTCTCCTGACAAGCGGTCGCATAACGCGGCCCGCAGTCACGGAGAAACGACATGGCCAAGATCGCAACGACCGCTTTCAGCCCTACGGCGGCGGCAACCTTCAAACCCGTCCTCATGCCGGAGGGCATCGAGCAGGACTTTGCGCCGGCGGCTTTCCCGCAGGGCCCTATCGTCGTGCGCACCGTGACGATCAACGGCACCGAGGGTGCCGATACTCTCAGCGGAAACTCCGCGATCGCGCAGAAATACGTGATCAACGGTTTCGGCGGCGACGACACCATCACGGGCAACTCGTTCGCCGACACGCTCAACGGCGGCAGCGGCAACGATCGCCTCTCCGGTGGCGGCGGCAACGACACCCTGCTCGGCGGCACCGGCGAGGACTCGCTCTACGGCGACGCGGGCGACGACAAGATCTGGGGCGAAGACGGCAACGACTTCCTGGTCGGCGGCGCCGGCAACGACGACGTGAACGGCGGCGCCGGCGACGACATCATGCACGGCGACTACTTCGTCCCACGCCCCGGCCCGCGCGGCACGCCGACCGACGGCGGCAACGATTACATGTGGGGCGGCGAAGGCAACGATAAGATGTATGGCGGCGCCGGCGATGACGACCTCATCGGCTGGAGCGGCAACGATACGCTCGACGGCGGAACCGGCAACGACACACTGTCGGGCGGTTCCGGCACCGACAAGCTGTACGGCGGCGAAGGCAACGACCGGCTCGACGGCGGCCTCGGCAATGACGAGATGTGGGGCGGCGCCGGAGCCGATCTCTTCGCGGTCGACGGCCGGGTCGACGGCATCAACACCTTCGACGTCATCAAAGACTACAGCGCCGCCGAAGGCGACAAGATCGCGCTGCACGAAGGCGTCGCTTACTCGGTCAGCGATTCAGCGCTCGGCGCGATGATCGTTGTCGGCGACGACGTCACGCTCGTCTCCGGCGTTCAGGCGAGCACGCTGCAGTTCGAGTTCTTCGCTTAAGGACACAAACGGCCGGCGTGAAAGCGTCGGCCGTTACCGCGCGAGAACGAGACTCGCAGCTTTCATCTCGTCCCAACGAAACGCGCGGCGTTTGAGCGCCATCTCGTCGCGGCCCCACAGCGACATATTCCAATCCTCGTCGACATGCGCGGCCGCCCACGCCTGCTCGGCATCGAGACGGCCCGCGTTCAGCGCGAGCGCGATCAGCGCCGAGCCCGTCAGCGTCGTGATCGCGTTCGCGGCGCCGAGCCGCCATGTGTCACCCGGGATCGCTTTGCGCGCGGCTTCGATCGCATGCGCGGGCTGCTCGACATGCATCACGCCTTCGGCGAGCACGAAGCGCGCACCGAGATCGTCGCGCGCCCAGTTGAGCAGCGGATCCCAATGCTCGGTCTGCATCGCGACGAGGCCTTCGGGCTCCGGCGCGCGATAGAACAGCATGTCGGTGCCGAGATATTTCTCGATCTCGGCAGCGACCTCGGCGCGATTATCCGCAACGCCGTCGATGATCGAGTTCGCAAGACGCGTCAGCGGCATCTTCGCTGGATCGATCTCATCCTTCTGCGCATCCCATTCGGCAACGAGCGCTTCGGCAATCCGGCGATCAGGCGCTCCGAGCAAGCGCTTCGCCGGCGTGCGCACCGAGCGGCCGTCGAGCAGCACCGGAAAACCGCCCTCACTTATCTCTCCGACGCTGACGGCCTCATAGAACCGCTTGCGCAACGGCGTGCGCATGCTGCGCCGCGCGGACTCGGTGGGATCATCCCGGTGCTCGTGGATATCTTCGAAAACGTCTCGCATGCCGGGCATGTAACACCCCGTCGGCCGAAATGGGAGACCGGCCGCGCTCTGGCATACCAGAGAAATGCCGCAGCGCAGCGACGAATGTCGGGATCACAAGGCAGTCATATGACGACTTCTGTTGGACGTTATTCCAAGTCTAAACTAGGATTTGCCAACAACAACTTGGGCGATTCAACGCCTGAGCGGAGAGGAGATGCTGATGTTCCGCGCGCCCGCGCATCTGGGCACACGGAGCCAAGGCACAAACAAGAGAGTCGATGAAACTCACAGACATCTCGCAGCCGAACTACTTCCATAAAGTTGTCGACTGCCAATGGGCCTGCCCCGCTCATACACCCGTCCCCGAATATATCCGACTGATCGCCGCCGGCCGCTACAGCGACGCCTACATGATCAATTGGAAGTCGAACGTGTTTCCGGGAATTCTCGGACGCACCTGCGACCGCCCGTGCGAACCGGCCTGTCGGCGCGGCCGCGTCGAAGATGAGCCGGTCGCGATCTGTCGTCTCAAGCGCGTCACCGCCGACCACAAGGAAGACATCCACCACCGCCTGCCGCCGCGCCCGGAGAAAACGAACGGGAAGCGCATCGCCTTCATCGGCGGCGGCCCCGCGTCTCTGACCGTCGCGCGCGATCTCGCGCCGATGGGTTACGAATGCACGGTGTTCGAGCGCGATCCGAAAGCCGGCGGCATGATGCGGACGCAGATCCCCAAATTCCGCCTGCCCGATAGTGTCGTGGACGAAGAGACGAATTACATCCTCGATCTCGGCGTCAACTTCATCGGCGGCAAATCCATCGACAGCCTGAAGTCTCTCGTTGAGGAAGGCTACGACGCGATCTTCGTCGGCTCCGGCGCGCCGCGCGGACGCGACCTCGACATTCCGGGCCGCAAGGAAGCCGCCAAGAATGTGCATGTCGGCATCGAGTGGCTCTCGAACGTTTCGTTCGGCCACACGACACAGATCGGCAAGCGCGTCGTCGTGCTCGGCGGCGGCAACACCGCGATGGATTGCTGCCGCACAGCTCGCCGTCTCGGCGTTGAACACGTGACGGTCGTCGTCCGCTCCGGCTTCGACGAGATGAAGGCGTCACCCTGGGAGAAGGAAGACGCGATCCACGAAGACATTCCGATCCGCAACTTCATGGTGCCGAAGTCTTTCACGCACGAGAACGGCAAGCTCACGGGCGTCATCTTCGAGAAGGTGAAGGCGGAGCGCGACGAGAAGGGCCGCCGCAACCTCGTACCGAGCGGCGAACCCGACGAACACATTCCGTGCGACGACGTGCTCGTCGCGGTCGGCCAGGAAAATTCGTTCCCCTGGATCGAGCGCGACATCGGCATCGTGTTCGACAAGTGGAACATGCCGGTCGTCGACGAACGCACGTTCCAATCGACGCGCCCCGGCATCTTCTTCGGCGGCGACGCAGCGTTCGGCCCGAAGAACATCATCTGGGCCGTCTCGCACGGCCACGACGCCGCGCTCTCGATCCATAAGCATTGCCAAGGCGAGGACATCACGGTTCGCCCTGAACCGGGCGTCACCATCGTGAGCCAGAAGATGGGCATTCACGAATGGTCCTACGACAACGAGATCGCGCTCGACGAGCGCTATCGCGTGCCGATGCGCGACAAGGAAATCGCGCTGAAGGATCTGCGCACCGAAGTCGAACTCGGCTACGACCCGGTGTTGGCGCTGAAGGAAGCTTATCGCTGCTTGAACTGCGACGTGCAGACCGTCTTCACCGGCGAAGTCTGCATCGAGTGCGACGCCTGCGTCGACATCTGCCCGATGGACTGCATCACCTTCACGGAGAATCGTGAGGAGCACGAGCTGCGCCTGCATCTCAAGGCGCCGGCGAACAATCTCAGCCAAGACCTCTACGTCGCCGACAATCTCAAAACCGGCCGCGTGATGGTGAAGGACGAGGACGTCTGCCTCCACTGCGGCCTTTGCGCCGAGCGTTGCCCCACCGGCGCGTGGGACATGCACAAGTATCTGATCGAAATGACGCACGCAGGAACATCATGTCAGCAGAAGCATCAGACGCACGCGTAAAACCGCTGACGCGCGTCAACGACTTCGTCGTCCGTTTCGCCAACGTCAACGGTTCGGGATCGGCGAGCGCGAACGAATTATTCGCCCGCGCGATCATGCGCATGGGCGTGCCGGTCGCGCCGCGCAACATCTTTCCGTCGAACATCCAAGGGCTGCCGACCTGGTACGAGGTGCGGATCACTGAGTCGGGTCATCTCGGCGCGCGCGGCGGCGTCGACTTCATGGTCGCGATGAACCCGCAGACCTGGGACAAAGACGTCGCCTCGATCGAACCCGGCGGCTATCTTCTCTATGACTCGACCAAGCCGATGCCGGCGACGAAATTCCGTCCCGACATCACGGTGATCGGGGTGCCGCTCACTGCGATCACCAACGCGGAATACAAAGAACCGCGCCAGCGCCAGCTGTTCAAGAACATCATCTATGTCGGCGCGCTGACCGCGCTGCTCGACATGGATGTCGCTGCCGTCGTCAAGCTGCTCGGCGAGCAGTTCAAGGGCAAAGACAAGCTGATCGCACCGAACGTGCACGCGCTGCATCTCGGGCGCGATTGGGCGCTCAAGAACCTGCGTTGCCCGATCGGCCTCACCGTGAAGACATCGAACGGCGTCGGCGATAAAATCTTCATCGAGGGCAACTCGGCCGCAGCGCTCGGCGCCGTCTATGGCGGGGCCACCGTTTGCGCCTGGTACCCGATCACGCCGTCGTCGTCCGTTGCCGAAGCCTTCACGAGCCACTGCAAGCGCTTCCGCATCGACAAGGAAACCGGCGACGCGAAATTCGCGATCGTGCAGGCCGAGGACGAACTCGCCTCGATCGGCATGGTGATCGGCGCGGGCTGGAACGGCGCGCGCTCCTTCACGGCAACGTCAGGCCCCGGCATCTCGCTGATGACGGAATTCATCGGCCTCGCCTACTTCGCCGAAATTCCGGCGGTGCTGTTCAACATCCAACGTGCCGGTCCGTCGACCGGCATGCCGACGCGCACACAGCAGTGCGATCTCCTCGCTTGCGCCTACGCTTCGCACGGCGACACCAAACACGTGTTGCTGTTTCCTGAGAACCCGACCGAGGCGTTCGAATTCGGCGCCCTCGCCTTCGATCTCGCGGATCGTCTACAGACGCCGATCTTCGTCATGCTCGATCTCGAAATCGGCATGAACCATCACCTCTCGGCACCGCTGAAGTGGGACGACAGCCGCATGTTCGACCGCGGCAAGGTGATGACCGCCGAGGAACTCGAAGCCGGCAAAGACTTCGGCCGCTACCTCGATGTCGACGGTGACGGCATTCCGTTCCGGACCTATCCGGGCACGCATCCGACCAAGGGCGCATTCTTCACGCGCGGCACGTCGCGTGACCGTTACGCGCGCTACAGCGAAGAAGGCGCGGTTTACGCCGACAACATGATGCGGCTGCTGCGGAAATTCGAGACCGCGAAGAAGCTCGTCCCGGCCGCGGTCCGCCGCGACGCGCCCGAGCCCTCGAAGCACGGCGTGATCTACTTCGGCTCCACCGCCCCCGCGATGGACGAAGCGATCGAAACGCTCGAGGCCGACGATCAGCACCTCAACACGTTGCGCGTTCGCGGTTTTCCGTTCGCGCAGGAAGTCACCGATTTCATCTCGGAACATGACTTCGTGTTCGTCGTCGAACAGAACCGCGACGCGCAGCTCCGCATGATGCTGATCAACGAACTCAACCTCGACCCGATGCGCCTAATACCGATCCTCCATTTCGACGGCACGCCGATCACGGCCCGCTTCATCGCCGGAGCGATCGGCAAGCACCTCGATACGCTCAGCGTGAAGCGCAAGGGCGCAGCGTGATGAATGTGGCCTTCATCCTTCGAGACGCGGCCGGATCGCTTCGCGACTTGCCGCTCCTCAGGATGAAGGGAAACGCGGAATTTATCCGCCCTCATCCTGAGGAGGCGCGTTTGCCAGCGAAGCTGGCGCGCGCCGTCTCGAAGGACGAGGGCGGCCGGAAAGGAAAGCTGCGATGACCTATCTCCTCAAGCCGAAGTTCCACCACCCCGGCCTGCCGAAGAACGAGCTCGGCTACACGCACCGCGACTACGAGGGCAAAATCTCGACGCTGTGCGCAGGCTGCGGCCACGACTCGATCACCGGCGCAATCGTCACCGCGTGTTTCGAACTCGCGATCGAACCGCATCGCGTCGCAAAGATTTCCGGCATCGGATGTTCGTCGAAGACGCCGGACTATTTCCTCGGCCAATCGCACGGCTTCAACTCGGTGCACGGGCGCATGCCGTCGGTGCTCACCGGCGCGAATCTCGCCAACCGCGACCTGATCTATCTTGGTGTGTCGGGCGACGGCGACTCCGCGTCGATCGGCTTCGGCCAATTCGCTCATGCGATCCGCCGCGGCGTCAACATGGCCTACATCGTCGAGAACAACGGCGTGTACGGTCTGACAAAGGGTCAATTCTCCGCCACCGCCGACCGCGGTTCGAAGTCGAAGAAAGGCGTGCACAACACCGACAACGCGATCGACCTCGTCGCAATCGCGCTGCAGCTCGGCGCGACTTATGTCGCGCGTTCCTTCTCGGGCGACAAAGGCCAACTCGTGCCGCTCATCAAGGGTGCGATCGAGCATCAGGGCGCTGCCTTCCTCGACGTCATCTCGCCATGCGTTGCCTTCAACAACCACGCGGGCTCGACGAAGAGCTTCGACTATGTGCGTGAGCACAACATGGCGGTGAACCGCCTCGACTTCATCACGGGCCGCAACCCGATCACGGCCGACTACGCACCCGGCACTGTCGAGATCGTCGAGCAACATGACGGCTCGAAGCTTGTGCTCCGCAAAGTCGCGCCGCACTACGATCCGCACGATCGCGTCAAGGCGATCACGTATCTGCAGGAGAGCCATGCGGCGGGCGAGATCGTCACCGGTCTTCTCTACGTCGACAAAGAACCCGCCGACCTGCACGGACATCTCAACACTGTGAAGACGCCGCTCAACGCGTTGAACGAGAAAGAGTTGTGCCCGGGCTCCGATGCGCTGGAAAAATTCAACGCCAGCTTGCGCTGATCTACGGCGAATTTACCGTTCGCGGCGCGGGGCTTGACCCGCGCATCCAAGACGAAAAGACTGACACGAATTATCCGGGGCGCTCGGCCCCGGCAAAGCTGTTTGCTGTCGAAAGGACATCCCGTGCAGAAGAACGAACTCGGCAAATCCGGCATCAAGGTCGCGCCGTTGATTTTCGGCGGCAACGTGTTCGGCTGGACCGCTGACGAGGCGACGTCGCACGCCCTTCTCGACCACTTCGTCAGCGCCGGCTTCGACTGCATCGACACCGCGAACGTCTATTCGGCCTGGGTGCCGGGTCACAAAGGCGGCGAGTCCGAAGCGATCCTCGGCTCTTGGCTCAAGAAGCGCGGCGGCCGCGACAAAGTCATCGTCGCAACGAAGGTCGGCATGCAGATGGGCGACGGCAGCAAAGGCCTCGACCCCGATTACATCGTGAAGTCGGTGAACGAGTCGCTGAAACGTCTGCAGACCGACTACATCGATCTCTATCAGTCGCACACGGACGACGAGACCGTGCCGCTCGCCGACACGCTCGGCGTTTACAAGCGGCTCATCGAGCAAGGCAAGGTGCGCGCGATCGGCGCGTCGAACTATTCGGCGAAGCGTCTTGCCGAAGCCCTGCAGGTTTCGAAGGACAACAACCTGCCGCGTTACGAGACGCTGCAGCCGCTTTACAATCTCACCGATCGGAAAGACTTCGAAGCCGAACGTCAGGCCGTCTGTGAGAAGAACGACGTTTCGGTGATCCCGTATTATGCGCTGGCCGCCGGCTTTCTCACCGGAAAATATCGCTCCGAACGCGACCTCAAGAAGAGCGTGCGTGGCGAGCGTTCCGTGAAGAAATACATGGACGAACGCGGCATGCGCATTTTGGGCGGGCTCGACAAAGTCGCCGAGGAAACCAAAGCGAAGCCTGCACAGATCGCCATCGCCTGGCTATCGCAGCGTGAGACCATCGCGGCGCCGATCGCCAGCGCGACCAGCATCGAACAGCTCGACGAACTTATCGCCGCGACGAAGCTCAAGCTGAGCGCTGAGCAGATGAAGACGCTCGACGCTGCGAGCGCATAGCGCTCAACCGTCCATGCAGCCGCGGATATAGGCGTCGCGCTTCCCGCGCGACATGCCCTTCGCCTTCTGTGCGCAATTGTAACGCTGACGGCTGCTCTCTCGCGCGCGCGGGCTCGATCCGCTGTAGGGGTTGACCTGCGGCATCGGGCCGCTCGACGGGTTGCGGAACTCATACGGCTGCGGCGCCATCGCGGGCGGCAGATTCTGCGGCCGGTTCTGCTGCTGAATCACCTGGTTGGGATTCATCGGCGGCCCAATCGGCTGGGTGCCGAGCACGGACGGCGGATTCTGCGCCAGCGCCGGCGCAGTCGCCATCGCGAGAACCACCAAGCCACATGTGAGAATTCGCATCCGCATAGCCAAGCAACGCATTGCGGCGGTTTTGGTGCCGTCACGGACGCGTGACGGCGTTACTTTTCCGGCGCCTCGACAATGGGGTCGTAGCGGTCGGCATCGAGGCCGAGCAGATTCCACGATTGCTGCATGTGCGGCGGCAGCGGCGCCGAGACATCGATCATGCCGCCGCGCGGATGCGGCAGCGCGATCCGGCGCGCCAAGAGATGCAGGCGGTTCTGCACGCCGCCCGGCAGTTGCCAATTCTCAATCGAGAAATACTTAGGATCGCCGACGATGGGGTGCTTGATGTGCGCACAATGCGCACGCAGCTGATGCGTGCGGCCCGTAACGGGCTTGAGCGAAATCCACGCCAGCTTCTGCGCCGCCGTCTCGACCACCGCATAGTAGGTGATCGCGTGGCTCGCGCCCTCTTCGCCGTGTTTGGCGACGCGCATGAAGCTGTCGCGCTCGACTTCCTCTTTCGCGAGGTAGGTCGAGATGCGCCCCTGATGCGGACGCGGCACACCGGCAACCAGCGCCCAATACACCTTGCGTGCATCGCGCGAGCGGAAACTTTTCGCCAGCGTCGACGCCGCAAAGCGCGTCTTCGCAACCAGCAGGCAGCCGGCCGTATCCTTGTCGATACGGTGCACGAGTCGCGGACGCTGCCCGTGACGGTCGCGCATCACTTCGAGCATGCCGTCGACATGCCGCGTCGTACCGGATCCGCCCTGCACGGCGAGGCCGAACGGCTTGTTGAGCACGAGGACGTCGTCGTCTTCGTAGAGCGTGATCGATTTGAGGAACGCGAGATCGTCCGCGCCTTTGCCGGTGAGCTCACCCGGCGCTTTCGGTGTGTCGACACGCAGCGGCGGAATGCGCACCGCCTGCCCGGCTTTCAAACGATCCTTCGAGTCGGCGCGGCGTCCGTTGACGCGCAGCTCACCTTTACGGATCACGCGCTGAATGTGCGAGAAGGACAGCCCCGGAAAGCGCGCTTCGAGGAAGCGATCGACCCGCATGTCGTTCTCGTCGCCGGTGACCGTGACGGTCTGCACGGCGGTCGGCAAACTCTCGAGCGCATCGACGAGCGCGCGGACTTTCTCCTCCAGCGGCTTCACCGGCGGACGTGCCGGGCGCCGCTCATCGCGCTGCGGACGATCTTGTCGCGGACGATCCTGGCGTGGACGTTCCGTTCGCGTCCGGTCTCGCTGAGGTCGTTCCTGACGCTCTTGGCGCGGACGCTCTCGTTGCGGTCGCTCTGGTCTGGCGCGTTCTTGACGCGGACGCTCGTCACGCGACCAGCTCTCCACCGCGCCGTCTTGTTTCGGGCGTTCTTGTTTCGGGCGTTCTTGTCTCGGGCGGTCTTGTCTCGGTCGCTCTTGTCTTGGGCGGTCTTGCTTGAAACGCTCTTGCTTCGGCCGCTCGTCGCGGCGGGGACGCTCATCGCGTTGCGGACGCTCATCCCGGCGCGGACGCTCATCGCGTTGCGGACGGTCCTGACGCGGTGTCTTCGCAACGGTGCGCTCGCCGGCGCGCGGCGCGAAGGATTTCGGGCCGCGCTCCGTCCGTTTGCCGTCGAGCTTGCCGCGCTTTTCACCCACAGGCGGCTTGCCGCGTCCTCCGCGAGGAGCGGAGTCGCGTCCCGATGCGGGACGTTGGCGGTTCGGTGGCTTGGAGGGGCGGCGGCTCATTGCGCCTCGTTAAACGAAAACATCCACGCCGTCACCTTCGAGACGGCGCTCGCACGGCTTACTCGCCCTGCTCGTCCTGCTTGGAAGCACGCAACTTCGACCAGTAATCCAATCGCTTGCGTATCTCGCGCTCAAAGCCGCGGTCCGGCGGATCGTAGAAATTCCGCCGCCCGATCTTTGGCGGGAAGTACTCCTGCCCCGAAAACGCATCCGGCGTGTCGTGGTCGTACATGTAGCCCTCGCCGTAGCCCTGCTCGCGCATCAGCGAGGTTGCGCCATTGAGGATCGCGTTCGGCGGCATGACCGAGCCATACTCCTTGGCGACGCGCATGGACTCCTTGAAGGCCGTATAGACCGCGTTCGATTTCGGCGCCGTCGCCATGTAGACGACGGCCTGCGCGATCGCGAGTTCGCCCTCGGGGCTGCCGAGAAAGTCGAATGCATCCTTTGCGGCATTCGCGATCACCAGCGCCTGCGGATCGGCCATGCCGATGTCTTCCACCGCCATCCGCACAACGCGCCGCGCGATGAAAAGACGGTTCTCGCCGCCGTCGAGCATGCGCGAGAGATAATAGAGCGCCGCATCCGGATCGGAGCCGCGCACCGACTTATGCAGCGCCGAGATGAGGTTGTAGTGGCCGTCTTGCGACTTGTCATAGATCGGCGCGCGGCGCTGCACGATCTCCTGCGCGGCCGCTTCGTCGAATACTTCGCCCGGCCGCGCTGCACGCCAGATTTCCTCGACCAGCGTCAGCGACGCACGCCCGTCGCCGTCCGCCATACGCACCAGCATCGCGCGTGCTTCAGGCGTCAGCGGCAGCGGCTTGCCCTCGATCTCCTCCGCGCGCGCGAACAGCTTTTCGATCGCGGCTTCGTCGAGCGAGCGAAACACGAGAACGCGCGCACGCGACAACAAGGCGGCGTTGAGTTCGAACGACGGATTTTCAGTCGTCGCGCCGACCAGCACGACGGTGCCGTCTTCCATCACGGGGAGGAAGCTGTCCTGCTGCGCGCGATTGAAACGATGTACCTCGTCGACGAAGAGCAACGTGCCCTTCCCCATCTCGCGGCGAGCGCGCGCGGCGTCGAATGCTTTCTTCAGATCGGCGACGCCGGAGAACACGGCCGAGATTTGCTCGAATTCGAGTTCGGTCGCGTCCGCCAGAAGCCGCGCCACTGTCGTCTTGCCGGTGCCGGGCGGTCCCCAGAACACCATCGAGCCGAGCGTCCGCGTCTGCAGCATCCGCGTCAGCGGCCCATCGGGACCGAGGATGTGGTCTTGTCCGACGACATCCGGCAAACTTTCCGGACGCAGCCGATCGGCGAGCGGCCGCGGCGCGGCTTTCTCCAGCCCTGCGGCCGCAAAAAGATTCGGTGCCGGTGACTTAGCCATCTCGCGATGTCCTACAGCAGCACCCACAACCTCCGCTCATTCCCGCGAAAGCGGGAATCCAGGCTTTTTGAGCGCGCTCCCGCGCGCCTGCTGGGTCCCCGCTTTCGCGGGGACGAGCGGAAATCTTGGCGGATGCTCTAGCCACCCAACACCGTTGTCAGCGTCTGACCGCCGCGGTTGATCTGCAGGCGCCACATGCGCTGCGGCGTCTGCGTGAGCTTATCGAGATCGCCCGAACGGCTGATGCGTTGCCCGTTGACCTCGACGAGCACGTCGCCGGCCTGAAAGCCGACCGCTTGCGCCGGCGTGTTCTCTTCGATCGCCGAAATCGCGACACCTTCGAGATCGCTGCCGATGCGCAGTTCGTCCGCGACTGCGGGCGAGATGTTCACCACCGTCGCGCCGGTGAGCGGCGTGCGGCCCTTGAGCGTCACAGCTTCACGCGGCGGATCTTCCGGCGCGGCAACGAGACGAACGCTCGCCTTGTGTTCCTTGCTGCCGCGCATGTAATCGACGTCGACACTGCCGCCGATGGCCTTAGTCGCGAAGCGGAAACCGAACGCCTGCGGATCGTCGATCGTCACCCCATCGACAGCCGTGACGAGATCGCCGGTCTTGAGGCCAGCACGTGCGGCCGGTCCGTTCGCGCTCACGCTCGCGACCAGCGCGCCGGTCGGGCGCTTGAGGTTGAGCGTCTCGGCGATCTCCGACGTAACGTTCTGCAGCTTCGCGCCGAGCCATGGACGGCGCACCGTCGCGCTGCCGGCTTTCGCCGACGCGACGACGACTTGCACCATATTCACCGGGATCGCGAAGCCGATGCCTTGCGAGCCACCCGAACGCGAGAAGATCGCCGTGTTGATGCCGACGAGACGGCCTTGCGTGTCGACCAGCGCGCCGCCCGAGTTGCCGGGGTTGATTGCCGCGTCGGTTTGAATGAAGAAGCCGTAGTCCGTGATGCCGATCTGCGTGCGCGCCAGCGCCGAGACGATGCCGTGGGTCGTCGTCTGTCCGACACCGAACGGGTTGCCGATCGCGAGCACGAAGTCGCCGACTTCGAGCGTGTCGGAATTGCCGACCGCAATCGCCGCGAGATTGTCCGGCGGCGTTTTCAGCTTGAGGATCGCGAGATCGGTCCGCGCATCCTTGAGCACGATCTCGGCTTCGAACTCACGCCGATCCGCGAGCGCGATCTTCACCTCGGTCGCGCCTTCGACGACGTGATTGTTGGTGACGATGAAGCCACTCTTGTCGACGATCACGCCGGAGCCGAGCGAGCGCTGCACCTGCTCGCGCGGCATACCCGGGCCGCCGAAGAAGCGGCGGAAGATAGGGTCGTCCATCATCGGGTTGCGATTCTCGACGACGCGCGCCGCATAAACATTGACAACCGACGGCGCGGTTTGCCGCACGGCCGGCGCGAACGAAAGCTTGAGGTCATTCGAACTCGAGGGCGCGCGCGAGGTCTGCGCATCGGCGCGCCCCGAAAGCGCAACGGGAGCCGAAAGGATGAGCGCGGTCGCGGCCGCAAGTGCCAGTGTTTTCATGAAGAACCGATTCGCATGATCTGATGGAAATATATAGGCAGAGGCCGCGCCGAACGACAGCACCTAGCGGCCGCCTGCCGCTTCGAGGATCGTCACAATCGCCGCATATCCGTGCTTTTTCGCGTGCCAGAGCGGTGTTTTGCCGTCGCGGTCGGCCAGATTGACGTCGGCCTTATGCTTGAGCAGGAGCCGGATGATCTCCTGATGCCGCTCGCCGCCGTTGCCGAGGAAGACGGCCTCGAGCAGCGCCGTCCAGCCGAGATTGTTGATGTGATTGACGTCGATCTTGGAGCGCTCGAGCAGCAGCCGCACGGTCTCGACATGGCCGCGCTCGCAGGCCGGGATGAGCGCATTGCCGCCAAAGCGGTTGCGCTTTGCATAGTCGACGCGGCCCTGATCCAGCATCGCGGCCAGGATGGCCGTGCGGCCGAGCGCACCGGCGAGCAGCCAGGCCGAGTCGTGGTTCTTGGCTTGAACATTCACGTTCGCCCCGGCCTGGATCAAGCGCAGCGCCGCGTCCGTGCGGTCATACGCGACGGCGACGAGAAGCGCAGTGCGGCGCTGCGGATCCTGTGCGTCGATTGCGGCGCCGCCCGTCAAGGCACGGTCGATCGCGGCGACGTCACCGCTGCCGGCAGCCGCCAGCAAAGCCTCATCGGCGGACGCCGAGCCCATCGCCAAAGCTCCTATTGCCGCGACCCAAAACACGCGCCGGTTGATCATCGCGGCACTATGCATCGCGGCAAAGTCGGCGACAAAAACAAAAGAGCCGGCTCTCCGGCCGGCCCTTCTGTCGACGCCCCAAAACTCTCAGCGGCCGCACGATATGGCGGACTTGCTTGTCACCGCTAGTGCGCCAGGGCAACACTGTTGCCGGCGGATTCGCGATGGAAAACAAACCCCTAACGCGGTTTCCGGACTCAGTTTCTCAGAACGACCCCGGCCTTAGTACGAGGCGACAATCGGGCCGCCGCCGAAGCGATAGTTCACGCCGAGGCGGACTGTCTGCAGTTCGAGATTGACCCGCGTTGGGTCGACGAAGCGGCCGAAGTCGTAATCCTCGCGGCCGAAACGCGCGTAGAGATACTCGACCTTCGCGCTCCAATTCGGCGCGAACGCGTATTCCAATCCACCGCCCGCGGCCCAGCCGACATGCGTGTTTGAGAGCGCCGGCGCCGCACCGACCTGAAACTCCTGGCCGGCCCAGGCAAAGCCTCCGGTGCCGTAGATCAACGCATTTCCGACCGCGTAGCCAAGCCGGCCGCGCACCGTGCCCCACACATCGACCTCGGATCTGGTCGTGAAGGCGAAGCGATCCGTCGTCGCGCCGATGCTCGCGCCTTGGATATCGGCCTCTATGCCGAGGATCCAATTCGGTGCAATTTGCATGGTGTAGCCGATTTGCGCGCCGCCCGTGATGCCATCGATCGGGAAGCTGCCGAGATTGACCGGACCACTGAGGTCGATCACCTGGCCGACGCGTCCCCAGCCGTAGCCGACATTGGCGCCGACGTAGAAGCCATTCCAGCTCTGCGCGATGACGGCAATGGGTGCTTTGTAAACCGGAAGATCGGCGGCGGACGCCGGCGCGATGGCTGCCAGAGACGACAGTCCAACCAAAATCGCTTTGAACATCTTGCGGCCCCGCAGGTGATTCCTGTCCCGCGCCAAGGCTAACCGCCTGGCAAAACCGCAAGTAGTGCCGCCGTTATCTTTCCACCGAAATCAGCACAAAAGAAAAGGGCCGGCATGAAGCCGGCCCTTTCCGAAAGCGAAGTCGGTTCGATTAGTACGAAGCGACGATCGGTGCGCCGCCGAAGCGGTAGTTGATGCCGAGGCGAACCGTGTGGAAGTCCGAACGGACGTTCGTCTGGAATGCCGGCGCATCATAGAATTCGCGGCCGAGATCGACATACAGGTATTCAACCTTCGCCGACCACTGCGGAGCGAACGCGTATTCGAGACCGCCACCGAAGGTGTAGCCCGTGTGGGTCTTCGACTGCGAAACGCCGAAGCCCGTCAGCTCGTTGCGGCCGTAAGCGAAACCGCCGGTGCCGTACAGGAGGACGTTGTTCCAGGCGTAGCCGAGACGGCCACGAACCGTGCCCCACATGTGGACGTTGGTGTTGAGCAGAGCAACATCCGACTCGATATTCGAGCCCTGGAGGTCAGCTTCGATACCGAACACCCAGTTCGGCGAGAACTGCCAGTTGTAACCGATCTGGCCACCACCCGAGAAACCATCGGTGTCAGCACGACCACCACCAACGCGATCACGGCCCCAGCTGTAACCAGCGTTTGCGCCGATGTAGAAGCCGTTCCAGAGCATGTACGGAGCAGCGACTGCAACCGGAGCCTTATAGATCGGGCGGCCGAGATCGGCGGCGACTGCCGGAGCGGCCATCAATGCCGTGCCAGCCAGGAGAGCGAGTGTGAACTTCTTCATATTTTTCCAAGCCTCATTTACTTACGCAGTGAACGTGGTCCACGAGATAGTCCAACCCACCTTCTCCGTCTATGACTTCAGGGCAACACTCGCCCCCATAACGCCGAGAAGAAGATCGTACCTAATTCTTTGTAAATTCTCGTAAAAATGGCCAGAACACGGCAACCATTTGGTAACCATTCGTTCTGCCAAATCGGCGCCACAATTGCACACCGTTAACTACACAACCGTACCGCGGTTCCGTTCAATTGTGGCAAAATCGTGATTTTTTCGGAGACGGCGCGGCAGCCGAGTGTCCGCAACCAGCGCGCGCAGCTTTGTTCCGTGATGAAATGACAGGCAGCCCCACGCTTGGCGCAGAGCTTCCCCGGTTGACGCCGGGCCGCAAATCACCGTGAGGGCACGTCCGCCGGCGAGAATCGTGGATCACGATCCGCGCGGCGGCCCGATCAAACAGCGAGTCGCGTTGGTCTGCATATTTCTGCAGCGCCACCAGCTCCCGTCTTTCGATTGCCAAAGGATGCGCGTGTGGGGAATCACCTCTTTAGTCTCAGCGACCATGAAGCCGCCCGAGACCTCCCCCACTCCGTCTTTAGGGACTGCGCTGCAGTCGATATGGTTGCAGCACCACTCGCCGCTGATCGGGTCGGTCAGGCGAAGCGCGTTGATCCAATGATCATGCGCGAGGGCAAACGAACTGCCCAGAAACACCAACGCGACACACACAAACCGCGTCATTCCAGCCTCCTTGAACAAGAGACGCTGTCATCATCGCTTCAAAGTGTGAGTCGCGCGCCGCCAAATAAGCGGCAGAGCCGTCCAGCTTTGCATCATCGGTTGCAAGGCGCGGTGTTGGCACTCGCAAGACGCGATGTTCTAACCGGCTTGCGGCGCCTAAGTTATCTATCGCGGTGCGCGTGCCTCACCGCACATCCGCGCCACGCTGAAATTTTGAGCGGGAGACCCAGATGAGCGAAGTGCCGGAAGGCTTTGCGCGTCACACGCGCAAGAGCCCGCTGACCGAACCGTGGGAGCCGATCTACGCGAAGCGCAACGCCGATTCGGTGCACCTCGGACTGCGACTCGCTGAAGCGCATACGAATTCGCGCGGCTTTGCGCATGGCGGATTGATCTCGACACTCGCCGACAACGCGATGGGATTGAGTTGCGGCTTAGCGCTCGGCGGCAATACGAGACTCGTCACGGTGTCGCTGAACGTCGACTTCATCGGCGCGGCGAAACCCGGTCAGTGGCTTGAAATCGCGCCGACCGTCATTCGCGCCGGCAGCACATTGTGTTTCGTGCAAGCACTCATCACAGCGGACGGCGAAATCTGCGCACGCGCCAGCGCAACGTTTCGCACGATCAAGCCGACGTAATCCTCACCGCACCGGACAACAAAAAAGGGCGGCCCGATCGGCCGCCCTTTTCGTATTTCGGAAAGTCGCGAAGCTTATGCAGCCTCGGCTTCTTTCTCTTGCACCGGACCCGAGTCGAGGCCCTTCGCATCGACGTCGCGATCGACGAACTCGATCACGCCGACCGGAGCCGAGTCGCCGTAGCGGAAGCCGGCCTTGAGAACGCGCGTGTAACCACCCTGACGTTCTTTGTAACGCGGAGCCAGAACGTCGAACAACTTGCGGACCATCGCAACGTCGCGCATTTCGGCAATCGCCTGACGGCGCGCATGCAGGTCGCCCTTCTTGCCGAGCGTGACGAGCTTCTCAACGATCGGACGAAGCTCCTTCGCCTTCGGCAGCGTGGTGACGATCTGCTCGTGCTTGATCAGCGCGGCGCACATGTTGGCGAACATCGCCTTGCGATGCTCCGCCGTGCGGTTCAGCTTACGGTAGACTTTGCCATGACGCATGGTCTTGTTCCTTCGCGGGCCGCTCTCTCAGCAGGCCGATAAAATCAGTAGTGGTCTTCGAAACGCTTGGCGAGATCGTCGATGTTTTCCGGCGGCCAACCCGGCACTTCCATGCCGAGATGCAGGCCCATCTGCGCCAGCACTTCCTTGATCTCGTTGAGCGACTTGCGGCCGAAGTTCGGCGTGCGGAGCATCTCTGCTTCCGACTTCTGAACCAGGTCGCCGATGTAAACGATGTTGTCGTTCTTCAAGCAGTTCGCCGAACGCACCGACAGTTCGAGCTCGTCAACCTTCTTGAGGAAGGCCGGGTTGAACGCGAGATCCGGAATCGTCTCAGCGGCCTGCTCGCGCTTCGGCTCTTCGAAGTTGACGAACACGTTGAGCTGATCCTGCAGAATGCGCGCAGCGTAAGCGAGCGAGTCATCCGGCGTGATCGAGCCGTTCGTCTCGATCGTCATCGTGAGCTTGTCGTAGTCGAGGATCTGACCCTCGCGCGTATTCTCGACGCGGTACGAAACCTTGCGCACCGGCGAATACAGGCTGTCGACCGGGATGAGGCCGATCGGCGCATCTTCCGGACGGTTGCGCTCGGACGAGACGTAACCCTTGCCGGTGTTGACGGTGAATTCCATGCGGATCTCTGCACCGTCGTCGAGCGTGCAGATCACGAGGTCCGGATTGAGAACCGAAACGTCGCCGACCGTCGAGATGTCGCCGGCGGTGACCGGGCCCGGGCCCTGCTTCTTCACGACCATGCGCTTCGGGCCATCGCCCTGCATGCGGATCGCGATATCCTTGATGTTGAGAACGATGTCGGTCACGTCCTCGCGCACGCCCGGGATCGACGAGAACTCGTGCAACACGCCGTCGATCTGCACCGACTGCACCGCCGCGCCTTGCAGCGACGAAAGCAGAATGCGGCGCAGTGCGTTGCCGAGCGTCAAACCAAAGCCGCGCTCGAGCGGCTCAGCGACAACCGTCGCGACGCGCTTAGCGTCGTGACCCGGAGTCACTTGGAGCTTCTCGGGCTTGATCAATTCTTGCCAGTTCTTTTGAATCACGTGCATCACCCTGTTCGGTTGCGCAGCGCCAGTCGATCGGCGCGCGAAGCCCGCACGGCGCCGTGCGGGAAAATCAGCGCTCCATCGCGAGTGGAGCGCTGCAGAAAATTCTTAGACGCGACGACGCTTGCGCGGACGGCAACCGTTGTGCGGAATCGGCGTCACGTCGCGGATCGACGTCACCGTGAAGCCTGCGGCCTGCAATGCGCGCAGCGCCGACTCGCGGCCCGAACCCGGACCGGCAACTTCGACTTCGAGCGTGCGCATGCCGTGCTCTTGCGCCTTGCGCGCAACGTCTTCGGCCGCAACCTGCGCCGCATACGGCGTGGACTTACGCGAGCCCTTGAAACCCATCGTGCCGGCCGACGACCAGGCAATCGAATTGCCCTGCACGTCCGTGATGGTGATCATCGTGTTGTTGAAGCTTGCATTCACGTGTGCAACGCCGGAGGCGATGTTCTTGCGCTCTTTACGACGTACGCGGGCGGCTTCTTTAGCCATCTCAAATCCTTCTCGATCTCAACGCCGCCGTACTTCCAGCGGCTCCACCTTGGGAATATCGCAACAGCAAACGGCAGCTCGAGGCTGCCGTCGCTAAACCGATAAACCCGATTACTTCTTCTTGCCGGCAATTGCCTTCGCCGGACCCTTGCGGGTGCGTGCGTTGGTGTGGGTGCGCTGACCGCGCACCGGCAGACCGCGGCGATGCCGCAGGCCGCGATAGCAGCCGAGATCCATCAGCCGCTTGATGTTGATCGAAACTTCACGGCGCAGATCGCCCTCGACCAGGAAGTCGCGGTCAATGACTTCGCGGATCTGCAGGACTTCGGCGTCCGTCAGCTGCGAGACACGGCGCTCGTCCGGGATATTGACCTTGGTCATGATGTCGCGAGCAGCCTTCTGGCCGATGCCATGAATGTACTGCAGCGCGATGATGACGCGCTTGTTGGTCGGGATGTTGACGCCTGCAATGCGGGCCAATGTCGTAACTCCTAGGCGCAATCTCGAGCCGAGCGCGCCGGAAAGCGTTGATTTTATTGGACGCTGGGCTGCACCATGATGCACGCGACGCCGCCCGCCTTCCCCGGAGGAGAAGCCCGGCAACGTCGATTAATCCCAACGGATGCCGGGGTATTAAAGGATTCAAGACCCTCGCGTCAACCAGCAAAAGCCGATTCTTATTGGCTTATTTGCGCCCTTCGGCCGGTTATTTCCCCGCCAAAGCCTTGTTGATTGCTTCGCTGACGCCGTCGATGCTCGCCATGCCGTCAATCTCGGTCAGCGAACCTTTTTTATGGTAAAATGGTGCCACAACAGAGGTATCGCGCTCGTACGCGGTCAGGCGCTTTTCAAACACGACCGGATCGTCGTCCGGACGCACCGGCTGGCCGGCCGCTTTTGCGTCAGCCGCGCGCTTAACGATTCGGTCGACGAGCTTCTTGTGATCGACCTTCAGCTCGATCACACCGTCGAGGTCGAGGCCATGCTCATGGAGCATCTTGTCGAGCGCTTCGGCCTGCGGGACCGTGCGCGGAAAGCCATCGAGGATGAAGCCATTCTTCGCGTCCGGCTGCTGGATGCGGTCCTCGATGATGCTGACGACGATGTCATCCGACACCAGCCCGCCGCTTGCCATCACGTCTTTGACCTTGAGGCCGATCGGCGATCCTGCGGCCACGGCGGCGCGCAGCATATCTCCGGTCGAAAGCTGAACGATCTTGTAGCGGTCCACGAGGCGCTGCGCCTGCGTCCCCTTCCCGGCCCCCGGCGGACCGAGCAGTATCAACCTCATAGACGTTCGCCCCCGCTGTAGGACGCGTACTGCGCCCTTAGATCCAAAACAGTACTGACAACTACCAATAACGCAAAGCCGCCGATCGCGAACGGCAAGCCGAGCGATGCAAAGAAAACCTGCGTGCCGACAATCACTAGAACCAAATAGAGCGCTCCCGCAAGCGAGAGTCGCGAAACACTGTGGTCAAAAGCGTCCGCCGTCGGCTCGCCCGGTGCGACACCGGGAAGGCTCAATCCGAGCACGCGCAACCGCTCCGCGAGACGCGCTGGATCGAGCAAGAATGCCGTGTAAATGACCGACGTCACGATGAGGCAAAGCGCCAGGCAGACATAGTAGATCGCACTGCCGGGCCGCATCGCCTGCACGATCGCGACGGCTTGCTCCTGGCTGACGAACTGCCACACCCACGGCAGCAGACTCACCGGCACCAGCATCGCCCATCCGGCGAGCAGCTGCGGCGCGATGCCGCTCGGATTGAGTTTGAGATTGAGATCGGCGCGGCCCTTGCCGTCGATTCGTTCGACGGAGAAATTTCGCCGCGCGAGTTCGACCATTACGACCCACGCCACGATTGCGACGACGACGAGCAGCAGAAGAAACGCGGTGCGTCCCGAGAGAACACCGAGCCGGACCATCTCGATGCTCGTCGCGAGCGCCGTCGGCAGTTCCGCTGCGGCTGTCGCGAACAACAACCACGAAATGCCGTTGCCGAATCCGCGCGCGGTGATTTGTTCGGCGAGCCACACGAGAGCAAGAACGCCGGCGCACCAGATGATCGTGGCCGTGACGATGAATGCAGGGCCTTGCCACGTCACGAGGCCCGTCACCTGCTGCATCGCATTCGCCAAACCGATCGCTTGGAACGCCGCAAGCAGCAACGTGAGCGCGAGCGTGACGCGCACGATCATGCGCCGGCCCGCAACGCCGCTATCTTCCGCGCGGGCGCGAACGCGGCGCGACGCCAGGACGACGAACTGAATGAAGAACGCTGCGGTGATGTAAGGGATGATCGTCAGCGCGAAGAGCGAGATGCGCGCGCTTGCGTTGCCGCCGAAGAAATTGCCGGCATTGGCGACGCCTTGCAAGCCACCGAACAAACTCTGCCACGCGACGGGATCGATTCCCGGGATCGGGATATTGCAGCCGAGCCGGTAGAGAAGCAGCGCACCGATTGTGAAGCCGATGCGCTGGATCACATCATCACCGCTTGCGGCCGCGCAGCTTCGAACGCTTGATAAGACCTTCATACTGATGCGCGAGCAGATAGCCCTGGATCTGCGCGACAGTATCCATCGTCACCGAGACGACGATGAGCAGCGATGTGCCGCCGAAGTAGAAGGTCGTGACGCCGCTGTAGGAAATCAGCAACTCGGGAATCAAGCAGACGATGCCGAGATAGATCGCGCCGATCACCGTGATGCGCGAGAGCACATAGTCGATGTATTCCGCGGTGCGCTCGCCCGGACGAATGCCCGGAATGAAGCCGCCGTGCTTCTTCAGATTGTCGGCGGTCTCGGTCGGATTGAACACGATCGCCGTATAGAAGAACGCGAAGAACACGATCAGGCCGAGATAGAGCAACATGAACAGCGGACGGCCGTGACTGAGCTGAGTCGTCAGCCACTGCAGCCATTCGCCGCCCTGTCCCGCGTTGAAGTTCGCGATCGTCGCCGGCAACAGCAGCAACGATGACGCGAAGATCGGCGGGATGACGCCGGATGTGTTGAGCTTCAGCGGCAGATGCGAGGACTGACCCTCGAACATCTGATTGCCGACCTGACGCTTCGGATACTGGATCAGCAAGCGGCGCTGCGCGCGCTCCATGAACACGACGAAAGCAATGACGGCGACGGCCATCACGGCGAGGCCGAGGATGAGCGCCGGCGAAATCGCGCCCTGACGCGAGAGTTCGAGAGTGCCGACGAGCGCGCCCGGAAGTTCCGCGACGATGCCTGCGAGAATGATCAGCGAGATGCCGTTGCCGATACCGCGCGACGTGATCTGCTCACCGAGCCACATCAGGAACATCGTGCCGCCGGTCAGCGTCAGCACCGTGGTGATGCGGAAGAACAGGCCAGGATCGGACACGACCGTGCCGGACGATTCGAGACCGATCGAAATGCCGTACGCCTGGAACACCGCGAGCAGCACGGTGAGATAACGCGTGTATTGATTGATGGTCTTGCGGCCCGCCTCGCCCTCTTTCTTGAGCGCTTCGAGCGTCGGCGACACCGTCGTCATCAGCTGGATGATGATGGACGCCGAGATATACGGCATGATGTTCAGCGCGAAGATCGCCATGCGGTTGATACCGCCGCCGGCGAACATGTTGAACATGCCGAGAATGCCGCCCGCTTGCGAGCGGAAGATCTGCTCCCACGCGCCCGGATCGATGCCGGGCAGCGGGATATACGTGCCGAGACGATAGACGAGCAGAGCGCCGAGCGTGAACCAGATACGCTTCTTGAGTTCTTCGGCCTTGGCGAGCGCGCCGAAATTAAGGTTTGCCGCCAGTTGTTCCGCTGCCGAGACCATCTACCGCTCCGTTACCCGACATCGCTGCCAGGAGGCCTTGAGGTACGCCCCTATATAGGGCCTCGGGGGCCATTGAAAAGTCACTGCCATTCCGGGCGTAAGCGGAGCAGCGAACCCGGAATCCATGCTCCCTGCGTCAAATCTGGGGCAATGGATCCCGGATAGCCTGAGTTCGCAACGCGAACCGCGCGGCTTCCGGGATGACGGAATCGTTACGCGGCTTCTTCTTCCGAAGCCTTCACGACGAGGATTTCGATCGAGCCGCCGGCCTTCTCGACGGCTGCGACAGCCGACTTCGAAGCACCCGCGAGCGAGAACTGAGCCTTCGACGTGAGCTCGCCACGGCCGAGCAGACGGACACCGTCCTTGGCGCGGCGCACGACGCCGGCTTCGACCAGCGCGGCCGCATCGATCGTCTTCGAGATGTCGAGCGTCTTCGCGTCGATCGCGGCCTGAACGCGGTCGAGGTTCACCTCGACATAGTTCGCCGGGAACGGCTTTTTGAAGCCACGCTTCGGCAGACGGCGATGCAACGGCATCTGACCGCCTTCGAAGCCCTTGATGGCGACGCCGGAGCGTGCCCACTGACCCTTGACACCACGGCCGGCAGTCTTGCCCTTGCCGGAGCCGATGCCGCGGCCGACGCGCTTCGAATTGTGCGTCGCGCCCGGCTTGTCCCTCAGATCGCTGAGTTTCATCGTTCTATCCTCTTGAGGCCGATGCCTCTGTCGTCGCACGCCCGAAGGCGTGGATGGCCCGGTTGAACCGAGCCATCGCGAATGTCCTTACTTCTCCACCACGCGGACGAGATGCGCCACTTTGGCGATCATGCCGCGCGTTGCCGGCGTGTCCGGCAACTCGGCCGTGCGGCCGAGTTTGTTGAGATTGAGACCCACCAGCGTCTCACGCTGGTCGTGCCGGCGGCGGATCGGCGAACCGATCTGCTGCACCTTCACGGTCTTCGAGCTTTTCGTTGCGTTCATCACTCGGCTCCTTAGTCGGCGGCCGGCTGTTCGCCGTCGACCGTGCCGCGGCGATTCTGCAGCGTCGAAACCTTGATGTTCCGGCGTGCCGCAACCGAACGCGGGCTATCGACAGTCTTCAGCGCATCGAATGTGGCGCGGACCATGTTGTACGGGTTCGACGAACCCATCGACTTGGCGACGACGTCCTGCATGCCCAGTGTTTCGAAAACGGCGCGCATCGGACCACCCGCGATGATGCCGGTGCCCGGAGGCGCTGCGCGCAGGAAGACGCGGCCGGCGCCGTGGCGACCGAACACGTCGTGATGCAGCGTGCGGCCTTCGCGCAGCGGAACGCGCGTCAGCGAACGCTTCGCAGCGTCGGTTGCCTTACGGATCGCTTCCGGAACTTCGCGTGCCTTGCCGTGACCGAAACCGACGCGACCCTTCTGGTCGCCGACGACGACGAGCGCGGCGAAGCCGAAGCGACGACCACCCTTCACGACCTTGGCGACGCGATTGATGTGAACGAGCTTGTCGACAAACTCGCTGTCGCGCTCTTCACGACGATCGCCGCGGTCACGTTCTTTACGATTGCCTCGATCGGGCGAGGCGCCTGGACGTTGTGCCATTAGAAGTTCAATCCGCCTTCCCGCGCGGCTTCAGCCAACGCTTTGATACGGCCATGATAGAGATACTGGCCGCGATCGAATACGACGTCCTTGACGCCAGCGCCGGCGCCACGTTCGGCGACGAGCTTACCGACGGCCTTGGCGGCGTCGATATCGGCGCCGGTCTTCAGGCTGCCGCGCAGATCCTTCTCGAGCGACGAAGCGGACGCGAGCGTCACGCCCTTCGTGTCGTCGATGATCTGAGCGTAGATGTGCTTCGACGAGCGAAACACCGTGAGACGTGCGCGGCCGTTGGCCGCTGCCTTGACGGCGCGGCGAACACGCGCCCCACGCCGTTCGGTTGTGCTTTTGTGTGCCATGACCTTAGCTCTTCCTGCCGCCATCCCGGCGGATGGCAATCAGCTCGCGCAGCATGCTGTGCGTAGCGTTGTCCGAGTCGCGCGACGGGCGAACGTCGAACGCATAACCGGAAGCGCGAAACGGCTCTGCGCCTGGACGAACCAGGATGAGCTCGCCCGCACCCGGGAACGAAAACTTGCCCGCGCGGATCATTTCTTTTTGCCTTCCTTGCGGAAGATGAACTCGCCTGCGTACTTCACGCCCTTGCCCTTGTAGGGCTCCGGCGGACGATACGAGCGGATCTCAGCCGCAACCTGGCCGACCTTCTGAGCGTCGATGCCGGTGACGACGATTTCCGTCGGCTTCGGCGTGACGATCGAGATGCCGTCCGGGATCGGGAACAGCACATCGTGGCTGTAACCGAGCGCGAGCTGCAGGTTCTTGCCTTGCACGGCCGCACGATAACCGACGCCGTTGATCTCGAGCTTGCGCTCGAATCCAGTGGTGACGCCCTTCATCAGGTTTGCGACCTGCGTGCGGGACATGCCCCACATCGCGCGCGCGCGCTTGGTTTCGGAACGCGGCTTCACCGCGACCGAACCGTTGTCCATAGCGACTTCGACGTCTTCCGGAAGCACGATCTGCAAAGCGCCCTTCGGGCCCTTTACCTTGACGGTCTGTCCTTCGACATTCGCCGTCACACCGGACGGCAGCGCTACGGGCCTTTTGCCAATACGTGACATTGTTGTGTTCCCGTCAGAATACGGTGCAGAGGAGCTCGCCGCCGACATTCTGGTCGCGAGCTTCGTGATCGGCCATCACGCCCTTCGGCGTGGAGACGATCGCGATGCCGAGACCATTGCCGATGCGCGGCAGGTTCTTCACCGAGACGTAAACGCGGCGGCCGGGCTTGGAGACGCGAGCGATCTCCCGGATGACCGGCGTGCCGTCGAAATACTTCAGTTCGATATCGAATTCGGAGCGCCCGTTGCCGAGTTCCGTCGACGAATAGTCGCGGATGTAACCTTCGGTCTTGAGCACTTCGAGCACGTTCGCGCGCAGGCGCGAGCCGGGCGTCGAAACCTTCGACTTGTTACGCATCTGCGCATTGCGGATGCGGGTGATCATATCGCCGAGCGGATCGTTCATCTGTGATCCCTCCTTACCAGCTCGACTTCACGAGGCCCGGGATGAGACCCTTCGATCCGAGATCACGGATCGCGATGCGGCTCATCTTGAGCTTGCGATAAAATGCGCGCGGGCGCCCCGTCACTTCGCAACGGTTGCGGATGCGGGTCTTCGAAGAATTGCGCGGAAGCTCGGCCAGCTTCAGCGCAGCCGCGAAACGCTCTTCCATCGGAGCGTTCTTGTCGCGCGCGAGAGCCTTCAGCTTGGCGCGGCGTGCGCCGAACTGCTTGGTCATCTTGCGGCGCTTCGCGTTCTTCTCGATTGAACTCGTCTTTGCCATTCAGTGTCTCCTAGGTATCCGCGTTTAAAGCGATGGTGTCGGCCAATCTGCCCGACGTCGCCTTACTGCCGGAACGGGAAGTTCATGTGCTTGAGCAACGCGCGGGCTTCGTCGTCCGAGGTTGCCGAGGTGCAGATGATGATGTCCATGCCGAGGACAGCATCCGTCTTGTCGTAATCGATTTCCGGGAACACGATGTGCTCCTTGATGCCGATCGCATAGTTGCCGTTGCCGTCGAAGCTCTTCGGGTTCAGGCCGCGGAAGTCGCGCACGCGGGGGAGCGCGATGTTCACGAGACGATCGAGGAACTCGTACATACGGGTCTTGCGCAGCGTGACCTTGCAGCCGATCGGCTGATTTTCACGCAGCTTGTAGGTCGCGATCGCCTTACGCGAGCGCGTGATCACGGCCTTCTGGCCGGCAATCGCCGAAAGATCGTTGGCTGCGACTTCGACCTTCTTACGGTCGTTGACGCCCTCGCCAACGCCCATGTTCAGAACGATCTTGGTGATCGCCGGAACCTTCATCGGGTTGGTGTAGCCGAACTCTTCCGTCAGGGCCTTGCGGACCTGCTCGTCGAATACCTTGCGCAGGCGAGCCGCCGGCTGCTTTTCCTTCGGCTTCTTCTCCTTCGGAGCAGCATCGGCCTTCGCCGCGCCAGCCTTGGCAGCCTTCGGCTCCTTCGGAGCGGTCTTGCCGCCGTGCTCGACTTTCGGCGCAGCCGGCTTCTTGGCCTTCTTGTCGTCCTTATCAGCCATCGATCTCAACTCCACCACGCTTGGCAACGCGGACTTTCTTGTCGCCGACCATCTTGAAGCCAACACGGGTCGGCTTCTTGTCGGTCGGGTGCAGCAGCGACAGGTTCGAGAGGTGGATCGGCGCCTCTTTCGAGATGATCCCGCCCTCTTGCTGGGCCGTCTGCTTGGTATGACGCTTCACGAGGTTGACGCCGCGCACCAGCGCGCGCGCCTCGCTCGGACGCACCTCGATCACTTCACCGGTGCGGCCCTTGTGGCGGCCCGTGATGACGATAACGTTGTCGCCCTTGCGGATTTTGGCGGCCATTACAGCACCTCCGGCGCAAGCGAAATGATCTTCATGTGGTTCTTCGCGCGCAGCTCGCGCGGAACCGGTCCGAAGATACGCGTGCCGACCGGCTCAGCCTGGTTGTTGATCAACACAGCGGCGTTGCGGTCGAAGCGGATGATGGAGCCGTCGACGCGGCGGATCGCCTTCGCGGTGCGAACGACGACGGCCTTCATGACCTCGCCCTTCTTCACGCGTCCGCGGGGAATCGCCTCTTTCACCGACACGACGATCGTGTCGCCGACATGCGCGTATTTACGCTTGGAACCGCCAAGCACCTTAATGCACATGACCCGTCGTGCGCCGGAATTGTCGGCCACGTCGAGGTTGGTCTGCATCTGAATCATTGATGCACCTCGTCCTCTATTTCGGCGCCGTTATGGCGCGCAGTACTACGTAGAACGCGAAGCCGGCTTTACGCCGATTTCGCGGATGTCTTCTCGACGCGCTTCTCGCCGCGCACCACCGCCCAGCGCTTCGTGCGCGAGATCGGCTTGTGCTCTTCGATCCACACCGTGTCGCCGACCGCATAGGCGTTCGACTCGTCGTGCGCCTGATACTTCTTCGAACGGCGCACCGTCTTCTTCATGATCGGGTGCGTGAAGCGGCGCTCGATCAAGACGACGACCGTCTTGTCCTGCTTATCGCTCACCACCGTGCCTTGCAGTACGCGCTTGGGCATACGGGCCTCTCTCTATTACGACTTGGCGGCGGCGCGCTTTTGGCGCGCGACCGTCTGAATGCGGGCGATGTCGCGGCGCACTTGGCGCACGCGCGAGGTGTTCTCGAGCTGGCCCGTCGCGCGCTGGAAGCGCAGGTTGAACTGCTCTTTCTTCAACTTCAGCAGCTCGTCGGAGAGCTGGTCGGCCGAAAGGCCGCGGACGTCATCGATCTTCATGATCCCTACTCCGCGATACGCTGGATGAATCGCGTCTTGATCGGCAGCTTAGCGGCAGCAAGCGTGAGCGCTTCCTTCGCGAGCTGAACCGGCACGCCGTCGAGCTCGAACAGGATGCGGCCCGGCGCAACGCGCGCGACCCAATACTCGGGAGCGCCTTTGCCGGAGCCCATGCGCACTTCGAGCGGCTTTTTGGAGACCGGCACGTCCGGGAAAATCCGGATCCACACGCGGCCTGCGCGCTTCATGTGACGCGTCAGCGCGCGGCGAGCCGCCTCGATCTGACGGGCCGTGACACGATCCGGCTCCATCGCCTTCAGACCGAACTGGCCGAAGTCGAGATTGGTGCCGCCCTTCGAGGTGCCCTTGATGCGCCCCTTGTGCGCCTTCCGGAACTTCGTCTTCTTCGGTTGCAACATGACTTATCGTCCTAAAACTTAGGCCGCGTCGCGGCGCGGGCGACCGGCGTCACCGCCGCCGTCTGCCATTTTCTTGTCCTGCGCCATCGGATCGTGCTCAAGGATTTCGCCCTTGAAGATCCAAACCTTAACGCCGCAGGTTCCGTAGGTCGTGAACGCCGTCGCAACGCCGAAGTCGACGTCGGCGCGCAGCGTGTGCAGCGGCACGCGACCTTCGCGGTACCACTCGAGACGGGCAATTTCGGCGCCGCCGAGACGGCCCGAGCAGTTGATGCGGATGCCTTCCGCGCCGAGACGCATCGCCGACTGAACGGCGCGCTTCATGGCACGGCGGAACGCAACGCGGCGCTCGAGCTGCTGCGCGATCGATTCGGCGACCAGCTGCGCATCGATTTCCGGCTTACGGATTTCGATGATGTTGAGCACGACGTCCGCATTCGTGAGCGCCGCAACCTGCTTGCGCAGCTTGTCGATGTCGGCGCCCTTCTTGCCGATGACGACACCCGGACGCGCCGAGTGGATCGTGACGCGGCACTTCTTGTGCGGGCGCTCGATGACGATGCGCGAGACGGCAGCCTGCTTGAGCTCTTTCATGAGCATCGCGCGGATCGCCATGTCTTCGTGCAGCAGCTTGCCGTATTCGCCCTTGGCGGCGAACCAGCGCGAGTCCCACGTGCGGTTGATGCCGAGGCGCAGGCCGATTGGATTGATTTTCTGACCCATCAGATTCCCCTTACGCCGCTGCCTTTTCCTCGACCTGACGAACGATGATCGTCAGGTGCGAGAACGGCTTCTGGATGGCGCCGGCGCGGCCGCGTGCGCGCGCATGGAAGCGCTTCATCACGAGAGCTTTGCCGACATGCGCCTGCGCGACGATCAGATCGTCGACATCGAGGCTGTGGTTGTTTTCCGCGTTGGCGATCGCCGACTCGAGGCACTTCTTCACGTCGCGCGCGATGCGCTTACGCGAGAATTCGAGATCGGCCAAGGCCGCCGCAACCTTCTTGCCGCGGATTAACTGCGCGACCAGGTTGAGCTTCTGCGGGCTGATGCGGATGTTGCGAGCCACGGCTTGCGCCTCGGTCTCGGACAAAACGCGCTCGCGCTTTTTCTTACCCATCGATCAGCTCCCTACGACCGCTTGGCTTTTTTGTCCGAGGCATGGCCATGGAACGTACGCGTCGGCGCGAACTCGCCGAGCTTATGTCCGACCATTTCCTCGGTCACAGCGACCGGGATGTGCTTCTGTCCGTTGTGAACGCCGAACGTCAGACCGACGAACTGCGGCAGGATCGTCGAGCGGCGGCTCCACGTCTTGATGACGTCGTGCCGGCCAGACGAACGAGCCGTATCGGCTTTCTTGAGGAGGTATCCGTCAACGAACGGACCTTTCCATACTGAACGCGTCATGTGCGTCCTTCCTACTTCTTCTTGCGAGCGTGACGGCTCGCGACAATGAATTTCGTAGTCTGCTTGTTCTTACGCGTCTTCTTGCCCTTGGTCGGGAAGCCCCACGGCGTAACCGGATGACGGCCACCCGAAGAACGGCCTTCGCCGCCGCCGAGCGGATGGTCGACCGGGTTCATGGAGACGCCGCGGTTATGCGGGCGCTTGCCGAGCCAACGGTTACGACCGGCTTTGCCGATCGAGGTGTTCATGTGGTCCGGGTTCGACACCGCACCGACCGACGCCATGCACTGACCGTGCACGAGGCGCTGCTCACCCGACGAGAGACGGATGATGATGTATTCCTGATCGCGGCCGGCGATCTGAGCGTAGGTGCCGGCCGAACGCGCGAGCGCCCCGCCCTTACCGATCTTCAGCTCGATGTTGTGCACGATCGTGCCGACCGGAATGGCCGCCAGCGGCATCGCATTGCCCGGCTTCACGTCCGCGCTCTTCGCCGAGATGACGGTGTCGCCTTCGGCCAAGCGCTGCGGCGCCAGGATGTAGGCGAGCTCGCCGTCCTCGTACTTGATCAGCGCGATGAAGGCCGAACGGTTCGGATCGTATTCGATACGCTCGACACGCGCCGGCACATCAAGCTTACGGCGCTTGAAGTCGACGTTGCGATACGCCTGCTTGTGTCCGCCGCCACGAAAACGAACCGTGATGCGACCGTTGTTGTTGCGGCCGCCGGCTTCAGCGCGACCTTCGGTCAGCGTCTTGACGGGCTTGCCGCGGTAGAGCGCCGAACGATCGACCAGCACCAGCTGTCGCTGGCCCGGGGTCGTCGGCTTATATTTCTTCAGTGCCATAACGATTATCCCTTAGAGGCCGGTCGTCACGTCGATGCGGTGACCTTCCTCGAGCGTCACGACTGCGCGTTTGACGTCCGAGAGTTCACCCTTGAAGCCGCGGAACACCCGCGTCTTGCCCTTACGCAGCAGCGTGTTGACGCTCTTGACCTTGACGTCGAAAAGCTTCTCGACCGCTTCCTTGATCTGCGGCTTGGTCGCGCCGCGCGCGACCTTGAACACGACCTTGTTGTGCTCCGACTGCATCGTCGCCTTTTCGGTGATCGTCGGCGACAGGATCACGTCGTAGTGGCGAGCTTCGATGGCTTTGCTCATTTGAACCGCGCCTCCAGCGCATCGACAGCAGCGCGCGTCAGCACGAGCTTCTCGCGGCGCATGATGTCGTAAACGTTGATGCCCTGGATCGGCAGGACATCGATATGCGGAATGTTGCGAGCCGCGAGCGCGAAGTTCTCGTTCACCTCGGCGCCGTCGATGATCAGTGCGCTGGTGAGGCCGAGCTTGCCGAAGCTGAGCTTCAGCGCCTTCGTCTTCGCTTCGCCGGTCGAGGCCTGATCGACAATGATCAGCGCGCCGTCCTTGGCCTTCGCCGAGAGAGCGTGACGCAGCGCGAGCGCGCGCACTTTCTTCGGCAGGCCGATCTCGTGGCTGCGCGGGGTCGGACCGAACGAACGGCCACCACCACGGAACAGGTTGGCGCGAGCCGCACCGTGACGAGCACCGCCGGTGCCCTTCTGCTTGTAGAGCTTCTTGCCCGTACGCGCGATCTCCGAACGGTTCTTGACGTCGTGCGTGCCGGCCTGGCGCTTGGCCAGCTGCCAGCGCACGCAACGCTGCAAGAGATCGGCACGCGGCTCGAGACCGAAGATGTCCTGGTTGAGGTCGAGCGAACCCGCCTCTTTACCTTCGAGCGTGTTGATTGCGATTTTCATGTTCACGCTCCCTCAGCCGTAGCTGCCGGCTCTTGTGCCGCAGCTGCGCTCTCGCCACCGGCGACGCGGAACTTGCCCGGCTTCGGTGCATCCTTCGGGAGCGCCTTCTTGACGGCGTCACGCATGGTGATCCAGCCGCCGGCAACGCCCGGCACCGCGCCTTCGACCATGATCAGACCGCGCTCGACATCCGTCTGCACGACCTTGAGGTTCAGCGTAGTGACTTGCTCGACACCGAGGTGACCCGGCATCTTCTTGTTCTTGAACGTCTTGCCCGGATCCTGACGGCCGCCGGTCGAACCGATCGAGCGATGCGAGACCGAGACGCCGTGCGTCGCGCGCAGACCGCCGAAGTTCCAGCGCTTCATGCCGCCGGCAAAACCCTTACCGGTCGTGATGCCGGTGACGTCGACGAACTGACCGACGACGAAATGGTCCGCCATGATCTCGGCGCCGACCGGAATGAGCTCAGCGTCGGTGACGCGGAATTCCGCGACCTTGCGCTTCGGCTCGACCTTGGCGACGGCGAAGTTGCCGCGCTCGGCCTTCGGCACGTTCTTCGGCTTGCGCTTGCCGGAACCCAGCTGCAGCGCAACGTAGCCGTTTTTATCTTGCGTGCGATGACCCACCACTTGGCAGCCATCGAGTTTGAGCACGGTCACCGGGATATGCTCACCAGCGTCTGTAAAGACGCGGGTCATTCCCAGCTTCTGCGCGATCACTCCGGAACGCATTGTCGTCCGTCCTTGACTAGTCGCGTTAAACGCGAGTTCAAATCTTTATGCGGCTTAGAGCTTGATCTCGACGTCCACACCGGCCGCGAGGTCGAGCTTCATCAAAGCGTCGACGGTTTGCGGCGTCGGGTCGACGATGTCGAGCAAACGCTTGTGAGTCCGCATTTCGAACTGCTCGCGCGACTTCTTGTCGATGTGCGGCGAGCGGTTGACCGTGTACTTCTCGATCCGGGTAGGCAGCGGAATCGGACCACGCACCTGCGCGCCCGTACGCTTGGCCGTATTCACGATCTCGCGCGTCGACGCATCGAGGATGCGATGATCGAACGCTTTGAGCCGGATGCGAATGTTTTGGCCGTTCATCTTTTATCTCTCGTCTAAGTGAGCAGTAGGCAATCGGCGGCCGGCAATCTTGCGACTGCCGACTGCCTAACTATCCTCACTCGATGATGCTTGCGACGACGCCGGCGCCGACCGTACGGCCGCCTTCGCGGATGGCGAAGCGAAGCTTCTCTTCCATCGCGATCGGCACGATCAGGTGCACTTCCATCGCGACGTTGTCGCCCGGAACGACCATCTCGGTGCCTTCCGGCAGGTGAACCACGCCCGTCACGTCCGTCGTGCGGAAGTAGAACTGCGGACGGTAGTTCGTGAAGAACGGCGTGTGGCGACCGCCCTCATCCTTCGTCAGGATGTAGGCTTCTGCCTTGAACTTCGTGTGCGGCTTGACCGAACCCGGCTTGCAGAGAACCTGGCCGCGCTCGACGTCTTCACGCTTCGTGCCGCGCAGCAGTGCGCCGATGTTGTCGCCGGCCTGGCCCTGATCGAGCAGCTTGCGGAACATCTCGACGCCCGTGACGGTCGTCTTCGTCGTCGCGCGGAGGCCGACGATCTCGACTTCCTCGCCGACCTTGACGATGCCGCGCTCGACGCGGCCGGTGACGACCGTGCCGCGGCCCGAGATCGAGAACACGTCTTCGACCGGCATCAGGAACGGCTGGTCGATCGGACGCTCCGGCTGCGGGATGTAGGAATCGACGGTCTCCATGAGCGCCAGAACCGCGTCCTTGCCGATCTTCGGCTCGCGGTCTTCAAGCGCGCACAGCGCCGAACCCTTGGTGATCGGAATGTCGTCGCCCGGGAACTCGTACTTCGAGAGAAGCTCGCGCACTTCGAGCTCGACGAGCTCCAAGAGCTCCGGATCGTCGACCATGTCGACCTTGTTCATGAACACGACGAGCGCCGGAACGCCGACCTGGCGGGCGAGCAGGATGTGCTCGCGCGTCTGCGGCATCGGGCCGTCGGCAGCCGACACGACCAGGATCGCGCCGTCCATCTGCGCCGCGCCCGTGATCATGTTCTTCACGTAGTCGGCGTGGCCCGGGCAATCGACGTGCGCGTAGTGGCGGTTGTCGGTCTGATACTCGACGTGCGCGGTCGAGATCGTGATGCCGCGTGCCTTCTCTTCCGGTGCCTTGTCGATCTGGTCGTACGCCGTGAACGTTGCGCCGCCCTTCTCCGCCAACACCTTCGTGATCGCTGCCGTCAACGACGTCTTGCCATGGTCAACGTGACCAATCGTGCCGATGTTGCAGTGCGGCTTGTTGCGTTCAAATTTCTCTTTGGCCATGTGGCTCTCCGTACAGACTTGAGCGTCCGGTGACGCTTGCGGTTATGCGAATTTCTTCTGGACTTCTTCCGAGACGTTACGCGGCGCCTCGGCGTAGTGATCGAACTGCATCGTGAAGGTTGCGCGGCCCTGGCTCATCGAGCGCAGAGTGTTCACGTAACCAAACATGTTCATCAGCGGGACCATCGCGTTGATGACGTTGGCGTTGCCGCGCATGTCCTGGCCCTGGATCTGGCCACGGCGGGAGTTCAAGTCACCGATGACCGAACCCGTGTAGTCTTCCGGCGTCACGCACTCGACCTTCATGATCGGCTCGAGCAGGACCGACTTGCCCTTTTGCAGCGCTTCGCGGAACGCAGCGCGCGACGCGATTTCGAACGCCAGTGCCGACGAGTCGACTTCGTGATACGCGCCGTCGATCAGCGACACCTTGACGTCGACAACCGGGAAGCCAGCGACCACGCCAGCGCCCATGACGCTGTTGAGGCCCTTTTCGACGCCCGGGATGTATTCCTTCGGCACGTTGCCGCCGATGATCTTCGACTCGAACTCGAAGCCTTTGCCCGGCTCGTTCGGCTCGACGACGATCTTGACGCGCGCGAACTGACCCGTACCACCGGTCTGCTTCTTGTGCGTGTAATCGACTTCCGCCTTCTGCGTCACGCGTTCACGGAACGCCACCTGCGGCGCGCCGATATTGGCGTCCACCTTGTAGGTGCGGCGCAGGATGTCGACCTTGATGTCGAGATGGAGTTCGCCCATCCCCTTGAGGATGGTCTGACCCGACTCGTGATCGGTCGACACGCGGAACGACGGATCTTCCGCAGCGAGCTTTGCGAGAGCGACGCCCAGCTTTTCCTGGTCGGCCTTCGACTTCGGCTCGATCGCGATCTCGATGACCGGATCCGGGAATTCCATGCGCTCGAGAACGACCTGCTTGATCGGATCGCACAGCGTGTCGCCGGTGCGAACTTCCTTCAGGCCGGCGAGTGCGACGATGTCGCCCGCATAGGCTTCTTTGATGTCTTCGCGGTTGTTCGCATGCATCAACAGCATGCGGCCGATACGCTCTTTCTTCTCGCGCGTCGAGTTGACGACGCCGGTGCCGCTTTGCAGCACGCCCGAGTAGATGCGGCAGAACGTGATCGTGCCGACGAACGGATCGTCCATGATCTTGAACGCGAGCAGCGCCATCGGCTCGTCATCCTTCGGAAGACGAACGACCGGCTCACCCTTGTCGTCCTCGCCCTTGATGGCGGGAACGTCGAGCGGCGACGGCAGATAGTCGACGACGGCGTCGAGCAGCGGCTGCACGCCCTTGTTCTTGAACGCCGAGCCGGCGAGCACCGGATAGAAGGCGCCCGTGATGACGGCCTTGCGGATCAGCTTCTTGAGTGTCGGGACGTCCGGCTCGTTGCCGTCGAGATACGCTGCCATGGCGTCGTCATCGAGATCGACCGCAGCTTCGACGAGCGCGATACGATATTCGGCAGCCTGCTCTTTCAGGTCTTCCGGAATTTCAACGTCGTTGTACTTGGCGCCGAGCGCCTCGTCTTCCCACACGATGCCGACCATGCGAACGAGGTCGATAACGCCCTTGAAGTTATTCTCCGAACCGATCGGAAGCTGGATCGCGACCGGCTTCGCGCCGAGGCGAACCTTGATGTCCTCGAGGCACTTGAAGAAGTCAGCGCCGATCTTGTCCATCTTGTTCGCGAAAACGATACGCGGAACTTTGTACTTGTCGCCCTGACGCCAGACCGTCTCGGTCTGCGGCTCGACGCCCTGGTTAGAGTCGAGCACGCAAACGGCGCCGTCGAGCACGCGCAGCGAACGCTCGACTTCGATCGTGAAGTCGACGTGGCCCGGCGTGTCGATGATGTTCAGACGCTTGTCGTTCCAGAATGCGGTCGTCGCGGCAGACGTGATCGTGATGCCGCGCTCCTGCTCCTGCTCCATCCAGTCCATCGTCGCGGCACCTTCGTGCACTTCGCCGATTTTGTGGCTCTTGCCGGTGTAGTAGAGGATCCGCTCGGTCGTCGTCGTCTTGCCGGCATCGATGTGCGCCATGATGCCGAAGTTACGGTAGTCCTCGATCGGATGATTGCGGGCCATGTCAGATGTCCTTCGGGCTTACCAGCGGTAGTGCGAAAATGCGCGGTTGGCTTCCGCCATCTTGTGCGTGTCTTCGCGCTTCTTGACCGCGTTGCCTCGGCCGTTCGATGCGTCGAGCAGCTCTGCCGAGAGGCGCTCCGTCATCGTCTTTTCGTTGCGGCCACGGGCCGACGTGATGATCCAGCGAATGCCGAGCGCCTGACGGCGATCCGTACGCACTTCGACCGGAACCTGATAGGTGGCGCCACCGACGCGGCGCGAACGAACTTCGAGCGACGGCATGACATTTTCGAGCGCCGACTGAAACACGCCGAGCGGCTGCTGCTTCGTCTTCTGCTCGATGGTGTCGAGAGCGCCGTACACGATCTGCTCGGCGACCGACTTCTTGCCATCATACATGATGGCATTCATGAACTTCGTAATGACGATATTCCCGAACTTCGGATCGGGAAGAATTTCGCGTTTCTCGGCGCGGTGACGACGGGACATGGTTCTCTCTCCGCTCCGTTACTTCGGACGCTTCGCGCCGTACTTCGAACGGCGCTGCTTACGGTTCTTGACGCCCTGGGTATCGAGGACGCCGCGCAGGATGTGGTAGCGAACGCCCGGAAGATCCTTCACGCGGCCGCCGCGGATCATGACCACCGAGTGCTCTTGCAGGTTATGGCCTTCGCCCGGGATGTAACCGATGACTTCGAAGCCGTTGGTCAAGCGAACCTTGGCGACCTTACGGAGAGCCGAGTTCGGCTTCTTCGGCGTGGTCGTATAAACGCGCGTGCAGACGCCGCGCTTCTGCGGGCTCTGCTGCAGCGCCGGCACCTTCTTACGGGCCTTCACCTGTACCCGGGGCTTCCGGATCAGCTGATTAATCGTCGGCATCCGACATCCACCTTGTTTCGGCCCTTCGGGCCACCCGCAATCCATCGAAATAGGATCGCTTGCCTACACTCCGCAGGGCAAATACCCCACGCAAAACGAATCTGCGCCGACCCGCTCTTGAAGAAGCGGAAGGGCGCTTGCCAAACCAGAGGACCGGAGGGCCGAAACCCCAAGGTCATGCACCAGCATTAACGGCTCAAGTCGGCGGCAACGTTTGAGCTTCATCGATCAGGGCGCATGTGACGCGCCACACGGATCAGAAAAACTCACCGCTTGCCGGAAAGTGAGCGGGTTCTATCCGCCAGGGCTCGGAAGTGTCAAGCAATTAAGGGACTCAAATGACTCGGGATTTGCGATTTTTTGCAATGCGGCATGAGAAACGGCGAAAATCGCCCTCGCCTGCGGCGCGGCGAGTGATTTGAGCAAGCGATTTGCTGGAATTTAGCGGCTTTCAGCCGGCGCTTTGATTCGTCGCTGACACTAGGCCTTGCCGGTGCCGAAGGCGCCGAATCCCGCGTATTTGCGTCGCCGCCGTTCGCACATTGGGCAAGCCGCGATTGAAAGGATTTCTGGCGAAAGCCAGACGGGTGAATGGATTCGCTTCTTCTGCATGGATCACAGGATCAGCGGAGCAAGGTTCATGCGCGAATTCGCGCGCCATCTCGAGGAACGGCGATCGCATCGCCCACAAGTGCTCGATATCGAATAAATCGAGCATCATGACGCGCTGCCGGCTGGCGCCTGCCGCGCCGGGGACCGACATTTCGGTCCGGCGGAACCCGAGCTGCTCGAGCGTATCGATCAAGGTCAGCGGCGATGCGACCACCCATATCCGCACCCCGGCGCGCAAGCTCTCGCGGTAAGCGTTGCGCCAGGCATTGGTCAGCAATTCCGGAGAAATGTGTTGGCCCACGAGTGTGACCAGCGAGCAAATCGCCACATCGCGAATGGCCGGCGACGGCACGACACGCAATAGGCTCACGAGATCAGGATCGCTTGCTACATCGCCTGCCCGCGACACGCGCAGGAGCGCCTCGAGGCTCTTCGGCGACCCGATGAGGTAATTCATACTCGTCGCATGGGGCCAGGAGCCCATCGGCTCCGCAGGAACACGCATCACTGATCCTAAGCTCTTGTAGCGACGGCCAGTCTGCGCGAACCTTCGCCGCTGGCCATCACCCATATGAGGTAAGAAAAGTCAGTCCTTTTCGAAGGATGCACCTTGTCCGGGAAGGCTGGCGTATCCGAGTAGTCTTACAAGTTCGGCCTGCCCGCGTACGCCGGTCTTGGCGAAGACAGCCTTGAGTTGGGTGCGCACCGTCAGCGCCGATACGCCGAGAGCTTTCGCGATGGTATCGATCGGCCGCGCCGCGCCGATCGCTCTCGCAACGCGCGCTTCGGCCGGTGTCAGATCGAAAAGCCCCTGCAGCAGTTCAGCTCCCGGGACGTCGCGCGGCACGACCGGCACCGCGAGGCAGATCCAGGAAACCTGCGCGAAGATGTCGTGCGCGCTGCCGACCACCGGCAGCAGGTGAATGACATGCGGTGGCATGTCGTCGGCTGCCGCGATCGGGATCGACCTGACGGTTTCGGTCGCGGTGAGCGGCGCGTTCAACGTCGTCGAGAGCAGCGCATCGGCGGCATCGTCGACAAGCGTCAAGCGTGCTAGCCGGTCATGCACGAGCTTCGGCATCAGCGCTTCGAACAGCGAGTTCGCCGCCAGCACTTTGCCTTTACTTCCGAGCGAAGCTGCCGGCAGCCCGACGATCTTGAATGTCTCGGCAGCCGTTCGCGCGTGATCGAGTCCGACCCGCGCGCCGAGCGCGCCGGCGCGCGCCAAATGCGGCCTCAATTCATCGAGCCTTCCGATATCTTCAGCCGAAAGCGGCGTCTCTGCCCCGCGCTCGACGCTGTAAACGACGACATCGCCGGACGGCATCGGAATGTAGGTCCCGGCCGCGATGCCGCCGAGACCACGCGGCTTGAGGAACTCACGGTGCTCTGGATCAGCCGCAAGTTCCTCCGCCGTGAAAATGTGCTGCTCGGTGATAAAACCCGGATGCCCCGCACCGACCATTCGCCGCGTCCGCTCGGCCTTCAGGTGCCAGCCGGCGGCCAGCCAATCCTGCATCACCTGGTTGATCGACGCCGACGCGGACCAATGCGACACGCGCTGAAAGTTCGTCGTGAAGACGACCGCACCCTCCGCACCGATCGTCTCGGCGACCTGCCCAAGCGCTGTCGGCCAGTGTTCCGGGACCAGCGCCGCTTCGTAGATGTTGTCGATTAGATCGTTGGGGTCGCGCATTGGCTCAACGTGGACTTTGGTTGAGCAATCCTTTCAGGCGTGCGTGATTTTAGCGTGAGTCGGCCGTTATGCTTTGTGGATCAACCGCATATCGCGGCTATCGCGACTCGATCGGTGTGCTTGCTTCCGTGCGCGTGGCCGCGACGGCGCGCCCCAACGCCGCGCGATAGGCCTCGACATAACGGTCGCGTTCGGACGCAAAGGCCGGCGCAGTTTCGCCATGCCGGTTGCTGCCGCGCAGCGCCATGACTTGCGGCGAATAATTCGGTGCCTGGCGATGCGCCTCGGTGGCGGCTTGCGTCGCTTCTGCTTCACGCCCAGCGAGTTCGAGCGCGGCGGCGTACAGCGCTTGAACGCGGCCGATCTTCGGATTTTGTTGCACCGCCAGTGCAAGCCACCGTGCAGCATCCGCATAACGGCGCGCGACGAGCGCGACTTCGCCCGCGATATACGCGTTGTCGATCGTTTGAACGGTCACCGTCTTCTGATCGACCCAGCGGTCGAACCAAGCGACGCCCTCCTCGACGCGGCCCAGAAACGCGCCGATATGCGCGAGCTGAACGCCGGCCTGCAGGTGACCGGGCCACAGCTCGAGAACGCGCTCGAAGTGCCGCGCCGCAACCTCGTGATCGCGGCTGACCTTCGCGGTCAGACCGCGAATGAATTCGGCGTGCGCCGACTCGGGCGCGATATGCCGCAAGCGATCGAGCAACACCGCAAGCTCCGCCAAATCCGCCTTAACGTCGGGGCTCTGATTGCGCGCTACCGTTTGCGCGATCTGACCGACCAGATGGGAAAGCGCGAGTTCGTTGTCCGGTGCCAACGCGAGGATACGCTTCCAGACGTCGCGCTCATTCGGCGCTCGGTCGGAATACTGAGAGCGTATTGCGTGGGCTCCGGCACGCGCGAGAAGCGCTTGCACCGACATATCCTCGTCGGCGAACTTCGTTGCCCAGTGCAAAGCAATCGCGCCGATTGTCGACAACGCTGTTTCGGAGGTGAGCTGGCGAAGCGTCACCGCAAGGTCAGTACCTTCACGGACGATCGAGCGCCCCGAAATGGCCGATCCGGTTTCGGTGTCCCACACCTCGACGAAGACATGCACGCGACCCTGCGGCTGCTGCTGGATGTATCCCGACATGATGTACCGGGCGTGCAGAGCGCGGCCGAGCTGAGCCATACGGCCCGCCGGGGGCAGTTCTCTCGGCGTGTCGATGACAGCGTGTCGGCGATGCAGCAGAAACACCCGCTTCACCGACATGTTGAACTCGGCAGCAAACGGAGCCAGCGCCTCGCTTCCGGACTGCAACGTGAAAGGCAGGATCGCGAGCGAAACCTTCCCATCGCCCTGCTCGTTGTAAGTCGCCGGCGCTGGCAGCGCTTCGGCTGTCGTCGCCGATGGCTTGACGTCGGGCTTGAAGAATATCCGCGGGTTGAAGAGGAACACTGCGGCGGCCATCAGCGCTATTGCGAGCGCACCGGATAATCGGAGGTCAGCAGGAAATCGCCAAAGACCGCTCCCCTTCGGCGGAGCTGCAATGGGCGCCTGCTTCGTTGCCTGCGTTGCCGCAGCGGGTTCACTCGATTTCTGTGCGCGAAACGTATCCAACAAACGCTGCGTCTCACGCTCCGGCTGCACGGCGAGTTCATCGCGCAACAATGTGCGAAACTGTTCGTACCGCGCCATCGCAGAAGCGCGCCCCGAGACGATCGCCTCCTCGCGCAAGACCAGACGATGAGTCTCTTCGCGTAGGGGCTCGAGAGCATGCAACGCGAGCGCACGGTCGAGAGCCTCCTTGTGGCGGCCCTTCTCCGCTAGCGTTCTCACCAAGCGATCGCCGACTGAGACTGCGAGGTGACGTGCAGCCGCTCGTTCTTCGCTCAGCCATCGCTGGAAATTGTCGCAAGCGAGATCGAGGTCCGCACCGAATGGTCCACGCACGACATCCATTGCGGCAGAAAGCGTCAGAACGTCGTCCGCTTTGGTCGCCGCGGCGAGCTGCGCGAGATCCGTATCGACCGCATCGGTCAGCGCGATCTCGTCGTCGGTTGCGGAAAAGAACTGCGACGCGTGACCGCCGAGCGCACGGCGCAGAACGCTGAGTTCTTGACGGAGGTTGAGTCGCGTTTTCGGGTCGTCACCGGCCCACAGCAGCGATGCCGCATCAGAACGATTGATCCGGCGACGCGGGCTCGAGGCGAGTAGCGCCAGCAGCGCACGCGATTTGCGCGATGTGATCGGAAGAACGCGTTCGGGCTGAGAGACCGATAGCTCGAGATTGCCGATAACACGAAGCGTGAAACGCATAACGCGCGAGAACCTGAGATTGCACTGCTTCGCAAACGCTACTCGACTAGTTTGAGCGAGTCACGCAACTCAAAAGAAAGGCCGCCCGGAGGCGGCCTTTCGGTATTGGTATAAGGAAAAGCTTACTCGGCAGCGGGTGCCGGGAGAGCTTCGGGCTGCTCGGCGCCCGAAGTCTTCTCGCGCTCGTCGAGAATGAGGTCGTCGCGCTTCGTCGCCACTTCGCGCAGACGCGTCATCTGCGCGCCCGTGCCGGCCGGGATCAGGCGGCCCACAATGACGTTCTCCTTGAGACCGTCGAGCGTGTCGTGCTTTCCGCTGACCGCCGCCTCGGTGAGGACGCGGGTGGTCTCCTGGAACGACGCTGCCGAAATGAACGACCGCGTCTGCAAGCTCGCCTTGGTGATGCCGAGGAGAACCGGATGCGCCGTCGCTTCCTTCTTACCCTCTTCCTTCGCCTTGACGTTGATCTCGTCGAACTCGATCTTGTCGATCTGTTCGCCCTCGATGAGATCGGTCTCGCCGCCGTCTTCGATCTCGACCTTCTGCAGCATCTGGCGAACGATCACCTCGATGTGCTTGTCGTTGATCATGACGCCCTGGAGTCGATAGACCTCCTGGATTTCGTTGACGAGATAGGCCGCCAGCTCCTCGACGCCCTTGACCGCAAGAATGTCGTGCGGTGCCGGATTGCCTTCGAGGATGAAGTCGCCCTTTTCGATCGCATCGCCGTCCTGCAAGTGGATGTGCTTGCCCTTCGGGATGAGATACTCGCGCGGCTCGCTGCCGTCCGTCGGCTCGATCGAGAGACGACGCTTGTTCTTGTAGTCGCGGCCGAAGCGGATCGTGCCGGAGATTTCCGCGATGACGGCGGCTTCCTTCGGACGGCGTGCTTCGAACAGCTCCGCCACGCGCGGCAGACCGCCCGTGATGTCGCGTGTCTTGGCGCCTTCCGTGGAGATACGCGCGATGACATCGCCCGCCCGCACCTGCGCGTCCGGATCGACCGAGATGATCGCGTCCACGGCGAGCTGATAACGAGCATCAGCACCACGCGACAGCTTCTTGACCTTGCCGTCCTTGCCCTTGATCGCAATGGCCGGACGCAAGTCCGCGCCACCGCGCGTCGAGCGCCAGTCCGTCACGATACGCTTGGCGATGAAGGTCGCTTCGTCGATCGCTTCCGACATCGACTGGCCTTCGACCAGGTCTTCGAACCCGACGATGCCGTCGACTTCGCTGATGATCGGGCGTGTGAACGGGTCCCAATCGGCGATGCGCTGGCCGCGCTTGACCTTGTCACCTTCGTCGACCTTTAGGCGCGAGCCGTACTGGATACGGTGCACTGCGCGCTCCGTACCGTCCGGATCGGACACTACGACCGCCATGTTGCGGACGATCGCAATGTTTTCACCGTCCGCGTTGCGGACGACGCCGCGGTTACGGATCGTGATGACACCGTCGAAGTTCGATTCGATGAACGACTGCTCGGAAATCTGAGCAACGCCGCCGATGTGGAACGTACGCATCGTGAGCTGCGTGCCCGGCTCGCCGATCGACTGCGCCGCGATGACGCCGACCGCTTCGCCCATGTTGACCGGCGTGCCGCGAGCAAGATCGCGGCCGTAGCACTTGCCGCAAACGCCGCTGGTGACCGAGCAGGTCAGCACCGAGCGAATGCGCACTTCCTGCACGCTCGCCTTGGTGATGAGGTCGACATGGCTTTCGTCGAGCGCCGTGCCGTTCGGCACGATCACTTCGTGCGTCGCCGGATCACGCACGTCCTCTGCCGTTGTCCGGCCGAGGATGCGCGTTGCCAGCGAGGCGACGACCGTGCCGGCGTCGATGATCGCGCGCACCTTGATGCCCGCGTCGGTGCCGCAATCGACCGTCGTGATGATGCAGTCCTGCGCCACGTCGACAAGACGGCGGGTCAGGTAACCCGAGTTCGCCGTCTTGAGCGCCGTATCGGCAAGACCCTTACGCGCACCGTGCGTCGAGTTGAAGTACTCGAGAACCGACAGACCCTCTTTGAAGTTCGAGATGATCGGCGTCTCGATGATTTCGCCTGAAGGCTTCGTCATCGCGCCGCGCATACCGGCGAGCTGCTTCATCTGCGTCGGCGAACCGCGCGCTCCCGAGTGGGCCATCATGTAGATCGAGTTGATCGGCCGCTCGCGCTTGCCCGTCTCGTCCTTACGGACGGCCGAGATCTCGCGCATCATTTCTTCGGCGATCTTGTCGGTGCACTTCGACCAGGCATCGACAACCTTGTTGTACTTCTCGCCCGGGGTGATGAGGCCGTCGTTCTGCTGCTGCTCGTAGTCCTTCACGAGCACGCGCGTCTCTTCGACCAGCTTCTTCTTCGAAGCCGGCACCACCATGTCGTCCTTGCCGAACGAGATGCCGGCCTTGAACGCGTTGTGGAAGCCGAGCGCCATGATGCGATCGCAGAAGATGACCGTGTCCTTCTGACCGCAGTGACGATAGACGGTGTCGATCGTTCCCGAGATCTCGCGCTTCGTCATCAGCTTGTTGGCGACGTCGAAAGGAATCTTCGGGCTGTTCGGCAGAACTTCGCCGATCTTCACGCGGCCCGGCGTCGTTTCGTACCAGCGGCGGATCGGCCTGCCATCGAAGCCGAGACCGTCCCAACGGTACTTGATCTTCGTGTGCAGCGTGATCGCCTTCTCGTGCAACGCGTGATCGATCTCCGCCATTTCGGCGAACACCTTGCCCTCGCCCGGCTCGCCTTCCTTCATCAACGAAAGATAGTAGAGACCGAGAACGATATCCTGCGACGGCACGATGATCGGCTGGCCGTTCGCCGGATGCAGAATGTTGTTTGTCGACATCATGAGCACGCGCGCTTCCAGCTGCGCTTCGAGCGACAGCGGAACGTGCACGGCCATTTGGTCGCCGTCGAAGTCGGCGTTGAACGCCGCGCAAACCAGCGGATGCAGCTGGATCGCCTTGCCTTCGATCAGTGTCGGCTCGAACGCCTGAATGCCGAGGCGGTGAAGCGTCGGCGCACGGTTGAGCAGCACCGGATGCTCGCGGATAACCTCGTCGAGGATATCCCAAACCTCCGGACGCTCCTTCTCCACCAGCTTCTTGGCCTGCTTGACGGTGGTCGAGAGACCCTTGGCTTCGAGGCGCGAATAGATGAACGGCTTGAACAGCTCGAGCGCCATCTTCTTCGGCAAGCCGCACTGATGAAGCTTGAGCTCCGGACCGACGACGATGACCGAACGGCCCGAATAGTCGACGCGCTTGCCGAGCAGGTTCTGACGGAAGCGGCCCTGCTTGCCCTTCAGCATGTCGGCGAGCGACTTCAGCGGACGCTTGTTGGCGCCCGTGATGACGCGGCCGCGGCGGCCGTTGTCGAACAGAGCGTCGACGGCTTCCTGCAGCATGCGCTTTTCGTTGCGGATGATGATGTCCGGCGCACGCAGCTCGATCAGGCGCTTCAGTCGGTTGTTACGATTGATGACGCGGCGATAGAGGTCGTTCAAGTCGGACGTCGCAAAGCGGCCGCCGTCGAGCGGCACGAGCGGACGCAGATCCGGCGGGATCACCGGGACTTGCGTCAGGATCATCCACTCCGGCTTGTTGCCCGAAGCGACGAACGCTTCGATGAGCTTCAGACGCTTCGCGTTCTTCTTCTTCTTGATTTCCGAATCCGTCTCACCGATCTCGGCGCGCAGATCGACCGCGATCTTCGGCAGATCCATCGCTTTCAGCATCTCGCGGATGGCTTCGGCGCCGATCATCGCGGTGAACGAGTCCTGGCCGTACTCGTCCTGAGCGCGGACATAATCGTCCTCCGAGAGGAGTTGACGATCCTTCAGCGGCGTCAGACCCGGCTCGATGACGACGTAGCTCTCGAAATACAGAATACGCTCAAGTTCCTTGAGCGTGATGTCCATCAGCATGCCGATGCGGCTCGGCAGCGACTTCAGGAACCAGATATGCGCGACGGGCGCTGCGAGTTCGATGTGGCCCATGCGCTCGCGCCGAACGCGCGACAGCGTCACTTCGACACCGCACTTCTCGCAGATGATGCCCTTGTACTTCATGCGCTTGTACTTGCCGCACAAGCATTCGTAGTCCTTGATCGGCCCGAAGATGCGCGCGCAGAACAAGCCGTCACGCTCCGGCTTGAACGTGCGGTAGTTGATCGTTTCGGGCTTTTTGATTTCGCCGTAGGACCACGACAGGATTTTCTCCGGGCTCGCGATCGAAATGCGAATCTGGTCGAAAACCTGAGCCGGCGCCTGCGGGCTAAAGAGGTTCATCAGTTCTTGGTTCATGCCTAGCTCCTCATTGAGGAAGCGCCGCAAAACGCCGACACGCTTCCGAGGGTATCAACTTGCGAAGCGGACCCATCCGCTCCGTAGAAACTTGCCTGGCCGCCGATCCTTCGAGACGCTCGCTCCGCGAGCTCCTCAGGATGACGGCGGAGAAATTCAGCAGGTGACCGTCATCCTGAGGAGCGAGGGTTGGCTTTTGCCGACCCTCGCGTCTCGAAGGATGAACGTCCCTGTTATTCCGCCGCCTCCGCGCCGTCGCGCGCCTGCTTGGAATTGTGCAGGTCGACGTTGAGGCCGAGCGAGCGCATTTCCTTGACGAGCACGTTGAACGACTCCGGAATACCGGCCTCGAACGTGTCGTCGCCGCGCACGATCGCTTCGTACACCTTGGTGCGGCCCGCGACGTCGTCCGACTTCACGGTCAGCATTTCCTGCAGCGTGTACGCAGCGCCGTAAGCTTCGAGCGCCCACACCTCCATTTCGCCGAAGCGCTGGCCACCGAACTGCGCCTTACCACCCAGCGGCTGCTGTGTGACGAGCGAGTACGGGCCGATCGACCGCGCGTGGATCTTGTCGTCCACGAGATGGTGCAGCTTCAGCATGTAGATGTAGCCGACCGTGACCTTACGATCGAAGGTGTCGCCCGTGCGTCCGTCGAACAGCGTCGACTGGCCGGACCCATGCAGGCCGGCTTTGGCGAGCGCTTCTTCGATGTCGGCCTCGCGCGCACCGTCGAACACCGGCGTTGCCATCGGCACACCGTTGCGGACGTTGGTCGCGAGTTCGAGCGCGCCGGCGTCGTCGAGCGCCTTCACGGTCGCATCTTCGCCGTAGGCTCTGTGCAACGCTTCCTTGACCGGCTTCGCATCCTTCACGGCGCTGGCCATGTAGGCGTCGTAAGCCTCGCCGATGCGGCGGCCGAGACCCGCGCACGCCCAACCAAGGTGCGTCTCGAGAATCTGACCGACGTTCATGCGGCTCGGCACGCCAAGCGGGTTCAGCACAATGTCGACCGGCGTGCCGTCCTCGAGGAACGGCATGTCTTCCGACGGAACGATCTTCGACACGACACCCTTGTTGCCGTGACGGCCGGCCATCTTGTCGCCCGGCTGGATCTTGCGCTTCACGGCGACGAAGACCTTGACCATCTTCATCACGCCCGGCGGAAGTTCGTCGCCGCGCTGCAGCTTCTCGACCTTATCGAGGAAGCGCTGCTCGAGCTGCTTCTTCGACTCGTCGTACTGCTTACGCATCGCCTCGATTTCCGACATCGTCTTGTCGTTGGCGACGGCGAACTGCCACCACTGCGAACGCGGATACTCTTCGAGCACCGTGCGCGACAGCGTTGCGTCTTTCTTGAAGCCCTTCGGGCCCGCAATGCCGGCCTTCTTGTCGAGGATCTCGGAGAGACGGCCGTAGACGTTACGATCGAGGATCGCCTGTTCGTCGTCGCGGTCCTTCGCGAGGCGTTCGATTTCCTCGCGCTCGATCGCGAGTGCACGCTCGTCCTTGTCGACGCCGTGACGGTTGAACACACGCACTTCGACGACCGTGCCGGTGACGCCCGGCGGAACGCGCAGCGACGTGTCGCGCACGTCGGAAGCCTTCTCGCCGAAGATGGCGCGCAGCAGCTTCTCTTCCGGCGTCATCGGGCTTTCGCCCTTCGGCGTGATCTTGCCGCACAGGATGTCGCCTGCGTGCACTTCCGCGCCGATGTAAACGATGCCGGCTTCGTCGAGGTTCTTCAGCGCTTCTTCCGAAACGTTCGGAATGTCGCGCGTGATTTCTTCCGGACCAAGCTTCGTGTCGCGTGCCGCAACTTCGAATTCCTCGATATGGATCGAGGTGAAGACGTCGTCCTTGACGATCTTTTCAGACAGCAGGATCGAGTCTTCGAAGTTGTAGCCGTTCCACGGCATGAACGCGACGAGCACGTTCCGGCCGAGCGCGAGCTCGCCCTGGTCGGTCGACGGACCGTCCGCGATGATGTCGCCCTTGCTGACGAAATCGCCGACGCGCACCAGCGGACGCTGCGTGATGCAGGTCGACTGGTTGGAACGCTGGAACTTCATCAAGCGATAGATGTCGACGCCCGACTTCGACGGATCTTTCTCTTCCGTCGCGCGGACAACGATACGCGTTGCGTCCACCTGGTCGATGATGCCGGTGCGGCGCGCAGCGATCGCTGCGCCCGAGTCACGTGCGACAACGCCTTCCATGCCGGTGCCGACGAACGGCGCTTCGGCGCGCACCAACGGCACGGCCTGACGCTGCATGTTGGCGCCCATCAGTGCGCGGTTCGCGTCGTCGTTCTCGATGAACGGGATGAGCGCGGCGGCGACCGAGACGAGCTGCTTCGGCGACACGTCCATGTAGTCGACGCGGTCCGGCGTGATCGAGAGCACGTCACCTGCGTGACGGCAGACGATCAGGTCTTCGGTGAACTTGCCCTTTGCGTCGAGCGGCTGGTTCGCCTGCGCGACGTAATAGCGGCCTTCTTCCATCGCCGAGAGGTAGTTGACCTCGTCGGTGACGGAGCCGTCCTTCACGCGGCGATACGGAGCTTCGATGAAGCCGTATTTGTTGACGCGTGCGAAGGTCGCCAGCGAGTTGATGAGACCGATATTCGGACCTTCCGGCGTCTCGATCGGGCAGATGCGGCCGTAATGCGTCGGGTGCACGTCGCGCACTTCGAAGCCGGCACGCTCGCGCGTCAGACCGCCCGGGCCAAGAGCCGAGAGACGGCGCTTGTGGGTGATCTCCGAGAGCGGGTTGGTCTGATCCATGAACTGCGAGAGCTGCGAGGAACCGAAGAACTCGCGCACGGCGGCAGCCGCCGGCTTCGCGTTGATCAGGTCCTGCGGCATGACGGTGTCGATATCGACCGACGACATGCGCTCCTTGATCGCGCGCTCCATACGCAGGAGGCCGATGCGGTACTGGTTCTCCATGAGCTCGCCGACCGAACGCACGCGGCGGTTGCCGAGATGGTCGATGTCGTCGATCTCGCCCTTGCCGTCACGCAGCTCGACAAGCGTCTTGATGACCGAAAGGATGTCTTCCTTGCGCAGGACGCGCATCGTGTCCGGCGCATCGAGTTCGAGGCGCATGTTCATCTTGACGCGGCCGACCGCGGAAAGATCGTAACGCTCGGCGTCGAAGAACATTGACTGGAACATCGCCGAAGCAGTGTCGACAGTCGGCGGCTCGCCCGGGCGCATCACGCGGTAGATGTCGAACAGCGCTTCTTCGCGCGTCATGTTCTTGTCGGCCGACAGCGTATTGCGAATGTACGGGCCAACGTTGACATGGTCGATGTCCAGGATCGGCAATTCCTTATAGCCGGCCTCATCGAGCGCCTTCAGCGTCTTCTCGGTGATCTCTTCACCGGCTTCGACATAGATCTCACCCGTCTTCGGGTTGACCAGGTCTTCGCCGATATAGTGGCCGATCAGCTCTTCGTCGGAAACGCGCAGAGCCTTAAGGCCCTTCTCGGCGAGTTGGCGAGCCTGACGCACTGTCAGCTTCTTGCCGGCCTCGAGCACGACTTTGCCGGTGTCGGCGTCGACGAGATCGTTGATCGCCTTGTAGCCGCGCATACGGGTGGCATCGAACGGAACGCGCCAGCCTTCCTTCGTGCGCTTGTAGGTGATCTTCTTGTAGAAGGTGTCGAGGATTTCCTCGCCGTCCAGCCCGAGCGCGAACATCAGCGACGTCACCGGAATTTTGCGGCGACGGTCGATACGCGCATGCACGATGTCCTTGGCGTCGAACTCGATGTCGAGCCAGGAACCGCGATACGGGATGATGCGGGCAGCAAACAGCAGCTTGCCCGACGAATGCGACTTGCCCTTGTCGTGATCGAAGAAGACGCCCGGCGAACGGTGCATCTGCGAGACGATCACGCGCTCGGTGCCGTTGACCACGAAGGTGCCGTTCATCGTCATGAGCGGGATATCGCCCATGTAGACGTCCTGCTCCTTGATGTCCTTGACGGACTTCGCGCCGGTCTCTTCGTCTATATCGAACACGATGAGGCGCAGCGTCACCTTCAGCGGCGCCGCATACGTCATCGAGCGCTGACGGCACTCGTCAACGTCATACTTCGGGGGTTCGAACTCGTACTTGACGAACTCCAGCATCGAGGTGCCGGCAAAGTCCGAAATCGGGAACACCGACTTGAAGACTGCCTGCAGACCCTCGTCCGGACGGCCACCTTCTGGCTCGTCGATCTGGAGGAACTGGTCGTACGATGCCTTCTGAACCTCGATGAGGTTCGGCATCCGTGCGACTTCATGAATTTTGCCGAAAAACCTGCGGACCCGCTTACGACCGGTCAACGTCTGCGCCATCTCGCCTCTCAATATTCGTGCCTCGAAATCCGGTCCTGGCAACCTGACTTCGGGTATTGCGGCTGCCGAGCCACCGGGCTGGCGCCGAGATCAAGGATGCGCGTCCGCACCCTCGGGAAAATTCGTAACTACGCCGCCGAGCGGCGCACCTGCAGCACTTCACTTAACTTCCGCGCCGGCTTGTGGCCGACCCGTAACGGGCGAAAGGCCGGGGCTGACGCGCAGCCCCGGCTTTCCGAATTACTTGAGCTCGACCTTGGCGCCAGCCTTTTCGAGCTGAGCCTTGAGCTTCTCGGCTTCGTCCTTGGCAACGCCTTCCTTGACGGGCTTCGGCGCGCCTTCGACCAGGTCCTTGGCTTCCTTGAGGCCCAGGCCCGTGATCGCGCGGACTTCCTTAATGACTTCGATCTTCTTGTCGCCGGCAGCAGCCAGCACGACCGTGAATTCGGTCTTCTCTTCAGCAGCAGCAGCAGCGCCGCCGCCACCCGGAGCAGCCGCAACCGCAACAGCGGCAGCAGCCGAAACGCCCCACTTCTCTTCGAGCATCTTGGCGAGCTCAGCAGCCTCGAGAACGGTCAGGCTCGAGAGTTCGTCAACGATTTTGGAAAGGTCAGCCATGGATATAGGTCCTTATTGGGTTCAAACCAGATGTGGTTCTGTATCTTGTGATCAGGCGGCTTCGCCTTTGGCGGCGTAAGCGCCGACGACGCGCGCGACCTTGGCCGCGGGCGCATTGGCCAGTTGAGCCAGTTTGGTTGCCGGAGCCTGGATAAGGCCGACCAGTTTCGCACGCAGCTCGTCGAGTGACGGCAGCGTTGCCAGCGCCTTGACCCCGGAGGGATCCAGCACCGTCTTGCCCATGGCTCCGCCCAGGATGACCAGCTTTTCGTTGGTCTTCGCAAAGTCGGAGGCAACTTTGGCAGCCGCGACCGGATCGCCCGAATAGGCGAGCAGGGTCGGCCCCTTGAGCAGCGAACCGATCGAAGCAACGTCGGTCCCATCGAGCGCGATCTTGGCAAGCCGATTCTTGGCCACCTTCACGCTCGCGCCTGCCGCCCGCATCTGCCGACGAAGCGTCGACATCTGCGCAACCGTCAGCCCAGCATAGTGACAAACCACGACCACGGTCGTCGACTTGAACACATCCTGGAGCGACGCGACGGAGGCAGCTTTTTCTGCACGATCCATTAAGTGCGCTCTTCAATTTGGCGGATTGCTCCGCCGGTTGCACCTGCCGCTCAGCATTTCGCAAGAAATGCCAGAACAGCGATTTGGACTTTCGTCCTGCCCGCCGGACGCAGCGCCTTCATTCGCCGAAACGAAAAGGGCGTCACGCCAAGTGCAAAGGTTAGAACCCGTATCCGTTCAATGGCTTGCACCATTTTCCGGATTCAACTTCGTAACCCGTCTATGCAGGCCCTGCCGAACCTTTTTGGGACTGTGTGCCGCCTGAAACTCTGACTTCAGTCGGCTGCCCAAGCGATTCTGAATTAAGCCGACGAATCGGCGCCTGCAGTCTCGGACAGGAGTGGCAATCTCGCCCGCCTAGAGACGTTCGAAACTACCGTGCGTTTCCTAAAATCGAAGATGATTCAAAGGCTTCTCTCGCTCAGTTGAATCCGTTTGGATGTCCTGAGGATTGAAGTCTTGTCACCTTTGGTTTTTGAGAAACGCACGAAAGCGCGCCGACTTAAACAGGGTCGGCACGCCCTCTGCGCGCCTTTTGACTCCAAAAGCCCGCCAGCGCAAGAGAAAATGTCATCAAGCTGACGTGTGCGGAAGGAAGGCTCTCCTGCCGAGACCGCAGGGCAATCAACCTGCGGTGTTCCCGGATCGGGGTATGCATCGGCAGCGCTAGCCTGCTTCCCTGACATGCAATCTCAGCGATTGACGCACTGCACCTAACGCAGGCAAACACAGCCGGTACCCGAAAGAGTTGCCCGATGACCTCGCCGGTCCTTTATGCGCGCGAGCAAACTATTGCCGTTGCCGAATTTCGAACCGTACTCGCTGAGTCAGGAATGGACGCGATCCGTCCGGTCGAGGACGAGGCGCGCCTCGCTGCGATGCTCGCAGGCGCAAACCTGATCGTTACCGCGCGCCGCGCCGAAGACGGTAAACTGATCGGCATTTCCCGCTCGATCACCGACTTTTCCTGGGTCTGCTACCTGGCCGAACTCGCCGTTTCCGCCGAGGCGCAAAAGCTCGGTATCGGCCAAGGATTGCTGGCCGAAATGCGTCGTATCCTGGGTAGCGGCGTCAGCATCGTCCTTCAGTCGGTCCCCGAAGCGGTCGGCTTCTATCAGCGCGCCGGCATGAAACCGGCATCCGACACCTTCATCTATCGACGAAAACAGTGATCCCCGCCCCCACCACAAAGCCGTCCTTCACCGAGTTCGTTTGCTTGATCGCCTTCATGATGGCGATCACGGCCTTCTCTATCGACAATCTCCTGCCCGCCTTCGACGTCATCCGGCGCGACTTCAAACTCGACAACCCCAACGACGCGCAGCTCTTGGTCTACGCCTACCTGATGTCGTTCGGCGTCGCGCAGATCGTCTACGGCCCGCTCTCGGACATGCTCGGGCGCCGCCCAGTCCTCATCGTCGGCACCCTGATCTTCGTCGCCGGTGCCGCGCTCGCGATCTTCGCGCCGAACTTCCAGCTTCTGATTTGCGCCCGCATCATCCAAGGCATCGGCTCGGCAGCGGGCCGCGTCCTCGCCGTCGCGATCGTGCGCGACCTCTATCGCGGCAGCGACATGGCGCGCGTCATGTCGCTCGCCATGATGGCCTTCTTGATCGCACCGATTATCGCTCCAGCGATCGGCACCGGGCTGCTGATGCTCGGCAACTGGCACCTGATCTTCGGCGCGATGCTGTTGCTCGGCCTGACGCTTCTCGTCTGGTTCGTTCTGCGCATGCCCGAGACGCTGCATCCCGAATACCGGATGGCGCCGTCGCTCTCCCGCATCTGGCGCGCGATCACGACGACGATGACGACGCGCGTGTCGATCGGCTACGGCACTGCCGTCGGTCTGCTGCTCGGCTGCGTGATGGGCTACGTCGGCTCTGCGCAACAGATCCTCGAGACCACCGTTTACGGCCTGGGCAAAGCCTTCTCGCTCTACTTCGCGATCCTGGCGACGGCGCAAGGCGCGGCGGCTCTCATCAGCTCGCGTTTCGTCCGCCTCATCGGCATGCGCCGCCTTGCGCATTTCGGCGCCTGCGGTTTCGCTCTGACCGGCATCGTGATGGTCGCGGCCGCATTGATCTGGGCCGGGAAGCCGCCCTTCCCGCTCTACTACGCTCTGCTGATGGCGTGCTTCTTCCTCTTCGGCCTCACCGTGCCAAGCTTCAACGCGATGTCGATGGAGCCGCTCGGCGCGATCGCCGGAACCGCCGCGGCGTTTCTCGGCACCTACACGACGATCCTGGGTGCGGTGTTCGGCCTGATCCTCGGCCGTTACTTCGATGGCACGGTGCTGCCGCTATCGATCGGCGTCGCGGCGCTTGGAAGCCTGTGCGTCGTGACGATCCTGTGGGCCGAGCGCGGACGCTTGTTCGGCGCTGCGCCGCCGCCAGCCGAGCCGCCGCCCGCTAAAAAAGACTAGCGGCCGCGCGTCCAGACGATGAAGTCGGTCTCGAGACCCGTCTCCGGGCCGATGCCGTAGTCGGTCACGTAAACCGACGCGCCATGCGACATCATCTCGCTGATCCGCGCCGAAACCTCTTGCGGGATCTTCACGCGGTCGAGCGCCTCATGCGCCGAGGAGACGCCGAGCGCCGGATCGGTCTTGAGCGGATTCGGGTTCTGCTTGGTCGGGCGTGTGTCGGCCGGCGGTGCCCCCGGCATCGTGATTGCGGTCCAGCGGAACGTCTCGTCTTCGTTCGGCGAAATCGCCGTGAAGAGATGCGTGCCGATCGCCTGCTCGGGCTTCTCGATCGTGATCGCGGTCTCGAACACCGGAGCGAATTGCTTCCGGACGTAGAGCTTGCCTTCGCGGCGGCTGATGAAGACCGAGACCGGACCTGCGCGCAGCGGACGACCCTGCGCATCGACCGGCGGCGGAGCGGCGGCGACAGCCGGCGGCGCAACCGGAGCAGCGGACGGCGCGGGCTCGGCAGTTGTCGCCGGGGCAGCAGCGGGTGCGTCGGCCTTGGCTGCCGGCGGAGCAACCGGCGCAGCGTCGGTCACGACTGGAGCGGCTTCGATGATCGGCACGCCTTCCGGCGTCAGTTCGAACTCGGGCGCTTTGACGGGCGGATTGGCATCGATCGCCGGCCGCGTCTCGACCGGACGCGCGTCGTTCGTGCGGGTCGCAGCCTGCGCAACACGGACAAGTTCCGGCGCTTCGGCGACGACCTTCGCCTTCTGCTTGAACAACGCCGGATGCGAGAAGTCGCTCGGCACGACCGGCTCACGCGTGACGACGACGCGCATGCCCATCTTGCTCATCGCCCACATCTGGCGCGCGAAGTATTCGGGCAAGCGTACGCAACCATGCGACGCCGGATAACCCGGCAGCACACCTTGATGCATCGCGACGCCCGACCAGGTCAGGCGCTGCATGTAGGGCATCGGCGCATTGCTGTAGAGGTTCGACTTATGATGGCGGCTCTTCTGGATGATGCTGAAGATGCCGGTCGGTGTCGGGTGGCTCGCGGTGCCGCTCGAGATCGGGCTCTGCGCAATCTCGTGGCCATCGGCGTAAAGAACCAGACGCTGGCGCGCGATCGACACGGCGACGAAAAGGTCTTTGCCCTTCGCCTGCGCGACGACACCGCTGTCTTGCTTCTTCTCTGTCGGCGTCAGCGCGCGAACCTTCGGCTTCTTCGCCGTCTGCTTCTTCGGCTGGGCCGGCTCGTTATACTGCGGGTAAGCCGGAGCCCGCGACGGCTCGTTGCGGCCCCAAAACAGAAACGCATGGGCCGGCGGAGTACCGGCCAAAACTGCCGAGAAGAGTGCCGTGCACCCCGTCAGAACAATTCCAATCTTGCGGCTCACGGCAAAGGCCCTATTCCGAGTGATTCTTTGCGGTACTTGTCTCATGAGATCGGTAACCAGGCGTTAGCAGCGCTGCCACACTTGCCAAGTATTTCGCCCCTGAGTTGCAGAGAATGACATCGACCAACGCGCGATTTTCGGGCAATCGGGTGTTCCGAAGCTGGCTTAAGCTCGCCAAAGAAAAGGAAACGCCCCGTGATCGACCTCTACACCTGGACCACCCCGAATGGCCGTAAGGTCTCGATCGCGTTGGAAGAAATGGGTTTGCCCTACGCGTCGCACGCGATCGACATCAGCAAGGACGAGCAGTTTGCGCCTGATTTCCTGAAAATCGCCCCGAACAACCGCATTCCGGCGATCGTCGACCGCGACAACGATAACTTCTCGTTGATGGAGTCCGGCGCTATCCTGATTTACCTCGCCGAGAAGACCGGCAAGTTCATGTCGACCGACGCCAAGAAGCGCGCCCGCACGATCGAATGGCTGATGTGGCAGATGGGCGGCGTCGGCCCGATGCTCGGCCAGGTCCACCACTTCGTGAAGTACAACGCCGGCAAAGCCCCCTACGCCGAGGAGCGTTACCTCAAGGAAGCCAACCGGCTCTACGGCGTGCTCGACCGCCGCCTGGCCGACAACGAATTCGTCGCCGGCGAATACTCGATCGCCGACATGGCGATCTGGCCGTGGATCTCACGCTTCGAGTGGCAGACCATCGACCTGTCGACCTATCCGAATGTGAAGCGCTGGTACCTCGCGATCGCGAAGCGCCCCGCGACCGTGAAGGGCTACGACCAGCCGAAGAAGGTCGGCGACATTCCGATGCCGGCATGAAGATCGCATGGGCAACGGCGAGGTGGTCAGATGACCGTCAAACCCGTTGCCCAAGCGGCCGGCCACAACGGCGGCCCGCCCCTCGACGATGACGGCCCGCCGTGGGGCGATGGCGACGCTTACATTTACTTCCGCTGGGTGGAAGCGCACGCGGCGGTCTGGAAGAAAATATCGCCCGAGATCGCGATGCGCCGCGCCGAACGCGCCGAAGCGCTCGGCCTCACCTACGAGGAATACACGCTCGAGATTCTCGAACGCGGCCGCTACCTCAGCGAGACGGACCGCGAGCGCATCGCCGCGATCAAGAACGCCCGCCTCGATCGCTGAACGAAAAAAGCCAGCCCCAATCTCCGCTCATTCCCGCGAAAGCGGGAATCCAGCCTTTACATAAAAACATCTTCAGCATTGTCGCGCGCTGCCGCGCGTCTACTGGACCTCCGCGCTCGCGGGGGTGAGCGGAGGATTGCGGATTCGTCCTCACCCTCTTGCATCACTCGCCTCGCATGCGATGCTGCGCCGGGGAGTGAACATAATGTCCAATCGCAGACCGCCCGACCCTTCCGGTAACAAGAAGGGCTGGCAGCCCGAGATCGACGACCTGCGTCAGCGCGAGCAATTCGCCAAAGAACTTGGCGGCGCCGACAAGATCGAACGTCAGAAGAAGGGCGGACGCCTCACGGTGCGTCAGCGTATCGACGCGCTCATCGACAAAGAAAGTTTCCGCGAGATCGGCACCATCGCGGGCCGCGCGACCTACGACGCCGACAACAAGCTGCAGACATTCACCCCGTCGAACCGCGTCATGGGCCGCGCGATGGTCGGCGGCCGTCCAGTGATCGTCACCGGCGACGACTTCACGGTGCGCGGCGGCTCCGCCGACGCGACGATCCCGACGAAGGCGATTTACGCCGAGCAGATGGCGAACGAGTTTCAGCTGCCGATCATTCGCGTGATCGAAGGCTCGGGCGGCGGCGGCTCCGTGAAGACAATCGAAACAACCGGCCGCGCGAATTTGCCGGGCGGTCTCGGCGAGTCGTCGCGCTGGTACGAATACGCAACCGACAATCTCGCAACCGTCCCGGTCGTCGGCTTGGGTCTCGGTTCGGTCGCTGGTCTCGGTGCTGCGCTGCTCACCGCGAGCCACTATTCGGTCATCGTGAAATCGATGTCGGCGGTGTTTGTCGCGGGACCTCCGGTCGTCGCGCGCATCGGCGAGAAATCCGATCTCGGCAAACAAGAACTCGGCGGTTGGGGCATACAATGTTCGGCCGGCGCGGTCGACGATGCGGTCGACACCGAAGAGCAAGCCTTCGCGCAGGCGCGCAAGTTTCTCTCCTATCTACCGAACTCCGTGCATGACGTATCGCCGCGCGGCCCGCGCACCGATCCGCCGACACGACGCGAGGACTCGCTCTTCACCGCCGTGCCACGCGATCGCACGCAGCCCTACAAGATGCGCCCGATCATCGAGGCGATCGTCGACAAGGGCTCATTCTTCGAGATGGGCAAGTGGTTCGGCCGCGGCATCATCACGGGCCTTGCGCGCGCAGACGGCGTACCGGTCGCCGTGATGGCGGGCGACTCCTTCCATCAAGGCGGCTCGTGGACCGCCGACGTTTGCGACAAGGTCATCCGCTTCGTCGATCTCGCCGAAACCTTCCACCTCCCGATCCTCTATCTCGTCGACTGCCCGGGGTTCGCGATCGGTCTCGACGCCGAAAAGGCGGCGACGATCCGCCACGGCGTGCGCGCAATGGCGGCGGTCAATCAATCGACCGTGCCGTGGTGCTCGATCATGGTGCGCAACGCCTTCGGTGTTGCAGGCGTCGTGCACAAACCCGCCGGCCGCATGGCGATGCGTTACGCATGGCCGTCCGCATGGTGGGGATCGTTGCCGCTCGAAGGCGGCATCGAAGCTGCCTATCGCGCCGACCTCGACGCCGCCGACGATCCGAAAGCCAAGATGGCCGAGATCGAAGATCGGCTGAACGCATTGCGTTCGCCGCTTCGCAGTGCGGAAGCGTTCTGGATCGAAGAAATGCTCGATCCGCGCGATACGCGGAAAATTGTCTGCGAGTTCGCCAACCTAGCTATGCCTTTGCGGAAACCCGGCCGCGCGTCTTTCGGCATGCGGCCTTAGGCCTCAGCGTAACGACGCGTCATTCTCTTCAGGCTAATGTCATTGCGTTCGCCGGAGAGTGAGCGCGACGACAACGGAGGAAGCGATGCTGAGGCAAGTGATGGCCGCAACCGCGGCCGTGTGTTTTGCGACAAGCGCGTTCGGACAAACCGCCGATTGGTTGAAATCGAAGTGGGGGCCGAACGATGAGATCGGCGCTGCGAATTATCTGACACCTGAGCTCGCGCTGAAGGCGGCGCAACTCGTCAAGACCGGCAAGACCTACGCGCTCGGCATCGAGACGAATGCGAAGACGCCCGCCTACCCGCCGCGCGGCTTCAAGATCACCATCGTGCAGCCGGGTCAGGCCGGCCTTCCCGGCATCGGCCCGAACAAGCTGAGCTACAACGACGACATCATCGACGGCTGGATGGGCATCGGCAGTCAGCTCGACGGCCTCGGCCACATCGGCATCGAGCAGGTCTACTACAACGGCAACAAGCTGCACGATTTCGCCGACCCGACCGGCTTGAAGAAATTCGGCATCGAGAAAGTGCCGCCGATGGTGACGCGCGGCGTGCTGCTCGACATGGCGGCGCACTACGGCGTCGACATCGTGAAGGAAGGCACCGCGTTCAACAGCGCCGAGATCGAAGCGGTTGCCAAGAAGCAAGGCGTCGAAATCCGCCAAGGCGACATCGTGCTCTTCCACACCGGCTGGATCAGCCTGATCGGTAAGGACGACAAACGCTACAACGCGGGCGAACCTGGCCTCGGCGTCGATGGCGCGAAATATCTCGTCGGCAAAGGCGTCGTCGCGGTCGGCGCGGATACGTGGGGCCTCGAAGCAATCCCGTTCGAGACGCCTGATGTGTTTCCGGTGCATGCAGAACTGCTGGCGAAGAACGGCACCTACATTCTGGAGAACATGAACACGGGCGCGCTCGCGTCGGACAAGGCCTACGAGTTCATGTTCGTGCTCGGACAAGCGCGCATCACCGGCGCCGTGCAGGCGATCGTCAACCCGGTCGCGATCCGGTAGGCGCGCAAACAAAAAGCCCGGGCGTGACGCCCGGGCTTTCGTGTCTTGTTTCGAGTGCAGCGATTACTGCTGAGCGGTCGGAGCGATCGTCGTGGTGTCGATCTTCAAACCCGGGCCCATCGTCGACGAGAGAGCGACGCGCTGAACGAAGGTGCCCTTCGCGCCAGCCGGCTTCGCCTTCTGCACGGCATCGATGAACGCCTGGATGTTCTGCACCAGGTTCTCTTCCGAGAACGACGCCTTGCCAACGCCAGCCTGCACGATGCCGGCCTTCTCGACGCGGAACTCGACGGCGCCGCCCTTAGCGGCTTTCACCGCACCGGCAACATCCATCGTCACGGTGCCGACGCGCGGGTTCGGCATCATGCCACGCGGGCCGAGCACCTTACCCAAGCGGCCGACGAGACCCATCAGGTCCGGCGTCGCGATGCAGCGATCGAAGTCGATCTTGCCGCCGTTGACGATCTCGACGAGATCCTCTGCGCCGACGACGTCGGCACCAGCCGCCCGTGCTTCGTCAGCTTTCGGACCACGTGCGAACACGCCGACGCGAACCGTACGGCCCGAGCCGTTCGGCAGATTGCAGACGCCACGCACCATCTGATCGGCGTGACGCGGATCGACGCCGAGATTCATCGCGATCTCGATCGTCTCGTCGAACTTCGCGCTCGCGCGCGACTTCACCATCTTCACGGCCTCGGCGAGTGCATAGAGCTTCTCGCGATCCACGCCCTCACGGGCCTTAACCGTACGCTTTCCGATTGCCATTGTTCTTACTCCGCCACCGTGACGCCCATCGAGCGCGCCGAGCCCTCGATCATTCGCATTGCCGCTTCCACCGTCGAGCAGTTGAGATCCTTGATCTTCTGCTCGGCGATTTCGCGCACTTGCGCCTTGGTGATCTTACCGGCCGAACCGCGGCCGGGAGTCTTGTTGCCGCTCTGAATCTTCGCGGCCTTCTTGATGTAGTGCGAAACCGGCGGGTTGCGCATCTCGAACGTGAACGTGCGGTCCTGATAGACCGTGATCACGACCGGGATCGGAGCACCCTTTTCCAGTTGCTGAGTCTGCGCGTTAAACGCCTTGCAGAACTCCATGATGTTTAGGCCGCGCTGACCGAGCGCCGGACCAATCGGCGGCGACGGATTCGCGCTGCCGGCAGGCACCTGCAGCTTGACGTAACCAGTGATCTTCTTTGCCATTCAACACTCCATTGGCCGGGGCAATCCGGCTGTTTGAGTTGCGTGGTTCGAAGGTTTGTTCGCGGGTTGGCGACCCGTGACCTTCTCCCACGCTCTTTGATGAAGACGGCGAACCCGCCCTCACCTTTCCGCTCCGCCGCGCAATGCGACGGAACTGAAAATTGTTAGGTCTTTTCGACCTGACCGAATTCGAGCTCGACCGGCGTTGCGCGACCGAAGATCGACACCGCGACCTTCACGCGCGAACGGCCCTCGTCGACTTCCTCGACGACACCGCTGAACGAAGCGAACGGACCATCCGACACGCGGACATTTTCGCCGACTTCGAACGTGACCGACGGCTTCGGACGATCGATGCCTTCCTGCACCTGCGTCTGAATGCGCATCGCTTCGGATTCCGAGATCGGCATCGGCTTGTTGTCCGAACCGAGGAAGCCGGTGACTTTCGGAGTGTTCTTGATGAGATGGAACACCTCGTCGGTGAGGTCCATCTTCACCAGCACGTAGCCCGGAAAGAACTTGCGTTCCGTGTCGATCTTACGACCGCGCCGAACCTCGGTGACCTTTTCCTTCGGCACGAGGATTTCTTCGAAATGTTCCGAGAGCCCGCGCTGCTTCGCTTGCTCTTCGATGAACTCCTTCACCTTATTCTCGAAGTTCGAGTAGGCGTGGACGATGTACCAGCGCTTGGCCATGGGGCGCGAATTCCGTTAGCTGCCGATGCCGAGGATCGTGGTGACCGCGAAGCGGATCACCTGATCCGCGACGAGGAAGAAGATCGAGGACACCAACACCATGATGAACACCATCACGGTGGTGATGATGACTTCGCGCCGCGAGGGCCACGTGACCTTCTCGCCTTCGGCGCGCACTTCTTGCAAGAACTTGAAGGGGCTCTTGGCCATCACCGTCTCGAAACTGCACAAGCCCCGTCGCTGCCCGACCCTCGGATGAGGATTGAGGCCGACCGGGGCCTATTTGGGATAAAGGGTCGCGGCGGATATCCGTAAGGGCCGTCCTGCGATGCGGTTACCTAGTCTGTGGGGCGCGATACGTCAAGCGAACAGGAGGCGTCCGATTGTATCGCGCCGGCCGGTCCGGCAGCGGGGCACGCCGAAATACCACGATATTTCAGCAGATTGCCGGATTTTCGCTTGCGGATGCCATTAACCCGGCCACGTTTCCGGCGGCCGGAACGTTGCCGAGAGGCTCCGCGTTAGCTGCGCGACACCAACCGAGCGCGCCATGCGGCTGCCCCCACTCCTGGATTCAACCTACGCCGTCCTGCAGTCGGCCGTCTTCGCTTACGTGAAGAACGAGGGGCTGAGCCGCGGCGCCGCCATCGCCTTCTATGCCGCGACCTCGTTGTCCCCCGTCCTGCTGATCGTCATCGCAATCGCGGGCGCCGTTTTCGGCGACGAGATCGTCCGCGCCAGCATCTCGGCCCAGCTCAGCGGCTTGATCGGCCCGAGCGGCGGCGAGTTCATCCGCGCCATCGTCGGCGCCGCGCAGGACAAGAGCTCCGGCGCTGTCGCGACCGCGCTGGGCTTCCTGGCCGTGATCGTCACGGCGTCCGGCGCATTCTCCGAGATGCAGGCCGCGCTCAACAAGACTTGGGGCGTAACCTCGCCGCGCGAGCCGCTTCTGTCCCTGCTCCGTACCCGCGCCGTTAGCCTCGGGTTGGTCGCCGCCCTCGCCTTCATCCTGGTCGCGTCGCTGGCGGCGAGCGCCGCTCTGACCGCGATGCAGACCTATGTCGGCGACGCGCTGCAGCTCGCGTCCCTGTTCTGGTCGGTCATCAATACGCTGCTGTCGCTGGCGATCTTCACGCTGCTGTTCGCCGCGATCTACAAGGTGCTGCCCGACTTCCCGATCGAATGGCGCGACGTGCTGACCGGCGCGCTTCTCACCGCGCTGATGTTCACGATCGGCAAATCGCTGATCGGTTTTTACCTCGGCCGCTTCGCCGGCACGTCGAGCTACGGCGCCGCCGGCGCCTTGGTCGTGCTGATGCTGTGGATGTACTACTCGGCGCAGATCTTTCTGTTCGGCGCCGAAGTCACACGCGCGATCTCGCAACGGCGGGACGAACGGCGCGCCGCGGCGAAACTATAAGATTTCAGAGATTGAGAAGCCTGATTGGCAGGAGTGGTAGGACTCGAACCTACAACCCCCGGTTTTGGAGACCGGTGCTCTAGCCAGTTGAGCTACACTCCTACGACGCCCAGAGGGCGCTTAACGGCACCCGGAGGGCGCTTAGCGGCACCCGGAGGGTGCTTAGCGGCGCCTGGCGGGCCGCTGCTGCCCATAAGCAGCGCGGCCCTTATAGCGACCGGATTCGAGCTCGTCACGTCCCTATTTCGCACTTTTGTCATTCGGCCCGCTGTCTGTGCTTTGAGGGCTAAAGCACGACGATTCCCGAGTGTTTCGCCTTGTCGTCGGGCTCGACGTGGATCGAGATCGAAGCGCCGGCGACCTCCGCCTTGATGGCTTGCTCGATCCGGTCGCAGATGTCGTGCGCGCGCGTGACCGAGAGATCGCCCGGCACAACCAGGTGGAAATCGACAAAAGTCGTCCGCCCCGCGTGCCGGGTGCGCACGTCATGCGCCTCGATGGCACCCTCGGCATTGGCCGCGATGATCGCCCGGATGCGCGTCAGCTGCTCGCTCGGCAAAGCCTCGTCGAGCAGCCCGCCGACCGACTCCTTCACCAGCCGCCAGCCCGACCACAGGATGTTGACCGCGACGAGCGCCGCCAGCGCCGGATCGAGCAGCGCCCAGCCCGTGAGTGCCGCGAGGATGACACCCGCGAGCACGCCGACCGACGAGACGACGTCCGTAAACAGATGCCGTCCGTCCGCCGCCAGCGCAGGCGAGCGCTGCGCCCGCCCCTGCCGCATCAGCACCGTCGCCCACGCGGCGTTGATTGCCGACGCGAGCGCATTCACCGCGATGCCTTGCCACGGCTGTTCGAGCAGATGCGGTGCTTGATACGCGCCGTAAGCCTCGCGCAAAATCGCGAGCGCCGCGATAACGATCAGCACGCCCTCGACGACGGCGGAAAAATACTCGACCTTGTTGTGGCCCCACGGATGATCGGCATCCGGCGGCTTCGACGCCCAGCGGATCGCAAGCAACGTGATGACCGCAGTCGCAACGTTGACGATGCTCTCGATCGCGTCCGACAACAGCGCGACGCTGCCCGTCAGGTGATACGCGAGATACTTGAGGCCGAGCACGACGACGCCGACCGCGATACTGATCGTCGCGATCACTTGAAGGCGCTCGAATGCCGGGCTGCTCTGCATCGGCGACGCAATAAGAGATCGCGCGCAGCGACGCAACAGAAGTAGTTGCAATTCAGTCGCAGAACGAAGTGCAACTACACCTGCGGCGCAGGCCTTTAGTTGATCAACGCCTGAAGCGGCGACGGAATCCGGCCGCGGCGTGCGATGAAGCGCGCGCTGGAAAACTTGTTGACCGGAATGATCGGCGCGTGGCCCAGCAAACCGCCGAAGCTGACGACTTCGCCGACCTTCTTGCCGATTACCGGAATGATGCGCACCGCCGTCGTCTTCTTGTTGATCATGCCGATCGCGGCTTCGTCCGCGATGATCGCGGCGATCGTTTCGGCCGGCGTGTCACCCGGCACCGCGATCATGTCGAGACCGACCGAGCACACCGACGTCATCGCTTCGAGCTTGTCGATCGTGATCGAGCCGAGTTCGGCGGCTTCGATCATGCCTTGATCTTCCGACAGCGGAATGAACGCACCCGAGAGACCGCCGACATAGCTCGACGCCATCGCGCCACCCTTCTTCACGGCGTCGTTGAGCAGCGCGAGCGCGGCTGTCGAGCCATGCGTGCCGACGCGCTCGAGCCCGATCTCTTCGAGAATGCGCGCAACGCTGTCGCCTTCGGCCGGTGTCGGCGCAAGCGAGAGATCGATGATGCCGAACGGCAGATTGAGACGAGTCGCGGCAGCGCGTCCGATCAACTCGCCGGCGCGCGTGATTTTGAACGCCGTGCGGCGAATGAGCTGCGTCAGCGTGCCGAAATCCGCATCGCGCGCATTCTGGATCGCGCGCAACACGACGCCGGGACCGCTGACGCCGACATTGACGACAGCATCGCTTTCGCTAGCGCCGTGGAAGGCGCCGGCCATGAATGGATTGTCTTCAACCGCGTTGCAGAACACGACAAGCTTCGCGCAGCCGATCGAGCTTTTCTTCGCGGTCTTCTTGGCGATCTTCACGACGGTTTCGCCCATCTCGGCGATCGCGTCCATGTTGAGGCCCGCGCGCGTCGAGCCGACATTCACCGACGAGCACACGCGCTTCGTCCTAGCGAGCGCATCCGGCAGCGCCGCGATGAGATTGCGGTCGAGCTGCGTCATCCCCTTCTCGACCGACGCCGAGAAGCCGCCGAGGAAATCGATGCCGAGTTCGTCCGCCGCCTTGTCGAGCGTCTCTGCGATGCGCACGAACTCTTCCGGGCTCGCCCGGCCTGCGATCAACGAAATCGGCGTCACCGCGACGCGATTGTTGACGATCGGCATGCCGAACTCTTGCGCGAGTTCGCCGGTGACGCGCTTGAGGTCTTTCGCCGTACGTGTGATCTTATCGTAGACGTTTCGGCACAGCCGCTTGTTGTCGCTCGCGACGCAGTCGAACAAGCTGATGCCGATCGTCACGGTGCGGATGTCGAGCTGCTCGGTCCGCACCATGCTGATGGTTTCGAGTATTTCCTCGCCGGTGAAGTTCTGATGTCTCATCGCTACACCCGGTGCATGACTTTGAAGATTTCCTCGCGCTGAATCTCGACACGCACGCCGAGCCGCGAGCCGGCTTTGTTCAAGCGCACCGTCAGCTCTTCGAACGTTACGGACGCGCCCGCGAGATCGACCATCATGATCATCGTGAAGAATTCGCGGATGACCGACTGGCTGATGTCGAGGATGTTCACGTTGGCGTCCGCCAAGGTGTTGGCCATGCCCGCGATGATGCCGACGCGATCGGCGCCGATGATCGTGAGGATCGCGCGACCGGACAGCGCATCCGGGCTCGCGGATTTCTTCGGCTTCGCGGCTTGCTTCGCGGGCTTCTTGGCCATGACTTTTCGATCCCTGAAACGAAAAGCGCGGCGGATTTTGGTCCGCCGCGCTTTTCAAGCAAATTGGTGAGTAGCGAATAGCGAGTAGAGGGGGAGATGCGAGCAGTTACTATTCACTACTCGCTACTCCCCATTCGCTCATCCTCACTCGATGATGCTTGCGACGACGCCGGCGCCGACCGTACGGCCGCCTTCGCGGATGGCGAAGCGGAGCTTCTCTTCCATCGCGATCGGCACGATCAGGTGCACTTCCATCGCGACGTTGTCGCCCGGAACGACCATCTCGGTGCCTTCCGGCAGGTGAACGACGCCCGTCACGTCCGTCGTGCGGAAGTAGAACTGCGGACGGTAGTTCGTGAAGAACGGCGTGTGGCGGCCGCCCTCATCCTTCGTCAGGATGTAGGCTTCTGCCTTGAACTTCGTGTGCGGCTTGACCGAACCCGGCTTGCAGAGAACCTGGCCGCGCTCGACGTCTTCGCGCTTCGTGCCGCGCAACAGCGCGCCGATGTTGTCGCCGGCCTGGCCTTGATCGAGCAGCTTGCGGAACATCTCGACGCCCGTGACGGTCGTCTTCGTCGTCGCGCGCAGGCCGACGATCTCGACTTCCTCGCCGACCTTGACGATGCCGCGCTCGACGCGGCCGGTGACGACCGTGCCGCGGCCCGAGATCGAGAACACGTCTTCGACCGGCATCAGGAACGGCTGGTCGATCGGGCGCTCCGGCTGCGGGATGTAAGCATCGACGGTTTCCATCAGCGCCAGCACGGCTTCACGGCCGATCTTCGGCTCGCGGTCTTCGAGCGCGCACAGCGCCGAACCCTTGGTGATCGGAATGTCGTCGCCCGGGAACTCGTACTTCGAGAGCAGCTCGCGCACTTCGAGCTCGACGAGCTCGAGCAGCTCCGGATCGTCGACCATGTCGACCTTGTTCATGAACACGACGAGTGCCGGAACGCCGACCTGGCGGGCGAGCAGGATGTGCTCACGCGTCTGCGGCATCGGGCCGTCGGCAGCCGACACGACGAGGATCGCGCCGTCCATCTGCGCCGCGCCCGTGATCATGTTCTTCACGTAGTCGGCGTGGCCCGGGCAATCGACGTGCGCATAGTGGCGGTTGTCGGTCTGATACTCGACGTGTGCGGTCGAGATCGTAATGCCGCGTGCCTTCTCTTCCGGTGCCTTGTCGATCTGGTCGTACGCCGTGAACGTTGCGCCGCCCTTCTCCGCCAACACCTTCGTGATCGCTGCCGTCAACGACGTCTTGCCATGGTCGACGTGACCAATCGTGCCGATGTTGCAGTGCGGCTTATTGCGTTCAAATTTCTCTTTGGCCATCTGGCTCTCCGAGGTCCCTAAGGTTGGCGGAATTCGGCGAGCCAATACGGCCCTTTGCGTCAATCTTCAAGCCCCAGGGTGTCCGAGCCTCCGGTTTGTTCGAGAAGCTGGTCGATTGCGCCTGTCACGGCGGGAAGTTCCACGGCCTGAATGCAGTAGGCCCGCCGGGGGTCCGGCCGGCCGCAGATGTCGGGCGCATGACACGCGCAGGGCATCGGCGCTCGCACGACCTCGCTCGGCGCCCCGAGCGGCCCCCAGCGGGCCGGATCGGTGAGACCGAACAGCCCGACCACCGGAGTTCCGGCCGCGGCCGCAAGATGCATCGGCCCGCTTTCATTGCCGAGAAACAGCCGCGCCTCGGCAAAAACCGCGAGTGTCTCACGCAGGGACAGGTGCCCGGTGAGATTGACGACGCGTCCGCGCGCCACCGCGGCGACGGCATCCGTCAGCGCGACTTCGCCCGGCCCGCCGACCAGCACGCTGCGCAGCCCGTGATGCGAGGCCGCGTGATCGATCGCGGCCGCGAATCTGTCCGGCGGCCAGCATCGCCCTGCGAACCGCGCGCCCGCATGCACGGCGATGAAAGCTTTCGGATCGACATCGTGTTCTTCGAGCAAGGCACGCGCACGTGCGGCGTCCGCCTCCGGCGCTTGCAACGAGGGCTCGGCGACACGCCGCTCGATGCCGAGCGCCTGCAGCGGCGCGAGATAACGATCGAGCGAATGGCCGTCAGCGACCGGCTCGGCGATCAGCGTCTGCCGCCCGCGCAGCGCCGTGTAGGCGACATTGCGGCTCGCCCCGGCAACCGTGAGCAAATTCCGTGACGTGCGCGTGTCGGCGAGATCGATACCGAGGTCGAATGTGTGACGCCGGAGCTGCCGCGCGACGAGCAGCAACTCGTTGATCCGCGACATCACGGAGCGCCGCAGCCGCTGACGATCGAGGCCGATGACTTCGTCCGCGATGCCGCAGTCGAGCACGAAGGGCGCGTAGTGTTTGTCGCTAAGCAGGGTGATGCGTGCGTCCGGATATGCGAGGCGAAGATTGCGAGTCAAAACGGAAGCGAGGACCAGGTCCCCGATCAGCTTCGTCTGGACAATCAATATCGACTTCACCGAAGAGGCCGTGATTGGGGCGATCGGCGGCGCGCGAGCCCTGCGCCATGCTATCGCATTCGCGCTTGTCATGACTACGCGATCAGGACATAGGTGTTCTGCGAACCGCTGCTAAATGCCGCCACCGTGCAACGGCGCGATCCCTGCGTAAGCACGCAAACGTCCAACGTCATTCTTATCGAAATGCACGCGGATGACGTCGAAGTCTTCTTTAACGGCGTCGAGCTGGTCCACCGAGCGAACCACCACCTCATCGCCCGGCAACAACGACCCCGTGATGACACCTTCAGCCAGCGTGTGGTTGAGGTGGACCAGATATTCGGCGCCGCTTATCCCGGCAGTCGCGACGTAAACACGATGCCTCGCCGGCGCCGCGCGTTCGCCCGGAACACGAACCGCGAACTCGGATCCAGCGTCCGGAATAATGTTTGCCTCGAAAAGACGCAGCAAGCGCCGCAGCGGCATCGCCGACTTCGTTCCGGGCGCCAACCACGCAATCGTGTTGTCGGAATGAACGAAGTCGAACGCGAACCGCGCGGCAAGATTCGCCGGATTGCCGACGAGAAATATCGTCGGCGTGAAAGCGGCAAGCCACCGCCGGCGCGCGGTCTCGCCGAGCAGCGACGCAAACGCAAGGCTCGAGCTTGCGAACGCTTCGGCTTTGAAACAACGCATGACAACGATGGCCACCGACGCATCGCTTCTACCTGGCGCGGCCGCGGCGTTTTCGGAGTTCTGAAAAACGCGCAACGCCTCGGCATTTCCCGAGCGCCGGATGCGTTTTTCCATCTCGCTGCGCAAACGCTCCTGCGACAACATCACATATACCAATGTGCTGATTTGCCCGTCAGCGGCGGCCGCGCTGGGCCGTTCGCGAGCAGCAGAGATGTGACGAGGTATGGATCGAGGTAGTCCTCGCTCCGCCGGCAGTTTCGCAAGAATGCGGCCGCATCGGCCGATTGCTCCGTGTGAATCAAATGATGCGCACGCCTGATTGCCCGGCGAAGATGCTTCATAGAAAACGTGCGCGGCATACCCTTGCCGGTGCCCGCGATGAAGTAGAGCCGCATGCCAAGTTGGAAGCTGCGAGGATCGCAGCCATCGATGCACGCCGCGATGAGATCGGATGCAAGATATCCTTTCCACCCGCCGAAGCGCGACGAGCGCACCACGCCGTCGATCGCCACGCGGCTGATCGAGACCCGCTGCGCCACAGCACCTAACCGCGTCAATATTCTCTGCAGAAGCAAATAATCGCTGCTGAGCTCGTAGTCGTAGAGCAGGACGATGCAATCGTAACTGGCGATCCGCGGCACTAAATCGCGCAGCAGAAGGATGAGGTAATTGGCGCGGCCATTCGGCGTTATGACGCTCCGCAGCGGCAAGCCGTCTGCCGTGAGGTCGAGATAGACGCCTCCGCCATCTGCCCGCAGATCGATGCACAAATCCTTCGCCTTCAGACGATCGAGCAACTCCTCCAACGGCATCGCGTCGGAATAGTCGCTAGTGAAGCTCGTCGTTCGCGTATTGAGGAGGGCCGCCTGCGCCGACCATGCCCGATGCAAAGCCGCGCTGGCAGGATGGATCCAATTGTCCCGCTCGACGGCATGAAAGCAAGGCTTCAAAGCGCAGTACGGCGGCTTCTCGGCCTGGCGATGATAACGCACGTAGAGATCGCCGATCTCCTCTTCGCTGGCGCCGCGATAGTCCGCGCCGCCGTGCTCTCGGTCGAGAAACGCCCAGAAACCTAGCGTTTGTTCGCAGGCGTTCGCCGTAAGGTTGCTGTAGAGGCAATCCGTCTGCGCGATAGTGCCGGTCGTCTTCAGCATCACGTCCACCCACAGCATGCCTTTGAGGTGGCTCGGCGTGAACGGCTTTGTGGGTGTTACCGGAATCGGCGCGACCAGAATGCGCTTCGCGTCTGTGGAAACGCTCGCTGTCGGCGAGAGAGCTTCGTGCATGAAAAGTCTTCGAAAAATAAACGATCAAAAAACTGGAGCAACCGGCGCTTGGAAAATCGCCGCGGCGCAAAACACGAATGCCGCGATGACTATCGTGATGCCGAGAGAAACAAAAGCATAAACGCGGAGCTTCGGTGCGCGTTAACGGGGCAGCGAGAGCTCAGGCTCAGGTAGAAGACGCTGGAGCGGGTGAAGGGAATCGAACCCTCGTATTCAGCTTGGAAGGCTCGCGCCGCAAACAATATCGATTAGTCAGACTGCCGTGGGCAAATGGCGTGCCGAGCGAACTGCTATAGCTCCGGTCCTATCATGTTTGGAATGCCCTCTGTACCTTCGTTCATCAAATCAAACAGGCATTTATCTGCACCTGTCAGGTTAAGCGGCTACTTCATGATGGAGCCGATCAGGCATCCGCTAGCGTGATTGTCTGCGCTGCCTAAGCTGCGGCTGACAATACCTTTCGTAATGATCCCGCCACCTACCAGAACGGGACTCCCGCTCATTTTGCCCGGAATCTTCGCGTCGAATTCAAAGTTCGGTCCGGGCGTTGCGTTCTGCTTGTTCGTAATGTTGTCGGGGTAAATGGCCGTTACAGAGCCGACTGACACCACCAATTCAGGCTGGTAGTCGTCGCCGTCGAGCCTGATGTTCCTCATCTCAGGATAGCCGATTGCCACCGCACGGTCGCCAACTTCGAGATTGTACAATCCGATATTCAGCGGCTGGAACGGACCTACCATCGGGTGGTACCGGACTTTACAAACTGCAATATCGAGTTCGAGCTTGAACTCTGGTTTCAAGTGAAAGAGAGGACTTTGGAATTCGCGGCCCCAATGAACTCCAGACTCGAAAGGACACAAAAACCATATTGCTTCGCGTAAGGTCGCCGGCACATCAAACGGAGCGTTGCGCATGGCTGGATTGGCAGGAAGCAGAATTCCAAACCGCAACCCACTACCCAGTTGGTGAGCTGCTTCGGCCACCTCGGTAACGCTGCTATAGTTTTCGTCGACGGGATCACGGAACACGTGTGCCGCTGTCATTAATAGTCCTGACGCGCTGATGAAGAAGCCCGTGCCGATGCAACGCATCTCTTCATCTCCGTCGTTCCAAGCAACAACAGGAACAATGCTTTGCCGCACTATGAATTCTGTTGTCCCAAAAGTTGTGAAGAAAAAGTTCGACATGAAATCGCCAGGCCTGTCGGTCATCAACGTTAGCTGGTTAGCGATCTTGAAATAATTTGCAGGCGCCCCCTCGCGCGGCACCAGATCAATACCTTTCATGCCTTTGACGGCCCACTGTCCGACATCGTCCTGGGACCAAAGCGTTTTGAAAATCCCGATCGAGTTTGATGATGCGGTCACGAGAACAACCCCTTCGCGATCGCGTCCATCGCGCGCGTGATCGTCAGAATTAAACAGGTGGCCGTGAAGGTCCATTAAATAGCAAACGAACAATGTCGCCGCCAAACGAACAGCGAGACGAAACGTGAAATGGCAGTTCGGAAGACGCTGGAGCGGGTGAAGGGAATCGAACCCTCGTATTCAGCTTGGAAGGCTGCTGCTCTACCATTGAGCTACACCCGCTTGAGCAGCGAACGCTCAACGCGTCTCAGGTTGCGGATGGTGGAGAGGGTTGGATTTGAACCAACGTAGGCATAGCCAACGGATTTACAGTCCGTCCCCTTTAACCACTCGGGCACCTCTCCAAACCGCCGCGACGTGGCTGGTTACACACCACGCGACCCATCGAGCGGCCTGACTTTACGCGGGGCCGCTCAACGAAGCGCCGTTATGGTGACGGGGTCGCAGGGTGTCAACCCAAAAGGCGGCCGAATTCACCCCGGTTGGGCCGCTTCTCCAGCAATCAGTGCGGCTTAGCGCGGGCCCGTGACCCAGCATCGACGATTGCGCGGAATGCGGACCCATGACAGAAGGCGAAGGATGCGTGACCGCGAAAGACCACCCGGAAAAGACCGCTTCGCACCCAAATCGGGCCCGCGGAAGGGCCGCGGCTTCGAGCCGCGCGGAAAACGCGGCGGCGACCGGCCGCCGCGCGGGTCCGGCGACACGGTGGTTCTCTATGGCTGGCACAGCGTCACCGAGGCCCTGAAGAACCCGAAGCGGAAGATCCGCCGCCTGCTCGCGACCGAGAATGCGGCGCGGCGCCTGACTGAGGAGGGCTTCGACAAGCCGGAACCGGACGTCGTCCGACCGTTCGAAATCGACCGGATGCTCAGCCCCGACGCCGTCCACAATGGCCTGCTGGCGGAGGCCGCCCCCCTCCCCGAGCCTGAGCTTGACGAGCTGCCCGAGGATTCGCTTGTTCTCATCCTCGATCAGATCACAGACCCGCATAACGTCGGCGCCGTGCTGCGCTCCGCTGCGGCCTTCGGCGTCGCCGCCATCGTCACCACGGCACGGCACAGCCCGGAAGCGACCGGCGTTCTCGCCAAGGCTGCCTCCGGCGCGCTCGAACATGTGCCGATCGTCCTCGTTCAGAACCTCTCGCGCGGCATGGACGAGCTGCGCGACGCCGGCTTCCTGCTCGTCGGCCTCGACAGCGAAGGCCCGGCTGATCTCGAGGCAACGACGCTCCGACTCCCGCTCGCTTTGGTGCTCGGCGCCGAAGGCAAAGGCTTGCGCCAGCTGACGCGCCAGACTTGCGACGTGCTCGCCCGCATCGATCTGCCTGGCGAAATCAAGAGCCTCAACGTCTCCAACGCATGCGCGGTGTCTTTGTACGCGGCCCGGCGAGCGCTTGCGGCGAAATAGCTCCCCAAGTAACCGGAGCGTGAATTTGAAAAATTCACAACGACACTCGACCGTCACAACCAAACCGCCTAGAAAGACTCTGGGGGCCCGGCAAAAAAGCGCAAATGCTCGAGAACCGGCGGGGGAACTAGATTGCAAACACTTCTGGCTTTCAGTCGTGGGATCGACTGGATCAACGAGAAGTTCGGCGTCATCGCGAACTGGCTCGTTCTGCTCGCCTGTCTGATCAGCGCAGGTAACGCTTTCAGCCGCTACCTCTTCCACGCAAGCTCGAATGCTTGGCTGGAAATCCAGTGGTACATGTTTGGCGGCATGGTGCTGCTCGGCGCGCCCTACACGATGAAGCTCAACGAGCACGTCCGCGTCGACCTTTTCTACGGCAATTACTCCGAGCGTACGCGTCACTGGGTCGATATCTTCGGCACGCTGCTGTTCCTGCTGCCGATCTGCATCATCCTCACCATCATCACGTGGCCCTGGTTCGTCGATTCCTGGCGTATCGGTGAAGCCTCGTCGAACGCCGGCGGGCTTCTGCGCTGGCCCATCAAGCTCCTTCTGCCCGTCGGCTTCTGCCTCATGGCGCTGCAGGGCATCTCCGAATTGATCAAACGCGTTGGCGCGTTGACCGGCGATTACAAGCTCGTCAATCAGTACGAGGCGCCGCTCCAATGATCGACGTCATTCGTCACAACATGGCCCCGCTGATGTTCGCGGGGATGATCGTGTTTATGCTGATCGGGTATCCGGCAGCATTCGCGCTCGCAGCGACCGGCTTGTTCTTCGGCTTCGTCGGCATCGAACTCGGCCTTATCCGGCCGGACTTCCTCGGCAACCTCACCTTCCAGATGTTCGGCATCGTATCGAACGATCTTCTCCTCGCGATCCCGTTCTTCACCTTCATGGGCGCGATATTGGAGAAATGTGGGCTCGCCGAAGACTTGCTCGATTCCATTGGCCAGTTGTTCGGTCCGGTGCGCGGCGGTCTCTCCTACGCGGTGATCTTCGTCGGCGCGATTCTCGGCGCTATCACGGGCACGGTCGCGGCATCCGTCATCGCGATGGGCGTGATCTCGGTGCCGATCATGCTGCGCTACGGATACTCGAAGCGGCACACGATGGGCGTCATCGCGGCCTCCGGCACGATAACGCAGCTGATCCCGCCGTCGCTCGTGCTCGTCGTCCTCGCCGACCAGATGGGTAAGTCGGTTGGCGACATGTATGCCGGCGCCATCGGCCCCAGCATCATCCAGGTCGCCCTCTTCTGCATCTGGGTCTTCATCGTCAGCATGATCTGGCCTGAGCAGGTCCCAGCGCTGCCGCCGGAAGCTCGTACGCTGAAGGGCAAGGCGCTGGCCTGGAAGTGCGCACGCGGCATCATCCCGTCGGCGGGCCTCATCTTCCTCGTGCTCGGCACGATCTTCATGGGCCTTGCCACACCGACCGAGGCCGGCGCCATGGGCGTCGTCGGTGCGATCGCGGTGGCGGCGATTAACCGGACGTTGTCTTGGAGCCTGCTCTACGCCGGCATGTCGAGCACGATGCGCATCACCGCCTTCGTGGTCTACATTCTGATCGGCGCACGGGTCTTCTCGCTAGTCTTCCAGGGTGTCGGCGGCAAAGAGTGGATCGAGCACCTGCTCACCGGCTTGCCCGGCGGCCAGACCGGCTTCCTCGTCGTCGTCAACATCTTCATTTTCTTCGTCGCGTTCTTCCTCGACTTCTTCGAGATCGCGTTCATCCTCATTCCGCTGCTCGCACCGGTCGCCGACAAACTCGGCATCGATCTCGTGTGGTTCGGCGTGCTGATCTGCGCGAACATCCAGACGAGCTTCATGCATCCACCGTTCGGATTCGCGTTGTTCTATTTGAGAGGAATAACGCCCAGAAGTGTGGTCAGCACATCGGATCTGTATTGGGGCGCTATACCATGGCTCTTCCTGCAGCTGATCCTTGTCGTGATCCTGATCTTCTGGCCGCAGTCGGTCACCTACTGGATCGACAAGGGCGTCAAGGGCGATCCGTCGAAGATCGAACTCAAGATCGAAATGCCGGACGTCGATCTCGCGCCACCGAAGTTCTAAACTTCCGACAAATCCCGACCTTCTATTGCGCCGCACATATCGATTGTGCGGCGCAATCATTTGAGCATTTTCAAGTGAAGTGGACACCGTTTCACGTCAAGAAAATGCGACCACTCAAGAATCTAGAGCCCCGCTTTGACCGCATCAAAGCGGCATAGGCTCTAGGACGCCTTCGACGAAAGTCTAATCGACGATTGGCCAAGCGACAGAGGCTTCCTCCCGCGCGTAAATTGCAACCAACACGAAACGACTCGGCGCCGTACGCCGAGACAACAACCCACGGGAGGGGCACAAGATGTCAGTAGGCACTGCAACTATGGGGCGCGCGCAACCGCGCCCAATGACCGGCGAAGAGAAGAAGGTCATTGTCGCTTCTTCGGCCGGCACCATCTTCGAATGGTACGACTTTTATCTCTACGGTTCGCTCGCCACCATCATCGGCGCGCAGTTCTTCTCCGCCTTCGACGTCAACACCCGCAACATCTTCGCGCTCCTCGCTTTCGCGGCCGGCTTCCTTGTCCGCCCGTTCGGCGCGCTCGTGTTCGGTCGTATCGGTGACATCGTCGGCCGCAAATACACCTTCCTCGTCACCATCCTCATCATGGGCTTCTCGACCTTCCTGGTCGGCCTGCTCCCGAGCTACGCACAGATCGGCTGGATCGCTCCGGTCCTTCTCATCGTGCTCCGCATGGCGCAGGGCCTGGCTCTCGGTGGTGAGTATGGCGGCGCTGCCGTCTACGTCGCCGAGCATGCTCCGGTCGGCCGCCGCGGCTTCTACACCAGCTGGATTCAGACGACCGCCACGCTCGGCCTTCTGCTCTCGCTGATCGTCATCGTCGGCCTGCAGCAGGTCATGACCGCGGATCAGTTCCAGCGTGACCTCGACCTCTTCCTGGGCCTCAAGGGCGGCTGGCGCATTCCGTTCCTCGGCTCGATCATCCTGCTCGCGATCTCGGTCTGGATTCGCTTGCAGATGAACGAAAGCCCGGCCTTCCAGAAGATCAAGGAAGAAGGCACCCAGTCGAAGGCACCTCTCTCGGAAGCCTTCGGTGAGTGGAAGAACGCCAAGCTCGTCATCATCGCGCTGCTCGGCCTCGTCGTCGGTCAGGCCGTCGTTTGGTACACGGGTCAGTTCTATGCCCTGTTCTTCCTGCAGAGCATCCTGAAGATCGACCTCTTCACCGCCAACGTGCTCATCGGCTGGTCGCTCCTCATCGGCACCGCCGGCTTCGTCTTCTTCGGCGCACTGTCGGACAAGATCGGCCGCAAGCCGGTGATCCTCGCCGGCTGCTTGATCGCGGCGATCACCTACTTCCCGCTGTTCAGCGCGCTGACCAGCGTTGCCAACCCGACCTACGCGAAGGCGCTCGACACCGTGAAGATCGACGTCACGGCGGATCCCGCAAAGTGCGGCTCGCTGTTCGACCCGGTCGGCATCCGCACCTTCACCGAGCCTTGCGACATCGCGCGCCGCGTGCTTTCGCAGCAGGCCTTCCGCTACAACAAGGTTGCGGGTCCGGCCGGCTCGGCCATGAAGGTCACCGTGAACGGCAAGGAAGTTCCGTTCGCCAACCTCGCCGACTTCACCAAGGGTATCGTCGCCGAGGCGAATGCAGTCGGCTATCCGACGCCGACCGACGCCGCGAAGGTGAAGGCCACGAGCGTGTTCTCGGTGCTCGGCACGGCGCAGGGTCTCTCGATCATCGCGATCCTGACCGTGATGGTGCTCTACGTGACGGCCGTGTACGGCCCGATCGCGGCAGCGCTGGTCGAATACTTCCCAACCCGCATCCGCTACACCGCGATGTCGCTGCCGTATCATATCGGTAACGGCTGGTTCGGTGGCTTGTTGCCGGCAACCTCGTTCGCGATCGTCGCCTCGACGGGCGATATCTACGCGGGCCTCTGGTACCCGATCGGCTTTGCGATCATGACCTTCATCATCGGTCTCCTCTTTGTGACCGAGACGAAGGATCGCGACATCAACACCGTCACGACCTGATCGTCGTACAGCTCAATCGAAAACGCCGGGGTTCGCCCCGGCGTTTTCTTTTGCGCGCATAAAAAAGGCGCTGCGTGGCGTGGGGCCAGGCAGCGCCGAAGTTGGTGAGATGGGTTGGCATCTCGATCGGAGGAGTACTTATGAGTACCTCGAACCTGCCTCCTGGTTTGTGATCGCCGTCACATAACCGCGCTTTCGGCAGACAAAGAAAAAGAGCGCACCTTGCGGTACGCTCTTTCGTCGAACTCTGGAGACTTCGACTTACCGCCCGCGACGCGGACCGGCATGACGACCCGGACCACCGGCAAGACCACCGCGGTGCATACCGCCGCGATGAACGCGAGCACCGTGCACGTGGCGATGACCGTGGAAGTGGCGGCCGTGATGGAAGTGGCGATGACGGAAACCGTGATGGTGATAGCCATGGCGATGACCGTGCCAACCGCGATGATAGCCGCCCCAACGATAGCCGCCGCCGATATACGACGGGCGATACGTGTAGTGCGCGCGCTGATAGCCCGGCACGTAACGCGTGACCCAACGGCCCGGCGCATACGACACGCTCGGCGTCGTGTACGACACCGGCGAGACGTCGTAGTTCGGGCCACGATCGACGACGTAGTACGGCTGCGGCACATAGGTCGTGACCGGCACATACTGATAGCGAACGCTGACGGTCGGAGCCGGAGCGACAGCAACCGGCTCTTCGCAGTTGCAGCCGCCGAACAAACCACCGGCGCTGGCCGGCGCGGAGATGAGGAAAAGCGCAGCCGCCGACGCGACCGCGATACGCACTTTACTTGCAAACATCTGGAAACGCTCCCTTTGCGATCCTGCGGCTGGGCGTTAGCCTCGAGCACCACGGGCATCGTGGGGCGCCGCCGAATTGCCGGGCACTCTAGCCAAACTCGCATCGCCGGTTGTTAACGCGCGCGCGGATTCGCGCGGTAACATTAACTCGGGCCGCCGTTTTAGTTCGATGTTTAGGAGATTTGCCGGTGATCCTTGCCGCAAGGAGCGATCGCCGTTAGAAGGTCGCCGACGATGCGTCGCCTTTGCGATGCAGCGGCGGAGGCCGGATTAGCTCAGCGGTAGAGCAGCGGTTTTGTAAACCGAAGGTCGGGAGTTCAATCCTCTCATCCGGCACCACGCCGACGCCGCGCTAGCAGCCGCCGCGTCATTTGGCGCCACGTCATTCGGCGCGACGCACTCCGCGGCGTTCAGTCCAAGCCAATTAATCGGATGGCGGCTCCTCGCCGCGTAGGATCGCCGCCAGCGTCCGCCAGCGTTTTGCCAAATCCTCCCAGGACTTCCGTTCCTCGTCTTGCTCGGCCCGCTGGGCGTAATGCTCGCAGCGTTCGGCTTCAGCGAGGTATTCCTTAATCGTGGCCGCGCGGTCGTCACCGTTCTTCTGAGCCGCCATTCCTTCGCTCCCCGACGGTAGCTAAAACGTTCAGGTCCGCGGTACTAGCTTCCCGCCTTTATTGGTAAATGTCCAACGAAATTCATGCGTTTGGCTGATGTATCAGCAGCTTCCACGTTTCTTTACATCTAACCGATTTTCCGCGATGCGAACCGGACAACCCTATTTCTTGTCTGCTGGCTTCTCATCTGCGGCAGGCGCCTGCACGCTTTCGAGCGCCAGCCGAATGCGCTCGGGCTTCCACTTTGCCGGCGGCGTTGCCTTGTCGCCGATGCGGCGGAGATCGGTGCCCTCGCCCTGTTTTAGACGGACCCGCCGGCCACCACCCGCAACGGTCACGCTGCCACGATCGACGAATACGCCGAATACGTCCTTGCTCGGTCCAGCAAACAACCGGGTGTCGCCGCCGAGCGTGATGACGCAATGCGGCGTCTCGATCGTCAGCGGGCTGCTCTTCGCGCCGCTCCCACGCTTACCCGCGCGGTCGATCAGAAGCGGGCCGCCACCGAGCACGATCTTCCCGCTGCCGTCTGCCGCGATCGACGCGACCGCGACGTTGCCTTGCGCGCCGAGCCGCAAACCGACGCCATGCTCGAGCTTGAGGCCGACAATAGAGTTTGCCGACGTCGTCACCTTCTCGTTCGCGTAGACTGGATCGGCTTTCGCGAGCGCGCGCGCGCCACCATTGTCGCCTTCGCCCGCCACCGTTCCCGTTACATCCGCCACTGCCCCGACCTTGTCGCGCGCGAAAGCAAAGCGCACAGGCACAAACGCACCGAGCACAAGCGCAGCCGCGCCTTGAAGAAGCGAACGGCGCGAGGACACGAAACGGCTCATGGACGAATGCATTGGTTTCTTATCTTTCGACTCGGGGAGGCCGCAGATTGAAGCGCCAGACTATGGCGTCAATACACGCTCAAGTGAGGCGGCCTGATGTCACACGTCGCGATGGCGAACGGCATGGCGGAGAGGGAGGGATTCGAACCCCCGATACGGTTGCCCGTATGCCGCATTTCGAGTGCGGTGCTTTCAACCACTCAGCCACCTCTCCAAGCCGTTGAAGTGCTTGGCACTTTCGCAGTCGCGGGAGGGTTGAAGCCCCGCGCGCGGCTCGATCGAGATCATCAAGCTGCGCGTCTCTCTACAGCCTCACTGCCCGCTGCGTCAACGCACGAACGAACGTCGCTGCATATCGCCTTAGAAGCGGCCGCGACGGCACCGTTCGGCCGCTTGGAACCAAGGCTCGGGTACCTTGTTGGGGAGCTACCCGCATTCACTGAGTAATCCCCATGGCAAAAGCATCCGCGAAGACAGCAAAACTTCATCAGACCAAAAATGGGCTGAAGGGCAACGCGCTCAAAGTCTCACTGGCGACGCTTCAGGAGCGGCTCGTCGACGGCATCGACCTCGCACTTGCCGTGAAGCAGGCGCACTGGAATCTGAAGGGTCCGGGCTTCATCGGCATACACAAGATGCTCGACGGGTTTCGCGATGAGCTGGACGAATTCAACGACACGGTCGCGGAGCGCATCACGCAGCTCGGCGGCACGGCGCGCGGCACCACGCAAGCTACCGCATCGGAAACCAACCTCTCGCCGTATCCGCTCGATGTCTACGCAATCGCTGATCATCTCGCGGCCCTGATCGATCGCTACGCCATGTACGGCAACGCGGTGCGCAAAAGCATCGACGAAACCGACGATGCGGGAGATGCCGGCACGGCCGACCTTTTCACCGACATCTCGCGCGCAATCGACAAGCAACTGTGGTTCTTGGAAGCGCACGTGCAGGAGCCGCAAGGCAACATGCGCGATGGCAACAGCTAGCGGCGCTTAGCCCGGAATCGTCAGCGGCCGATTCGCATAGAGAACGTGCCAGCTGCCGAGTTCCGCCGCCATGGCGTCGGCGACCCAGCGTTGCTCGAGGCACGCCTGGCGATAGCTCGTCGGAAGCGTCTCCATCCGCTTCGAGAGTTGCGCGAGCTGGCGCGCCGTCGCCTGGCTGCGTTTGGCGGACGCATCGAAGTCGCCTTGCGCGCGGATGCCGGCGAGCGCTGCGCCGAGCGCCGGCAACACCGCGCCGAGAAACGTCAACAGCGGCTTCAAGACCGACTTGATCCAGCCGGTGCCCGGAATGTGCAGCAGATAGACGATCGCGCCGGCGATCCAGATGAGGCACAGCACAGCCGTGATGTAGAAGATGCGCTCGCCGAGATGATCGATCGAATGATGCATCCGGTGCAGCAGCTTGTGATTCTTCTCGTGATACGCGAGCTGCGGCAGAACCTCATGCGCTAACGTTGCGCGCGACACGGCCGCGAGATATCCCGCATCGGCACGCGCACGCGGCAGATTGAGCTCGCGCTCGGCGGCGCGCGCGTACCAATGCGCCCATAATTCACCGGCATCGCCATCCGTGGGGTTGGGGTTCGCGCCCCCTGCCCGCGCGAGCGGAACCAGCACGCGGTCATGCCGGATCATTTCGCTCAAGCGGCGCGCATCGAGGAACCGCGCATGCCACGCGCCTTTTGCGCCGGCGCGCGTATTCTGCAGGATCAAGGCGATCAACGCGAACTCGCCGATCGCGCAGACTGTCTTCACGATCACCGAGTCCCAGAAGAACACGACAAGCAAACCGACGAGAACCGATGCCGCCGCGAGCACGAAGTTGAGCACATACGCGCCGCGATACGCGCGCCCCAAGCGGCTGGCGACGTGGTCGGCCCAGAGGTAGCGCGTCAGCAGAATGTCGCGCATGTCGTCTTTAGTTTTCCCGCTGTCCGGCAAATCGTTGATGAAGCCGTCCCATTCGCTCCCGCGACTTTTCATCGAACGATGGTGTTGCGGCGACGTCAGCGGCTTGCGCGCCGCGATATAGGCGAGCAGATCGAAGCCGCGCGCCCACCACGCATCCGGCTCCTCGGTTTCGCCGAGGAAACGCTTCAAGCGCAGCGCAGCGTCGGCTGCCGTCGCGCTGCCGCCCGCCATCGGCGGCGCGATGACCAAAGCAACACAGCGATCGAATGCGCCGGTCGCATCGATCCCGGCATCGAGCTCCGGCAGCAGCACGGCTTCGTTGCCGTCCCACAACGCGGGTGAACGTGTGATCGTCGTGTTGATCCAGATCACCGGAATGCCGCGGCGGATCGACTCGTCGAGAATTTCGCGCGTGCCGCCGCGGCCACGGCTTTCGCCGCCGTCCCAGATCGCGATCAGGATATCGGCGTGATCGAGCATGACGAGCCCGGCCGTCTCGTAAGCCTCGCTCGCATCGTCTTCGGAACGCGGATCAGCGATCTCGAAGACAGACGCCGACAGTTCCAACAATTCGCGATACGCCGTCTGCCGTTCCGGGCTGTCGAAATCGCGCGCATAATCTTCACGCGCGAACGGCAATATCGAATCAAGCCGCCAGCCTTGCGCCAGCGCGGCGCGCGCGAAAATCTGATCGCCGCCGACGGCAAGACAGGACGCTGCAACAAGCACCGGCGCTTCTGGCGCGAAGACATCCGCGTGTTCGCCGTGAACGCGCGACGCGACGGCGTGACAGCGCGCCAGGATGCTTTCGACTTGCGCCTGCACGCGCGGGAGCACGGCATCCGCGAGACTTTTTCCGACGCGATGTCCTGTCACGCCGACGCGTAAGCTGAGACGCGGCCGCGGCGGATGCACTCCAATCGGAACGGTGTTGGGCACGGCTTCTCCGTCGCGGCGGTAGCCCGCCCTTGCCGGATTTATATCTGGCTGCAGCGGTATCTTTCAACGCCGGCCGCCGCTTTTGGGCACCTATTTACCGGCCTTGTCCGCAATCGATCGATTTCGGAACGTTCTCGTCGCCGTGCGGTTGTCTCTGCATACGAGGGACGAGATTACGGAGATAAAAATGAAAAAACTTATGATTGGTGCCGCTGCGCTGGCTCTGTCCGCCGGTATCGCAATTGCTCAGACGCCGTCGGGTTCCACGCCGGCTCCGGGTGGTGGTGTGAACAACAACAATCCGAATGCGCCGTCGGTCGGCCCGACAGGATCGGGTAGCCAGGGCCAGGTTGCCCCGCGCCGTTCGCAGGAGCCGATGTCCGGTAACACGGGTGCGGCAGGTCGCACCGGCGCAACGACGCCGCCGGATCCGGCAGGTGACCCGAAAAAGAAGGGCACTGCACCGGCCAACGCTCCGGGCAACTAATCCAACGCACGAGTTTGTGTTGAAGGCCGCTCCGAAAGGGGCGGCCTTTTGCGTCTGGATTACCAAACGATGCGGAATCCGAAATTTCCCTTGATCGCGTCGCGCGCTGTCGCGCCGACCCCGCCGATGTAACTCGCAGCAGCGTAGGCCGAGAAATTCTGCGACAGCTTTGCCGTGAACCCGCCACCGACTTCCACCGCCGTGCTGCGCCGCTGCGTTTCGATCAGATCGGTGCCGAAGATAACGCCATCCGAACCGGCGAAGTCGTGCCAAAAATTTGCCTTGAGATATGGCTGCAGCGCGATCGGCCCGTAACTTTCCGCCGATTGTAGTCGTACGCCGACACGGCCCGTGACGGCGGTGCGATCGGAAAACCCGATAGTCGAGAACGTATCGAACGTGGCGTCGAACCATTGACGCTGCACAATCAACTGCGCCTGCGGCTCAAGCACGAAGCTGCCGCCGAGATTCATCGGCAGGCCGCTTTCGATCGAGCCTGTCACGCCCGCACCTTTCGGCGAGATCCCGATGCCGCGATCCGATCGTGCGCGGCCGTCGAGCCAGCTTCCCATCACGACGCTGTCGATGTACCAGCCGCTCGGGCCGACGCGCGTCCAGTAGCCGCCGACGTTGAGACTATCGAGGTCGAGCCTGCCGACTTTCAAATCACGCTGCGCGAGCGCGAAGCCGGAGACATCGCCGGCGGCGCGCCCATAGCCGAAGAAGAGACCAAGCTTGTCGCGCACGCCGTCGCGTTGATACGTGAGCGCATCGAAGCCGGTCTGGAATCCCGCGATCGTCCCGTCGAACGACGGCGCCACCGATCCTTCGGCGCGCTGCGAGTTATGCATTCCGAACACGCGTCCCCACGCCGCCGAAGTGTCGCCGCCGCGCAGGAATGACTGATCGCCGGTGCGTTCGTGGAATGTACCGAGCATCGAGAGCCCGAGCTGCCGCGCGACCATCGCGACGGCGGAATAAACCGGAACCTCCACGCGATAGATCGGGATTGGCTCGGCCGAAGGCGGCACGGCAATGATTGGCGGCGTAGTCGGCGGCAAACCTTGCGCCGGTGGCACGGCCGCGGGCGGTGGCGCCGGTGTGCCGTCAGTCGGCGGCGGCGCGGGCGGAGCCGGCGGAGTTCGCGGCACTGGCGCCGGCGGCAACGGCTGACTGCCCGGCAGATTTTGCGAACGCAGATAGTAGTTGTCGGCCAATCCCGGCGTAACGCCGCCGCGGAACAGAAAATACTCGTACGCCCCGGCAGCCACCGTATGTGTCAGACCGAACGATCCAGTTGCCGTCGTTGCTCCGTTGATGGCCTCGACAACCAAAATGCCGTTGCCGACCGTCGAGCCACCCGGCCCGCCGATGTTGTTGACGACGAGGCCCGTCGTCCCGCTCGCGGTGCCGTTGGAGATCACCAGCTTGTCCGACGGCGAGTTGTCGCTGCCGAGATACGTGTTGATGAGCAACCGCCCGCCCTGGCCGACATAGTTGCCGACGATCGTCAGGCTGTTTGTCCCGGCTCCTGGCCCGGTCGTCAGATCGATTGTGCCCGCGTTGGTGACCGTGACGAGACTTCCGCCCGCAAACGGTTGGATCACCGGATTAACGCCGCCGCCCGCGATCAGCGTGCTCGTCGCGTCGATCGTCATCGCGCCCGTGAGTGTGCCGGTATCGCCAAGCGTCAGATTGCCGTCGAGCGTCAGCCGTGAGCCGTTGGTCAGCGCAATCGTTTCCCAATTGATGAAGCGGCCGACGCCTGCGGTCGTCGTGTTGTCGAACGTCAACGTATCGTTGCCGAGCCCACCATTGAGGCTCGTCATTGTCGCGATGCCGGCGCCGGTGAGGTTGCGCAGCGTGGCGCTATCGGTCCCTCCCCCGAGATCGATAGGACCGACAATCGTTCCGCCGCCCGACCACAGGAACGTATCGTTGCCGCCGGTCGTCGTGATGCCGCCGCCGATGAAGCCGCCCGTCACCGTGATGGTGTTATTGCCCGACCCGAGATTGACGAAACCGCCGATCGTCCCGCCGGAAAGCTCGAAGAGATCGTTGCCCTGAGCGGCGCGAACGTTCTGATCGATCGTGCCGCCCGACATCCGCATTTCGTTGTTGGCTTGCTCGAGATTGACGTCGCCGATACGGCCGCCCGTCATCGTGAAAAAGTCGCCGGCGAAGAAGAGCCCGACGATGCGGCCGCCCGAGATCACCGCGGTGTCGAGGCCGCCGCCTTGCGTCAGCGACTGCACGGTGCCGTTCGTCATGATGAAGGTGTCGACGCCGTCGCCCTGGTTGACCGCGCCCGAGATCGTGCCGCCGTGGACTTCGAGCCGATCGTTTCGCGCTCCGGTCGTGAAGTCGCCCGTGATCGTCGCAGTGCTGCCGGGGCCGAAGGTCACGTTGCTCGTGCCCGCCGTGTTCGCGTAGCTCGCGATCGTGCCGCCGCTGAGCACGATCGTCTTCGTTCCCGCGCCGCCGGTGATCCCGCCGCTGTAGGTGCCGCCCAACACCGTCAGCTGATCGGTGCCGGCCAGGAGATCGATCGGCACGACCGTGGGATTGGGCAGCGTGACCGCATCGCAGCTGATGATGTCGTTGCCGGCCGTCGCGGCTGGGCTGCAACCGGCTTGCGCGGGCGACAGGACGCCGGAGGCCATCAGCGCGCCCGCGCTGACCAACAAACCGACTGCCGAGTTCGAGAGCCTGTGATGCCGCATAGCAAGCCTCGCCCCTAAGACTCGCCGGAAGGCTAGGCCAGGATTCTTGACCGAACAACGCTTCCGCGCGCCCGATCAGTCATGCGGGCAGCGTGCCGTGCTCTCGCGGATACAATTCGAGACACTTGTCGCGACCGCGTTTACGGCGCCGCCCCGCAGTTGCGCCGCACGAACGAGTGAATTATACGGATGGCGCGCTGCGGCCGATTTGCCGGCGACTTGCTGCAAGCAATCTGTACGGTTGCGCGTTTCCATAAGCGAAACAACCGCTTATTGGGGAATAGTTCAACGGTAGAACTGCGGACTCTGACTCCGTCAATCTAGGTTCGAATCCTAGTTCCCCAGCCACCGCTCGGCGCCGCGCGAAACAAACCATGCCGCTGCAAAACCGCGTCACACCTTTCGGCGAGATCGTCGCGATTGATCAGCGTGGAACGCTGATGGGCAATCGCGGCATCATCCACGACCCGGCGACGAAATCGCTGCTGCCGCGACGCTGGTCGACGAAGGCGTGGATCATCTGCGTCTGCGCGTTCAAAAACGTGCGCCGCGATGTGATGAGCCGGCGCAGCTGGACCGAGCTCTTCTTCCTCGACGAAGCGGTCGCGCTCGCCGCAGGCCATCGCCCGTGCTTCTACTGCCGCCGCGCAACCGCCAACGCCTTCCGCGACGCCTGGGCGCGCGGCAAACACGCGACGCCGGCACGCGCCGCCGAGATGGACGCAACGCTCCACGCCGAGCGCCTCGACGGCAAGGCGAAACGCATTCACCCTGCCCCGGACGATCTCGCGACACTACCGGACGGCACCGTCGTCACCGCGAACGACGACGCTTTCACGCTCGCACACGGCCGCGCATTCCGCTGGACCGAGCGCGCCTACGCGCCACCAACGAAGCTCGGCAAAGCCGACGGCATGCTCACGCCGCCATCTACGATCGCAGCACTCCGCGCCGGCTTCCGGCCGCTACTGCATCCCGATATCGCGGCTCATGCGACGCGCTCGTCGTAGACGCCGCGGACATCCATCTCGTAATCGAGGATGTCGACCGGCGGCCGGTTGAAGTGCCACGTGAGGCCGTTGCGCGCCGCGCCGCGCTTGACGATCTCATCGGCCAGAAACGGATGCACGTTGAACACCGTGTAAAGCTGCACGGCGGTGGTGTCTTTCCACGCAAAGCCGAGCAGCCCCATGCGGCGCTCCATCTCGCCGAGCACCGCGACGGCCTTTTTGCGAATGCCCGCATCGCTGTGGTCGCCGAGCGCGACGACGCTGTCGCGATAGCTCTTGCCGCCCTCGGTCGACTCGCCGCTGCCGGCGACGACAAACGACGCCGGCGCATTGTCGGCCTTCTCCGTATACGAAAACGCGTAGAAGCCCGGCTCGGGCGGCTTCGCGAGTTCCGGACACACGTTGCTGCGCGCGACCGGGTTCGTGCCCTTGCCGTCGTAGACGCCCCAGCGCTCGAGCGTCTTCACGTAGACCTCGTTGAACGCCTTGAAGCCCGCTTCATCGAACGGCACCGGCGAGCGCAACTCGCACGCGCAGAACGACGTCAGCGGCCGCCCCGCCGCCTGGATGATCTTCTCGATCTTCGCAAAACCTTCCTTCAGCGGCTGATGCTCGCGAAACGTGACGCGCACGATGCGATGGCCGGGCTCCGCCGCGACGCCGCCCGAATATTGGAACACGGCGGGAATGAACCGATAGCCACCGGCCGCGAAGGTTTGTGTCGTCATTCTGCTTCCCTTGTTATTGTTCTTTGGAGAATGCCGCGACGATCGCGTCGGGCAATGGGGCTGGTCGCATGCGTCCTTCGGCGTCGCGCGCGGTCCACACGCGCACCTCTTCGCCTTCCACCGCTAGCGTGTCGCCGACGTGCAGGCGATGCGACACTTCGAAGCTCGACCGCCCCAGCTTCTTGATCGCCGTTGTGATCTCGACGACGTCGCCGTAGCGGCACGGCGCGAGAAATTTTGCCCGCGTATCGACGAGTGGAATTCCTGCTCCACCGAACGTCTGCAGCACGTCCGGCTTCGGCATGCCGAGCGCTTTCTCAAACAGCAGCGCGGTGTTCCAATCGAAATATTCGAAAAAGCGCGGATTGAAGACGATGCCGGCCGGATCGCAATGTCCCCATTCGATCTGCACGCGACGCTTATGAGAGAACACGCCAAAGCTCCTTGCGCGGGGCCGGAAGTTCGCAGACGTTACCGATCTCGCGAACGAATGGAAACGCCATGCCGAAAAAGCCGCAAAAGAAGAAGCCGAGCAAAAAGCAGCCGATCAAACAGCCGAAGGCGCGCCTGACGCCGCCGTCGCTGGACAGCCTGACCGAGGCCCAGGAGAAACTCAAAGCCGCCATCGCGTCCGGCCCGCGCGGTTCGTTCCGCATGGAAGGTCCGTTCGCGATTTACATGCAGGCGCCCGAATACGGCATCCTCGCGCAAGAACTCGGCGGTTACGTTCGCCTGCGCTCGACCGTGCCGCCGCGTCTGTCCGAAACCGCGATCCTCTGCACGGCGAAATTTTGGCGCGCGCAGTTCGAATGGTACGCCCACGCCCGCATCGCGGCGGAGAAGGGCGTGAAGGAAAAAACCATCAAGGCCATCCTCGCCGGCAAGCGCCCCGATAAGGCGCCGAAGGACGAGATCGCGATCTACGACTTCGTGAAAGAGCTCTACGCCGACCGCCGCGTCAGCGATGCAACTTATAAGCGTGTGCAGAAAGTGCTCGGCGATCAGGCCACCGTCGAACTCGTCGGTATCTGCGGCTATTACGCGATGATCTCGATGCTGCTGAACACGTTCCGCGCGCCGCTTCCGGCCGGTGAGGAACTCATTTTCAAGGAGCCATGACGTCGCCGCGTAGCGAGATGCGCGTCAAATAGGCTGCGACGCCGAGTCTCCCTGTGCTAGGTTGGCGCCATGTCGATGGAGCCCCAAAAGGAAGAGCCGCCTCCCGAGCGAACCGCACAGATCTTGCGGTTTGAGCGGAAGAAGAAGGCTGAACCGAAGGCGGCGGCGCAGTCGCCGCTCGCGGGCTTGGGCAAATTCGCCAAGACGAATCAGCCGGACGATTTCGCGCATCGGCAGAAGACGAATGCGGCCGCGGTGCTCGTTCTGATGTTGCTGGTGGTCGGCGGCGTCTGGCTCGCCATCAAGCTATCGGAGCTGCGCAAGTCGCAGGACTGTGTCATGGCGGGACGCCGCGACTGCGCGCAGCAGATTTCGACGCCGACGATTTATCGCTGAGCAGCTAATAAAAACTCCGTCATGGCCCGGCTTGTCCGGGCCATCCACGTCTTACTATTCCACTTTTGAAGAAAGACGTGGATGGCCCGCATGAAGCGGGCCATGACGAACGATAGGCTCGTTTTGAATCGAGGCTACAGGTTCAGAGCTGGTCATTCCGGCCGAGCTTGCCGCTCGCGTAGCGAGCCAAGCGAGGGCCGGAATCCATATCCCCGGTCGAACGATGATCACTGGGGTTATGGATTCCGGGCTCGCGCGCTTGCTACGCAAGCCAGCGCGCCCCGGAATGACCGCCTCCCGCGATTGCCCCCCAAACGAATGAGGCCCGGCGCTCGTAAGCGGCCGGGCCCCAGTAGGCGCAATGCCTTCGACGGTCTTAGTTCACGACCGAGAGGCTGACCGGCGCGAGGCCGCTCATGCCGATCGCCCGAGCGCCGGCCGGCGTCAGGTCGATCACGCGGCCGCGGATGAACGGACCACGATCGTTGATACGCACGACGACGGAACGTCCGTTGCGGGTGTTGGTGACGCGGACGCGTGTGCCCATCGGCAGGGTCCGGTGTGCGGCCGTCAGGCCACCGAGATTCGTACGCTCACCGTTCGCGGTGCGATTGCCGGTGTGGCCGTACCAAGAAGCCATTCCACTGTGAGAATTGCCGTAGTTCTTATGAACGTGATGTTTATGAGCCTTTTTCCGTGTCTTGGCTTCACCTGTGGCCGGAGCGAGAACTGCCAGAGAACACAAAGCGACTGCCAAAAAACGCAAACCAGAAAACTTCATTACAAACGCACCCCTGTGTTGTTTTCGTCTTTGAGTGATGGACCCCCAAACCGCATCCAGGTCGCGCCTTCGTGGTTCAATGAGGCGAGAATAAGGGAACGATCACGAGATATGCCGACGGCGCATGGCTTAAGGCGCCTTAAGGGCCAAATGGGTGCAGTGCAGCATTGCTGGGCGCAACGCTAGGCTCGGCATTGCGGGATGGGGAACCCTTCGCTATACGAGCACGCAATCAGCCGGCGCGCGGGGATTCATGCGGCGCCGGTTTTTCTTGCAGTAGCGGCGCAGCCTCGGGGGCGTTCGCAAACGATAAGCGAATCAAAGGATTAAACATGGCTTCGACGTTCGACACGGTGGCCAACATCATTGCTGAGACCTGCGATATTCCGCGCGAGAACATCACGCCGGAAAGCCATGCGATGAACGACCTCGGCATCGACAGCTTGGACTTCCTCGACATCGCATTCGCGATCGACAAAGCGTTCGGCATCAAGCTTCCGCTCGAGCAGTGGACCGCCGAAGTCAACGAAGGCAAGGCGACGACCGACCAGTACTTCATCCTGAAGAACCTCTGCGAGCGCATCGACGGACTGGTGGCCGCCAAAAAGGCGTAACGGGCCGCGCGGCCATACGAGACACATGAACCTCGAGTACTTCCAGCTCATCGACCGCATCGTCGATCTGTCGCTCCCGGAGCGCCGGATCACGGTCGAGGCGAGGGTCCCGGAAACCAGCACGATTTTCGAAGGCCACTTCCCGGGTCATCCGTTGATGCCGGGCGTTCTCTTGATCGAGTCGATGGCGCAGTCGTCCGGCTGGCTGGTGATCGCCGCCGGCGGCTTCAAGCAGATGCCGTTTCTCGCACAGGTGAAAGAAGCCAAGCTCCGCACCTTCGTGTCGCCCGGCGCCCTGCTCCGCCTCGAAGCCGAGCTGATCCACGAAGGCTCCGGCTTTGCGGTGACGAAAGTGAAAGTCACGCAGGACGGCAAGGCGATTTGCAATTCGGAACTCGTCTTCCGCGTCGTCGACTTTCCGAACGACGAGATGCGCGGCAAAATGCGCGAGACTGCGGAGCGCATCGCGTTCCCGATGGGGATGATCAATGCCTGACGCGCCGCGCGAAGTTTGGATCACGGGCATCGGCATCGTCTCGTCGCTCGGCGAAGGCCGCGACGCACATTGGCAGGCTTTGAGCGAAGGCCGCTCGGGCGCAAATACCGAGCTACAGACGCCCTACACTGTCTACCCGATCGTCCCGCTGAACTACGACCAGCAGATCGCCAAGAAAGGCGATCAGCGCCAGATGGAAGCGTGGCAGCGCATCGGCACTTACGCGGCCGGTCTCGCGCTCGACGACGCAGGCCTCAAGGGCAACACCGAGATCCTCTCTCGCATGGACTTGATCGTCGCGGCAGGCGGCGGTGAGCGCGATCTCAACGTCGACAGCGCGGTTCTCTCCGGCCGGCCGAAAGCCGAGAACCCGGACGCGTTCCTCAACGAGCGCCTGATGAGCGATCTGCGTCCGACACTCTTCCTCGCGCAGCTTTCCAACTTGCTCGCCGGCAACATCTCGATCGTGCACGGCGTCACCGGCTCCTCGCGCACCTTCATGGGCGAAGAGGCTGCAGGCGTCGACGCGATCCGCATCGCCTTCGCGCGCATCCGCGCCGGCCAAGGCGACATCGCCCTCGTCGGCAGTGCCTATAACGGCGAGCGTAAGGAAATGGTGCTGAACTACGAGTTCGGCAGCTACAACCGCAAAGGCGCCGCCGGCTCCGTGTGGGACGGCAAAGGCTTCTCGCTCGGTTCGCTCGGCGCGTTCCTCGTCATCGAGTCGAAAGAGCATGCGGAGAAGCGTGGCGCAAAGCCGCTCGCCCGCATCGCTTCGGTCGCGGCCGATCAGACCAAGCGGCAGCCGGGTGCCGTCACGGGCTTCTTCGAGAAGGCACTCGGCGCGCTCGATGTGCGCGCAGGCGAAAGCGCGGTTGTCTCCGGCGTGTCCGGCGCTGCCGCGCCGACCGCAGAAGAGCGCGACGTGCTCGGTAAGACGAACATTCCGGTGCGCGCGACCCAGAACCAGATCGGCCACGGCCTCGAAGTGCAGTTCCCGATGAACATCGCGCTCGCCACCTTGGCGCTACAGCAGGGTTCGCTCTACCCGTCGCAGGATAAATCTGGCGTCGAAAAGGATGGCCCGGCGAAACTGACGCAGGTTCTGGTGACCGGCATCGGGCATTGGCGCGGCGAAGGACTGGCGCTGATCGAAGCGACCCACTAAATCGCTTCGAGGGACACGGGAACCGCACGCATGACGACATATCGCGACAAGGCTGGACGGCCGATCGTCGTCGTGACCGGCATGGGCATCGTCTCCTCGCTCGGTCAGGGCAAAGAAGACAACTGGAAGAAGCTCACCGCCGGCGAGTCGGGCATCCGCGAGATTTCACGCTTTGCGACCGACGGCATGAAGACGCGCATTTCGGGCGCGGTCGATTTCCTCGGCGAAGCCGCCTGGTGCGGCCCGGCGCTGACCGAGGAACTCGCGATGCGCGCCGCCGACGAAGCCGTCGGCCAATCCGGCGTCGGCGCCAAAGGCGATTTCCCCGGCCCCCTCTTCCTCGCCGTGCCGCCGATCGAATTCGAATGGCCGCAGCGCGAGGAAGTCGCGCAGGCCGTCGGCGGCGACACGATCGATTACGACGCGATGCTGCGCGTCGCCGGCGAGCAGCGCTTCCAGCGCTATCACGAGCGCTTCCTGTTCGGCTCGGTCGCGGCGCATCTCGCCGACCGCTTCGGCACGAAGGGATCGCCGATCTCGCTGTCGACCGCATGCGCCTCCGGCGCGACCGCGATCCAGCTCGGCGTCGAGGCGATCCGCCGCGGCGACACCGACGCGGCACTCGCAATCGGCACCGACGGCACCGTGAACCCCGAGACGCTGATCCGCTTCTCGCTGCTCTCCGCGCTCTCGACCGACAACGATCCGCCGCAGGGGGCATCGCGTCCGTTCGACAAGCGGCGTGGCGGCTTCGTGATGGCGGAAGGCGCCGGCGCGCTCGTGCTCGAAAGCCTCGAAGCCGCGACGGCGCGCGGCGCGAATATCCTCGGCGTTCTCACGGGCTGCGGCGAGAAGGCGGACGCTTTCCACCGCACGCGGTCGAGCCCGGACGGAAAGCCGATCATCGGCTGCATGCGCGAAGCGCTGAACGACGCCGGCCTCGCGCCCGAGCAGATCGACTACATCAACGCACACGGCACCGGCACGCCCGAGAACGACAAGATGGAATGCCTCGGCGTCACCACGGTGTTCGGCGAGCGCGCGAAGGACATCCCGATCTCGTCGAACAAGTCGATGATCGGCCACACGCTGTCGGCTGCCGGCGCGATCGAAGCCGTCGTCACGTTGATGACGCTCGGCGCGCAGCGCATTCCGCCGACGATCAACCACAAAGAGCCCGATCCGGGCATCCCGCTCGACGTTGTTCCGAACACGGCGCGTGACGCGAAGATGGCGCACGCTGTGTCGAACTCGTTCGGCTTCGGCGGACAGAATGTCAGCCTCGTGCTTTCGCGCGAGCCTGCTTAAGGAATTTGATGCGCGCGTTAGCTCTCGTCGAAGATCGCAAGATCGCGGTCACCGAATATGACTTGCCGCCGGCGCCCGCCGCCGGCGAGGTGCAGGTGCGCGTCAAGGCGATGGCGCTGAATCACCTCGATCTCTGGGGCTTCCGCGGCATGGCCTTCGCGAAGCGGCAGTATCCGCTCGCGGTCGGCGCCGAAGCCTCCGGTGAAGTCGCCGCCGTCGGCGAAGGCGTAACGCACGTCAAACCCGGCGACGCGGTCGTCATGTACGGCGCGCTCACCTGCGGACACTGCAAAGCCTGCCGCGAAGGCCGCGACAATCTCTGCGAGAACGTGCGCGGCGTGCTCGGCTTCCACGTCGACGGCTTCGCCCGCGAGCTCCTCAACATCGAGGGCCGCCTCGTCATCCCGGTGCCGAAAGGCGTCTCGATGCGTGACGCTGCTTGCGCGGCGATCACCTACTCCACCGTCGAACACATGCTGTTCGACAACGCGAAGCTCGAGCCCGGCGAGACCGTATTGGTGCATGCCGGCGGCTCCGGCATCGGCACCGCCGCGATCCAGATGGCGAAGGCGATCGGCTGCACGGTCATCACCACGGTCGGCGACGACGAGAAGCTCGCAAAAGCGCTCGCGCTCGGCGCCGATCACGCGATCAATTACCGCACCGACCGTTTCGAAGGCGCGGTGCGCAAACTGACGCTGAAGAAAGGCGTCGACGTCGTATTCGAACACGTCGGCGCGGAGACGTTCAACGGCTCGCTGCTCTGCATGAAGCGCGGCGGCCGCCTCGTCACCTGCGGCGCGACATCCGGCCCGTCGACCACGATCAACTTGATGATGCTGTTCCAGCAGCAATACCGCATCATCGGCTCGTTCGGCGCGCCGATGAACGCGATCCGCAAAGGCCTCGACAAGATGGCGGCCGGCCTCAAACCGGTCATCGACACCGAGATCGAACTCGCCGATTTCGAGAAGGGCCTTGCCCGCCTTGCCAGCCGTCAGGTGTTCGGCAAGATCGTCGTTCGCTTCTAGTCATGTCGTTCAACAACGCGATCCAGCGCATCAAATTGCGCGGCGCGTTGGTCGGCAAACGCGCGCTCGACGCGACCGCCGGCGTCATCGCTGTCGCGGTGCTCAAAATCATCCGGCGTTTCGATCCGGAAAAAACGTCACGCTTCGCCGGGCGTCTCACGCAGCGCATCGGCCCGTGGTTCAAGGAAGACCGCATCGGCCGCGAGAACTTGCGCGCCGCGTTCCCGGAAAAATCCGCCAACGAGATCGACGCGATCCTGCGCGAGGTTTGGTACAACATCGGCCAGGTCGGCGCCGAATACGCGCATCTCGACAAAATCGGCCGCATCGAACTCGACGCGAACGGATTGCCGAAAGCCGACGGCCGCATCATCTTCGACCCGCAGACGCGCGAGCTCTTCGATCAATTGCGCGACGACGGAAAACCGGCGCTCATCTTCGCGGCGCACCTCGCCAACTGGGAATTGCCCGCCGTCACCGCGGCGGTGTTCGGGTTGAAGGCAGACCTCCTCTATCGCCCGCCGTCGATCGGCGATGTCGCCGAAGCAATCAACCGCATCCGCGCGATTAACATGGGCCGCCTCGTGGCGACCGGTTCCGACGCGCCGATCAAGCTCGCGGCAACGCTCGAGCGCGGCGACCACGCCGGCATGCTGGTCGATCAGCATCAAAGCCGCGGCGTCGATGTCGTGATGTTCGGCCGTCCCTGCAAGGCGAACCCGACACTCGCGCGCCTCGCGCGGCATTTCCCCGATTGCCCGATCCACGGCGTCCGCGTCATCCGCCTACCCGAGCACAAATTCCGCATCGAGCTGACGCCCGCGATCGAACCCGCTCGCACCGCGACCGGCGCGATCGACATCACGGCGACGACGCAGCGCATCACCGACGTCATCGAAGGCTGGGTGCGCGAATATCCCGCGCAGTGGCTCTGGCTGCACCGCCGCTGGCGGTCGTAGCCCGGATGAAGCGGCGGCGAAGCCGCGCGCGAAATCCGGGAGCAGCGATAGCGGCTCTTCCGTTCCTGGATTTTGCTCGGCGTGCGCGACAAGCGCGCCGCCTCGCTTCATCCAGGCTACAAGTAACAGAGACAAACGCCGCGACGGAGCCCTATTTCCCCGTCTTCACCCGCGTCCACAATCGGTTCGCAACCCGCTGCGTCTTCTGGTCCTTCGCGCGAATGGTGTAGAGCCGCGCGAGCGTCTCGGCATCCGGATAAACCGTCTTGTCGTTCATCACTGCCGCATCGATCTGCGCTTGGCTCGCGAGATTGCCGTTCGCATAGCCGATGAAATTCGTGTTCTTCGCCGCAACGTCGGGCCGCAACAGATAATCGATGAAGGCATGCGCTTCCGCGACATTCTTCGCATCCTTCGGGATCGCGAGATTGTCGAACCACATCTGCGCGCCCTCTTTCGGGATCGCGTAGCCGACATCGACGCCGTTCTTCGCTTCGGCCGCGCGCTTCTGTGCCTGCTTGATATCGCCCGAATAGCCGACCACGAAACAGATCTCGCCGGTCGCCAGCGCGTTGAGATACTCGGACGAGTGAAACTTGCGCACGCTCGGCCGCACCTTCGTCAGCAGGTCGGCGGCTTTCGTGAGATCGGCTTCGTTCGACGAGTTCGGATCGATCTTCAGATACTTCAGCGCCGCCGCCAGGATGTCGTCGGAGGCGTCCAGCATATCGACGCCACAAGCTTTCAGCTTCGCGAGCACCTCGGGCTTGAACACCACATCCCAGCTATCGATCGCCGTATCGCCGAGCGCCTGCTTCACCTTCGCGGCGTTGTAGCCGATGCCGGTGGTACCCCACATATAATTGACGGCATGCTCGTTGCCGGGATCGTAGACGGCGAGACGCGCGGCAATTTCCGGCCACGCATTCTTGAGATTCGGCAGCTTCGCTTTGTCGAGCTTTTGGAAAATGCCGGCTTTGATCTGCCGCTCGAGAAAGTTCGCCGTCGGCACGACGACATCGTAGCCGGAGCGCCCGGCGAGCAGCTTCGTCTCCACCATCTCGTTGGTGTCGAACGTGTCGTATTTCACCTTGATGCCGGTTTCCTTCGTGAAGGCTTCCAGCACGGCGGGATCGATATAGTCGGACCAGTTGTAGACGTTGACGACGCGCTCCTGCGCATAAGCCGGCAGTGCGACGAGCAGCAGAGCGAGCGCGCGGAATAGAGTGCGGGACATCAAAGGCCTCCGTAATTCGGACGGACGTTAGCGAACTGAAAAAAGTAGGGCAATCATTCCGTCATCCTGAGGAGCGACGCGAAGCGGCGCGTCTCGAAGGACGACGGCCCCTGAAAGCGGCGCTATCGATATTCTCCGTCATGGCCCGGCTTGTCCGGGCCATCCACGTCTTACTTGCATCTCAGAAAAAGAAAGACGTGGATGGCCCGCATGAAGCGGGCCATGACGACGGATGGGTTGGTGAGCTAGAGAGACGTCCGGGACCGTAGCCCGGATGAGCGAAGGAGCGCGCCAACGGCGCGCCCGAGCGATATCCGGGGACAGCAATCGCGATCAATTCAGTTCCCGGATTTCGCGCTCCGCGCTTCATCCGGGCTACCAGAAACTACCGCAACACGTTCGCCAAACGCTCCAACGCGGTATCCAACGTCGCATCGCGCTTGGCGAAACAAAAACGCACCACCGAGCGCACGTGATCGCTCGCGTAAAAAGCCGAAACCGGGATCGCCGCAACCTTATGGTCGGCAACGAGACGCCGACAGAACGCCTCATCGTCTTCATTCAGCCCGAGCGGCGCGAGATCGACGTTGATGAAATACGTGCCCTGACTCGGCAGCACCGGAAAACCGAGCGACGACAAGCCTGCCGCGAAACGATCGCGGCTGCGCTGCATGTCGGCGCGCATGCCTTCGAAATAGCCGTCGTCCTTGCCGAGACCGTAAGCCACGGCCGACTGCAGATTCGGCGGCGTTGTGAAGGTGATGAACTGATGCGCCTTGGCGAGCACGCGCATGAGGTTCGGCGCCGCGCAAACGAAGCCGACCTTCCATCCCGTCAGCGAGAAGATCTTGCCGGCCGAGCCGATCTTCACGCAGCGCTCGCGCATACCATCGATCGCCAGCATCGAAATGTGCCGCAGGCCGTCGAACACGACGTGCTCCCACACCTCGTCGCACACCGCGATGGCGTCGAACTTCGTGCAGAAGCGTGCAAGCAGTTCGAGGTCTTCGCGCGGCATCACGTTGCCGGCCGGATTGAGCGGATTGTTAAGCAGCACCACCTTCGTCTTCTCGGAGAAGACCTCGGCGAGCATCGCCTCGTTGAAGCGCCAGTGCGGTGGCGTAAGACGCACGAGCTTCGGCACGCCGCCCGCGCGCTTCACCAGCGGCAGATAGGCGTCGTACATCGGCTGAAAAAGAACGACTTCGTCGCCCGGCTCGATCAACGCCATCATCGCGCCGGTCAGCGCTTCGGTCGCGCCCGACGTCACCATCACTTCGCTGTCCGCATCGAGCGTAAGGCTTTGCCAATGCGCGTAGTGCGTCACGATGGCGGCGCGCAGCTCCGGCAGTCCCATCATCGGCGGATATTGGTTCCAGCCATTGATGACGGCGTCGGCCGCTTTGCGGCGCACATCCTCGGGGCCCGGATCGTCCGGGAAACCTTGTCCGAGATTGACGGCGTCATGCTCGCGCGCAAGGCGCGACATCACTTCGAAGACGGTCACCGGCAGACCGTCGAATACCGGATTCATACGCACGTGATTGTCCTGCGACTAAGTCTTCGTCGGAAGTCCGGCTTCTTTCCAGCCAATGATCCCACCGGCGAGGTGTGCTTTGTACGGCAGCCCATGCGCCTGCGCGGCGAGCGACGCCGTGATCGAACGGCGGCCAGAACGGCATGCGAAGACCACCTGACGGCCCTGCGGATCGGGAAGCTGGCTCGGATCGAATGTCGAGAGCGGCGCATCGACGGCGTCCGGATAGGCCTCCGCCGCGATCTCGTTCGGCTCGCGTACGTCAACCAGCAGAATGCGGCCTTCGGTCAGGCCTGCGGCGACTTCCTCGGGCGTCATATCGCGAACGTTCGGATCGGACATCGGCATCTCCCCGCCGCGGGAATGCGCGGCGGCGACTTCCCTAAACCGATCCCGAAAACCATGCAATCCGTTTTATCGGACGAGCGATCTGTTTCGTAGAACACGCTCACCTTCGTAGCCCGGATGAGCGCGCGCAGCGCGCGAGATCCGGGACCGCTCGAAGCCGCAAGTGCCGCTCCCGGATGTCGTTCGGCTCCGCCGAACTCATCCGGGCTACACCCTGCGCACGCTTGGCCGGGATGACACCTGTGGAGACACCCGCCGCGTAGCCCGGATGAGCGCGCGCAGCGCGCGAGATCCGGGACCGATCGAAGCCGCAAGTACCACCGCTCCCGGATATCGTTCGGCTCCGCCGAACTCACCCGGGCTACCTTAAAACAACGGCTCGTCGTAGACCGGCTTCCCGTCGATCAGCAGCCGCTTGATCGCGGCGCGACCGGACGGCGTGACGGCAGCGATTACCGTCACCTTGCCGTCGTTGCGCGCATGCTCGATGTCGCGGCCCTGCCCTTCCGGCACGAAATACTTCTCCAAGCCGAAACTGATGTTACGAGTCGAGCAGTAGCGGCACGACGGCATTTTGCCTTGCAGCAGCAGCTCCTGGCCGCTCACCGGCACCGGCGCCGCATGCACGGAGACGCGCGAGTAAACGCCGTTCTCGCCGGGCGCGAGCTTTACGTAGACGGTGCCGCCGCGCTTGCCGATCTCCGGCGGGACATCGCGATCTTCCAACTGACCGACGTCATAAGCGAGCACGACATAATCGCCGCGCAGGAAATCGCGCGGGTCGACCGCGCGGGTCGCCAAGAGCACATCCTTGCCGGTGCGCAGGATCGACACCCGGTCGTAGACCATCGCGGCGACGAGACCGGCCTGGACGATCGCGGCGAGCGCGAACCACAACGGCCGCGGCACACGGCGCAGCGTTGCCATCAGCGCGTTCATGCGGCCTCCTTCACTTTAGGCATCCACCGTCCGAGCAAGACCGCGAGAGCGATTGCGGCGCCACCCGCGATGGCGAGGAACAGCGAGCGGCGCAGTAGCGAGCCCTTCACGGTCCAGGTGATGATTGCGATCAGCGCCGCCAGGCCGAGCCAGCCCGCGACGACGCGCGGCCGCTCGTCGTCGAGCATGCCGGAGACGACCATCGCCAGCATGGATGCGAGCGCGAGCGCGTAGCTGAACCACGGCTCGACGTTATCGTTCGGCCGCGCATAGACGGCCATCGCGAGGACGCCAAGGACGAGAGCCACCGCAGCCAGTCCGTGGCCGGAACGCTTCGCGATGACGGCGGCGACGAGCGCACCGAGAATACCCAGCGCACCGCAGATCATCTCCCAGCCGACAACCGTCGGGCTTTGCGTTCCGGGCGCTCCCGCAATCGCGAAGGCGAGCGCGATCGCGAAGCCGAACGCCGCATAGTTGGCGAACGTTCGCCCAAGCGCTTCGACGCGCGGTGACAAGCCGAGCATCAGCCCTGCGCCCAGCATGAAGGCGGAACCGTTCGCGTAGGCGAACGACGGATTGTAGTTGCCGTTACCGAGAAACTCGGCGGTGCCGAACACCGTCGTGCCCCACCAGGCCATCGCGGCAACGGCAACGAGATGACGCGCGGGCGGCGAATTCCAAATGATGCTGAGCGCAACGCCGACAAGCCACAGCGCGATGAACGGAAAATGCGGGACGATGTCGTCGAACGCGCGCCCGCCGCTCCAGATGCTCGCGGCAACCAGCGACACCGCAAGCGCGCCGCGTGATTGCGTGACGATCGCGGCGAAAAGCGCGCCGATCGCCCACAGCAGCATGCCGCCGGCGAAATCCTCGCCGAGGTGATACATCTGCCCGGTGAGCGCGATGGCCGCGCCGAACACGATCGAACCGACCGTCGCGCCGAGATCGGCGAGCAGCGGACGATCGTTGCTCGCGAAGAACGCGCCGAGGCCATACGATGCGACGACACCGGCGACCAGGATAGCAAAGCGCGCCGGGCGCGCGATGCCTTCCCAATTCGCCGCGACGAAAGCGAGGAAGGCGGCCGCGATCAGCAGGCCGCCGACGATGGCAACCGCGGTCGTGAGATCGACGCCCTTCGGCATCGGGCCGAGTGCGGATTGGATGGATGCGCGCGTGCCGGGGACGACGGTCCCGTCGGCCTCCCATCGCGTCAGATCCTGATCGAGTCGCTGGCGATATTTGGTTTCGAACATCGGAAGTTGTGTACCTCAGAGGTACCAACCTACGCCAGCGACCGGGGCGGATTTACGCACAGCAGGTGGCCGAGGCGCGGCCAATTGCCGGCCAATCCCCGGTCAATTGCCGGCCAATCGCTGCGTCATTGGCTGCGCCATTCGTGCGCAGCCGCGCGCCGTCAGACCGTGACCTGCGTGCCGATTTCGACGACGCGGCCGGTCGGGATCTGGAAGAAGTCGCTGGCATCGCTGGACGATTTTGCGAGCCCGATGAATAGCCGATCCTGCCACAGCGGCATGCCGGACTGCGCGGCCGGCTTGATCGCGCGGCGCGACAGGAAGAACGACGTCGACATGATATCGAACGTCCAGCCGAGCTTGCGAGCGATGGCTAAAGCCTTGGGAATATTGGGCGTTTCCATATAGCCGTAGCGCAGCGTCACGCGCGAAAACTTCGGCGAACTCTGCGAAATCGTGACGCGATCCTCCTCCGGCACGCGCGGCGTGTCGGTTGTTTTCACCGTGAGGATGACGTTGTGCTCGTGCAGAACCTTGTTGTGCTTGAGGTTATGCAGCAGCGCCGTCGGCGCAAAATCCGGATCGGACGTCAGGAAAACGGCCGTGCCCGGCACGAAATGCGGCGGCCGTTTCTCGAGACTTTTCACCAGCTTATCGAGCGGAATTTCCGTGCGCCGCGTTTTCTGCCCCAAAATTCTACTGCCGCGCATCCACGTAAACATGATGAGCATCGTGACGCCGCCGAATAAAACCGGCACCCACGCCCCTTCCAACAGCTTCACGCTCGTCGCGACCATGAAAACCAGGTCGACAAAAATAAATGGAGCCATCAACGCCACCGTCGACCAGAAGCGCCAACCCCACAATTTCCAGATCACGATGAACCCAAGCGGGCCGGCGACGAGCGTCGCCATCGACACCGCGAAAACGTACGCGTGCGCGAGGTTACTCGACGAACGGAACAGCAGCACCAGCAACAACACGCCGACCAACAGCGTCGTGTTCACGCGCGGCATATAGATCTGCCCGTAATGCGTCGCCGATGTATGACGAATTTCAAAGCGCGGCAGCAAGCCGAGTTGGATCGCCTGCTGCGTCAGCGAGTAAGCGCCAGTGATAACGGCTTGGCTCGCGATGACAGTCGCCAGCGTCGCGACGATGACGAGCGGGATCAGGAGATAGTCGGGCACCATGCGATAGAACGGATCGTCGATCGCGCCTGGATTGGTCAGGATCAACGCGCCCTGGCCAAAATAGTTGATCAGCAGTGCCGGCAGCACGAGGCAGAACCACGCGGCCTGGATGGGCTTGCGGCCGAAGTGACCAAGGTCGGCGTAAAGCGCTTCGCAGCCGGTCAAAACGAGAAACACCGCACCAAGCGTGATTATGCCGATCTTCCCGTTCGCGATGACGAACGACACCGCATAGTAAGGATTGAACGCCGCGAACACCGTGAGATCGCTCGCGACGTTGAAGATACCCATCACGGCGAGCGTCAAGAACCACAAGCAGGTGACGGGACCGAAGAACACCGACACGCGACCTGTGCCCTGGCTCTGCACTGCGAACAGCGCGACCAAGATCACCACCGTAATCGGCAACACGAACGGCTGCAGCTGCGGTGCCGCAATGCGTAAACCTTCGACGGCCGACATCACCGACAGCGCCGGAGTGATGAATGACGAACCGTAGAACATAGCCGCGCCGATGATGCCCATGATCAGCACGAACGGCGTGCGTCGCCCGAGCGCGCGGAAAACGAGCGCTGTGAGCGATAGCGTCCCGCCTTCGCCGTTGTTGTCGGCGCGGAGCAGAATGAGAATGTATTTCATCGTCACGACGATGATCAGCGACCACACGATCAGCGACAAAACACCAAGGACGATGTCGCGCGTGATCGGTCCGGTGCCGGCCGCTGCCGTGATCGCTTCGCGAAATGCGTAAAGAGGGCTAGTGCCGATATCGCCGTAGACGACACCGACGCTGCCGACGGTGAGCGCAAGGAAACTCGGGGCGTGATCGTGCCCTTCGGCTGCCGGCGTATCCGCCGCAGGAGATGCGGGCGCGGAGTTACTCGCTACTTCAGTCAAAATGTGGCCCCCAAGCCGGGTGCTCTTTATAGCAGTCCTAAGAGGAAGGGAACATCGCCACGACGCCAGAGTTCCGGCAAATTTTGCGATCCTCGCCCGCTGCGCTAAGAAGGGGTTCCTTCGCCACAATTACGCACTTGCTGAGAGTAATGCGCTTCCGTTACGTCATTCCTGCATTGATTTTACTCACCGCCTGCGGCGAGAGCACCATGGGCCGCTTCACCACGCCTGCGACTCCCACCGCACAGCCCGTCGCATCGCAGGATATGACGGGACGCTGGACCTTCAGCGCCGTCTCGGGTGCAAGCTGCGCGATGAACTTCACGTCGCAGGGCGCGGAAGGCAGCATCAAGCCCGAGGGCGGCTGCCCCGGCGAAATGTATAAAAGCCGGCAGTTTATTTTCGACGCGAGCGGCCTCATCATTCGCGACCATACTGCGGCGCCGCTGGCGCAGCTTCGTTCAGCCGGATCGAATCGCTTCGAAGGCCAAGCCGGCGCTCAGGCGGTCTCGCTCTCGCGTTGATCTGACATTGCTTCTTGTCGTCCCGCACGAGACACTGCGGCGAAAAGAGGGAACCATGGCCAGCACCAAACTCTACTGCTTCGCGCAATCCGGCAACGCTTACAAAGCTGCGCTGATGCTCGCGCTCACGAAATCGGACTGGGAGCCGGTCTTCGTCGATTTCTTCAACGGAGAGACGCGCGGCGATGCTTATCGCGCGACCGTCAACGAGATGGGCGAAGTACCGGTTCTCGTCGAAGCCGATGAGAAACTCTCGCAGACCGGCGTGATCCTTCCTTATCTCGCCGAACAAACCGGCAAGTTCTGGCCAGCCGACGCGAAGGCGCGTCGCGAGGTCATGCGCTGGATCATGTTCGACAATCACAAATTCACCAGCTACCTCGCGACCTACCGGTTCCTGCATGCTTTCGCGAAATCGGACCCGCCTGTCGTCGCGTTCCTACTAGCGCGCGTCAAAGCTGCTATCGCGATCGTCGAGAAGCATCTCGGGACACAGCCGTTCATCGCAGGCAACGAGCCGACGATCGCGGACATTTCGATGTGCGGCTATCTCTTCTACCCGAAGGAAGAGTTCGGCTTCGACATCGCGGCCGAGAACCCGAACATTGCGGCGTGGCTGGATCGCATTCGCGCGCTGCCCGGCTGGGTGCATCCTTACGAACTGATGCCGGGGCACCCGCTGAAGTAGGCGTGAGCCTTACTGGAACTCGACCGTCATCATCGTCGCGGTGATGAGCGCGATATGTTTGCGCTTGTCGCCCGCGAACGAAAACACATCGCCTTGCGTGACGACGAGACGCCGCCCCGCCCGCACGACGCGACCTTGCGCGATCAGATAGTCGCCTTCCGCTGGTGCAAGGAGATTGAGCTTAAACTCTGCGGTCAGGATGCCCATGTTGAGCGGCATCGTCGTCCGCGCCGCAATGCCGCAAGCCGTATCGGCGATCATCGCGACAATGCCACCGTGCACAAAGCCATGCTGCTGTGTATTGGTGATGTCGTATGGCAGCCGCAGATCGCACTCGCCGGCCGCGAGGTGCGCAATCGTGGCGCCGACCTTCGACATAGCTTTCTGCTGGTCGAAGGTTCGGCGAACCTCGGCGACCAATTCGGGATCGAGAGACATCGGCTTGCTCAGTTCAGCCAGCGCACGAGCACGAGCGTGATCGAGGGAAAGAGAACGCAAATCGTCAGCCGCACGATGTCGGCTCCGATGTACGGCAGAACGCCCGCGTAAGTACGCGTGATCGGCACATCCTTCGCAATCGACGACACGACGAACACGTTGAGCCCGATGGGTGGCGCCGTCAGCCCGATGCCGACGACCGTCAGCATAAGAATGCCGAACCAGATGCCGACCTCGTCGGGCGGCATGCCGAAGTCGAGCGCGGTGACGATCGGGAAGAACACAGGCAACGTCAGCAGCATCATAGCAAGCTCGTCCATCACGGCGCCGAGCAGGATGTAGAAGATCATCAGCGCGAACATGATGCCGTACGGCGACAAGCCGGAGCTGGCGACAAGCTCTGCCGCCTTCTGCGGCATCTGCGAGAGCGCGAGGAAAGCGTCAAACACCTCCGCGCCAAGCAGGATCGCGAAAATCATCGCGGAGGTTTCGGCGGTCTGCAGAAAGCTAAGCTTGAAATCTTCGAAGCTCAGCGAGCGCTGCAGCAGCCCGACCGCGAGCATCGCGACTGTACCAACGGCCGCCGCCTCTGTCGGCGTAAAGATGCCCGAATAAATGCCGCCGATGACGAGCAGAATGACCAGCAACGCCGGCCATACCGCTATCACCGAACGCACGCGCTCCGGCCGGTCCATCTTCGGCTGCGTCGGCGCGAGATGCGGACGAAAGCGCACCACTAGAAAGATCACGATGCAGTAGAACGAGACCGCCATCAGTCCCGGAATCAGCGCGGCTTGAAACAGCTTCGCGATATTCTGCTCGGTGACGATCGCGTAGACGACGAGAATGATCGACGGCGGGATCATCAAATCGACGACGCCACCGATCGCGATCGTGCCGGTCGCGAAACCACCGTCGTAGTTGTAACGTCGAAGCTCCGGCAGCGCCGCGCGGCCGAACGTGGCCGTCGTCGCGACCGACGACCCGCAGATCGCGCCGAACACGGTGCAAGCCGCGATCACCGCGTAAGCGAGACCGCCGCGCATATGTCCGATCAGCGCACGCGCCGCCGCGAACAGATCGCGCGCGAGACCTGAGCGCTCCGCAAACGCGCCCATCAGAATGAACAGCGGGATGACAGACAGCGTGTAGTTCGAGAACAGATAGTATGGCGTCGACTTCATGTAGTTGAGGAACGTCCCCCAACCCGCGAGGTAGATATAACCAAGACTTCCGGTTGCCAGCATCGCAAGCGCGATCGGCATCCGGATCGCGATGAGCGCGAGCATGCCGACGAAGGCGATGCCGGCAACGCCGAGTGTGCTCATACGCCGCTCCGCATGCGGCGCGCCGCAGTCGCGAAAGCAACGAAGGTCAGGAAGATACCCATCACGGCGCACGCGCCGATCGCCCAACCAGTCGGTAGGCCGAGGATCATCGAAACGGTGTTGGAGCGCAGCGTGTCACCTGCGCCGACGAGCAGGCGCCACGCGACGATCGCCATGACGAGGCCGTAGACAATATCCCACAAGGCATCGAGCCCGCGCTGCACGCTCTCCGGCAACCACGTCGTGAACGTATCGACCATGATGTTGCCGCGGTGCCATTGGCAGAGCGGCAGGAACGCAAAGACCGAGAGCGCGGTCGCGATCTGCACCAGCTCGATATCGCCCGGCACAGCGCTGTCGGCGAATTTGCGCAATGCGACGCTGACGCAAACCATCACGGCTGCCGACAGCATGAGGCAGCCACCGAGGATGGCGAGCCCGGCCGCAATGCCACCGAGCAGCGCCTTGTCGCTCGAGAGTGGCCCCTCGCTCACGCGCTTTTATGCCTTCTCGTATTTGGCAACGAGCGCGCGCGCATTGGCGAGCAGCTTCTCGCCGTCGATGCCCTTGTCCTTCGCGGCCTTGACCCAAGCCTCGATCACCGGCTCGGTCGCTTTCTTCCAGCGTGCCGCCTCTTCCTGGTTGATCGACGCGACGGTGTTGCCGCGCTTGCGCACCATCTCCTCGACCGCCTTCGCCTGATCGTCCCACATTTGGCCGGCCATCTGCGCGACGACCTGGCCCGAGTTTGCGTCGATGACCTTCTTGAGATCATCCGGCAAGCTTTCGTACTTCGCTTTGTTCATCGCGAGCACGAAGGATGCCGTGTAAAGCGTCGGCGAACCGGCAATCTCGGTATGGAATTTTAGCAATTCTTGCACCTTCACGGCGGGTACCACTTCCCACGGAATGACCGCGCCATCGAGCACGCGCTGCGCCAGCGACTCCGGCAGCTGCGGCAATGGCATCGGAATTCCGTTGGCGCCGAGTGCTTTCAGCGCCTCGCCGGCAAGACGCGTCGGCGAACGCAGCTTGAGGCCCTTGAGGTCTTCCATCTTGGTTATGGCTTTGCCGGTGTGGATCACGCCGTGGTCGTGCGACCATGCGCAGATGATCTTCGTCTCGGCGAACTCGTCGCGGAACTGGCCGGTGTCGAAGAGCTCCTGCGTCGCCTTCGCGTTCGGAATGCCGCGCTTGGCGGCAACGAACGGCAGCTCCATCACTTCGATCGACGGGAAGCGCCCCGGCGTGTTGCCCGGCAAGGTCCAGACGAGGTCGGCGACGCCATCGCGCGCCTGATCGTAAAGCTGCGGCGGCGTGCCGCCGAGCTGCATCGAGGGGAAGATGTCGATCTTGATGCGGCCGCCCGATTCGGTCTGCACCTTGTTGACCCACGGCACCCACAGCTTGGAATGGGCGTTGGAGACCGGCGGCAGAAAGTGGTGGAACTTCAGCGTCACCTGCGGCGACTGCGCGAAGCCGGATTTGGCTACGGCCGGCATGGCAACCGCAGCGCCGGCGAACTTCAAGAATTGACGACGTGCAAAAGTCATGGATGCTCTCTCCCCTGTCGCCGGTTCGGCCGGCGCGTCTTATTATTGTTGAGCCTACTGAAACTCCGCATACACCGCCACGCCCACGGGCGCCAGCCACGCAGGTTTTACCGACCCGGAAGCGGAATTCGCTGGGATAAAGTCAGTGCCGGGTCGGCGGCTGGTTCTCGGTCGGCTCGCCGGCAGGCAAACCGGTCGGATCGGCCGACGGCGCCGGCCCCGGAACGGAGGCGTCCGGCTTGCGCAGCGAAGCCTCGTGCTCGGCCGCGAGTCGCTTGTAGTAGGCGACGCCGAACGGAAGGCTGCCGAGATACGCCACCGTCAGCACCGCAAGCAGCGCCCAGGGGTAGCTGATCAACAGTGCCACCGCGAGAATGACGACCACGATCAGCGGCAGCACGAGTTCGGTCGAAACGCGCTTGCCGACTTTTTTGCCCGAAAACACCGGCACCCGCGACACCATCAAGAAAGCCACGGCGAGCGTATACAGGCAAGTGAACCAGATGAGGGTCTTTCCCTTCGGCAAATCGAGGAAGAAGAGATAGATCGGCAGCAGCACGACCAGTGCGCCCATCGGCGCCGGCATGCCGGTGAAGAAGTTCGCCGCATACGGCGGCTTGTTCGGATCGTCGATCTGCACGTTGAAGCGCGCGAGACGCAGCGCCGCCGCGATCGCGAAGATCATCGCGGCGATCCAGCCCGCGTTACCGATTTCGTGCAGGCCCCAGAACCAGAGGATAAGGCCCGGCGCGACTCCGAAGTTGAAGAAGTCCGCGAGGCTGTCGAGTTCGGCGCCGAAACGCGACGTACCCTTCAGCATCCGCGCGACGCGACCGTCGATGCCGTCGAGCGCGGCCGCAAACACGATCGCGGCGAGCGCGTATTCGAGCTTGCCTTCGACCGCCATGCGGATGCCGGTCAGACCGGCACATAGAGCGAGCAGCGTGATGACGTTGGGCACGAGCAGGCGCACCGGAATGGCGCGGAACCTCGCCCGGCGGGCTTCGCGGCGCTCGGCCGCACGAAGGATTTTATCTTCTCGGCGCATTCTAGGACTATAACGCGCTTGAGGCCGGATCGCTACGGCATGCGTGCGGCGAAATTTGCGAGCCTTTGCGGAACCTTAATGGGTCCCGTCAACGCTTAGCCCACACGATACGTGGTGTTAGCAGGCCGCGTGCCGAGTTCCGCTAGGATCGTCTCGCCGGCGAGCGACGTCTGCCCCTCGGATACCATAGGCACCGTGCCGACCGGCATATACACATCGAGCCGCGAGCCGAACCGGATCAGGCCGAAGCGCTCGCCGATGCCGAGCGCCCCGCCCTCGCGTGTGAAGCAGACGATGCGGCGTGCGACGAGGCCGGCGATCTGGACGACGCCGATCTTCTGCCCACCGGCGTCGATCACCAGCGCGTTGCGCTCGTTGTCTTCGCTCGCCTTGTCGAGATCCGCGTTGAGGAACTTGCCGGCGCGATAGACGATGCGATCGACGGTGCCGGCGACCGGGCTGCGGTTCACGTGGCAATCGAACACGCTCATGAAGATCGAAACGCGCGGCAGCGGCTGGTCGCCGAGTTCCATCTCTTTCGGCGGCACGAACATGCCGACCGTGCTGACGCGGCCGTCGGCCGGCGACACGACGAGGCCGGGACGCACCGGCGTCACACGCGGCGGATCGCGGAAGAAGTAGCAGCACCAGCCAGTGAGGAAGAGACCGATCCAGCCGAGCGGCTGCCACAGCCAGAACAGCACCAGCGTCGCCACCGCGAAGATTGCGATGAATGGATAGCCCTCGCGATGGATCGGGACCATCTGGTCACGCATGGACGTAACGATCGACATTCGGCCTCTCTGCTGCGGCGGCAATAGCGCGCGGCCCTTCTACTCCGCAGCCCTATTTCAGGCAAATCGACTCACCTCAGCCGTCATGGCCCGCTTTATGCGGGCCATCCACGTCTTTCGTCGAGCGCAGAAAAGGAAGACGTGGATGGCCCGGACAAGCCGGGTCATGACGAAGTGGCGCTACTTCACTGTGACAGTGGGCCGATCCGGCACGACGGCATCGGCACGCGCGGGTTCTGCAACCGCCGGTGGATTCCGGTTGGGGGCGACGGGTTCCTCTTCGACACGCGCGAGCAGTTCGCGGGCCTGCTGCGCCTCGCGCTGGCGGTTCCACATGCCGGCGTAGAGTCCGCCCTGCGCCAACAGTTCGGTGTGCGTGCCGCGCTCTGCAATCAAACCGTCGTCGAGAACGATGATCTCGTCGGCGCCGATCACCGTCGACAACCGATGCGCGATGGTCAGCGTCGTGCGATTCTGCGACACACGGTCGAGCGCGTCCTGGATTTCCTTCTCGGTGTAGCTATCGAGCGCCGAAGTCGCCTCGTCGAGCACGAGGATCGGCGGCGATTTGAGAATCGTGCGCGCAATCGCGACGCGCTGCTTCTCGCCGCCCGACAGCTTCAGCCCACGCTCGCCGACCTCCGTCTCGTAGCCTTGCGGGGAGCGGCGGATGAAGTCATCGATCTGCGCAAGCTCGGCAGCAGCCTCAACCTCCGCATCCGTCGCTTCCCAACGCCCGTAGCGAATGTTGTAGCGGATGGTGTCGTTGAACAGCACCGTATCCTGCGGGACCATACCGATCGCGCCGCGCAGCGAGAGCTGCGTTACATCACGAATGTCCTGCCCGTCGATCGTGATGCGGCCACCGGTGACTTCGTAAAAGCGGAACAAAAGGCGCGAGATCGTCGACTTGCCGGCGCCCGATGGCCCGACGATCGCGACCGTCTTCCCGGCCGGCACTTCGAAAGAGATGCCCTTCAGGATCGGCCGATCCGGCTGATACGCGAAGCGCACATCCTCGAATTTGACGCCGGCCCGGGCGACACGCAGCGGCTGCGCACCCGGCGGATCCTTGATCTCCGTATCGCGCATCAGGATCGTGAACATCGACTCGATGTCGATGATCGCTTGTTTGATCTCGCGATACAGCATGCCCATGAGATTGAGCGGCTGATACAGCTGGATCATCATCGCGTTGATCATGACGAAATCGCCGACCGTATTCGTGGCCTGCGAGATTCCGTACGCGCACATCACCATCGCGGTCGCGAGACCTGCCGTGTAGATCACCGCCTGCCCGGCATTCAGCACCGCGAGCGACGTGTAAGCCTGTACGCTGGCGCGCTCGTAGCGCTCCATCGATTTATCGTAACGCTCGGACTCGCGCTTCTCGGCCGTGAAGTATTTGACCGTTTCGTAATTCAGCAGCGAGTCGATCGCCTTGGTATTCGCCTCGGTGTCGCTATCGTTCATCCGGCGGCGGATGTTGATGCGCCATTCCGTCGCGAAATACGTGAACCCCGTATAGATGCCGACTGTCGCCAGCACGACGACGACATAGCGCCAGTCGAACATGTAGAGCAGCACGCCCGCGATCAGCACGACTTCCAGGATCGTCGGAGCGAGCTGAAGGATGACCATGCGCACGATCGTCTCGATGCCGTTGCGGCCGCGCTCGAGAACGCGAGTCAGCCCACCGGTCTTGCGCTCGAGATGAAAGCGCAGCGACAGATCGTGCATGTGCCGGAAGGTCAGGTTCGCGAGGCGCCGCACCGCATGCATCGCGACCTTCGCGAACATGCCGTCGCGCGCTTGCGTAAGCAGTGCCATGACGACGCGCGTCAGGCCGTAAGCGATCGTCATCGCAATCGCGAGGGCAGCAACACTCATGCCGACCGTGAACGGCCCGCTCGGATGGCCGGACAACGCGTCCGTGGCCCATTTGAAGGTGAACGGCACCGCCATCGTCGCGAGCTTGCCGGCCGCCAGCAGCAGCACGGCCCACAACACACGCCGCTTAAGGTCGGCGCGCTCGTGCGGCCAGATATACGGCCACAGCCGCGTAAGCGTATTGAGCAGCGTCGCACGCGACAGCGGGTCGTCCTGAGGCTTGTCGGTCATGAGGCTGCTTGGGAAGTCCTGACGCGGCGTGGAGTTACGCCGCCAGTCACAATATAGTCGTTCTAATCGCCGAGTCTCAGGGGCGAGGCAACCGTACACGCCTGTTTACGGCTATCATCGCACCTCTGGCCCGTCGCGCTGCAGCGCACCATATGGGGTAGAATGAAGAATATTAAATCCGTTTGCGTTTATTGCGGCTCTAGCCCCGGCTCCAATCCCTCATTCATCAATGCTGCGCATCGCTTCGGCGCAATCCTTGCCGAGAACGATGTGCGCCTCGTCTACGGCGGCGGCTCCGTTGGCATGATGGGCGCTGTCGCGGCCTCGGCGATGCAGGGTGGCGGCAAGGTCACCGGCATCATCCCGGAATTTCTGATCAATCGCGAAAAGCCGATGTTCGAGGGTTACGAGGTGATCGTCACACCCGACATGCACACCCGTAAGCAGGCGATGTTCGAACACGCCGACGCGTTCGTCGCACTGCCGGGCGGCGTCGGCACGCTCGAAGAACTCGTCGAGCAGATGACGTGGGCGCAGCTCGGCCGCCACCAGAAACCGATCCTCACCGCGAATATCGACGGGTTCTGGAACCCACTGCAGGCATTGCTCGATCACATGTCGCAGACGCAGTTCATCAGGCCCGGCCTGCAGGTGCGCCTGCTCAGCGCCGACAATGTCGAAGACATTTTGCCGAAGCTCGAAGCCGCCGCCGTTCCGGCCTCGACGCAGGAGAAAGCACGCACGGCCGAAGCCATGCAGGAGCGCATGTAGTCCGCTTAGACCGGCTTAAGCGGCTGGTGAGGCTCAGCGGGAAGTTCGATTGCGATAGGATCGCCCGGCCGCACATCGCCTGCCGAGACGACCACCGACATCACGCCGGCCTTGCGGATGAGACTGCCGTCCTCCGCTCGCGCGAGCGTTGCCTGCATCAGCCCTTCGCGAAATCGATCCATCTGGATGCATGGGTTTCGCAGACCCGTGACTTCGACGACGGCTTCCCGTCCTAGCAGCAAACGCGTGCCCATCGGCAGTCCCAAAAGGTCGATGCCACGCGTCAGCACATTTTCGCCGATGTCGCCGGCCGCGAGTTCGTAGCCTTGCGCGCGTAGTTCATCGAACAACTCGCTGTGGACTAGATGCACTTGCCGTAAATTCGGCAGCGTCGGGTTGAATCGCGCGCGTGAGCGATGCTTAACAGTGACGCCGCGGTGCCCGTCGCCATCGACGCCCTCGCCTTCAACCAATCGGATCGACAGCTGCGGCGTCTTGCTGAAGTGATGTCCGCGCCGCGCACTGACGGCCAAGATGACAGGGTTCGCTTCCGTCACGAAACGAACGTCACGGCTTCGATTCGGTTGCCATCACGGTCGCGCACAAAAGCAGCGTAATAGCCGCCCTCGCCGTCATGCGTCCGCAATCCCGGCGCGCCATCGCTCACGCCACCATTGGCAAGCGCCGCCGCATGGAACGCGTCCACGACGTCCCTGCTACGCGCGCGCAAGCAGATATGCGCGCCGTCCGGCGCTCCGGTGAAACCGTCGCGCAGATTGATCCACAGCTCCGCATACTTCTTCCCGAAACCAACCGTCTTCGCCCGGACCTCGAGCTTGGCAAATCCGAGCGGAGCCAGCACGGCCTCGTAGTAGCGCGTGCTTTCGCCAAGATCGCTCACCGCGATGGAGACGTGATCGATCATGCAGAACGCTCGCGCATCATTGCAGCGTGCCTCGCGGCTCGGCTTGAAGCGTCTTCACCATCGTCGTGTTGGCGAGCCACTCGCCGTTGATCTCGACGGAGTTGCGGCTCTCCGCGCGGTAGCCGCGTTTGTCGAATAGCAGACGCGCCGTGTCGCTGGCATCGACCGTGATCTTCGTCGCGCCGCGCGCTCCCGCGATCTTTTCGATCGCATCGACAAGCGTTGTGGCAACGCCTTGCAGCGCCGCTTCAGGATGCACGAACAGCATGTCGAGATGGTCGGCGCCCTTCAGCGAGACAAATCCGACCGGCGCTCCCGCCAGTGTCGCGATCAGCGTCAGCTGCGACGTGAGCTTCTCGGCAAACGCCTTGATGTCATCGGCCCGCGCGGCCCATGCGGCACGCTGTTCCTCGCCGTAATCGTCTTCGGCCAGCACTTCGATGCTGTCGGCAAAGATCTGCGCCAGCACCGGAACATCGTCCGGCAACATTGGCCGCAATGCGGGCTTCGGGAAAGCCTGCGCGCTCATCGCGCCAGCTCCCAGGTCGTGCCCTCCTTCGAGTCTTTCAGCACGACACCCATCGCGGCGAGTTCGTCGCGGATGCGATCGGACTCCGCCCAGTTCTTGTCCGCGCGCGCCTGACGCCGTGCCGCGATCAAGCCGTCGATTTGAGCGGCATCGACGCGGATGGCCGCGCGCTGCGCCGACAGCCAATCCGCGAATGCGGCCGCATCGAAGCCGAGAAACACGAGCGTGTTGCCAAGTTCGGCGGCAGCCGTAGCGCCACCGTTCGCCGTGATGCGCTTGCGTAGCGCGTGCAGCGCCGCCATCGCTTGCGCGGTGTTGAGATCGTCCGCCAGCGCCGCGATCACGTCAGCGGACGGCGCCCCCCCGTCCGGCTTCGCAACGCGGAACCAGTCTTCCAGCGTCTGCGCGGATTGCTCCAACGACTTCAGCGTCCAATCGATCGGCTGGCGATAATGCGTCTGCAGCATCGCAAGGCGCAGCACGTTGCCGTCCCAAGCCTTGCCGCCGAACTGATCGGTCGTCAGCAATTCTCGGATGGTGATGAAGTTGCCGAGGCTCTTCGACATCTTCTCGCCTTCCACCTGCAGGAAGCCGTTGTGCATCCAGGTATTCGCCATCACTTTCTGATCGAAGGCGCAGCAGGATTGCGCGATTTCGTTCTCATGATGCGGGAAGACGAGGTCGATGCCGCCACCGTGAATGTCGAAGACTTCGCCGAGATGCTTCCACGCCATCGCGGAGCACTCGATATGCCAACCCGGCCGTCCCGGCGTATTGATCCCGGCCGGCGACGGCCAGCCCGGAATTCCATCAGCACTCGGCTTCCACAGCACGAAGTCCATATCGCCGCGCTTGTACGGCGCAACGTCCACGCGCGCGCCCGCGATCATGTCGTCGAGGGGACGGCGTGAGAGTTTGCCGTAATCCGCCATCGACGGCACCGAGAACAGCACGTGCTCTTCGGCGACATACGCATGACCCGACGCGATCAGCCGTTCGATCAGCGTCTTCATCTCTTCGATATGTTCGGTCGCACGCGGTTCAACGGTCGGCGTCAGCGTGCCGAGCGCCTTCACGTCCTGCGCGAAATTCCCGTAGGTCTGCTCTGTGAGTTCGCGGATCGTCACGCCGCGCTCGGCGGCCCGCGCGTTGATCTTGTCATCAACGTCCGTGATGTTGCGCACATAGGTGACATGCTTCTCGCCATAGACATGCCGCAGCAGCCGGAAGAGCACGTCGAACACGATCACGGGCCGCGCATTGCCGATATGGGCGAAGTCGTAGACGGTCGGCCCGCAGACGTAGACGCGCACATTGGCCGGATCGATCGGCCGGAACGCTTCTTTGCTCCGCGTCAGCGTGTTGTAGAGCTTGAGCTCCAAAGTCATCCAAAAATCCTGCCTAAAGGCCTTAGCAAAGCCGGCTCGCGTTTCGCGGCGTCGGGAAACGCGGCCGCGTGTCGGTGTTGGGCTAGCTCATAATCGCACAGCCGATGCTGGGAAAGCCTCAAGCGGTACCCAGGCCGTGCATCGCGGGACCAATGCTCACTGAAGCGGCACGGGTCAAGCGCCCGATACCATATCGCACCGCCGAACCACGATTTTGCCACCGAATGGACCCGGCGGTTTCGATATCGAACCGGATTTTCGGCGCCTTAACCATGGAACGTAACACACGTGAAGAGTGTTACCGGGAGGCATGTTTCCGTGATCGACGAAACCTTCGGGAAACATTCGACGACGTAATGTTGAAACCAAAGCGCACCATAGTGCGACTAAGACCCATAGGGTCATGGAGCCAACCGGCTCCGACAGGGAAAAGACGTCATGTTCGCTCGGCCCCAGGTCGATCTTGAACTTCAGCGCATTAAGGCCCCGTCCTGGGCTACTCCAGGCGCGACCGTCTATGCCTTGATGCCGTCGCTTGCGACCCTGGTCGGCTGGCTCGGCTTTGGGGAGCCGGCAATCCGTCTCGAGCCCGCAAAAGCCCGACCTGCCTTCGACGCCCATGCCTTTTTTGGCGGCAACACCGTCCACTAGTTCCTCGTCCCGAAACCTTCTGTGACTCGCAAGGCACAGGGTGTTGGCCCTGTGCCCATGTGAGCGCACCCATGCGTTGACCCATCCTTAGCAGGCGCTTAACCAGCCCGGTGCATTCTGCCGGTGACTTGCCGGGGCTGGGACTAGCGTGATGATTCGTACGATTGCTGTTGCAGCGTTGCTGCTGGGTGTGACGTCGGCGGCACAGGCCGAATACCGGACTTTCATCATCAGCAACCAGCCGGGCGAATACGGCGTCGACCAGTGCCTGTCCACGGGCGCCCGCTGCGGCACCCTCGTCGCCGACGCTTTCTGCCAGTCCAACAGCTACGCCAAGGCCAAGACCTTTCGTCCGGCAGAATCGACCGACGTGACAGCCAGCGTCACCCCGGCTTCCGCCGGCTCAACCGAGAAATCGCAGCTCATCGCGATCGAGTGCGAGCGCTAAGGTCGGCGCGTCGCCGACTACTTCTCGACGAAGTCTCCGCATTTCTGAATCTCGCCGCTACCCCAAGGCATGATCGGCACGCTCGACGTCGAATTCTGCGGCGAGCCCTCGATGATTCGGTCCGAATAGACCATGTAGACGAGCGTGTTGCGCTTGGCGTCGCAGCCGCGGACGATCTGCATCTTCTTGAAGAACAGCGAGCGGCGCTGGCGAAACATGTCGTCGCCCTGCTCGAACTTGCCCTTGAACTTGATCGGCCCGACCTGACGGCAGGACAGCGAGATATCGCTGACCTCTTCGGCGATACCGACCCAGCCCTTGAAGCCACCCTTCTCGGGTGCCGTGAAATGACACGCAACGCCCTCGACCATCGGGTCATCGAGCCCGAACGTCGCGAGCTTGTCGTTCGGTGAAAGCCAGCGGAAAACAGTGGACCGCTTGAAGATCAAATCCGGCTCGTCCGCCGCCTGCGCGGGCTGCATCGCCCCGAGCCCAACCGAAGCCACCAAAGCCAGACACGCCAATCGACCGAGCATGAGAAAGTCTCCCTGATGCGCATCAATATGGTGGAGCGTGAGCGCGGCGGCCAGATGGATGCGCGAGATTCGCTACTTGCCTTGTTTCGCCAACGCGATGGCTTGGCTGAGCACATCGATGTTGCCGATGTGGTTGGCGAGGATCAACACGAGGCGCGCGTTGAGCCCTCCGCTCTCCTCGGCCGTCAGATCACGATGCGCATCGACCAGCATGCGATAGGCGATGTCGGGATCGGGAAGGCGAGACGCGGTGATAAGTTCGCTCATGGCCAAGCCTCAGTAGGTCAGTTCAGCGATCGTGATTCGGTTCTCGGCGACCGGCCACGCGCGCGCCACAACCTTCTCATCGTTGAACCGTGCCGGCACGGCGCGGCCGACCTCTCCAGCCGGAAGCCGCAACGTGGACACGGAGTCTGTCGGTACGCCCGGCGTCACATCCTTCGGCTCGGCGCCGTCGAACGCGATTGTGTCGCGCGGCAGACCGAAATATCCCCGTGGCCGCGAGAAAATGATGACCGCAGCCGCCGCTTTATCGGCGTCCGCGAGCGGTCGACCGGGACGCAGATGCACGACGTTTGACGACCGCGCGAAGGGTGATCGGTAAATGTGCGTGATCGGATGTTCCGGCGCTTCGATCACAAACTCCAGCGCCGTGGTCGGATCGGTCTCGACCGGGCCGTAGCGGCCGTCGCTTCCCGTCGCCGTCCGATAGATCGCGTCGCCCATGCGTGCGCCGGTCTGCGCATCGACGCGGAAGACATCGACTTTCGCACCGGCAATCGGGCGATTGGTTTGCACGCCTTTCGGAAAACCGGTGACGAGGCCCGAGAGCTTCACCTGCGGCTGCAGGACAATATCTGTCCGCCCGTCCCGCCCCGCGATGAAGCGATACATCGCCGCGAAAGCGCGCGGATGAAACGCGACCTCGCGATGATCGAGCGGCCCCATCGGAATGTTGGTCGCGCCGCGCAGCGTCGGCCCTTCCGTCGTGATTCCAGTTGGCGTTCCGGCACGTCCGACGAGTCGGCCATCGGCTTGCGCGAACTTGTCGTTGCCTTCGCTGTAGAGCGTCGCAAACGCGACGCCTGGCACGACGTCCGTATCGCCGCCGTTGAGCCGCTTCAGAAACGCCGCACGCCCGTTGAATTCGTTGCCCGGATTGAACTCCCAATCGTAAACGCCGCGATTGGGCGTGCCGCACAGCACAACGTGGCTGACATTCGCCGCGCCACCATTCGCAACGTAATTGCGGATCGAGTTGCCGCCGCGTGACGAACCGACCAGGGCAACGCGCTGACCGGTCGCGCGACGCAGTGCATCGATTTGCTCGGTGAGTTCGCGCAGTTGGTCTTCGGTCGACGATCGTCCGGCCTGCAGTTCCGTATCGACGGCGCGCGCAAGCGGGTCCGTGAAATTGAATGCGACCAGACGCTCGGTCGGAACGCCGTTCGACTCGAAGCGCCACAGCTGCGTCATCCACAGCGCGGCGTGATCGCCGTTGCCGTGGACGAAGATGATCGGCGGCACCTCGGCTTGAGCGGCCGCGATCGACGGCAACCCCGAAGTCACCAGCGGAACCGCTGTGGCTTGCAAAAACGTCCGACGCGAGAGTGACATGGGAGCCTCAATGTCCAAGAGCCAGCCGATGCGCCGCGGCGATTGCAACACTGTCCGCTTTGCGCCAGCGCGCGCAGAGATGCTGATCGGGCCGCGCGAGATAGATCGAGCCCAGCTGCGCATCGAGACGCCTTGCGAGCGCGCCGGTGTGGTCTTCGATATCGCGGCCGACTGACAGGATGGTGACGCCGTCGGGCACCTGCGGCGCATCGCCGAAAGCGATCACGGTGAAGTCGTTGCGCACGTGCTCTAGCAACGACCCCGAAAGGTCGTTTGCGGTGACGGGGGCGTCCGGCAACGGCGCACCGAGTTTCGCAACACCGCTGAACGTATCCGCATCCGGCGTCGACAACGGCGAGTCGTGCACGGTCGCAACCGACAGCCGGCCCGAATTGACCATGCGCCGCGCGAATTCGGCTTTCGGCGCGAGCGCGAGAACCGCGTTTCGCAGCGTGCGCTCGGCGCCCGACTGCGGCGCGATAAAATCGGTCGAGCGTGTCGAGTGCCCGATATTCTCGTCGGCTGCCTGAACGCGTTCGGCCTCGTAACTATCGATAAGACGCGGCCCCGCCTCCCCCTTCAGAACGGCGGCGAGCTTCCATGCCAGGTTCTCGGCGTCCTGCACGCCGGAATTCGCGCCGCGCGCGCCGAACGGCGAGACCTGATGCGCTGCATCGCCCGCAAAGATCACGCGGCCATCGACGAAGCGATCGATACGGCGGCAGTTGAAGCGATAGATCGAGATCCAGTCGACGCGGAAATCGCGGTCGCCGAGCATGCGCCGGATGCGCGGCTCGTAGTTCTCGGGCTTAAGCTCTTCGGCGATGTCGGCGTCACGCCCGAGCTGCAGATCGATACGCCACGAATGATCGGGCTGGCGATGCATCAACGCGGACTGCCCGCTGTGAAATGGCGGGTCGAACCAGAAACGCCGCTCGGTTGGAATATCGTCGGCCGCCATGGTGACGTCGGCAATGAGGAATTTGTCCTCGAACGTTTGCCCCTTGAATTCGAGGCCGAGTAGATCGCGCATCGTCGAACGGGCGCCATCCGCCGCGATCACATATTGCGCATCGAGTTCGTAAGGACCGTCCGGCGTTTCGATCGTCAATCGCGCACCGTCGTTGCGCTGGGCGATCGCCGTGACCTTATTCCTCCAGCGCAGATCGACGTTGCCGACCTCGGCCGCGCGATCGACCAGCGCCTTCTCGAGGTAGAACTGCTGAAGGTTGATGAACGCCGGCATCTTATCGCCCGGCTCCGGCTGCAAGTCGAATGCATAGGCGAGTTCATCCCCGAGAAACACTTTGCCGAGCTTCCAGGTGACACCGCGTTTCACCAGCGCTTCGCCAATGCCGAGCCGATCGAAAATTTCCAGCGTCCGCTTGGCGTAGCAGATGCCGCGCGAGCCATCGCCGATGCGGTCGGAGTCGTCGAGCACCACGACCGGGATATCACGCAGCGCGAGGTCGATCGCGGCCGTCAAACCCACAGGCCCAGCGCCGACAACGACGACAGGATGCGAAGCGACAGCCTTCGCGTCCTGATCGCGCGAGCGCACATAGGCATATTGATAGACAACACCGTGCGGCCGCTTCGCGGATTGCGGCGTGCTCATCGCATCACCCCTGCAACGCGGCCCACATCTCGCGGTCGCGTTCGGCGGTCCAGATCACCGGCCAGGCGGTGCCCTTCGCTTCGTCGTAGGCGCGCGAGACGTTGAACGGCATGCAGTGTTCGTAAATCGCGAACTTCCCGAACTTCGGGTCCATCACGGCCTTGCAGGCATCGAAGGCTTGCTTGAGCGTATAGTTCTTCTTCACGCTGTCCTGCACCGAACCGTAGAGCGTCGAGAGGAAATCGCGCGTCATCGCGATGCCGTCGTTTACCTGCTTCGCGTCCGTCAGCGGGGCACCGCGCCCCGGCACCAACGCGCGCGCTTTAAACGCCGCGAGATTGTCGAGCGTCGTCGGCCAGTCGGTGAAATGTGCATCGCCGCAATAACAGGCCGAGTGATACTCCACGAGATCGCCCGAGAAGACGACATCCGCATCCGGCACATGCGCGATGATATCGCCGGCCGTATGCGCGCGACCAATATGCTGCAACCGCACTTCACGTTTTCCCAGCCACACCGTCATCTTGTCTGGAAACGTGATCGTCGGCCAAGTGAGACCCGGCACCGACTCGACGGCCTGAAACAGGCGCGGAAAACGGCCGATTTCCGAATCCATATCCTGTTGGCCGCGTTCGATGATCATCTCGCGCGCCGCATCCGAGCAGATGATTTGCGCATCCGGATAGCCCGATGCGCCAAGCACGCGGACAGCGTGGTAGTGCGAGAGCACGACATAGCGGATCGGCTTGTCCGTAACGGTCTTCACGCGCTTGATGACATCCTGCGCCATCACAGGCGTCGCCTGCGCGTCGATCACCATGCAGCAATCGTCGCCCTCGATGATGCCGGAATTCGGGTCGCCTTCCGCCGTGTAGGCATAGAGACCTTCGCCGATGCGATCGAACGAGACATTCTTCTCGCCCATGTCTCCGGTGGAAGCGAATTGCGGTTTGGACATATCTCAAGCCTCTACTGCGATGAATTCGATGCGATTGCCGAACGGATCGTCGGCAAAGAAACGGCGTCGACCGACGATCACGTCGTCCCAACGCGGCTGATACCCGCAGGTTTCCAGCCGTGTCGCAAGCGCGTCGATATTGTCGATGCGGAATGCCGGATGTGCCTTGCGCGCCGGGCGAAAATCTTTCTCGACGCCGAGATGGATTTCGATAGCGCCGCTGCGCAGCCAAAGTCCGCCACGCGCGCGCAGGCTCTCCGGCTTGGGCACCTCGGTCATACCGAGGATGCCGGCATAGTAAGCGCGCGCTTCTTCCTCGCGCTGCGGCGGAATCGCGAGCTGAACATGATCAAGACCGACGATCATGCGACCCTCGCCGGCAGCGACTGAAATCCGCGGAAGCGAATGCGTTGCGAGCGCACGGCGTTGCCGGTCAGGCGATAGTTCGGGAAGCGTGCCAAGAAACGCGACACCGCGATGCGCCCTTCGAGCCGCGCAACCGACATGCCGACGCAGACATGCGGGCCTGACGCATAGCCGAGATGCCGGTTCGGCTGCCGGCCGATGTCGAAACGATCCGGTTCGGCAAACACCGCCGGATCGCGATTGGCAGCTCCGATGCAGAGCGTGACGAACGAGCCGCGCGATACCGGCACGCCGCCGATCTCGGTGTCGGCGGTCGTCAAGCGATTGCCGAGTTGGTTGGAGCTTTCGATCCGCAGCGCCTCTTCGACCGCGAGGCGCGCCAGCGAAGGATCTGCGATTATTCGTGCGCGCTGGTCAGGCCATTGCTCGAACAGCCACAGCGCATTGCCGATAAGGTTGGTCGTGGTCTCGTGGCCGGCGTTGAGGATGAAGATGCAGTTTTGCAGCAGTTCGGCTTCCGACAGTTTGCTGCCGTCCTGCTCGCCGCGAATGAGCCGCGTCAGCACATCGTGCTCGGGATCGCCCGGCTTCTCGCGCCGCCGCGCGACCAGCGTTTCGAGATAGGCCAGGAATTCGCGCACCGCGCGATTGCCGCGCTCGGTCTGCTCCGGCGTCAGCACCGGCTCGAGCGCACCGAGGATCGCCAGCGACCAATCGCGCAAAGGTCCGCGCTCGTCGTGCGGCACATCGAGCAGATTGCCGATCACCTCGACGGGAATCGCACAGGCGAAATCCTCGATGAGATCGACATCGCCTTTCTCTTCCATCGCGTCGAGCAGACGGCCGACCAGCGTCTCCACGGCCGGCTCCAGCGCCGAAACGGCACGCGGATTGAGCGCTCCGGCAAGGATTTTCCGCACCCGCGTATGCAGCGGCGGATCGTTGAAGACGAGGCTCGTCGTGTGGTGGTCGAACAACGGTGTCGCGCCATACTTCGCGCCGAACTCGATCTTTTTGTCGGAGGAGAAAGTGGTGGTGTCTTTGTAGACGTTCTCGAGGTCTTGATGCCGTGTCAGGAACAGCGAGCCGTCCGGCATCCGGTGCACCGGGTCATGCGTCCGCAGGGCGTGGTAAAGCGGGAACGGGTCGTCGATGAAGCCCTTGGGCAACGCCTTGACGTCGAACGCCAGCGCGGCCGCTTTGAGCTCATCGCTCTCCTTTGACAGTTCCGTGATCACGTTTCGTCCCTAGCGGCCCCCCGAGGGGGTCTTTTTCCCAGTTGAACATGTTCCGGCCGGTCATGCTATGAGAGCCGCCAAGCGCCGCCCCAAATCAAGGGGCGGAAGAACCAACCGGGAGGAGAGTTTTTCCCATGACCATCAAGAGACGGCAATTCCTCACCGCTACGGCTGGCGGCCTGGCGGCAGGCGCCATCGCGGCGCCGGCTGTGGCGCAGTCCGCGCCGGAGGTGAAGTGGCGCCTGACATCGAGCTTCCCGCGCGTGCTCGACACCATCTTCGGCACCGCGCAGCAATTGTCGAAATACGTCGCCGAAGCTACCGACAACAAGTTCCAGATTCAGACCTTCCCGGCCGGTGAAATCGTCCCGGGCCTGCAGGCTCTCGACTCGGTGCAGAACGGCTCGATCGAATGCGCGCAGACGCCGATCTATTTTTACCACGGCAAAGATCCGACGCTCTCGTTCGGCACCGGTGTTCCGTTCGGCATGAACGCGCGCCTGCAGCATTCGTGGTGGCACTTCGGCGGCGGTGCGGAAATTCTCGCGCCTGTGCTCGCGAAGTTCAATGTTGTCGGCTTCCCGATGGGCAACTCCGGCACGCAGATGGGCGGCTTCTTCCGCAAGGAGCTCAACGGCCTCGAAGACCTCAACGGCCTGAAGTTCCGCATCGGCGGTCTCGGCGGTCAGGTGCTCTCGAAGCTCGGCGTCGTGCCGCAGCAGATCGCACCGGGCGACGTCTATCCGGCGCTCGAAAAGGGCACCATCGACGCAGCAGAGTTCGTCGGTCCGTATGACGACGAGAAGCTCGGCTTCCACAAGATCGCGAAATACTACTACTACCCGGGCTGGTGGGAAGGCGGCGCGATGATGCATCTCGTCGTCAACACCGAGCAGTGGAACAAGCTGCCGCCGAACTACAAGCGTATCGTGCAGGATGCCTGCGAAGCCGCCAACAACTGGATGCTCGCGAAATACGACGCCGTGAACGCACCGGCCCTCCGTCGCCTGATCGCCGGCGGCGCCGTGCTGAAAGCGTTCCCGGTGCCCGTGCTCGAAGCCGCCTACAAAGCCGCGCACGATATCTACAACGACATCGCTGCCGGCAACCCGACGTTCAAGCAGGCGCTCGACAGCTACATGGGCTTCCGCAACGAAACGATGCCGTGGTGGCAGGTCGGCGAGCTCTCGTTCGACACCTTCCTGGCCCGCATGCGCGGACGCGCAGGCTAAGTCGCAGTCACAAGGCCGGGCCGCAGCGATGCAGCCCGGCCTTCTCTATTGAGCGAGAGGCCGCGTGAAACTTTACTCCTACTTCCGCTCCACCGCCGCCTATCGCGCGCGCATCGCACTCAACCTCAAGGGCCTGCCCTACGAGACCGTGCCGGTCCATCTCGTCCGCGATGGCGGCGAGCAGCGCAAACCCGAATTCCGCGCCATCAATCCGCAGATGCGATTGCCGACGCTGGTGCTCAGCGAAGGCGAGACGCTGATCCAATCGCTCGCCATCATCATGTATCTGGACGAGGTCTATCCGGACCCGCCGTTGCTTCCCGCCGACGCCACCGAGCGCGCGCATGTCCGCGCCGCCGCGCTGATCGTCGCCTGCGACATTCACCCGCTCAACAATTCCGGCCCGCTTGCGTATCTGCGCAAGACGCTCGGTCGCGACGAAGCCGCCGTCAACGCGTGGATCAACCACTGGATCACCGAAGGCTTCGAGGCGCTCGAGAAGCTCATCAAGCCCAGCCCTTACGCCTTCGGCACACAGGTGACGCTAGCCGATCTCTGCATCGTGCCGCAGGTCGCGAGCGCGCGGCGATTCAACGTTCCGCTCGAAGCGTTTCCCAAGATCGTAGCGGTCGACGCGGCCTGCGCTAAACTTCCCGCATTCGAGAAAGCACGGCCCGACCGTCAGATCGACGCCGAATGAGTGAGGCTAAACCGAACGATCTAGGGCGCGTCATCTTCTGGATGAGCGGCGCGCTGCTCTCGTTCTCGACATTCGCGATCGCGATCCGGCAGCTCGCCGGCAAATTCTCGATCTTCGAAATTCTTTCGATCCGCAGCGCCGCCGGCGTTTTGTTCTTCGGCAGCCTCGCGCTCGCGCGACCGCATCTGCGTACGCAACTCGTCACCGAGCGGTTCCCGCTGCATCTCGCGCGTAATCTCGTGCACTGGGGCGCGCAGTTTTCCTGGGCCACTGCCCTGCTCTATCTGCCGCTCGCGACCGTGTTCTCGATCGAATTCACGGCGCCGCTTTGGACGACGCTGCTGGCGTTCCTGTTCCTCGGCGAGAAGCTGACGATCCATCGCGTCTTTGCGACGTTACTCGGCTTTCTCGGCATCCTCGTGATCGTGCGCCCCGGACTGCAAACATTTCAGCCTGCGGCTTTGCTGGTTCTCGGCGCGGCGCTCGGTTTTGCCATCACGTTCACGATGACCAAAAAACTCACCGCGACCGAAAGCACGTTTGCGATCCTCTTTTTCATGAATCTCATCCAGCTGCCGCTCAACCTCGCCGGCAGCGACCTGACCTTCCCGATGCGGCTTGTCATGAGCGATCTCCTCCCCGTCATCGCGATCGCGGTCACGGGCGTTGCATCGCATTTCTGCCTGACGCAGGCGCTCAAGCACGGCGACGCGATGCTCGTGATCCCGATCGACTTCCTGCGCATCCCATTGATCGCGGTCGTCGGCTGGGCGTTTTACAACGAGAACTTCGACGTGATGGTCCTAGCGGGCGCGGCGTTGATCATCACCGGCATCGTGTGGAATTTGTCGCAGGAACGGAAAGCGGCGAAGTCGCTATAAATCGTAAGCGTCGCTTGTCGCGCCGGCAGCCGCGACCAGCGATTGATCCGGCTGCGGCAACGCCTCACCAGTATCACGGAAGCGATTGACGATCGGATAGCGGCGGTCGCGCCCGAAATTCTTCAGCGTCACCTTCACGCCCGGCGCGGCCTGCCGCCGCTTGTATTCCGCAAGATTGAGCATGCGATCGACGCGCAGCACCAGATCGCGGTCATAGCCGGCTGCGACGATCGTCGCGATCGGCTCCTCGCGTTCGACGAGGCGATTGAGAATGGCATCGAGCATGTCGTAAGGCGGCAGCGAATCCTGGTCCTTCTGGTTCTCGCGCAGTTCGGCCGTCGGTGGCTTATCGATAATGTTGACCGGGATCACCTCGCCGTCAGGACCGAGCGCACCCGGCGGCTTCCAGGAATTGCGCAAACGCGAGAGGCGGAACACCTCGGTCTTGTAGAGATCCTTGATCGGATTGAAGCCGCCGTTCATGTCGCCGTAGAGCGTCGCGTAGCCGGTCGACATCTCCGACTTGTTGCCGGTCGTCACCAGCATCGAGCCGAACTTGTTCGACATCGCCATCAGGATCGTGCCGCGCGCACGCGCCTGCAGGTTCTCTTCCGTGACATCCGGCTTCAGCCCTGCAAACGCCGGCTGTAGTGCCTGCGTTAATCCTTCGACCGCGGTGACGATCGGCAACACTTCGTACGAAATGCCGAGCGCAGCCGTTGCCTGCTTCGCATCGTCGAGCGACTCCTGCGATGTGTAGCGATACGGCAGCATGACGGCGCGTACGCGCTTCGGCCCGAGCGCGTCGGTCGCAATTGCGGCGCAGAGCGCGGAGTCGATGCCGCCCGACATGCCGAACACGACGCCCGGGAAGCGGTTCTTCTCGACGTAATCGCGCAAGCCAAGCACGCACGCCGCATAATCGGCTTCGTCGCCTTCCGCGATCGTATTGATCGGGCCTTCGCAACGCCAACCGTCGTTGCCGCGCGTCCAAGTCGAGATCGCGATCGTCTCTTCGAACGAGGGCAACTGCATCGCGCGCGAACCATCGGCGTTGAGCGCGAAGGACGCGCCCTCGAACACTAGTTCGTCTTGTCCGCCGACTTGATTGACATAGAGCAACGGCAGCTTCGCGTCGACGACGCGCGCGACCGAAACATTCAGCCGCTCGTCGACCACGCCGCGCCGATACGGCGAGGCATTCGGCACGAGAAGAATTTCGCCGCCGGTTTCCGCGATGCATTCGACCGGATCCGGTCCCCATATATCTTCGCAGATCGGAACGCCGATGCGTACGCCGCGGAAGTTGACCGGTCCCGGCAGTGGCCCCGGCGTAAAGACGCGCTTCTCGTCAAACACGCCGTAGTTCGGCAGGTCGACCTTGTAACGCAGCGCCGCGATCTTGCCTTCATCGAGCAACGCGACGGCGTTATAGAGCTTTCGGTTCTCGACCCACGGCGTGCCCATGAGCACCGCCGGCCCACCGTCCGCCGTCTCGCGCGCAAGCTTCTCGACCGCCGTCCGGCAGGCGGACTGGAATGCCGGCTTGAGCACGAGATCTTCCGGCGGATACCCCGCCATGAAGAGCTCCGGAAAGAGAATAAGGTCGGCACCAAGCCGCGCCGCCTCGGCGCGCGCCTGCCGCGCTTTCTCCGCATTGCCGGCGACATCGCCGACGGTCGGGTTGAGCTGCGCGATTGCGATCGAAAGCTTATTGGCGGGCGAGGTCATGGCCATGATTTAGCGTCAGGCGCTCATCGCCGCAACGTCATGGATCGGGAACGCCCATCCATTGAACGATGGCGGCCAGCCAAACCAGCCCGGCGATGACGAGCGTCACGCCGACAGCGGCCGATCCCATATCCTTAATGCGGCCGATGTCGGTGTGTTGCGACGGCGTCACGTGGTCACAAAGCTTCTCGATTGCCGTATTGAGGAGTTCGATCGCGATGACGAGGAGCACGACGCCGATCAGCAACGCGCGCTTCCAACTGTCGTCCGTAATGAAAAGCGCGAGCGGAACCGCGATGGCCAGTGCGATGATCTCTTCGCGCAAAGCAGCCTCGCTGTTGGCTGCCCAAACGAGACCTCTCCACGTGTTGCGCGTGGCGTTGATGATGCGTTGCAAGCGTTCTCCAAACGTGGCGAAGGCGGCTCTAGCGTCGCCTCTCCCGCTTGCGGGAGAGGGACAGGGTGAGGGCAAGCAGCAAACACCAAAGTCAACGGCTCGCCCTCACCCGGCTCAATGCTTCGCATTTCGCCACCCTCTCCCGCAAGCGGGAGAGGGAAAAGGCAAGTCTACTTCGCCGTACCGATACCGGCCGGACCGCCCGTGACCTTGATCTCGCCGCTACGGCGGAGGCGTGTTCCGTTGAAGTTGAAGGCCTGGATCTCGTTCTCGACCATGCATTGGACGAAGACTTTCTTCGAATCCGGGCTCCAAGCAACGCCTTGGCACCAGTGGCCGACCTTGCTCTCCGTGACCTTGTCGAGCTTGCGACCCTTAATGGCGAAGATGACGACCGAGCCGTAATCGCGGAAGAACGGCGAATTGGTCGGCTTGTTCGAACCTTCCATCGCGGTCACCGCGACGAAGCGGCCGTCCGGCGAAATCTTCAGGCCTTCCGGCGTTTGCCCGACCGAAACCGTTTCGACGATACGCGGCGGATTTGCCTTGAGATCGATCAAGCTCACCGTATCGGCATCGCCGCTGCCGATGCCGATGTTCGACAGCACCGCGACGCGTCCATGCGATGCGATATCGAGCGGATACGGACGCATGCCGGCCGACATTTCGCGCTTGGAATCCGTCACCGTCGTGCCGTCGATGGTGAGCACCGAAATCTTGCTGTCGCCGTCGCGCGTCACTAGCGCCATCTTGCCGTCCGGCGTGAAGGCGATCGCGCTCGGGCCCGACTTGTCGTTGCCGAGATTGATCTTGCCGGTCGCGGTCAGCGTTTTGCCTTCGACCTTGAACACCGTGACGGTGCCTTCGGAGCGATTGGCGACGAGAGCGAGCGTACCGGCCGGATTGAACGCGACGCCCGCTGCGCCGGCTCCGGCTTCGACGGTCGACACGAGCGCCGGCGGATTGGCCTTCAGGTCGATGATCGAAACCTTGTTGTCCGGAATCGTCTTCTTCGCGTCGGCCGGATCGAGCTTCTGCGCGGCCGTGACGAGCGCGAGCGACTGATCGCGGTTCACCGCGACGCTGGATGGTGGACCGACGACGCTCGTTGGGGCCTTGATCTCCGCGATGATTTTCGCGGGCGACTTCGAGATGTCGATGACCGTGATATTGTCGGCCGTCGGTTTATCCGGCACGCCGGCGACGCCGTTAGTGATGATGGCTTTGCCGTCGTTGGCCGAAACGACGAGCTGCGCCGAGGCACTTGAAACAGCGATAAGCGAGACGGCGCCAACAAGCGTGGCGAGGCGCAAGGTTGCGCGCATGACGTTCACTCCCAAGCCCGGATTGCATTTCGGTTTGACCGCGCCGGGATCGCGGGGGCGAGGACGCTAGCGCAGGCTGGGGTGAGAGGGAATGTTGTTTTTGGGCAGCCTTCCTGCCGTTCGCCCCGGCGAAAGCCGGGGCCCAGCACGCGCGAAGCGCGCAACAAAAAGGCGGCCAACTCTGAAGTTGACCGCCTCTGGGTCCCGGCTTTCGCCGGGACGAACGGAGTTCGTGGCTACTGGTTCGCCGCAGCCGCGAGCGGGGTGCGCTTCACCATCCGCTCTTTCTTGATGAGATCGGCAAGCAGGAACGCGAGTTCGATCGCCTGCTCCGCGTTGAGGCGCGGGTCGCAGAACGTGTGGTAGCGATCGTTCAGATCCTCGTCTGAGATCGCGCGTGCACCGCCCGTGCATTCGGTGACGTTCTTACCCGTCATCTCGAGATGAACGCCGCCGGCGTAAGTCCCTTCGGCCTGATGCACCGCGAAGAACGACTTCACCTCGTTGAGGATGCGGTCGAACGGGCGCGTCTTGTAGCCGCTCGCCGACGAGATCGTGTTGCCGTGCATCGGGTCGCACGACCACACCACGGCCTTGCCCTCGCGCTGAACCGCGCGGATGAGACCCGGGAGATGCTCGCCGACCTTGTCGTGGCCGAAGCGATTGATCAGCGTCAGGCGGCCCGACTCGTTATCCGGATTGAGGATGTCGATCAGACGGATCAATTCGTCCGGCTTGATCGACGGGCCGCATTTCAGACCGATCGGATTCTTCACGCCGCGGCAGAATTCGACATGCGCATGATCGAGCTGGCGCGTGCGGTCGCCGATCCACAGCATGTGGCCGGACGTGCCGTACCAATCACCCGTCGTCGAATCGACGCGCGTCATCGCTTGCTCGAACGGCAGCAGCAACGCCTCGTGGCTCGTGTAAAATTCCGTCGTGCGCAGTTCCGGATGAAGCTCCGGATCGAGACCGCAAGCGCGCATGAAATCGAGCGACTCGGAAATGCGGTCCGCCAATTCCTTGTAGTCGTTGGAGCGCGGCGCATCCTTTACGAAGCCGAGCATCCATTCGTGCACGCGGCCGAGGCTGGCGTACCCGCCGTAAGCAAGCGCGCGCACGAAATTCAGCGTCGCGGCCGACTGGCGATAGGCTTCGAGTTGGCGGCGCGGATCCGGCACGCGCGCTTCCGGCGTAAAGGCGAAGTCGTTGATGATGTCGCCGCGATAGCTTGGCAGCTCGATGCCGTCCTTCTTCTCGATATTCGAGGATCGTGGCTTGGCGAATTGACCTGCGAGACGGCCGACCTTCACGACGGGCGAAGCCGCGCCATAAGTCAGCACGACCGCCATCTGGAGCAGCACGCGGAAGAAGTCGCGGATGTTGTCCGGATGATGCTCCGCAAAGCTCTCCGCGCAGTCACCGCCCTGCAGGAGGAACGCCTGGCCGCTTGCGACTTGACCCAGCGTCTTCTTCAGCTTCCGCGCCTCGCCGGCAAAAACCAGCGGCGGAAACGAAGTCAGCTGCTTCTCGACGTCCTTGAGGGCCGCCTGGTCCGGATAGTCCGGAGCCTGGGCAATCGGTTTCGAGCGCCAAGTATCGGGAGTCCAACGGGTCGCCATAACGCTTCTCCAGACCGCCGGGACGCCGGACCATTCCGGCGGCGGGGCGCCTCATTGGGGCGCGAGCGGTCACACACGCGGCCAAAACGGCCGCTGGCCGGGGCTTATATAGCGTGTCGGCAAGGGTTTCCACCCATTCAATTCGGGGCTGCGCCGGTTCGAGGGCCAGGTATAAGACCCCGCATGAGCGACGACATTCTCATTCAAGACACGACGTTTCCAGCCGCCGACGGCTACTCACTCGCCGCGACGATCTTCGCGCCGCAGCGGATGCCGACGCATGCCGTGCTGATCAACTCCGCAACGGCCGTGCCGCGCAAGATCTACAAGCCGTTCGCGGCCTACCTCGCTTCGCGCGGCGCAACCGTGATGACCTACGACTACCGCGGCGTCGGCGGCTCCGCTCCGAAATCGCTGAAGGGTTTTCCGGCGCGCATGCGCGATTGGGCGACACTCGACGTCACGGCGGCGGTCGCACATCTTCGCAACGTCTGGCCGAATGTGCCGCTGAGCTATGTCGGCCATTCCTTCGGCGGCCAAGCGCTCGGCCTCATCGAGAACAACAACGAGGTATCGCGCGCATTGTTCATCTGCGCGCAGGCCGGCTATTGGCGCTTCTTCACGCCGCCCGAAAACTATCGGATTTATCTTCTGCTGAAGCTGATCGGCCGCCCGGTGACGCGGCTCGTCGGCTACGCGCCTGGCAGCATGGGCTTCGGCGAGAGTTTGCCGCGCGACGTCTTCCTCGAATGGACCGACTGGGTCATGCGACCGCGTTACTTCTTCGATGATCCGACACTCGATGCGCTGAAAAACTTCCCGGGCTTCCGTGGCCCGTTGCGCGCTGTCGGAATGTCGGACGATCCATGGGCGCCGCCGCCCGCGATCGACATGCTCGCGGGCGGCTACGTCAACGCAAGCGTCGAACGCGAGACCATCGACGCCGAAGCGTTTGGCCGCAACCGCATCGGTCACTTCGGCTTCTTCCGCCCCGAGCGGCGCGAGCAGCTCTGGAAGCGCGAAGCCGATTGGCTGCTCGGGTAAAACAACACTTCTGTTGCGTTACACAACAGAAGTGTTATGATGTCTGGATGAATTCCGGGCAGGCGAAGCGGTTTCTTGCCAAGCATGGCTGCACTTTCGAGCCCGGCAAAGGTGGGCACCTGATTGTTCGTCGCGGAAAACTCAAATCTGTTCTGCCGCAGCACGGCGGCGCGAAGGAACTCGGCAAGGGACTTTGGCACGCGATCCTCAAACAACTGGACATAAAAGAGGACAGGTGATGTTGCGCTATTCCATCCGACTGAAGAAGGACGATAACGGCACGTTGCTCGTAACGGCCCCGGACTTCCCAGAAATTGTGACGTTCGGAATCGATGAAGCAGACGCCATGATCCGAGCAGCCGATGCAATCGCCTCGGCGATCCAGGGGCGTATCAGCGATCGCGAAAGCGTTCCTGCACCTTCGCCGTTCGGGCGGAGGCAGAAATGCGTATCACTCTCAGCACTCGTATGGGCGAAGCTGGAGCTGTATCGCGTCATGCTCGCGACGAAGACGCGGAAAGCTGATCTTGCGCGGCGTCTCGGCGTTCATGCGCCGCAAATCGATCGATTGCTAAATCTCGACCACGACTCACGCCTTGATCAGATCGAAAATGCGGCTCGAGCGATGAACCGCGAACTTTACATTGAGATGCGCCCGGCGGCGTAACTACTCCGCGGCGGCGCGGTCGTAGATCGCCGTCGGCGTACGCATCGTCACGAGTTCTTCGGCAGCCGTCGGGTGCACCGCCATCGTCGCGTCGAAGTCGGCTTTCGTTGCGCCCATCTTCACCGCGATGCCGACGACCTGGATCATCTCGCCGGCGTCCGGCCCTGCGATATGGCAGCCGACGACGCGATCCGTGATACCGTCGACGACGAGCTTAAAGAAAGCTTTCGTCTGGCGGCCCGACAGCGTCACCTTCATCGGCCGGAAGCTCGTGCGGTAGATGATGACGCGACCGAACTTCTCGCGCGCTTCTTCTTCGGTCAGCCCGACGACGCCCAGTTCCGGCTCGGTGAATACTGCCGTCGGCACGTCGTTGTGATCGACGCGCGTTTGCTTCTTGCCGAAGACAGTATCGGCGAAGGCATGCCCTTCGCGGATCGCGACCGGCGTGAGATTGATTCGGTTCGTGACATCGCCGACCGCGTAGATATTCGGCACCGACGTCTGCGAAAAACCGTCGACGACGATCGCGCCTTTGCCGTCGGTTTTCACGCCGACCGCCTCGAGCCCGAGGTCCTTGCTGTGCGGGACGCGGCCGGTCGCGAACATCACCTTGTCGGCTTCGATATCTCCGCCAGCCGACATCGTGACCTGGAATGCAGCGCCATGCGGCGTGATTCCAGTAATCTTCGCGCCGGTCAGCACCTTGATGCCGCGGCGCTCCATTTCGTCACGCAGATGCTGACGCAGTTCGTTATCGAAGCCGCGCAGAATATTCTCGCCGCGATAGACGACCGTAACTTCGCTGCCCATGCCGGCGAAGATGCAGGCGAATTCGAGCGCGATATAACCACCGCCCTGGATGACGATGCGGCGCGGCAGCGTTTCGAGATGCAGCGCCTCGTTCGACGAGATCGCATGCTCGCGGCCTGGGATTGCGTCGCCCATATGCGGCCAACCGCCGGTCGCGATCAGGATATTCTTCGTGCGGATGCGCTGGCCGGATTTGACCAGCCGCACCGTGTTCGCGTCCTCGATCACGGCGCGATCCTTGACGGTCTCGACCTTCGCGTTCTTCAGCGTCGATGTGTAGGCGGCTTCGAGACGATCGATCTCTTTGTCTTTGTTGGCAATCAGCGTCGGCCAATCGAACGAGGGCGTGCCGAACGACCAGCCATACGCATGTGCATCCTCGAACTCGTGCGAGAAACGCGACGCGTAGACCAGCAGCTTTTTCGGCACGCAGCCGCGAATGACGCAAGTTCCGCCCATGCGGAATTCTTCCGCCAGCATCACCTTTGCGCCGTGACCGGAAGAAATACGCGCGGCGCGCACGCCGCCCGAACCGCCACCGATGACAAAAAGATCGAGTTCGCTGTCCGCCATCACGTTCCGATCAGAGATTGTGGCCGCGCTTCTTCATCTCGACGCGCATACGATTGGCAACGACCTCGGCAAAATCCTCGGCCCACGAGCGAACGCGGCCCATGCCTTCTTCGAAGGCCGCGCCTTCGTTCTGCGCTAGCTTCTGACCGAGCGGCGAACGATAGAACGCAGACGCATCCTTGAGCTCCTGCTCGGTGAAACGGGCGGCCATCGAGCGGCCGAATATCTCCGCGATCTCAGTCCGCTTGGCTGCGAATTCGACGCGCAGCTGTGCCGTCACCTCGCCGAGATCTTTCGCGATCGCCGTGTTGGTCTGCAGGAAGAAGTCGCGTGTACGATCGACCGTGCTCAACACGATCCGCTCGAACATCTGATCGCCGGCTTTCGCGATGACGAAATCGCGGCCTGCCGCTAGGTGACTGGCCGACTGCGCGAGGGCTTGTCCCGACATGCCGAGCGAGATCGCCAGCAAACCTGCGGCGACACCGCCACGCACGAACGAACGAAGATTCATCTCACACTCCCTGTAGAGCATTTTCAAGTGAGGTGGACACCGGTTCCACGTCAAGAAAATGCGACCATTTAAAACTCAAGAAGAACGCTCGACGACGCGGACACCGTCCGCCCCGGCCAGAACGACGACACCCGCCATCCCGACAAATAGTCCTGTTTCGACGACACCAGGGATCATGTTCAGCCGTGCTGCCAGCGCCGGCGGATCGATGATTTCTCCCATCGCCGCGTCGATGATGAAGTGGCCGCCATCGGTGACGAAAGCAAGGCCGTCCTTGCCCTTCCGCAACGTGCAGGGCTTCCCGCCGACCGCTTCTTCGACGGCGCGCGTCGTGGCTCCAAGACCGAACGGCACGACCTCGATCGGCAACGCGAATTTGCCGAGAGTCTTCACCCACTTCGTCTCGTCCGCGATGACGACCATCTGCTTCGAAGCGCCCGCAACGATTTTCTCGCGCAGCAGCGCGCCGCCGCCGCCCTTGATCAGCGTCAGGTCCGGGCCGATCTCGTCGGCGCCGTCGACCGTCATGTCGAGCGCGGTCGTTTCTTCCAACGTGGTCAGCGGAATACCGAGGCTCTCGGCCTGTGCGCGTGTCGCCTCCGAGGTCGGCACACCGACGACTTTCAGGCCCGCCTTCACCTTCTCGCCGAGCAGATCGACGAAATGCGCCGCAGTCGAGCCGGTGCCGAGCCCTAGCTTCATGTCCGGCTTCACGTATTCGAGCGCACGCGCTGCGGCCGCGCGCTTCATCGCATCGGCGCTCATCGTGCGGCCTGCTTGCGGCTCGCGGACGGAGCGTCTAGCCATGCGGCCGAGGTATTCATGTCACTTCCCATCATCGCCTTCGATCTCGACGGAACACTGGTCGACACCGCGCCCGATCTCATCGCCACCCTCAACTGGGTTTTCGCCGAACGCGGCCTGCCGCCGGTCACCTACGAGGAAGCTCGTTCGATGATCGGTGCCGGTGTCAAACCGCTGCTCAAGCGCGGATTGACCGCACAGGGCATTACCCTGCCCGAGCCCGAACTTGAAGCGCTCTATAACACCTATCTGGAGCGCTACGCCGCCCATATCGCCGATACGTCCCGCCCTTTTCCAGGCCTGATCGCGGCGCTCGACCGGCTGGAAGCCGATGGCTACAGCTTCGCGGTGGCCACCAATAAGCTCGAGTGGCTTTCCGTTAAGCTATTGGACGAACTCGATCTTTCGCGCCGATTCAAGGCGATTTGCGGCCAGGACACGTTCGGCGTGCCGAAACCGAACCCCGAAATGCTGCGGAAGACCATCGCCAAGGCCGGTGGCGACCCCGCTAGAGCCATTATGGTCGGCGATTCGGAAGCCGACTTCCGCGTTGCCCAGAATGCGGGGTTGCCGGTGATTGCCGTCGATTTCGGGTATACGCCGCGGCCCGTGCAGGAATTCGGCCCCGATATCATCATCAGCCACTACGACGCCCTACCGGGCGCGGTCGCAGAACTGACGGCGCAATTCGCCAAAGTGTGACGGCCATCACATTTACGGCTCGCCCGGTCGCGTACACCCGCCTTGCAGACACTGCGAAGCGGACGCCAACCCCGCTCCGCGCAACTTAAAGGGCGCGATCCGAGCAGGACGCGCCCTTATTTTTTGCCGCGCGGCGCTATTCCTTGACACCCCAGGCTCGAGATCAGTACACCCCGCGCCTACCGAGCCCACGGGTTTGGCGCCGCCTAGCGGTCCCGGGCGATTAGCTCAGCGGGAGAGCGTCCCCTTCACACGGGGAAGGTCACAGGTTCAATCCCTGTATCGCCCACCATTTGCGCTTCGACCATACTTCGGCGAGAAAACGACGCGCGACTCGCAAGGGCGATGCTGGCGCCTGCAGCCGCTATAGCGTGTTGGAAATGATGAGCACAGGCATTCAACGCGCCATTAACGTTAGGCTGTCAGACTAAGTCCTCTCGCATTACGGCGGCGCGATGCTTGGTCACTTTGTCAGCGCTGCTGCCACTCGGCATGAGGACAGTCCTCGAATTCGGCGTCTGCCAATCGATCAAATCTCAGGGTGCAGGATGTCGACGCCAACGAAGGTTGATTTCGATCAGTACGCCAAAGATTACGTGGCCATGCTCGAAGATCAGCGTGGCATGTACGGGGGAGAACGCTCCTACTTCTCCGAATACAAGATCCAGCTGCTCTCTCGGCTGGTACAAAAGCCCGTCTCGACGATATTGGATTTCGGTGCGGGCATTGGCTTGTCAATTCCGTATTTGAAGCAGTACTTCCCGAGCGCGCGCATCGCGGCATCCGATATCTCGGAGGGGAGCCTCAACTTTATCTCGGAGCGGCATCCGGATGTCGACGTGATCGCGGATCGAGCTTTGAGCTCGGACCGTTCTGGCTTCGATCTCGTACTCCTTATCACCGTATTGCATCATGTCGCTGTCGAAGAACGCCGGGCGCTCGTCAAACGGCTTTCGAATTTACTCCGGCCCGGCGGCCACCTCTGCATCTTCGAGCACAACCCATACAACCCACTGACGCGTAGGATGGTTTCTACCTGCCCGTTTGACTCAGACGCCGTGCTGTTGACCCGAGCGGAAGCGGTTGAACTTGTTTCCGAAGCAGGGCTGCGTCCATCTCATCAAGGCTACACGTTGTTTGTCCCGCATGCGTTGCGTGCACTGCGCGTCATCGAACCTGCGCTAACGTGGCTGCCCCTTGGCGGTCAGTATTATGTCATCGCGTCACGCTGACGTGGTGTGGCTCAAGCAAATCAGAGCCTACGGACTCGTTGGGCTCGTCAATACGGTGATCGGCTTCTGCGTCACCGCAACGTTCGAAATGCTCGGCCTGTCTCCTGTTCTCGCCAACGCCTGCGGCTTCGCCGTCGGGCTCACCTTCAGCTTCATGCTGAACGGCAAATACACTTTTGATCACGCCGAGTGGCGTTCAGCGCTAACACCTTTTCTGATTGCCTTTGGGTTCTGTTACGCGTTGAACCTTGCTGTGCTGCTAGCAACGAGCAAGCTTGCGGCTATCCATTTTTTGCTCCCTCAGCTGCTGGCTGTGGCAACCTACAACGTTTCGTTTTTTCTGCTGATGAAGTTCACTGTCTACATCTCTCGATCATAGGCCGCTGTTAAGCTATTAACCCTACATCGCAGCCATCGATCCGGCTGCGACATTTCGATGGAACCGAATAAACCCTTTCTGAATTTGTTCGATATGGAGACGAAAGACCACCTTCGGGCGCGCGCGCAAATGCTGGAAGACCTCGCCAACCAGCTCAGCACCCCCCAGGAAGCCGAACGGCTCCTCCGGCAAGCACAGCGTTACCGCCAAGAGGCCGAGCAAAACGGCAACCGGCGTAGCGCACACAAAGAGCGATGACGGCAAGAACCGGCGGCTGCCAATGTGGCGCCGTGCGATTTCGGGTGAACGGCCCACTCGGACGCCCTGTGCTCTGCCACTGCCGGATGTGCCAAAAGCAGTTTGCAGCGCCCTTCTCGCTCCTCGTCGTAGCCAAAGGCTCCGTGGAATGGACCCGAGAGCCGCCCGCACATTTCCAGTCTTCCGACAAAGCCCAGCGTGGATTCTGCGCCAAATGCGGCACGCCCCTGACCTTCGAGACCGAACATGGGGTCGAGCTGGCGGTCGGTAGCTTCGATGACCGCGAGGGCCTCGCGCCGCAGCTTCAGGTCAATCACGCCGACCGCATCTCGTGGGCAGAGAACATCTCGGACGCTCCGATCCGGCCGGCCCACAAAGACTTGGCGAACCAAGAGGGTATCGTGTCGCGCCAGCACCCGGATCACGATACGTGAGCGCGACGAGCACGGCCTCCTCAGCTCAACCTTGAGTGGCGCGCTCGCAACACCTCCTAAAAACCAATGAGTTCAACGGCTTTGTGAGAGGGGTGACGGGTTGTCGCAGGGCTGATTCTGTGGCCATTGGGAAGCATGAGTGTTGCAGGAAGGCGCCTGCAGCGTCCCATGATGTGAAAATCCGAGGGGCCCCAATGCTTTCGCGTCTCAAGTCCGCTTTCATTCTGTCGGTCGGCCTATTGGCCGCCGGTCTTACTGTCACCACGGCTTCCGCTCAGCAGCGCTACGACGAGCGCGTCTATGGCGGCGGCCGCCAAAGCGATCTTCCGTCCTTCTTCGGCGCCATGTTCGGCACCGGCGGCGGCCGCGCGATCCCGCGCCAGACTGTTTCCTATCCGGTCAGCCACGCGCCGGGCACGATCGTCATCAGCACCAGCGAACGCCGCTTGTATCTGATGGTCGCTCCGGGCCAGGCCATTCGCTACGGCGTCGGCGTCGGTCGCCAGGGCTTCCAGTGGGCTGGGACGAAAGCGATCACCCGCAAGGCCGAATGGCCGTCGTGGACGCCGCCGGCTCAGATGCTGCGCCGCCGCCCTGACCTTCCGCGCTTCATGAAGGGTGGTCAGGATAATCCGCTCGGCGCGCGCGCAATGTATCTCGGTTCCTCGCTCTACCGCATCCACGGCTCGAATGAGCCGGAGACGATCGGCACTGCCGTCTCGTCGGGCTGCATCCGCATGACCAACGATGACGTGATCGATCTCTATAATCGCGTCCGCGTCGGCACCCGCGTGATCGTTACGCGCTGATCGCAGCACAATCCGAATATGAAAAGGCCGGCTTAGCGCCGGCCTTTTTCTTTTGCCCCGTCGTTTGCCGATTGTGTCCGGTTTTGCCGCGCGATCTCGTCTCTCCTAGTAAGCCGCACGGTGCGGCAAGAGCCGCAGCAGAGCGGCGCGGAGATAGAACGATGACCAAGCTTGCTATCGCGGCCCTCACCGGCCTTGCACTTCTGATGCCTCAGACCGCTTCAACGTCTTACGCGGCTGGCGCCACGGCCGCGAAAATCGACATCAGCGCATCACGCAAGAAGAAGCCGAAATACTCGCGCGCGCACTGCATGAAGCTCAATCCTGAGAAGGCGCGCATGTACGGGATCTGCCGCGAATATCTGCGCTAACGAATGGCCAAGCCGCCGAGGCCTAGCGCGCTTCGCGCGATAGGCCTTTGTCTTTCAGCTCGTCGAGATAGCCCTGCCAATACGCGTCGCGCTTCTCGGCGAGTTCGACGAAATAATCCCAGGCGAAAATGCCGGTCGAATGCATGTCGTCGAAGGTCAGCCGGACCGCATAATTGCCGACCGGCTCGACCTTCAGTATCTCGACATTGATCTTGCCCGGCACCGTCTGCCGGTCCGCCGGCGAGTGCCCCTGCACTTCGGCGCTCGGGCTTTTGACCCGCAGATACTCGGCCGGATAGTCGTGCGTCCGCCCGCCTTCGAACGACACCGTCAGCGTTTTACGGTCCTTCGCGAGGCGTATCTCGGTCGGCCAGGCTTTTTGGGTCATCGCAGCGCTTTCCAAACAAGACGGTAACGTGCTGTTACCTCTTCCTTTTCGCCCCCACAACTTCCATAGTGGGCGTTACAACTTATCTATGTGCGTATGAACATCCACCAGCCGCTCAGCAAGGCGCCGTACATCGACCCGTTTGGGCGGGCGATTACCTATCTGCGCGTCTCGGTGACCGACCGCTGCGACTTCCGCTGCGTCTACTGCATGTCGGAGAATATGTCGTTCCTGCCGAAGCAGGATTTGCTGACGCTGGAAGAACTCGACCGCCTTTGCAGCGCCTTCATCGCACGCGGCGTCCGCAAGCTGCGCCTCACCGGCGGCGAGCCGCTCGTCCGCCGCGGCATCATGGGATTGTTCGAGAGCCTCGCGCGCCATCGCCAGAGCGGCGCGCTCGAGGAACTGACGCTGACCACCAACGGCTCGCAGCTCGCCAAGCACGCGCGCGACCTTAAGCAGAACGGCGTCGAACGCATCAACGTCTCGCTCGACACGCTCGACGCGAAGAAGTTTCGCGAGATCACGCGCTGGGGCGATCTATCGAAGGTGCTCGAAGGCATCGACGCGGCGCAGGCCGAAGGCCTCAAGGTCAAGATCAACGCGGTCGCGCTGCGCGGCGTCAACGAAGACGAAATCCCCGCGATGATCGATTGGGCGCATGGCCGCGACATGGACATGACGCTGATCGAAGTCATGCCGCTCGGCGATGTCGGCGCCGGCCGCCTCGATCAATATCTGCCGCTCTCGATGGTGCGCACGCGCCTCGCCGAGCGTTACACGCTGACGGAACTCGATTACCGCACCGGGGGCCCGGCCCGCTACGTGCGTGTCGAAGAGACGAAGGGCCGCCTCGGTTTCATCACGCCGCTGACGCATAACTTCTGCGAAAGCTGCAATCGCGTCCGCCTCACCTGCACGGGCACGCTTTTCATGTGCCTCGGCCAGGAAGACGCAGCGGACCTGCGCACGCCGCTGCGCGCCTCCGAGAGCAACGAACTGCTCGAAGCCGCCATCGCCAACGCGATCGCGCGCAAGCCGAAGGGCCACGACTTCATCATCGATCGCCGCCATCAAGGCCCCGCCGTCGGCCGCCACATGAGCGTCACTGGCGGCTAACGCCGCAAATGGGCGGCTGACGCCGCTAACGGACGGGCAGCTAGACCTCCAGCTCTGCGCATGGCGCGGGTGCCGAGCCGCTCCGGCTCGTGTTACCTCTGATTCGTCATCCCGCCGGAGCCTCTCTCACCGTGTCGTCTGCCGCCGCCAACCGTCGCGGAATTATCGCCGTTGTCACCGCGACCGCCGGCTTCTCCTGCAACGACGCGATCGTGAAAATCGTCGCGCGTGATTTGCCGCTCGGCGAGACCATCTTCGTGCGCGGCATCATGACGTCCCTGCTCGCGCTCGCTTTCGTCTTCGTGCTGCGCGAAACCGCGAAACTGCATCACGGCTTCAATCGTCTCGTCCTGCTGCGCTCGTGCTTCGAAGCGGCCTCCGCGATCCTCTTCACGTCGGCGCTGCTGCGCATGCGCATGGCCGAACTCTCGACCATCGTGCTGATCTCCCCGCTCATCATCACGGCGCTGTCGGTGATCTTCTTTTCCGAAAGCGTCGGCTGGCGGCGCTGGAGCGCGATCATCGTCGGCTTCATCGGCACGCTCTTCGTCGTCAAGCCGACGCCGGCGTCGTTCGACGCCTGGGCGATGCTCGGCGTGCTCGTCGCCTTCTCGTCCGCCTCGCGCGATTTGCTGACGCGCCAGCTCGACAGCGCGATCCCATCGATCGTCGTCTCCTTCACCACCGCCGTCATCGTGATGTGCGCGGGCGCGTTGCTCGGTCTGTGGGAAGTTTGGCGCTGGCCGACGCCGCGAGAAGTCTCGCTCATCGCCGGCGCCGCGATGCTGCTCGCCGCCGCGAACTATCTCATCGTCATCGCGTTCCGCGGCGCCGAGATTTCCGTCGTCGCGCCGTTCCGTTACGTGATCTTGATCTGGGCCGGTCTCGTCGGCTTCTTCGTCTTCGGCGAGATTCCGGATCGCTGGTCCTTCGTCGGCGCGGCGCTGATTGCGGGCAGCGGCATCTACTCGCTTCACCGCGAGCAGGTGCGCGCCCGAGAGGCGGCGCGCCGCGCCGCCGAACCTGTGCCACCGGTACCGAGCGCCATCGGCGCGACCATCGCGCCGAAGACGGTCATCCACCCCAAAAATTAGCTTCGGGTGCGCATGCGCATCATGAAGCTGTCGAAGCCAAGCTCCGCGACCTGGTTCCACGCCAGCGAGTCGCCGCGATAGTCGATCATGCTCTGGTGCAGCTTGGCGAAGTGCTTGTTGTTCTTCGACAGTTCCGCATAGAGCTCGTTCGTCACCTTGTAGCAGCTTTCCATTACGTCCTGCGGGAACGCGCGCAGCACCGCGCCATTGTTGACGAGACGCTTGAGCGCCGGTGCGTTGACGATGTCGTATTTCGCCATCACCCACGTCCACAGATCGTGCGACGCCGAATTGACGATGTGCTGATACGACTTCGGAAGTTCGTTCCACTTCGCCAAATTGAACAGCGTGTGGCCCTGCGCATTTCCTTCCCACCAACCGGGATAGTAGTAATATTTCGCGACCTTCACGAAGCCGAGCTTCTCGTCGTCGTAAGGCCCGACCCATTCGGCCGCATCGATCGTTCCCTTTTCGAGCGCCGGATAGATGTCGCTCGCCGCAACCTGCTGCGGCACCGCGCCTACGCGGCTGAGGATCGTTCCGCCGAGGCCCGCAATGCGGATCTTCATGCCCTTGAGATCGTCGAGCGACTTCACCTCTTTGCGGAACCAGCCGCCCATCTGCGCGCCGGTGTTGCCGCCCATCACGGCGTGGCAGTTGTAATCTTTCAGCATGTCGTTGATGAGATCGAGACCGCCACCGGCGAGTTGCCACGACAGCGTCTGCCGCGTGTTGAGGCCGAACGGCACGACGGTGCCGAACGCCATCGCGGGGTCCTTGCCCCAATAGTAATAGAGCGCGGTGTTGCCGGCTTCGACCGTTCCGCTCTGCACGGCATCGAGCACTTGCAGGCCGGGCACGAGTTCGCCAGCCGCGAACGGCGTGATCTGAAACTTGTTGTCTGTCATCTCCGCGATGCGCTTGCAGAAATGTTCGGCGCCGCCATACAGCGTGTCGAGCGACTTCGGCCAGCTCGTCGCCATGCGCCATTTGATCTCGGGCATCGATTGGGCGATGGCTGGAGCAGCGATCGTTGTCGCCGCCGCGGTGACACCTGCAGTCCGCAAGAACTCGCGCCGTTTCATGCTTCCTCCATTTTTGTTTTTTGTGCCGTCTTTGATCGCGGCTACGAAATGCTACCCGCTACACAAAAGCGCGCAACAAAAAACCCCGGAGGTAAACTCCGGGGTTTTGTCTTCGCAGGTGCGGAAGATCAGGTGCGCGTGCGCATACGCATCATGAAGCTGTCGAACGAGAGTTCGGCGACCTGGTTCCATGCGAGCGAGTCCGAACGATAGCTGGTCAGGCTCGTATGCATCTTCTCGAAGTGCTTATTGGTCTTCGCGTGTTCGGCGTAAATATCGTTCGCCGCCTTGTAGCAGGCCTCCAGCACTTCTTGCGGGAACGGCCGCAACAGCGCGCCGTTCGCAACAAGCCGTTTCAACGCCGGCGGATTGACGTAGTCGTATTTGCCGGTCACCCACGTAAACGCATCGTGCGAAGCGGCCGTCACAGCTGCCTGGTAGTGCTTCGGCAGTTCATTCCACTTCGCCATGTTGATGACGTTGTGGCCCTGGCCCGTGCCTTCCCACCAACCCGGGTAGTAATAATACTTAGCGACCTTCTGGAAGCCCAACTTCTCGTCGTCGTACGGCCCGACCCACTCGGCCGCATCGATCGTGCCTTTCTCGAGCGCCGGATAAATGTCGCCCGCCGCGATTTGCTGCGGCACGCCACCGACCCGTTGCACAATCGTTCCGGCAAAACCGCCGACGCGGAATTTCAGTCCTTTGAAATCCGCGCTGCTCTTGATCTCGTTGCGGAACCAGCCGCCCATCTGCGCGCCGGTCGAACCGGTCGGGATGCCGTGGCAGTTGTATTCCTTCAGGAGATCGTTGAGCAGCTCGGTGCCGCCGCCGAAGCGAAGCCACGAAATGTGCTGACGCGTGTTGAGCCCGAACGGCAGCGACGTGCCGAATGTGAAAGCGGCGTTCTTCCCCCAGTAATAATAGAGCGCCGTGTTTCCCATCTCGACATTGCCGGCTTGCACGGCATCGAGCACCTGCAGACCGCCGACAAGTTCGCCCGCCGCGAACGGCTGGATCTGGAATTTGTTGTCGGTGAGTTCGGCAATGCGCTGACAGAAAAACTCGCAGCCGCCGTAGAGTGTATCGAGTGACTTCGGCCAGCTCGCAACGAGCCGCCATTTAATCTCCGGCATCGTCTGCGCGACGGCCGGCGCAGCAACCGCTGCGCTGGCCGCAACCCCGACGCCGGCAGCCTTCAAGAACTCGCGACGCTTCATCGTTTCCCCTCCCAAGGTTTTTATCGCCGATGCGCCGACAAGCGGGAGGTCGATTTCCGCCAGACGGTGCTCGACGGTAGGATGCTATCTGTGAAACCTGGGGTTGTGAAACGAAAAACCCCGGCAGTTGCCTGCCGGGGTTCAAGAAGCTTTGGATTAGACCAGAAGGCTTAGTTGCCGCGAGCGCGCTGGCGGATCATGAAGGTGTCGAAGCCGTATTCGGCAACCTGCCACCAGAGATACTGGTCGCCGCGGAACGCCGTGATGCTGTCCCACACCTTCTTGAAGTCCGGGTTGGCGGCCGAGGTCTCGGCATAGACTTCGTTCGAGGCCTTGTAGCAGGCTTCCATGATCGGCTGCGAGAACGGACGCAGCTGAGCGCCGTTGGCGATCAGGCGGCGCAGCGCACCCGGGTTCAGCGAATCGTATTTCGCGATCATCCAATCGTTGGCTTCCGCCGAGGCGTCACGCAGGACGGCCTGATACTGCTTCGGCAGCTCGTTGAACTTCTGGATGTTGATGAGGTTGTGCAGCATTGCGCCGCCTTCCCACCAACCCGGATAGTAGTAGAACGGCGCGACTTTCTGGAAGCCGAGCTTCTCATCGTCGTACGGACCGACCCATTCGGCCGCATCGATGGTACCCTTTTCGAGCGCAGCGTAGATGTCGCCGCCGCCGATCTGCTGCGGCACGACGCCGAGCTTCTGCATAACGCGGCCGGCAAGGCCGGCGATGCGGAACTTCAAGCCGTTGAGGTCGGAGACTTCCTTGATCTCCTTACGGAACCAGCCGCCCATCTGCGCGGTGGTGTTGCCGGCCGTGATCGGAATGACGCCGAACTTCTTGAGGAACTCGGTCGCCAGCTCCTGGCCGCCGCCGAAACGCATCCAAGCCGACATCATGCGCGTGTTGAGCGCGAACGGCGACGTCGTCAGCAGCGCGAAGGTCGGGTCCTTGCCGACGTAGTAGTAGCAAGCCGTCTGGCACATCTCGACCGTACCGCTCTGCACGGCGTCGAGCGCCTGCAGCGCCGGGACGATTTCGCCGGCCGAGAAGGTCTCGATCACGAACTTGCCGTCGGTCGCTTCCGACACGCACTTGGCGAAGTATTCGTTCGAGCCGTAGAGAGCGTCGAGCGACTTCGGGAAGCTCGACGTGCAACGCCACTTGATGGCGGGCGCGGACTGGGCGATCGCCGGCATGGCGATAGGCGCAGTGGCGGCTACCGCGCCAGCTGCGGTCAAAAACTCACGACGTTTCATTCTGTTGTCTCCTAGAATGCCCAGCGGGCAATACCCCGAAGGTGACGGCCTGAAGCGGACCGTTTCCTACCCCTAAGATTGATTCTCGCGTCTTCTTTGGTTTGATTGCGGCCTAAACGCTTAAAAAAACCAAGAAAAAACGTTGCGGGGCCTTATCACGGCTCGACCTCAACGCGCAATTCCATCTTCGGATGAATTCCGCAGAAAACCAAAAACGACCCGGTCACCGGAAAGGCGATTTGCACAGTCTCACCAGGCTCTTGCGCGCCGGAGTCAAAGTTAAGCTTCGGGTCGAAAATCCGCACATTGTGAGTGCGCGTATCGTTATTGACGATCCAGGCGCGTTCACCTTTGCGGATCGAGATACGCCCCGGCTGAAACTGCTTGTCGTCCTGCGTCACGGTGTGCGTGCGTGCAGCCACGACCTCGACCGCCGACGGCGCCGGCTGGATGCTCGCCGGTAGGTTCGGCGCGTCCTCGTTGCTCAGCGATTTGAGGAACGCGATGAGCTGCCCGCGCTCCACGGGCGTGAGCTTGAGCCCGCGTTGCAGGTCGCGCGACAAGGACTTCCGTTTCACGATGCCGCTCTCGTAGTGATTCACGACATCTTCCAGCGAGGCCAGCGAACCGTCGTGCATGTAGGGCGCCGAACGCGCGACCTCGCGCAGGCCCGGCGTCTTGAAGGCATGGTCCGCCGCCGCCAACCGCAGCACCGCGCCGCGGCCGCGATCCCGCCCAGGCAACCCGATGTCGTGAAAAGCTTCGTCCGTGAAGGCAAAGCCCGAATGGCAATTCGCGCACTTCGCTTTGCCTGCGAAAACCTGGAAGCCCGCCGCCTCGTCGGCCGTCAGCGCGTTGGCATCACCCGCAATCCAGCGATCGAACCGCGTCGGCGGAGAGGCAAACGTCCGCACATACGTCGCAAGCGCCTTCTGCAAATTCTCGCGGCTGACCCTCGGCTCTTCCGGAAAGGCTGCCGCGAAGGCTTTGACGTAGGCGTCGTCCTTCTCGATCGTCGCGAGCGCAGTACCGATCGGCATCGCCATCTCGTCGCGCGACTCGATCGGCGCGATCACCTGCTCTTCCAGCGAGCGCGCGCGGCCGTCCCAGAAATAGTCCACGCCCCACGCAAGATTCCATAGCGTCGGCGTATGCCGCTGGAGGCGCGCCCCGTCATGGCCAGGACTGCGCACCTTGCCGTCCGCAAAGCCGAGCGCCTGCTGGTGGCAGGTCGCGCAGGACATCGCGCCCGTGCCGGAGAGCCGCGTCTCGTGGAAGAGCTTTTCGCCGAGCGCGCGCTTCTCGGCCGAGTAAGCATTGTTCGACGGGAACGGGATCGTATCCGGCTTGACGAACCGGGCCTTGAGCCGCGCGAGCGCATCCGCCGGCGGCTTCGCGTCCGCGGGCAGGACGCCGCCGAGCGCGAGCCCAAGCGCCGTCACGGCGCCAAGCCCGAAGGCGGCGGCAAGCTGCAGGATGAGGGAGCGGCGAGGCATGCGGGCGGTCCAAAGCCATTTTCAAGTGAAGTGGCTACCGGTTCACGTCAAGAAAATGCGTCCACACAAGAAGCTAAAGACGGCTTTGATGAAATCAAAGCCGGCTCTAAGCCCGGACCGGCTTTACTGCAATGGGCTCGCGGCAAGCTCAAGCCGCGACGCCGCGATCGAGAACTTCGCAAGATCGAGCTTCGGCTTCTTCGGCGGGGTCGGGCCCGGAAAGGCGGACTTCAGCTCGCGGATGGCCTTCTGCACATTGCCGAACGCTTTCGCATCCTTCTTCTTCAAATCCGCTGCGACGACTTTCAGCATATCCTCGCCGTGAAAGATGAAGCCGCGCGCGTCCTGATACTCGACCGGCTTGGTGAATTTCCCGTCCTCGATCGCATTGCCGTACTCGCCGAGCGCCGACTTCACGAGCGCCAGCACAACTGTCATCGTGAAGGGCGCGAAATCTTTCTGCTTCGCCTTGATGCTCGCCTCGGCAGCGACAAGCGAGTCATTCACGGTCTTCCAAGCCTTCGTGTAAGCCGCGCCGCCCTTCTTGTCCTTCACGCTGTCCGCAAGCGCCGTCAGCGCTTCCTCGAACTCGGGCGTGTTGTAGTCTTTCAGCTGATCCTTGATGCCGGCGTAAATCTCTTCGCTCGGGTGAAGGAAATGCGGCAGCGCCGCGTCCCACTGCTTGCCCTTCACGAGCTCATTACCGACAAACAGATGCCCGCGGATTTGCGCGATGCGCAGAGTGAACAGCTGATCGGGCGGCAGGTTCGCGCCGCCTTCGCCCCCGGCCTCGCCACCCTCGCCTTCGCCGCTTTGCTGCGCGGTGGCGCCATGGCCCGCATGCTGCGCGAGGCGCATGCGCATCGTCGACATCGAGCCATCGGATTTCTGCGTGAAGCCGCTCGGCGGAATGCTGGTCGATCCGGCCAGGACGGTCTGCGCCGCCGGCGCTCCCGCGATCACGAACGCTCCAACACCGATCCAGATTTTCGTCGACTTCTTCATTGCCAGTCCACCGCAATACGTTGCTCAAAACCTGCGCAACGATTTAAAGGTGGCTACCGCCGTTGTCACTCGAACAACGCGTGATGCCAATACATTAGACCTATAACAATGTAGGCCAAGATGCAGATCGTGATCCAAGACGTTCTCGACGCCGCCGAGGTCAAGCGCGCTCGCGCAGCTATCGCGAAGGCAAAGTTCGTCGACGGCCGCGAGACGGCCGGTTGGGCCGCGAAGGGCGTCAAGCGCAACGAGCAAGCCTCGGCGCTCGACGCGACGCTCGATCCGATCCGCAAACTCGTCACCGATCGCATCGCGAAGAATTCGCTATTCGCGATGGCGGTGCGCGCGAAGCAACTCAGCCCCCTGCTCTTCTCCCGCTACAAAGGCGAGATGCATTATGGCTCGCATGTCGACGATGCGATCATGCAGGGTATGCGCGTGGACATATCGTTCACGCTCTTCCTTGCCGATCCGTCAAAATATGACGGCGGCGAATTGGTAATCGAAAGCACGTCGGGAGAAGAGACGTTCAAACTCGAAGCCGGGTCGATGATCGTCTATCCGGCAACGACGCTGCATCGTGTCGAGCCGGTCACGCGCGGCGAACGCATCGCGGCGGTCGGCTGGGCGAGGAGTTTCATCCGCGATCCTGCGCAGCGCGAACTGCTGTTCGATCTCGACACGGCGCGGCGTGTCGTCTTCGAGCGCGACGGAAAATCTCCGGCTTTCGACTTGATGTCGAAGTCGCTCGCCAATCTCGTCCGCATGTGGGCGGACGACTAAAATTGGCCGCTCCGAACATCGCCCGGAACGGCCAGTGTAATTTACATGTCGCGCATCATCCGGCGCTTCTTCATCATCCGCTTATGCTTCATCATGCGGTGATGCTTCATGTGCCGGTGCTTCATGTTCCGATGCTTCATCATGCGCTCGCGGCGCATGCCGTCTTGCATAGTGGCGTCAGCATGCGCCCCGAGACCGGCCACCGATAGCCGGCCGGTGGCGCTGGCCTGCGCTTGAGCGCCGGCGAATACGAAGAGCGAAGCTGCGAGAAGTGTGCGTGCGATTATTGTCATTGTTTCCTCCATGAGGGAGTTAGGCACTCCGCAGTTACGTTCGGAGGAGCACATTCGTTGCTTCGAAAAACACGCCGAGAGGAGAATGTTTCTCAACTCCGTGCGTGGCGTACGCCCACAGTCATCAGGGCACCGGCCAGCGGTGCCTTCAGCGAATTCATCGCGATAACGTGAAGCGCGAGCTCAAGCCTCGATGACGATCTTCGGCGCCGGACGTCCACCACCGCCTGCAGCGATCTGATCGCGTACTTTCATCGCGATCGCGCGATACGCTTTCGCGTGCACGCTTTCGGGATCGGTCGCGACGACCGGCTTGCCGGCATCCGACGTCTCGCGGATCGCCATATGCAGCGGCACCTCGCCGAGGAACGGCACGCCCAGGCGCTCTGCTTCTTTCCGCGCGCCGCCGTGGCCGAAGATGTGCGACTCGGTCCCGCATTCCGGGCAAACGAAGGTGCTCATATTCTCGACGATGCCGAGCACCGGCACGTCGACGCGTTTGAACATCGCGATGCCGCGCCGCGCGTCGATCAGCGCCAGATCCTGCGGCGTCGAGACGATCACGGCGCCGCGCAGCGGCACCTGCTGCGCCATCGTCAGTTGCGCATCGCCGGTGCCGGGCGGCATGTCGACGACGAGAACGTCGAGCGTGCCCCACTCCACTTCGCGCAGCATCTGCGTCAGCGCCGACATGACCATCGGACCGCGCCAGATCATTGGCGTCTCTTCCTCGATGAGGAAGCCGATCGACATCACGCTCATGCCGTAGGCCGTGATCGGCTTGAGGCGATTGCCGCCGAGCGTCTCCGGCTTCTCGCGCACGGCGAGCAGCTTCGGCACCGACGGTCCGTAAATGTCGGCGTCGAGCATGCCGACACGCAGGCCGAGATCGCGCAGCGCGAGCGCGAGATTGACCGCCGTCGTCGATTTGCCGACGCCGCCCTTGCCCGACGCGACCGCAATGATCGACGCGATGCCCGGCACCGCATTGCCGGTCGACTGTTTCGCCGGCTGTCCGTGCGAATGCGAATGACCGCCGTGAGCGTGCGAATGTCCGCCACCCCCTGCAGCTGGGCGCGGTGCAGGTGCGCTGGCCCCGCCGGCCCGCTCTGCCGTCAGCGCGACCATCACGGAGACGACGCCCGGCATTGCCTTCACGGCGGCTTCCGCCTGCGCGCGCACGTTCTCCCATTGCTTGATCGCGCTTGCCGCGATGCTGATCGAGAAGAACACCTTGCCGTCCGTCACGACGACGTCCGAGAGACGGCCCGTCTGCGGCAGCGGGACATTCTCGGGGCTCATCACGGCGCCGAGCCGCGCTGTCACGTCGTCTTTTGAAACCGGCATGCCGAAAATCCTGAAAAGGCTGGCGAATGCTCGCCTTGGCTGGGCACCGTTATGCGGAGCCCGGTTGTAAGGGTCAACCCAGCGCGCAACCCAAGGCGCTACCAAGCCGCTACCGTTGACTATGGCGGCGGTTGCGGGGCACACCACTCGCCACAACGCGGAGGATATAATGGCGAAAGTTGCATTTCTTGGTTTGGGCGTGATGGGTTACCCGATGGCGCGGCACCTGAAGGAAAAGGGTGGCCACGACGTCACGGTCTACAATCGCACCTTCGCGAAAGCCGAAAAGTGGGCCAAGGAATACGGCGGCAAAGCCGCCAAGACCCCGAAAGAGGCAGCCACCGGCCAAGACTTTGTCATGATGTGCGTCGGCAATGACAACGACGTGCGCTCGGTCACGCTCGGTGACGACGGCGCTTTCGCCGGCATGACCAAGGGCAAGATCTTCGTCGACCACACGACGGCGTCCGCCGAGGTCGCGCGCGAGCTTTATGCAGAAGCCAAAAAGAGTGGCTTCGATTTCGTCGATGCTCCGGTGTCGGGCGGCCAAGCCGGCGCCGAGAATGGCGTGCTCACCGTGATGTGCGGCGGCGACGCCGGTCCGTTCGGTGAAGCCGAGAAGGTCATCGCCTCGTATGCGCGCATGTGCAAGCTGCTCGGCGCTTCGGGCTCGGGCCAGCTCGCCAAGATGGTGAACCAGATCTGCATCGCGGGTCTGGTGCAGGGCCTTTCGGAAGGCATCCATTTCGCGACGAAAGCCGGTCTCGATATTGAAGCGCTCGTCGCGACGATCTCAAAGGGCGCTGCGCAGTCCTGGCAGATGGAAAATCGCTACAAGGCGATGATCGAGAACAAGTTCGAGTTCGGCTTTGCGGTCGATTGGATGCGCAAGGATCTCTCGATCTGCCTCGCCGAATCCCGCCGCAACGGCGCGAACCTTCCGGTCACCGCGCTCGTCGATCAGTTCTACGCCGAAGTGCAGAAGATGGGCGGCGGCCGCTGGGATACGGCGAGCTTGTTCGCGCGACTGTCGCGCTGACGGACTGAGCGAACACCACAGGCGTCATGGCCCGGCTTGTCCGGGCCATGACGAACGCAGTTTCAGTGCTCGCCTAATCCACCACCGCGGCGTCGACGAAGCGCCAGCCGATCGGGCGCTCCTTGTCGGACTGACCGAACAGCCCGATCGCACCGCCGGCGCGTGGCGGCTGCCCCGGAATTTCCGTGACCTTCGTGTCGTTGATGTAGAGCGTCGCGATGCCGTTCGACATGCCGACTTTCAACTGGTTGATGTCGTTCGCGCCGGTTTTGATGACCGCCGACTTCGTGCGCTTCACCACCGTGACCCACTCGTCGTCGATCAGACGATAGATATCGAATGTGCCGTCGCGGAAGAGGCTCGCCTCGTAGAAGTTCTTGTTGTTCTGCCCCCAGAACGCGATGCCGCCCGACGCGATTTCCTCCGCTTGAACCGGCTCGCTCGGCCAACGCAGATTCACGCACGCTGTCGCGTTGACGTAACGCAGCGCCGAGTAGAGCAGCGTGCGCGTACGGTTCTCCTGCGGCTTAATGACGAGATTGCCGCCGTCGTAAAACGCCGTGGTCGCAAGATCGCCCCAGCCGCCGTCCGGCCGCTTGAAGTCGTCCGCGAAAGCCGTGTCGCTGCTCTGCTTGCATTCAAGCTTTGCCGTCGCCGCGCGTTGCGCCTTCGACGACACCGGCCGCTGCGCCAGCGGCTCATCCTCGACGACCGCGATGCTGGTGAAGCGCCACTGATTTCCGCGATCGGATTCCGATTCGCCATGCAATCCGACAGCGCCGCCGTCTTTCGGCGGCTGGCCGCGGAAGTCAACAAGCTTCTGACCATTCGCGAAGAACGTTCCGTTGCTCTCCTTAAACGTGACCTGCAGCTCGTTGACCGAGTCGAGGCCCGTGCGCAAATGCTCAGACTTCGTGCGCGGGACGACCGGGATCCATTCGCCGCTCAAACGGCGATACACCTGATAGGTGCCGTCGATGTAAACCTGCGCCAGATAGTAATTCTGATAGTCGGTCGCCCAGAACGCGACGCCGCCGCTCGCGACACCGTCTAGCTTCGTCGCCTGCGGCGGAGCACGCACGGTCGCGCAGACCGACGCTGCCTTGAAGCGCATCGGACGATACAGCCAAGTCAGTAGACCCGGATCCTTGAAGTTGAACACCATCTGCCCGTTCTCGACGTAGCGAGACGCGGACGGATCGTCCCAGCCTGGATTGAGCGGCGAGAAATTGTCGCGGAACGCATACACGGTCGCGGTGCCGCACGTTGCGGGCGGCGCGGACGAAGTCTGTCGCTGCGGCGGCGGCTGCGGCGCCGGTGGTGGCGTCGGCTGCACGCTCGGTTGCGGCGCGGGTGTTGGCGCAGGCGTCGGCGCTGGTTGCGGAGCCGGCGGAGATGACGTCGACGACACCACCGATCCGCCGGGGCTGGTGACCGTCGTTGTCGTCGTACCACCGCCCTTTTTCGTGTCGGGCGCAAAGATGCCGATAACCACCAGCCCGACGAAACCGGCGACGATCACACCGAGACCGATCGCAACATATTTGAACCAGTTGCGGCCCCCAGGCGCGGCGGCTGCCGCCGTCGTCTGCGTGAGCGGCTGACTGCGCGGCGGCTGCGTCAGGTTCTGCGCGTACATCTCGGTGCGGCGCGGCGGTACGGCGACCTCGCCACCGGTGTCCGGCGCGCCGGGCACGATCTTGTCCATCGCGCGCACGAGACGATCCATGTGCAGATGGAAATCGCGTCCGCTGTCGACCACTGCCGCATTGCGATACGCAAGATTGCGCAATGTCTCCGGAAGCTCGGAGGGCTGCGGCATGATCGCGTTGTCAACGAGAACCGGGATAACCGGGATCTTGCGGGCGAGCGCAGTCTCGACCTCGATGCGAACCGGATCGGTGTCCTCGCTGATGCGCGATGGCCCGCCCGTCGCCGATGCGCCGATCCAGCGCGGCCCCATGATGGCGAGCACGACGTCGGTCTCGGCGAGCGCTTCCTTGATGTAGTCGCGGAAATCGATGCCGAACGGGATGCTGTCGATATCCATGAAGATCGACTGGTCGCCATAATGGCCAACCAGACGGTCACGGATTCGACCTGTCAGCGCTTCCGAGTCGGCACGCCGGTAAGAGATGACGATTTTCGCCATGCTTGCCCTATTTCACCCGGCGCACTTGCACGAGGCGTGCCGCATTTCAGTGGGCGTGCACGACAGCCGGCAAGCCCGAGTTGATTTCACGCATTAATGGCCGCCGCAGGGTGTGTCCGTCAACTGCTACCGAGACGATCCTGTTGATGTCGCGGCATCAAATGGCACCCATTTGGCCTTGGTCTCTGCCATTTCGGCGAACAGCCAGTCGCGGAAGGCGCGCACCTTCGGCCGCGTCTCGTGCCCTTTCGGGCAGACGAAATGGTAGGCGCGCTCCGTGATCGGCAATTGTGGGCCGAACGGGATCACCAGCCTACCGTTATGCACGTCGTCGGACGCGATGAGTTTGTAGGACATCGACACACCGGCCGCCGCCACCGCCGCGTCGAGCGCATGGTCCGCCACGTTGAAACGGAGCCCGCGTGAGCCGTCGATGCCATGCGCCCCGGCGACTTCCAGCCACTCGGACCAGTTCGGCGGGCGCTGCGACGATGTCGGAATGTCGTAGTGGATGAGCGAAAACCGCGCGAGATCGTCGACCGTGCGCAATCCAGCCTCGATCAGGCGCGGGCTGCAGACCGGCACCACCGAGTCGTCGAACAGCTTCTCGACGTAGAGTTCCGGGTGATGCCCGTCGCTGAGGCGGATCGCGACATCGACGCCGTCAGCCGTGAAATCCGCCACCGCGAGGCTGGCCGCGAGCCGCGGATCGACCTCCGGGTGCTGGTTGAGAAACTTCCACAGCCTTGGCACCAGCCATTTCGCCGTGAAACCCGGTGTCGCGCTGATGACCAGGAAGCGGTCTTCCTTGCGCCGGCCGAGCCGTCCGATCGCATCGTGCAGCGCTTCGAAGCCCGCATGCAGGCCGGGATAAAGCATGTCCCCGGCCTCGGTGAGCTCGATCGAACGCGCGCGGCGGTGAAACAGCGGGACCCCGAGCTGATCCTCTAAGCCTTTGATCTGGTGCGATAATGCCGCCGGCGTGACGTGCAGCTCGTCGGCCGCCCGGGCAAACGAAAGATGACGCGCGATCGCTTCGAAGGCACGGAGGGCGTTCAATGGCGGCAATGGCCTGCGCATCGATGAGATTCTCTCACTCATAAGGCGAGAAAGTATCGTTTGAAATGGCGCTCTGCAAGCGCGACATAGAGGTCAAAGCAAATTCGTACCCCTGAGATTCTCTAACCATAGGAGCATCCCCATGGCTCTTTTAAATCCCCTGAACGACGACCGCCACGCTTTGGCACCGCTCGCCGGCTGGCCGACTACGCCGCGCGCAACCGGCATCCTCGCCGCTCTCTACCGCGGATGGATCCGCTATCGGTCCTGGCAGGCTCGCCGCGAAACGGTCCGCCAGCTGTCGGCGCTGGACCGGCGCACGTTGCGCGACCTCGAAATCATGCCGACCGAGATCGAGTCGCTGGTCTATGCGGAGAATAACGACCGCACCCACAGCTACGATCGCAACTGGTGGCGCACCCGCAACGAAATCCGCCGCGGCTAAGTCGCCCCTCAGCGCCCGACGAATTTCGGCGGGCGCTTTTCTTTGAACGCTGCAATTGCTTCCTGCGAGTCTTCGGTCAGCGCGGCGCGACGCTGCAAATCGCGTTCGACGTTCAGCTGAGCCGCAAGATCGTTGCCGAGGCTCTTGCGTGCCGCATCCTTGATCATCCGATACGTCGCCGTCGGCCCCGCCGCGATTTTCTTCGCGAACTTCTGTAGGTCGTCCGCGAAGGTCGCGTCATCGAAGAGCTGATGCGCGATGCCGAGGCGGTGCAACTCCGTCGCCGGCACCTGATCGCCAGACAGCATCAGCGCCAGCGCCTGCTTCGGCCCGACCAGACGCGGCAGGAACCACGTGCCGCCGGCATCCGGCACCAACCCGATGCGCACGAAAATCTGCTGCATGTAGGCTGAGCGCGCCGCGACGACGATGTCGCAGGCGAGCGCGATATTCGCCGCCGCGCCGACCGCAAGACCATTCACGCCCGCAATCGTCAGCTTCGCGTTGTTGTAGAGACGCAGCACGAGCGGGTTGTAATCCTTGTCGAGACGGGCACCCGCATCCGGCTGGCCGTCCGGCCCGAGGATGCGCTCTTCACGCAAATCTTGACCGGCCGCGAAAGCACGTCCCTCGCCCGTGATGACGATACAGTGGACGTTGTCATCCTTCTCCGCCGCATCGAGCGCGTCGCGCAGTTCCGCATGCACCACGGAGGTGAATGCGTTGAGCTTGTCCGGCCGCGCCATCGTGATCGTGCCGACACCGTCGGCGACCGCGTAGCGAATAGTCTCGTAACCCATCGTCGTGTCCTTAAGCTTTCGCGCTCGGGCGCTCACTCACCTGCGCATACCACCGCGCGACATTCTTCAGTGCAGGCGGCACCGACAACTTCGCGACTTTCATGAAATCGACCGCGATCATCCCGGAGATATCCGCGACGGAATAATGCTCACCCGCGACGAAAACGTTATCCTTCAACTGCGCATCGAGCACCGAGAGAAACTCGATGACGCGCGGTTTGTTGGCCTCGCCCCATTGGGCAACCTGCGGCTGTTCCATCTCGGCCATCGCGGGATGCAGATGACGGAATACGTTCGCGATCGAGTTGAGGAAATTCATCTCGATACGGCGCTGCCACATCTCGACTATCGCGATCTCGAGCGCGGAACGGCCGAACAGCGGCGGATCGGGACGCAACGCTTCGAAGTAGCGGCAGATCGCGATCGATTCCGCGATCGCGGTGCCGTCGTCGAGGATCAGCACCGGCACGCGCTGGATCGGATTGATAGCGGTGAATTCCGGCGATTTGTGCTGCTTGTTGGCGAGATCGACCTGCTCGGTCTCGATCGACAACCCTTTCTCGGCGAGAAAAACGCGCACGCGGCGCGGGTTCGGCGCGCGGCCGGCATCGTAGAGCTTCATCGTTTCCGCCCGGTTATTGTCATTGAGCCGCAATCGATCAGAGCTGATCCGGGTGGTCAAGGAGAGGGCCGGCGTGGATTGCGCGAACGCCATACGCCCGGCGGCTCGAATTGCGACGACCAGATGCCGCGTCCGGCATCGCGCGCCTCTCGTTCGTCCGCCTCGTAGGCTCCGTAAGCGACCGCGTAACCGCCCTTGATCATCGCTGCGCCGAGATCGAGACCACCGACCGAGCATGTCGCGACCGTGCGCCCGTAACGATCACGGTCCTTCGACCGGCAGCTCACCGCTCTGCCGTTGATCGCGCGGCGCAACGCTTGCGCGGCCTCGCTGCCGCAGCTCCACGGCTGCCCGGCTCGCGTGCACGACTGGTGAAGCTCAACCGCATCGATCCCGTAGATGCGGATTTCCGTCGACCCGACCCAGAGACTATCGCCGTCGATAACCCGCGCCTGCCCGCTCAACGCAGGCGTGCTCTGCTCGCGCCACCAGCCGACCGCCGCAATCGCGCCGACGACCAGCAACCAGATCACCAGATTGCGCGTTCGCGGGCTAAACGACCCAAGATTTCGCTTTGTGTAGGAAGACCCGCGCATTAAGCGCCGTCATATGCGGATTCTACCCATTCGGGTTAGGCTTTTTTAAGCGACTTTCCCCGCATAACTGAGGGATGCTCCCTGCCTCCCCGGATAGCGCAACTGCGAGTGCCCAGCGCGATGCCGAAGCCGCGCGCGCGGCTGCGGCCTCGCCGCGCCGCAGCACGGCGCGCCGGGTGCGCGAAGCACGGGACCGCCTAACCTCCTCGACCGGTACCCGGCCGGCCTTTGACCAGGAGCTGATCCGGCAATTCGCCTCCAATCGGATTTCTGCCGTCCTCGCGATTAGCATCCTCGTCGCCGCTGTCGGCATTTTTTCCGCGCAGTGGAATGGCGAGCTCCTAGCTGTAGTTTGGACCTCCGCAACACTCTGCATCGTCGGGCTGACCTGGATCCAATGCCGCAAGTTCCTGGCCCTCGACACGGACGGCACTGATATCCGCGCCTGGCGTATGCGCTTCACGCTGCTCGATGTGGCGTTCGGCTCGGCCTGGATGATCCTCATCCTGTCGATGCTGGGAGACGTCTCGTCGGTGACGAGCACGTTCGTGCTCTTCATCTTGCTGCTGATCATCGCACTCGCCGCGATGCTCTCGTCGACGTTGCCGACCGCGCTCTTCGCGACGACCCTGCCGGCACTGACGGCCGTCACGGTCTATTACGCGCTGCACGGCCGGTTCGAACATTACGTGATGATCGCGATGGCGATCGGCGCACAGGTCTATTTCGCGCTCATCGCGCACCGCCTCTACTCGGGCACGCTCGACACGCTCATCGCTCGCGCCGAGAAGGACGCACTGATCGGCGAACTCGAACAATCGAAAGCGAATTCCGACGAAGCACGCCGCAACGCCGAGGAAGCCAACCTCGCGAAGTCGCGCTTCCTTGCGCAGATGAGTCACGAGCTGCGCACGCCGCTCAATGCGATCCTCGGCTTTTCCGAGGTGATGAAGAGTGAAGTATTCGGCGAACATTCCTCGCCGATCTACAAGGAATATGCAGGCGACATTCACAGCTCGGGCGAGCACCTGCTCAATCTCATCAACGAAATTCTCGATCTCTCGCGCGTCGAAGCCGGCGGCTACGAGCTGAAAGAAGAAAGCGTCTCGCTCCCAGGTGTCGTCGAAGACTGCCACCATCTTCTCAAGATGCGCGCGCAAAGCCGTAGTATCCGCATCAGCCAGAACTTCGAGCAGCATTTGCCGCGCGTCTGGGCGGACGAGCGCGCGGTGCGCCAGATCGTCCTCAACCTACTCTCCAACGCGATCAAGTTCACGCCGCAGGGCGGCGAGATCTGGCTCAAGGTCGGCTGGACTGCGTCCGGCGGCCAGTACATCTCGGTGCGAGACAACGGTCCCGGCATTCCGGAAGACGAAATCCAGATCGTGCTCTCGTCGTTCGGCCAAGGCTCGAACGCGATCAAGTCCGCCGAACGCGGCGCCGGCCTCGGCCTTCCGATCGTCAACGGCCTGATCGAACTTCACGGCGGCTCGTTCGCCATCAAGTCGAAGCTGCGCCAAGGTACCGAGGTGCTCGTCAACTTCCCGCCGCAGCGCGTCGTTTCGGCGCTTGCGCCGATCCACAACGGCGCGCCGCCGACCGTGCCGAACGCAGAGCCGGAGCCCGAACTCGCGCCGACGCCGAAGGGCCCGCGTCCGAGCCTGCGCAAGAAGCCAGGCCCGTTAAGCGCTTGAGGCCCGGACAGCAGATTGTCGCAGGTCAACGCATTGATAAGCTGGCTCATTCGTGATCGATTGCGCCGCCGTGCAGCCCATCATCTCTCCCTGCGTCAAGATTTGCGTGCTAGACCCCGATTCGAAGATGTGCCTCGGATGCGGGCGCACGATCGGCGAAATCGGGAACTGGTCGCGACTGACCGACGAAGAGCGAAGACGGATTATGGATGAGTTACCGGACCGCCTGACGCAGCGCCGGCCACACGAGACGAACCCATGAGACGCGCCGAAGAGCGCGAGAAGAAGCGCGAGTCCGGCAGCGGCAAACGCCTCTTCTGGGGGCTGCTGATCGGTCTCGGCCTCGCCTTCCTCATCCTCGTCGCACGCCACGACAAGGAGACCATCGCGGGCCTGGGGCTCGACGATTTCAGCGCACTGGTTGTCAAAGTCGCGCTGCTGGTGTTCCTCGCCGGTTCCGTCATCGCCCTGTTCCGTCATCGCTTGGGCGCCGCTCTCGAAGCCGCCGTGTTCTGGGTGCTGATCGGCCTCGTGCTCGCGGCCGGCTACACGTATCGCTTCGAACTTCAGCAGATCGGCAATCGCATTCTCGCCGAGCTCGTGCCCGGACGGCCGACGTCGCGTGGTCACGCGGTCGAGATCGCGCGCGGCCGCGGCGGTGAATACGCGATCACGACGGAAGTCAACGGAACGAAGACGCAGATGATCCTCGACACCGGCGCAAGCGCCGTGGTGTTGACGCAAGAAGCCGCGCGTAGCGCCGGCCTGCCGATGGAAGTGCTGCAATATTCCGTCGCCGTCGATACCGCGAACGGGCGCACGCGCGCAGCCCCAATCACGCTCGACAAACTCTCGGTCGGCAGCATCGTTGAACGCTCGGTGCCGGCGCTGATCGCACAGCCAGGTCAGCTGAAAACCAACCTGCTCGGCATGAGCTTCCTCAATCGTCTCGAAAGCTGGGAAGTGCGCGGCGATAAGCTGGTGTTACGCGGTTTCCCGTAAGAGCATTTCCAGGTGAAGTGGAGACCGGTTCACCGTCCGGAAATGCGACCAACCAAAAGTTACCAGATCAAGCTCGCGACGAAGCGCAGCGTGACGAAGCTTAGAAACAAGCCGAACAAAATTTCGAGCTTGCGGCGCGACAGCTTATGCGCGAGCCGCGCGCCATAGGGCGCGACCAGGCTCGTGATCGGCGCCATCAGAAATAGTCCGATCAACGAAACGAAGCCGAGCGAGAACGGCGGCAGCATCGCTAAATGTGGAATGCCCGCGATGATGAAACTGATCGTTCCGGCAATTGCGATCACGACGCCGACGCCGGATGAATAGCCGATCGCGGTGTGGATGGGCGTGCCGTAGAGCGTCAGCACCAGCGTCGCAACCGAACCACCGCCGACGCCCATCAGCGCCGAGTAGAGGCCGATGACGAAGCCATACAACGACATCAGCCATCGGCCGGGCAGCGTCTCGCCGAGCCGCCACGTGTCGCTGCCGATAAACATCTTCGCGGCGAGCAGACTCGCGACGACAACGAACGAAATCTTGAACACCCAGCCCGGCGCGATCGCCGCGATGAAGCCGCCGAGCGCGACGCCGACGACGATCGGAATCAACCAGCGGCGAAACACATCCATCGACAGCACGAGCGCGCGCCGATGTGTCATGAAAGCGCGGATCGATGTCGGCAGAATAATCGCGAGAGACGTTCCGACGCAGAGCTGCATGCGCACATCTTCGGGCACACCGGCGGCGCGAAAGACTTCGTAGAGAACCGGAACGATGATGCCGCCGCCGCCGACGCCGAACACGCCGGCGAGCAGGCCCGTGAGTGCACCGCCCGCGATGATCAGCGCTGCGAGCAGCGCGAGTTCCGAGGCCGGCATTCCGAATATCATGTGAGTAAACCGTGCGGTCAGGCCGCTGCAATGTCCGCGTCGGCGTAGCCGTTATCCGAGACCTTGTCGAGCGCATCCTGCAGCGTCTGCAACCCGGCGCCGGGCTTGACGCCTTCGACTGCGAGATGACGGCGGAAGTGCCGCGCGCCGGGCACGCCGTGAAAGAGTCCGTGCATGTGGCGTGTGATGCTGTGCAATCGCAGACCGCCCGTGAGCTGATGTTCGATGTAAGGAAACAACTGCGCCACCGCGTCCTTCACCGAACTCGCGGGCGCTTCGCCGCCGAAGATCGCAGCGTCCACATCGAGCAGGCGCCACGGCTCCTGATATGCGCTGCGCCCCATCATCACGCCGTCGACATGCGCAAGGTGCGCTCGCGCCTCCTCGATCGACTTCACGCCGCCGTTGATGACAACGGTCAACGTCGGATTCGCTCGCTTCAAACGATAGACGCGGTCGTAGTCGAGCGGCGGGATGTCACGGTTCTCGCGTGGCGAGAGCCCCTTGAGCCACGCCTTGCGCGCATGCACGATCAAAAGCTCGCATCCGGCCGCAACGACGGCGGCCGTCAGCGCGTCGAGCGACGCCGCCGGATCCTGATCGTCGATGCCGATACGGCACTTCACCGTCACAGGAATTTTCACCGCCGCCTTCATCGCGGCGACGCAATCGCCGACCAACTGCGGCTCCGCCATCAGGCAAGCACCGAAGCGCCCGTCCTGAACACGGTCGGACGGACAGCCGACGTTGAGGTTGATCTCGCGGTAGCCGAATTCTTCGCCGATCCGCGCGCTGGTCCCGAGCGCTGCCGGATCGCTACCGCCCAGCTGCAGCGCGACCGGCTGCTCCTCCGGCGAAAAGCCAAGCAGCCGCTGCCGGTCGCCGTGGATGATCGCACCGGTCGTCACCATCTCGGTATAGAGCAAGGCATGCCGCGTCAGCCGACGGTGGAGCGCCCGGCAATGCCGGTCGGTCCAGTCCATCATCGGGGCCACCGAAAAGCGGTGGCTGCCGGGCCTGTCGACGCTGCTAACCATAGGCTCCTGCTGCGAGAACGCGATTTCGGGGAGCGTATGGCACAATTCGCCGTCCGGCGCGACAGCCTACAGCGGACCCCGTCCGGAACGGTCCACTGCGCCGGGCGTTAAGCCGGTGGTAAAGCGGGATGGTCCGCGACGATCCGGAGCGCAAGCCAAACATGACCAGTAAGGCCAAGACACCTAACGATCCGAAGAAGGACGAGCAGCCGGCGGCTGGGCCTCACGACAAGCCCGAACTGACCGATAAGGACAAGACCCCCGGCGCCGGCACGCTACCCGAACCCGGCGAGTCCGAGGATTCGACTGCCGGCTAGGTCGATGGTTACGCGGAATTAGGCCGCCTTCTTCCGCCGCTTCTTCTTCGCTCCGCCCGATCCATCGAGACTACGTTTCAGCGCCTCGCGCAGATCGATAACGTTGTCGTCTTTCGGCTTCGGCTTCGGCGCCTCGATCTTGCGGCCCGCCGACTTTTTCTTGACCAGCTTCCGCAAAGCCAACTCGTAGCGATCCTTGAATTTCTCCGGCGCGAACTTGCCCTTCATGCTTTCAAGAATGTGCTCGGCGAGTTTCACCATGTCGCGCGCCGGCCGCACCGCTTTGATGCCGGAGAAGTAGGACTTTGCATCACGCACTTCGTGATCGTAACGCAGCACGGTGCCGATGATGCCTTTATCGAGCGGCTCGAGCGCGATCGTATGTTCGCGATTGGCGATCACGATCCGCGCCAACGCGAAACGATCTTTGTCTTTCATCGCATCGCGGATAACCGCGAAAGCATCCGCGCCGACCTTACCGCGCGGCGCGATGTAGTAGCCGCGATCGAAATAGCGTTTGTCGATTTCGTCGACCGGCACGAAACTCTCGATGTCGATCACGTGCGTATTCTCGAACTCGATCGCATCGAGTTCGTCTGCCGTGATCGCGACGTACTTTCCCTTGCTGAGTTCGTAGCCTCGCCCCTTGTCATCCTTGTCGACAACACGTCCGGATTTCTCGTCGACCATTTGCTGACGCAGGCGATGACCGGTCTTCGCGTTGATCTGGTGAAATCGCGTTTTGCCCCCGCCGGTGATCGCCGGGAACAGCTCGACCGGACAATTGACGAGCGAAAGCTTCAGATAGCCCTTCCAGTAGGCGCGCGGCATGATCCACTCCTCGATACCACATCAATTGGAGCGACCGGCATTCGGTTCCAACCAGACCGCGGTTGAACTTGAGCGAGACTTTCTGCGACAAACTGTCGGGAGAACGATGATGCGCATAGCACTGACGATGATGTTCACGCTCGCGTTCGCCGCGATGGCGGGCCACAGCAGCGCGGCGACTTTCTGCAATCCGAAGGGCTCGTCGGCGCCCGGCTACTGCGGGAACATCCCGCACAAGACGAAAGCGAAAGCGCACAAGCCACGCATCAAGCCGATGCCAGCAGGGCCTGTGCGAAAGGGCTAGTTGGACTCGCCCCTAGAACAATCCCAGCGTCGCCCATTCTTTGCGTTCGACCTTGTTGCCGATCTTATACTCGAACGACAGCACACTCATGTGGTCGCTCGCGGCATCGCAGCTGAACGAAAAGCGATACCACTCCCCTTTGCTGCGGAAGGCGCCGCCGGTCCCACGCAAACTATGGCCGTTGCGCTTCGGCTCGCCGAGCTGATCGACCATCGCGCGATCCGGGCGGTGCGGGGTTCCGTCGCGCGCGATACGGTTCATCGCTTCGAGATCGCACACTTGTGTGAGCCGGCTCTCCGGATCCATTTTTTTCAAGGCCGCCTGAGCTCGGCGGTCGGCGGCGTGCAGCGCTCCGGCGAGGAGCGTCAACGGAATACAAAGGGCCAAAGTCCAAACAATCGATTTCATTCTTGCCAGTCGTTGTTTTGGGCTGTTGAAGAGAGGGGCGCGGCGGACACATTTGATCCAAGCCACGATTTTATGTTGTCTGCCCTCACCTCAGCCGGAGTTGTTGTCCTTGCCTACCATCCTCGTAGAGGGCGTGTCGAGATTATGGGGCGAGACCGCCGCAGTTCGTGATGTGAGTTTCAAGGTCGAGGCGGGCTCGCTGGTCGCCCTGCTCGGCCCCTCCGGCTGCGGAAAGTCGACGACGCTGCGTCTCATCGCGGGCCTCGATTTTCCGAATGCTGGGCGAATACTGATTGGCGATCGGGACGTTACGCAGTTGCCGCCGGCGAAGCGCGGCATCGCGATGGTGTTTCAAAGCTACGCGCTCTTCCCACATCTGAGCGTGGCCGAGAACATCATCTTCGGCTTGCGCGTCCGCAACGTCGATCGCGCCGAGCGCGACAAGCGCCTCAGGGACGTTGCGCAACTGCTCGGCCTTGCGCCGTTGCTCGAACGCAAACCGTCGCAGCTCTCCGGCGGCCAGCAGCAACGCGTCGCACTCGCGCGCGCCGTCGTCGCTCAGGCGGAAGTCTGTCTGATGGACGAGCCGCTTTCGAATCTCGACGCACAGCTTCGCCTCGAAATGCGCCGCGAGATCCGCGCGTTGCAGCAGCGTCTCGGCATGACGATGATCTACGTCACGCACGACCAGGTCGAAGCGATGACGATGGCGGACCGCATCATCCTGATGCGCAACGGCCAGATCGAGCAGAACGGCACGCCGACCGAACTCTACGCTTCGCCCGCGACGACATTCTCGGCGCGCTTCATCGGCACGCCGCCGATGAATGTGGTTCCGGCAACCGCAGTCGCGAGCCGCCCCATCGCGCAGACGCTGCTGGGCCAGCGCTCTGCCGACGATATCTATATCGGTGTTCGCCCCGAAAGCGTCAGGCTCGACGATGCGGGCGTTGCCGCCGAAGTGATCGCGGCCGAGTATCTCGGCGCCGATACGTTGCTGGAAACCCGCGTCGGCGGCGCGCCTTTCGTTGCGCGCATCGCCGGCAAGACGGACGTCGCGCGCGGCGCGACCGTACACTTCGCCTGGTCCCCCGACGACCAACATCTCTTTGATCGAAAGAGTGAACAGCGCTTAGTATAACTGTCACATAACAACAATAACGAGAACGCGTCCGACAACAGAGGGAACAACAAATGGACCGCAGACAATTCCTGGCCGGCACGGCCGCAGCCACCACGCTCTCCATCGCGGCACCCGCGATCGCGCAAAACGCGCCGACCGAAGTTTCGTTCTTTTATCCGGTCGCAGTCGGCGGCCCGGTGACGAAGATCATCGACGGCTATGCGGCCGACTTCAACAAAGAGAATCCGGATGTGAAGATCACGCCGGTCTATTCCGGCACCTATCAGGACACGATCGCGAAGGTGCTCACCGCGCACAAGAGCGGCTCGCCGCCGACGCTTTCCGTGCTGCTCTCGACCGACATGTTCACGCTGATCGACGAAGACGCGATCGTGCCGATCGACAGCTTCGTCAAGACCGACGCCGACAAAGCCTGGATGCAGGGCTTCTTCCCGGCCTTCATGCTCAACAGCCAGACCGAGGGAAAGACCTGGGGCATTCCGTTCCAGCGCTCGACCATCGTGCTCTTCTGGAACAAGGACGCCTTCAAGGAAGCCGGCCTCGATCCCGAAAAGCCGCCGCAGACGTGGGCCGAGCACACGGCCTTCGCCGAGAAGCTGACGAAGCGCGAAGGCGGCAATGTCACGCAGTGGGGCACGCAGATTCCGTCGACCGGCTTTAGCTATTGGCTGCTACAGGCACTCGCCATCGAGGCCGGCGATATCGTCGCTAATCAGAAGGGCGACACGACCTACTTCGATAAGCCGGGCGTCGTCGAAGCGCTGCAATACTGGGTCGACATGGGCCAGAAGATGAAGGTGCACGCGCCCGGCATCGTCGAATGGGGAACCACGCCGAAGGACTTCTTCGAGAAGAAGACCGCGATGATGTGGACCACGACCGGCAACCTCACGAACGTGAAGAACAACGCTAAATTCCCGTTCGGCGTCGCGATGTTGCCTTCGCAGAAGCGCCGCGGCAGCCCGACCGGCGGCGGCAACTTCAACATCGCGAAGAAAGCGACGCCGCAGCAGCAGGAAGGCGCATTCCGCTTCGCCCGCTGGCTGACGCAGCCCGAGCGCGCCGCGCGCTGGAGCGTCGAAACCGGCTACGTCGCGGTGAGCAAAGCGGCGTACGAAACGCCGGCAATGAAGGAGTATGTTGCGAGCTTCCCGGCCGCAGCCGTGGCGCGCGATCAGCTCGAATTCGCCGTCGCGGAACTCTCGACGCACGAGAACCAGCGCGTCACCAAGGCGTTCAGCGACAACATTCAGGCTGCACTCACCGGCTCGAAAGCTCCGGCCGCAGCGCTCAAGGATGCGCAGGCGGAAGCCGAACGCATCCTCAAGCCGTATCGCTAAGCGTGCGCCTCGCTTCTAACGATAACGGTGCGCGGGACATTCCCGCGCATCACTCTCCGTGGCGCGCATGAGCGATCGTTTCCGCAGTGCCATAGTCGGCTGGCTTCTTTTGCTGCCCGCGATGATTTTCCTCGTCGCGTTCACGCATTGGCCCGCCGTCGCGAGCCTGTGGGAAAGCGTCATGTCCACGCCGAAGCCGCGCCGCCCGGCGCGCTTCGTCGGCGCGGCGAATTTCGAGCAGATCTGGGCCGACCCGATCTTCTGGCAATCGCTCACCAACAATCTCTGGTTCGCGCTCGGCACGATCCCGACTTCAATCGCGCTCGCGATGCTGATGGCCGTGTGGGTCAACGACCGCCTGCCCGGCCGTACCTTCGCGCGCATGGCCTACTTTACGCCGACGATCTTGCCGATGATCGCAGTCGCCAACATTTGGCTGTTCTTCTTCACGCCGCAATACGGTCTGCTCGAGCAAATCCTCGGCGCGCTCGGCTTCGGTGCGACCAACTGGCTCGGCTCGAAAGACACGGCGCTGTGGGCCGTGACAGTTGTCGCGATCTGGAAGGAGGCCGGCTTCTTCATGATCTTCTACCTCGCAGCGCTGCAGAGCATCTCGCCGACGCTCGCCGAAGCCGCGTCGCTCGAAGGCGCATCGCGCTGGACCTATTTCCGCCGCGTCCAATTCCCGCTGCTGATGCCGACGACGCTGTTCGTTCTCATCAACGCGGTGATCAACGCCTTCCGCATGGTCGACCACATCATCGTCATGACGCGCGGCGGACCGGACAACGCGACCTCGCTGCTGCTCTTCTACATCTACCAAGTCGGCTTCAGCTTCTGGGATACGGCTTACGCAGCAGCGCTGACGATCGTGCTGCTCGCCATGCTCGCGCTGATCGCGTTCATCCAATACGGCTGGCTCGAACGGCGGGTGCACTACCGATGAGCCAGACGCCGCACGATCCCTACGCGCCGAAAGGCTTCGCCCGTGTGCTCGAAACCGGCGGCGCATGGCTGCTCGCGCTGCTGTGGATTCTCCCGCTCGCCTTTGCGTTCTGGGCCGCGTTCCATCCGCCCGAATTCGCCACGCGCTTCACGCTGACGGCGCCGCTCACGTTCGAGAACTTCACGCGCGCCTGGGTGGCCGCGCCTTTCGCGCGTTACTTCCTCAACACGATCCTGCTCGTCACGATGATCTTCGTCTCGCAGATCATTCTCTGCACGCTCGCGGCTTACGCCTTCGCGCGCTTCGAATTTCCGGGGCGCGGCATCGCTTTCGCGCTCGTCCTCGCGCAATTGATGATCATGCCGGACGTTCTCATCGTCGAGAATTACCGCACGATGAGCGCGCTCTCGCTGGTCGATACGCTGCCCGGCATCGCGCTGCCCTACGTCGCCTCGGCCTTCGGCATCTTTCTGCTGCGGCAAACCTTCCGCACCGTGCCGAAGGAGCTCGACGATGCGGCCCGTGTCGAAGGCGCAAATGCATTGCAGGTTCTGATGAAGGTCTATGTGCCGCTCGCGCGCCCGATCTACATCGCTTACGGCCTCGTGTCGGTCTCGTATCACTGGAACAACTTTCTCTGGCCGCTGATCATCACGAACTCGGTGGAGGCGCGGCCGCTCACGGTCGGCCTGCAGGTCTTCTCGTCCGGTGATCAAGGCGTCGACTGGTCGGTGATCTGCGCCGCAACGCTGCTGACATCCGGCCCGCTCCTGATCGGCTTCCTGATGTTCCAGCGCCAATTCGTGCAGAGCTTCATGCGCGCGGGGATCCGTTGAGCATTCGCGTTCTTACCTGGAACATCCAGTGGGGCCGCGGCATGGACGGCATCACGGATCTCAAGCGCATCGTCGAACACGCGCGCCAAATGGGCGATCCCGATATCTTGTGCTTTCAGGAAGTCTCCGCGCATATGCCGGATCTTGCGGACACCAACGGTGCCGATCAATTTGCCGAGCTCGCGGCGTTACTACCGCAACACACCGCGATCGCCGGAACCCCGCTGGAGATTTTCGATCCGCACGGCAAGCCACGCCGCTTCGGCAATGCGATCTTCTCGCGCTTGCCCGTGCGGCAGGTTCTCCGCCATACGCTGCCGTGGATTCCGGACGGCGAGCGCAACATGCCGCGCGGCTTGATCGAGGCGACCGTGATTGCCCCGTTCGGCCTGCTGCGCGTGATGACGACGCATCTCGAATACTTCTCGGCCGAAGCGCGCGCCGCGCAGGTCGACGCGATCCGCACGATCCATGCCGCCGCCTACATGCGGTCGAAGTCGCCACCAGACGAAGGCAAAGGCCCGTACGAACCGACGCCGCGCCCTGCCGCCGCGCTCCTGATGGGCGACTTCAACATGCCGCCCTCGCATCCGACCAAGCGGCGGATTTCCGATAAGCACGACAACGGCGCACCGCGCTTGATCGATGCGTGGAACGCGGCGCACGAACCCGAACCGCATCCGCACTCGTTCTGCATCACCGATCAGACCTACGGCCAGCCGCATTGCTGCGACTTCATGTTCGTCAGCGAAGGCCTGACGCACCGCATCGTTGAGATCGCATACGATACCGAAACACGCCTCTCGGATCATCAGCCCGTATTGCTGACGCTCGAATAGCGCGCGCTATTCCTCGTCCGGCATCAGATCTGCGATATCCGACGGTGCGCCGTCGAACGCGAACGGATTGAGGAACTGCCGGCGCCACATCAGGCTGCGGTCGACCTCGTTCATATCGGCCTCATCGCACAGCGCCGGCCAGCGATCGCGGATCACGCGCACCTGATGCCCAATGATTTCCTTCGCTTCCTTCACGGAAAGCAGGAAATTCGGCGCGGCTTTCAAGCACACCGATATCTGACTCAGTGACTCGTTGCCGACAATCAGCATCGATTGGCTAGCCTCGCCGCCTGACCGCATCTGCGGACACACGTCGTAAGCCGGCGTGAGCGTCAGCGCCTCGCCGTCCCAAAACGCCGCGTGATTGCGCGCGTGATCGTCCGTGTTCCCGCACAAGATATTGAACACGAGCCGGGCGAACAGCTCGCGCAGCGTCGCCTTCGGCTGCGTGAAACGATGACGGATGATCGTGCCGAGATTCTCGTAGCTCGCATAGCGCGCCATCATCTCGTCGAGTTCGAGCAGCGTCAGCGCCGACACGAACGCCTTGCGAATCCAGCCCTGCCCGTCCCGCTGGCGGTCGAAGCGCTCGATCAACAAGATGTCCTTGCCGGCGATATGCTCGATCTGCACCGGCGCAACGTTGAGTCCCGCCTCAGCGGCAAGCCGCATCGCGACATATTCGCCCTTCACGACGCTGTAGACGTCCTGCTGCGACGAAAACTTCGCGACGAACTTGCGCGAGTTGCTCTCGATCATCGCCTTCGGCCGCGCGCCACCGATCGAACTGCCGTGCAGCAGCGCCTGATCGAGTTCGTCGCTGAGCAGCACGCCCTGCTCGACGCGTTCGACCGCGCCGAGCAGTTCGTTCAGCGTCGATGTCGCGGTGCGCGGAATATACGTCGTTGCCGAGCGCTGGAAGTCGATCGCACCCGCGCGGTCGGAGCCGGACTCGAGCAGATACGTCATCTCGTCGAGCTGATCCGTGTCGATATCGTGCCGCTTCGCGCCGAGCTGACGATTGATGATGACGCGGCGTCCCCACGCATCCGGCGATGCATCGCGCAAGCAGCTCGGCATCTTCAGACCGTTGAGCAGCGGCAACGTGCCGGATTCGAGCGGAAGCTCCGGTGCATAGATCGGAATCGCGTTGACGCGCGTCAGATAGCTGCGGCCATAGTTGAACATCAGCTCGCCGTCGACCGCATGCAGGCGGCCGGCAACCACCGGCGAAGTCTCGCCGGGGAGCCAAAACCAGACGAATGCTTCCGTGTAGCCCTCAGAAGTCATCTTGCGTCTCGATCTTTCGTGCGCGCACGGACTTCGGCAACAACGCCAGCGTCGCAGCGTTCCCATGCAGCGCGTAGGCGATGCCGGCCTGATCGGTGCCGAACAGGTTGACGCCGGCGACCGCCGCGACCTCGAAGGCCGCGCCGATCGAAGAACCGAGGTCGCCCTTTTCGATACGCTGGACGAGGCCACGCGAAACTCCGGCCCGCTCTGCGAGCTCGGCGGCCGTCATTTTGCGGTCGATCCGGCCACGGCGGATCAGCTGCCCGAGCAGAGCAACCGCATCCTGACTATATTGCGACGATGCGCGGGTGATGGGCTTGGCCATGACGCTCTACAAATAGCTCACGTGACATTGTTATGAGCTATTTATAGATCAAATCGTAGGACCGCAAGTCTAGATCGTCAAAATGGTCTACAAATAGACCACAAATATTCTTTACGCTCTATTTAAAGACCAAAAATGGTGCATTCAGACACCACTGCAGGTCAAATCTCCATCGCATCGCGCTGCCGATACTCGATCAGCTTCAACGGCGCGATCCGGCGCGAAAAGGCATGGAAGGGGATCGGCGCCGGCTCGCTGAACGGCAGCGCTAGCTGCTCGTCCGGCGCGCCCTCCACCGCCTTGGCGAATTCCCGACCAAGCGCGACCGACATCGCCACGGCCCTGCCGTTGCACCCCGCCCAGGCGAAACCGTTCGGCCCGAGCTTATGCATGCGCGGCATCCAATCCGGCGTCAGCCCCACATAACCGTTCCAGACGTAGTCGAACGTCACATCGCCGATCTGCGGCCAGAGCTTTTGCAGCCGCCCGGCCAGCAGCTTCTTCAAACGCTCGGCGCGATTGAACGGCGAAAGCAGAATGCCGCCCGTGACCAGCCGGTTCCGTTTGTCGTAACGGCCGAAGTAAAGCTCCGCATGCGTGTCCGACATTGCTTGCCGGCCGGGGATGATCGTCTTGCGCACGTTGTCCGACAGAGGCTGCGTTGCCATCTGCCACGACAGCACCGGCACGACTTCATGCGCGATCTTCGGCGCGAGCGAGGAGAACTCCCCCGTATACGCATTCGTCGCCAAGACGAGCGAGCGCGCCGACACTTCCCCGCCAGTGGTCTTGACCACCCAGCGATCGCCGCGCCGCTCGAAGCTATCGACCGGCGAGCGCGCATAGATCACGCCGCCGGCCGCGAGCACCGCACGCGCCAAACCGCGCGTCAGCGCCAACGGATTGATGTGCCCGCCGGTGCGATTCCAGAAGCCACCGTACCAAGCGTCCGAGCCCAGCATGTCGCGCACCTGCTCGCGCGACAGCATCTCGACGGGTGCGCCGTATTTGCCCCACTGCTTGACGCGGCGCTCCGCGATCTTAATGCGGCCCGGTGTGTGCACGGGCTGCACCCAGCCGTTCTGTTCCGCTTCGGCATCGATGTCGTAGCGGCGCGCGAGATCGAAAAGATAATCCGCGCTATCGCGGATGAGAGTCACGAGTCGTTCCCCACCCGCGCCGTAACGCGCGACAATGTCCTCCGGGTCCGGCTTCGACAGCGTCGGAATGACTTGCCCGTTGTTGCGACCGGAGGCGCCCCAACCGGGCTCCTGCGCCTCGATCACCGTGACGCCGATGCCCTTTTCGCGCAGATGCAGCGCGGTCGAAAGACCCGTGAAACCGGCGCCGATAACGACGACATCCGCGGTCTGGCTGCCGGCAAGCGCGGTCAGTTCCGGTCCCGCCGCCGTCACCGCGGCCCACAGCGAAGGCGGCCACTCGACGCTTTCAGTCATCACATCTTCTCGATAGGTGTTTTCACTGGCCTCAAGACGTAGCATGTTGCTGAGAACAACGCACCGCCGGTTGGCGAGCGATAAGAAGAGGTGACGGATGGCGCTTCAGAATATCGTCGGGGTCGATCACGTGGTCGTGCTCACGCGCGATCTCGACGCGGCGGCGAAGAATTGGCAGCGCCTCGGCTTCACGCTATCGCCGCGCGGAACGCACAGCGCACATCTCGGCTCCGGCAACTACACGATCATGCTTGATCCGGACTACATCGAGCTCCTCGGCATTCTGACACCAACCGAACACAACGCGCCGAGTAGAGCTTATCTCGATGAGCGCGGCGAAGGCTTGGAGCGCACTGCATTTACCGCGGTCGATGCCGAAAAGCTCGCGGCGGAAATCAAAGGCATCGGCTACGCCGCCGTCGGCCCGATCGATTTCGGCCGACCCGTGACGCTTCCGTCCGGCGGCGAGACCGCCGCGAAATTCCGCGTCACGCAGTGGCCCGTGAGCGAAGCGCCGGCGGGCCTGCGTATCTTCGCGTGCCAGCATCTGACGCGCGAGGCCGTGTGGATTCCCGAGATCATGCATCACGCCAATACAGCGAAACACCTCGCGCGCATCGAAGTGCTCACGGACAATCCGAAAGCCGACGCTGAACATATGGCGAAGCTGATCGATCGCGGCGCGCAGGAAGAAGCCGACGGCGCTGTCCGCGTCGAATCCGGCGGAGGCCGCGCGCCCTTCATCTTCCTGACGCGCAAGACGCTGGAAGCACGGCATCCCGGCGTCCCGCTCGACGGCATGCCGAAGAGCGGCGCGGTGTCGTTGATCCTCGTCGCAGGCGATCTTAACGCCGCGCAGAAAGCCATCGGCGCCGACGCCGTGAAGACCCCGCACGCCATCTGTGTTCCGCCGGCAAAAGCCAACGGAGTGCTTCTCGGCTTCATCGCTCCGCAAGACTGATTCTCGTTTGAGGTTTCCTATGATGATTACTCGCCGCGCCGCGCTGCTCTCCGCCACCGCGCTCGCAACGACCGCCGGATTGCCGGACTTGAGCTTTGCGCAGGACACGCCGCGCCGCGGCGGCGTCCTCACCGTGCACCTCAATTCGGAGCAACGCATTCTCAACCCGGCGCTGCGTGCCTCGACCGGCGTTTACATCGTCGCGTCGAAGATCATGGAGCCGCTGGTTGATCTTAAAGCCGACGGCAGCCCGGACCCGATGCTGGCGACCGAATGGTCGACGACGCCGGACGGCAAGGCGATCACGTTCAAGCTGCGCCAGGGCGTCACCTGGCACGACGGCAAGCCGTTTACCTCCGCGGACGTGCAATACACCGCGATGGAGATGTGGAAGAAGCATCTCAACTACGGCACCACGCTGCAGCTTTATCTCGAAGCCGTCGACACGCCGGACAAATACACAGCCATCTTCCGCTACGCGCGCCCGATGCCGCTCGACCTTCTGCTGCGCGCCCTGCCGGACCTCGGCTACATCGCGCCGCGCCACATTTACGAGGGCACCAACGTCCTCGAAAATCCGGCGAACACCGCGCCGGTCGGCACCGGTCCGTTCAAGTTCGTGCAATACGAGCGCGGCCAGTTCATCATCGCGGAACGCAATCCGAAATATTGGCTCCAGGGTTTCCCATATCTCGATCGCGTCGTCTGGCGCTTCATCACCGACAAATCCGCCGCGACCGCAGCCATGGAAACCGGCGAAGTGCTGATGAGCAATTACTCCTCGCTGGCGCTCGCCGACATGGATCGCCTCAAGAAAGACGCGCGCTTTGAAGTCTCCAGCCGCGGCAACGAAGGCAACGCGAGCAACAACACGATCGAGTTCAACTTCCGCCGCAAGGAACTCGCCGACATCCGCGTCCGCCGCGCGATCGTCCACGCGCTCGATATCCCATTCTTCTGCGAAAACTTCCTCTACGGATTCGGGAAGCGCGGCACCGGACCGATCCCGTCGTCATCGCAGGCCTTCTTCCCGAGCGAGCACGGCCCGCAATATCCGTTCGACCTCAAGAAGGCGAACGCATTGCTCGACGAAGCCGGCTATCCGAAAGGCCGCGACGGCACGCGCTTCTCGCTGCGTCTCGTGCCCGCGCCATGGGGCGAGGACATCGCGTTGTGGTCGACTTACATTCAGCAGGCGCTCACCGAAGTCGGCATCAAAATCGAGATCGTGCGCTACGACGCGGCCGGCTTCCTCACCAACGTCTACCGCGAATGGAATTTCGATCTCGCGACCGGCTGGCACCAGTATCGCAACGATCCGGCAGTCTCGACGACGGTCTGGTATCGCTCCGGCAGCCCGAAAGGCGCGCCATGGACGAACCAATGGGGCTGGCAGTCGGACGCCGTCGACAAAGTCATCGACGACGCGCAGAGCGAACTCGATCCGGCCAAGCGCAAGGCGCTTTACGGCGAGTTCGAAAAGCTCGTGAACACCGAAACGCCGCTCTGGATGGCGATCGAGCGTCAATTCATCTCGGTCACCAATAAGCGCCTGCGCAACCATCATAACAATCCACGCTGGCCGTCGAGCCACTGGACCGACGTATGGCTCGCGCAGTGATCGGCGCTTTGCTACGCTCGTAGCATGCGCATCCTCGCACTCGCAGGTCGCCGCCTTCTCGCCAGCATCCCGACGCTGATCATCATCATCGCGGGCTTGTTCATTCTATTGCAGTTCGCGCCGGGCGACACCGTCGACGCGCTCGTCGCCCAAATGGGCGGCGGCGACGCCGCGATGATCGAACAGCTGCGCCAGCACTACGGGCTCGACCTTCCCGTCGTCACCCGCCTCGCGAATTATTTCTGGCACCTCATCCGCTTCGATCTCGGCTTCTCAGCGATCTACGGCAAGCCTGTCGCAACGGTGATCTTTGAGCGCCTGCCAGTCACGCTGCTCCTGATGGCATCCGCACTCTCCTTCGCCTTTGCGGCCGGCATGGCGCTCGGCGTACTGGCGGCGCGCCGCGTCAACGGCTGGCCTGACACATTCATTTCGACGCTCGGCCTTATCTTCTATGCAACGCCGTCGTTCTGGCTCGGCCTCATGGGCATCGTCGTCTTCGCCGTGAAGCTCGAATGGCTTCCGGCCGGCGGCTACATCGACATTGCGGCGGGCTATACCGGATGGCGTTACGCGCTCGACGTCGCGCTGCATCTCCTGCTGCCGACGCTCACACTCGGCATGATCTTCCTTGCGATCTATCTCCGCATCATGCGCGCCTCGATGCTGGAAGTGTTGACGCTCGATTTCGTCCGCACGGCGCGCGCTAAAGGTCTCAGCGAGACCGCGGTCGTGGCGCGGCACGTGTTGCGCAACGCGCTGTTGCCGATGGTGACATTGATCGGCCTGCAGGCCGGCACGATGCTCGGCGGTTCCGTCGTCGTCGAGAGTGTCTTCGCGCTGCCGGGGCTCGGCCGCCTCGCTTACGAATCCGTCGTGCAGCGCGATCTCAACACGTTGCTCGGTATCGTCTTCGTCTCGGCCTTGCTCGTCATCACGATCAATTTCCTCGTCGACATCGTTTACGCGCGGCTCGACCCGCGCATCGCGAGCAATTGATGGATGCACTACGGCGATATTTCCGCAGCCCCGCCGCGATCGTCGGCCTCGTGCTGTTGGCCGCCGTCATCTTCATGGCCGCCACCGCCGATGTCTTCTTCCCGCGCAATCCGCTTGGTCTCGCCGGCCGCCCGCTGCAATGGCCGATGGAGAATCCGCGCTTCTGGTTCGGCACCGACGGTTCCGGCCGCGATATCGCGGCGCAGATTTTCCACGGCGCCCGCATCTCGTTGCTGATCGGCGTTGTCGCGACGGTGCTCGCGGTCCTGATCGGCATCGTGATCGGCGCCGTCGCGGGTTACTACGGCGGTATCATCGACGACGTGCTGATGCGTCTTACCGAAGCATTCCAGACGCTGCCGAACTTCCTGCTGCTGCTCGTACTCGTCGCCGTGTTCGGCTCGAATATCTTGACCGTCACAGTCGCGATCGGCGTCGTGTCCTGGCCGGCGCCGGCGCGATTGACGCGCGCCGAGTTCCTCTCGCTACGCAATCGCGAATTCGTGCAAGCCGGACGCACGCTCGGGCTGCGCGACAGCGCGCTCATCTTCCGCGAGATTCTGCCCAACGCGCTGCCGCCCGTGATCGTTTATGCGAGCGTCGTGATGGCGGTCGCGATTTTGCTCGAGAGCGCCCTCGCCTTCCTCAACCTCTCCGACCCGAACGTCGCCTCCTGGGGCAACCTGATCGGCCAGGGCCGCAGCGTTTTGCGCAGTCAGTGGTATGTTTCCGCGATCCCAGGCATCGCGATAATCGTCACGGTGCTCGCGGTGTCGCTTGTCGGTCAAGGCTTGAACGATGCGCTGAACCCGAGGCTCAAGGGCCGATGAGTATTCTCGCGCTCGACAACGTTTCGGTTCGCCTCCCGCCGAAAGCGGACCGGCCCTTCGCGCTCGAAAACGTCTCGCTGCAGCTGAACGAGAATGAGATTCTCTGCGTCGTCGGCGAGAGTGGCTCCGGCAAGTCGATGACCGCGAACGCCATCATGCGTCTGCTGCCGCCTGGCGTCGCCGTCAGCCAGGGCACCATCAGCTTCGCGGATCGCGATCTCGTCGCGATGGACGAAGTGAGCTTGCGCAAAGTGCGTGGCGCCGAGATCGCGATGATCTTTCAAGAGCCGATGACCGCACTCAACCCACTGCGCACGATCGGCGATCAGATCGGCGAAATGTATCGCACGCACACTAACCTTGGTCGGAGCGACATCGACGCGAAAGTCCTCACACTACTCGGCGAAGTCGGAATCCCCGAACCCACGAGCGCGATCCGGGCCTATCCGCATGAACTCTCGGGCGGCCAACGCCAGCGTGCCATGATCGCGATGGCGCTCGCCCTCGGCCCGCGCGTGCTCATCGCTGACGAGCCGACCACCGCGCTCGACGTCACCACGCAGGCGCGCATTCTCAAACTCATCAAAGATCTGCAGCGCGATAAGGGCACGGCCGTGCTCTTCATCACACACGACTTCGGCGTCGTCGCCGAGATTGCCGATCGCGTCGTGGTGATGCAGAACGGCCGCGTCGTCGAGCAAGGCACGGTCGCGCAGGTTCTGCAGAACCCGCAGCATCCTTACACGCGACAGCTTCTCGCCGCCGTCCCGCCGCTGCAAGCCCCTCCGCCGCGCATGCTCGCAAGCAAAACGATCCTTGCCGCGTCGGGCCTCACCAAGACGTACCGCAAATCGGGATTGTTCGGCCGCGGCAAGCGCGAGACGCACGCGCTCGACAATGTCTCGATCACGCTGCCGCGCGGCGCGACCCTTGGCGTCGTCGGTGAGAGCGGCTCCGGCAAGACGACGCTCGCGCGCTGCATCATTCGCCTCATCGATCCCGACGCAGGCTCGATCGACATCGAAGGCATCGACTTCGCGCATCTGTCGCGCAGCGAACTGCGCCGCGCCAGCGACCGCGTGCAGATGGTGTTTCAAGATCCGTTCGGCTCACTGAACCCGCGTCGCCGCGCCGGCGAACTCGTCGCGCAGGGACCGATCGCGCACGGCACATCGCGGCGCGAAGCCTGGGAGCGTGCGCGCGAACTCTTCGCGCTCGTCGGCCTGGACCCAGAAGCGACCGAGCGATACCCGCACGAATTCTCCGGCGGCCAGCGACAGCGCATCGGCCTCGCCCGTGCGCTCGCGCTCAAACCGAAGCTTTTGATCGCGGACGAACCGGTCTCCGCCCTCGACGTCTCCGTCCAGGCGCAGGTGCTCAAGCTCCTGAAGAAATTGCAGACGGATCTCGATCTCTCGATCCTCTTCATCACGCATGACCTTCGCGTTGCCGCGCAGGTCTCCGATCACATCGCGGTGATGAAGGATGGCATCGTCGTCGAGACTGGCCGCGCCGCCGACGTCTTCACCAACCCCAAGCACGACTATACGAAGGCTCTGCTCGCCTCGATCCCGGGGCGAAATCTTCACCAAACCGCGAGCCAGGCTGTCCCGCCGCAGAGTTAAGACGCCGCACCGGCATCCGTATTGCTGTTCCCCTGTCAGACGATCGAAACCGCCATTGAGGTGGTTAACGCTGGGACACCGGCGTTCCGTATCGAGACACGGGATGAGTTGCGTGAAAAAGGGTCAGGCACAAGCCACTGCCGCCGATCTGAATTTGGTCAGCACCGCGCAGCGGCGGGCGGTGTGGGAGTCGCTGCTCAAGCGGCGCAAGGTCGAGATGACGCGCCTCATGGTCGCGCTCGGCGCCGCATCTTGCGACGCGATTGCCATCGCGGCCGCCGGCGGCGTGACCGACGCGCTCTACCACGCATGGGCCGACGGCGCGAAACTGCAACTCTCGATCAACTTCCAGTTCGCGATGATCATCTGCACATTCATCGTCATCGTTAACGCGCTGCGTTCCGAATACGTCATCGAAAACTATCTCCGCTGGGCGCCGCCGATCCCGCGCATATCGATCGCATGGGGCGGCGCTTTTGTGCTCGCCCTCGCCCTCGGCTTCTTCAGCAAGACGACCGCGGACTATTCCCGTGTGTTCGTGCTCACATTCTTCTTGTCCGGGTGGCTCTCGCTGCTGTTTGGCCGTCTGATGTTGGTCGGCTTCCTATCGAAGCGAAGCCGCCTCGGCGCCGACTCGATGCGCCGCGTCGTCGTCATCGGTTATCCGGCCGACGTCGATGCTTTCGCGCGCAAACAGATGACCACAGACTTTGAGTGTCGCGTTGTCGGCTTCAGCTATTTGCGCAAAGGCCTCGATCCGAACGACAAGCTCAACAGCCTCACAGAACTCAACGAGGACATCGCGCTCGCGGTGTCGACCGTCCGCCTGTTGCGTCCGGACGACGTGTTCATCCTGATCCCATGGTCGGACGCGGACGCGCTCGACCGCTGCGTTACGTCTTTCACCAATGTGCCGGTTTCGCTGCATCTGCGCCCCGAGCTTGTTATGGAACGCTTCAGCGAGATGAGCGTCGCGCGCGTCGGCGGATTGCTCGGGCTCAATGTCGCACGTCAGCCGCTGACTTTCACGGAAGTGCTGCTCAAGCGCGCCTTCGACGTCGTCGTCTCGGCTTTCGCGCTTGTGGTTCTCTCGCCACTCTTTGCTATCGTCTCGATCCTGATCCGCCTCGACAGTCCGGGCTCGGCTATCTTCGTGCAGGAGCGCTACGGCTTCAATCAAGAGCCGTTCCGCGCCTTCAAGTTCCGCACGATGCGCGCGAGCGCCGACCGTACTTTCCGGCAGGCGCAGAAAGACGACGACCGCATCACGCGGCTCGGACGCTTCCTGCGCCGCTGGAACATCGACGAACTGCCGCAGCTGGTGAATGTGCTGCGCGGAGAAATGTCGCTCGTCGGCCCGCGTCCGCATGCGCTGGCACATGACCGCGCCTTCGAACAGCGCATCGCGCATTATGCGCGCCGCCATAACGTGAAGCCGGGCATCACCGGCTGGGCGCAGGTCAATGGCTTCCGCGGTATCACGGCGACCGACGCCGCCATGCAGGGCCGCTACGAGCACGACCTCTACTACATCAACAATTGGTCGCCGACGCTCGATTTCAAAATTCTGTTGCTGACGGTGTTTTCGCGCAAGGCCTATCTCAATGCGAATTGATCGCCCCTTCACCACTCACACCATCTGACGTAGCGGACCGCGAACGATGAGCATGGCAGCCCCCGCTTTCAACCTCCGCACCGATCTCGATGCGATGTGGTTACTTCCGAGCCTCAAGCCGCGCATTGCCAATCAGCTTGCCGGTCTCGTCAACACGGCGCCCGCGTGGATGAAGAACGAAAGGCCGCTCGTCAGCTTCTCGTTCGATGACGTTGCAAAATCGGCGGCGCATTCCGGCGCGCGCCTGCTCGCAGAGCACGGTGCGACGGGAACATTCTACGTTTCGGGCAGCCTGGTCGGAACCCATAGCGATTACTGGATCAACGCCGACCGCGACGACATCGTCGAACTGATCCGCAGTGGCCACGAAATCGGCTGTCACACGCATGGGCATCTCTCGATTGCGAACGCCACTCCAGAACGCATCTTCGCCGAGACGCGGACCAACACGCGTTTTCTCCGCACGCTGGAGCCGGACCTTAAGATTGATAACTTTGCTTATCCGTTCGGCCGCGCGTCGCCCGGCCTGAAGAAGCGGCTCGCGACACGCTTCCATTCGAGTCGCAGCACCCGCGCCGAGGTCAATCACGGCCGTATCGATCTTCAGCTTCTCAGCGCGTTCCCCCTGATGGATCGAAAGATGACGCCGCGTGTCATCGATCGGATTCTCGACCGCGCCGTTCAAACCAACGGCTGGGCGATTTTCTACACCAACGATGTCGCGCTCCAGCCGAGCCCCTATGGCTGCTCGCCCGCTCTCCTCGCTTACGCGCTGACGGCGGCGGAAGCGCGCGGCATCGAATGCGCTCCCATTCGTGACGCTCTCCTCAAAATCGGCGCAGAACGCACTTTCTGAGCGGCCCGGGTCGGGCGAAACGCCGCGCGATCCGAGGCTTTCAATGTCCCGCCGCAGCGCCTAAACAGGCCTCAACGTTTTTGTTGAGGAAGCGCCGATGCGTCCCGAAGAGCCGATTGCCATTCGCCTGGAAGATTACCGCCCGCCCGATTGGCTGGTCGATACCGTCCATCTCGACATCGATTTGCACCCGACCGAAGCGCGGGTTATCGCGACGCTCAAGATGCGGCCGAACCCGGATGCCGACGGCGCTCGCGCCATCGTCCTCGACGGCGACGAACTCAAGCTTTCGCGCATCACGCTCGACGGCAAAACACTCGACCCGCGCGCCTATGTTGCAACGCCGGAACGCCTCACGATTCCGAGACCACCATCCGGTCCGATCACGCTCGAGATCGAGACGCTCCTCAATCCGTCGACCAACACGCAGCTGATGGGGCTCTATCAGTCGAACGGCATCTACTGCACGCAGTGCGAGGCCGAAGGCTTCCGCCGCATCACCTACTTCCCGGACCGCCCGGACGTGATGGCGGTCTACACCACCCGTATCGAAGCCGACAAAGCGGCAGCGCCGATCCTCCTCGCCAACGGCAACATGACTGAGAGCGGCGACATTGATAACGGCCGCCACTTCGCGGTGTGGCATGACCCCTTCCCGAAGCCGTCGTACCTGTTCGCGATGGTCGGCGGCGATCTCGCCTTCATCGAAGACACGTTCCGTACGATGTCCGGCCGCGATGTCGCGCTCAAAATCTATGTCGAGCACGGCAAGGCACATCTCTGCGACTACGCGATGGATTCGCTTAAACGCTCGATGCGCTGGGACGAAGAGGTCTTCGGCCGCGAATACGATCTCGATATCTTCATGATCGTCGCCGTCGCTGATTTCAACATGGGCGCGATGGAGAACAAGGGCCTCAACATCTTCAACGACAAATACGTGTTGGCGAGCCCCGAAACCGCGACCGACGCCGACTACGCTTCGATCGAGGCGATTGTCGCGCACGAATACTTCCACAATTGGACCGGCAATCGCATCACTTGCCGCGATTGGTTCCAGCTCTGCCTCAAGGAAGGCCTCACGGTTTTCCGCGATCAGGAATTCTCCGCCGACCAGCGCTCCGCCGCGCTCGAGCGCATCGGCGATGTACGCAATCTCCGTGCCATTCAGTTCACCGAAGATTCGGGTCCGCTGGCGCATCCGGTGCGCCCGTCGATGTATCGCGAGATCAACAATTTCTACACGCCGACGATCTACGAGAAAGGCGCCGAGATCATCCGCATGCTGCGCGTGATGATCGGCCGCGAGGATTTCCGCCGCGGCATGGATCTCTATTTTGATCGTCACGACGGTGATGCCGCAACCATCGAGCAATTCATCGCCTGCTTCGCCGAAGCGTCAAAGCGCGACCTAACTCACTTCTCGCAGTGGTACAGCCAGGCCGGCACACCGCATGTCGCGGCCGAAGGCCAATGGAACGCCGAAGCAAAGACCTACCGCCTCGATCTCGTGCAGAATACGCTGCCGACGCCCGGCCAGCCCAGCAAGGAACCGCAGGTGATCCCGCTCGCCGTCGCGCTGTTCGACGAGCAAGGCCGCGCGATGAAAACAGACGAACATCTGATCGTGCTCGACCGCGCCTCGCAGAGCGTCGAGTTCCGCAACATCAAGAGCCGCCCGGTTCTTTCGATTAATCGCGAATTCTCCGCGCCCATCGTGTTGCGCACGAACGCGACCGAGGAGGACACGCAGGTTCTCGCCGCTCACGACACGGACTCGTTCAACCGCTGGCAGGCGATCCAAACGCTCGCCATGAAGTGGCTCGTCGCGCATGTGCGCGGCGCCGAGGCGAACACCGCCGCGCCGCTCCTCGATGCGTTGAAGAATGTGCTCGCCGACAGGAAGCTCGCGCCGGCCTTCGTCGCGCAGGCACTGGCGATGCCGACCGAAGGCGACATCGCGGGCGAGATCGCGAAGAATGTCGATCCGGACGCGATCTTCCGCGCCCGCAAAGCGCTCCGCGGCACACTCAGCGAAGAGCTGCGCGCTTCCCTGCAGGCCGCTTACGATACCTACGCTGCGTCGCGCGGTCCGTTTAACCCTGACGCCAAGAGCGCCGGCGAGCGCGCGCTGAAAAACGCCGCGCTCGATCTGCTCGCCGCGAACGGCGACGCCAAGGCGATCGCACTCGCCGCGCGTCAATTTGCCGACGCCGACAACATGACAGACCGCATGGCCGCGCTAGCCGCCCTGATGCCGCACGACATCCCGGAGCGCGAGCAGGCCTTCAAGGCGCTCTACGATCGCTTTGAGAACGATCCATTGGTGATCGACAAGTGGCTCACGATGCAGGCGATGGTCCCGGAAGCGGCGACCTTCGACCGCATCAAGGCGCTGACCGAGCACAAGGCGTTCTCCTTCAAGAACCCCAATCGCGTCCGCGCGCTGATCGGCGCTTTCGCCGGCAACCCGAGCCAGTTCAACCGCCCGGACGGTGCCGGCTATCGCTACCTGACCGAGACCGCAGTCGCCATCGATCCGCAGAACCCACAGCTCGCCGCCCGCCTCATGGGCGCCTTCAAGACGTGGCGGCGCCTCGAACCGGGCCGCGCAGCGGCCGCCGAAGCGGCGCTCAAGGCCGTCGCAAAGGCCCCGAATCTCTCGCGCGATTTGGCCGATATTGTCGGCCGCGCGCTCGCCGCGCCGTAAAGCGCAAAACAACCTGTGGCTGCATCGTCGGTGCAGCCACCATTAGTAGACGAGTGGATTCCGGGCGGACTCAATCCCTAGCGGCCCGCCACAATGATTACAAAATTATTAAGATTTCCTGGACACACGGCCTGCCTTGGATTCCAATCGAAGTGATTCGGAGAGATGCGGCACATCCTTCCGGATGTTTGAGGGGACTTCGGTAGGAGGCTTGGGATGGCGCGCGGCCACGCTGCGAGCGCATCTGCACGTCCTGATTCCATAAAAGGGCTTGCGCAGGCAGTCGCAAACCCGACGTATCGTCGGCTGGTCACAGCCGAGCCTTTGATGCGCCGGGCGGTACCCGTGCTTATCGTCGCCTTCCTGGTGACGATCGGCATAGGTGCGATCGTCCAGATGCTGGAACAACGACGACAACATCTTTCAGATTCGCGCGCGGAAATCGAGATCCTCGGCGAACTCATCGGCGAACGCATCGAGCGCGAGCGGCCTTCGGCCGGCTTGACCAATGCGCAGCAGATTCTGGAAGCCAGCATCAATCACATCGCGGCGCGCGGCCGCCGCGCTTTGCTGACCGATCCGAACGGCAAGATCGTCGCGACCTGGCCACAGAACGATCCGGCGCGCGGCCAGAATTTGCTCGAAGTCGTCGGCGCCGATCAGCCGCTGACGACATTCGGCGCTCGCGCCGGCGCGATGGAGATCACACTGGCGGATCGCACCGACGCTTTCGCGACGATCCGCAGCTTGTCCTATCCGTTCGGTCAGATCGCCGTCGTGCAGACGCGCGCCAGCGTACTCTCGCCATGGCGGGCAGACGCCGCGCTCACCGTCACGCTGTTCGCGACCACCGGCTTCATCCTGCTGATCCTTGGCTTCGCCTTCCACTGGCAGGCGACGCGCGCTCGCGAAGTCGACATCATTTTCGACACTGTGCGTGGACGTATCGATACGGCGCTCAACAGCGGCCGTTGCGGACTTTGGGACTGGGATTTGGGCCGCGGTCGCATCTTCTGGTCGCGCTCGATGTTCGACATGCTCGGCCTCGAGCCGCGCGACGACCTACTCACCTTCGCAGAAGTCGCCGCGCTGGTGCATCCGGACGATACCCAGCTCGCCGACATCGCGCTGCGCTGGAACGGCGACGAAGGCGAGGTCATCGAAAAGTCGTTCCGCATGCAGCACGCCAACGGCAGTTGGGTGTGGCTGCGCACGCGCTGCGAACACGTTCAGCAATCCGGCAACGTCGATGGCCACATCGTCGGCATCGCGGTCGACATCACGGACCAGAAGGATCTCGCCGCCACCACGGCCACCGCCAACGAGCGCCTGCGTGACGCCATCGAGGCGATCTCGGAAGCCTTCGTGCTCTGGGATTCGAACAATCGCCTCGTGCTTTGCAACTCGAAATTCCAGACGCTCAACAACCTCCCGGATGAATCGATCCGCCCCGGCCTGCCCTATCGCCAGGTCATCGCCTCCGGCGTTCAGCCAATCGTCCGCACCTCGCTCGCCGATGAATCGCACCACGCGCAGGGCGGCTTGACCTTCGAAGCGCAGCTCGACGACGGCCGCTGGCTCCAGATCAGCGAACGCCGCACGCACGACGGCGGCTTCGTCTCGGTCGGCACCGACATCACGCTGCTCAAGCGCCACGAAGAAAAGCTGCTCGAGAGCGAGCGGCAACTGGTCGGCATGGTTCTCGACCTGAAGAATTCGCAGCATGCCCTCGAGCGCAAGACCGACGAGCTCTCCAAGCTCGCCGAGAACTACAACGTCGAGAAAATCCGCGCCGAAGACGCCAACCACGCGAAATCCGAATTCCTTGCCAATATGAGCCACGAGCTGCGCACGCCGCTTAACGCCATCATCGGCTTCTCGGAGATCATGACGTCAGGCATCTTCGGTCCGATGGCCGAGCGCTATCACGAATACTGCCGCGACATTTCCGAGAGCGGCCGCTATCTGCTCGACGTCATCAACGACATTCTCGATATGTCGAAGATCGAAGCCGGCCGCGTCGATCTCGCCATCGAGGAATTCGAGCTCAATGCCGTCGTCGCCGAAACGCTGCGCATCATGTCGCCGCGCGCGCAAGACAAGCGCCTCGCGCTCAGTGTCGACATTCAGCCGAACCTCATGCTCTCGGCCGATCGCCGCAGCGTGAAGCAGATCATCCTCAACCTGCTCTCCAACGCCGTGAAGTTCACACCGGACGGCGGGAAGATCGCGGTCCACGGCTCACGCCGCGGCAACACGATGTTCATCTCGCTGCAGGACAGCGGCATCGGCATCCCGGAGCATGCGCTCAAAAAGATCGCGCGGCCGTTCGAGCAGGTGCAGAGCCATCTGACCAAAAATCACCAAGGCTCCGGCCTCGGCCTCGCCATCGCGAAATCGCTCGTCGAACTTCACAATGGATCGATGCAGATCCGCTCGAAGCAAGGCGTCGGCACGCTCGTCTCGATCAAGCTGCCGGGCGTCGCCGCTACCGCGGCACATCACCGCCCCGCAATCGCGAGTTAACGCGAACCCGAAATCGCCGTCTCCAGAATCGTCCGGAACGTCTCGCGCACCTTGCGCTGTGTCTCGATCAAATGCGCATCCAGCGTCGCGAAATCCGGCAAGTCCGCCGCGCGCGCCAGCAGCTTCTTCGGCTCACTTGTTGCAGTCTTCGGATCGAACAGCGATCCAACCAAATAGAGCCGCAACACCTGCGTCAAATCCTGGTAAAGCGTTATCGCCGGCCGCAGGACTTCGGCATGCTCCAGCGGCAGCACGCCAAGCCGCAACGCCTTCTCCAGCACGCCCGCCGTCGCCGTATCGAGAATGCCCGGATGCTTGTGCGCGTGAACGAGCTGCAGATATTGCGCGATGAATTCGATATCAATCAGCCCGCCCGCCGCGGTCTTGAGATCCCAGCGGTCGCTCTCGCCCTTCTCGGCCGCGATCGCCTCGCGCATTTCCAGCACGTCCGCGGCGATCACCGAAGCTTCACGCTTGCGCTGCAGCACCTTCGCGATGGCGGCGTTCACGCGCGCCGTGAATTTTGGCGATGACGACAGGACACGCGCACGCGTCAGCGCCATATGCTCCCACGTCCACGCTTCTTCTTTCTGATAGGCCTCGAACGCGTCGAGCTTCGTCGCGACCGGCCCGGAGCGCCCCGATGGCCGCAGCCGCATATCGACGGGATACAGCGCGCCGTAGTTCGTTTGCGCCGTCAGCGCCGCGATCAGCCGCTGCGTCAGCCGCGAGAAATATTGGCTGCCGTAGAGCGGCTTCGTGCCGTCCGACTCGGCATTCTCGCCCGCGAAATCGTAGACGAGGATAAGATCGAGATCGGATGCCATCGTCATCTCGCGGCCACCGAGCTTGCCCATCGCGATGACGGCGGTCTCCTGCCCCTTCACGCGCCCATGCGTCTCGATGAAGCGCTGCGTGATCGAGGCATCGACCTCGCGCACCAGCACGTCGGCGAGCTCCGCGAAGGATTGCCCCGCTTGCCGCGCCGGCAGCGTGCCCGAGAGAATACGTGTGCCGAGCAGAAACACTTGCTCCTGCTTGAACAAACGAATGCGGTCGAGGAAATCTTCGTAGGAGAGCGCATCGCCGAGCGCGGAGCGCAGCATCTCGGTCAGCTTCTCGTCGTCCGGCAATGCGCCGAAGAAAGCCGGGTCGATCAGCGCGTCCATCACGCCCGGATGCTCGCTCAGCGCGTCCGCGAGACGCGGCGAAATGCCTAGGATGAGTGCGAGCAGCGAGACGAGGCTCGGATTCTGCCGCAGCAACGACAACAAACGCGCGCCGCCATGCAAATTCTGCAGAAATTTGTCGAGCGCCTGCAGCGCGCCGTCCGGGTCTTCGGCGCGCGAGATGTGGCTCAAGAAAACCGGAACGAGTTCTTTCAGATGCGATTGCGCAAGCTCGCCGCGCAGCGCACCGCGCTTCGCCGCGAACCAGCCGCGCACGATGCCGGAGACTTCGAGCGCGCGCTTGAAGCCCATCTCGACCAAGCGGTCGAGCGTCTCGCGATCGTCGCGTTCCGCCGGGAACGCAAGTTCGCGCTGCCCCGGCGCCGCGCCGATGCTGCCTTCGAACAGCTGCCCGTAATGCCGTTGCACTTTGCGCAGATGCTTGAGCAAATCGGTCGCGAAGGCATCGCGATCCTCGTAGCCCAGGAACCGCGAGAATGCGTTCAGTTCGGCGGGATCGGACGGCAGCGAATGCGTCTGCTCGTCGTTCATCATCTGCAAGCGATGCTCGACGCCGCGCAGGAAGATGTAGGCCTCGCGCATATCGTCGCGCGCTTCCTTCTTGATCCAACCGCCCTCGGTCAGACCATCCAGCATCTCCAGCGTTTCACGCCCGCGCAATTCCGGATGCCGGCCACCGGCAATCAACTGCTGCGTCTGCGCGAAGAACTCGATCTCGCGAATGCCGCCGCGGCCGAGCTTGATGTTGTGCCCTTCGACCGCGATTTCATCGTGGCCGCGGAAGCTGTGGATCTGCTGCTTCATCGCCTGCACGTCGGCGATGGCCGCATAGTCGAGATATTTGCGCCAGATGAACGGCGTCAGCGCTTTGAGGAAAGCGTCACCGGCCGGAATATCGCCGGCGCACGGCCGCGCCTTGATCAGTGCCTGCCGCTCCCAGTTGAGGCCGACGCTCTCGTAGTAACCGAGCGCCGCACCGGTCGAGAGCGCGATCTGCGTCAGCCCCGGATCGGGCCGCAAACGAAGATCGACGCGGAACACGTAACCGTCGACCGTCCGCTCCTGCAGCATCTTCGCGAGATTGCGCGTGAGCCGCACGAAAAACGGCGCCGCCTCGTCGCGGTCGACAAGCGTGCACGCATCCGCATCGTAAAGGCAGATGAGATCGATATCGCTCGAGTAGTTGAGTTCGAAGCCGCCCATCTTGCCCATCGCAAGCACGATGTAGCCGGAGCCGACCTCCGGCCGCGCCGGGTCAGGCGCACGCATCTTCTTTTTGCGCACCGCCTCGCCGAGCAGGAAACGCAGCGCGAGCGTGATCGACATGTCGGCGAGTTCGGTCAGCGCATGCGTCACGCGCGGCATGATCCACGCGCCGCCGATATCCGCGAGCGCGATCAGCAGCGCCGCCTCGGCTTTCATGTGCCGCAGGATGCTCGTCGCGTCGGCTTCGTCCTCGGCCTTCGCGATCTTCTGCTTGGCCTCGGCAAGGATCGCGACGAAGCGCGCATCCGGGTCGCTGTTCAAAGCGCGCAGCAGCCGATCCGCGTCGTGATTGACGAGATCCCAGAGATAGGGCGAACCGCCCGCAATGCCCTCGACCATCGCTTGGCCGAGCGGATGCTCGTCGAGCAGCGCTTTAAGTTCCTTGCGGCTCGCCGAGCGCGCCTTGTCCCAGTCGCGCATGCGCCGGCGCATCGCTTCGTCGTCCGCCACCTTCGGGGCGCGGGTGAAGCGGGAAATCAGCGTTTCGGTCGCGGACAGCGGCTTTTTAGTCGATTTCGGGGACGGTTTGGCCTTCATGCCCCCGTTTGTGGCATTGCGGCACGGGGCAGCGCAATCACCGCTTTGAGACCCGGCGCATTATCTTCGAGGTTCACTTTCCCGCCATGCACCCTGGCGACGGCCGAGACGAGGCTGAGGCCGAGGCCCGAACCCGGCGCGGAGCGGCTCGATTCAAGGCGAACGAAGCGTTCGAGCGCGCGGCTGCGGTCGGCTTCCGGAATGCCGGGCCCATTGTCTGCAACCGAAAGGAGAACCTCGCCGTCCGTCTGCTGCGCCGACACCGTGATGCGCGCGCGCGCCGTTTCGCCGTCGCGCTTCGCCCCATACTTGATCGCGTTGTCGACGAGATTCGCGATCGCCTGACTGACCAGCTCGCGGCTACCCGTCATCATCAGGCCCGGCTCCGCCTCGACGACGAGCGATATTCCCTGCTCTTCCGCCAGCGGCTCGTAGAGTTCGCCGACATCGTGCGCGACCTGCGCGGCGTCGAACTCCTTCACGGGTCCTTGCGCCTGTCCGGACTCGGCGCGCGCGATCATCAGCAGCGCGTTGAAGGTCTGGATCAGCCGGTCGGATTCGTCGATCGTCGCCTCCAGCGCGGCGCGATAATCCGTGTCACTCTTCGCCGTGCGCAGAGCCGCCTCGCAGCGATTGCGCAGCCGCGTCAGCGGCGTCTTGAGATCGTGCGCGATGTTGTCGGACACCTCTTTGAGGCCGGACATCAGCGCCTCGATGCGCTCCAGCATCGCGTTGAGGTGGCTCGCGAGGCGGTCGAACTCGTCGCCCGTGCCGGTCACGCGCAAGCGCCCCGACAGATTGCCGGCCATGATCGTCTGCGTCGTGTCGGTCATTGCATCGACGCGGCGCAGCACGCGGCGCGTGATGAAGAAGCCGCCGGCAAGCCCGAGGATGATCACAACCGCGATCGACCACCGCCCGGCCGAGAGCACGATCTCGTTCAGCCGTTCGCGTTCTTCAAGGTCTCGGCCGACCAGCAGACGGTAGCCGCCCTGCAGATGGAAGACGCGCACCAGCGCGCGCTCGGGCCTCGCCTGCGAGTCGTCGAGCCGCCGATACGATGTCTCGGTCCAGCCCGGCTTGTCGAGAATGCCGGCGTCGAGCGGCACGATATTGCCCGCGACGCCTTCGCCATTCGCACTCGTCACGAGATAGAGACTAGAGCCCGGCCGCCGCGAGCGTCCGTCAACGATCAGCACCAGCCGGCGTAGCCCGGCCTGCCGGTATTGCTCGGCAAGACCGAGAATTTCGGCGTCGACCGTCTGCGTGATTTGCTCCGTGATGAGCCGCTTCGTGTTCCACGCGAAATAGCCGAGCAGCAGCGCGGCGAAGAGCGCGAACACGGTCAGATAGAGCAACGACAGCTTGAACGCTGTCGTGCGAAGGAATTTACCGAGCGCCGTCACGGATCATGTATCCGGCACCGCGGATGGTGTGCAGCAGCGGCGGCGTGAAGCCTTTGTCGATCTTCGAGCGCAGCCGCGAGATGTGCACGTCGATGACGTTGGTCTGCGGGTCGAAATGATAATCCCAGACATTCTCCAGCAGCATCGTGCGCGTCACGACCTGCCCGGCATGCTTCATCAAATACTCGAGCAGGCGAAACTCGCGCGGCTGCAGCACGATCTCGGTGCCGTTGCGCGTCACCTCATGCGAGAGACGGTCGAGCGAGAGGTCGGCGACGCGATACGACATCTCCTCGCTCTTGCCCGTCGGCCGGCGCGACAGCACTTCGACGCGCGCAAGCAATTCGGAGAAAGCGTACGGCTTGGTGAGGTAGTCGTCGCCGCCGGCACGCAAGCCTTTGACGCGATCGTCGACCTGACCGAGCGCCGACAGAATCAGAACCGGCGTCGTGATATTCTTCGTCCGCATCGCGCCGATGATCGAGAGTCCGTCGCGCTTCGGCAGCATGCGGTCGACGATAACGACGTCGTGCTCGGCTTCGAGCGCCAGCGCGAGACCCTGCTCGCCATCGTGGACCGCATCCGCAACATGGCCCACCTCGCGAAACGCTTTCACGAGATAGTCCGCCGCGTCCTTATCGTCCTCGATGATCAGAATCCGCATGTCGCCGTCTTTGGTCGCTTCAGAGGGGGCAGAAGCTAGCGTGTCGCGCTCCGCCATGCCAGTCGGCGCAGCGCGCGGGCTGAGGATTACACGGGACAAACTGATATCGCGGAACACCATCGACCTGACCCACAAAAAAGGGCGGGGACGGACCGAAATCCGTCCCCGGGGGCTACCCCATCGGCGGGGGCGACATTTGCCGACAGAACATCCCCAACTGAATTGAAGTGGATGGAGGTGCGCCCCCTCGTCCAGTGCAGCGCACCTCCATCTCCGCCCGCCGCCGAAGCGAATTCACGAGCGGTGACTACTCTTGAGCGGCTTAGCCTTGAGCAATCGGCAAAGCCACGAAACGGCTGCTGTCGCCGGACTTCACGCGCACCAGCACGCTCTTCTTGCCTTTCGCATCCGAAAGCGCCTTACGGACTTCGGAAGCGCTCGACACCGGTGCACCGGCAACTTCGAGGATCACGTCGCCGGACTTGAAGCCGCGTTCCGCAGCCGGGCTCGACGGCTCGACTTCGGTGACGACGACGCCGTCCTTCCCGGCACCGGCGACAGACGCCGCCGGAGCGAGGCGAAGGCCAACCACCGGAGCGCCGGCAGCCGGCACCTCGCGATCTTCCTGCGCTTCGGCGCGCTGCTGGCGTTCCGCCGGCAGCTCACCGAGTTTCATCGTCAGCGCCGTTTCCGAGCCATTGCGGAAGACGCCGACCTTCACATTCTCGCCCGGCGACAGCGCGCCGATCTTCTTGGCGAGGTCGCGCGCATCCTTCACGGGCTGGCTGTTGACAGACACGATCACGTCACCCGATTTGATGCCGGCCTTGGCGGCCGGGCCGTCACGCTGCGGGTCCGCAACGAGGGCGCCCTGCTCGCTCTTGAGCCCGAGGCTTTCGGCAATCTCTGCCGTCACCGGCTGAATCTGAACGCCGATCCAACCACGCGAGACCTGACCCTTATCCTTCAACTGCGCGACGACGCTGCGCACGGTGTCCGCGGGAATCGCGAACGCGATGCCGACGTTGCCGCCCGACGGCGAGTAGATCGCCGTGTTGACGCCGATCACGTTGCCGTCAACGTCGAAGGTCGGGCCGCCCGAGTTGCCCTTGTTCACCGGCGCATCGATCTGGATGAAGTCGTCATACGGACCGGCGCCGATGTCGCGGCCATTTGCCGAGACGATGCCGGCCGTGACCGTACCGCCGAGACCGAACGGATTGCCGACCGCGAGAGCCCAATCGCCGACGCGCGGCAGCTTCTCAGCCAGCGGCACGAACGGGAAGTTGTTGCCCTCGACTTTCAGCAGCGCGAGGTCGGTACGCGGATCAGTGCCGATCACCTTCGCGGCGTAAGTCTTGCCGTCGTCCATCTTGACCTCGACGGACGCGCCCTGCGCGACGACGTGATTGTTCGTCACCGCATAGCCGTCACGCGAGATGAAGAAGCCGGAGCCTTGCGACATCGAGAACTGGCGCGGAGCCGGACGGCCTTCGCCGCGGCGGCCACCGCCACGCGGCGCCATCTGGCCTTCGCCATCACCGAAACCGAAACGCTTGTAGAAGCGCTCCATCGGCGAACCCGGTGGGAACGGCGAGTTGCCGTCCATCTCGGCGCCCATCGAGGCGTTCTCGACCTTGACGCGGACCGCGAACACGGCCGGCTTCACCTTCTCGACGATGTCGGCGAAGCTCGCCGGACGCGTCGCGAGCGCCTGGGCATGAGCCGGCGCGACGAGGAAATTCGTTTGCGAGGATTGCGGGACAGCAAAAATCGTCAGCGCACCGATGGCGGCACCGGCGGCGAGCATGGCAACGCCGCGAGAGACGATCGACTTACGGCGGGCTTGATGGATTTCAGACATTCATTCTTCTCCAGGGATCGTAAGGCGCGCCAGGGGATGCGCCGTGTTCATGGAGAGGAAGATGGGGGAGCGCGCCTTACGGCGCTCTGTCGGAGGAATTAAAGTTTGTTCATCTAGGACAAGCGGCAATCCTGCCCAATCCCAGCACCTAACCGCCGTCATGGCCCGCTTCATTCAGCACGGAGCTGGTCATCCCGGGGCGCGCTTGCGCAGCAAGCTGCGAGCCCGGGATCCATAAACACTATTCTATCGATGCGGCAGGGAATATGGATCCCGGGCTCGCGTGGCTCGCTACGCGAGCGTCACGCGCCCCGGGATGACCAGCGACAGGTCGGCTTCTTTGGAAACATTCTGGCGATGTACGAAATGCGCTAAAGCGACTTTTCGCTCAACAACGCTTCAAGACGCTCTTTCTCGTCGGGCCGCAATTCAAGCGTCTTCGCAACGTCGCGACGCCGCTTTGCCGCGAAGAATACGACGACACCGCCGATGAGAACGACCAGCAGCGGCGCGGCCCACAACAGGGCCGTGCTGCTCGAAAGCCGCGGGCTCAGCAGCACGAACTCACCGTAGCGAGCGACGAGAAAATCACGCACCTGCTCGTCGCTGTCGCCGGCCGTCAGACGCTCGCGAACGAGCACACGCAGATCGCGCGCGAGCGGCGCATCGGAATCGTCGATCGATTGGTTCTGACACACCATGCAGCGCAGCTGCCGCGACAGCGCGCGCGCCCGCGCTTCGAGCGCGGCGTTCGGCAAAACTTCGTCCGGGAGCACGGCCCGCGCCTCGAACGGCGAAAGCGCCGCGAGCGCAACCAACGCGGCGAAGAGAAACGCGCGCATCATTCGGCAGCCTCGGCCGCGATACGTCGCCGCGCCGGCTTTGGCGCACCGACGCGCAAGCGGCGGTCCGAAAGCGACAGCAGCGCGCCGAACATCATCAGCAGTGGCCCAAGCCAGATCAGCAGCACGAGCGGCTTATGATAGATGCGCACCGTCGTGCCGGTCGCCTCGACTTCACCAACCGCCGCGTATAGTTGACTGACTCCGCGCGTCAGCAGCGCGGCTTCCGATGTCGTCATCTGCCGCGCCGCGAACGCGCGCTTCGTCGGTTCCAACACACCAATCACGTGACCATTCCGCCGCACCGTCAGGCGAATGACGGTCTCGCGATAGTTCGGTCCTGTGCGCGGGAACGTCGCATCGAGCGTGAGATCGTAGTGCCGCAGCGAGACCGTATCGCCGACTTTCATCGACGCGATCTTCTCGGCGCCCCACTGCGTTTCGCCGACGACGCCGAGCAACATCACGCCGACGCCGAGATGCGCGAACGCCGTGCCCCAGGCCGAGCCCGGCAAGCCGCGCGCGCGCGACAATGCGGTCGCGAAAGGCAGCCGCACAAAACCGGCGCGCTCGGCGAGATCGGTCAAAGTGCCGATGATCACATACAGCGCGAGGCCGATGCCGAACGGCGCCAATACGGGGCCGCCCGTCTGCGCCGCGAACGTCGCCGCCATGCCGAACACGCCGATGCCAACCGCGACCAGCAAACGCTGGCTCGCCGCGTAAAGATCGCCGCGCTTCCACGCGAGCAGCGGCCCGAACGGCAGTGCGATCAGCAGCGGCAAAATAAGCGGTCCGAACGTCGCATTGAAGAACGGCGCACCGACTGAGATCTTCTCGCCGGTCACCGCTTCGAGCGCGAGCGGATAAAGCGTGCCAACGAAGATCGTCGCACAAGCCGCCGAGAGGAAGAGGTTGTTGTAAATGAGCGCGCCTTCGCGCGAGATCGGCGCGAAAAGTCCGCCGGTCTTGAGCATCGGCGCACGCCACGCATAGAGCGCGAGACTGCCGCCGATGAAGAAGATCAAGATCGCCAGAATGAAAACACCACGCGACGGATCGGCCGCAAACGTGTGCACCGACGTCAGCACGCCGGAGCGCACCAGGAATGTGCCGAGCAGAGACAGCGAGAAAGCGAGGATCGCCAGCAGCACGGTCCAGACCTTCAGAGCTTCACGCTTCTCCATCACGACGGCGGAATGCAGCAATGCGGTGCCGGCGATCCACGGCATCAGCGATGCGTTCTCGACCGGGTCCCAGAACCACCAACCGCCCCAGCCGAGTTCGTAATAGGCCCAGTAGGAGCCCATCGCGATGCCCCCGGTGAGGAACAGCCAGGTCAGCAGCGTCCACGGCCGCACCCAGCGCGCCCACGCCGCATCGATACGGCCTTCGATCAGCGCCGCGACCGCGAACGAGAACGAGATCGAGCAGCCGACATAGCCGAGGTAGAGCATCGGCGGATGCACGGCGAGCCCGAGGTCCTGCAGGATCGGATTGAGATCGCGGCCTTCCATCGGCGCCTGCGCGATGCGCGCGAACGGGTTCGACGAGAACAGAATGAAGAGATAGAACGCCGTCGCGATCGCGCCCTGCACGGCGAGCACATGCGTGCGCAGCGTGATCGGCAGCGGCGCACTGAACAGAGCAACCAGTGCGCCGAAGGTCGCAAGGATCAGCACCCACAAGAGCATCGAGCCCTCGTGGTTCCCCCAGACCGAGGTGAAGCGATAGATCAGCGGCTGCGCCGAATGCGAATTCTGGTAGACGTTGAACACCGAAAAGTCGGACGTCACATAGCAATAGGTCAGCGCGATGAACGACAACGCGACGAAGGCGAATTGCGCGACCGCCGTCATCGGGCCGACCGAGATCAGTGCCGCATCGCCGCGTCGCAATCCCCACACCGGCACGCTTAGCTGCACCAGCGAGAGGACGAGCGCGAGGATCAGCGCAAAATGTCCGGCTTCGGCGATCATTGCGTCGCTCCGCTCGGCCGCGCGGCGGCGGGAGCCGGCTTGTTATCGCCTTCCTTCCAATGCCCCTGCTTCTTCAGGGCATCGGCGACGTCCTTCGGCATGTAATTCTCATCGTGCTTGGCGAGCACGCTGTCGGCGCGGAACGTACCGGCCGTATCCAGCGCGCCTTCAGTGATCACACCCTGCCCCTCGCGGAAGAGGTCCGGCAGGATGCCCTTATACGCCACCGGGATCGTCTTGTTGCCGTCCGTGATGTTAAAACGCACCGCGAGGGCTGCATCGCGTTGCACCGAACCTTGCGCGACGAGCCCGCCGAGACGGAAACGCGTGCCCGGCTGCACTTGCTTGGCCTGAACATCCGTCGGAGAATTAAAGAACACGACTGAGTCCTTCAGCGCGACCAGCACCAGCGCGACCGCTAGTCCGAGCACGCCGAGCGCGGCTCCGATCAGAACGAGGCGGCGTTGCTTGCGTGTCATCGCTTCACGTTTCCAATCCGAGCGATTTCACGAAGTCGTCGATGCGCTTGAGCCGCGCCGCATCGCCGTTGGCGGCCTTGCGTGCATCGCCGGCGGCTTTGCGCGCATTGTCCGGCTCGTTGAGCACGATGTAAGCACGGATCAGCCGGAACCACGATTGCTCGTCGCCGCCATCCTGCGCCAGGCGCGAGGCGAGACGCTCGACCATGCCGCGCACCATCGCGGTGCGCTGCTCGGGCGGCATCTGCTCGGAGTCCGCCATCTGCTCCGCCGTCGGCCCCTCCGGCGCGATCCGCGCGATCGCCCGCTGCACGACCGGCAGCCACGGCGCATCGGCCGGCGCGTCGGCGACCAGAGCCTGCCACGTCTTCAGCGCGTCTTGCGGCTTGCCGTCCTGCTCATATGCGATGCCCATGAAGTAACGCGCCTTCACCTCTTTCGCATCGAGCCCGAGCGCGCGCTGAAACGCTTCGCGCGCCTCTACCGTCACCATGCCATTCGCGAGATAGACGAGCGCCTCGCCGAGATCGGCCTCGTTGCCCGCATTCGGACCACTGATGCGCAGGATCGCGCGGCGCGCCTTGACGAGATCGTCGTAGCGGCCGAGCCGCAGATAAACCGGCGCCAGCACTTCCCAACCGCGTGCCTCGTCCGGATTGGCTTCGACGCGCGCCTCGACTTCCGCGATCAGCGTCTCGATCGAGCGCTGCTCCACCGGCACGCTCAAACGCGCGGCCAGCGGCTGCGACGGCAAAGCCGGCGATCCGAGCTTCGCGTAAAGCGCAACCGCCGCGATCGGCACAATCAACAGCGCCACCACGGCCGCAATCCGCCGGCCGCCCGCGGACGAAGCCGCATACTCCGCCGGACCATCTTTGCTCGACGCCGCGATCAGCCGCCGCGCGACCTCGGTCCGCGCCGCCTCGGCTTCGCTGGCCGGGATAATCCCGGCGCCCTTGTCGCGATCAATCTCCGCGAGCTGATCGCGGTAAACCGCGAGATCGCTGCCACCCGCCAGCGCGCGCCGCCGCCCCAGCGGCCACAGCACGGCGGCCACCGCAACAAGCGTCATCAAAGCGAGAACGAACCAGAGGCTCATCGATTCCTGAAATGCGAGCGATCGGCCGAGCCGTGCCACGGCGGCAGCAGGCTGACAAGCACCAGCGCCTTATTGCCGCGGAATATGCCCAAATAGTGAGAAACGCAGGAAAATTCGGCCGATTGTAGACATTCTAGCCGCTCGGTAGCACCAATTCGGCCCGCAGGCCGCCAATCGGCGCATTGCCGAGTGTCAGGCCACCGCCGTAGAGGCTGGAAAGGTCGGTCACAATCGAGAGACCGAGGCCGGATCCCGGCTTCGTTTCGTCGAGCCTTTGGCCGCGCTTGGCGACTTTCTCGCGCTGCGCCGCCGTCAGCCCCGGCCCGTCGTCGTCGATCACGATGCGGACGGCCTCGCGGCCCTCGGCCGCCTTCTCGGGCGTGATGGCGACGAACACCCGCCCCTGCGCCCACTTGCAGGCGTTGTCGATGAGATTGCCGACCATCTCCTCGAGGTCTTGCTGCTCGCCGCGGAATTTCACCGCTTGCGCGGCATCGACGCCGACTGTGACGCCGCGGTCGCGGTAGATTTTCTCCATCGTCCGCGCCAAAGCCTCGACCGTCGGCACGACTTCGGTCAGCGTTCCGACCGTCGTCGCGCGCGCCGCCATGCGTGCGCGCTGCAGATGGTGCGAGACCTGGTCGCGCATGATCTCGACCTGCTCGCGCACTTTTACGGCGAGCGGATCGTCGCCGCGCAGCGCCGCCTCGTTGACCATGACGGACAGCGGCGTTTTCAGCGCATGCGCGAGATTGCCGACATGCGTGCGCGCGCGGTCGACGATTTCGCGGTTGGCTTCGATGAGTGCATTGGTCTCGCGCGCCAGCGGCGCGATCTCTTCGGGGAATTTGCCTTCGAGCCGCTCGCTGCTGCCGGAGCGGATCGCCGCGAGGCTTTGCGAAATGCGTTTGAGCGGCGCGAGACCGAAGCGGACTTGGAATGTCGTCGTCAGCAGCAGTACGACCGCGAGACACGAGAACGTAATCAGCAGCCAGCGATCGAAGGCACGAATTTCGTCGTCGATCTCGCCAGCGTCACCCGCCACCGCAACGAGATATTTTCCCTCTTCGTCGAGATCGATCGTGCGTTCGGCAAGCCGCAACCGCTGATCCTCCGGGCCGCGTACATAACCCTGGCGCACACCGCCCGCATTAGGCGCCGCCGGATCTCCAATGCGCGGCAAAGTCCCGTCCCACAGCGAGCGGGACGCGCGCGGCTCGGACTTCACGTCGATGCGTGTGATCTGCCAGTACCAACCAGACAGCGGCAGTTCGAACAGCGGCTCGCCGAGCGCTTGCGTTGAGCGTTGCTCGCCGCCGCCGCCGTCATCCGGCGCCGCAATATCGGCAACGAGCGTCTTGAGGAACACGCCAAGGCGCCGATCGAACGCACGCTCGACCGAGCCGCGATAGAAGCCGGAAAGAACAATGCCCGTAATGAGAAGGATCGCGGCGGTCCATGCGGCCGCCGTCAGAAACAACCGCAGCGCAAGCGAATTAGCGCGCATCGGCGGGCGGTGTCAGCAGATAGCCGAGGCCCCGTACGGTTTGGATGATGTCGATGCCGAGCTTCTTGCGAATGCGGCCGACGAAGACTTCGATCGTGTTCGAGTCGCGATCGAAATCCTGATCGTAGAGGTGCTCGACAAGCTCGGTGCGCGACACCACGCGACCCGTGTGATGCATCAGATACGACAGCAGCCGATATTCATGCGACGTCAGCTTCACGGGCGCGCCGTCGACGCTGACGCGGCCTGTGCGCGTATCGAGACGAACCGGCCCGCAGTTGAACTCGCTCTTCGCGTGGCCGGTCGAGCGGCGCAGCAGCGCGCGAATGCGTGCCAGCACTTCTTCTAGGTGGAACGGCTTCGGCACGTAATCGTCGGCGCCGGCATCGAAGCCCTGCACCTTGTCGCTCCAGCGATCGCGCGCCGTCAGCATCAGCACGGGCATCGCGCGGCCAGCGCGGCGCCACGACTCCAGCACCGAGATGCCGTCCATCTTCGGCAGTCCGATATCGAGCACCACCGCGTCGTAAGGTTCGGTCTCGCCGAGATAGTGTGCTTCCTCGCCATCGAACGCGCGATCGACCACGTAGCCCGCATCCGTGAGGGCCGTGGCCAATTGCCGATTCAAATCGGGATCATCTTCAACGACGAGCAGACGCAAAGGGCATTCCTATTTGATGGGGCCGAGCAGCTGTCCGTTCGAGGCATCGACGGTCGCTTCGGTCACCTTGCCATCCCGGCCGAGAATTGTCAGCCGGTAGACGAGCCCTGGAGCATCTTCGCAAAGTTTTGCGCGCAACATATCGCCTTGGCCGCGGGTGGCGCGCGCTGCCCGGCCGAGCGGCACAGCTCGTTTATCGGTGATGGCGGCGTTTCGCTCGGTCGGCGACAGGCATTTGGTTTGATCGGCCGCGAACGCAGGTTCGCCCAGCCAGAAGCTGGTTCCGCCAATTGCTAGACCGACGAGGACGATTGCCCTTGCCATGCGCCGTGCCCAATCCGGGAATCGATGTCCCTTGACCTCAGTATAGCGCTTAAAACCCTCTAAATGTGGCAAATTCCGAGACGGGTACGCGCGGTGCCCGCCAGCTGTTGATCGGAGCGCTGGTATCTTCATAACCCAAAGCAATGCCGCAGAACAGGATCTGTTCCGCCGGGAGGTCCAAAAAGGTGCCGACGGTCTTGTGCCAGTTGGTCCAATACTCCTGCGCGCAAGTGTGCAGCCCGTGCTTGCGGGCCAGCAACAGGACATTCTGGATGAACATGCCGAGGTCCGACCATTGCGGCGGCCCCATCTGGCGGTCGGTCGTCACGAACATCGCGACCGGAGCCCCGAAGAACTCCGCGTTGCGGGCGAATTGCTTGAAACGCGACGCCTTGTCCTCACGCGGCACGTTGATCGACCGATAGAGCAGCTCGCCGACCTCGAAGCGGCGGCCGTGATACGGCTGCTTCAACTCGGCCGGATAAACCTGGTATTCGGCGCCCTCGCCGCGCGGCGTTTCGATCGCACGCGGCACTACCTTCGCCTTGAGCGCTTTCAAATCTTCACCGGCCAACGTGTAGACGTGCCAGGGCTGCACGTTGCCGCCGGACGGCGCCCGCGACGCCGTCGTTAGAATGTCGCGAACCGTATCGATCGAGACCGGCGTATCGAGAAACGCCCGGCAGGTGTAGCGGCTCGTGACCGCGTCTTGCACATCCATCTGGCCAACCTTCTTGAAAGCTCTTTAGCCAGCTATACGGCGGCGCTTTGCGCCCGCCAACCCACACCGCCGTTATCCCTTACGGCGTACCGCAGGACGTAACGGCTCCGGCAAGACAGACACGATGGCGGCCTGCCGTTCGTTCGATCCCTGCCAGACATGAACGCCGAGAACCGAAAAGCGCGCGCCCAGATATGTGATGATTAGCCCAGACAGCCCCGCAAAGGCGTTGATCGCCACCGCATCGCCCGAGACGATGACGTAAAGCAGCGCGCCGATGATGATCGGGCATTCCGCCGTCAGCTCCCACGCGTGAACGCCGCGCCACTTGCCGAGCAAGCCGTCACCCTTGGCGACCTCCTGCTTGATCGCCTCATTGACGGCCTCCACCTGCGCCTTGCTGAACTCGGCTTCGGCGCGCGCGATCTCGGCAAGTGCGGTCCATTTCGCCGAAGCTTCCGCCTCCGCAGCCGCGAGCTTTGCGCTCACGACATCGTTTGTGGATGCTTTGATCGCCGCATCGATGGCCGCCGGCGTCGGCGCAACACCGAGCGCTTCCGCAATGCGCCGCCCCGCCCATTCGCCGAGCGCTCCGCCGCCCGGCATCGGCAGCAACGAGCCCAGCATTTGCCCGAGCACGGGCGCACCGGCCGCAACGACCGGCCCTGTCACATCTTTCCAATCCATTCGCCTATCCTGATCTCGTCTTGCGCCAACGCCAGATCGCGATGCCGGTCGCAGCCGCGATCAAAACCACCACGCCGAGCCGCCAATCGATCGCGGCAGCGGACGACGGCGCGACAATCGCTGCTGCACTCGCGATAGCAATTTTCGTTGTGCTCGATGAGGCCGGATAACGTCCGTGCGCCAGCATCGCCCACTCTCGCGCGCGCCGGTCCGTGAGACCTTTGACGACTCGGCCTCCGGCGCGATTCCACGTCTTGAATGCGGCCTCGGCCGCGACGAGATCGCCCTGCAGATATCGCGTAACCCAGGTCGCGCGGCCGATCGCACCGGTGTTGAAGTGAAACGACAACGCAGCATCGAACACATGCTGTGGCTGATCGCCGAGACGCTTGCGCACCGCTGGTGCATAATTTCGCTCGATCGCCTCGCGCAGATGCGCGCGCGATTGCTCTCGTGTGATCGTCATGCCGGCGACCGGCTTCACGACGCCCGATGCAGCGGTCAGCCCGGCGCCGATCGTCCACACGCCCGCAACGTCGCGATACGCGCGCAGCACCTCGCCCTCCTCCGCGATCAACGCAGCGAGCCCTTTGTCCGAAATGTTCATGATCGCTTTCGCTAATTACGTCTTGATCGGCACGCTCTTCACTGCCGCGATGCCGCGCCCCACAACGGCGGACATTTGAAAAACGCGCAGAGACAGTTGCGTCTGCGCGACGCCAAAATCGATCAGCTCGTCGGCGGCCGCGTAGATCGCCTGCGGCGACGTCACTCTCAACGTGCGCCTGACTACGTCACCCGCCAGAATATCGACCTCGTAGCGCTCGCTCTCTTCGCCGAGCGGCACTTCGATGATGTCGAAGTTATCGCCGTCGATCCGCGTGCGCCGAACCCAGCTGATCTTGACGCCGCTCGCGTCGCGCTTGGCGCGGAGATGCACCGGCGCATACGGCTGCAAAGCCGTCGGGCCCGTCGTCGTCTTCACTTCGCGCGCGCTGGGATCTCCATGATCGAGTGCCGCCGCGACGAAGCGCAGCGTCGATGCCCGGCCGATATCGCCGGCGCCTTGCGCGAGCGGCACGAGCGCCTCGTCGAGCAGGAGGAAAGGCGCGCGAGCCGGCAATACGTCGCGCGCTGACCATTCTGTGCCGAGCTGACCGCGCAGCAAGCCGGACAACGCATATGTCTGTTCACCGACCAAGGTCGCGTTAGCGAACTGAAACACCTCCCAGCCCCCATCGGGACGCTGCAACGCCGCAGCGTTCGCGCCGCCGAGCACGATGCTGTCCGTCTTCGACGTCAGCATCCCGCCATAGAGCCGAACGCGAAACGTCGTGGCGCGGTCCCATCGCCCGAACGGCCCTGGCGGAAGACTGTCGACCGCCTCGCCGCAAACCGCCGGCAGCGCCGCGACGGCGAGTTGCTCGAAAGCCGTCCCATCGATCGAACGCCACAGCGCGACACCGCCCGGCCACGGCCGCGCGAAAACGCCCGCGCGTTGCAAGACGTCCGCACCGTCCGACGGCAGACGCGGCAAGTCCGCGATCACCACGTGCGGCGGCCCAACACTCAACGCCGGCGGTGGAGCATGCCAACTCGTCGCCGCGAGTGGCGCGTCCAGCGCATACGGATAGATCGAGCGCGCTTTGATCTGCCGCGCTTCGCCGTCGCGGACCTCGAGCACCTCGAACGTTTGATCCCGATCGCCGAGAGTCAACGAGACGAGATCACCTGCCGTGACCGAGAGACGGCTCGGTGCCAGCGCAAACTCGGCCTGCTCTCGCCCCGCCCACGTATCTTGCAGCCACACTTCGGCGCGTTGCGTCGCCACCGCATCGCTCGCCGCGATCGCAAGTTCCGCCGACGATACGCGCGTGCTGCCGACAGCCAGCCGGCTCGAACGCACCGACGAACGGCGATAGTGATTGGCGGTGTCGGTGAACGACAACACGATTTCACGTGGCAGCTCGGTTTCCTGCGCGCGCGAAAACGTAGTGCCAGCACCCTTCTCCGGCTCGACGAGATCGTCGTGCGATAGCGCAACCGCCAGGCCGACGCCGCGCTGCCGAAACACCAGCGTTCGGCCGTCCGCGATCACGTCGAACGCGAACGCCCGCGCGAGCTGATCGATCGCGGCGCGCGGCGACATCGGCCGATCGATGAGATAACCGTCGACGACGCCGCGCAGTCCGGACGCGTCGAAATCCGTCACGCCCGCATCTGTCAAGATAGCCGCAACGAGTTCGCACAGTGGCGCTGCCCCGAACCGTCCGTTGAGCCAATGGCCGGTTTCCCAATTCTCGCCGTCGCTCCACACATCGACGGCAGCCGGAAACATCGGGAACGGGCGCGCGTCCCAGGTCCAGAGATGCAGCGCGGCCGGATCGAACATCCGCGCGCCATATGTCGGCGCGATCGGATTGTCGCTATCGTTCGCGCCGAACTCGGGATCGAAATTCCCGATGACGGCTTCGAGATGACGCCGCGCGATCAAATCGTCGCGTGTGCCGTTCGAGAAATACGGCTTGATCCCCTCCGACGATTTCGGATCCGGGAACGTGCTCGGCTGCTTCGTACCCTTGTTGACCGCCGGGCATCCGCATTCCGTGAACCAAATCGGTTTCGATTGCGGCATCCACGCGGTCGGCGCCGCATGCTCTTTCCCGCCGGTGCGCGCATAATGCGGCTCACGCCACCAGTTCCAAATATCTTTGACCCGGAACACCCACGGCTTGCCGGCCGCTCCGTCCGTGATCGGCGTGCGCTGTTGCCGCGCGCGCGCCGCGTCATCGCCGTAGTACCAGTCGAACGCTTCGCCGGACCGCAAATTGCGCCGCAGATAGCCGACATCATAGATCGACTCCGTAACGGCGAGGTCCTGATGGCCAGCCGTATCGCGCCAGTCGCTGAGCGGCGCGTAATAATCGATGCCCACGGCATCGATCGCGGGCGACGCCCACAGCGCATCGAGCGGAAACCGCAACGTCGACGCATTCGCATCGACCGCATGCGCGCCATACTCCGTCCAGTCCGCCGCATACGTGATCTTCGTCTTCGTCCCGCAGATCGCGCGGACCTCCGATGCCAGCACGACCAGCTGATCGACCGCCGGATAGGTGTCGTTCGCGCCGCGCACGCGCGTCAGCGAGCGCATCTCCGACCCGATCAGGAACGCATCGACGCCGCCCGCGCTTTCGACGAGCCTCGCGTAGTGCAGGATCATTGCGCGATAGCCGCTGAAGAACGCATCGACCTGCGCCGTCGCCGTGGCGGTGCCGTCGGCGGAGCCCGGCCGTCCCGGCGCGGGATCGCAGGTGATGCGGCCGCGCCAGGGAAACGGCGGTTGCGAGCCAGCACCCGACCACGGGTCTGGCAGTGTATTGCCGGCCGGAATATCCATCATGATGAACGGATAGAGCGTGACCTTCAGCCCGCGCGCCTTCAATTCGCGGATGAGATCGGTAACGCTCGCGTCCGATGGCGTGCCGCCGTAACTCGGTCGCCCGTTGGTTTGCGACGCGAGCCGCGCTTCGCCGCGCGAATATCCCGCGACGCTCCAATTGACGCCCGCATTCATCGCTTTGTCGGCAATCTCCACGCCGGGCATCAGCTTGCAATTCCCCGCGCGCAGATCGTCGCCGAGCCACGCGACGACAACGGCAACGCGCTCGAGCCGCGGACACAACGCTTGCAATTCGTCGAGCGCCGCAACCACGTCCGACCGCGCATGCACGACATGCCGGTTCTCCGCGCCCGACGTGCCCGGCCCGAGATTCCGCGTCACCGCTGACGGCTCGTAGCCGAACTCGGTCGTGCCCGGAATGACCGTCACGGCACGCACCATCGTCTCGAGCTTGCCGACCGGTCGGATCAACTCGAACGATAGCTGCGGAATGCGGTTGCCGAAATTCGCTAGCGGCAACCGCTCGAATACGACATACGCCAAGCCGCGATACGCCGGCGCATTCGCGGGTCCCTCGCGCGCGACAATCAGCGGGTCGGCGTCCTGTGTTTCCGTCCCGCGATGAAATCGCCAAACCACGTTCGTAAGATCGAGCAACTTTCCGTCCGCCCAGATCCGCGCAATATGCGCGACCGGCCCTTCCGCGAGACCGATCGCGAAATTGGCGAAATACGTATAGTTCGTCGTCGTCGCGCCGCCGCCGAGCTTGCCGCTCCCTTTCTGCTTCTCCTTCGTTACGACTTCTTCCAGCGGCGTCGCCCAGATCATCTGGCCGGTCACGCGCCCGCGCCCGTAGAGCCGCGAAATCGGCGCGCCTTCCGTAGAAGTCGTAACGCTGAGATCGTTCTGTCGCGGCCCTTCGATCGAAGGCTTGCCGCCAAGCAGCACCTGATCGATCAGACTTCCGCCGATCGCGCCGGCGATGCGCCCGACGATCGCACCGACCGGCCCGAGCATACCGCCGACGGCAGCGCCCGCGAATGAGAGGACCAGAGAAGCCATGATCTACCCGGGAAATCGAAACGAGAAGGCAACGCGCCGCCGCCACCAACCGCACAGCGCAACTTCACTCACCGCAATGCCGTAGTGCGCGTGGATCATCAGGCCGCCATGCGAAACGATCGCCGCGTGTTTCGCCGCGAGACCCTGCCGCCAGCGGAAGAGCACGATGTCTCCCGCCATCGGCGCATTGACATCGGCTCGCTCGCAATAACGTGAGAGCGCATCGGCCAACGTTTCACCGCCGCTCGCCTCCGCCCAATCCGGCGCATACGGCGGAACAATCTGCGGCTCGGCCCCGTGGAGCGCGCGCCAAACACCACGCACCAGCCCAAGGCAATCGCAGCCGATGCCCTTGAGCGATGCTTGATGCTGATACGGCGTGCCGATCCACGACCGGGCCTCGGCAACGGCCGCCTCTCCGATCGAAGACGCTGTCACGGTGTGACGATCTCGGACGTGTCGCCGGGCAGCGGATAGCGCACCAGAAAATCGTTGCCCGGAATGTGCGGGAAGCCGCGAAAATTCACCGCATTCGCGAAACGGTCGCGGCACGTCTCGAAGCGTTTGTCGCATCCCGCGACAGCGCGGAATGCGTCTCCGACCGCAATCGGGCGCGGCACCGGCTGCCAAAAAGCGAGACGCACTTCGCCACCATTCACCGCGTGCGCTTTGATTTCGGTCGAGCTGCCGCCATTCGCGCCGCTCGTCCACGTCAGTTTTCCGGCCGCAAACATCTGCGCGGCAAATCCGCCCAAGCCCGCAACGACAACCGCCGATGCCGACTCTACGGCGACGACCGTGCAATTCGCCGACCATCCGGCCGCGGTGTTCGTTTTGCAGCGCGCGTCGCCGAACTCTGCTGAACAGCGCGGCGTGAACAAACGGCCGCTTTCATTTTCCAATCGCGCCGCCGGCCCGCGGATCTCGGCCGTGAAAGCACCATCCGCGCGCCGCACTTCGCCGATAGTCCCAGCATGCAGCAACACAAAAAGCGAAGGCTCCGACCAATCCACCAGATATGCGTCGATGTTGGCGGCATCGTAGTATCCGGCCGCGAGATCGTTCTCGCTCAAGCTTTCGTCCGAAAGCGCGCCGCTCACCTCGCCGCCGTCGACGTTCATCCCGAATGTCTGCGTCGCTTCGGTGCCGCTCAAGCCGGTGCCGGCGCGGCAACGCACACCTTGCACCGTCAAATCGCGATCGTGATCCGTGAACCCCAAAACCGCGCCATCCCGCCGCTTTACGATCCAGCAACGGCAGAGCGTCGTCGCGCCGGCGTCGAGTTTAACTTGCAAAGCTTGCGGGATCGCCCTCATGGCACGATCTCCACCAGCGGAATGTTCGGAATTTGCCCCGCCTCGAAAGCCGAAAGATCGACCTCTAAGTAATCGGTGTCGAAGCGCACCGGCACGTCGAACCGAAATCCCGCCGTCACCGCCGCATCCTTCGGCGGAAAACGCCCAGCCGAGAATGTCACGGCGCCTGTCGTCGCGTCGATCATGAAATCCGCGCCCGCAACTTTCTCGGCGCCGCCCACCGCGACGCGCACGCTGCCCGTCACCGGTTTGACGATCGGGCGCGCATACGGCGCAAACGCTGCGCCGTAAATCTTCTGCAGTTGAAACGATGCACGCGCACCGTCACCTGTTCCGACGCGTTGATCGAACGGTGTAATGGCCCGCCCCGGCTCCGCTGATGACGAGTCGAGGCGGTCGCGCCAACGAAATCCATAGAGCCGAGCGCGCCGCTCTTCGAAAAACGCGACGACCTGCGACAAGGCCGCGAATGTCTTAACGCCATAACCCGCGTTGTAGCGCCGCCGCGCATGCGCCCACCGCGCATTGCGCTCCTCACGCCCGGAACCGACGCGGACGATCTCGGTCTTGCGCTCTGGCCCGCCCGAGCATCCAAGCGCGATCTCCAGCGGAAACGAAACTTCGTGAAACGCCATGTTCACAATCCGCGCTGCCCGCGCCCGACCGCTTTTGCGATGAGCCCCGAAAGATAAACGTCGGATTGGCGGAAGCTCGCCGCATCCGGTGTTGCGATGTTGATGGTGACCGAAGACGGCCGCGCGCCTCCGCCGGCCGCGACACCGAGACGTCCGTCGGCGCCGCGCGACAGCGGCATGATGGCTTCCGGCCCTGCCTCGCCCGCAAGACCCGTACCGTGCGAACCGAGCGGGAAATAATGCGGCGACGCAATGACGCCGCCATCCGCGAAGGGCGTGACGCCGGTCCCGCCCATCCCGCCGCCTCCAATCAATCCGCTGCCTGCGCCCATTCCGCCGGAGAACCCTTTCGACAAGCCGCCGAGGAGGCCACCGATACTCTTGGTGATGATGTCTTCGATCGGCTTGAATGCGGCTTTGAGCGCAAGTTCCGAGAGCCGCGCCGATAGCGATTTCAGAATGTCGTCGAGCTGTTTGCCATTGGCGATGCCTTTCGCGAAGGCACTCGAAATAGCCTTGCCGAACGCAGCGGCGCTGGACGCAGCCTTCTTCGTGTTTCCACCGCCGCCGCTACCACCACCAACTTCAGCTTCCGTCATGATGTCGAAATCATCGGTGCTGTCGTCGTCATCACTCATTCAGGACTCCATCGGGAAAACGGCCGCGCAGAATGTCGAACGCTGTGCGATCGAGCGCGCGCTCGCCGCTCCGCATTCCGGCAGCACCGGCGATCTCGCGCAGCGTCATGCGCCAGAACGCATCGGGCGGAAGTCGCAGAACTCCGAGGCCGAACGCCATCACGTCCGCCCACGGAAAGGGTGTCACCCGGGTTGCTCCGCCGCCTGCCGAGGGCGCGCATCCGCCTCTCCGAATGTCGCTGCCAATAGCGCGACCACTGTGCGCGCGAAGCCCGCCGCTCCGTCCGGTGCATCGAAGCGCGCGACGTCGTCGTCGCTGATCGCTTCGCCCGCGCCACGCAGGCCCGCGCCGATCACACGGATAAGATCGCGCGAGCGAAAGCGTCCGCTGCCGAAGCGCTCGGCCAGCGCGACGAGGTCGTCGGCCCCGAATGCGGCCTCCAGTTCGGCCAGCGCGCCGAGCGTCAAGACGAGACGCCGCTTCACGCCGCCGAGTTCCGCTTCAATCTCTCCACGATGCCGGTTCGCCATGTCACACTGCCGCGAATGTCAGCGCGCCGGCCGATTCCAACGCAATCTCGTAGGTCACTTCACCGTCGTGCTCGCCGGCGAATTCGAGGTTCGAGATTTGAAACGGCCCGGTTACGCTGCCGAAATCCGGCACGATGATCTGATACGTCTTCACCGCGCCGTCGAAGAATGTCTGCCGCACCAGCGCGTCGGACGCTGCGTCCTTGAACAAGCCTCGCCCGGCAATCGAGGCGCGCTTGACGCCTGCGCCTTCCAGCAATTCGCGCCAACGCCCCGCTGATTCCGCATGCGTGATGTCGACGCTCTGCGCGTTGAAGGCGAGCCGCCGCGTCCGCAGCCCCGCAACCGTCGTATACCCCGTGCCATCCTGAATCTTGATCAGGAGGTCTTTGCCTTTCTGTGCTGCCATTCGCGGCTCCTCAAACTGGTTCGGTAACGGCGCGGAAGCGCACGATCGCGTGGTAGGTGCGCCCATCGGCCTCGCGCCGCACATCCGCGACCGCAAAGCGCAAGTTCACCAACCGGTGCCCCTTGAGATCGAGGTCCGCGTCATCGAGCGATTGCATCACGGCTCCTGCAACGCGATGTGCTTCGCTATGCCCACCCTGCCGCGACCAAGCATGCAGCACGATGCGGTGCTCTTCGCCGCGCTCGTCACCGGCGGAGAAGTCGAACGATCGCGCATCGCCAAGCGTCACGTAGGGAAACTTCGCATTGCGTGGCGCTTCGTCGTAGATGCGCGCGCCGCAAAGTTCGGCGACGAGCGTCGGATCCTCCGACAACGCTTCATGGATCGCGGCGCGCAGCGCCACGGCAGCAGATGGCATTGAGTATTTCCTAGTCGCGGCGCTCTTCGGCCCGGATCAACAGAAAGCGGCCGTCCGCGTCCTGCTCGCAGACCGCGATGACGCGGAAGACGCGTGGGCCCGCACTCAGGCGATGCCGCACACCGACATCGAGCGGCGCGCGGACGACGATCATGTGCGTCACCGTCGTGCCGGGTGCTTCCGCGACAGTGGCGAAGCGAAGCGACACCGGATTGACCGCGGCCCACACGGTTGCGGCAACGGCGTAGCCACGCGTGACACCACCGGCGCCGTCCGGCGTTTCGATCGGCTTCTCGACTGTCAGTCGCGTCTTGAGTTGACCTGGATCGATCACAGCGAAAGCTCGCGATACGGCGCGATCAGCGCGCCGACCCCATCGGGGATTTGCGCCGCACGGTCGCTCGCCGTGGCGCGGTGTTCGTACCAATGCGCGATCAGCAGCCGCATCGCCTGGCGCAACGCTGCAGGCACATCGGCCGCCAGCTCACGGCGGGTCTGCGTTTCCACATAGTCGCGCGCCGCCGCAATCAGCGTGCCGATCAGCGCATCCTCGTCGGCATGCGCGACGCGCAGAAATGCCTTCGCCTCGTCGAGCCCGATCGGCTCCGAGGCGCTCAACCCAGCTTCGGCCATGACTGTGATCCCGATTGACAACACGCAAGCGATGCGGCTCAACCGCCGCATGCGCTTCGCTCTCGCTCTCTTTGCATTTGCCGTGTCGCTGCCGGCTCACGCGATGGTCGGCAACACGCCGCTCGCGACGCCGGAAACCGGCAGCCGCCATGCGGTGCTCATCGTCGGCTCGCGCGGCAATTCGTGCACGGGCGCGGCGCTCTCGCGCGACGTTGTGCTCACGGCGGCGCATTGCGTGCCGCCCGGCGCCGACTACAAGATCGTCGAATACGATGCGGCGCGCCGTCCGACGCTGAAGGACGTCCGCGAGATCGTGCGGCATCCGCAATTTTCGCTGCAGGCGATGCAGTCGCACCGCGCCACCGCCGACATCGCGCTCCTTAAGCTCGCGAGCCCGCTGCCCGCCGCGATCATGCCCGCAACGTTGAGCACCGCCGGGGTCGCCCAAGCCGGCGCGAGCTTTATCGTCACGGGTTACGGCGTGACCGCGCTCGGTGATGGCCGCTCCGGCGGCACGCTGCGCTCGGCGCGCCTTGTCGCGACCGGCACGCCGGGTGGACTGCAGCTGCGGCTCGTCGATCCGGCGACGCGCAACGGGCGCGCCGGTCAAGGGGCCTGCACGGCCGACAGTGGCGGCCCAGTGTTCGCGCCCGGCAGCCTCGATATCGTCGGCGTCGTGTCGTGGTCGACCGGCCCCGGCAACACCGCCGGCTGCGGCGGCCTCACCGGCGTCGCGCCGATCCTGCGCTACCGCGATTGGATCCTGCAGACGCTGCGGCGGTTGGGTGGTTAGGTTGCGCCTATGTTGGCTTGTAAATGCCGCGATCCAAAGCCACCAGCGTCATGCCTGCTTCCCCAGCCTCTGGAAAATGGTTCGACGCGGCAATTCTCTCCAACAGCTGCCGGCTCTCCACCGGAGCAACGGCAAGCGTAGCCTTCGCCGCTTTGTACCGAACGTGCCAGTTTTCGTGTTTATGCAGATCGATGAGCAATCGGCGCTGATCGCCTGTCCGACTTTTCAGTTCTGAAACTAGAGCCTGCATTTGGTGGAACAGCCGACTGTATTTCGCAATCGACCCGTACGACTGCTCGTATTCTTGAGCAACTGCGATCTCGATAAAGTAGCCGACCAGTTGCTCGTTTGATTGGCCAGGCAGACTGCGCTTTCTCATTTGCAAGCCGTACGCTGAAATAATCTCAGATCAGTCGTATTCGGTTCCCGGACGAGCCCCTGGGTACTGGTAGTTTTTGAAAGGCTCTGGAAGCATTTCACGCCGCAGGACTTCGATAATTTCGTGCTTACGAATGGTCAGGCCCATGTTCGGCCAAGCTTCGGTGCCTACGACCCCAATCTGCATAACGATTTGCCACTCAGGAAATTCATCCAGCAAGGACCGTACTTTTGCTACGATGTCGGGGCGGAACATATGGAACTGATGAACCTCTACGTGGTGACGCTTCCAGCCGTAGTTGTCATCGACCAAAAAGCAATCGCCGTCTCCAAACGCGTTATCGACCCCATACCGGGAAAGTAGCGATAAGATCTGCTCGTAAAGCCTCTCCCAAATCTCCGATTGCTCATCGTCGTCCTCGCAACTCAAGCGTACCGTCCTCGTAATGACTTCGATCAACGAACACCTGCGCCTTCGCGCCAAACGACATCAAGTTCATGAGCGTCATCTGTGCTGCACATTGAACGCTCCATTATCTACCTCGAAAATCTCGCGTGTGTATTGTCACAAATATCATTCGGCACGGGCGACTGTAGTGGCCTCGCGCCGATCCGGGCTATCTTAAATTGACCTGCAAACGCAGCGACGCCGTAGTAATTTTAGGTGGGCTCCGTCGACCTCACGAGTTCAAAATCTATGTAAGGCGAATGCTTAGATCCGTCAGTCCATACTCGTACTCGCGTCGATGCGTTTAGAACCTGAAAGGACGTCAGCTCTTCAACCGTGGTTTCAAGTACGAGCGCCCGAGATGGCGTCTCGATTGTCCCATCAAACACTAGTTTGGCACTATCGCGCTGCTTCAAGCCGAAACCCAGAGCTATATGGGCATCGCCGTCGACCTCACCCTGACAATTTGAAATCACACAAGTAGACGTTGTCCAAATCCCGTCCCACGTGTCGACGACCGGAATGGTGAAATGAACCGACTCGCGCAGAAAAATGATAGGATGCCGAACATTGACAATGGTTTTGAAGGTAGTCATGCGGGTCTCTCAATACTTGTTCCACCTAAGATGCACGCCTTGCCTCGAGCTGCAGCCCGCACAATGGGGATATCCGAATTGCTGCGCGCCGGCCGGGTTTATCGAAGTAGGCCTTTGATGGTCTAAATACGGGTTGCCCGATGCTGTACCAAAATTGAAGGTTCCGCATGTATGACATCCGTATCGCAGTCCATTCAGATAGACTTGCTCTCGCTCTGCAACGGTACCGCGCGGCGCAGTTAGTGGCACCCCTTCTCCTGCAAATGGCCCTACAGTGCGGCCGTGCCATTGAAGCTCCTGGAAACGCGCCTCTGCAGCCCATCGTTGAGCTTGAAAGTTAGTGATCGCGCTTTCGATATTGGAAGCGCCTAGATCTCTCGGCGCCCGCCAGCCGGGCTGAATTTCTTGAACTCGCTGGATCGCATTGTTGGCGTCAACACGAGCAACCTCGTAACGGACCTGCTGGGCGAGTGTTGACCCGGGAAAATGGACGGATGGAGAGCGACGCCTGTTATCACTGAAATCGGTAGGCGCATCATCAGGAGTTGCGCCAGGACCGTCATCCTTTTCAGATTCGGAGGCGGGTTTGCCGGCATCATCTTCCTTTCCGCCATCATCCCCACCATCCTTCCCGCTCTCCCCATCCCCTCCCCCCTCACTCACCCACTGCCCGCCATCCGGGCCGCCGGCGGGAGCGCGTGGCTGATCCTCCCAGTGGTAGCCGTAGGACCCCTCGGGGGTTTCTTCGTCGCCGCCCTCGGCCTCGCCCTTCAGCAACAAATTCGCGCTGCGCAGGCCCGCAAGCAAAAGTTGCGCTCCCGCAGCGTGCACCGCGCGCGCGTCGCGCACCGCGTTCGCGTCGTAAGTCGGCCGCGTAAATCGCGCCGCATCCGGCCGCATCCAACGCTTCGCGTTGTGCGCAGCCCAAGCTTCAGCGTTCAGCAACGAACGCCTCCATCGATGTCGGGGGAAAGAAAAAGCGGCGCCCTCGCGAGCGCCGCTGGATCACGCCGTCAGGGACGCTACGTCATTCAACGCGGCGTCATGCGACACGACGTCAGGTCGAAAACTTCAGCAGCTTGATCGCGTCGAAATCCTGCACGCCGCCGCCGACCCGCTTCGTCGTGTAGAACAGCACATACGGTTTCGCGCTGTAGGGATCGCGCAGCACGTTGACGCCCTGGCGATCGACCACCAGATAGCCGCGATTGAAATCGCCGAACGCGACCGAGAGCGAATTTGCCGCGATGTCCGGCATATCCTCGGCCTCCACGACCGGGAACGTCATCAGGCTCGCGCGCGCGCCTGCCGTCGCCGGCGGCTACCAGAGATACGCGCCGCTTGCATCCTTGAATTTGCGGATCACGCTCTGCGTCTTCCGGTTCATCACGAACACCGCGTTCTGCCGATAGCCCGGCCGCAGCGCATAGATGAGATCGATGAGACTGTCGGACGGGTTGCTCGCCGCAAACGCCCCCGCAACGCCGGTCGACAACGTGCCGATATTGCCCCACGTCCACGCCGTATTCGCGACCGTCGGATACGAAACGAAACCCTTCGGCTTTCCGGCGCCGTCGCCTTTGACGAAGGCCGCGCCTTCCTGCTCGGCGAACGCCGTGTCGATCTCGCCCGCCAGCCACTCGTCGATATTCACCGCCGCATCGTCGAGCAGCGCCGCGGTCGCGGCCGGCATCGCGTAGAGTTCGGCGGTCGGAAATGCGAGCGCGTCCAGCGTCGGCGAATTCGTCTGCGGGCGCGGCGCGGATTCGCCGACCCAGCCGACGGCCGGGCCCGTCGTCAGAAACGGCCGCGTGTAGACGGACGAACTCACCTCGCGCACGCTCGCAATTGCGCGGATCGGTGAGATCGCGGCCAAGCGGCGGCCGATATCGGTCTCGATCTGCGGCGGCACAAGATAGCCGCCGTCCGGGTTCGAGCCGATCGACATCGCCTTTTGTTCGAGCGCGCGCAACGCGCCGACTTCGCCGCGCCGGATGTAATCGTCGAACGCGGCTTTGTGCTCGCGCTCCGCCCATCGCGTCGGCCGCGCCGCGCCATCGAGCGCCGGGCGCCCGCTCTTCACGATGAGATCGTCGATCAAACGCGCCTGCCGCTCGATCGCCGCGTCGATGCGCGCGACCTTGTCTTCGGCGACAACATCACCACCGCGGCGCTCCAGCACATCGAGCCGCTCGTCGTTGGTGGCTTTGAAGGTCTCGAACATGCGCATGAGATCGCCATGCATCTGCATGGCGTCGGCCGAATACGCCGCCTTCGTCTCGAAATTCGTCTCGCTATCCATAAAAACTCTCTCCAGAAAATCGCTCAAATATTGATTTGCAAATTTCGCCACAGCGTCTCCGCCTTGAGCCGCGCCGGCGAAGCACGCGGCGCCATCGCGCGAGCGCGCCCCGGCGGGTCGGCAAACTTCAAACCCTTGACCCGGCGCACGCGCGCTCCGTCCGCAAGCGGAAACGTGACGATGGAAATTTCCCAGAGATCGATCGTGAGCAGCTTGCGCACCCGCGTCTTCGGATCGATCCGCCCTTTGACGGCTTTGAAGCCGATCGAAAGGCCGTCGATCGCGCCGGCCTGCAGCAGCGCCAAAACCTCGCGGCTGCGCGCAACATCCGGGATCAAGCGCCCGCGCGCGAACAGCCCGCGCGAGTCCTCGCGCAGTTCGAGCCACACGCCGATCGGCTCGGCCGGATCGTGCTGAAACAGCATCGGCACACGATGATGCCCGCGCAGCTTCAGCGTTTCGCGAAAGGCACCCGGCAGCACCATGTCGCGCGCCTGATCGATCTCGCCGAAGACGCTGGCGTAACCTTCGATCGTGCCGTCCGCATCGAGGCGCGGTCCGTCCTGCACCCAAAATCCGTGCATCCATCAGGTCTTTCGTGAGGGAGAAAAGAAGCGCTAGCTGGTTCGCGCGTCAGCACTTGCCGCGCCGGGCTGGCCGCGCTTTCTTGCGCGGCTTCGTCTTCTCAATGCGCCCGAGATGATCGACGAACTCGCGGAAGATCTTCACCGGGTCCGTCTTCGGCTCTGACGGCGCGCGAATGGCGCGCAGGACGCTGTTCAGTTTTTCCATCGGAATTTCCAAATCTAGAGTTTCCAAATCTCTCGTTGAAACGGGCGAGCTCGCGGACGAAATCGTCGAACCGGCGCATCGCGCCGGTCAGCTCGCGCAGGCTGAAAATCAAAAGCGCGGTCGACCAGCTCGCCCAGAGAAAAAGAGCGAGATGCGCAAGGTCGCCGCGATGCGCGAAGTGATTGACCAGATCGCTCATTGTTGTTCTCTCTTGTTCGAGCTTCTGCTTGAGATGACTAAGCGAGGCGATCGCCGCCCTCGATCGGCGTGTAACCAAGCGCCTCGCGCTTCTCGTTGATGGTAAGAAAGCTCGCGTCGGAGAGCCGTTGCCACGCTGCGGCACGGTCGACGCTCAGCGCATCGACGCGGTCTGCATCGATCGTCAGCGCCACCGCGCCGTAAACGGGCTCCAGCCATTGCGAGATCGCCGCCCCCGTGCGCGCCGCGAGCGGAAGCACCGTCTGCCGCCAGAAGCTTCGGTTGGCTTCCTGATAATTCGAATATGTGTTGTCGCCCGGAATGCCGAGCAGCATCGGCGGCACGCCGAAGGCGAGCGCGATCTCGCGCGCCGCCGCGTTGCGCGCCTCGAGAAAATCCATGTCCTTCGGCGTCAGCGACATCGACTTGAAGTCGAGCCCGCCTTCGAGCAGCATCGGCCGTCCCGCATTCGTGCTGCCTTGGTAGCTCGTCTCAAGCTCTTCTTTGAGCCGCGTGAACTGCGCTTCCGACAGCGTCGTCCCGTCGCTCCGCGAATAAATCAATGCGCCGGAGGGCCGAGCCGCATTGTCGAGCAGCGCTTTGTTCCATTTCGCCGACGCGTTGTGCGTGTCGAGCGCGTAGGCCGCGGCTTCGAGCGGCGACAAGCCGTAGTGATCGTCGAGCGGATTGGTCAGCGTCAGCTGCAGGATTGGCGCCACCGGGCCGTCTGCCTGCGACATGCGGATCGTCCGTCCCGACACCGCATATTCGTAAGCTTCCGGCCATCCATCCGACCCCGGCACGACGCGCACGCGGTCCGGCCGCAGCGCGTAGAGCTCGCGCACCGTATCGCCCACCGCTACCGCTTCGAGATACGCGTTTCCGGCGAGCAGCAGATGCGTGTAGGCGATCTCCATCAGCCCCGCGCCGTTCTGCCGTGCATTCGGCGCCGCGAGCAGCGTGAGCAACGGATGCTCCGCATTCTCCACCGCATCGACATGCGCGAGCCACGGCAGCGACGCGGCGCTCTCCGCAACGAGCTTCACGGCGCGATGCACGATCGCGTTTTTGACGTAGCCTTCGCGCGTCAGCAGCGTGTAATCGCGCGGCGTCCAGCGCGCCTTGCCGAGCTGGCCGAGCGCGATGAGGTTCGACACGCGCGAGGCTTTCTCCTCCGGCGCGCGGAGCAGCGAACGCAAACGTTTCAGCATGAAGCCTCGACAACTGTCCGAAATTCGAATGGCCTGCGGCACCTGCCGCAGGCCGCAGCTCTAACCTCTCCCATGGGGAGAGGTCGGACTGCGTCTTGTTCGCGAAGCGAATGGCAGTCCGGGTGAGGGGTTAAGATCTACCGCGAGCCACAATCCCCTCACCCGCCGCGCTGCGCGCGTCGACCTCTCCCAATGGGAGAGGTGACTCCGCATCTGACGTCAGCGCAGCGAGAGACAACTTAAGCTTCACAACCCCCGTACACGCGGAGCGCCGCGCGCAAAAGTGAGTTCCGAAATCGCCCACACCAGTGCATCGAGCCGATCCGGCGAGCGCCCTGACGTCAGCCCGTCGAGCCCGAAATCGCACATCTCGTCTTCCAGCGCCGGAAAGACGCCGGCGTGCCGCACGCGGCCCTGCTCGTAGAGTTGCGCCACCGGTTCGGCACGGACGTATTTCGAGCGCTGCGCGTGCCTGGTCACGACCGGCACTTCGGCATCCTGCTCGCGGATCACCGCGCGCACCATCTCGCCGCCCTGGTTCACCTCGGCGACGAGCACGTCGGCCTCAAGCCGCCGCCACAGCGCGACGGCGCGCGCCGCCCAAGCCGCCGGCGTCAGACCGCCCGACGACTCGTCGGCGATGACATAGACGATACCGCCATCGTCGCGTCCCGCCGCAACGATCCCGCAGGCATCCGCGCCTTTTCGCGACGAGGCCGGCGGATCGACCGCAACGACGATGCGGATCAAAGGCGGGATCACCGCGACACGGCTACGCTCGATCCAATCACGCGACCACATCGCATCGACGCGATCCGCGATGATCTCCCCGCCAAGCTCCTGCCGCCCGAGCACCGTTCCGCCGTAGCGCTCCGTCATCGCGGCGAGAAACGTCGGCGCGAGATGAACCGCGTTGTCGGCGCTCGTCGCGCGGCACACGACGGTACTGCTGCGTTCGAGCAACTTCTTCAGAATCGGCAGCGGCCGCGGCGTCGTCGTAATGACCTGACGCGGCCGCGCACCAAGGCGCAGTCCGAATTGCAGCATGTCGAATGCGGCTTCCGCGTAACGCCACTTGGCGAATTCATCGAGCCAGGCGGCGTCGAATTGCGGCCCGCGCAAACTCTCCGGGTCGTCCGCCGAATAAACTTCCCCGATCGCGCCGTTCGGCCATTCGAGCCGCCCGCGCGTCGGGATCCAGCGCGGCCGCGTGTTCGGCGGCCCACAGCGCAGCAAGCCCGCGACGCCTTCGATCATCACCTCGCGCACATCGTGAAAAGTGCCACCGATCAGCGCGACCCGCTCGTGGCCTTCTTCGGTGACCGCGTGGCGCACCCATTCAGCGCCCGAACGCGTCTTCCCGGCGCCGCGTCCGCCAAGGAGCACCCACGTTCCCCATTCGATTGAGTCCGGCGGAAACTGATGCGGCAGCGCTGCCAGCGGCCACACGTGCCAAACGGCGCGAAGCTCAGCCGGCGTCATCGCCGCTATCACGGCCCTCCACCCCCACGTCTCCAGCAAGGCGAGCCATTCGCGCCGCAAGTGCGCGACGGAGTTCGTCGAGGTCGGTGGGAATGTCATCGTTGTCTTCGGTTGGTGACGCGGCTGCATCGGCGGCGCGTAACTCCGCAATCTTCGTCAGCGTGCGCGTCAGGCTCGCGAGCGTCCGCGCGACGCGCTCCGCCTCGACGAATTGGCCGCGCCCATTGGAAAGCCGCTTCGCTACACGCTCGACCGCGACGAGATCGCGCTCGGCGGCGCGCTGCATGCGCGTCGCGAGATCGAGTTCTTCGGTGTTGTCTTCTTGCGGCGGCGCTGCGGCGGACCGCAGCATCGGCGGCCGTGCATTTTCGCGCGGGATAAAACCACCCCACTCGATCATCCGCCGGCGGAATGTCGGCGGTGACATTTTGAGCCATTCCGCTATCGACGTGAGCGGCTCGGTGGTTTCGTTGTAGCGCTGGCGCGCTTCTTCCTTCTTCTCCTCAGAAACATCTTTCAGTCTGATCACGCCCGCCTCACTTCGCAGACGCTTCACAACGAAAAAGGGCGGCTCGACCGCCGCCCTCTTAGTTACAATTGTGGAGCATGACCAAACACTATAGGAACATCGTCACGATGTCAACCAGTATTTTCCTATAGAGAGATTATTTTCCTTAATTCTTCACTGTCCGCTAACGAGCCGCTGTGCGAACAGCGCGATTGCGCGCTGGTAGTTGTTGGATTTGTTCCACTCATTGAGGACCTGGAAGTTCGCCGTGCCCTCGCCGTACGGCCCTTTCCGCCAGCCGTGGCTGCGCAGCAGGTTCGCCGTCGAGGCGAGCACATCCGGCACGCTGCGGATGAGATCGCGGCGGCCGTTGCCGTCGAAGTCCACCGCATACTTCACGAAGTTCGACGCCAGGAACTGCGTCTGCCCGATCTCGCCGGCCCACGCGCCGCGCAGATCCGCCGAGGAGAAATCGCCGCGATCGATAATCTTCAGCGCCGCGATGAGTTCGCGCTGGAACATCTCGGTGCGCCGGCAATCGTGCGCGAGCGTCGCGAGCGAGCGCACCACGCTCTGCTTGCCCTGCACGGCGCCGTAGTCCGTCTCCATGCCCCAGATCGCCACGATGATCTCGGGCGCAACGCCGTACTGCGCTTCGACGCGCGCCAGCGTGCCCGCGTGCTGCTGCAACATCTGACGGCCCTTAGCGAGCCGGCCGGACGTCACGCGTTTGGCGATGAACTCTTCAAACGGCACGCGGAAATGGCCCTGGTTGCGGTCGAGCCGCAACACGGTCGGGTCCTGCGTGACACCATCGAGAGCCGCGAGCCCCCGCGCGCTGACGCCTTGTCCAGACGCGTCGCGTTTGAAATTCGGCAGCCAGCTTTCGAAGTCGCCGCCGCACTGCGCCGCAAGAGCCGGTGTCGCCGCGCAAGATGCGATCAACAAGGCGCCGACAATTCGGGTTAGACCCCGCATATTCGTCCTCCAGGGAGACACCTGACGATTCGGCCGCGATCTTAGTCGGCCGCCAAGCGCCTGAATACTGAGGAACCGGGTAAAAAATACGGCAGATAACCCCGGCACTTGCCTTGCTTTTGCCCCCACGCGGGTTGTATCGGGCTAAACCTTCAACACGAGGCCCATTCCATGCGCGCGACCGCCCCCCTCCTTCTCGCCGCCACTCTCTGCGTCATCGGCTGGTCGATCGAAAGCGCCGCCGCGCAGGAAATGCAGCCCGGCCGCTGGCGTTTTACCCAGCAGACTCAAGGCAACGGCAAGGCGCGCGCGAAAGCGACGACCCGCTGCGTCAGCCCGGCGCAAGCCAAGAACCCGGGTCAGTACTTCGCTCCGTCAGGCCGCGGCTGCGCACTCACCAGCAATACGGCTTGGGTCGGCCGGCTGTCGTCGAGCCTGCGCTGCCAGCAGGGCGACGTGACCACCGACGTCTCGTCGACGGTGACAATAAATTCTCCGACGCAGATGAGCGTCTCGACCACGATGACCATGCGCTCGCCGAAGGGCTCCGGAACCGTGACCATGGTCGGCTCAGGCGTCCGCGTCGGCAACTGCCGCGGTTAACTCAATAAGTCCGCGTAGTCCGGATGCTCCGCGATATAGCGGGCGACGAACGGGCAACGCGGGACGACCTTCATTCCCTTGGCGCGGATATCGTCGAGCACGCCGGCAACGAGCTGGCCGCCGATGCCTTTTCCGCGCAGCGCGTAAGGCACTTCCGTATGCGTGATGGCGCGCACGTTGCCGCTATCGCGATAGACCGCGATGGCGATCTCGCGCTCCAGCGGCAGCTCGTACCGCGACCGCTCCGGATGATCGACAACCATCGCCTTCTCCGTCCAAGTTGACCGCAGCCGCGTTAAGCCGCACGCTTCGGACAACGCCATTCGGCGCGACCCGAGAACCTCATGCCAGCGACAACACTCGATTCGCAGATATTCAGCGATCTCTTCACCACAAGCGAGATGCGCGCGATTTTTTCCGACGAGACGCGCGTCGCGTTTTATTTGGAGATCGAGGCAGCGCTCGCCCGCGCCGAAGCTGGACTCGGCGTCATCCCGCAAGACGCCGCGCGCGAGATCGTCGCAAAATGTCGCATCGAGACGATCGACCTAGCTAAACTCAAAGAACAAACCGATCGCGCCGGCTCGCCGATCATCGGCCTTGTCGCGCAGATCGTCGCGGCCTGCGCGGACGGACACGGCGAGTGGGCGCATTGGGGCGCGACGACGCAGGACATCACAGACACCGCGACCGTCATGCAGATCCGCGATGCGTTGGCACTCGTCGAACGCGACATCGACGCCATCGCGGCCGCGCTGAAGGCGCTCGCCGTCAAGCACCGCGATCTCCCGATGGCGGGCCGTAGCAAACTGCAGCAGGCCGTGCCAATCACCTTCGGCTACAAATGCGCGACGTATCTCGCCGCGATGCAGCGTCATCGCGAACGCCTGCGTGAATTCAAAGCCCGCGTTCTCGTGGGCGAATTCGGCGGCGCCGTCGGAACGCTGGCATCGCTGGGCAAGGACGGTCTCAAGGTTCAAGCCGCGCTGATGAAAGAGCTAAAGCTCGGCGAACCTGACATCACGTGGCACACGTTGCGCGACCGGTTCGGTGAAGTCGGCGCGTTCCTCGCCCTCCTCACCGCGACCTGCGCGAAGATCGCGACCGACGTGAAGCTCCTCATGCAGACCGAGGTCGGCGAAGTGCGCGAAGGTTTCGCCGCAGGCCGCGGCACCTCGAGCACGATGCCGCAAAAGCGCAACCCGGTCTCGAGCCCGCTCATCCACACCGGCGCATCGCTCGTCCGCCACAACGCGAATGCGCTGCTCGAAGCCGCCGTCGGCGATCACGAACGTATGACGGGACCGTGGGAGATCGAGTGGATCGCGATCCCGGAAATCTTCCTGCTGACGTCCGGCGTTCTGCGCCACACGCGTGAACTCACCGAAGGTCTCGAAGTCGATGCCGTGCAGATGCTTCGCAACCTCGCGCTGACCAAAGGCCTTATCGTCTCGGAAGCCGTCATGATGGGCCTCGGCCCGCATCTCGGCCGCCAGCATGCGCATCATCTCGTCGCGGACATCTGCCGCGAAGTCGTCCGCAGCGGCGTGCCGCTGATTGAACTCCTCACGTCGAACAAGGAGATCGCGAAAGTGATGTCGCGCGCCGAACTCGAAAAGCTGGTCGATCCCGCCAACTACGTCGGCGTCGCCGGCGAAATGGTCGACCGCGTCGTGGCGAAAGAGAAACCATAAATCTCGGCCGTCATGGCCCGGCTTGTCCGGGCCATCCACGTCTTGCCTCATCTCCACAACAGAAGATGTGGATGGCCCGCATGAAGCGGGCCATGACGGAGACTGAGGATTGAGCCAAGGAGGATGAGGGCAGAGACAGCCAGATTCTCAATACCGATACGGCGTGACGTCGAGCAGCGGGAATGCGCTGAGCACGTGCGGGTCGGTGACCGGCGGCGCACTCGTCAGATAGCTGTCGTCGAGCTCCGCAAACGTATTCACGCCGAGCAAGCCGAGCGAGCGCTGAATTTCATCCTCGAACAATTCGAGCATGCGATGCATCGCCGGAATGCCGCCAGCCGACAGCGCGTAGCACTGCATGCGGCCGAGCCCGACGATATCGGCACCCGCCGCGATGCCCTTCACGACATCGGTTCCGCGATTGAACGACCCATCCACCATCAGTTTCGCGCGGCCCTTCACGGCCTTCGCAACTTCGCGCAGCACCTGGAACGAGCCGAGGCCGTGATCGAGCTGGCGACCGCCATGGTTGGAAATGTAAATCCAGTCGACGCCGTGCTCGACGGCGATCTCGGCATCTTCCGCCGTCGCGATCCCCTTGAGGATCAGCGGAATGTCGAAGTTGTCCTTGATGCGCTTCACGCTGCTCCAATCGAGCCCCGCCTGAAAGCTCTGCCCGCCCTGCGTGACGCTGCGGCGACCTGACGTGACGTGACGCTTGGCGAGATCGCGCTCGCGGCGGCTGTAATGCGCGGTGTCGACCGTGAGGCAGAAAGCCTTGTAGCCATTGTTGATCGCGCGTTTGACGTGATCATCGGTCCAGCCCGCATCGCCGCGAACGTAAAGTTGATAAATGCGCATCGCATCCGGCGCAGCGTTGGCAACTTCTTCCATGCCGGGCTGACAGACGGACGAGAGCATGTGCGCGATGCCGAATTCTCCGGCAGCGCGTGCGGACGTCGCGCCGCCGCCTTCGGCAAACTGCTCGAGCGAGCCGACCGGCGCCAGCATCAGCGGCAAGCGCAGCTTTTTGCCGAGCAACGTCGTGCTGCAGTCAACCTTGCTGACATCGCGCAGCACGCGCGGACGGAACGCCGTCGTGTCGAGCGCCATGCGGTTACGCTTCAGCGTCGTCTCGCTCTCGGTGCCGCCGACGATGTAATCCCAATCGTTCTGATTCAGATTCTGCCGCGCCTTCGCGATGATCTCGTGAAGATTCTGAAACGGATGCGCGGCGCTGGCAGAGCGCGGATCGGCGGTCGAAGTGTCTGAAGGTTTGTCCGTCATGATCTCATTCTTTCGATAGTCGCCGACCTTGTCGCGCTCACGGCACACGAATGTCAACGTCGCGCGTCTCTCCAAGATCACGCATGCGCGAGCACGGCGCCTTCCGGCTGCATCTCGCCGCGCTCGATGACGAGCGTGCGATCGGCAAACTGCGTCAGCAATTCCGGGTTGGATTCCGTGATCACCAGCGTGATCGTCGGGTCTGTATCGCGCAGGCGGCGGAGCGCCTCGGCGTAACGGTTCGCCAACACCGGTGCGAGACCTTGGAAGGGTTCGTCGAGCAGAACAAGCTTCGTGCCGAGCATCAGCGCGCGGCCGAGCGCGACCATCTTACCCTGCCCGCCCGACACCGAACCGGCCGGACGCGGACCAAGTTCTTTCAGCTCCGGCAGAATGCTGTAGGCGCGGTCGAGCCGTCGCGCGATCTCGGCTTCGCCGAGCTTCGCGACCCGGCCCGGCAGCGCGACATTTTCCGCCACTGTGAAGGCCGAAAACAAACGCCGATCCTCCGGCGCATAGCCGATGCCGAGCAGCGGCCGCTTGTGCGGCGCGACCTCCATGAGGTCCTTGCCTTCAAAAGCGATGCCTCCGGTCGCCTGTGTAAAACCCATCACGGTGCGCAGCGTCGTCGTTTTGCCCGCGCCATTGCGGCCGATGAGCGCGATCGTCTCGCCCGCATTCAGCGTGAAGTTGATCGCCCGCAGGATCGGGATCTTGGCGATCGAGACATCGACGTTTTCGAAGCGCAACATGTTATCGCCCCGTCACGGTGCGGATCACATCCGCGTCTTTGAGAACTTCGGCGGTCGGGCCGATCTTCTGAATGCGCCCGCCGCTCCACACGGCGACACGATCAGCGAAGCGCGTGACGACATCCATGTCGTGCTCGACAAAGACCGACGTCACTTTCTGTTCGGCGAGCGCCGCCGCGAGGACGTCCATGATCTGAAACTTCTCGGCCGACGCGACGCCGGACGTCGGCTCGTCCATCAGCAGAAGGCGCGGTTTGAGCGCCAGCGCGACCGCGATGTCGACGAGCTTGCGAAAACCTTCCGGCAACTCCGCCGCGCGGCGGTTCTGCGCATGCGCGCAGCCGACGAGCTCCAGCAGCTTCACCATTTCGCCGCGCTCCGGAATGCCGGCGAGTGGCGACAGCGGCGCCCATCTGCGTTCGCGCGACGCCGCCGCGATCAGCATGCATTCGATCACCGAATGTTCGGCGAAGAGCTGGGGGATCTGAAACGCGCGCGCTATGCCGAGCCGCGTGATCTCGCGCGGCGGCTGCGCCGTGATCTCGTGCCCCTCGAACGAAACGGTGCCGCCTTGCGGCCTAAGATACCCCGTGCAGATATTGAGGAACGTCGTCTTGCCGGCGCCGTTCGGTCCGATGATCGCGAGGCGCTCGCCGCGCATGATGTCGAGGTCGATGCCGTCGGCCGCAACGACGCCGCCGAACCGGATTTGCAAACCTCTCGCTTGCAGCAGGACTTCGGACATCAGCTATCCTTTGCCTGCTGGGCGCGCCGGAACAGCCCGACGAGGCCGTTCGGTGCGAAGAGAATGATGACGATCAGCACGACACCGAGGATGAGCTGCCACGTATTCTCGAGATACGCCGACGCGTAGACGCGCACAAGTTCGAACACCGCCGCGCCCGCAAACGCTCCGAGCGCATGGCCTGAGCCGCCGAGGATCGCGATGAAGACGAACTCGCCGGATTTCGTCCAGAAGGCAAATTCCGGCGTCGCGATCTGCTGTGCTACTGCGACCAGCACACCGCCGATGCCGCCGAGGACGGCCGAGACGACATAGCCGAACAGCAGCACACGCTGCGGCGACACACCGAGATATTCGAGCCGCGTTTCGTTCGATTTGATCGCGCGAAGCATGTTGCCGAGCGGCGAGTCGAGATACCGCTGCACCAAAATCGTCGCGACGAAGGCCAGGAACAGCGTCATGTAGAACAGGACGAGTTCGGAATTCTGCGGCGAGAACGTCTGACCGAGCAGCGTCGGCCGCGCGACGCGAATGCCGTCCGCGCCGTTGGTGTAATGGAACATCTTTTCCAAGAGCGACCACAGCACCATCGAAAAGGCGAGATTGAGCATCCCGAAGAAGATCTCGCGGTAGCGTACGACGAACAAGCCGACGACGAGGCCGAAGATTCCCGACAGCAGCGTCCCAAGCACGAGAAACGACAGCAGCTCGCCACTGCCCATCCAGCGGCCGAGGAACGCCGCCGCGTAAGCGCCGACGCCGAAGAACATCGCGTGGCCGAACGAGACTTGGCCTGCCTGCAGCAACACGACGATGCCGAGCACCGCGATGCCCTTGGCGAGGATGAGCGTCAGCAGCGTCGTCGAATTTGGGGCGACGAACTGAACCGCCGCCGCAGCGGCGGCAAGCCCCAGCATGAGAATGAGCGAAGACCCGCGCATCAGATCTTCCTCACGCGATTGACGCCGAACAGGCCTTGCGGCCGGATCAGCAGCACCAGAACCATGATGAGATACGGCACCAGCACTTCGAACTCAGGATACGTATAAATCGCAAACGCGCGCGCGAGGCCGATCATCAGTGCCGCGACGGCGGTGCCTTCGATCTGGCCGAGGCCGGCCGTCGCCGCCACCGCGAAAGAGAGCACGATCATCTCGGTGCCCATGCCGGGCAGCAACGATGTCGTCGGCGACGCCAGCGCGCCGCCGAGTGCCGCCAGCGATGCGCCGACGATGAACGTGATGAGGAACACGCGCTTCGCGTCGATGCCGATTGCCGTCGCGGCTTCACGATCTTCCGTCACGGCGAGGATCACGGCGCCCGAGAGCGTATACCGCAGGAAGTAACGCAGGCCCGCTAGCGCCAGCAGCGCGACAGCCGGCAACAGGATCACTTGATACGACGTGTAATTCACGCCGAAGATTTCGACATTCGGCAACAGCGTCAGCGGCACCGCCATCGAGATCGGCTGCACGCCCCAGATCAAACGCTGCACGTTGTCCATGATCATGAACACCGCGAACGTGATGAGAAGCTGCAGCACTTCCTCACGGCCATAGACGGGCCGCAGCAGGAAATACTCCATCGCGCCGCCGATCAGCACGCCGACGAGGATCGAGGCGACGATGAGCGCCGGATAGGTCAGCCACGGCGAGATACCACTCACCGCGAGCGCGAGGCTCGCCGCGACATAAGCTCCGTAAGCATAAAGGGAACCATGCGCGACGTTGACGATCCGCAGCACGCCGAAGATCAAACTGAGGCCGACCGAGACAAGGAACACCAGCGCCGCATAAGCGACACCGTCCATCGCGGCCAATATGATGATTGTGGAATCCATTCCCGAAATTCGACTTTCTGAGAGGACGTATCGTTCGGATGTCATCCCGGACGGCGTTAGACTGCGCAAAGCGCAGCGAAGCCGATCCGGGATCCATGTTTCCCTGCGTCAACGACGATGAACACCGGGGTACTTGGGTCCCGGCTCGCACGTCTTGCGGTGCTCGCAAGAGCGAGCCGCAATCCGCTTGGCCGGGATGACAGCCGCGATGTTTATTGACCGTGTTTGTAGGTCTTCGCTTCCATCTTCACGAAGTCGGGCTTCAGCGTCTTCACCCAATCGATCGTCTTCTGGCCGGCCGGCGTCGCGACTTTCTCGGCGTCGAACACCATGATGTTGTCGAGCACCTTGAAATCGTATTCCGGCACTTGCTTCGTCGTGCCGACGATCTGTGCCTCGAGGCCCTGGCCGTCTTCTTCGCGGATTTTGATCGGGCGGCCGAAATCCTTGAACTCAAGACCCGACATCGCGTCGACGACCTGCTCGCGCGACGGCCAGTTGCCGTTGTTCGCCTTGATTGCCTTGTCGTAAGCGGCCTTGAGCGCCGTGAAGGCTTGGCTCATGTGGAACGCCGGATATATCGGAAATGCGCCGGTCTTGTCCTTGAACGCCTGCACGTAAGCTTTGAACGAAGGCTCGTTCTTGAATTCCGGGTGCAGGAAATAGTGGTCGCCGCGGGCACCGACGATCACGCCTTCCGGCAGATCCTTGCCGAGACGCTGGATCGACGACTCGCCGATCGCGAGCACGAATGTCGACTGCTTGAGCAATCCGCGCTGACCCGACTGGCGCACGAAGGTGTCGAGATCACCTCCCCACGACGTCGTGATCACGACGTCGGGACGCAGCGCGAGCAGACGCGAGACTTCGGTCGAATAATCCGGCGCGCCGAACTTCGGGAAGAACTCCGCGACCCACTTTGCGTCAGGCTTCAGAACTTTGAGCGCATTCGAAATGATGTCGTGGCTCTCGCGGCCCCACGCATAGTCTTGCGCGACGAACGCGACGGTCTTGAAGTCCGGCTTCACCTTCAGGAGATACGTGATGACGGCCATCATCTCGGCCGCGCCGTTCGCCTGCGTGCGGAAATTGTAGCGGTGCTTCTTGTTTTCGAGGATCGAGTAAGCGCCGCAGTCCCACATGAAGTTCATGATTTTGAGATCTTCGGCGAGCGGAACGAGCTGCGTGCAGCTGCCGCTCGAAATCGACGCGAAGGTCACGTCAACTTTCTCGTCCGTCACCAGACGGCGATAGTTCGACACCAGCGCTTCCCCGCCCGCGCCTTCGTCGATGAAGGAGAGCTTCACCGGCACGCCGCCGATGCCGCCCTTCTTGTTGAGCTCTTCGGCGAGCAATTCGGCTGCCGCCTTCGCGGGCACGCCGAACACGGACGCCGGTCCGGACAGGAATGTCGTGATGCCGATTTTCAGTTCGGCCGGCTTCTGCTGCGCAGATGCCGCGCCGGTGACGGCGAGGGACAATCCCACGGCCGCGATCAAACTCCGCACGAAGCTCATTGTCGTTCTTCTCCCTAGGCGACTTATTATTTTGTGCGCCTAGATTGGCCGAGAGAACCCGCAAGATCAACAGTGGCGAAATGTCCGCCTGCCGGAAAACTCGTCATCGAAGCCACCGCATTTGTAGCCTGGATGAAGCGAGGCAGCGCGCTTCTCGCGCGCGCGCCGAACGAAATCCAGGGACGTGGACGGAAGTGCGGCTGTCGCTGTCCCGGATTTCGCGCGCGGCTTCGCCGCCCGCTTCATCCGGGCTACAAAGAGAAGACGTGGATGGCCCGGACAAGCCGGGCCATGACGGAGAGTAAGGCGCGAGGACTAGCCAGAAGCTTTCGAAAGTTTCTTGGCGACATGCGAACGCGCTGTCGGCCGCGTCGCGGCTCGCTTCGGCAACCTCAGCGGCCAGCCGACGATGCGGTCTTCCCACGTCGCGGTGTCGATCTCGTCTTCCGAGCCCGCGACTTTGCCGCGCACCGAGACGCCGGCTTGATGCACGGTCTCGGGATCGCCGGAGACGAGCGGATGCCACCAGTAAAGATCGCGTCCTTCGGCGACGAGACGATAGGCGCAGCTCGGCGGCAACCAGCCGATCTCGCCGACCACATCCGGCGTCAGCCGCACGCAATCGGAGACGAGTTTGGTCCGGCCCGGATAATTCTTGCAGCGGCAACTCTGCGCGTCGAGCAGGCGGCAACCGATATCCGTGAAATAGATATCTGGGTTCGGCGTTTCGCCGGAGACCACCGGCTCGTCATCGAGGTCTTCCTCGATCTTGACGAGGCAGCAGCGGCCACAGCCGTCGCACAGGCTTTCCCATTCGGCCTGCGACAGCTCGTGCAACGTCTTCGTGCGCCAAAAAGGTTCGTCCGCCATGAGCGCTATCTAACGCTCATGGCGGCGTTATGCGAGCCGCAAAATCAGTTCGGCGATATCGATAGGCAGAGATACTTCATCTCGACATAGTCATCGATGCCGTATTTCGAGCCTTCGCGGCCTTGGCCCGATTGCTTGATGCCGCCGAACGGCGCAACTTCGGTCGAGATCAGCCCCGTATTGATGCCGACCATGCCGTATTCCAACGCCTCGGCGACGCGGAAGATCTTCGACATATCGCGCGCGTAGAAATAAGACGCGAGGCCGAATTCTGTGTTGTTGGCCATCTCGATCACCTCCGCTTCGGTCTCGAAGCGGAACAGCGGCGCCACCGGGCCGAACGTCTCCTCGCGCGCCACCTTCATGTCGCGCGTCACGCCCGTCAGCACCGTCGGCTGGAAGAACAAGCCGCCGCGCGCATCGCGCTTGCCGCCGAGCGCGATCTTCGCGCCCTTCTCGACCGCATCGCCGATATGCTCCTCGACCTTCGCGAGCGCATTCGCGTCGATCAGCGGCCCCGCCGTCACGCCCTCTTCGAAGCCGTCGCCGACTTTCATCGCCGCGACCTTCTTGGCCAGCTTCTCGGCGAACTGATCGTAGACGCCGGACTGCACGTAGAGCCGGTTGGCGCAGACGCAGGTCTGGCCGTTGTTGCGATATTTCGAGATCATCGCGCCTTCAACGGCCGCGTCGATATCCGCATCGTCGAACACGATGAACGGCGCGTTGCCGCCGAGCTCGAGGCCGAGCTTCATGATCTGATCTGCGCCCTGCTTCATCAGGATGCGGCCGACTTCGGTCGAGCCCGTGAAGGTCAGTTTGCGCACCTTCTCGTTCTCGGTGAACTCCTTGCCGATATCCGACGACGTCTTCGACAGGATGACGTTGAAGATGCCGGCCGGCAGACCCGCGCGCTCCGCGATCACCGCGAGCGCGACGACGGAGAGCGGCGTTTCCTTCGCGGGCTTCGACACCATCGCGCAGCCCGCCGCCAGCGCAGGCGCGAACTTGCGCGCCAACATCGCGTTCGGGAAATTCCACGGCGTGATCGCACCGACAACGCCGACCGGCTGGCGGATCACGATGATGCGCTTGTCCGGCTGATGACCCGGAATGGTGTCGCCGTAAACGCGCTTCGCCTCTTCGCCGAACCACTCGACATACGACGCGCCGTACAAAATCTCACCCTTCGCTTCGGCGAACGGCTTGCCCATCTCGGTCGTCAGGATCGTCGCAAGATCGTCCGCATTCGCGACCATGAGATCGTAGATCTTGCGCAGGATCGCCGCGCGCTCCTTGCCGGTTTTCGCCGCCCACGCCTTCTGCGCCGTGTAGGCAAAATCGATCGCTCGCGCCGTCTCGGCGCGGCCGAGATCCGGCAGCGACGCGATAACGTCGCCGGTCGACGGGTTGGTCACGTCGAAGCTTTTGCCGCTGTCGCTCTTCGCGACCCATTCGCCGCCGACATACGCCTTGGCGACCACCAGCGACGGGTCTTTGAGTTTGCCCAGCAGCTTGTCCGAAATGCTCATCATCAAACTCCTTGTGCGCAATCGCGCAGCGTCTCTTCGAGGATATCGAGCGCTTCCCCGAAGACTTTGTCTTCGATCGTCAGCGGCGCGAGGAACCGCACCACGTTGCCGTACACGCCGCAAGTGAGAAGGATCAGCCCCTTCTCCAGCGCCTTTTCGCGCACGCCGTTGGTGAACGCCGCGTCGGGCGCTCCGGTTTCGGGATTATTGAACTCCACCGCAATCATAAATCCGAGGCCGCGAATATCCGCGATCTGCGGCGCGACATTCGTCAGCGTTTTCAGCCGCTGCTTCAGACGCACGCCGAGCTCCTCGGCGCGCGCGCAAAGTCCTTCTTCCTCGATCAGGTCGAGCACAGCATTGCCGGCCGCGATCCCGATCGGGTTGCCGCCATACGTACCGCCGAGACCGCCGGGATTTGGCGCATCCATGACATCTGCGCGGCCCGTCACGGCCGCGATCGGGAAACCGCCGCCGAGACCTTTCGCCATCGTCGTGATGTCGGCCGCAACGCCGAAATGCTCCATCGCGAACAGCTTGCCGGTGCGGGCGAAACCGGTCTGCACCTCGTCGGCGATCAGCAGAATGCCGTGCTGGTCCGCGACTTCGCGCAGCTTGCGCATGAAGGCCAGCGGCACGTCGTAGAAGCCGCCCTCGCCCTGCACCGGCTCAACGATGAAGGCCGCAACGCGCGAAGGATCGACATCGGCCTTGAACAGTTTGTCGAGTGCAGCGAACGCGTCATCGTCCGACGTGCCGTGCAGCGCGACCGGGAACGGCAGATGGAATACGTCCGGCATCATCGCGCCGAACCCGGCTTTGTAAGGCTGCACCTTGCCGGTCAGCGTCATGCCCATGAAGGTGCGGCCGTGGAACGCGCCCGAAAACGCGATGACGGCAGAACGCTTCGTCGCCGCGCGCGCGATCTTGATCGCATTCTCGACAGCTTCCGCGCCGGTCGTCACGAACACGGTCTTCTTCGGAAAATCGCCCGGCACGGCTTTGTTCAGGCGCTCGGCGAGTTCGACGTAATTCGCATACGGCACGACCTGGTGGCAGGTGTGCGTGAATTGATCGAGCTGCGCCTTCACGGCCTCGATAACCTTGGGATGCCGATGGCCCGTGTTCACGACCGCGATGCCCGCCGCGAAATCGATGTAGCGGCGGCCCTCGACGTCCCACAGCTCGGCATTTTGAGCTTTCGCGGCGAAAATCTGCGTGGTCACTCCGACGCCGCGCGAGATTGCTTCCGCGCGCCTAGTGGCTAATTCGTTGTTGAGCATGGGTTTTCTCCGATGAAAAGGCTTTGACCAAACGCGTCGATGAATTAAACATATTTCTTACATTTTTTCTGCAGACTTACAAGATGCCTATCGGGCCGGGAATCTCGTAGGAGGGTGATCGAGAGAGATCGCGTCGCGATGACAGACACGCAGTTCAAAATCGCCGAAGCCGCCAAGATGGCCGGGGTGTCCGCTTCGACCCTCCGCCTGTGGGAGCAGCAGGGTTTGGTCGAGCCGATCCGCACCGTGTCGGGCCAACGGCTTTACGATGCGCCGCTAATCGCGCGGCTGAAGACGATCGCGTGGCTCCGCAGCGAAAAAGGTCTCAACCCGGCCGCCATCCGCGAAAATCTGAGCGAGAACCGCGAAGCGCCCCCGAGCGCCCCCGTTTCGCCCGACGTCGCGATGGGCGCTCGCGTTCGCCACCTGCGCCGGAGCAAGGGGACAACGCTCGAAGCCGCGGCGGTCGCGACCGGCGTCCCCGTCTCTGCCCTTTCGACATTCGAGCGTACTTCGCAGGGGCTTTCGCTCACCTCGCTGCACGCCGTCGCGCGGTTCCTCGATACGACAATCGCGGCCCTGAGCGGCAACGAGAACCCGAGCGATGGCGAATCCGTTGTCCGCAAAGACGCGTGGCAGAGCTGGCCGCCTACTTCTTCGGGCGTAACGATCCAGACCTTGGCCGACGGCAACCGGCAGATGGAGTGCCATCGCTTCGTCCTTGCCCGCGGCGCGTCCAGCGAAGGCGCCTACCAGCACGCCGGCGAGGAGTTTCTCCACGTCCTCTCCGGCAGCATGGAAATCGTTCTCGACGGCGACCGCTTCTTTAATCTGGGATCGGGCGATAGCTTCTATTTCGAAAGCTCGAAATCGCATGCGTGGCGCAATACCGCCGACGGCGAGACCGTGCTGTTGTGGATCAACACCCCCGCGACCTTCTGACCATTTTCCTAGCCATATCCTTCGGCGCTGGTCATCCCGGTCGAGCGACGCGCTCGAGGCGCGAGGGCCGGGATGACCACGGAGGTTGCCGGGCCCGCGAAAACACATTCACTACAGCCTACGGTAGTAATGGCCTGATCGTGCCCGTTCGGCTAAAAGAGTGAACGGGCCGTAAACCGGCAGGTGACAAAACGGGCGGATCGGGCGAGATATCGCCTTGTTCCTACGGCTTAGTTTGCCCAAGGCAATGTGAGAAGAGTTCGGTGAATACACCGTCGTGGAAAGAGAAGATCGGGCGATTTTTCCTCGACCTCGACGCGCGCGTCGATTCTCTCGTGTTCCAATCCGGCCGCGGCCTCGGCGAGAGCTATGAGCGCTTCTCGATTTTCATGGATCGCTTCCATGTCGCGGGCTTCAAGCGCTTCCTCACCGAAGGCTTTTCGGAAGCCGCAACGTTGGGCACCGTCGGCCTCCTCGTCCTGCTCACGCTCGCCGGCCCCGCCTTCCGCGAAACGTCCGACGAAGACTGGCTGAAGAAATCCGAACTCGCGGTCACATTCCTGGATCGCTACGGCAACGAAGTGGGCTCGCGCGGAATACGGCATAACGATTCCGTGCCGCTCGAAGAATTTCCCGATCATCTGATCAAGGCCGTGCTCGCGACCGAGGACCGCCGCTTCTACGAACATTTCGGCATCGACATTGCGGGCACCGCGCGCGCCTTCACGGCGAATGCGCGCGCCGGCGGCGTCGTGCAAGGCGGCTCGTCTATCACACAGCAGCTTGCAAAAAATCTCTTCCTCTCCAACGAGCGCACGATCGAGCGCAAAGTGAAGGAAGCATTCCTCGCGCTGTGGCTCGAGACCCGCCTCACCAAGAACCAGATTCTCAAACTCTATCTCGACCGCGCCTACATGGGCGGCGGCACTTTCGGCGTCGATGCCGCCGCGCAGTATTACTTCGGTAAGTCCGCGCGCGAAGTGAGTCTCGCCGAAGCCGCGATGCTCGCCGGTCTCTTCAAAGCGCCGACGCGTTTTGCGCCACACGTGAACTTGCCGGCAGCGCGCGCCCGCGCCTCCGTCGTGCTCGACAATCTCGTCGAAGCCGGCTTCATGACGGAAGGCCAAGTCTTCGGCGCACGCCGTGGTCCCGCAACGGCAGTCGATCGCCGCGACGAACGTTCCCCGAATTACTATCTCGACTGGGCCTTCGACGAGATGAAGAAGCTCGTCGACACTTTCCCGAAATCGATCATCGAACGCGTCTTCGTTGTCCGCACCGGCCTCGACGTGAACCTGCAGCGTGAAGCCGAAAACGCGGTCGAGAACTCGCTGCGCCAATACGGCCGCGAATACGGCGCGCGCCAAGCCGCTACCGTGCTGATGGATATCGACGGCACGGTGCGCGCGATGGTCGGCGGCCGTGATTACGGCTCAAGCCAGTTCAACCGCGCGACCGACGCGCTGCGTCAGCCGGGATCGTCGTTTAAGCCCTACGTCTACGCGGCTGCGTTCGAAGCCGGCATGAAGCCGACGCAGATCGTGCGCGACGAACCGATCTGCCTCGGCAACTGGTGCCCGCAGAACTACGGCCGTTCGTTCGCCGGCGCCGTCACGTTGACGCAAGCACTGGTGCGTTCGATCAACACCATTCCGGTTCGCCTCTCCGTCATGATCGGCGATACAGGTAGCGACATCGGCCGTGCGAAGTCGGGCCGCGCGAAGATCATCAAGCTCGCGCAGCGCATGGGCCTGCGCACGCCGCTTCCGGATTCCTCATCGCTACCGATCGGCGCCGCCGAAGTCACCGTGCTCGATCACACCGCCGCCTACACGGCCTTCCCGAACGGCGGCAAGGCCGCCGCCGCGCATGCGGTGCTCGAAGTCCGCAACGGCCTCGGCGAAGTCGTCTGGAGCTTTGCGAAAAACGGCAAGCGGCCCGAGCAAGTGATCAAGCAGCAGGTCGCGTCCGACATCAACGCGATCCTCAACAAAGCCGTCGAAGAAGGCACCGGCAAGCGCTCGATCCTCGACAGCGGCATCAAGTCGGCCGGCAAGACCGGCACGACCAACGGTTATCGCGACGCCTGGTTTGTCGGCTACACGGGCAATTACGTCTGCGCCGTCTGGTTCGGCAACGACGACTACAGCCCGACCAACCGCATGACCGGCGGCTCGCTGCCCGCGATGACGTGGAAGCAGATCGTCGGCTACGCGCATCAGGGTGTCGAGGCAAAGCAATTGCTCGGAGTCACCGGCTCCAACCCGCCGGTCGTCGCGCAAGCGCCGGCCGAAACCGATCAGCCACAGTCGGTCCGCCCGGCCGTTCTCTCGCGCCGCGCGATCGATGTCCTGCAGCGCGTCGAGCGCCGCATCGACGAGGCCATGAAGACGACCGCCAACGACGCCGCCTCCATGCTGCCGTCCGAGAAGCCGGCACTTGCCGCCTCGACCGGCAGCAGGCAATGAATGTCCTGATCGTCGATAGATTCGACAGCATCACGGGATAGCGGCGTGCGGTTGCTCGCAAGCGTCATACTGGCTTTCACGCTGGCAACCTTCGCGGGGCTCGGCGCGACCTGGTACGCGACAACGCGCGGCGTCAGCTTCGGCACGATCGCGCTCGGCGCATGGGCCGCACATCCGAAATCCGGAACGCAGGATATCGATCCCTACGCGCGCGCCGCCATCGCGCGCAGCGGCGAACTTCCGCTCGGCTCCGGCGATGGCGTGTCGTTCATGGCGAAATCGTCCGACGATGGCCGCAGGCTCGACGGCCGATGCGACGTCACCGTCTCGGGTTCGACACCGCTGGCGCGTTACTGGACGCTCACCGTGCATGACGCGCGCGGGCAAGTGATCGCCAATCTTCTCGGCCGCTACGGTTATACGAGCGCGGAGATCGGCCGCGCCGCCGACGGCCGCTTCGACATCGTGATTGCGCCGCGCGCCCGCGCCGGCAATTGGATCCCGAGCGGCGAGGCCAACGAATATGTGCTCGTGCTGCGCCTCTACGACACGCCCGTCGGACTTTCGACCCGCAACCAACTTGAAATGCCGTCGATCAAGATCGGAGGCTGCGCATGAGGCGCATCGCCTTCCTGTTGATCGCGGGTCTGATCCTCGGCGGCATCGTGCATGTCGCGACCATCCTCGCCCTCCCCGCCACCGCAACACGCAACGCCTTCGCGCGCATCGCGGCGATCACGGTGCCCAACAAAGTCGCGTTGCTGCCGCAGCCGGTGCCTGGCGAGACGATGCTGCCCTACGTCGATCCGGCTTTCGCGACCGCCGTCTGCCGCTTCGATCTCGCACGCGGCCCGCTGAAAGTCCGCATGCCGATCACGGCCGCCTACGGCTCGCTGACCTTTTACAAAAACGACGGCACCGCCTTCTACGCGATCAACGATCGCGCGGCCGGTCGCCGTTTGGTCGAGCTGGATTTGATGACCGCCGAGCAGCGCAGCGCGCTTGAACTCGACGAAGACGAAACCGCGGCCGATCGTCTGATCGTGCAGTCGGTGGCCCCAACAGGGCTGATCGTGATGCGGGCGCTCGCCCCGGAGCCGAGCGCGTTGCCGATCGTGCGCGGCGCGCTCAGCGCGGCCGAATGCACGCAGCAACCCGCCAACTAATCGTCAGCGCCGTCCGTGACCGCTCGGCGTGCGCGCCGAAATTTCGTTCGGCCGCTCGACGCGGATGACCGGAAGTATCGTGACCGAAGCTTGCCCCAACGCACCGATGGCGGATGTCGCCGTAGACGCGACGCGCCTGTCGTTCGGGAACTTGATGATCGTGCCCATGATGCCCTCGCGGCGGGGGACAGCACGTTGTTACGACGAGATACGCTGAACCCGCCTGAACACCAGTTGGCGCCCGATGCGGTTAACGAGTCGTTACCGATTTCACGTTGATTGCAGGCGTGACTTTTCGGTCGCACAGGCGCCCGTCCCCGCAGGGTTAAGCCGACGCTAACCGGATACGGATAATTTGAGCGATATGGACACTACCGCTCATTCCGAGGTCGCGAAAATGCCAGGCGCCTACGCCAATCTTGATGGCTTGGTCCGTCTTTCCCAGCGTCAAGGCATCGATATCCGCCGGCCGCTGCTGCGCGTCTTGACCGACCTCTACGTCCAGGAGCCGCACCACACGCGCGAGCAGGAACAGCAATTCGTCGAACTGGCGCAGCGTCTGCTGCCGGACGTCGATCCGTCGACGCGCGTCGCCATCGCGCGCAAGCTCCTCGCCTATTCAAATGCCCCGGCGCAGATCCTCAACGCAATCGCCGATCTCGAACCCGAAGTGCGCGCGCTGGTCGCCGCCGTAAAGCCGCAGCAGACAGAGCCAGTCGTCCACACGACGCTGGCCGAAGAAGCGCGCAGCACCCCGATTGCCGTCGTTGCCGCCGCGATCGAAGAATCGCAGCCGCGCACGCTCGGCGAAACCTTCCTGCGCGCCAACGCCGAAACGCGCACCACGATGCTCTACGAGCACACCGAAGACGCGACGATCATCATTCCGGGCCGCGCCGGTGTGGCGCAGCGCCTCGAGAGCGCAGCTCTCCGTCGCAATCAGGAAGAGATGGTCCGCGAGCTGCGCCGAGCGCTGGAGATTTCCAACCGTACCGCCTGGCGCATCATCCAAGACGAGTCCGGCGAGCCGCTGCTGATCGCCGGCAAAGCCCTCGGCATGTCGCTCGACGCAATCACCCGCGTCCTTCTCTTCGTCAATCCGAGTGTCGGCGAGTCGATCGAGCGTGTCTTCTCGCTCGCCTCGATCTACTCGAAGACGTCGCAAGGCGCCGGCATCACCGTGCTACAAAGCTGGCGCGAAGAAGCCGCCGCCCGTCCGCGTGTCCGCTTCCAGTCGATCACGGCAAGCGACGGTGCTGCCGATACTCGCACGACCGCGCACGAGCAGCGCACGACGGTCGCGGATCACGCCGCAGTCGGCAAACGCATCAACGAGTGATCTCGTCGTCGAGGAAATTCCGGCCCTGCCGGTCCTCGACTTCGACAATCCAGATATCCGGGTCGTAGCGCAGCTGCTTGGCGAGGTACTCCTCGGCATCCGCACTGTCGACAGTCACGGTCTTCATTGACGGTACGAACAGGCGGTCGGTCGGCTTCGCGTCGTCGAACGACGTCTGCGGCGCCGGACCGAAGAGATCGGACGTGCCGTCGAGCCGGTCGACCTTGATGAAGATTGCACCCGCCTCCTCCGCGCCACGCTTGCGCATCACGGCAAACGAGCCCGCGACTTCGCAACGGCGCAGATAAGCGGCAACCCAGATCGACGATTTAAGGCGCATTGAGAATCCCTTTTGGCGCTCTTCGAGCGCTGAGCGGGACTTTACTCGAACGAGCGGCCGGTGACAGCCGCGAGTTCCTTCAGCACGCGCTCGGAGATGCGGCCGGTCGGCGTTAGTTTGCGATCGCGCTCGAATTTCTCGACCGCGGCGCGCGTTGCTTCACCGAACACGCCGGTCGGCGGCACCGGGCCGTAGCCGAAGTCTGTGAGCGCGCGTTGCACCGCGACGATGCGTTTCGTGCTGTTCTCGGCATTCGCGCTCTTGGCCTTCGCGGGCGCGCGTTGCAGTGCCTTGAGCAGCGCCTCATTCGCTTCGCCGGTCACGCGCAGCCGAGCGGATTGCTCGAAGGCGCGGATCGCCGCTTCCATCTTCGGACCCATAACGCCGTCGACGGTGCCGTCGTAGAAACCGCGGCGCGCCAGTTCCTTCTGAATTTCGGTGAGCAGCTGAACGCGCGTGCGCATCACCGGCTCTTTCGTGTTCGGCGAGACGGCAGCAACCTGCGGCTCGTTCGGCGCAACACTGCCCGTGGTCACGGCCTTCGGCTGAACCGGAGCAGTCGCAGCCTGCGGCTTCGGAACCGGCATCGGCACAGGCTTTGCGATCGGCGCCGGATGCGGGCTTGCCTGTAGCGCCACCGCGTTGACGACGATCGTCGTGACAACGCCGAGTGCGACGACGAGTGCGAGAGAATCCACCGGCCGCCGCGCAATCTTGCGCCACAGCGCACCGCCCATTTCGCCGAAGCGGCTCATGAGCCCGTCATTCTCGATGGGTGCGGATAAACGCTTAGGCACTCTGTTTAACCTTCGGTTCGGACCAATGTTGCGGCTCGAGCAAAATCACTTCGGCGCGTTGCGCGGATTCGATCTTCTGCGGCGGACCATCGCGTGGAATGAGAACACGCACGCTGGTGCCGACACCGACAGTGCTCGCGACATCGAGACGGCCGCCATGCAATTCGGCAAGGCCCTTTACGATCGAGAGGCCGAGTCCTGTGCCCTCATAGCGGCGATCGTATGACGGCTGCGCCTGATAGAACGGGCTGCCGATGCTACCGAGGTCCTCGGCCGGAATGCCGATGCCGTTGTCCTCTACCGACAACACGAACATGCCGTGGTCGATGCTGGTGCGCACGCGCACGGCGCCGCCCGGCGGCGTGAACTTGATCGCGTTGGAGATGAGATTGATCGCCATCTGCTTCAACGCGCGCTGATCGACGCTGACTTCTTCGATCGTCTCGTCGAAGCGCATCTGAATTTCGAGTTTCGCCTCATGCGCTTTCAGCGCCAGCAAATCGCATGAGCTGCGCACGATCGGCGTCGGCGCGCAGCGCTCTGGCGAGACGACGAGCGTGCCGCTTTCGATCTTCGAGAGATCGAGCACTTGATTGACCACCGCGAGCAGATGCTCGCCGGAGTTTTTGATGAGGCCCGCATATTCGCGGCGCTTGTCGCCGTCGAGACCGAGCGCGCGATCTTCCATCAGCATCTCGGAGAAGCCGATGACCGCGTTGAGCGGCGTGCGCAACTCATGGCTCATCGTTGCGAGGAAACGGCTCTTCGCATCGTTCGCCTTGTCGGCTTCACGGCGTGCAGCCGCGAGCGCGTCTTCCTGGTTCTTACGCGCCGTCACGTCGCGCATCACGGCGACGACTTCGCGGCCGCCGAGATGGGTCGCAGCGCCCGGCAGCGGGCGGCAACGCATTTCGATCCAGCCGAACTGGCCCGTCGAGAAAGCTTGCGCCGGCGTAACATTGCGGCGAACGCGGAATTCGGCGGATGCATCCGTTGCACCGGCCGCGGCATGCGCAAGCGCCGAGAGATACGTCGGACGATCCTGCACATGCACGAGATCGAAGATGCCCATGCCGGAAAGTTCGTCGGGGCTGACACCGAATGTGTGCTGCGCCGCAGGCGATGCAAACAAAACTGCGCCGCCCGCGCCATGGCGCGTGATGACGTCGTTCATGTTGGAGGCGAGCAAGCTGTAGCGCTCGCCTTCTTCAGCAAGCAACGTCGAGCTCTTATGCGCGAACAGTTCCGCGGAGAGTGCCAGCATCGTCGCATACGCAATCGCCGCAACAACGGCGAAAACATCGACCCAATGCGGCGAGAAAGCGGAGCGCGCGCCGCCTGCCATCACGGCAATCAGGAAAGCCGCGAAGGCCGCGATCAATGCGGACGCGAAGACGACGCGGCGCGAAGAGCTAAGCGCGGGCTCGAGCGGGATCAGCAACAGCCACACCGCAATCGCGAGCGTGAAGCCGCCCGTCGCAGCACCCGCCGCAACAAGCAACGTTGCGAACGCAGCCGCCCACAACACGTGGCCTGCGCGCAAATAACCGGTCTGCGAGACGAAGTAGCCGATCGCGATCGGTGCGAAGAACCAAGCGAAGAAGAACAGCTCGATCGGCGTCAGCGTTCCGCGCGCGACGAGGTACATCGGCAGAATAGCGATGCCGAGAAAGCCGATGGTGAGCCGCGATGCGATGAAGTTGCGATGGCGGCCGATGCGCAACGGATCGATCTGCGCGTGCGGATGCACAAGCGCGTCGATGTAGTCACGAACCGGAGCAACGAGATTCACGTGTCAATTCCTGCACGCCGCCTCGACGCGCTCCCGCTTTTTCAATCTCCCGGGATGCTGTCAGACGCCACTTAAGCGAAACCTAAGGCGGGCTCCGACACGGGCCCAATGTTCTGCTGATCGGGCTTTCCAGAGGTGCTTTCGGCGCGGATGGTGAACAAGACCTTGCCGCTCACGCATACTCAAGCAAACACACGCAGAACTCAGTTGGCGCACACCCGATAGATAAAATTTTAGATAAATTTGCCGGCGCGGAATCACGAGACTTTTCGAGACCTTTGCTAGCGTCCCCGAACAAAGACGCGATTACAGCGTTACGGGACGACAGGTGGGCTATGTTCTTTCTGCTTCGCGCAGCGTTCTGGATCGGCCTTGTGCTGATCCTCATCCCGACCGGAGATCAACAGCCGGTCGACAGCAAACTCGGCACCGGCGAAGCGGTCACCGCCGCGGCGTCCATACTCGCTGACGCGACGCGCTTCTGCGATCGTCAGCCGGAAGCCTGCACGGTCGGTTCGCAAGCTGCGAGCTATCTTGGCCAGCGTGCTCAGGCCGGCGCCAAGCGCGTCTTCGGCATGATGAGCGACAACAGCACGAAGGCCGAAGCCGCCGCTGCTCCGGCAAAGCCGCGCAACGTCATCTCGTCGCAGAACACGCTCTCCGCAGCGGACCGCGCGATCCCGCATCGCAATCCGTCCTGATCTTCGCGAATTCCGGCAGACTGCTACCGCGAGCGGCCTGTACGCCGTTGGCCGATCGCCCTATATCAGGCGCAGCACGGAAGCGATGATGACGGCGATAAACGAGATCTACGAGAACTTTGAGCTGCTGGACGAGTGGGACGACCGCTATAGGTACGTCATCGAACTCGGCCGCGAGCTCGCGCCGCTCCCCGAATCCGAACGCACCGAGACCAACAAGGTGCGCGGCTGCGCCAGCCAAGTCTGGCTCTCGACCACCGTGAAAGACGGCGCAAACGGCCCCGTACTGCACTTCGTCGGCGACAGCGACGCGCATATCGTGCGCGGCTTGATCGCGATCCTGCTCGCGCTCTATTCGGATCAACCGGCCGAGAAGATCGTCGCGACCGACGCGCTCGAAGTGTTCGAAAAGCTTGGCCTGCGCGAACATCTGACGCCCCAGCGCTCCAACGGTTTCCGCGCGATGGTCGATCGCATGCGCACGCAAGCGCGCGACGCCCTCGCGGCGGCTTGATACTGGTCATTCCGGGGCGCCGTTCGCGGCGCGCAAAAGCGCGCTGCGCGAACCGCGAGCCCGGAATCCATAACCCCTGTGCCTTCGTTGAAGTCCGGGAGTATGGATCCCGGCCCTCGCGACGCTTCGCTTGCTCGGCCGGGATGACCACGTCAGGTTTCGTCGGCCTTCCACGCTCGCATCGCGGCGCGAATCGGCCCCTTCGCCTCGCTTGTCAGGCCGTAATGCCGCGCCAGCCGGTCGAGCCCCAACTGCAGCACGACTTTCGCCGAGCGCACCGGCCAGCCCCGTTCGGTCTCGACCACGTCGAGCTTCTTGAGAAAGCAGCAAACGTCCAGCAGCAGTCCGGAGAATTCCGGCCCCGTCGCACGCACGGCGAGTTGCACACGCTGACGCGCCGCCAGGATCACGTCGGTCATATGGACTCCGGCCTCGCCGCGCCGTCCGCTCGCCACCGCGACGTTCCAGCTCGCCGTCACCTTCGGCGTCATCTGCGCCCGCGTGAAATCCGCCCGCAGCCGCTCGCCGGCGAGAAACTGATGCGGCGTGATGAGCGCCTGCCCGCCGCGCCCCTTCCGCCGCGCCAGCCACGCCAGCGGGCTCTCGCTGTCATCGATCAGCGAGCCGTCGGCCTGCGTGGAAATGTTGAGATGCTGCGCGCGAAAGGCGTCGACCAGAGGGCTCTTGGACCGCATGCTTGATTCCTAATAGGCTTATTAGCCTACGATAGGAATTCAAAACCAAACGAGTCAAGCTCTAATCGCGGCCGCCGCGACGCTGCTGACCAAGCCCCATGTCCTTGGCGAGGCGCGAGCGCGCCGCCGCATAGTTCGGCGCGACCATCGGGTAGTCCGCCGGCAGGCCCCATTTCTCGCGATATTGCTCCGGCGTCATCTCGTATTGTGTCCGCAGGTGACGCTTGAGCGACTTGAACTTCTTCCCGTCTTCCAGGCAGACGATGTAATCCGGCATCACGGAGCGCTTCACGGCGATCGCCGGCTTCGGCGCCTCGCCGACGTTCACAGCCCCGCCGCCGACCCGCACCAAGGCCTGATGCACCTGCCCGATCAGCGCCGGTAGATCGCCGGTCGCGACCGTATTGTTGCTGACATAGGCCGAAACAATCTCGGCCGTCAGTTCGATATAGGCGCTGGCTGTGTCGCTCATGAGCGTCCCCTGGCTAGCCTGACTTGGTCGCGGCTTTGGCCGACGATTTCACCACTATATTGCCACGATGCAGAAAATTAAGGCGCTCCGCTAGTATTGATCGCGTTATCGGCAGGAAAATCTCTCGCAGGCATGCAATCGATCTGCGCACTACTTGCGATACTGGTCGTCGCTGACCTTCTCGAGCCAATCGACGGTTTTGCCTTCGAGCGCCTCCTGGATCGCGATGTGCGTCATCGCGGTGGTCGGCGAAGCGCCGTGCCAGTGCTTCTCGCCCGGCGGGAACCAGACGACATCGCCCGGCCGAATTTCCTCGATCGCCCCGCCTTCGCGCTGTGCCCAGCCGAGCCCGAACGTCACGATCAGCGTCTGCCCGAGCGGATGCGTATGCCACGCGGTCCGCGCGCCTGGCTCGAAGGTGACGGCCGCGCCCTGCACGCGCGCCGGCTCGGATGTCTGGATCAACGGATCCATCCGCACGGTGCCGGTGAAATACTCCGCCGGCCCCGGCCGCGAAGCCTGTGCGCCGCTGCGTTTGATCTCCATGCCCGCCTCCCGTTCGTCACGCTCACGCGATATTTGCGGCGCACCAGACCCGATCGCGACCGGGATCGCAAGGGTTGCCCCGAGCGCCCTGCTTCCGCATACAGGCGACCTCAGGAGATGACTGCATGACCAAAGCACCGCCGAAGACACCGCCCAAAGCCGCCGAAAAGCCGTTCAGCCAGACGTATCACGGCGTCACCTGGGAGGATGAATTCGCGTGGCTCAAAGCGAAGAACTGGCAGGACGTGCTGCGCGATTCCGCGACGCTGCCGCCGGAAATCCGCGAGCATCTCACCGCCGAACACGCCTACGCCAAAGCCTCGCTCGCGCACACTGAGGAATTACAAAAACAACTCGTCGCCGAGATGAAAGGCCGCATCAAGGAAGACGACTCCAGCGTTCCGTCGCGCGACGGCCCATATCGCTACTTCTCGCGCTATCGCACCGGCGGGCAGCACCGCCTCGTCTGCCGCCTCGACGACAGCGACCAGGAACGTGTTCTGCTCGATGGCGATCAGCTCGCCGAAGGCCAAGCGTTCTTCAGCCTCGCCGGCGTGCGTCATTCGCCGGATCACGATCTCGTCGCCTGGGCGTCCGATATCACCGGTGCCGAACTATTCACGATCCGCATCCGCGATCTCGGCCGTGGCAGCGATCTCGAAGAGGAGATCAAAGAGACCGGCGGCAGCTCGGTTGTGTGGACGCGCGATTCTTCGGCCTTCTACTACGGCCGTCTCGACGACAATCATCGTCCGTCGCGCATCTTCCGCCACCGCATCGGCACCGATCCAGCGACCGACGAGCTCATCTTCGAGGAGAAGAACGCGGCCTATTTCGTCTCGCTCGGCGAGATGCAGTCCGGCGCTTACGCGCAAATCTCCGCTGCCGATCACGACAGCGCGGAGAGCTATGTCCTCGACCTCGAAGACAACGACGCAAAGCCGAAGCTGATCGCGAAGCGGCAACCGAAAGTGCTCTACGACGTCGAGCATCATCCGGATCTGAACGGCGACAATGTCTTCGTCATCTCGACCAATGCCGGCGACAGCGAAGACTTCAAAATCGTCACCGCGCAAGTCGACACACCGGCCGAATGGCGCGACCTCATCCCGCATCGGCAAGGCACTTACATCGTCAGCTTCATCGTGCTGCAGAACTGGCTGATACGCCTCGAACGCACGGACGGCTTGCCCGCCATCGTCGTGCGCAATCTCAAGGGCGACGACGAACACGAAATCGCCTTCGACGAGGAGGCCTATTCGCTCGGCGTCGGCGCCGGTTACGAGTTCGACACCGACACAGTCCGCTTCGACTATTCGTCGATGACGACGCCGAACGAGACCTACGATTATTCGCTCTCGTCGCGCGAACGCGAATTGCGCAAGCGTCAGGAAGTGCCGAGCGGTCACGACCCGAAGGACTACACGACGCGCCGCCTGCTCGCGCCTGCCGTCGACGGCGAGACCGTGCCGGTCTCGATCATCTACCGCAACGACACTCCGCTCGACGGCACAGCGCCGCTGCTGCTCTACGCTTACGGCTCATACGGCATCACGATCCCGGCGTCGTTCAGCACCAATCGGCTTTCGTTGGTGGATCGCGGCTTTGTCTACGCCATCGCGCATATCCGTGGCGGCACCGACAAAGGCTGGCGCTGGTATCGCACCGGCAAGCTCCTCGAAAAACGCAACACGTTCACGGATTTCATCGCGGCCGCCGATCATTTGGTCGAGAAGAAATTCACCCGCGCGGGCGCCATCGCGGCGCATGGCGGCTCTGCCGGTGGATTGCTGATGGGCGCGGTTGCCAACATGCGGCCCGAGCTCTTCGGCGCGATCCTCGCCGACGTTCCGTTCGTCGACGCGCTCAACACGATGCTCGACGACAGCTTGCCGCTGACGCCGCCCGAATTCCTCGAATGGGGCAACCCGATCGCCGGCAAGGATGCGTTCGACTACATCCGCGACTATTCGCCCTACGACAACGTCGAAGCGAAGGATTATCCGGCGATCCTCGCGCTCACCGGTCTCTCCGATCCGCGCGTACTTTATTGGGAGCCCGCGAAGTGGGTCGCCAAGCTGCGCAAACATAAGACCGACAACAACCTCCTCGCGTTCCACATCAACATGGATGCGGGCCACGGCGGCGCGCCGGGCCGCTTCGATCGGCTTAACGAAGTCGCGCTGACTTACGCCTTCGCCATCGCGGCACTCGGCGACGGATTGAAGCAGGCTTGATCAAGCACCTCAAAGTCTGATCGGATGCGTTGAAAGAAGAGTCTCCGTCATGGCCCGGCTTGTCCGGGCCATCCACGTCTTACTCTCTTGCGAGGTAAGCCAAAGACGTGGATGGCCCGCATAAAGCGGGCCATGACGAACCGAGATACAATGCTTGCGCGCCTTTCTTGAATGAGCGCGGATCGGGAGCGAAGAATGAATCTGCATCAGCGCACACCCGCAGAGCGCGATGTCGCGCAACTCGATGTCGTCATCGTCGGCGCCGGTTTCGCCGGACTTTATCTTCTGCATCGCCTGCGCGGCCTCGGATTGACGGCGCGCGCCTACGAAGCCGGCAGCGGTGTCGGCGGCACGTGGTTCTGGAATCGCTACCCGGGCGCGCGCTGCGACGTCGAGAGCATGCAGTACTCCTTCTCGTTCGACGACGAGCTTCAGCAGAGCTGGAAGTGGTCCGAGCGCTTCGCGGCGCAGCCGGAGATTCTGCAGTACGCCAACCACATTGCGGATCGCTACGATCTCCGCCGCGACATCGTCTTCAACACGCGCATCACCGCCGCGACCTTCGATGAATCCTCAGCCACCTGGACAGTCACCACGGATCGCGGCGAGCGCGTCACAGCGCGCTACTGCGTGATGGCGACCGGCTGTCTCTCGACGGCGCGGCTACCGAACATCAAAGGCATCGCGAGCTTCCAAGGCGCGACCTATCACACTGGCCATTGGCCGCATGAGGGCGTCGACTTCACCGGCAAGACGGTGGGCATCATCGGCACCGGCTCGTCCGCCATTCAATCAATCCCTGTCATCGCCGAGCAAGCCAAACACCTCACGGTGTTTCAACGCACGCCGAATTTCTCGATTCCTTCGCGCAACTCCGCGATGCCGGCCGCCTACGAAGCCGAATGGAAAGACGACTATCCGACGCGCCGTCAGCGCGCTCGCGAGGAAACCCGCAACGGCATTTACGGCGATTGGGGCCAGGTCTCCGCGCTCGAAGTGTCCGCCGGCGATCGCCGCGCCGAATACGAACGCCGCTGGACGAAAGGCGGCCTCGAATTCATGTACGCCTACAACGACCTCGGCTTGAAGAAAGAGGCGAACGACACCGCCGCCGAATTCGTCCGCGAGAAAATCCGCGAGATCGTCAAAGATCCGAAGACGGCCGAACTCCTCTGCCCCTACAGCTACCCGATCGGCACCAAGCGTATCTGCGTCGACACGAATTATTTCGAGACCTTCAATCGCGACAACGTCACGCTGGTCGACATCCGCTCCGCACCGATCGACGAGATCACGCCGCACGGCGTGCGCACGCAGGACACAGAATACGCATTCGATTGCCTCGTCTTCGCGACCGGCTTCGACGCGATGACCGGCACACTCGAAGCGATGAACATTCGCGGCCGCGACGGCCTCGCGCTGCGCGACGAATGGGCGGCGGGTCCGCGCACCTATCTCGGCCTCACCGTCGCGGGCTTCCCGAACATGTTCCTCGTCACCGGTCCGGGCAGCCCGTCCGTGCTCTCCAACATGATCGTCTCGATCGAGCAGCACGTCGATTGGATCACCGACTGCATCGCGCATCTGACGCAAAGCGGCAGCGCCAGCATCGAAGCTTCGCGCGACGCGCAGGACGCTTGGGTCGATCACGTCAACGAGCGCGCCAACGCGACGCTCTATCCGCAGGCCGCGTCCTGGTACATGGGCGCGAACATTCCCGGCAAGCCGCGCATCTTCATGCCGTATATCGGCGGCGTCGGAAACTATCGGAAGATCTGCAGCGATATCGCGAGCGACAACTATCGCGGCTTCGCGATCGAGAAGGCGATCGCGCGCGCGAGCGCTTAGCGCGACCAAATACTCTGGTCATGCCGGTCGAGCAGCGCTTCGCTCGCGCAGCGAGCAACGCTGCGAGGGCCGGGATCCATATCCCCTGTGCGCGCTAGAAAACTCAGGGACTATTGATTCCGGACCGCTGCGGCTCGCTCGCGCGAGCAACGCAGCGTCCAGAATGACCAGCGCATGTTTTCAGCGCTTAGCCTTCGCCGCGCATGTAGGAGCGCCATTCGGCAATCGATGCGAAATGCATCTTGCCTTCCGGCAACTCGGCATCGACCGAGCCGTCCGAATAAAGCGTGTAGGCCATATTCTCGATGATGCCCGACTTGAGAATGCTCGGCCCCGCGCGCTCGGGCGGTGCTTCGACATTCGTCGCGATGCTCGCGGGCGCTGACGCGACCGAGTCGTCGCGGCTGACACCACCCAGCGCCGGCGCTTGCGACGGTCCATCCGGCGGGCGAACGATAATGTCCGGCGCCTTATCGGCTGAAGGCTCCGGCGTAAGCGAAACCGGCGGCGCTTTGTCGGCGCCCGGCTCCGGCGCGAGCGACGGCGATTTGACCGGCGGCGGTGGCAACGGCGCGGTGCGCGGCGCGCCCGACAACGCAGCGGCTTTCGCAATCGCAAGCTCTTCCGGCGTCTGCTGCTTCGCGGGCGGAGGCGTATCGAGCCTCGTCGTGCCGCTCGGCGTTCCCGGCGCCTCAACGTCCAGCGCGCTCGCCAGCGAGTCGGCGAAATCCGGCGCAGGACGTTCGCCCGCAGTCACGGCGTCGGGCAGCGGCGGAACGGTCGGCTCCGGCGCGGCGCCATGCGGGGGCGTCAGCGGCGGAACTTCTTTTCCGGTCTTTTTCTCGTCCGGCTTCTTCTCGTCGGCTTTGTCACCGGCTTTCTTCGGTGCCGGCAGCGGAGCCGTCACGACAGCCGGGGCCGCCGAAGCGACCGCAGGCGCCGAAACCGCGACCGGACCGCGCGCAACGGCGAGATCTTCAAGCTGGCCCATCACGCTAGCCAACCCGATCAACCCAAGCCCACCGAAAATGCAGACCGCAACCGGAAGCGCGGCGGCGAATGCGGCTATCGACCCGCCCTGCATCAGCGCATAGGCCAACAGGCCGAACCCTGCGAGCACCCCGACGGCACCCGCAATGAGAATTATAACGCGCATCGAAACCCCCGCCGCTTCCCCAAGCGATCTTGAAACCAATCGGCCTGGTAGGCCGTTGCTCCTAAGCTACGCTCGGCCTATGTAGTTGTCATCCCTTCCGAACAACGCGCTGCTAGATGCGTTGTCCCGACATTCACCCATGGAGGAAATTCGATGTCGTTCTCGCTGCCCGACCTGCCGTACGCCCACGACGCACTCGCGCCGTACATGTCGAAAGAGACGCTCGAGTACCACCACGATAAACATCACAAGGCGTACGTCGATAACGGTAATAAGCTACTTGCCGAAAGCGACCTGAAAGATAAGTCGCTCGAAGAGATCGTGAAAGGCTCGTTCGGCAAGAACCCGGGCCTCTTCAACAACGCCGGCCAGCACTACAACCATCTCCACTTCTGGAAGTGGATGAAGCCGAATGGCGGCGGCGACAAGCTGCCGGGCGCGCTGGAGAAGAAAATCATGGCCGATCTCGGCTCGGTCGCGAAGATGAAGGAAGACTTCATCCAGGGCGGCGTCACGCAGTTCGGCTCGGGCTGGTCCTGGCTCGCCGTCAAGGACGGCAAGATCGTCGTCATGAAGACCGCGAACGGCGAAAGCCCGTTGGTCCACGGCGCAACGCCGATCCTCGGCGTCGACGTGTGGGAGCACTCCTACTACATCGACTACCGCAATCGCCGTCCGGATTACCTGAAGGCATTCGTCGATAACCTGGTCAACTGGGATTACGTCGACGAGCTGTTCCAAAAGGCCGCGAAGTAATTCGGCTCACGTTCGAGTGACACAAAATCCCGGAGCCTCGCTCCGGGATTTTTCTTTCGCATCACGCGAGTGAAGCGATCTTCCGTCCGGCATCACCCATCACGTCGGCAGAATATCCCGAGAAGCCGATCACCAATCCTTGGCTCGGCTCCGCATCGACGTAAAGACGCGACAACGCTCGCGCACCGACGCCAGCCGCCGCCGCACGTTCGACCAGCGCGACGTCGTCGCTGCCGTCCGGCAACCGCGCGAGCAGATGCAAACCTTGGTCCGGCACTTGCACATCAAGTCGCGAGTTGGTCTTCAGCGCCGCGACCAGCGCATCGCGCGCCGCCAGCGTCTGCCGCCGCGCGCGCCGCAGATGCGCCGCGGAATGTCGGTCGCGAATGAAGTCGGTGAGCGGGCCTTCCAGCAGCGTCGCCGGATAGCGGTCTGTGCGGCTGCGCAGCGCGAGGATATCGTCGCGTAGTGCTTGCGGCACAACGAGATATCCAACGCGCAAGCCCGGAAACAGAACTTTCGAGAACGTCCCGAGATAAACCACGCGCCCCGCATCGTCGACGCCCTGCAGCGCCGTCAGCGGCGACCCCGCGAAGCGAAACTCGCTATCGTAATCGTCTTCGATGATCCACGCGTCGTTGCGCTTCGCCCAGTCGATCAGCGCGAGACGCCGCCGCATCGTCATCGCGACACCAAGCGGAAACTGATGCGACGGCGTCACGTAGACGGCGCGCGCGTCTCGCGCGATCATTTCGCCACGCTCCGGATCAAGCCCCTCGGCATCGATCGGCACGCCGGCGACACGCAATCCGTTCCCGTTCAGCGCCGCGCGTGCCATCGGATAGCACGGGTCTTCGACCCACACGGTTTCGCCCGCGCGCAATATCGCGCGGATGAAAAGATCGAGCCCCTGCTGCGTGCCCGACGTGACGATGATGTCGTCGGCCGTGCATCGCACGCCGCGCGCGCTGCGCAGATACGTCGCGATCGCCTCGCGCAGCGCTTGCCCGCCACGCGGATCGCCGTAGGCAAAATGCTGAGCGCCGAGCTTGCCGAGATGACGTGAGACGAGCCCTCGAAAAATCTTCAGCGTCCGCGCATCCGGCGTCTGAACGCCGAGCGCGCCGGGACCGAGCGTCCCCGGCGCCGGCCGATAAACGTCGGTTTCCCGGCCCGGCCGAGGCGTCGAGACCACAAGCAGCGGCACACTCGCCGCGACGTAAGTCCCGGCACCGACGCGCGCCTCCGCAAATCCGTCGGCGATCAATGTCTCGAAGGCTGCGACCACCGCGCCCCGCGCCATACCGAGCCGCGTTGCAAGGTCGCGCGATGTCGGCAGCTTGGCGCCGGCCGGGACCGACCCCGCCTCGATCAATTGGCGGATCGCGAGGTAAAGCGCCCTCGTCCGCGGCCCCTCGCCGGGCAAAACCGGGATCAGCGTCGACCAATCTGGCTGATTGGTCTTATTGACAGGATCAGAATTGGACCTTTTTCGAACCAATTGCATGCCGCACTGTTGCGGCACCCCAGCTTCGAAAGCAAGGACCCTCGATATGTCCGATGGCATCCCGACTGAGAGCTTCCCGATCACTCCACGCAATCGGGTGAAGCGCCTGCACGAGCGCGGCAGCTACGACAAAGCCGCCGTCTACGCGATCCTCGACGCCGCGATGCTCTGCCACGTCTCCTATGCGATCGACGGTCAGCCCTACTGCACGCCGACGTTGTTCTGGCGCGACGGCGACCGCCTCTACTGGCACGGCTCCTCGGCAAGCCGGATGCTGCGCACGCAGAAAGGCGGCGTCCCGGTCTGTCTCACGGTCTCGCATCTCGACGGTCTCGTGCTCGCCCGCTCCGGCTTCAATCACTCGGCGAACTATCGCGCCGCGATGTGCTTCGGCACCGCGAGCATCATCGATGACCCGGAGGAGAAAGTGCGTGGCCTCGCCGACGTCATCAACCGCTTTTATCCGGGCCGCGCCGAGACGCTCCGCCAGAACACCGCGCAGGAGATCAAAGCGACGACCATCATCGGCATGACGATCGAGGACGCGTCCGCCAAGGTGCGCTCCAAGGGTGTCGGCGACGATGAGGAAGACTACGGCTTCGCGATCTGGGCCGGCGTCATCCCGGTCGAAACCGTGATCCGCGCCGAGCAGGATTGTCCGCGCATCCTCCCCGGCAAGACGCGGCCCGACAACGTCGCCGCTTACACGGACGGCCGCCGGCTCGACGCCGCGCTCACCGAAACGCACAAGGCTTACGAGACGCTCAAGTAGCCCGGATGAGCGCGGCGCGAAGCGCCGAGCGACATCCGGGAGCAGAGCCAACCGAACCTCCCGCCGTGGATGTCGTTCGGCAGCCGCGCTCTGCGCGGTGTCTCTCTCATCCAGGCTACGGGCAGCATTGCCTGCGCAACAAGCAACCCGATCCCTCGCCGTTATTTTCATCACCCGGCGGTAAGCGCACACGCTGAACGCGCAGGCTGCGGCATTCGGCTGCAGTATCGCCGCTAACCGTACAACTGAAGGCTTATGGACTCCTGAGGCGCACCACACATATTCTTGATCCAACCTAAAAGCGTAAACATTGCTGCCGCAATTCTCCGCTATTTGGGATCAGTGACTCAGCTGACGGCGAGCCCGAATCTCGACGCGGAATGAGTCCCAGAGGGTCGTTCGAGGGGTTCAGCCCAAGATGTCGTCGCGTTCCTTCGCTTCGTCGCGCGTTTGCGACGGACTGGCTGCTCTCGCTTTGTTGGCGAGCGGACTGATCGCGCTTATCACTTTCCGCCACTATGGCCTGGGCTGGGATGACTTCACCCATGCCGAGATGGGCCAGAAGGTCATCGACCTGTACGCCTCCGGTTTCCGCAACCAGGAAGCGCTCACCTTCGTCAATCTCTACATGTACGGCAGCGGCTTCGACGTCCTCGCTGGGCTCTCCGCAAAGGTTCTGCCGTTCGACCTGTTCGAAACCCGCCGCCTCGTCGGCGCACTGGTCGGCATCGTTGGCCTCTTCACAGTCTGGCGCATCGCGCGCCGCGTCGGCGGCCCGGTCGCCGGTGTCGTCGCGATATTCGTCCTCGCCACCTGCCCGATCTTCTACGGCCACGCCTTCATCAACGCGAAGGACGTGCCCTTCGCGGTCGCGATGGCGATTCTGCTGCTCGGCCTCGTCCGCGCCATCGAAGAGTATCCGCGCCCCTCGCCCGTCACCGTGATGATCTTCGGCGTCGGCCTTGGCCTCACGATCGGCACGCGCATCATGGGCGGCATCGCCGCGCTCTATGCTGCCGCCGCCGTGATGCTCATCATTGGCCTCGAATGGCGCTCGCTCGGCTGGCGCGATGCGGTCTCGCGCTTCGGCCGCTTCACGCTGGCGCTGCTGCCGGGATTTGTCGTCGCATACCTGATCATGGGCCTGCTCTGGCCGTGGTCGGTCGTTGAGGTGCTCAACCCCGTTAAGGCGCTGACCTACTTCTCGGTCTTCTTCGAGAAGCCGTGGCGCGAAGTGTTCAACGGCCAGCTCATCTCGGTCCCGGATATGCCGTGGACGTATCTGCCGACCCTGCTCGGTCTACAGCTGCCGGAAATCATGCTGGCGCTGACGCTGTTCGGCCTCGTGATGGTCTGCGTGTGGCTGCTCACCGGCAACCGCAGCATTCGCGAGCGCGCTGTTCTACTGCTCGTCGCCGCCGCCGTCATCGTTCCGATCGCCGTCACGCTGCTCGAGCGCCCGGCGATGTACAACGGCTTCCGCCATCTCATCTTCCTGCTGCCGCCGATGGCGATCCTCGCCGGTCTTGCAGGCGGCTGGATCCTGCAGCAAGCCGCGCGCGCTGGCCGTCCGGCGCTCGCCACCGTCGCCGCTGTCGGCGTCATCGGCTTCGCTTCGCCGGTCGTCGAGATGGTCCGCCTGCATCCGTACGAATACACGCACTTCAACCGCATCGAGGGCGGCGTGAAGGCGGCCGACGGCAACTTCATGCTCGACTATTGGGGCCTGTCGCTCAAGCAGGCCGCGCAGCAGCTGCGCGAGAACCTGACGGCGCGCGCCGAAACGCCGCCGAACGGCCGCAAGTGGAAGGTCGCGGTGTGCGGCCCGCACCCGATCGTCCGCGTCGAACTCGGCTCGGAGTTCGAGCTGACCTGGAACCCGCATGACGCAGACTTCGCGCTGATGCTCGGCACCTACTACTGCGCCCAGTTCCGCGCCCCGATCATCGCCAAGGTCGACCGCGCCGGCGTGACTTACGCCAAGGCCTATGACGTGCGCGAACACGCCTACACGACGCTGTTCACGATCCCGCCGATTCAGTAGGCCCAAACTCTCGTAGCCCGGATGAGCGGCGGCGAAGCCGCCAAGCGACATCCGGGGACGGAGCCAACCACAATCTCAGGTCCCGGATTTCGCTCAGACGCTCCGCGTCCTCACTCATCCGGGCTACGATTACTCCGCCAACGCCGCCAAAATCCGCGCCCAGCTGCGCGTTCCCTTGTGGAACGACGAGAGATTGTATTTCTCGTTCGGCGAATGCACGCGGTCGTCGTCGAGACCGAAGCCGACCAGCAGTGTATCCATCCCCAGCACGCGCTTGAAATCGCCGACCACCGGGATCGATCCGCCCGAGCCGGCGGTCACCGCCGTCTTGCCCCACTCTTCCGCCAACGCATCCCGCGTCGCCTTCAGCGAAGGGCTGTCGAACGGCAGCTGGATCGCCGGGCTTCCGGCATGCCCGATGAACTCCGCAGTCACGTCGGCCGGGAGGCGCTCGTGCACGAAAGCGCGGAACGCCGTGCGGATTTTCTCCGGGTCCTGCGTGCCGACGAGACGGAACGAAATCTTCGCCGAGGCTTCCGCCGCGATGACGGTCTTCGCGCCCTCGCCCGTATATCCGCCGATGATGCCGTTGGCATCGCAGGTCGGCCGCGTCGACACTTGTTCGAGCACGCTGCGGCCCTTCTCGCCCGCCGGCACTTTCAATCCGACGCCGCCGAGGAACTGCTCCGCCGTCAGCCCGAGCGCATCGAGCTCGGCTTTGATGTCCGCCGGCAACTCCGCAACGCCATCGTAGAAGCCCGGCAGCGTCACGCGGCCGTCCGCGTCGTGCAGGTCAGCGATAATGCGCGAGAGAATGCGGATCGGGTTCGCGGCGGCGCCGCCGAACAAACCGGAGTGCAGATCGCGGTCCGCGCAGCGTATCGTCACTTCTTCGTAGAGCAGCCCGCGCAGCGATGTCGTCACCGCCGGTGTCGTCGCGTCCCACATGCCGGTGTCGCAGACGAGCGCAACGTCCTTGCGAAACTCGGCTACATTCTTCTCGATGAACGGCAGCAAATTGCTGGAGCCGCACTCCTCTTCGCCCTCGATCATCATCGTGATCGGCAGCGGCAGCTTTCCGGTGACGGCTTTGAACGCGCGGCACGCCTCGACGAACGTCATCAGCTGGCCTTTGTCGTCGCATGCACCGCGCGCCGCAATCACCTTGCGGCCATCGACGGTCTTGATCGACGGTTCGAACGGCGGCGTATCCCACAAATTCAACGGATCGACCGGCTGGACATCATAGTGGCCGTAAAACAGGACAGATTTGCCTGCCTCACCTTTCGCCGACCCGGCAACGATCGGGTGTCCCGGCGTCTCGCGCACGCTCGTGTCGAAACCGATCGACTTCAGATCGGCCGAAAGATGGTCTGCCGCGGCTTTGCAATCCTTCGCAAACGCAGGATCGGTCGACACCGACGCGATCCGCAGAAACGCAAACAATCGCTCAACGCTGTTGTCGAGATCGCGATCGATATGCTCGAGGACTTTGGGCAATACTTCGTTTGCGGACACGGAAAACTCCTATTAGACACAAGCGAATAGCGAGTAGTGAGTGGCGAATAGAACTATTCCCCATTCCCTACTCGCTACCAACTCACCTCTTCAAAATTCCACCCAGCGTGCCGCGAATGATCGCGCGGCCGACGCTACCGCCGACCGAGCCGGCAACCGACTTGCCGACCTGCGCCGCGATGTTCCCGGCAACACGGCTCGACACCGTACGCGTAATCTCGCGCGCAATCGTCTGGCTCGTCGTCAGCTTCTCGCCGCGCTTGCGATTGGTGCCGAAGATCGAGCCGATCATGTTGCCGAGGCTGCCGAGCAACCCGCCCTCTTCGGTCTTGTCGCCGTCGACGGCTTTCTCACCGACGCGCTTCTGAAACATCTCGAACGCCGATTCTGAATCAACCGTCGTGTCGTATTTGCCCTTCACGGGACTCTTCGCCATGACGGCTTTGCGCTCGTCCGGCGTGATCGGCCCGACGCGCGCGGACGGCGGACGCACCATCGTGCGCTCGACCATCGACGGCGTGCCGTTGCCTTCGAGGAACGAGCACAACGCCTCGCCCTTGCCGAGTTCGGTGATCACCTGCGCGGTATCGAGCTTCGGGTTCGGCCGGAATGTCTCGGCCGCCGCCTTCACGGCTTTCTGATCGCGCGGCGTGAAAGCGCGCAGCGCATGCTGCACGCGGTTGCCGAGCTGAGCCAGCACCTTGTCCGGAACGTCGAGCGGGTTCTGCGTCACGAAGTAAACGCCGACACCTTTCGAGCGAATGAGGCGCACGACCTGCTCGATCTTGTCGAGCAACGCTTTCGGCGCATCGTTAAACAACAAATGCGCTTCGTCGAAGAAGAAAACGAGCTTCGGCTTGTCGACATCGCCGACTTCCGGCAGCTCCTCGAACAGCTCCGACAGCATCCAGAGAAGGAACGTCGCATACGTACGCGGATTCTCCATCAGCTTGTCGGCGGCGAGGATATTGACGTATCCGCGGCCGCTCGCGTCGGTGCGCATGAAGTCCTTCAGCGCCAACGCGGGCTCACCGAAGAACGCCGTCGCCTTCTGATTTTCCAGCACGAGCAGCGCACGCTGGATCGTGCCAACCGTCTGCTTGGTCACGTTGCCGTATTGCGCAACGCCTTGCTTGATCTGATCGATGATCTCGCTGCCGCTGCCTTCTTCCGCAGCCTTCTTCGACGCAAACGGCGCGATCGCATCGAGCATCGCGCGCAGATCTTTGATGTCGTAGATCGGCAGACCGTGATCGTCCGCAATCTTGAACGCGATGTTCAGCACGCCTTCCTGCACGTCGTTAAGATCGAGCAGCCGCGACAACAACAGCGGACCCATCTCCGAGATCGTTGCGCGGATCGGGTGACCTTGTTCGCCGAACAGATCCCAAAAGATGACGGGGAATTCATCCGGCTCGTATGCGAAGCCGAGATCTTTCGCGCGCTTGACGAAAATATCCTTCGCATCGCCGACCTCCGCGATGCCGGAGAGATCGCCTTTGATGTCGGCCGCGAAAACCGGAACGCCGGCGCGCGAAAATCCTTCCGCAAGCACTTGCAGCGTCACGGTCTTGCCGGTGCCGGTCGCGCCGGTCGCCAAGCCGTGCCGGTTGCCGTAATGCAGCGACAGATATTCGGGCTTCTCGCTTTTGCCGACGAAGATCTGCCCGTTGACGTCGAGATCGGCCATTCGCTTGTGCTCCAGCGGACTAATTGACTCGCGCTATATAGCGGTCAGGCGCAAACGCCGCCACCATTTCAAGTGGTGCGACAAAAGACGGATGCAGAAACGACACGGTCGTCCGCCGTCTGCGCAAACATGCCGACGACAAGCTTGTCAGCGCTCCGCGCGAGTGCTTGTTTGAAAATGGATTGAGGGGGCTACAAATGGACGAATTGGTCGCGCGACTGGTGGCAAACACCGGCGCCGATCCTGAAGCGGCTAAGAAAGCCGTCGGGATCATTCTCAACTTTCTGCAGAGCGAAGGCCCGGCCGATAAGGTCGCGGCGCTGATTGCACAAACTCCAGGAGCTGATGCGGCGGTTGCGGCTGCGCCCGAAGTCGGGTTCGGCGGATTGATGGGTGTTGCCAATCAATTGATGGGTGCCGGCCTCGATATGGGCCAGGTGCAAAGTGTGACGAAAGAATTGGTTGCGTATGCGCGTGAGAAGCTCGGCGATGAAGCCGTCAACGAACTCGTTGGCAGCGTCCCGGGTCTGAGCAGCTTCGTTTAGCGTTCAAGCGCTCGCAATAAAAAGAACATTTGAGGACTTTGAAGATGTCGTATCCCATTCGGGACATCGACGGCGTTGACGATACCGTTGCGCGCGCATTGCGCAAAGCTGGAATTCGAACGACCGAAAGACTGTTGGAAGCCGCCAAGGATGCACCGGGCCGCAAAGCACTCGCTGCCAAGACGGGATTGGAAGAGCGTTTTCTGCTCACGTGCGCAAATGCGGCCGATCGCTTGCGCGTCCCGGGGCTCGGCAAAGGCAATGCCGCGCTCATGCGCCACGCCGGCGTCGAGACCGTGCGCGAGTTGAAGCACCGCAACGCAACGCGTTTGCACAACGCGATGGTGCAGGCGAACAAAAAGCGCGGCCTCGTCAAATTCGCGCCGAACGAAGACCTCGTTCGCCGCTGGATCGAGGAAGCCGGTACGCTGCCGCTGAAGATCAAGTATTGATCTTGTAGCCCGGATGAGCACGGCGCGAAGCGCTGAGCGACATCCGGGAACGGTGCCCACCGCATATACTGCCCCGGATATCGCTTGGCTTCGCCTTCGCTCATCCAGGCTACGGTTGACACCTGGGCCACTGCCGCCCTAGTCCGGTCCGCGCGCGAGGCGCAGGACAGGACTTCAAGCGTGGACGCTCACTGGCTCGATCGGCATTTCGGCGGACGCCCGCGTCCTCTCGTGATGGGCGTCGTCAACGTCACGCCGGATTCCTTCTCGGACGGCGGCCAATTCCTCGATCCCGAAATCGCCATCGCGCACGCCGAAAAGCTCGTCGCGGACGGCGCCGATATCCTCGACATCGGCGGCGAGTCGACGCGGCCATACGGCGGCATGCAGCCGGTCGATGCCGACGAAGAATGGCGCCGCATCGCGCCCGTCGTCGCGGGCGCGCTTCCGTTCGGCGCGACCATCTCGGTCGACACGATGAAAGCCTCGGTTGCCGCGAAAGCTGTCGCGGCCGGCGCATCGATCATCAACGACGTCTGGGGGCTGCAGCGCGATCCCGGCATGGCGCGCGTCGCGGCCGATCACGATGTCGGCGTCGTTGCAATGCACAATCGCGATGCCGCCGATCCCGCGATCGACATCATGGCGGACATCCGCGATTTCTTCGCGCGGACGCTCGCAATCGCGGACAAAGCCCGCATCCCGCGCCACCGCATCATCCTCGATCCCGGCATCGGCTTCGGCAAAACGCCGGAGCAGAGCCTCACCGTCATCGCCCGCACCGCAGAACTCACCGGCCTCGGCGCCCCCCTGCTCGTCGGCCTCTCCCGCAAGCGCTTCATCGCTTCGGTCGACCCGTCCGAACCGCACCAAAGGCTTGGCGGCTCACTCGCCGCTAACCTTTACGCCGCGAAAGCCGGAGCCGCCGTTGTCCGCGTCCACGATGTGCGCGAAACTCGCCAGGCGCTGAAGATCGCCGCGGCCATCGAGACAAAAAGAAAATGACCGACAAGATATTCCTCCACGGCCTCACGGTTCACGCCAACCACGGCGTCGGCGAAGACGAGCGCCGGATCGGCCAGCAATTCATGCTCGACCTCACGCTCGATCTCGATCTCGATGCGGCGGTCGCATCCGACAAACTTGCCGACACGATCTCGTATGCGGACGTTGCGGACGTCGCGACAAAAGCGTTCCGCGCGCAGCATCACCGTCTCGTCGAAGCCGCCGGCGGCGCCGTCGCTGACGCCATCCTCGCCGCGTTCCCGCGCGTCGAGCGCCTCACCGTCACGGTGCATAAACCGCACGCGCCGATCGCCGCGGTCTTCGCCGATGTCGGCGTGACCCTCACGCGGACTCGCAAGTGAGCGAGACTGCGTATGTCGGCTTCGGCGGCAACGTCGGCGACGTGCGCGCGACTCTCGCGAAAGCCATCACCCACTATTGCGACGGCACGGCCGTAAAGCTCCTCGCACGCTCGTCCGATTACCGCACGCCGCCGTGGGGCAACACCGACCAGCCGCCCTTCATCAATCTGTGCCTCGCCATCGAGACCACGCTCGAACCCGAAGCGCTGCTCGATCACGGCCTCGCGGTCGAACGCGCCTTTGGCCGCGATCGTGCGCGCGAGGAACGCTGGGGTCCGCGCACGCTCGACATCGACGTCTTGAGCTACGGCAACCGGCGAGTCGACACGCCGCGCCTCACGCTCCCGCACCCGCGTCTCACGGAACGCGCCTTCGTTCTGGTACCTTTGGCGGAAATCCGCCCGGAACTTCAAGTAGGCGGAACAACCGTCGGAGCCGCGCTGGCGAAACTCGACACCGCCGGTATCCAGCGCCTCTCGCCCTTGACATAGCGCGCCTAAGTCCGTTTCTGATCTAAACAATCCGGCCGCTGAGCCGGACGCGAAACGCCGGACGCCATGAATAAGCAAGAACTTCCGCTCGCACAGGAATTCCCCGCCGCCACGCAGGATCAGTGGCGCACGCTGGTCGACGGCGTCCTCAAGGGCAAGCCGTTCGAGAAACTGACTTCCCGCACATACGACGGCATCGCGATCGAACCGCTCTACGGCCGCGCCGAGAACGCGCAACCGGTCGCCGCGCGCGCAGCCGGCGCGCCGTGGCAGCTCATCACCCGCATCGAACATCCGGATCCGGCCGCCGCCAACGCGCAGGCGCTGCACGATCTCGAAAACGGCGCGACCGGTCTGATGCTTCCGATCACTGGTGCGGTCGGCGCCTACGGCTTCGGCATTCCGGCTGCGCGCGATGCCATCGCCCAAGTGCTCGACGGCATCTTCCTCGATGCCGGTGTCGCGATCGAGTTCGACATTCCGGCGGACGCGCACAAGCTCGCATTCGAGATCGCCGAGATCGTCACGTCGCGCAAAATCGCGCCGCACACGACGAACATCATCTTCGGCATCGACGCCTTCGGCGCCGCCGCCGCGCGCGGAAAATTCGCTGAGAATTGGGACGCGACCGGCGCTGCCCTCGCGCGTCTCGCGCAGAATCTCAACGAGCAAAGCTTCGTCGGCCCGTTCCTCGCCGCCGATGGCCGCGCCGTGCACGCGGCGGGCGGATCGGAAGCGCAGGAGCTCGCCTTCACGCTCGCGGCCGGCGTCGCGCTGCTGCGCGCCTTCGAGAAGAACGGCGTCGCGCTCGACGAAGCGCGCGCGCTGATCTCGTTCCGCCTCGCGGCCGACGCGGACGAACTCCTCACCGTCGCGAAACTCCGCGCGCTCCGCAAATTGTGGGCGCGCGTGCAGGAAGCCTGCGAGCTGCGCCCGAAACCTGCGCGCCTCACGGCCGAAACCGCGTGGCGCATGCTGACCAAGCGCGATCCGAACGTGAACATGCTGCGCGACACGATGGCGGTGTTCTCGGCCGCGGTCGGCGGCGCCGATGCCATCGCAGTGCTTCCCTTCACGCAGGCAATCGGGTTGCCCGATCCGTTCGCGCGTAGAGTCGCGCGCAACACGCAATTGATCCTCGCCGAAGAGTCCAACCTCGCGAAGGTCGCCGATCCGGCCGCCGGTGCCGGCGCCTTCGAGACCATCACGGCCGAACTCTGCGCCGCGGCCTGGAAGCTGTTCCAAGAGATCGAAGCCGAAGGCGGCCTCGCCGTCTCGCTGCAGTCGGGCTCGTTCCAGAAGAAGGTCGAAGCCGCCCGTGCTGCCCGCGCGAAAGCCGCGGGCTCGCGCCGCGATCCGCTCACCGGCACCAGCGAATTCCCGCTGCTCACCGAAAATCAACCCAACGTGATCGCGCCGATTCCGGTCGTCGATCATCCGGCGCACGCCTTCCCGCGTCTCGCGCCGCACCGCGTCTCCGAGCCGTTCGAAGTGCTGCGCGACAAGGCCGACACCGCGTCCGCCAAGGGCGCACGCCCGAAGGTTTTCCTCGCCAATCTCGGCAAGCCGGCGTCGTTCCTCGCCCGCGCAACGTTCGCCAAGAGCTTCTTCGAGGTCGGCGGCATAGAGGCGCTCGGCAACGAGGGCTTCGCCGCCGACGGGACGACGGATACGGCCGCGCTCACCGCCGCCTTCAAGTCCTCCGGCGCCGAGATCGCGTGCATCTGCGGGTCGGACGAGTCTTACGGCCAGGAAGCCGCCGCCGCAGCCGAAGCTCTGCGCGAAGCCGGCGCGAAAGCCGTGTACCTCGCAGGCCGTGCGGGAGACCTCGAAGCGGCGCTCACCGCCGCCGGCGTTAACGGTTACGTCTATGCCGGTGCCGACGTGCTGGCGACGCTGACCGCCATCCATGATAATCTTTCTTGAGATCGGAGATTAGCGACATGCGCGTTCCTGATTTCAGCACCATCGCCTTCCAGGACACCGCCGCGAAGCCGGCGCCGGGCGGCGAGCCGTGGCTGACGCCGGAGGGCATTCCGGTTGCGCCGCGTTATGGCGAGAAGGATGTTGCGGGCCTCGATTTCCTCGCGACCTTCCCGGGCGTGACGCCGTATCTGCGCGGCCCCTACCCGACAATGTACGTCAACCAGCCGTGGACGATCCGGCAATATGCCGGCTTCTCCACCGCCGAGGATTCCAACGCCTTCTATCGCCGCAATCTGGCGGCCGGTCAGAAGGGCCTATCGGTCGCCTTCGATCTCGCGACCCATCGCGGCTACGACTCGGATCATCCGCGTGTCTCCGGTGACGTCGGCATGGCGGGCGTCGCGATCGACTCGATCTACGACATGCGGACGCTGTTCTCCGGCATCCCGCTTGATCAGATGACCGTGTCGATGACGATGAACGGCGCCGTGCTGCCGATCCTCGCGCTCTACATCGTCGCAGCCGAGGAGCAAGGCGTTCCACCGGAGAAACTCGGCGGCACGATTCAGAACGACATCCTCAAAGAATTCATGGTGCGCAACACCTACATCTATCCGCCGAAGCCGTCGCTGCGCATCATCTCGGACATCTTCTCCTACACGTCGCAGAAGATGCCGAAGTTCAATTCGATCTCGATCTCCGGCTATCACATGCAGGAGGCCGGCGCGACCGCCGACCTGGAACTCGCCTACACGCTGGCGGATGGCCTCGAATACGCCCGCGCCGGCGTCGCGGCCGGAATCCCCATCGACAAATTCGCGCCGCGCCTGTCCTTCTTCTGGGCGATCGGCATGAACTTCTTCATGGAAGTCGCCAAGATGCGCGCCGCGCGTCTGCTATGGGCGAAGCTCATCAAGCAGTTCGACCCGAAGGATGTGCGCTCGCTCTCGCTGCGCACGCATTGCCAGACATCAGGCTGGTCGCTTGCAGCGCAGGACGTGTTCAACAACGTCGTGCGCACCGGCATCGAAGCGATGGCGGCAACGCAAGGCCACACCCAGTCGCTGCACACCAACGCGCTTGACGAAGCGCTCGCGCTGCCGACCGATTTCTCGGCGCGCATCGCACGCAACACGCAGCTGTTCCTGCAGCAGGAAAGCGGCACCACGCGCACGATTGATCCCTGGGGCGGCTCCTACTATGTCGAACGCCTCACCTATGAACTCGCCGAGAAAGCCTGGGCGCATATCCAGGAGATCGAAGAGCTCGGCGGCATGGCGAAGGCGCTGGAGTCAGGTCTGCCGAAGTTGAAGATCGAGGAAGCGGCCGCGAAGACGCAGGCCCGCATCGATGCCGGCGTTCAGTCGGTCATCGGCGTCAACAAGTTCAAGCCCGAGCAGGAAGCGCCGATCGAGATCCTCAAGGTCGACAACAGCTCGGTGCGCAATCAGCAGCTCGCCAAACTCGAGCGCCTGCGCGCGGAGCGCAACGCCGACGAGGTCGCCGAAAAGCTGCAAGCGATCACCGATGCCGCGAAGGGCGACGGCAATCTGCTCGCTGCGGCCGTCGATGCGGCGCGCGCGAAAGCCACCGTCGGCGAAATCTCCGACGCGATGGAGAAGGTGTTCGGCCGCCACCGCGCCGAGATCAAAGCCATATCGGGCGTCTACAAGCGGGAGGTTGCCGGCATGTCGAGCGCCGTCGCACGCGTGCAGAAGATGGTCACCGAATTCGAGGTGAATGAAGGCCGCCGTCCGCGCATCCTTGTCGCCAAGATCGGACAAGATGGTCACGATCGCGGCCAGAAGGTCATCGCCTCCGCCTTCGCCGACTTGGGCTTCGACGTCGATATCGGGCCGCTCTTCGCGACGCCCGGCGAAGCCGCGCGTCAAGCCGTCGAGAACGACGTGCACATCGTCGGCGCGTCTTCACTCGCCGCCGCGCATCTCTCGCTGGTGCCGGAACTGCGCGCCGCGCTGAAGAAGGAAGGCCGCGACGACATCATGGTCGTGGTCGGCGGCGTCATCCCGCCTCAGGACTACGACGAAGTCTACAAGGCCGGCGCCGAAGCGATCTTCCCGCCCGGCACCGTCATCGCGGACGCCGCCGAGGAACTCATCCGCAAACTCAACACGCGCCTCGGCCACGGCAAGGAAGCCGCGGAGTGATGCGCACTGTCGTTCTGTCGCTGGTCGGCGCCATCGCGCTGACAGCTTCCGCCTTCGCGCAAGCCGAGAAGCCGGCACTCAAGCAGACGACGAAGTTCGTCGAGGCCGAAGTCTCGATCGACCCGAAGCTGCGCGCACATGCGGGTCTCTACGACAATCTCCTCGCCGAAGGCCGCCGCGCGATCGCAGCTTGGCAGAAGGATGCGGACCAGAACGCGAAGGACGACGCCGAATACTTCAAGAGCGGCCGCAAGTACTCGTACGAGCGCAACTATCGTCAGGAGTCGTTCGTCGGCAATCGCTACGTCTCGATGACGCGCGTCGACGCGACCTATACGGGCGGCGCGCATCCTAACACGGACATCGACACGCTCCTGTGGGACACGCAGGCAAAGAAGCGCATCAGCATCCGCCCCTTCTTTACCGACCTCGCCGACAACAGCCCCGCGATGAAAGCGCTCGCCGACGCGGTGCGCTACGCCGCCGCTTGCGAGAAACGCGAGAAGGCCGACGAAGCCGGTAAACCGGGCGGCGCCGACTGCAAACCGGAGCCCGACGAAATCAATTCGGATGAGCTCAAACGCATCGCACCAAAACTGATTGGCGGCATCGGCCCGATCTCTCTCGCCCGCTCGAAGACTCCAGGCAAGAGCGCGGGCCTCATCGTCAACTATTCGCCCTACGCGATCGGCTCCTACGCCGAAGGCGCTTACTTCCCGTTCGTTCACTGGTCGAAGTTCAAGGACTTCCTCTCAGCCGAAGGCCGCGCCATCTTCGCCGGGGACAAAGCCGACGACGAGTAGCGCGCGCTACTGCGCGGCCTTCGCCGGCTCTTCAGCCGGCGGCACAGCCATCGACGGCGCGGGCGCACTTGGCGGCTCGTCCGGCGGCGCGGTCGTCGGGATCGGCACCTCGACCTTGCCGGGCTTATCGAACATCCGCCGCGCATACGGCATCACGGCGTCGGCGACGATCGCGTGGCCTTCCGCCGTCGGGTGGATCGCGCCCGAATAGAGCGCGGCGTAAACCGGCTGCAGGATATCGAACAGCGGGATTCTCTCGTGGTGCGTATTCGCCGTCAGATACGCATCGTTCGGCGTGCGGAAGAGATGATGCCGCGGGCCATACGGCGTGTAGAGCGCCGGGTGATATGGCTGAAACTCACCCTTCAGCGGGTTGAAGCGCGGCATCGCCATCGCGGCACCATCGGCTTCGGCTGCCGCAGGCAATCGCGCGCACAGACCACGGCGGCGGAACTTCGCGTGATGTTCGGTGACAAGGCGGAAGCCTGTGCCGGCGCCGGTCGCGAGGCCGCCGCAGTCGCCGCCGCGTCCATTCGCCATGCACTGCATGCGTTTGACGAAGAAGTCGAAGAACTGCCCCGCCTCGGCAAGCCGCGCACCACCAAGCTTCAAGGCCGGATGAACATCCATGCCGAGCGTCGGACGCGCACCGCACAGCGCGCCGTTCTCGTCATACTGGATCGGCTCGTATGCGGTCTGAATCACGCGATCCGGCGCAACACCGAAGCCGTCGCGCAGCGCATCCTTCACGGCGGCCATCCGGCGATCGAGAACCGCCGTGTATTTGCGCGCAACATCCGGCCCGAAGCGAATGTCCGAGCCCATCCAGCCCGCGATCGGCGCAAGATCGCTCGCGCTCTCCGTCATCGCGTAGGCGGCGAGCGGCGAGAAGCCCACGTCGTTGCCGCCGATCGACAGCAGCACGACATCGATCGGCCGCTTGCGCTTGTCGCTCGCGCACCACTGCTTGGCGATCGTGCGCATCTGCGGGTCTTGGCCGTATTTGAAGAACGGCATCGTGTACGAAGCGCTGCGCCGTGATCCATCGCGGCAGAGCAACTCGGTCAGCTGATCGAACTGCGCCGGCACCATCGCCGAATTCGGCTTGGAGAAATCCTCGCGCGCTTCCTTCGGCACGAACAGGCCTTCCGTCACCTGCGCGCCCGAACAGGCGAGATGCACCAGCGTCACGGAGCGATGCCGGTCCTCCAGCGCGAGCTGCATCGCGACGCGGAACGGATAGCCGTACTGCGAGCGATGGCAGTCCGGGCTCAGCCACGTCGCGTTGCGGCGATTGAACGCGGCGAGAAATTCCGGCGAGTTGCGCGCAAGCTGCTCGCCGCGCTCTTCGTCTTCCATCAGCCGCCGCGGCAGCACGCGCGGGTTATAGGTTCCGGGCCGCGCGACATCCGGGATGCGCGTGCCGGGCCCGGTGCGGAACACCGGGTCGGTGCGCTGATAATCCTCGCGCTGCGGCTCGTAGCTCATCTCGCGCGATCCGAACGTCACCGGCTTGTCCGGATTGCTCTCGCCGGACGCAAAGGAATCGCCGAGCGCGACGACCAGCAGATCCTCGACAACGACTTGCTCGGTCAGTTTCGCGCCATCCGGCAGCGTCACCTCGACATCGACGCCCGACGTATCGCTGTTGCGGATATACGGCACGCGGTCGAGCGTCAGCTTGTCCTTGCACGCCTGCGTCTTCGTCTGCGCATCGCCGCCGCGCCGCGCGCGCCACGACCAGGCGCAAGACGCGCCCTCGCCCGCCGCCGCGATCTTCTCGGCCGACAGCCCGATCCGCACCACATGCGCGTCCGGCAGGATGTAGTCTTCCTTCACGGCGCGCTGCCCGTAGATGCGCGCGCACGAACTCGGATACCGCCGCGGCCGCGACTCGCGGTCGTAGCAGGCTGCGTTAATCGTCTTGGCGGCCCAGCCGAGGCGCGAGGATTGGAACGTACGCTCGTTGCGCACCGTCGCGGCGCAATTCGCGGCCGTCGATGGATCGCGGCAGTCCGGCGCATTCATCCGTTTCTCGACGCGCGAGACGATATCGGCCGGCACTTCGCCCTCGCCGCGCACCGCCTGATACGCGTTCTCATGCAGCGCGAAAGCCGACGCATTCCGATAAAATCGAAACGGATTGTCGACCTCCCATTCGAGATCGGCCGCAGACGCATGAGCTGCCGCGAGCACCGACGCGAAAAGTCCGGCGCCCAGCGCGCGAAGAAGAACAGAGTTCACGGGACAGCTTCCCTGGAAAAAGCGACAGCGTCCGCGATCCTAACCGGAATTACGGCGAGCCTGTGAAGCCTTACAACATCGGGTTGCGGCCGACCTTGTTTTTCGCTGCGGAACCACGCTAGCGTCGCGCCATATCGGCGAACTCGCGCAGACGGGTTCCAGGGGAGGATCATAATGGCCAAAATCACACGACGCACGTTCGGCACAATCGCGGCTGCAGCCGCGGCTTCCGCAGGTCTCGGCATCCGGCCGGGCGAAGCGCAAGCCAATTGGCCGCAGCGTCCCGTCACGATCATCTGCCCGTGGGGCGCTGGCGGCGGCACGGACGCTGTCGCGCGCATCGTCGCGGGCGGCCTCGAGAAAGAACTCGGTCAGCCGTTCAACGTCGTCAACCGCACGGGCGGCTCGGGCGTCGTCGGCCACACCGCGATCGCGAGCGCCGCGCCGGATGGCTACAACATCGGCATCATCACGGTCGAAATCGCGATGATGCATTGGCAGGGCCTGACCGAACTCAAGCCGTCCAACTTCACCGGCTTGGCGCAGATGAACGACGACCCGCCGGGCATCCACGTCAAAGCGGACTCGCCGTACAAAACCGTCAAGGAGCTCGCCGACGCCATCAAGGCAGCCCCGGCCGGAAAATTCAAAGCCTCGGGCACCGGCCAAGGCGGCATCTGGCATCTCGCGCTGATCTCGTGGCTCAAGACCCTGAACCTCGCGCCGAACCACGTTACCTGGGTTCCGTCGAACGGCGCGGCACCGGCGATGCAGGATCTCGCCGCCGGCGGCCTCGACCTCTGCACCTGCTCGGTGCCCGAAGCCCGCGCGATCATCGAAGCCGGAAAAGCGCGCGCACTCGCCATCATGGCGCCGGTACGCAATCCGCAATTCGCCAACGTCCCGACCTTGAAAGAAGGCATGGGCACTGACGCCGTCATGGTCGGCGCATGGCGCGGTTTCGCCGCGCCGAAAGCGCTGCCGAAGCCGATCGCCGAAAAGCTCTCGGCCGCGCTCAAGAAGGTCTACGAGTCGAAAGAGTACAAGGACTTCATGGACAACCGCGGCTTCACGATGGTTTGGGCCGACGCGGCCGGCTTCGAGAAGATGATGGAAACATCGACGGCCTCGCTCGGTGAATCCATGAAGGCCGGCGGCTTGGCAAAGGGCTAAAGACTCACCGCGCACTCCGTCCACCCTCTCATTGGAAGGTGAGAAGCGTCGTACCGAACTCGGCGCGCCCCCTCTCCCGCAGGGTTCGCGTCGCGAACCGGGGGAGGGTTGGGGAGGGGGAAATTTCAGGGCCCGCAGCAGAGATATACGGCGATGCGCATTCATCATCGTCAAGAGCCCCCTCCCTGTCCCTCCCCCGCAAGCGGGAGAGGGGACCACGATCGCTAGCGCCGAGAGAAACTACCTTCATCACGCTCTAAGAAATCGAAATGCAACTCTCCGATCGCATCTCCGGATCGTTCCTCGTCGCGCTCGGCGCGCTCTCGACATTCGGCGGCATGAAACTGCCGCCGGTGCCGGGCCAGCCGGTCGGTCCGAACGTATTTCCCATCGTTGTCGGCGTCGGCCTCGCGCTGTGCGGAGCACTGATCTTCCTTCGCATCGGCCACAGCTTCGAGGACGACGCCGTCGTCGAAGTCTCGCCGGATCATCCGGACTACAAACCCCCGGCCGCGGAGACGTCTTGGCTTTACGGCATGCGCGCGCTGATCCCGCCCGCGCTGTTGATCTTCTACGCCGTGGCATCCGAAACGCTCGGCTTCATCCCGACCGCCGCGATCGTCGCTTTCGTCACCTCGGTCGCGCTCGGCGGAAAACTCAAGCTCGCGATCCCGATCGCGATCTTCTGCCCGATCTTCGTCCACCTCGTCTTTGCCAAGCTCTTGCGCGTGCCTTTGCCGCCGGGCTGGCTGCCGATGCCGTGGTGATCTGATGCAAGCATTGCTCGAAGGTTTCCGGCTGGTCGGCTCGCAGGACGTGATGATCGCGTTGCTGCTGGCGTCGATTTACGGCCTCGTTGTCGGCTGCATGCCGGGCCTCTCCGCCACGATGGCGACGGCCCTGCTTGTGCCTTTCACGTTCTACATGTCGCCGCTCGCCGCCATCGCGACCATCGTGGCGGCATCCACGATGGCGATCTTCTCGGGCGATATCCCGGGCGCGCTTCTGCGCATACCGGGAACGCCCGCCTCCGCGGCCTACGCGGACGAAGCGTATGCGATGACCCGCAAGGGTGAAGCCGCGCTCGCGCTCGGCGCCGGTGTCTGGTTCTCCGCCATCGGCGGCATCGCCGGCACCATTTCGCTCGTCGTTATGGCGCCGCTGCTCGCAGAAGTCGCGTTGTCGTTCTCGACCTTCGAGTATTTCTGGCTCGCCGTGCTCGGCTTGATGTGCGCGACGCTGGTTGCGCGCTCCTCGCCCATCAAAGCAATCGCCTCGATGCTGCTCGGCCTCCTCGTCGCCTGCATCGGCATCGAGAATCCGGGCGGCGTACCGCGCTTCACCTTCGGCATCACGGATTTGCTCGGCGGCATCGAAGTCGTGCCCGCGCTCGTCGGCGTCTTCGCGGTTTCCGAAGTCATGCGCGCGATGGTCTCGCCGACCCCGCCGCCGATTCCGAAACGCCGCATCGGCAGCATTCTCGCCGGCCAACTTCAACTCACCCGCATCTATTTCTGGCAGATGATGCGCGGCAACGTCATCGGCATCATCATCGGCGTGTTGCCGGGCGCCGGCGCCGACATGGCGGCCTGGGTTTCTTACGCCATGTCGAAGCGCTTCTCGAGCGAACCGGAGAAATTCGGCACCGGCCATGTCGAAGGTCTGGTCGAGGCCGGCGCGTCTAATAACGCCTCGCTGGCTTCGGGCTGGGTGCCCGCGCTGTTGTTCGGCATTCCGGGCGACACCATCACGGCGATCGCAATCGGCGTTCTGTACATGAAGGGCCTCAACCCGGGCCCGACGCTCTTCACCGAGAAGGCGTCGAGCATGTACGCGATCTACATCATGTTCGTGCTCGCCAACATCATCATGATCCCGCTCGGCATCCTGATGATCCGCGCCGCCGGTTATGTGCTGCGCGCGCCGCGCTCCGCCATCATGCCCTTCATCATGCTGTGCTGCGCGGTCGGCGCTTTCGCGACCGGCAACAACCTCTTCGCGGTCGTCACCGTCGGCCTGTTCGGCGTGCTTGGTTACGTGATGGAGCGCAACGGCTATCCGGTCGCCGCCATGGTTCTCGGCGTGGTCATGGGCACGATGGTCGAACAGAGCTTCGTGACATCGCTCATCAAGTCGGACGGCAGCATCCTGCCGTTCTTCGAGCGCCCGGTCTCCGCGATCCTCGCGTCCATGACATTCGGCGCTCTGCTCTGGCCGCTCGTGATGTGGATTTACCAGCGCCGGCAAAAGCCGGTCGCGGCTTAGCGCTCCCCCAGTGGTCATCCCGGAAGCCGCGCGCTCGCGTAGCGAGCCGCGGCTGTCCGGGATCCATAGCCCTGGGCAGAAATGAGAGCGCAGGGCGTATGGATCCCGGCCCTCGCGACGCGCTGCGCGTTGCACGCGCCGCGCTCGCTCGACCGGGATGACCAGCGACGAGCTTCCACCACCCCCACCGACACGCTAACAATCACCGATGACCACGCCGCCGATTCCTGACGTCCACGCTCTCAGCTCCGCCATCCGCGGCGGCGACCGCGCGACGCTGGCGCGGGCGATCACGCTGATCGAAAGCCGGCGCGGCGATCACCAGGCGCAGGCGCGCGCGCTGGTTCAACAACTGCTCCCCGAAACCGGCAAGGCGCACCGCGTCGGTATCACGGGCGTTCCGGGCGTCGGCAAATCGACGACCATCGACAAACTCGGCACCTATCTCACCGGCAAAGGCCACCGCGTCGCAGTGCTCAGCGTCGATCCGTCCTCATCGCGAACCGGCGGCTCGATCCTCGGCGACAAGACGCGCATGGCCGATCTCTCCGGCGATCCGAACGCCTACATCCGCCCGTCTCCCTCCGCCGGAACGCTCGGCGGCGTCGCCGCGAAAACGCGCGAGACGATGCTGCTCTGCGAGGCCGCCGGTTACGACGTGATCCTCGTCGAAACCGTCGGCATCGGCCAGTCGGAAACCGCCGTCTCCGACATGACGGATTTCTTCCTCTGCCTCATGCTGCCCGGCGCCGGCGACGAGCTGCAGGGCATCAAGAAAGGCGTGCTCGAAATCGCCGACATGCTCGCCGTCAATAAAGCCGACGGCGACAACATCGGCCGCGCGCGCGCCGCCGCCGCCGAATACAAAGCCGCCTTCCATATCCTGAAGCCGCGCTCGCCGAACTGGAGCCCCCCGGTCATCACCTATTCGGGCCTCACCGGCGACGGCGTGCCGGAGCTGTGGCAGAAAGTCGTCGACCATCGCGAACGTCTCACCGCCACCGGCGAATTCGCCGAGCGGCGATCCGAGCAACAAGTGCGTTGGATGTGGACGATGCTGGAGCAGCAGATGATGGCGCGACTTCGCCACGACGCCGGCATCCGCAACCGCTTACCGAAGCTCGAGGCCGATGTCGCGGCGGGTAAACTCTCGCCGTCGCTGGCGGTGGAAGAACTGACGGCGTTGTTGGGTTTGGATTGAGCACTCAATAGTACAGAAGTGGTCATCCCGGCCGAGAGTGCTCGCGGCGCGCAAAGCGCGCGGTGCGAGCCGCGAGGGCCGGGATCCATACGCCCTGTATCAACTATGAAGCGCGGGGAGTATGGATCCCGGACAGCCGCATAGCTCGCTTTGCGAGCAAGCGACTTCCGGGATGACCAAGGCAGCTCAACTAAACCCGCGCGTCGCCATCATGCTCGGGACCTCACCGCGTAGGCCCTCGACCAGCGCGCTGAAATTACTGCTCGCCAAACGCCGCAAATCCGACGGACGCTCGACGCTCCAGCGCGGCGGCAGCTCTGACGTCTGCACGTGATGATGCGAGAGGCATGCGCGCAGGCATCCCGCAGACGCTTCGCTGTGATGATCGATCACCGCAAACACCTCGGGATCGATGTTGCGCGCGGCGAATAGCACGCAGCCATCACCTTCGCTCGGCCCGATGATCGCGTTGGCGTGGTTGAGCACCGCATCGGCCGCCGCCCGCAACGCCGATGCATCGAGCGTCGGACAGTCCGCCGTGATCGCGACCGCCGGCCCGCTGACCGCAAGCGCAACTGCGAGCCGCGCGAGGCCCGCGCCATCCGGCAGCGGCTGCACCGTCACGCCATAACGGCGCGCAAATTCCTTGAACATCGCATCGCGCAAGTCCGGCGTGCTCCACACCGTCACGGGACCGATGTCGGCCTGCTTCGCGACTTTGATCGCGCGCTCGATAAGACGTTGTTGCAGGATCGCCGCGCCGTTGACGCCGAGCGCCATTGAGAAGCGCTTCTTCGCGACGCCCGCAATGGGCGCTTCCGCGATGATCGCGACCTGAACCTTCGAAACGTCGGCTGACATTGTTGCTGTTGTTGTTCGCCAGCTCACGAATCATTTCGCAAGCGCTAGCTCACTGCCCCAATGCCTAAGATTCGGGAATTTGACAACGCTCGCAACTGCTTTGCCGGATTGTGCACAGCCGTGACGACAGCGCGATGACCGCGAGGCGAATGCTTACCGAGTCACAACTGCCGTGGAGAGGAGATCGACGCGGCCGAAGCCCGGCAGCTTGATCGCGGGGCGGCGGAAATCGATCCCGGTAACGAGCGTGAACAAGTTCAGCTCGACGCCTTCGACCCACCCCGCCTTGAAGCCCATCAATCCCCAGAGGCTGAGTTCGACGCCGGTGCCGCTGTCGGTGAGCCCGACGTAGAATCCCTCGTCGCGGAAATCCTTGCCGACCGCATTCGGCAGCAGCGTCCCGCCGAGTTCCGGCACCGCGCGCAGCACGCTCGCGACGAACGTGTTCGAGTTCGGGCCCGGCCAGATGCGATAGTCGCCTGCCTTCGCGTGACGGTACGCCGCGATCGCGGCCTCGACCTTCGGGATCGCGGCAGCCGCGGCGGCGCCCTTGAGGTCGAGCACGACCACCGGGTTGTCGCCATACCAGCGGCCGTCGGCGGCCCAGCCGTTGCGCCGCACCGGGTTGCCCCAGCCGACCACGTCGAAGCGGTTCCAGCTGTCCGCGCCCTCGCGCTTGACGACGATCCAGCTATGGACCGCGAACAGGCCTTTGACGCCGCCGGTCCGTCCGGCCAGCACCATCAGGCGCGCGTCTTTGTAGTCGGCCGCTTTCGGCAGCAGACCGGCGCTCGTCCAGTCGGCTTTGTTCCAGCTCGACGGACGATCCTCAAACGCGAACAGCGCCGCCCGGGCGGCGAGCGGCACGAAGAAGAGGCAGAGGATGAGAAGAAGGATGAGTTTCAAACGACCCCGCATGGGCCGATAAATAATTCGGATTTCGGCTGATGTAAGGCTTCGGCCGATCGCCGGCCAATGTCGGCCATTCGCTGCGTCATTGACCGGTCAATCGTGAGCGTACGCGGCCGCGTCAGCGCACCCGGTTGCCCGTAATGGCGAGCTGCGCGAAGCGTCCCGCCCCGTCGCGCGCCATATCGCCGGTCACCGGACGCTTGAGTTCCGTCCCGACGATCGCGCCGACCGTCGACTCGGCAATCAGGTTGTCGGCGATTACCGCCGCGCCGGCACCGGCCGAAACCGAGACCGCAATGCCCATATTGGCCCGCCGAATAACGTTTCCCGTGACGCTGACGTCGCGCAGGAAGCGGCCCCAGCCGATCGTGATGCCGGCAAGCGGCGCACCCTCGATCACATTGCCGGTGACGGCCGAGTCCGCCTCGACGCCAATTCCGATACCGGCGCCGTCGTTCGGATCGGTCCCGACCGGGCGGCGGTTCGAGAGATTGCGGATAATGTTCCCTTGCACGGTCGCCATCCGCCCGCCGTGATCGAAGTTCGTAACCGCAACGCCGATGGATGCGCCATCGACGACATTCTGCGAAATCACCGCGCCTTCGAATCCAAATTCTGCATAGAGCGCGACTTCTCCGCACGATTGGCAATTGTTGGCGACCACCTGCAGGTTCGACGCCGAATTTCCGCGCACCGCCGAGAACGCGACGTTGGTGATGCGGTTGTTGCCGACGTAAACATTGTTAGCGCGGAAAACGTTGATCGCGTTTCCGTTCTGACCCGAACCGCCAGCGCGCGCCGCGATTCCGTCGATGCGATTTCCCGACACGATCGTTCCGTCGTTGCCGGATTCCGAACGCCAGACTTGAATGCCGTTGTTGCCGCAGGTGCGGACGATATTGTCCGCGATGATCAGCCCGCGCGCATTGACGGAGAGCAGTCCCGCATTCGCGATCCCCTGGATCGTGTTGCTGCGCACTTCGCCTTCCGCACCGTCGAGCACGATGCCCTGGCGGCTTGAGCCGACGACCTCGCAATCGAGAATGCGCAAGTTGCGCGCCGCAGCGATGTTGATGATGCCGCGCCCTTCCGGCAGCGGACGGCTGACGCCGTCGAGAATGAGACCGCTCAGCGTGACGTTGTCGCAGCCCGCACCTTCGAGCAAAGCCGAACCGTCGTTGAAAAGCAGCCGCGTCGCACCGCGCACGCCGAACAGCTGCGTTCCGGCTTGCAGCTTCAGCGTGCCGACGCGGTAAGTGCCGGGCTGCAGCCAGAGCGGCGTCCGCGATCCCGCGGCTTGATCGATCGCCTTCTGCAGCGCGCGAGTCTGATCGCCCCCGCTGCCGGCCTGCACGCCGAACTGCGAGGCATCGACACCGGCCGCGGACGATGGTGCAGCGTTAACGCGCGTTGCCGCGACGGTGGCGGCGGCACCCGCGAGCGCGAGGAAATGGCGACGATTGGGACGCATACACAAACCCTAACTGAGATTCAGTCGAGTGTTTCAAGAAGCGTACCGCACCTCGGCGTGCCAAAATGAGACGGCTAGAGATGTCCCGCCAACGCCGCATCGAACATGCGCCGCGCCGCTGCTTCATCGAGCGGCACCGGATTGCCGCCCGCAGTCGGATCCTTCGGTGCCATCCGGGCGATCAAATCCGCATGCCGGTCGTCAACACCGAAGTCACGCAGCGTATGCGGCACGCCGATTTCTTTTCGCAGCCGCAGCACCCAATCGAGAAACGCCTCGAACGAAGCGTTCAGCCCGATGTAAGCCGCGAGCCGCGCGATCTTCGGCTCGATCGCCTCGCGATTGAACATGAGCACATACGGCATGAACACTGCGTTGGTCATCCCGTGATGTGTGTCGTGCAGTGCGCCGACCGGATGCGACAGCGAATGGATCGCGCCGAGCGCTTTCTGAAACGCCGTCGCCCCCATCGCGGCAGCGCTCATCATGTGCGCGCGCGCTTCGAGATCGCTGCCGTCCGCGACCGCGCGCGGCAAGTTCTCTTTCACGAGCCGAATGCCTTCGACCGCGATCCCGTCGGCGAGCGGATGGTAGAACGGCCCGCAATACGCTTCGAGACAATGCGCCAGCGCATCCATGCCGGTGCCCGCCGTGATGAAGGCAGGCATGCCGACAGTGAGCGCCGGATCGCAGATCGTCACCTTCGGCATCATGTTCGGATGGAAGATCACCTTTTTCGTATGCGTCGCCTCGTCGGTCACGACAGCCGCACGGCCGACTTCGGACCCTGTGCCCGCAGTCGTCGGCACGGCCACGATCGGCGCAATCGCGGACGCGTCCGCGCGCGTCCACCAATCGCCGACATCTTCGAAGTCCCACATCGGCCGCGTCTGGCCGGGCATGAAGGCTATCATTTTTCCGGCATCGAGCGCCGAGCCGCCGCCGAACGCCACGACACCGTCGTGTTTGCCAGCGCGATAGGCCGCAACGCCCGCCTCGATATTCGCCGCCACCGGATTGGGCCGCACGTCGGCGAAAACAGCAGCCTTCAAACCAGCGCTCGTGAGCGCAGCCGCCGCGTCCTTCACCATCGCCATCTTGGCAAGCGTCGGATCCGTGACGATCAGCGGCGCCGTCATGCCGGCTGATTTCACCGCATCGGCGAGTTCCGTGATGCGCCCGACGCCGAACCGCACGCTCGTTGGGTAGTTCCAGTTGCCACGCAGCTGCATCAGATAATCTCGAAATAACGCGCGAGCTGCCAGTCGGTCACCGCCTTGCGATACTCGCGCTCTTCCCACTCGCGCGTCGCCGCATAGTGCTCGACGAACGCTTCGCCAAACAATTCACGTGCCGCATCCGACTCCTTCAGCCGCTCCGCCGCTTCGCCGAGCGACTTCGGCAATCGCCGCTTCGCCGGCTGGCTCCAGTTATACGCGTTGCCTTCGATCGGCGCGTCCGGCTCGATCTTATTCTCGATGCCCCACAACCCCGAGCCGATCGCCGCCGCGAACGCGATGTATGGATTGATGTCGGCCGCAGTGACGCGATACTCGACGCGCTGCGACTTCGGCGATCCCGGAATGGCGCGGATCGCGCAGGTGCGGTTCTCCACACCCCACGTCGCCTCGGTCGGCGCCCAAAAGCCCGGAATGAGTCGCGTGTAGCTGTTCACCGTCGGCGCCGCCATCGAGAGCAGTTCCGGCATCAACGCCTGTTGGCCGCCGATGAACCAGCGCATCTCGTCCGATATGTTGTTCGGATTGCGCGCGTGGTGGAAAACCGGCTTCGCGCGCTTGTCCTGCAGCGACACATGCAAGTGGCCGGACTGCCCCGGCCAGTCGCGCGACCACTTCGCCATGAAGGTGGCGAGCTTGCCGGAGCGTTGCGCAAGGATCTTCGTATAGGTCTTGAACAACGCACCGCGATCGGCCGCCTCCAGCGCCCCCGAATACGTGATCGCGGCTTCGATGACGCCCGGTCCCGTCTCTGTATGCAACCCTTCGAGCGGCATCCGCATGCCCCCGCACAACGCGAGCAATTCCTCGTAAAACTCGCGCTGTACCGAGGCGCGCAGCATCGAGTAGCCGAAGAAACCCGGCGTCGTGGTTTTCAGATCGCGATAGCCCTTTTCGCGCACCGAGGTCGGCGTCTCGTCGAACAGAAAGAACTCGAACTCCGCCGAGGCGATCGCGCTGTAACCTTTCTTCTCGGCGCGCTGCAGCACGCGGCGGAGGACACCGCGCGGACAGACCGCCTCCGCCTCACCGGCGAACTCGCCGAGGAACAGCAGCATATTTCCTTCGGTCGGAATGGCGCGGCACGTGCCCGGCAGAACGCGCACCTGCGCGTCCGGATAGGCCGTGTGCCACCCGGTGTAACTAACGTTGTCGTAGAGTTGGTCGTTGGAATCCCAGCCGAGCACGACGTCGCAGAAGCCGAAGCCGCTCTCGAGCGCCGAGAAGAATTTTTCGCGGCTCATGTATTTGCCGCGCAGGATGCCGTCGATGTCGAAGACCCCGACCTTCACGTGACTTAAGCCCCGCGACTCGACGATCTTGCGCGCTTGCGCGGCCGTCTTCACTTCCTCGGGCTGCATCACGGTCTCCGCCGAATCCCTGGCTTTAGGGCTAACGCATCTTTGATTGGCTGACCGTCAAAGTCGAGGGTTCCAGCTGCCGTGAGCTTGTGCAATGCTTTCGCTCCCGCCCACGACAGCTTCAATAAAATGTCTGAGGAAATGCCGATGCAGCCGCTGGTAATGAACGCCTGCTATGAAGTGCTCGACGAACGCTTCCGCGCTTGCTTCAACCGCACGGCGCATCTCGAAAAGCTTTGGACCGGCGCGCGCTGGACCGAAGGCCCGGTCTACTTCCCGGCGCATCGCTCGGTCTATTTCTCCGACATCCCGAACGACCGCATCATGCGGTACGACGAGACCAACGGCGAGACGGGCGTCTTCCGCACTCCCTGCGGCTATTCAAACGGCCATACGGTCGACCGCCAGGGCCGCATGGTCTCCTGCGAACACGGCGGCCGCCGCATCTCCCGCACCGAGCATGACGGCCGCATCGTCACCGTCACCGACAACTACAACGGCAAACGGCTGAACTCGCCAAACGACGTCGTCGTGAAATCCGATGACTCGATCTGGTTTACCGACCCGCCCTTCGGTCACCTGTCGGACTACGAGGGCCACAAAGGCGAGAGCGAGATCGGCAAAAATTGCGTCTTTCGGGTCGACGGCAAGACTGGTCGCATGAAGGTGCTGGCCGACGATTTCATCCGCCCGAACGGCCTCGCCTTCTCGGTCGACGAGAAAAAGATCTACATCATCGACTCCCATGCCAGTCAGCGGAACATGCGTGTCTACGACGTCACCGAGAAGGGCGACATCAAGAACGGGAAGGTCTTCGCGACCTGCACAGCCGGCCGCTTTGACGGCTTCCGCCTCGACAGCGACGGCCGTATCTGGACCTCGACCGACGAGGGCGTCCATTGCTACGAGCCGGACGGCACGTTGATCGGCAAGATCTTAGTCCCTGAGGTGTTGTCGAACGTCGTCTTCGGCGGGCCGAAATTCAACCGGCTTTACATCTGCGCGACGACCTCGCTCTACGCCGTAATGCTCACGATCAACGGCGCGAAGACGTTTTAAGAACGTCGGCTCGACGAGAATCGAAGCGCCGCAACATCTTCCGCTCATTCCCGCGAAAGCGGGAATCCAGCTCCGTCGAAAAGCACTTCGTCAGCATCTTCGCGCGCTACCGCGCGCCTACTGGACCCCCGGTTTCGCGGGGGTGAGCGGAGGATGGAGCAACGCACGAAGACGCATCGCCCGCCACCCCGAATATCGAATCTAAATCAAAGCCTTCGCGCTTTGCGTTGAATCACTTTGCGAGCACGCAACGTCGAGCCGGCACTCGATTCGCTCCCACCAATAATCAAATCTGGGAAAACATTGGCCCGCCTGACGAATTTCGCCTTGCTCACGCCTTTTATGACAGTATTGTGACAATCAACGACGGCGGCCATTGAATCGGCCGGGGCGCCGCCTGGAGGCAGGGCGGCCGCAACGAAGGAATGATCGAGCCCATGCCCGGCACCGAACTCATCGCAACACTTTTCGGCAGCGTCGCGCTCCTCCTCTGGGGCGTCCGCATGGTGCGCACCGGCATGACACGCGCCTTCGGCGGACCGCTGCGTCACTTCCTCACGACGCAGGTGAAGAGCCGCACGTCCGCGTTCTTCGCCGGCCTCGGCGTCACCGGCCTGCTGCAGAGTTCGACCGCCACCGCCCTCCTCCTCGCCTCCTTCACGGCGCGTGGCCTGCTCACCCTGACCACCGCGCTGATCATGATGCTCGGCGCCAATGTCGGCACCACCATCGCGGCGCAGGCCTTCTCGTTTGAGATCATCTGGCTGTGGACCGTCCTGGTCGGCTTCGGCGTATTCGTCTTCATGGCGGCCGAGGGTGACAAGACCAAAGCCGTATCGCGCATCGCGATCGGGCTCGGCCTGATGCTCCTCTCGCTCCAGCATCTGACCGCAGCCGCCCAGCCGCTGCGGGACTCCCCCCTGTTCGTCTCGGTCCTGGCCGGCCTCGCGGGCGACCCGCTGTTCGGCTTCCTGATCGCGGTCGGGGCGACCTGGCTGATGCATTCGAGCCTGACCATGGTTCTCCTGGTCATGGCTCTAGCGACCGCCGGCGCCGTGCCGATGCCTCTCGCCTTCGCGCTGATCCTCGGCGCCAATGTCGGCGGCGCCATCGCCCCTCTCACCGGCCTGGCGACCTCACCCCCAGCCGGCCGCCGCGTCGCCATCGGCAACATCATCCAGCGAGCCGCTGTCGCCATCCCGGCTTTGCTGCTGGTCCGCTTCTCGGCCGATATTTTGGCCTTCCTCGGCGGCAGCCCGGCCCGCATGGTCGTAAACTTCCACACGGCGTTCAACATCGTCGCGGCCACCATCCTACTGCCGCTGACGACCCCCTTTGCCCGGCTGACCGAATGGCTGGTGCCGGACCGCCCGGAGGCGACCGACGTCGTCCGGCCGCGCCACCTCGACGCCAGCGTCCTCGACACGCCCTCCGAGTCGCTCGCATGCGCGATGCGCGAGACCCTGGCGCTCGGCGACCGAGTCTCCGACATGCTGCGCGACACCCTGCCGGTGCTCGACCGCAACGACATGAAGGCCGTGAAAGAGATCGAAAAGTCCGACAACGCGGTCGACGCGATCTATGAGGCGATTAAGCTCTATCTCGTGAAAGCCTCGAAGGCCGAGATGAACGACGAGGAAAGCCGCCGCTATGTCGAGACGCTGACGTTCACGACTAACCTCGAGCATATCGGCGACATCATCGACAAGAACCTGATGGAACTCGCGGCGAAGAAAATCAAAAACCGTTACGCCTTCTCGCCCGAAGGCTTCGCCGAGATCCGCCGTTACCATGAGCGCGTGATGGACAACATGCGCCTTGCGCTTAACGTGTTCGCCACGCGCGACGTCGTGCTTGCCCGCCGCCTCCTCGCCGAGAAAGCGACGATGCGCAACGCCGAACTCGAAGCCTCCGAGCTTCACTTCGCGAGGCTACGCCAGGGCCGCCCGGAGTCGATCGAGACTTCGTCGATCCACCTGGACATCCTGCGCGATCTCAAGCGCATCAACGGCCATCTGACGTCAGTCGCGTATCCGATACTCGAAGTTGCAGGAGAACTGCGCGACAGCCGCCTACGTGTGACGGCGCGCTCGAATAACGTCGCGATCGACACGGCGGACCCAAGCCGCGCGACCTAAACTCACGCCAGCCTGATCAGCGCCAAGCCCGTGACGATAATCGCGGCCGCGGCGACGCGGCTCCGCCGTAGCGGTTCGCCGAGGAAGAACACCGCGATGCCGGCCGCGAACAGCACGCTCGTCTCGCGTAAGGCCGCCACGATCGCGATCGGCGCGACAGTCATTGCCCAGATCGCGATCCAGTAAGCCGCAAGCGACAGCGCGCCACCGAAGAGCGCGACCTTCCACGTCGCGCTGACGCCGTGCACGATGCTCGCGCCACGCCGCCACCACGCGAACAGCAGAATCGCAATCTCATCGAAGACGAACAGCGCGATCGTGTAGGCATGCGGGTTTGCGGAAACGCGCGCGCCGACGCCATCGACGATCGAATATCCCGAGATGGTCGCCGACGTCAGCAGCGCAAAGCCGACCGCCCGCCGCTCGATCTGGCCGACGCTGCGCCCTCCGCGTAACGACAACAGCATCACGCCGCCGGCGAGCTCAGGATGCCGAGCCAGGCCCGCCAGGTGAGCGGCTCGGCGAGCCATAGTACGCTCACGGCGGCGGTCATCAGCGGCGCGGTACCACGCGCTATCGGGTAGACCTGCCCCATGTCGCCGGTTTTGTACGCCTCCGTCAGCCCAACCCAGTATGCAACATGAAGCGCGACGGATGCTGCCAGCCATGGCCACGACGCGATCGTCGGGAAGCCGGTGAACGGCATCAACGGTAGCGCAACCACCATCGACGCCACCGCGATCCACACCGCAATCACGAACGGATCGGCCTCACGCTTTATCACCGCATTCCAGGCCGCATGACAGGCGGCGGCGAGCAAAACCAACGCGAAAACCGAGAATTCCATGCTCACAGCAGTGTCATAAACCTGCGCTCTTTTTAAGCCCAAAGCGCGCTTCGTGAACAACCATTGGCTGCAAATTGACTTGGCTCAGGTTGTACCGGCCGCTAGCATCCCGGCGAGCAAGAACAACAGGGGAAGCTCGATGCGTAAACTTTTCGGCTCGTTGGCGGTTGCCGGCGTCATGCTCGGCGGTGTTGGAGTTGCGCCAGCGCAGACACTCAAAGCCGTGATGCATTCGGACGTGAAGATCGTCGATCCGATCTGGACCACGGCCTACATCACGCGCAACCACGGTTACATGATCTACGACACCCTCTTCGCCATGGACGAGAAGGGCGAGATCAAGCCGCAGATGGTCGAGAAGTACGACGAGAGTGCGGACAAGCTCACCTACACCTTCACGTTGCGCGACGGACTGCTCTGGCACGATGGCAAGCCGGTGACTGCCGAAGATTGCGTCGCCTCGATCAAACGTTGGGCAGCGCGTGACTCTGTCGGTCAGAAGCTGTCGACCTTCATCGACACCATGACGGCGAACGACGCGAAGACTTTCACGGTTAAATTGAAGGCACCGACCGGTCTTCTCATTTTTGGTCTCGGCAAGCCGTCGTCGAACGTGCCGTTCATGATGCCGAAGCGGGTTGCGGACACTGACCCGAACACCCAGATCTCCGATTTTACCGGGTCCGGCCCCTTCGTCATGAAGCAGGACGAATGGAAGCCCGGCGACAAGATCGTCTATGTGAAGTTCGACAAGTATAAGCCGCGCTCCGAGCCCGCGTCGGGTCTTGCCGGCGGCAAGGTCGTCAAGCTCGCGCGCGTCGAATGGCTCGCGATCACCGACCAGCAGCAGGCAACCAACGCGCTGCTCGGCGGCGAGATCGACTACTTCGAACAGCCGCCGACCGACCTGCTTCCGCTCCTCAAGGGTGACAGCAACATCAAGCTCGTCGACTACAATCCGCTCGGTCTGCAATACACCTTCCGCTTCAACCATCTGCAGAAGCCGTTCGACAATCCGAAGGTGCGTCAGGCGCTTCTCTACGCCTTCAATCAGAAGGACTTCCTCGACGCCACGATCGGCGACGCGAACTACTACAAGGTCTGCAAGTCCATTTTCCCGTGCGGCAGCACGATGGAAAACACGAAGGTGATGGACGGCGTCCTCAACTCGAACTTCGACAAGGCGAAGGCCTTGCTGAAGGAAGCCGGCTACGACGGCTCGACGATCACCTTGCTGCAATCGACCGACCTTGCCGCCCTCACCAACCTCGCGCCGGTCGCGAAATCGTTGATGGAAAAGGCCGGCTTCAAAGTCGACATGCAGTCGATGGATTGGCAGACGGTCGTCGCTCGCCGCGTCAAGAAGGACCCGCCGAACGCCGGCGGCTGGCACGGCATGATGACGTCGTGGGTCTCCGCCGACATCCTCAATCCGGTGATGACCGGCTTCATCAATGCGAGCTGCGAGAAGGCGATGTTCGGCTGGCCGTGCGACGCCGAGATCGAGAAGCTTCGTGACGACTTCGCGCGCGAAACCGATCCGGCCAAGCAGAAAGCGATCGCGGATGCGGTCCAGCAGCGCGAGCTGGAAGTGGTCACCCACATCCATCTCGGCCAGTATTTCCAACCGGTCGGCTTGCGCAAGAATGTGAGCGGCGTGCTCACGGCGCCCGCTCCGGTCTTCTGGAATATCGAGAAGAAGTAAAGCTCACAAACGAAACGGCGGCGCCCATGAAGCGCCGCCGTTTTGCTCTTCGGCGCTAGAATTGCATGATGGCGAAGACTTGATCGGGTAACGATCTGTAGGAGAGCAGCATGACAAAGCTTCATTGGCTACGCGCGGTCCTCGCCACCGCCCTGCTCTTTCTCTCGGCCCCGCTTCACGCGAAAACGTTGCGCGTGACGATGCATTCGGACCTTAAGATCGTCGATCCGATTTGGACCTCGGCACTGATCACGACCTATCACGGCTACATGATCTACGACACGCTGTTCGGGCTCGACGAGAAGCTCAACGTGCAGCCACAGATGGTCGAGAAGTACACGCTCAGCGACGACAAGCTGACCTGGACTTTCGTGCTGCGCGACGGCCTTGCCTTCCACGATGGCGCGCCGGTCACCGCCGAGGATTGCGTCGCATCGCTCAAACGTTGGTCCGCGCGCGACGCGATGGGCCAGAAGATGATGTCCTTCGTCTCGACGCTCGTCGCGCTCGATCCGAAGACGATCCGCATGACCATGCGCGAACCTTACGGTCTCGTATTGCAAACCCTCGGCAAACCCGGCTCGAATGTGCCGTTCATCATGCCGAAGCGCGTCGCCGAAACCGACCCGAACAAGCAGATCGACGATCTCACCGGCTCTGGCCCGTTCATCTTCAAGCGTGACGAATGGCGCCCCGGCGAAAAGGTCGTCTACCTCAAGAGCGCGAACTACAAGCCGCGCGCCGAACCGCCGTCAGGCGCAGCGGGCGGCAAAGTCGTCAAGGTGGACCGTGTCGAGTGGCTGTGGATCGCCGACACGCAAACGCAGATCAACGCACTGCTTGGCAACGAGATCGATATTCTCGAACAGCCGCCACTCGATCTGATCCCACTGCTGGAGTCCGATAAATCCGTCGGCATGAAAGTCGTCAACGCGTCGGGCCGCCAATACGCCTTCCGCTTCAACACGCTGTTCAAGCCGTTCGACAATCCGAAGATCCGCCAGGCCGCGACGTACGCGCTGAACCAGACGGATATGCTCAAGGCGACGATCGGCGATGCGAAATGGTACCGCGAGTGCCGCTCGGTTTTCCCGTGCGGCTCGGCCTTCGAGACGACGAAAGGATGGGACGATCGTCTTTCCTCCAATTTCGAAAAGTCGAAGGCGCTGCTGAAGGAAGCCGGCTACGACGGCACGCCTGTCGTCCTCATGCAGTCAACCGACAACGCCTATCTTGCCAACATGGCCCCCGTCGCGAAACAACTGCTGGAGCGAGGTGGGTTCAAAGTCGATCTGCAGGCAATGGATTGGCAGACGCTCGTCTCCCGCCGCGCGAAACGCGACGCGCCCGCGCAAGGCGGTTGGAACGCCTTCTTCACCTCGTGGTCGTCGGCCGAAGTGCTCGATCCGATCTCGACGCAGTTCCTCAACGCCGGCTGCGAGAAGGCGACCTTCGGCTGGCCGTGCGATCCCGAGATGGAAAAACTCCGCGACGCTTTTTCGCGCGAGACCGATCCGGACAAGCAAAAGGCTGTCGCCGAAGCCGTCGCGTTGCGCATGGCCGAAATGCCGACGCACATCCACTCGGGCCAATATCTGCAGCCTACCGCGTTCCGCAAAAACATCGTGGGCTTGCTCGGCTCGCCGTCGTTCGCGCTGTGGAATGTCGAGATCAAATAACGCGCGCAACTGGCGATCATAGATTGGCGCCCGCATAACGCGCATTCGCATTGGCACGCGGCGTGCTAGACGAGGGAAAGCGCTGCGGCGCGTATTGACTCCTTCCGGCGGTTTTTCTCTGATGTTGAAATTGGACAATAAATATTGACGCGGCAGTTCCGAGGGCCATTCGGCTCCGTTCTGATAAACACATTTTTCCGAGGGACATTTCCGACAATGCATTGGTCGAAGAGAATAGCGCTCGCCACGTTGATTGCGGCTCTACCCCATCAGGCCCCCGCGCAGACACTGCGCGCAGCAATGTCCTCCGACATCAAAATTCTCGATCCGATCTGGGTTTCGGCGGCCATTACCCGCGTGCACGCCTACATGATCTACGACACGCTCTTTGCGCTCGACGCGAAGGGCGAGGTCAAGCCGCAAATGGTCGACCGCTACGATGTCAGCTCGGACAACCTCACATACACCTTCACGTTGCGCGAAGGACTGTTGTGGCATGACGGAAAACCGGTAACGGCCGAAGACTGCATTGCATCGATCAAACGCTGGTCCGCCCGCGATGCACTCGGTCAAAAACTGACCTCGTTCATCGAGTCGATGACGGCAAGCAGCGAGCGCGTTTTCGAAATCAAGTTGAAGACGCCGACGGGGCTACTGCTGTTCGGCCTCGCGAAGCCTGCCGGCATCGTGCCGTACATGATGCCAAAACGCGTTGCTGAAACAGATGCCTTGACGCAGATCACCGACTATACGGGCTCCGGCCCATTCGTGTTCAAGAAAGACGAATGGAAACCCGGCAATAAAGTCGTCTACGTCAAATTCGACAAGTACAAACCGCGCCCCGAACCAATTTCGTATTTTGCCGGCGGCAAAGTGGCCAAAGTCTCCCGCGTCGAGTGGGTCGTGATCGCCGACACGCAGCAAGCCGTCAATTCGCTGCTGCAAGGCGAGGTCGACCTGATGGAAGTCGTGCCGCACGATTTGCAGGTTCTGCTGAAGGACAATTCCGATACTCGGATCGTTCCGCGCGCCGCGGCAGCCATCCAATACGTGTTCCGCCCCAATCATCTGACCAAGCCATTCGACAACGCGAAGATTCGCTTAGCTGCGGCCTACGCACTCAATCAGAAGGACTTTCTCGACGCAGCGGTCGGCGAGCCCGAATTCTATAAGCAATGCAAATCGATTTATCCCTGTGACACAGCGCTTGCCACCCAGAAGGGTATGACCGATCTGCTCGAGTCAAATTTTGAGAAGTCACGCGCCCTGCTCAAAGAAGCCAACTACAACGGCGCGCCGGTCGTGCTTCTCCACTCGACTGATTTATCAAGCCTGACCAACCTCGCACCTGTCGCAAAGGCATTGCTTGAGAAGGGCGGTTTCAAGGTCGATATGCAGTCGATGGACTGGCAGACATTGCTATCGCGGACGACGAAAAAAGATCCCGCAGATGCTGGTGGCTGGAGCGCATATATGACGTCGTTTCCGATCGCCGACGTGATCAATCCGGCCACCCTGCTTCCCCTCGCGGCGAATTGCGAAAAGGCATTCGCGGGCTGGCCTTGCGACGAAGGCATCGAGGCGTTGCGCGATGGGTACATTCGCGAAACCGATCCTGCAAAGCAGCGCGCAATCGCCGAAGCATTGCAGGTACGGGAGCGAGACGTCGTGACCCATCTGCCGATCGGCCAGTATTACAACGTATCCGGCTTCAGCAAGAAAATCACCGGCTTCTCCGACGCAGCTTCATTTGCCTTCTGGGGGCTTGAGAAGAGGTAACGCACAACGCGACGCCGGCACGCAGAGCATTTTCGCATGTCGTTATGGAGGATCAAACCAGCCGACCCGGCTGCACCATCTCGATATACGCGGTCATGTTCGATGCCGCAGCGATGTATTCGTCACCTGCTGCGACATCGAGGACATCTATTCGAAGCGCCTTTGCGCGAGATGCGTATTGACTCCACTGCGTCAGTTTTCTCTGATGAGATTTATTGAGAAATAGATTTTTCACGAGGGCCCTTTGGCCAACCGATCCGATACCGAGGGCTACGAATTTTTCTCACGAGGATTTTGAGATGACGCATTGGTCAAAGAAAATAGCACTCGCCGCTATGATCGCGGCTCTGCCGCAAACGGCACCCGCGCAGACGCTCAAAGCCGTCATGCATTCCGACATCAAAATCCTCGACCCTATCTGGGTTTCGTCGGTGATCACGCGCGCTTACAGCTACATGATCTACGACACGTTGTTCGCGATGGACGAGCACGGTGAGATAAAGCCGCAGATGGTCGATAAGTACGACGTGAGCGCGGACAAACTCATCTACACGTTCACGCTCCGCGATGGCCTCGTCTGGCATGATGGCCTTCCAGTCAAAGCCGAGGACTGCATCGCATCGATCAAACGTTGGGCGGCGCGCGATCCGCTCGGTCAGCGCATCGCGGCTTCGACCGTTGCGATGACGGCGAACGACGAGAAGACATTCACGATCACATTGAAGTCCCCGATCAGTCTGCTTCTCTTCGGGCTCGCTAAGCCGGCCGGGCTTGTGCCGTTCATGATGCCGAAACGCGTTGCCGACACCGACGCTTACAAGCAAATCACTGACCCGACAGGCTCGGGACCGTTTGTCTTCAAGAAGGATGAATGGAAACCCGGCGATAAAGTCGTCTTCGCGAAGTTCGATAAATACAAGCCGCGCTCGGAGGCGGCCTCTGGCTACGCGGGCGGCAAGGTCGTTAAAGTCAATCGCGTCGAGTGGATCGCAGTGGCCGATCCTCAGCAGGCCGTCAACGCACTGCTACAAAACGAGGTTGATTACCTCGAAGGTCCGCCGCAGGATCTCCTGCCGCTTCTCAAAGACAGCAAAGGCGTCAAGATCTTTCGAGTGAATATGTTGGGTGGGCAGTATTCCTTCCGCCCCAACCATCTGCAGAAACCATTTAACGATCTGAAGATCCGGCAGGCGGCGGCCTACGCGTTCAATCAGCAGGACTTCCTCGACGCTGCGATCGGCGATCCTGATAATTATAAAGTCTGCAAGTCGTACTTCATCTGCGGCACGCCATTAGCGAGCGAAAAGGGAATGGAAGGCCTGCTCGAATCCAACTTCGAGAAAGCCCGCTCGCTGCTGAAGGAGGCAAACTATGACGGGACGCCGGTCGTCCTCCTCCATTCCACGGACGTGCCGCAGCTCGCCAACCTCGCGCCAGTCGCAAAATCGCTGCTCGAGAAGGCCGGCTTCAAGGTCGATATGCAATCGACCGATTGGCAGACCGTATTGGGCCGGCTGCAAAAACGCGATGCCGTAAGTGCCGGCGGCTGGAGCGGATATCTCACGCTGTTCGGTTCGCTCGATCTCCTCAATCCGGTCATCAACGGCTTCATGGCCGCGAACTGCGAGAAGGCGATGCAGGGTTGGCCTTGCGACGCCGAGATCGAAAAGCTGCGCGATGACTTCGCGAACGAGCCCGATCCAGCCAAACAGCGCGCCATCGCCGAGGCGTTCCAAATTCGCGAACGCGAAGTCGTAACGCACATTCCGCTTGGCCAGATTCATACGGTCAGCGCGGCGCGCACGACGATAGGTGGCACTTTTAAAGCCGCCGGCACCGTCTTCTGGAATCTCGAGAAGAAATAGAACCGTGACACGCATCGCGCAGAATCGAGACGATCGCGCGATGCGTGCCAGCCAGCGCTTTGCCGCGTGCTGCGCACGCGCGACAGATCGCCACCGGGTGGCCATCCCGCACCCTGCCGGCAGTGCGACAGCAAGACCCTTCACCGCTGATCCTGCTCAAGAATTTTCGCTAACCCAACCCTCACGGACTGGCATGCATCCTGCACGTTCGCGCAACACGTGCGCGGCTTGGAGTTGCGTGCGCCGGCGGCTAGCATTCGGCCGCAAAGTCCACACAGGGGGAATAAGACCATGCGAACATGGCTTAGAGCGTTGGCGGTTGCCGGGGCCGTCGCGGCACTGCCGGCCGCTGCAGATGCACAGACGTTGCGTGTCGTGATGCACTCGGACGTCAAAATCGTCGATCCGATCTGGACGACGGCCTACATCACCCGCAACCACGGTTACATGATTTACGACACGCTCTTCGCCATGGATGCGAAGGGCGAGTTCAAGCCGCAGATGGTCGACAAGTTCGACGAGAGCGCAGACAAGCTCACTTACACCTTTACGCTGCGCGACGGCCTCCTGTGGCACGACGGCCAGCCGGTCACCGCCGAGGACTGCATCGCGTCCGTGAAGCGCTGGGGCGCGCGCGATCCGGTCGGCCAGAAGTTGATGAGCTTCATCGAGACGATGACGGCGAATGATGCGAAGACCTTCACGGTCAAGCTGAAATCGCCGACCGGCCTGCTCATCTCCGGTTTCGGCAAACCGTCGTCCAATGTTCCGTTCATGATGCCGAAGCGCGTCGCCGAAACGGACCCGAACACGCAGATCTCGGATTTCACAGGCTCTGGCCCCTTCGTCTTCAAGCGCGACGAATGGAAGCCCGGCGACAAAGCCGTCTACGTGAAGTTCGACAAATACAAACCACGCTCCGAGCCCGCTTCCGGCCTCGCCGGCGGCAAGGTCGTCAATTTCGCTCGCGTCGAATGGCTTGCCATTTCGGATCAGCAGCAGGCCGTCAACGGTCTCATCCAGGGCGAGATCGATCTTATCGAACAACCGCAGCACGATCTGTTGCCGCTATTGAAATCGAACCGCGACATCACGCTGTTCAACTGGAATGTGCTCGGCAACCAGTACACCTTCCGGCCGAACCACCTGCAGAAGCCGTTCGACAATCCGAAGGTCCGCCTCGCGTTGATGTATGCCTTCAATCAGAAGGACTTCCTCGACGCCACGATCGGCGACGCCGAATACTACAAAGTCTGCAAAGCCTATTTCGTTTGCGGCAGCCCGATGGCGAGTGAAAAGGGCATGGAGGATCTGCTGAGCTCCAATTTCGACAAGGCGAAGGCCTTGCTGAAAGAGGCCGGCTACGACGGATCGCCCATCGTCCTCCTCCATTCGACCGACTTGCAAGTCCTCACCAATCTCGCGCCGGTCGCGAAGTCGCTGATGGAGAAGGCCGGTTTCAAGGTCGACATGCAATCGATGGATTGGCAGACGGTCGTCGCCCGCCGCGTCAAGAAAGACCCGGCCAACGCCGGCGGCTGGCACGGCATGCTGACCTCGTGGGTCTCGGCCGATATCCTCAACCCGATCATGTCCGGCTTCGCCAATGCGAGCTGCGAGAAGGCCAACTTTGGCTGGCCGTGCGACGCGCAGCTCGAAAAGCTGCGTGACGACTTCGCGCGCGAGACCGACACGGCAAAACAGAAAGACATCGCGGAGGCCGTTCAAGTGCGCCAGCGTGAGGTGGTCACCCACATTCACCTTGGCCAATGGTACGGCGCGGCTGCGATGCGCAAGAACGTGACCGGCATGCTCGAAGCGCCTGCCCCAGTCTTCTGGAACATCAAGAGGAATTAGGAGTCAGCAAGTCGGCGCAAAAGACATTTCAATGCTTGAGGTGGAGGCAACTCCACCTCTTTTTCACAATCGCTTTTTGAGAGTTCATGAATGCACCGTTTGCTCAAAAGTCTTGCCGTTGTTTGCACTATTGCCACCGCGCCGTCGCTAGCGCAGGCGCAGACCACTCTTCGCGCCGTCATGCAGTCGGACCTCAAAATTCTTGACCCGATCTGGACGGGCGCCACGATCACGCAGCATCACGGCTACTTGATCTACGACACGCTGTTTGCCTTGGACGCCAACGGTGACGTGCAACCGCAGATGGTAGAAAAATACGATGAGAGCGCGGACAAGCTGACCTACGTCTTCACGCTTCGCGACGGTCTGCTGTGGCACGATGGCGCGGCGGTCACCGCCGAAGATTGTATCGCTTCGATCAAGCGCTGGTCGGCACGCGATCCACTCGGTCAGAAACTCGCGGGTTTCATCGAAACGATGACCGCGGACTCCGACCGAACCTTCACGATCAAGCTGAGATCGCAGACCGGTCATCTTCTTTCCGGCTTGGCTAAACCTGCCGCAAACGTGCCGTTTATGATGCCGAAGCGGATCGCCGAAACCGACCCGACAAAGCAGATCACCGAGTACGTCGGCTCCGGACCTTTCGTGTTCAAGAGTGACGAATGGAAGCCCGGCAACAAAACCGTTTACGTCAAGTTCGACAAATACAAGCCCCGCGCTGAGCCGCCGTCAGGTCTCGCGGGAGGGAAAATCCCCTATCTCGATCGCGTCGAGTGGCTGGCCGTCACCGATAAAATGTCGGCTCTCAATGCATTGCTCCAGGGCGAAATCGACTACGTCGAAGGCGTCCCCCACGACTACATCCAGCTGCTGCAAGATAGCCCCGGCATCGTCCTCTTCCTTCGCAAGAAGCTCAGCAATCAGATCGTTCTGCGCCCCAACCACCTGCACAAGCCGTTCGACAATCCGAAAGCGCGGCAGGCACTTTGGTACGCGCTCAACCAGAAGGATTTCCTCGACGCGGTCGTAGGTAATCCGAATTATTATGCGGTGTGTAAGTCCTACTTCATTTGCGGCACGGCCCTTGCGAGTCCAGTTGGCATGGAAGACCTTTTAACATCCGATGCCGCCAAGGCCCGGGCGCTCCTGAAGGAGAGCGGCTATGACGGCGCGCCTATCGTACTCATGCAGGCGACCGACACGCTGATGGTCAACGCACCTCCCGTCGCGAAGGCCTTGCTGGAAAAGGCAGGCTTCAACGTCGACATGCAAGCGATGGATTGGCAGACCCAGGTTGCGCGCAGGCAGCGGAAAGTTCCGCCCGACGCCGGTGGCTGGAGCTTATCGCTATCCAGCTTCGATTCAGCGGAGATCATGGATCCGATGGTCACCGCCATGATGAATGCCAGCTGCGACAAGGGGCTGGCAGGCTGGCCCTGTGATAGCGGCATCGAGAAGCTTCGCGACGACTTCGCACGGGCGACGACACTGCCGGAGAAACAAAAGATTGTCGAAGCGATCCAAATCCGCGAGCGGGAGATCGTCACTCACGTCCCGCTCGGACAATGGTATTCTGCTGGTGCATATCGCAAGAACGTCGATGGCTTGGTCGACGGTCTCGCGTTAGGCTTCTGGAACATAAAGAAGAAGAACTGACGAAAGTGCCCCGGGAGCGGCGCTTGCTTCTCCCGGCTGAATGAACCCGATTAATAACGCATAACTTTTTGGGGGCTTATGTTCGGTTATATTCTGCAACGCCTCTTGTCGACGATTCCCGTCGTCATCCTCGTTGCGATTTTCGTTTTTGTGCTGCTGCGACTGGCGCCGGGCGATCCCGCCGCTGTCATCGCGGGTGATAACGCCAACGCGGAGCAGATCGCTCTGATCCGCACCAAACTCGGCCTCGATCAGCCGATCTACACGCAGTTCTTTCTGTGGATCGGCCACCTCATTCAGGGTGACTTCGGCGAGTCATTCTTTTTCAAAAAGTCGGTGGGCGAACTCATCGCGAGCCGCATAGAGCCGACAATTGCTTTGTCCCTCGCAACCATCACGCTTGCGGTGATCATCGCCGTCCCGCTCGGCGTACTCGCCGCTTACAAGCACGGCACCGCCATCGATAAATTCGTCATGGGCTTCTCGGTGCTCGGCTTCTCCGTTCCGATTTTCGTCGTCGGTTACCTGCTGATCTACGTCTTTGCCATCAAGCTGAATTTGCTTCCTGTGCAGGGCTATCAGCGCATCGGCGACGGCGTGGGCGGCTTCCTACTCCGGCTTGTTCTGCCGACAGTGACGCTTTCGGTCGCCTATGTCGCGCTTATCGCGCGCATGACGCGCACGAGCGTACTCGACGTGATGGGTGAAGACTACGTCCGCACGGCGCGCGCGAAAGGTCAGGTCGAGCGCATCGTGTTATTCAAGCACGCCTTGAAGAATGCAGCAGTTCCGATCGTTACCGTCATCGGCCTCGGCATCGCGGGTCTCATCGGCGGCGTGGTCGTTACCGAAAGTGTCTATTCGATCCCTGGTGTCGGACGCCTCACGGTCGATGCTGTGCTGGCGCGCGACTACCCAACCATCCAAGCCATCATTCTCATGTTTTCGCTGGTTTACGTTTTCATCAACCTCGCGGTTGATCTCGTCTACCGCATTTTTGATCCGAGGATACGATATTGAGCGCCGAACAAACCATTGCGGCGAGCCCCTCGCCCGACACGCCCGCGCCAGCGCGCCAGCGTTTCGCCATCCGCAGCTTCATCTTCGGCAACTGGTCGACCGCGCTCGGTGTCTTCGTGCTGGCCTTCATGCTCGCACTCGCGTTGCTGGCGCCGTTCCTCGGCACCATGGACCCGACGGAAATCAATCCGTCGATCCGCAACAAAGGTCCCGGCTTCGAACGCACCGTCCGACACGACAACGGCACAACGTCCGTCGTCAAGTATCACATGGGCACTGATAGCCTCGGACGCGACATCTACAGCCGCGTTGTCTACGGCTCGCGCGTCTCGCTGATCATCGGCGTCACAGTGTCCGTGCTCAGCGTCGCGATCGGCCTCGTGATCGGCCTTTTCGCAGGTTACTACCGCTGGCTGGATGCTGTCGTGATGCGCATCATGGATGGGCTCATGGCGATCCCCGGCATCTTGCTGGCGATCGGCCTTATCGCGGTCTTCCGCGGCAGCGTGCTCGGCGTCATCGTCGCGATCGTGGTGCCGGATATTCCGCGCGTCGTGCGTCTCGTGCGCGCCGTCGTTCTGTCCGTGCGAGAGGAGCCTTATGTCGAGGCTGCAATCACGGCCGGCACGCCGACGCCGACGTTGCTGGTGCGGCACATTTTGCCGAACACCATCCCGCCGTTGATCGTGCAAGGTACGTTCATCGCGGCCGGCGCGATCTTGGTCGAAGCAGTGCTCTCGTTCTTGGGCATCGGCATTCCACCGGAAACGCCGTCGTGGGGAAACATCATGGCGGAAGGACGTAACCTGTTCCGCATTTATCCGCACAACATATTCTTCCCAGGAATTTGCCTGGCCCTCACGGTGCTCGCCATCAACATGCTTGGTGACAGCTTGCGTGACCGGTTGGATCCTAAATTGGCGAAACGCGTATGACAGCAGTTCTCGACGTTCAAAACCTCACCGTCGCATTGCCTGGCGGCGCCGATCGGCCTTACGCGGTCGAAAATCTATCGCTCACTGTCGGGAAAGGCGAACTCGTTTGCGTGGTCGGCGAGTCCGGTTCGGGCAAGTCGGTCACGTCCTTCACCGTCATGGGTTTGCTGCCCAAGACGCTGAAGCCGACTGGCGGCCGCATTCTTCTCGAAGGCGACGACCTTCTGACCAAGTCCCCCGCTCAGATGCGCCGTATGCGCGGGAAGAACATGGCGATGATCTTTCAGGAGCCGATGACGGCCCTTAATCCGGTTATGCGGGTCAGCGAACAAATCGAGGAAGTGCTCGAAATCCACAGCGACATGTCGAGCGCCGATAGGCGCAAGCGTGTCATCGAAGTGATGGAAGCCGTGCATCTGCCGGATATCCCGCGGCTGATCGACTCCTATCCGCATCAGCTGTCCGGAGGCCAGCGCCAGCGCGTGATGATCGCATCGGCGCTCGCGCTCGACCCCGCGCTCCTCATCGCGGACGAGCCGACCACCGCCCTGGACGTGACGACGCAGGCGCAGATCCTCAAGCTCATCAAGGAGCTACAGGTCCGCCGCAACACCGGCGTTCTCTTCATCACGCACGATTTCGGCGTGGTGGCGGAGATCGCCGACCGCGTCGTCGTCATGCAGCGTGGCAAGGTCGTTGAACAAGGGCCCGTGCAGAACATCCTGCAGAATCCGCGCGAGGCCTACACGAAGATGCTCATCGGCTCGGTGCCGAGCCTGACACCCGCCAACCGTCCACAGATCACCGATGCACCGATCGTCGTCGAGACGATCGGACTGAAGAAGATCTACAAAATGGGCGGGTTCCTGCAGGCGAAGAAAGAGTTCCGCGCCGCCGACGATATCAACCTGACGGTCCGCCGCGGCGAAACCCTCGGCGTCGTAGGTGAGTCCGGCTCGGGGAAATCGACTGTCGCGCGTTGCATCTCGCGGCTGATTGATCCGACCGAAGGCGCAATCCGTATCGAAGGCACCGATATCGCCACCGTTCCGGTAAGCAAGCTGCGGCAGAACCGGAAGCGGATCCAAATCGTCTTCCAGGACCCCTTCCGCTCGCTCAACCCGCGCATGACGGTCGGCGCCTCGATCGTTGAAGGTCCGATGAACTTCGGCGTCAGCAAGAAAGACGCGATCGAGAGGGCTCGCGAGCTTATGCGGCTCGTCAAGCTCGATCCGAACGCGCTCGATCGCTTCCCGCATCAATTCTCCGGCGGCCAGCGCCAGCGCATCTGCATCGCGCGCGCGCTCGCGATGGAGCCCGAGATTTTGATCGCCGACGAAGCTGTATCGGCACTCGACGTATCGGTGCAGCACGAAGTGCTCAAGCTGCTCGACGAGGTGCGCGTGAAATTCAACCTCGCAGTGCTCTTCATTACTCACGACCTGCGCGTCGCGGCGCAGATCTGTCATCGCATCATGGTCATGCAGCGCGGCAAGGTGGTAGAGGCCGGCATCACCGCCGATGTCTTCGCCAACCCGCAACACCCCTACACCAAGGCGCTGTTCGACGCGGCCCCCGGCCGCAACTACGAATTCGCCAAATTCGTCGCCTGAAACGCCGATTATCGAGACAAAACGGCCCGGAGCAATCCGGGCCGTTTTCGTTGCCGGTGACACCCGCACGCCGCATCGTGTATGCGTGAAGCCTCAAGCCGAGGTGATGTGATGCACTTAGCCGAACTCTTCCGCCAAGCCGAGATCGCGGGCGCGCTTCTCAAGGAGCGCAAAGAAACGATTGCGATTTCGGAATCGTCAACGGGTGGACTGATTTCGGCCGCCCTCCTCGCCGTCCCTGGAGCTTCGGCTTATTTCCTCGGCGGCGCCGTCGTCTATACGGTCACGGCGCGCCGCGAATTGCTCGGCATTCCGGACCAGGCGATGCGCGGAATGCGCTCGGCGAGCGAACCATATGCCGAACTCGCGGCTCGCACGGTGCGCGAGAAATTCGGCACCACATGGTCGATCGCCGAGACCGGCGCGACTGGACCGAGCGGTAACCGCTACGGCGACGCCGCCGGTCATTGCTGCATCGCGATTTCAGGACCACGCGACCTCGTCACGACACTCGAAACCGGCAGCACCGACCGCACCGGCAACATGCAGCAATTCGGCGTGCGCGCCATTGAGCTTCTGATCGAGACGCTGAAGGCGTAGCCGCGAACTCCGCTCATCCCGCGAAAGCAGGGATCTAGCTCGCGCCGGTAGGCGCGAAGAAATGTGTTGCAGCGCGCTCCGCGCGCCGCTGGATGCCCGCTTTCGCGGGCATGAGCGGTGGTTGGAATGCGTTCCTCGTACAAACTACGCCTTCGCCTGCCGCGCGGAGTAAATCGACAAGTTCGTATACGCCGCGGCGATCAGCGGCGTCTTTAACCCCGCATCTTGCCCACGCTTCAACAAATCCCCGACGATCTGATCCGCCTCGATGCGGTATCCCTGCACGAGATCGCGATACATCGACGGCGCTTGCGGCGACCCCTTCGACGTCAACGTCGCGCGCGTCGCCTTCAAAAACTCTTCGCTCGGCGCAACGCCAACCTTGCGAACAATCGATAGCACTTCGTCGAGGAACGCGAGCACGAAGTCGACACCGCCAGGCGCTGCTTCGATCTCGCCGATATTGCCGCGCATCAGCCCCGTGATGCCGCCAAGCGACGAGAGCAGGGTCCATTTCTCCCACATCTCGCGCATGATGTGCGGCGAGTGGCGCACATCGAAACCCGCGCCTTGCATAAATTTATCAAGCGCCTCGGTGCGCGGCGACGGCTTGCCGTCGGCCTCGCCATACGACAAGTCCTGGAACTTCGCGAGCTGAACGATGCGCCCTTCCTTGTCGAGCGTCGCCGCGACCTTGCAGACGCACGGCGTTGCATTGCGCGCGCTGAATCGCTTTGCGATCACGTCCATATGGCGCATGCCGTTGAGCGTCGGCAGGATCATCGTGTCCGGCCCAACAGCCGGCGCGATATCCTCCAGCGACTGCTCGAGCCCGAACGCCTTTACGGTCATTAGGATCGCCTCGTAAGGCTCCTTCAATTCCTTCGCCGTCACGACCTTCGGTGTGACTTTCGCATCCCCATTCGGGCTGATGATCTGCAGTCCGTCCTTCTTCAGCTGCGCTGCGCGTGCATCGCGCACGAGAAAAGTGACATCGCGGCCGTGCTCCGCGAGGCGGCCGCCAAAATATCCACCGGTCGCACCGGCGCCGACGACGAGAAGACGCATTTTTGTTCTTTCGGATTTTTCTGGAGCTATTTCGAGTGAAGTAGTCACCGGTTCACGTTAAGAGAATGCGACCACACAAAACCGACGCGGAGTGAAGCGGAGACGCGGGCGACTTTCAAGTCACGCGCGGTTCCTCACAAATCACACCTCGTCTTCCGAAACCGCTTCGCTCCACGGCTGGTAGGGCTCGGTCCCCCCCTCGTTCATCTCGCCGAGGCGGCGCACTGCGCTCGCAATCGTGAAGTGATACGGGAACACCGTCCGCTCCGCTTCCACAGTCTGGAACTCGGCCGCAAGTGCGGCTTTGATTTCCGCCGCGAGCCGATGATCGACGACCACAGTATCGCCGCCCGATACGTCGATGCGCGGCGCATGGATTGCGTCGTCGAGCGAAACACCATTCGCCATCATCAGCAGCAACTGCATCACGGCCGGCAGGATCTTGCGTCCGCCCGCGCCGCCAGACGCGACCGCATCGCCCGGCCCCGTCATGATCATCGGCGCATAGTTCGATAGTGCTTGCCGGCTCGGCGCCAGCGAGTTAGGCCCGCCCGGCCGCGGATCGAACCAGTTGATCGCGTTGTTGAGCAGAATGCCGGTTTGTGGCGACATGAATTGCGAACCGAACAGCGAGAGCAACGTTTGCGTCAGCGTGACCATGTTGCCGTCGCGATCGATGACGTTGATATGCGTCGTCGAACCGCCGGCCGCGATCTCGACCGCATCGCCCATCGTCCGGAAACGCTTCGCCCATGCGGCCTGCAAACCCGACGCAATCGCGCCCCAGGCGCGCGGATCGAACACGCCGCCGTCCCATCGCTCGCGCATCGTCTCAATAGCATCGAGCACGGTCGGCCCGCCGTTGAGGCGAGACGATGCATGCAGCGTGTAGTCGCCGATCTGCGACGTGCGGATTGCAGGCGTGCGGACATCGCTCGCGCGCAGAAGGTCCGCCTCGGCGTGAACGCCACCGCCCGCTTTCAAGTCGGCAAGCAGCAACGCGCCGATCTCTCCGCCATACAGCGCGCTCGGACCGTCATTGGCGATCGCCTCGAGCGAACGCGCGAGCGCCGGATTCGGCAGACGCAGCGGCGGCTCCGCGGTCGCCGCGATACCAGGCGACGGCGGCACACCGTGCGGAACGTAAACGGCGGCGCAGCCCGGATCGGCCGAAAGCTCGCGGATGCAGCGCGCGATCATCAACGTCGTGTGCCAGTCGACCACCGGGCCGGCCGACGCGAGCGCGTAAGCCGGCGCGACGAGATCGCGCCATGGCCGCCGCCCGTAACGCTTATGCGCCTCGGACACACCCGCAACCACGGTCGGCGCCACGGTCGAAACCGCGCCGCGCAAATTGCGATCGTCCTTCACGCGAGGCCAGCCGAACAGATCGCCGCCCGAGCCCTCCATCAGGGGATAATCTTCCGGATTGAGCGCGGCCGGCGCCCGCGCGCCGAAATCGAGCGCCGTCACCTGATTGTCCGCCGCCGTGCGCACGAGCATTAAGCCGGTGCCGCCGATGCCGCTCATCCACGGCTCGAGCACGCCGATGGCAAACGATGTCGCGACCGCCGCATCGACCGCATGACCGCCCGCCGCAAGCACGCGCGCGCCGATCTCGGACGCGACGCGATTGTGGCTGACCACGATGCCGCCGCGCGAGCGCACGGCCGGCTTGCGCACGATCTGATGCGTGGAGAGGTTCGGCGAAGTCGCGTTGACCGATGCCATGCAGTCCCCTTGTTGTTTTTAACCGGCGCCTTTTTCGGCAAGCCGGCGATCGTATTCCAGTATCGCCTGCATCAAAACCTGAGCACCCGCCGCACATTGTTCCTTCGACGAATACTCAGCCTCGTTGTGGCTGATGCCTTCGCGGCACGGCACGAAGATCATCGTCGTCGGCGCCACACGCGACACATAGGCCGCATCGTGGCCCGCGCCGGAGACGATATCCCGCGACGTAAAGCCACTCTGCTGTATGCCGTAACGCACAGCTTCGATGCACTCGGCATCGAACCGCACCGGCGGATTGTCCCAAATCTTCTCCATTCGCGTCGAAAGCTTGAGTGGATCGCAGATCTCACCAAGCGACGCGACGAGCAGTTGTTCCATCTGGTCGAGCACGCTCGCTTCCGGGTGCCGGAAGTCGACCGTGAAGAACACCTCGCCCGGCACGACGTTACGCGAGTTCGGCTTCACCTCGACGAAGCCGACGCTGCCGACCGCGAGCGGCGCATGCGCGTGCGCGATATGCTCGATGCGATCCATCAGCCGCGCCGCCCCTGTCAGCGCATTCTTGCGCAAGTGCATCGGTGTCGCGCCCGTATGCGCGGACTGTCCGGTGACGCGCACCTCATACCAGCGCATGCCCTGCACACCGGTGACGACACCGACCTGCTTATCCTCCGCTTCGAGCAGCGGCCCCTGCTCGATATGCAACTCGAAGAACGCCGTCAGCGGATGCTGCCCGCACGGCTCCGCGCCGCGATAGCCGATCGTCTCCAGGGCGTCGCCCATCGTGATGCCTTCGACGTCCTTGATCCCAGCTGCATGCTCACGCGTGAACGCGCCGGCGAATACGCCGGAGGCCACCATTGCGGGCGCGAAGCGCGAACCCTCTTCGTTGGTCCAGTTGATGATCTCGATCGGCGCGTAAGTCTCGTAGCCCGCCTCGACCAGCGTGCGCACCGCTTCGAGCGCGCCGAGCACGCCGAGACAGCCGTCGAATTTGCCGCCGGTCGGCTGCGTGTCGAGATGGCTACCAAGCGCGATCGGCGGAATGTCGTTCCGCTGACCTGCGCGCCGCGCATACTGGACGCCCATATCATCGACCGTCACGGTCATGCCGAGACCTTCGCAGCGCGCGCGGAACCAGTCGCGCACTTGCCGGTCGAGATCCGTCAACGTGAGGCGGCAGATGCCGCCCTTTTCGTTGCCGCCGATCTGCGCCGTCTCCATCAGCTCGTCCCAGAGCCGCTCCGGATTGATCGCGAGGTTCTGCATCGCTTGTTCCCTAGCTCCCTGCGCTCAAGCCTTCCCAGGCTTCGCCCACATCTTGCGCCCGACGCGCAGATATTGCGGCGGCCGTGCAACATCCGCGCCGAGCGCTTCCGCCGCCATCCAGCCCCAATGCGGATTATCCAGGAATGCACGGCCGAGCGCCACCTGATCGGCCTTGCCGGACGCGATGATCTCTTCGGCATGCGCCGGATCTGCAATCAGCCCAACGGCGCGGCTCGCAATGCCGGCCTCGCGCTTCACGCGCTCCGCCATCGGCACGTTGTAGCCCGGATGCGTCGGATTATGGATGCCGGCCGCAACGCCGCCCGACGAAACGTCGATGTAGTCGAGCCCCGCCTCGCGCAACATCGTTGCAAGCGCCACGCAATCGTCCGGCGTCATGCCGCCGTCAGCCCAATCGCTGCCCGTGATGCGCGCGCCCACCGGGAACCCCTTTGGCACGGCGGCGCGGATCGCCTCTGCGATTTCCGCGATGAAGCGCCAGCCGGCCTGGCGGCCCGCGCTGTAGCCGTCGCTGCGCTTGTTCGAGATCGGCGACGCGATGCTGTGCAGGAGATAGCCGTGCGCGATGTGCATCTCGGCAGCGTCGAAGCCGAGCCGCACGGCGCGCTTCGCCGCTTCGACGAATTGCTCGGTCACGCGTTCGAAGTCCGCCTTCTCCATCTCGCGCGGCACCGCCCAGCCTTCGCCGAAGGTGATCGCGGACGGGCCGATCGTCGGCCACGGCTGATCCAGTCCGCCGTTCTGGTGCAATCCCTTGCCGCCTTCCCAGGGGCGCTGCGACGAACCCTTGCGGCCCGAATGCGCGAGCTGCACGGCGAACTTCGCTGTGCCGATCCGCTTGCAATGCGCGATCACGCGCGCGAGCGCCGCTTCGTTCGCATCGCTGTAGAGGCCGACACAGCCATGCGTTATGCGCGCCGCGCGATCGACATGCGTCGCCTCAATCACGACGAGGCCTGCGCCGGAGTTCGCCAGCATGCCGAGGTGCGTCGTGTGCCAGTCGTTGGCGCAGCCGTCATCGGCCGAGTATTGGCACATCGGTGCAACGACGATGCGGTTCGAAAGTTCGAGATCGCCGAGGCGGATCGGAGAGAAGAGTGCTGACATCAAGTTTTCCCTGATTTTTTTAAGCGAGGCCGCGGCCAGTTCACGTCAAGACAATCCGGCCACTAAAGGACGAGACGCACCGATCAACGTGGTGCTTCGAGGCGCATGATAGCGAGAGCGACATTCTGCGCGCGCGGCACGAGGCTGGCGACTTCGAGGAACTCGTCCGGCGTATGCGCCTTGCCGCCGATCGGGCCGACTGCGCAGATGGTGGGCGCGCCGACCGCCGCTGTGAACCCAGCATCCGAACAGCCACCCGTGAATGTCGGCTTCACGGGCGCGCCGAGGTCGTCCGCACAGGCCGCATAGTGCTGATAGAGCGCATCGGATCCCGGCGTCTCGACCATCGCGTAGAATTCGCTGGCGATCTCCAGCAGCGACGTCGTACCCGCAACGTATGTCGTTTCGGCGACTTTGCGGATCGCAGCCATTGCGGCCTCTCGATCCGGCTGTGTCACGTAGCGCAGATCGATCTCGCAGGTCGCCGACGGCGCAACCGTGTTCACGGTCTGCCCGCCGCCGATCGTGCCGACATTGATCGTCGTTCCAGCATCGAGCCCTTTGATTTCGTAAAGCGCGAAGATCTTGCGCGCGAGCTCCTCGATCGCGCTAATGCCTTCCGCGAAATTTGCGCCAGAATGCGCCGGCTTGCCGGTCGCCGTCAGGCGCATGAAGACGCCGCCCTTGCGGCCGGTGACGACGAGATTGCCGGGCCGGCCCGGCTCGGAATTGAACACCGCGCGCGCACGTCGCCCTTCCGCCTCGATGATCGGCCGACACGCGGGCGAGCCGATTTCCTCGTCGCTGGTGAAGAGGCCGACCAGCGGTGCCGGCGCGCCGCCGTGCCGCTTGAACGCGGCCATGACGAAGGCGTTCATCACCAGCCCGGCTTTCATGTCGGCAACGCCCGGACCATACGCAATCCCATCGATGATCTTGAACGGGCGCCGCGCCGGCTCGCCGCTTGGAAAAACCGTATCGCGATGCCCCATCAGGAGGATCGTGGAATTCGCGCCCGCACCTTCAACACCTCCGGACACCGTCGCGCGCAACGCATCGCCGAACTCGGCAACCGGCACCGTCTCGACACCGACACCCTCGCCCTCAAGAAACGCCTTGATGTGGTCACCAACCGCATCGACGCCGGCCTTGTCGTAGCTACCGCCGTCTGTGTTCACGAGGCGCTCAAGCAGAGCGACCATCGCACCCTCTTGAGCCCCGAGCCAATCGAGGACCGCTTTTTCGTTCGAATTCATCACCAACCCCAACTTGCGGCACCCTTTTAGCCATATCGCGCCGCGAAAATCATCCCATGTCGGCGCGGCACAGCCGTGCATCGCGCAGGATTGAAATACCGGAAACTCTGCCATGTTTCCGCCCGTACCGAGTGATCTCAATAGAGCGGTTTTTGAATCGCGTTTTCGGGTGCCCCGCATGCCCAAGTTGATCGTTGCCAGTTTCGCCGCCCTGCTGCTCGCCGCGAGCGCGCCGATCCTCGTGCGCGCTGGCTCGAACGGGACGACTGCATCGATCCCCGCTCAACCTGGCGTCACGCCCCAGCGCACGTCGGAAATCGACGACGACGACGATCTGCCGACGCTGGAAGAATATGCGCAGTATGGCGGCCCGGCCGATCCGCAAACGCGCGCCGACCGTGCATTGCCGGACACCAAGCCCGAAGTCAGCCGCCAGCCAACCGAGCGCCGTGAGGCAACCGAGGCACAATTCGACGGCCCGCCGCGCGGCCCGCGGCCCGGTCAACGCATGCTACAATTCTGCGGTCCGGATGGTGCGCGAGTCGTCGAGCGCATGAACGATCGCATGGAGCGCATCACGCGGCCGACTGAGGCGCAGCGCCCGGCGCTAGAGAAACTGAAGCAAGCTTCGATGCGCGCGCACGAAGCCGGCAAAGGCGCGTGCCCGACCGAACGCTACGCCTCCGTGCCGATGCGCTTTGCCGAAATCGAGAAGCGCCTGACGGCGCGGCTAGAGTCGATCCGCATCATCCGCCCAGCGCTGGAAGAGTATTACGCCGTCCTGAACGACGAGCAGAAGGCGCGGCTTAATCTGTTGAGCATGCAGCGCCCTGCGCGAGCCGGCCACCCCGACGAGGAACCGCAACGTCGCGGCGATGGCCAACGCGGCGAGCGCGACGACTGGCCGCGCGGGTGGCGCGGCCGCCTCTAATCCGTCCTGCTCCTGAGTGAGCCGTCACGGCCCGCCTCGTCCGGGCCATGACAAACACCGCAACGAATGGCGATTGAACTTAACTCTGAGCCGCGATCGACTTCGCGATAGCGCGTTCCATCTCTTCGCCAGCCCTCAACCCCGAAGGCTGCGCGCGCGTCGGCATACATTTGCGATAGTGCACGTAACGCTCGCGGCTCTTAGCTTCGAGGCGATTGAGTTCTGCAATCGGGTCCGCGTGATCGTCGACGCGGAGGCTCAGCGCCGTATACTCTTCGCCATCTTGAATGAGCAGCGCGGCTGATTGCTTACCGCGCTTGTCTCCGCCGGCCACTTCGCCTGCGAGCAGAGCCGCCAGCAGACGGCGCGGGAACGGCAGTGCCGCTTGTGCCTCATACACCGAGGCGGTTTCCTCGATCACCTGCGGACCCACCAGCATATTTCCCGCTACCGAGAAGTGCTCTCGGATCAGATGCCCACACCAAGCAACGCAACTCGCGCCCGTGTAAGCCGCGAATGTGCCCACGCGATCCATTGCATGAACCTGGCGATAGTCGCGATTGTCGTCCGCTGCCGTCAGTGCGCGCAACGTATTCTCGGCACTCTCGCCGGCCCGCATCATGGCGAGCCCGTGAACCCCGTAAAGTGGATTGGTATACGACTGGGTTGCAACAGCTCCGGCATCACCCGCCGCGTGCGGAACCCAACCACCAACCGCAAAAGCACATGTGGAAACTGCAATTCCGAAAAGGCCGCTCTCAATATCGCGAGCGACGATCAACCACGTCATTCTTATCTCCCTGCCGCGTAACCCTGCATGCCGCGCGGATTGGCGGCGGCGCGGCGCCGCTTACCGAGCTTCGATGCCGCGGTCAAACGGCCTTCCGACCAATCCGGCCCGACCTCGACTTCGTGGCCGCGGCGCTCAAGTTCCTTGATCGTCGCCTGCGGCACGCGGCCCTCGACAACGAGAACGCCAGGGCGAGCCGTGCGCGGCCAGAACGAAATCGGAAAATGCTCGGAGTGCCAGGCCGGCGCATCAATCGACTCTTGCAGATTCATGCCGGCATGAACGTGACGCAGGAAGAATTGCGTCGTCCATTGGTCCTGCTGATCGCCCCCGGGCGAGCCCCAGGCGAGATATGGCTCGCCGTCGCGCAGTGCGAGCGTAGGCGACAGTGTCGTGCGCGGGCGTTTGTTTGGCGCAAGAGCGCCCGGATGCCCGTCTTCCAGCCAGAACATCTGGCCGCGAGTGCCGAGCGGGAAACCGAGTTCCGGAATGACCGGCGATGAATGCAGCCAACCGCCCGACGGCGTCGCCGACACGATGTTTCCGTCGCGATCAACGATGTCGAAATGCACGGTGTCGCCGCGCATCGCGCCCTGCCGCGAGATCGGCGCTTCACCTGAAAGTTTGCCGACCGTCGGCTCGCCGGCACCTGCGGCCGTCATGCCGAATTCCTCGAGGCGGCGCAGTTTGAGCACCGAGCCGAAACCTTCGACCGAACCCGGCCGCTGATCGAGCGAGGCCTGTTCACCAATCAGCTTGCGGCGCTCGTCGTTGTAGGCGTCGGACAGGAGCGTCTCGATCGGCACGTCGACGAAGTTCGGATCGCCGTAGAATTTCTCGCGGTCGGCGTAAGCGAGCTTCGCAGCTTCGACCTGCAGATGGATGAAATCCGGCCCGGCCGGATCGAGCCCATCGAGCGCGAAGCCCTTCAGCAGCGCGAGCTGCTGCAGCATCACGGGGCCTTGGCTCCACACACCGCCCTTGCACACCGTGTAGCGGCCATAGTCATACGTCTGCGGCGCTTCGATGCCGGGCGTCCAGCGCGCCATATCGTCGGCGGTCAGCATGCCACCATGCGGCTCGCCGCTCGTGTCCATCCACTTCGTCTCAGCGCAGAAGCGGCCGATCGCCTCGGCGACGAAACCATGCGACCAGGCTTTCCGCGCCCGCTCGATCTCGGCTTCGCGATTGCCGCCGCCGGACTCGGCTTCCTTCAGGATGCGGCGATAGGTGGCCGCCATCGTCTTGTTGGTGAAGATGTCGCCCGGCTGCGGCGGCTGCCCGTTCGCGAGATAAATCTCCGCCGATGTCGGCCAATGCTGCGTGAAGAGTTCGCGCACCGTATCGATCGTCGCGGTCACGCGCTCGACCACCGGATAACCCTCGTCCGCGTATGTGATCGCGGCTTCCAGCACGTCGCGCAGGCGCATCGTTCCGTAGTCGCGCAGTATCAGCATCCAGCTCTCGAAGGTGCCGGGGACGCACGCGATGAGGAGGCCGGTGCCCGGCATCATGTCGAGCCCCATCGCGCGATACTTCGCGATCGTCGCTCCCGACGGAGCCGGACCTTGCCCGCAGATGACTTCCGTTTTGCCGCGCCGCACGTCGTGCAGGATGATCGGCACGTCACCGCCCGGACCGTTGAGATGCGGCTCGACCACCTGCAGCGTGAACGCTGTCGCGACCGCGGCGTCGAAAGCGTTACCGCCGCGCTCCAAGATGCCCATGCCGACAGCCGTCGCCAGCCAGTGCGTCGAGGTGACGACGCCGAACGTACCCTCGATTTCGGGGCGGGTCGTGAACGGGCCGGTATTGACGATGCTCATGTGTGCACTCGCTTTTTTGGTTGCCGGAACCTACCGCGTCGCACACCGAACCACCAGGGCCGAGAACCTGGATTGCCGGCCGCCAGGGTTGCAAACCGCGCATCGATCGGCCTCTAATTCTGCCCATGGACACGAAAACACCCGTTGATCCAACGCTGGATCCCTCGATTGCCGCCTGCATCGCAGAAGCCGTGCGCCGCGGCGCCGTCAGGCGCGACCTCACCAACATTCCGGGTGCGCGCGAGCAAATGCGCCGCGAGCAAGCGTGGTGGTCGGAAGGCCAACCGCAGCCGGCCGAGATCATCAACGACACACTCGACGTCGGCGGCCGCGCGCTGCGCATCCGCCTCTATCGCCCGACCCTGGATGTCACCGGCCCGACGTTGCTCTATTTGCATGGCGGCGGCTGGTGCATCGGCGATCTCGATACGCACGACAACTGCGCGCGCGCGCTCGCGATGAGCAGCAACTTCGTCGTCGTCTCGCTCGACTATTCCTGCGCGCCGGAAGCTCCCTTCCCGGCCGCATTCGACGAGGTATCGGCCGCAGCCCGCGCGTTGCGCGGCCCCGAGGGCCAGCGCCTCAACGTCGATGCAACAAAGCTCGCGATCGCGGGCGATTCCGCCGGCGCCAATCTCGCACTCGCCGGCGCGCTCGCGCTGCGCGACGCCGGCACGCCCGCGCAAGCGCTCGGACTGTTCTACGGCGCCTTCGACACGTCGCTCGAAACAAGCTCGTATCGCGGCTTCGGCGACGGACGCTATGGCCTGTCGCGCGGCGAGATGGCCCAGTTCTACCAATACTACGCCCCGACCGCGACGGACGATCCGCGCGTCGCGCCGCTGCGCGCCGATCTCGCCGCCGCACCGCCCTGCTACATGATCGCCTGCGGGCTCGACGTGCTGCGCGACGACTCGCTCAAGCTCGCCGCTGCGCTGACCACCGCCGGCATCCGTTTCCGACTCGATTATGTGCCCGGCGCAACGCACGGCTTCCTGCGCTTCGGCAATGCGGCCGATGCGTCGCGCAACGCGTTGTCGGAGGCCGGGCGTTACTTGGCGTCGGTGATTTAGTAGCCGACAGTGAAGCGCTTACGGCTGTGCTGCGGCTTTTCGAGTTCATCGACAAACGCGATCGCAAAATCTTCCGCCGAGATCGAACTCTTGCCGTCGGCTGCAACGAGAAGTTGATCGCCACCGAGGCGGAATGTGCCGGTGCGCTCGCCCGGCGCGATCAGCGCTGACGGCGAGAGGAACGTCCAGTCGAGCCCGCTCTCGGTTTTCAGCATATCGAGATAGGCTCCGCCCGCCTTGGCCTCTTTCAGATACACCTCCGGAAACTGCGGCGTATCGAACAGCTGCTTGCCGGGCGCGACTTCGAGGCTGCCGGCCCCGCCGACGACGAGGTAGCGCGGCACGCCGGATGTCTTTACGGCACCGAGAAGAATCTTCGGGTCCGACGCTGTGAAATGCACGGCGCTCATCACGGCGTCGTCGCCCGTGAGTGCCTTCGCCAGCGCGGCCTCGTCGAATGCATCGACCGAGACCGGCGTGACGCCGTCGAGCTTCGCAATCTTCGCGGTATCGCGTGCAATTGCCGTGACCGTATGGCCGCGGCGGGCCAGCTCCGCGAGAACGCGCGACCCGATCATGCCGGATGCGCCAATGAGTGCGACTTTCATATCCAATCTCCATGTGGTAACTATTGGAGACGAGGTGCGATACAGAGAGCAGCATGTAAAGAAGGCACTTTGCCTTCACCAGGTTACTTCGGAGAGACCATGCCGGCGCCAGATCCGTTCAATCGCAAATGTGCAACCCGTGTCGTGCTTGATCGCGTCGGCGATAAATGGGCTGTGTTGATCCTGATCCTGCTGCACGACGAGGCTCACCGCTTCAACGAGTTGCGCCGCCGCATCGACGGCATCTCGCAGAAGATGCTCTCGCAGACGCTGCGCAGCCTGGAGCGCGACGGACTCGTGCATCGCCACGTCGAGGCGACCGTTCCGGTCACGGTCGAGTACTCGATCACGCCGCTCGGCAAGACGCTTTATGCGGCCGTCGATGCGTTACGTGTTTGGGCCGAAACGCATCTCAAAGACGTCGAGACCGCGCAGAAGCGTTACGACCGTACCAACGAGAAGCCGGCACGGCCGCTGCGGAAAGCGGCCTGACGATCGTCATTGCGAGGAGCCGCTAGCGGCGACGCGGCAATCCAGAAGAAGAAAGAACTGGATTGCTTCGCGACTTCGTCGCTCGCAATGACGAGGAAATGTCAGTGCGTCAAACCCACTTGATGTCGAGCGACGCCATCGTCTTCTCGAAGCCCCCCGGCAGCGTCTGCGTGCCTTTAATCACCGCGGCTTCCATCTTCTTTTCGATCTCGCGCGTCGCAGCGAACGTGTCCGCAACTTCCGCGATCCGCGCGAAAGGCACGACGACGACGCCGTTGCGATCGCCGATGATCATGTCGCCCGCATTGACGACGACGCCGCCGACCGACACCGGAAGTCCGACCGTTCCCGGCCCCTGACGGAACGGCGAATTCGGCGAGATTCCGCGCGCAAATACCGGAATGCCGACGTCCTCGATGCCTTCGATGTCGCGCACCAAACCATCGGTGACTACGGCGACACAACCCGCATTGCGCACCATGCCGATCGCGAGATCGCCAAGCGAGGCCGAGCCCGTCCAGTCATGCGTCGACAGCACGAGAATGTCGCCGGCCTTTGCAACCGTGTTCGCCGCATACACCGCCATGTTGTCGCGCGCGCGCACCCAGGCCGGCAATGCCGGCCCACAGATGCGCCCCGCGAACGGGTAAACCGGCTTGATCTGGTAATCCATCGCGCCGTTGCGGCCGAGCGCATCGGTCACCCAGCCGGTCGGGATGTCTTTGTATCGCGCGATGAGAGCCGCATCCGGGCGCGGCCATTCGCGCCGGATCGTCAGATTAGGACCGTCGGACATGCTTAGAGTTTCACTTTCAGAAGGTTCGCGATTTCACCGACGACGCCGCGGCGGAACAACAGCACGCAGAGCACGAAGATGATGCCTTGGATCACCGTGACCCACTGGCCGTACGACGCAAGGTTGTCCTGCATCGCTATGATGATGAACGCGCCGACCACCGGCCCGAAGATCGTGCCGAGACCGCCGACGAGCGACATGAGCACTACCTCACCCGACATCGTCCAATCCACGTCGGTGAGTGATGCGAGCTGGAACACGATTGCCTTCGTCGAGCCAGCAAGACCCGCGAGCGTTGCCGACAGAACGAACGCCGCAAGCTTGTAGCGTTCGGTCTTGTAGCCGAGCGAGATCGCGCGCGGCTCGTTCTCGCGGATGGCTTTCAGCACTTCGCCGAACGGCGAATTGATGATGCGGTAGATCAAGAGGAAGCCGGCGAGGAAAATCACCAGCACCAGGATGTACATATTCGTCTGGTTCGTCAGGTCGATGACGCCGAACAGCTTGCCGCGCGGCACGGCCTGAATGCCGTCTTCGCCGTGTGTGAACGGTGCCTGCAGCGCGAAGAAGAACATCATCTGCGCGAGCGCAAGCGTGATCATCGCGAAGTAGATGCCTTGGCGGCGGATCGCGATCGAACCGGCCACGAGGCCGAGCCCGCAGGCCGACAGCGTTCCGAGCAGGATCGCCAGTTCAGGCGTTAAACCCCACACCTTGGCGGCGTGCGCACAGATGTAAGCGGCCCAGCCGAAATAAAGAGCGTGCCCGAACGACAAGAGACCGACGAAGCCGATCAACAAGTTGAACGCACAGGCGAACAGCGCGAAGCACAGCGCCTTCATCACCGAGATCGGGTAGATGAAAACGGGCGCCGCGATCAGGATCGCAACCATGAAGAGAAACGCGACAATCTCGGCGCGTCTCGACGAAGGCTCGGACGATGCGGTGATCGTGGTGTCAGCGGTTGTATCAGCCATGTTACGCCGTCCGTCCAAACAGGCCCGCGGGCCGCACAAGAAGCACGATCGCCATGATCACGAAAATCACGGTGTTCGACGCTTCCGGGAAAAATACTTTGGTGAGGCCTTCGACCACGCCGAGCGCGAAGCCGGTAACGATCGCGCCCATGATCGAGCCCATGCCGCCGATGACGACAACGGCGAACACTACGATGATGATGTTAGCGCCCATCTGCGGCGACACGTTGTAGATCGGCGCGGCCATCACGCCGGCAAGACCAGCGAGGCCGACGCCGAAGCCGTAGGTCAGCGTGATCATGCGCGGCACGTTGATGCCGAACGCGCGCACGAGCGTCGGATTTTCCGTCGCGGCGCGCAGGTTGGCGCCAAGACGCGTCTTCTCGATCACGAACCAGGTCGCGATGCAGACGACGAGCGAGAACACGACGACCCAGCCGCGATAGGTCGGCAGGAACATAAAGCCCAGGTTGTACCCGCCGGTTAGTTGCGGCGGTGCGCGATACGGCAGGCCGGACGAGCCGAACGAATTGCGGAACAGGCCTTCTGTGATCAGCGCGATGCCGAATGTCAGCAGCAATCCGTAGAGATGGTCGAGATTATAAAGGCGGTGCAGGAATAGCCGCTCGATGATGATGCCGAACGCCGCGACGACGAACGGCACAATGAGCAGTGCCCACCAGTAGTTCAGGCCGAGCTTGATCGGCTGCGCCATACCGGGGATTGGGATGCCGTTGAGCAGGAAGTAGGCGACGAAGGCGCCCATCATGTACTGCGCGCCGTGGCTGAAGTTGATGATGTTCAGCATGCCGAAGATGACGGCAAGGCCGAGACTCAGCAGCGCGTAGAACGATCCGTTGATCAGGCCGAGCAACAGCTGGCCGAACAACGCCTGCGAGGGAATACCAAAGATGTCCATACCTGCCCCACTCTCCCGCTCAGCGGGGAGAAGCCCGCGATACGCCGCGAGCGCCGAAAAAAAGCGGGAGCGCCGGTGAGGCGCTCCCGTGTCACATCAGCCGCTAACGAGCGGGCACTTGCCGTCCGCGATCGGACGGAACGCTTCTGCAGCCGGAATGGTCGCGCGCGTCTTGTAGTAGTCCCACGGACCCTTCGACTCGGCCGGCTTCTTGACCTCGAAGAGGTACATGTCGTGGATGTGGCGGCCGTCGGCGCGGATCGTGCCCTTGCCGAACAACGGATCTTCCGTCGGCAGCTCCTTCATCTTCGCAACGACAGCCTTGCCGTCAGCGCCCGACTTCGTGGCTTCGATGGCCTTGAGATAATGCAACGTGCCCGCGTAAACGCCGGCCTGCACCATCGTCGGGTATTTGCCGCCGTTGGCTGCCGAAAAGCGCTTGGCGAAAGCGCGGCTCTGGTCGTTGAGATCCCAATACCAAGCTTCCGTGAAGATCAGGCCCTGTGCAGTCTGCAGACCGAGCGCATGCACGTCGGTGATGAAGAGCAGCAAGCCTGCGAGGTTCTGACCGCCGGCGACGATGCCGAATTCGGAAGCCTGCTTAATGGTGTTGACCGTGTCACCGCCCGCATTGGCGAGGCCGATGATCTTCGCTTTCGAAGCCTGTGCCTGCAGGAGGAACGACGAGAAGTCCGGCGTGTTCAGCGGCGCGCGAACCTTGCCGACCACCTTGCCGCCGTTAGCTTCGACGACAGCCGAGGTGTCACGCTCGAGCGCGTGACCGAAGGCATAGTCGGCCGTGAGGAAGAACCAAGTGTTGCCACCCGTCTTGACGACAGCCTTGCCGGTGCCGTTGGCGAGAGCCCACGTGTCGTAGGTCCAGTGCACAGTGTTCGGCGTGCATTGCGCGCCGGTGAGGTCGGCGGTTGCCGGGCCTGAACCGATGAACACCTTGTTCTTGTCGCGGGTGACCTGATTGATCGCGAGAGCCACGCCGGAGTTCGGCACGTCGACAATCGCGTCGACCTTCTCGGTGTCGAACCACTGACGCGCGATACCCGAGCCGATGTCCGGCTTGTTCTGATGGTCGCCGCTGACGAACTCGACCTTGATGCCCTTCTTCTCGGCACCGAAATCTTCCGCCGCAGCCTTTGCGGCCCACAGCGAGCCGGGGCCCGAGAGGTCGGCGTAAAGGCTCGACATATCGGTGAGGACACCGATCTTGACGCTGACTTGTTGCGCCTGCGCGCTGGCCGTTGCCAATGCGAGCGCGAGAACGCTTGCTCCTAGAAACTTCTTCATCACTCACTCCCAGTGAAGCGACCTGCCTAACGGCAGGCCGCCATTTTCATCACGGCGGCGGAATGCCGCCGATCAAACATCAGCCGCCAACCAGCGGGCATTTGCCCTCGGCGAGCGGACGGAACGCTTCGGCGGCGGGGATCGTCGCGCGAACTTTCATGTAGTCCCAAGGCCCCTTCGACTCGGATGGCTTCTTCACTTCGAGCAGATACATGTCGTGGATCTTGCGACCGTCTGCGCGGATCATGCCCTTACCGAACAGCGGATCGTCGGTCGGGATTTCCTTCATCTTCGCAACGACAGCCTTGCCGTCACGATCGTCCTTCAGGGCTTCGACGGCTTTCAGGTAATGAAGGACGCCCGCATAGACGCCGGCCTGCACCATCGAGGGCATCTGGTTCTTGTATTGCGGCGCGAAGCGCTTGGAGAACGCGCGGCTTTCTTCGTTGCGGTCCCAATAGAAGGCTTCCGTGAAGATCAGGCCCTGCGCGGTTTCAAGACCGAGCGAGTGGATGTCGGTGACGAACACCAGAAGACCCGCGAGGCTCTGCCCGCCCTTCACGATGCCGAATTCAGCCGCCTGCTTGACCGAGTTGATCGTGTCGCCGCCCGCATTGGCCAGACCGATGACCTTCGCCTTCGAAGCCTGCGCCTGCAGCAGGAACGACGAGAAGTCCGACGAATTGATCGGGTGGCGCACCTTGCCGAGCACCTTGCCGTTGCTGGCTTCGACCACCGCCGACGTGTCCCGCTCGAGCGCGTGACCGAAGGCGTAGTCGGCCGTCAGGAAGAACCACGTGTTGCCGCCGGTCGCGACGACGGCCTTGCCGGTGCCGTGCGCTAGCGCCCAGGTATCGAACGTCCAATGGACGTGGTTCGGCGAGCATTGCGGGCCGGTGAGATCGGCCGTACCCGGACCCGACGAGACGAACACCTTGTTTTTCTCGCGGGCGACCTGGTTGACGGCAAGCGCGACGGCCGAGTTCGGCACGTCGAACACGGCATCGACCGCGCCGGTGTCGAACCAGGTGCGCGCCGTGTTGGCACCGATGTCCGGCTTGTTCTGATGATCGGCGCCGATGATCTCGACCTTCATGCCCTTCTTCTCGGCACCGAAGTCTTCGACAGCCATTTTCGCGGCGACGACCGAACCCGGTCCCGTGATGTCGGCATAAAGGCTCGACATGTCGTTGAGAACGCCAATACGGATGACGCCGTCGCTATACTGCGCGTGCGCCGAACCGCACGCCAGCGCGAGCGTCAATCCTGTTAGGCCGAGCAACCGCTTCATTTGATTCACTCCCATTTTTCTTTTTTGTCGTTGGGCGCTTTCCCCCGAAAGCCCTGAGTCTCTTAGACGCCGAGATATTCGTGCAGCTTGTCCATGTTCGCGGCGAGTTCGGCGCTCTCGAAGGATTCCTTCACGGTGCCGTGCTCCATGACGTAGAAGCGGTCGGCGACGGTCGAAGCGAAACGGAAGTTCTGCTCAACCAGCAGGATCGTGAAGCCCTGCTCCTTCAACGTGCGGATCGTCTTGCCGATCTGCTGAATGATCACCGGCGCAAGACCTTCGGTCGGCTCATCGAGCAGCAGCAGCCGCGCACCCGTGCGCAGGATGCGGCCGATCGCGAGCATCTGCTGCTCGCCGCCGGAGAGCTTAGTGCCCTGGCTCTTCAAGCGTTCCTTCACGTTCGGGAACAACTCAAAGATGCGGTCAAGGCTGAGGCCGCCCGGACGAACCTCCGGTGGCAGTACCAAATTTTCGGCGACGTCGAGGCTCGAGAAGATGCCGCGCTCTTCCGGGCAGAAAGCGAGGCCCGCACGCGCGATCTTATCGGACGTGCGGCCGATCAGCTCCTTGCCCTCGAACATCACGGAGCCGCGGCGATTGCCGACGATGCCCATGATGGATTTCAACGTCGTCGTCTTGCCGGCGCCGTTGCGGCCGAGCAGACAGACCACCTCGCCTTCGCGCACGTCGAAGTTCACGCCGTGCAGAATGTGCGACTCGCCGTACCAGGCTTGCAGGTCGCGAACCGCCAGCATCGGGTTGGTCTTATCAAGCATGCCCGACACCCATGTAGGCTTCCTTCACTTCCGGATGGTTCGACACTGTCTTGTAGTCGCCCTCGGCGAGCACGCGCCCGCGCGTCAGCACCGTAATCGTGTCCGACAACGTCGCGACAACGTTGAGGTTGTGCTCGACCATCAGCACGGTGCGGTTGGCGGAAACGGATTTGATCAGCGCGGCGACGCGGTCGATATCTTCGTGACCCATGCCAGCGGTCGGCTCGTCGAGCAGCAGCATCTCGGGATCGAGCGCGATCGTCGTGGCAAGCTCCAACGCACGCTTGCGGCCGTATGGAAGTTCAACCGCAGTGAGATGCGAATATTGCTTCAGGCCGACGCCTTCGAGCAGCGACATCGCGCGGTCGTCGAACTCGCTGAGCACGTTCTTCGAACGCCAGAAGTCGAACGATCCGCCGCGCTTGCGCTGCAGCGCGACGCGGACATTTTCGCGTAGCGTCAGATGAGGGAACACGGCCGAGATTTGGAATGACCGCACAAGCCCAAGTTGCGCGATATCGGCCGGCGCGAGCCCCGTTATGTCGTTTCCATTGAAGGTGATCTTGCCGCGCGTCGGTTGTAGGAACTTGGTCAGCAGATTGAAGCATGTCGTCTTGCCGGCCCCGTTCGGGCCGATCAACGCATGAATGCTGCCGCGCTTGACCCGCAACGTGACGCCGTTGACCGCGACGAAACCTGCAAATTCCTTAGTCAGATCGTCGGTCGCCAGGATGATGTCTTCACTCATGGACGCAACGCTTCCCCCTGCCCCGCATTCTTCAGCGAGTTATTAGGGAACGTCCAGTGCAAAATTATAGGCAGAAAAGCAAGGGCGTTACAGCCGCAGGTTGCAAAATCCTGCGGCATTTAGTGAACGCGACAAAGTTCTTCTACTGCGTTTGCTGGTTTCCGCCGGATGCGACCGGTACGGCAGGTTGCTGTACGCCGCCTCCTGCCGCCATCACGGCTTCGAAGGCATCGAGCAAGCCCGCACCATAGATTTCAGGCGGTCCGCCCTGGCCCGGCACACGTGCCGCGCGCAGCAGCAGAGCCCGGACTGCATCCGGATCGAGCATCGGGTTGCGTGACAGCATCAGCGCGATGATGCCCGTCACGTGCGCGGTCGCGATCGATGTGCCGGTCGACATACTGTGCGCGCCGCGCGGAGCGATAGCGAAAACATCGACGCCCGGTGCCGAAACCGTGATGTACCCGCCACGGTTGGCGTATTGGTACGGCTGATCGCGATAGTCCGTCGCGGTCACCGCGATCACACCCGGGTAAGCGGCCGGATACGCAGCTGGTGCACTCGGCCCGTTGTTGCCAGCCGCCGCAACGATCACAATCCCGCGCGCCCGCGCGTCATCCACGGCTTGCTTGAGCGACGAGTCGGCCGGTCCAGCCAAGCTCAGGTTGATCACACGCGCGCCTTCTCGGATCGCGCGATAGATCGCCTCACGAACATGCCACGTCGTGCCAGACTTTGCGGGATTGCGCGAGTCGGGCGCAAAGGCGCGGATCGCGACGATGCGCGCGCCGGGCGCGACGCCCATCAGACCGCCCTGCGCGACAATGGCGCCCGTCATCGAGGTGCCGTGCAGATGCGGCGTGCGCTCGTTGTCGTCGGTCACGTCAAACATGTTGTGGATCGTGCCGTAGAGCTCCGGATGCTCCTGGTCGACACCCGAGTCGATCACCGCGATCAGCACACGCTCGCCACGCGACACTTGGTGTGCGCGCGCCAGCTGAAGCTTCGCGATGATATACTGCATCGAGTAGTAGGCGCCGGTGTTCGTGCGGGCGCGTGGTGCTACCGCGTTCGCGGGCGCTGCCTGCAGCTGCGTCAAGCGATAGACATAGTTCGGCACGGCGCCGACGCTGCGAGGATCGTTTTGCAGGGCCGCGATCACTTGCGGCACCGACCGGCCGCCGAGAATCTGCATGCGGAACATGCGCTCGCCGGTCATTTCGTTGCGGCGGTCGCCGCCGTCGGTGATCCGAAGGCCATATTGCGCGAGGAATTGCCCGATCTGCGCGTTGGTCAGATCGTCACGCAGGACGACAAGCACCTGATCCGGAATGTAGTCCGTCACGCCTGCCGGCGGCGGCAGGAAGACGCGGCGCGGCGCGGGCGGCGGCGGAGCGGCAGCCGGACCCTGCGGGCCGCCAGCCGATGGCGGCGGTGGGGGTGGCGGAGGCGCCATCGCGGCAACCGGCGGGATCGGCGGCGTGAAGTAAGGGACTGTCGGGAAGCGCGGCGGGCCGTAGCTGCCGCGGCGATAGTGATCGCCGCCGCCTGCATATGAGCCGCGGCGCTGATGGTCGCCGCCACCGGCATAGGAGCCACGGCGCTGGTGATCGCCACCACCCGCGTAGCTGCCGCTGCGCTGATGGTTGTTGTTGTTGCCGTAGCTGCCACTGCGTTGATGGTTGTTCGTGTTGCCGTAGCTACCGCTACGAGCATGCGTATTTGAATTGCCCGCGCTGGTGCTGCGGCTGTGATTAGTCGTGTTGCCGGAGCTGCCGCTACGCTTGTGCGTATTCGTATTGGTGCTCTGCTTGCTGGAGCCGCAATAGCCGCGACGGCAGCCGGACTGTGTCTGCCGGTTCGGATTGCCGCCCGTCGCCGTGCGACGGCTGCCATAGCGCGATCCTGCAGCCTGCCGGCCACCATAAGTGCTGCGGCCACCACCATAACGCGACGGACTGCGCATCCCGGACGGGCCGCGCATCGCGGAAGGTCCACGGCTCATGGAAGGCCGCATCATCGAAGGACGCGCCATAGAGGGCCGGCTGAAGGATCGTCCCGCGAACGGGCTGCCGCCGCGCATTCCGCCGCCGCGAAAGCCAAACGCCATCGCGTCGATGGTCGAGATTGCGAACGCCGCAAATGCGATGAAAAGCGCACCCGCGATAACCGCGAGGCGCTTGTGGGAGCACAGGCGAGACGACGACGAGCGAGATGTCGCGAAGCCCTGTCCATCAGGACGCGGCATGTTTTTCGTTCTCCGACGACAGCGAGCGTGAAGAATAGAGCGAATTCGGGCTTTTTTTCAATGCAAAGAAAGTACCGGCGGCGCGAGGCCGCCGGCAGACAGCACTACTGGACGTCCGGCAAAACGTTAAGGACAACGCTGCCCTGGCGCAGATCGTCGAGCAACTTGGCATTTTGCTCCTTCGAGAGCGGGCCCTTGGTGCCCGGCTTCACGACCACACGGTACATCCGGCCGGCGCGCGGGCCATCCGTCACTTGGAGGTCATGCTTGTCGAGGAACTCGTTGATTTCCGTGATCGACGCCGTCGGCGAGAAGGTCATCAGTAAACTACCGGTGCCACCCGGAGCCGACGTCGACGGGCCGCTCGACAGTTCCGGACGCGCCGCCTGGCCGCCGCCATACTGATTCATCACGGCGCCCGTGATGAGACCCGAGGCGAGCGCAACCACGACGGCCGCGGCCGAACCCGCATAGGCGAGCTTGCGCGGCGTCAGGATCGAAAGCTTGTCGGACAGCCATTCCGAGAACGAGAAGCCCTGAGAGACCTGACGCGCAGGTCCGCTTTCAGCTTCGATGCCGGCAAACAATTTTTCCATCGCACGGGCAGACGGGGCGCCGAGCGTCTCGTTGAGATGAATGGTCTCGGAGAACTCCTCGCGCACCAGATCAAACTGACGGCGGAGTTCCGGATCTTCTTCGAGGGCCGCTTCAACGCGCTGCGCATCGCGACGGCTCAGTGTGCCGGCGGCGTGCCACGGAAGCAGCATTTCGATTTCTTCGCGCTCGGGCGCTGTGTTCGTGTTCATGGCCAACCTCTATCCACACCCGCTGCTTTGAGCAGCTCCGACAGGCGCTTGCGCGCATAAAACATGCGTGTCTTGACCGTATTCTCAGGAATACCAACGAGTTCGGCGACCTCCTCGATCGACTTCTCATGGTAGTAGACGAGGTCTACGACTTCCCGGTGTTCCGGCGACAACGACTTCAGACACTCCCGCAAGAGTTCGCTTTTGTTTTTCTTTTGCAGAGAGACTTCCGGCGTATCGGACGTGTCCTCAATCGCCTCGGCCATCTCGTCGTCGAGTGCTGATTCCGGCTTCTTGCGGAGAGCCGAAAGAGCTTTGAACCTCGCGATCGCCAGTAGCCACGTGGATACTTGCGACCTCGCTTCGAACCGCCCGGCTTGACGCCAAACGTCGAGAAAGACCTCACTAATGAGGTCTTCCGCCGTACTGGGGTTGTTCACGAGGCGCAGCACGAACCGGTAGACCCGGACGTGATGCCGCGCGAACAGCACCTGCATGGCAAGCCGATCGCCATTCGCGATTCGACCGATTAGGACTTCATCCGAAGTGGTCTGCATCGCTTGGGTAATCGTCTCGTGAGGTTGGTCGCGTGAACGGGCGCTCAGGTTCACGGCCAAAATGAAGATTTTTGACCGCCCGTCACGGAATGCATCCGGATACGTCCGGGGGCGCGAGCGCGCCGGGACGTCGGGGTGAGGCTGCCTCCGTGCCGAACCGGTAGGATAGCGCCAGGGTTGCCCCGATGGCAAACCTCAAGGGCAATATTCCTGAGTATGACCGGCCAATGACGCAGGCATTGGCCGGCGATTGGCCGACGCGTGAGCGCCATTCGGCCACCACTGGCCGGTCAATCAAACGGCATTAAATTACCGTCGCGCGCGCTGCGGCTTGCCGGCCTCTTTCGCCTCGGCTCGGGTCGTCATCAGGCCTCTCTCGTTATCCGAAATCGCGAAGCAGGCGTAGTAGTGCTCCGGCTTCACCTTCTTGCTGGTCGCGCAACGGTGGAAGATCGAGAGTTCGCGCTCGTCCCCGTATTGGAGATAAGGCGCGATCATGAAGCGCGTCTCGCCGTCGAAGGACGAACCGAAGCGATCGATCTTTCCCTTGAGCGACGGGTCGACCTCGAGGATCGCATCCTTCAGCGTGTCACCTTCGATCATGTTATCCGGCAGTTGGTCGAACGGACCGTCGAAGTAGTTGTTGAGCGCGACGTTGCTCGACACCACGCCGATCAGAATGCGGCGGTTGAGTTTGTGGTCGTTGTAGAACGCGAAGCCCGTGCGCTTCCCGATCAGAATGCGATCGGACACCTGCGACGAAACCAAAGCGTCGGCAGGCGGCCCGGTCTCGTCGAGAATGTAGAGGAATTGCCTAAGCTTCGAATTGTAGACGAGGAAGAAGCGCACGGCGGATTCGTCGAACATCGGCCCGATCAGCTTCTCTCCCTGTGCGATCACCTCCGGCGGCACTTTCACTTTCGCAAGATCGTTGAGCTCAAATACGACGCTCTTGCCGGCCGACGTGATGCGGTAGGTCAGCGGATCGACGCGCTCGACATCGATGCCGTCCTTCTTCTCGAAAAGTTGATGCTCCGTCTCGCTGATCGGCAGCCACGACGTGAATTCCGGCGCATAGGCGAAGTGCACTTTGCCTTGATCGCGCAGATCGTTTTCGAGGCGAATGTTCCCCGTGTACGTCTGCCCCCGATGCATGAAGCGGAAGTAATAGTAGTGTTCGCTCGGATAAACCTTCACGCGCTCCGGCAGGCTTTTGAGAACGAAGTCAAAGACCGCTTTCTTGTCCTTGAGGTCGAGCGTGGTCGGCTGAAACAGGCTCTCGACATAGGCCTCGTGCGTTTGAAAGGTTTGCGCCGAAGCCGTATTCCCTAGTGCCAGCAAGGCTACAAACGCTGCAGCCATCCGCATCGAACCCATTGCCGTTACTCCTCGGACCACGTATCGCGTGGCCACATTTATTAACAAGAAAGTGCTCTAAACCCTCGGTATTGATCGATCTTTCGAGCACATTGAATTAACGCGTCTCGTGTACAACGGAAAAGAACGTCGGCGGCGCGGCGACCATCGCGACGCTAACACGCTAATTTCCGGTTGAATATCGAGGTCATCAACATGGCCGCCGTGAGGCCGCTTCGCCCAATGCCCCAACCCATCAACACGGCTGAGATCAGCGAACGGCGCGGCCGGTTTGAGGCCCCCGAGATTTCGCTGATCGTCCCGACCTATAACGAGCGCGCCAACGTCGCGCTTGTTGTCGAGAAGGTCGCGACTGCGCTCGCCGGCCTGCGCTGGGAAATCATCTTCGTCGACGACAATTCGCCGGATGGTACCGCTTCCGCCGTGCGCGCCATGGGCGCCGCCGATGCGCGCATCCGCTGCATCCGCCGTGTCGGCCGCCGCGGCCTCGCCGGCGCCTGCATCGAAGGCATGCTGGCGAGCCAAGCCCCGTTCGTCGGCGTGATGGACGCCGACCTGCAACACGACGAAACCGCCCTCGTCCCGATGCTCGAAGCCTTGCGCGACGGCGAATTCGATGTCGCGATCGGCAGCCGCTATGTCGGCGACGGCAGCGCGGACGACGGCTTCACCAAGACACGCCTCGGCGCCAGCAAACTCGCAACGACGCTGACGCATCGCATGCTCGGCATTCAGGTCTCCGACCCGATGAGCGGCTTCTTCATGCTGCGCCGTGACATCGTCGACCAAGTCGCCGGCGATCTCGCGCATGAAGGCTTCAAGATTCTTGCCGACATTCTCGCGTCGGCGCGTGGCGATCTCCGCGTGAAGGACGTGCCGTATGGCTTCCGCGCCCGCCAGCACGGCGAGAGCAAACTCGACAGCCAAGTTGCGATCGACTTCCTCGGCCTACTGATTTCGAAGGCGACGCACAACATCATGCCGGTGCGCTTCGCGAGCTTCCTGCTTGTCGGCGCACTCGGTGTCGGCGTCCATCTCTGCGTCCTGAAAGCCGGATTGTCGCTAGCCGATATGAGCTTCTCGCGCGCGCAAATCATCGCGACGCTGGTCGCCATGACGACGAACTTCTGGCTCAACAACCGCCTGACCTATAGCGACAGTCGTTTGAAGGGTCTCGCCGCCGTGCGTGGTCTTGGCGTGTTCTATCTCATCTGCGCGGTCGGTGCGCTGAGCAACATCGGCGTCGCGACGTGGCTGTATTCGTCGCAAGCGCATGCAAGCTGGTGGGTCGCGGGTTTCTTCGGCTCGGTCATCGGCGCGGTGTGGAACTACGCGCTGTCATCGACGCTGGTGTGGAAGCGTTGAGAGCTGCGTTTAGTTTCGGCGGTCATCCCGGTCGAGCCCGCGCAGCACGGCGAGGGCCGGGATCCATACCCCCAGTCTAAATTGTGAGAACTGTGATTATGGATTCCGGACCGCCGCGGCTCGCTTTGCGAGCACGCAGCGTCCGGAATGACCAGTGACTAACGCCGCGCATTCTATGCCGTCAGGCCTCAGCCTTGCTGCTGACGCTTGCGGACTTCGGCCTTGCTGATCGCTTCCGGAAACACCCACATCGCGATCACCATCAACACGGCGGTGATCATGATGATCGTAGCGTAGCCCGGCTTGATCGGCGACCCACTCCAGAAAGCGAGGATCGCCGCCACGATCAGCGTCAGACCCGAGACGATCGCCTTAACGTCACTCGGCATGCCCGCCTCCTAGTAGTTGCCCATCGGCGCGGAAGCAGCTTCATCCGGCCGCTTCGGCTGGCCGCGCAGATTCGAGCGCAGGTGCTTCGTGTCGTAGCCGTTGAGCAGCGTCCCGATGAGACCGCGCTTGACGTCGGACGTGCCGAACAGCCAATCCGCGATCGGGAACGTGAGGTTCATATTCGTCTCCATCATCAGCCGCGCATTGTGGTGCGCGGTGTGGTGACGGCGGTTGGTGTTGACGAACGGGCAGTTGCGCACGAACCAGTTTTCTTCGACGTGACAGCAGAAGTGCATGAACTCGTAGATGAGGTACATGCCGGTCGTCGTGCACATGAACAGCCAGCCGACATTCGGCGAGAAAACGTTGCCGAGGACCAGCGCGGCCGGCAGCGACATCAGAATGAACACCACGAGCGCGTAAGGCGGAAACACCGTCACGCGCCAATCGCCATGATCGCGGAAGCGCATTTCGTCGTCGGTGAAGAACTGATGATGGTTGAGCGTGTGACGCTCATAGACCGCGCGCAGGCCTTTGATATTGACCGGCCGATGCATGACATACTTGTGGACGAACCACTCGAAGAGGTTCGTGAACAGGAACGTCACCGGCACGGCGAGCCATTCGAGCCACGTCACGTTCGTGATGTGCGAGATGTAAATGTAGAACGCCGCCGCACCCATCGCGTAGATGATCGCGATGTGCAGATAGCCGTCGTACCAACCGATGATGCGGGAGCGATATTCCTGGCGGAAATCGATCTGACGTTGCGAGATCATGCGCTGATCCTCCGTTTTTGTTCGTCACGCGTGACGCACGGCCCCTCTTCCGCACATCCACCGCCGGCTCTTTGTGAAGAGCCTCGCGATGACCACCCGCCCCTGCCGGTGGCGCCGCATCCTTGAGCTTAACTGATATATCAGTAATCTATCACGGCGCTGAGGAGCCGGTCAATCAACTGTTACGCCCTCCGTAACACGCTGAACCTCTTTGCTTTTTCGTGCTTCTTCTGGCGTGCCGCCGAAGATGATCTCACCGCGCTCGATCACGTAAAGGCGATCTGTGAATTCCGGAACGTGATGCAGATTCGATTCGGCGATCAGGACTGCATGGCCGAACGAGCGAATGGACGCGAGCCCGTCGATGATCGACGGAATGATCGCCGGCGAGAGTCCCTCGGTCGGCTCGTCGAGCAGCAACAGACGCGGCCCGAGCGCGAGCGCGCGCGCGACCGAAACCATCTTGCGTTCGCCGCCCGAAAGCGCTTGTCCGCCACGCTTGCGATAGCGCTCGAGTTTCGGGAAGACGCGATAAGCTTCCGCGATGCGTTCCTCGCCGGATCGCGCGCTCGGGAATGTCCAGGTCGGCAGCGCGATGTTTTCTTCGACCGTGAGATCGCCGAACACTTCGCTCTCTTCCGGAGAGAAGCCGACGCCAAGCCGCGCGATCTGAAACGGACGCAACCCGAGCAGCGAGCGGCCTTCGAGCGAGATCGCACCGCTCTTCGGCTTGCGATAGCCCATCACGGTGCGGAACGTCGTCGTCTTGCCGGCGCCGTTGCGGCCGACGACGCAGACGATTTGGCCGGCACCGACATCAAGCGAGATAGAGCGCAGCACCGGGCTGCCTTCGATATCGACGTTGAGATCACGAATGGACAGCATCGTGCCTCCGTTTTCCGACGACGGTTTCGAGCACGATCGGATCGGCGAAGAATTCCTTCGGCGGCAAGTTTGCGAGCACCGCGCCTTCCGACAGCGCGACGATGCGATGCGAGTAAGTCGCGACCAAATCCATATCGTGTTCGACCAGCAGGATCGAGCGCACATCGGCCTTGCGGGCCGCATCGAGCAGCGTCTTCATGATGCCGTGCTTCTCGGACGACGAGACGCCGGAGGTCGGCTCATCGAGCAGGATGATCTTAGGATCGAGCGCGAAGGCCGACGCGATGTCGAGCAGCTTCTTCTCGCCCTGCGAGAGCGTCAGCGAAATCGTATCGAGCCGTTTGCCGAGCCCGAAGATATCGGCAATCTCGGCGACGCGATCGTTGATGCCGCGATCCGAGGCGACGCTGGAGAACAAACGCCACTGCTTCTTCTGCCGCGACACGACAGCGGCCGCGATGGTCTCGCGCACGGTCAGCTTCGAGAAGATTTGGATCAGCTGAAACGCACGTGCGAGCCCGCGCTCAGCAAGCGCGACAGGTCCGACGCCGGCGATATCGTGACCTTCGAACCGCACGGTGCCTTGCGTCGGCACGAGCAGCCCGGTGAGCAGATTGACCAGCGTCGTCTTCCCGGCCCCGTTCGGGCCGACGATGGCCAGCACTTCTTGGTCGCGCACTTCGACCGACACGTCGTTGAGTGCGCGGAATTCTCCGTAGAACTTCGAGACGTTTTGCGTTTCGAGCAGCACCGTCATGACGCCGCCCTCGCCTTGCGCACGAAGCGCGACGCGATGCTGACAATGCCGCCCGGCAGCACGATGACGATGAACACCAGCACCGCACCAAGGAAGAAGCGCCAATACTGCGTCAGGTTCTGCAGCACGTCATGCAGCAGCGTGAAGGCGAGCGCTCCGACGATCGGCCCGAAGAAATTGGCAAAGCCGCCGAGCACGGCCATGAACACGAGATGCCCCGAATGCGTCCAGTGGACGAGTTCGGGATCGGCAAGGCCGATGCGGAATGCGAGGATCGCTCCGCCGAGCGCGCCGAACGCCGCCGAGATGACGAACGCCGCAAAGCGGAACGCCGTGACGCGCACGCCGAGATATTCGGCCTTTTGCGGATTATCGCGGATCGTCTGCAGATGCAGCCCGAACGGCGAATTGACGATCCGCCACATGATGAAGCCCGCAATCGCGAGCAGCGCCAGGCAGTAATAGTAGAATGGCCCCGCCAGCAGTTCGAACTTGTTGAACTCGCGGAACTCCATACCGAGGAGATTCATGCGGGGAACGCGCATGCCGCTGTCGCCGCCGGTCAGCGCGTAGAACTTGAACAGGAACGAGTGCAGCAGCATGCCGAAGGCGAGCGTCAGCATGCCGAAGAAGATCCCGACATAGCGCACACAGAGCAACCCGATCGGGATCGCGATCAGGATGCCGGCTGCGACCGAGCCGAGCAGCGCGAGTTCGAAACTCTTGATGCCGAATTTCCCGGAGATGACGGCCGTCGTGTAAGCGCCGATGCCAAGAAACATCGCATGGCCGAACGACAACAGCCCTGTGTAGCCGAACAGCAGGTTGAAGCCGAGCAGCGCGATTGCGTAAGCGAAGAACGCGATCAGCAGACTGGCGTAAAACGGCGCCATGACGAATGGCACGCAGGCGAGCAATGCGAGGCCGGTGCCGGCAATGAGAAGCGCGCGCGAGGATGTCATGCGGGCTTCCCGAACAAACCGGCCGGACGCAGCAGCAGCACCGCGATGACGATCACGTAGATCGCGAGCACTTCGAATTCCGGATAGTAGACGATGGCGAGCGCGCGGATGAGGCCAACGATCAACGCACCGGCGAGCGCACCGCGCATCGAACCGAGTCCGCCGATGACCACGACTGCAAAAGCCTCGATGACGAACTCGATCGCCATATCGAGTGACGCCGCCGATGTCGGGATGACGAGTGCGCCGGCCACGGTGCCGAGCATCGCACCGACCGTGAAGACGACGGTGTAGACCGTGCGCACATCGACGCCGAGCGCCTCGGCCATGCCGCGATTCTCGGCTGTGGCGCGTAGGATGCGGCCGTAGTTCGTGCGTTGCAGGAACATGCCGACGCCGATCGCCGCGATGATCGCCGCCGCGATGACCATGAGGTTATAGGTCGGCACCGAGAAATCGCCGATCGCAAGCTTGCCGTAGACCAGATAGCCGCTGTCGAGCGAGCGCGGATTGGCGCCCCACATGAAGCGGAACACGTCCTGGAACATCAGCACCAGCGCGAAAGTCAGCAGCAACTGGAAGCTCTCGTCACGATCGTAGACAAAGCGGATGAGGCGCTCGATGAACGGACCGACGCAGCCGATCACGATTCCGGCGAGCAGCATCACGGGCAGCAGCATCCAATTCGGCGCGCCCGCAGCGGCAGCCGCAGTCCATGCCGTAATGCCGAAGTAAGCGCCGAGCGCGTAGAGCGAGCCGCACGCAAGATTGACGATCTTCTGCACGCCGAACACGAGCTGCAGGCCCGCCGCGACGAGGAACAGCACGGCGGCATGGAAGATGCCGCCGAGCATGATGTTGGCGAAGGCGGACATCAGCCGATGCCGCCACGCGTCGTGCGAAGCAATCCCGCCATCAGATCTTGAACTCGGCGGTCTTCAGCCATTCCCAGAAATTCGCGCCGGCCGGCTTCTGCAGGTTCGACGAATACATCGTGTCGAACTGCCCGAGCGTGACGAAGTCGTATTTGTTGTTGTGCGTTGTGAGACCCTGCACGAAGGTCTGGTCCGCGATGTGATCCGAGCGCCACGATCCCTTGCCGCCGAGGCTGTCGACCGACGTCACCTTCATGGCTTCGACGATCTCTTCGGTCTTCGGCCACGCGCTCTTGCCGGCCATCGCTTTCTCGACTGCCGCCTTGTAGGACGCGAGCGCGAAGTAAGCGCGATCGGCCTCCCAATTCGGATAGTCCTTGTAGCGCTCGGCGTACCAGGCGACGAAGTCCTTCTGCATCTGGCCGCCATTCGGATTGTCGAAGTAGAGCGTGTTGTGGCCGAACAGCATGTTCTCCGGCGTGAATTCCTTCTTCATCAGCGTGTGCTGCCAGCCCGCCGCCGGGAACACGAGCTTCGTGCCCTTCGTCAGCTCGGCGGCGTGCGCCTGCTTCATGAACACCGGCAAGTCGGCGAACAGCAGCGAGGAGAAGATAAGATCCGGCTTCGCGGCTTTGAGCGCCGCGACGTGGCTCGTCAGATCCATCGTGCCGACGCGGGGCCACTGCTCGGCGACGACCTTGTGCTCAATATTGTGCCGCTTGAGCAGCGCGATGAACGCCGCCATGTTGTTGCGGCCATAGGAATAGTCCGGGTTGATACCCGCGACGGTGACGAACTGGCCCTTCCAGTATTTGATCGCCAGCAGCGAGGCCATCACGGCTTCGCATTCGTTGTCGGTCGAACGGAAGAGATATTTCGGGTTCGGCATTTTCTCGTCGACGCCGTCTTGCGTCGTGCCGTCCCAATAGATCGTCAGCGTGCGCGCTTCTTCGACCACCGGGCCAAGCGCCAGCGACACGCCGGTCGAGACGACGCCCTGTACGCAATCGACCTTGTCCTGCTGCACCAGCTTGGTGAATCGCTCGATCGAGTCCTTCGGCGAGGTCTCTTCCTCGATGATGAGTTCGATCTTGCGGCCTCCGATGCCGCCTTGCGCGTTGAAGCGCTCGGTTGCCCATTCGGCGGCGCGGATGCCGGAGACGCCGGGCGCCGCCGCGATGCCGGAGCGCGGCGCCAGAATGCCGACTTTGACGGGGCGGTTCTGCGCCAGCGCGGGCGAGAAGACGCCGCCCGATGCGGCGAGTGCGCCGGCGGCTGCGGCGGATTTCAGGACTGTTCGGCGTGTAACGCTCATTGTCATTCCCTCCCTTTTTGCGCGGCGCGAGCCGCTTGTTCTTCTTCGAGACGCGGCTCGTTCACCGCGCATCCGGCCTCGCCTTGACGGAGAGGTCCGGCAGAATGAGACGCAGCGAGCTGCGCTATTTGATCGCTGCGTCGATCTCCGCCGACGTCAGCGTCCAATCGTTGTTGAGGTTGGCGACAACGCTCTTCATGAATGGGTCGGCCAGCGTGATGGCCTTCTGCTGATCACCGAGATGATCGACAAGAATCGCCAGCGCGAGCTGCTTCGGACTGTCGCCCTCATACGTCCATTCGAAACCGTATGTGGTGTAGCGTTTAACCTCGTAATGCTCGGAAAGCGGCGCGCCGTCGACCGTCACTTGGAGGCCGTCGATCGTCCGCTTTCCCTCATAGGTTTTCATCTGAACCTCACACCGTCACGGTCGCGCGAGCAAAGCTTTCCATGTAATCCATCAGCTTGTCCGTCGCTTCAGCCGCGCCTTTCGAATTGCCTTCGCCGATCGCCCGCGACTGCGCTGCATGCAGGCGCGCGCACAGAGGCAAGTCGGCAGCGACGCGATAGTGCTGATACCAGAAGCGGCGCGAGAGACCCTGCGTCAGCTTCAGCGCGCGCGTCGCGTATTCGTTGTGTCCGACATCGAGGATGAGCTGGTTGAGCTCGCGGTCGAGCCGCATGAACGCCATATCGTCGTTCTGCTGCGCGGCGCGCTCGATGCTTTTGGCGATCTGCAACGCTTGCGCACGCTGCTCTTTCGTCGCGCGGTCGGCGCCGTTGCGACACAGCATGCGCTCCAGTTCGCGGCGCACTTCGAAGACCAGAAGTTGCGAGCGCGGATTGATCTCGGAAACGAGAATCCCCTTGCGCGGCAGGATCGTAACGAGTCCCTCGATAGCGAGCCGCTGCAGCGCTTCGCGAATCGGCGTGCGCCCGATTCCCGTCGCGGCGGCGAGCATCTGTTCGGAGAGGATATCGCCCGGCTTCAGGCGCAAGGTGACGATCGCCTCTTCGATCTCGCGATACGCCCGATCCGTGAGCGTGCTCGCGCTGGCAACGGCAAGCCCGTTCGCAGCCTTCGGCGGCGACGATGCCGCTTTCGGCGGCACAACCGCAGAACGCTGCGGTTTCGGCTTGTCGGTTAAAGACTGAACCATGGTCTACTCAAATATGCTTTCGCTTCGCGACCATTTTCGCAAATTTCTCGTATTCGGCTTCGTTCACCGTATAGGAGTGATCGTCATCTGGAAACGATCCTTCTTTCACCTCTTTGACGTATTGCGAAATTCCCGAGACTGCGACTTCAGTAAGCTTTGCGAATCGCTTGGTGAACTTCGGTTTGAAGTCGGTGAAAACGCCGAGCAGGTCGTAACAAAGCAGTATTTGTCCGTCGGTCCCTGCACCTGCGCCGATTCCGATCGTCGGAATTGTCAGCTGTTCGGAGATAAGCTTTGCGATCTTCGCCGGCACCGCTTCGAATTCAAGCATGAAGCAACCCGCATCCTCGATCGCCAGCGCGTCTTCGAGAATCTTCATTGCGGCGTCCGCCGTGCGGCCTTGAATTTTGAAGCCGCCGAACATCGCGATCGTGTGCGGCGTGAGCCCGATATGCGACGCGGTCGGGATGCCGGCATCCACGAGCGCTTTGAGAATATGCGCCTGGCTCTTGCCGCCCTGCGGCTTCACGGCGTCGGCGCCGGAGTCCTGCATCAGCCTTGTTGCGTTCTGCAGTGCGCGATCGACCGTGTTGTAGCTTTGGTACGGCATGCAGCCGAGCATGAACGTGTTCGGCGCGCCGCGACGCACAGCGGCGCCGTGCAGCACCATCATGTCCATCGTCGCCGGCACGGTGTTCTTGTGGCCGTGCGAAATCATCGCGAGGCTGTCGCCGAGCACCGCGACGTCGACGCCGCCCATCTCGGCCCACTGCGCGGACGTGTAATCCGGCACCGACATGTAGACCATCTTCTCGCCGGTGGTCTTCGAATCGCGAATTTCGGTGATCGTGCGCTTTTGACGCTGCGGCGCTGCAGGCTTGTCGACTGGCGGTTTCGCGGCTTGCGGCTTATCGTTCGGTTTCGCGGCCGCAGCCGGTTTGCCCTTCGCCATTCACTTGCCTCCCGCCCTCGTCTCTGCGAGGGTTTAGCTGATATATGTCCGATATATTAGAAGCATTGCAACGTTGGTCAAGCTGGATGGGACGATGACGCTCGACGCATGGCTGCGACTTATCGCCTTCTCGGCGCTGGTACTGAGCGCCGCGCTGCAAGGTCTGTCGGCAAGCGGCCATTTTCCGAGCGAGCATCGTGCCGCGACGCTGCGCTCGCCGGCCGGCGCGGCCATCCTCTATGGCAGCATCGCGATCACATTCGCCAGTGTAGTCATTGCCGGCATGTTCGCGTGGCGAACTCTGCCGTGGTACGCATCGATCATCGGCGCCGGCGGCGTATTGCTCGCAACGCCTCTGCTGCTCCAGCCGTTCTCCGACTCATTCGTAAATGGCCGATCTGCCCTGCTGGTGTTTTCCGGCATTGCGGCGGCCATCGCGCTTGCGATGCTCCGCTATATCTAGCATGAGTTCCAAGCGATGAATGAGCCGCGCGGAAGATGCGGCCGGGAGGACGTTCTTGCCGCAAGCCCGCTCTGCGTTGGCCAATCCATACGTATTTTTGGCGTTGGCCGCTTTGTGCTGGTCCGGCAATCACGTCGTCGGCCGCGCTATCGCCGGCCACGTTCCGCCGTTCGGCCTTGCGTTCCTGCGGCTGCTTATTCCGATTGTCTTCGTGTGGTTTCTGGCGCGTCCGCACATCGTTGCCGACTGGCCGGAGATCAAACGAAATCCCGGCATTCTCATTTTTCTTGGTTTGCTCAGCGGCACGTTTTTCGTCGCCGGGCAATATCTCGGCTTGAAGTACACGACTGCGCTCAACGTCTCGGTGCTCAATTCGCTGAGCCCCGTCATGATCATCGGCGTCGGCGCGCTCATCTTCCGCGATCCACTACGCCCGATTCAAGGTTTCGGCATCACGCTGTCGCTGCTCGGCGTGCTCGTCATCATCGCGCGCGGCGATCCCGCGATGCTCACATCGCTCGACCTCAATTGGGGTGATGTCATCATCGTCGGCAACATGGCGGCGTGGGCGATCTATTCGGTGTTCCTGCGCAAGCGCCCTAACATCCATCTGATGAGCTTCATGCTCGTATCGTTCGTCGTCGGCGCCATCGGGTCGATCCCCTTCGCGGCGGTCGAACAAGCCATCGGCATTCACTTCCATCTCGACTGGACCACGGTGATCGGTGTCGCTTTCGTCGCATTGTTTCCGGGTTTGATTTCGTCGATCCTGTGGATCCGCGGCGTCGAGGAGATCGGCACCAATCGCGCGAGCCCGTTCATCCATCTCGTGCCGATCTACAGCGCCGTGCTCGCCAGCGTCTTCCTCGGCGAGCATTTGCAAATGTTCCACGTCATCGGATTTGCTTTGATCCTGGCCGGCATCTGGTTCGCCGCGATGAGCCCAAACGCCGCCACCCAATCGCAAGGAGAACGCGCATGAAACTGTTCGACCTGTCCGGCCGCGTCGCCATCGTCACCGGCGGCAACGGCGGCATCGGCCTCGGCATGGCCGAGGGACTGGCGGCAGCCGGCGCGACCGTCGTCGTCGCTGGCCGCCAGAAAGACAAGAACGCAGCCGCCGTCGCGAAGATCGAGAAGCTCGGCGGGAAGGCAAGCGCCGTGGAAGTCGACGTCACCAACGAGAAGTCCGTCGACGCGATGTTTGCGGCTGCCGCGAAGCAGCACGGGCGCGTCGACATTCTCGTCAACAACGCGGGCATCAACATCCGCAAACAGCCCGAAGACTACACGCTCGACGAATGGCGTCAGGTGATCGACATCAACCTCACCGGCGCGTTCCTCTGCTCGCAGCGCGCGCACCCCTACATGAAGAAGGCCGGCGGCGGAAAGATCATCAACATCGGCTCGATGATGTCGATCTTCGGCGCATCCTTCACGACGCCTTACGCGTCGTCGAAAGGCGGCATCGTGCAGATGGGCCGCGCCTTCGCGAATGCGTGGGCGAAGGACAATATCCAAATCAACGCGATCCTGCCGGGCTGGATCGATACCGACCTCACGCGCAATGCCCGCGCACAGGTGCAAGGCTTGCACGAACGCGTTCTCGCGCGTACGCCGGCAGCGCGCTGGGGCAATCCGGAAGACTTCGCCGGCATCGCGGTTTTCCTCGCGAGCCCGGCTTCGGATTTCGTCACCGGCACCGCGATCCCGGTGGACGGCGGCTACTCCGTGAATGGTTGAGAGAGACGCGATGACCAGCAAGACCGGCCCGCTCGCGGGCATCCGCATTGTCGACATGACGGCCGTCGTCATGGGTCCCTATGCGATGCAGATCATGGCCGACTACGGCGCCGACGTGATCAAGATCGAAGGGCCGGACGGCGACATCATGCGCTACGCGCACATGAACGGCGATCGCGGCATGGGGCCGGTGCATCTCGCGATGAACCGCGGCAAGCGTCTCGTCAACTTCGACCTCAAGAAGGAAGAAGCGCGCGAAGTGCTGCGCAAGATCATCGCCAGCGCCGACGCTTTCGTTCACGCTTTGCGCCCGCAGGCGATCGAGCGTCTCGGCTTCGGCTATGAGGACGTGCGCAAGATCAATCCGAACATCGTCTATGTCGGCGGCTACGGCTTCGCGGCGGATGGTCCTTACGGCGATCAGCCGGCCTACGACGATATGATTCAGAGCATCTGCGGCATCTCCGGCATCGCGTCGCACATGGTGGGCGAGCCGCGTTACTTCCCGACCATCGTTGCCGACAAGGTGTGCGGCCTGAACATCGCGCAGGCGCTGCTCGCGGCGCTGCTGCACAAGCAGCGCACCGGCGAAGGCCAGAAGGTCGAAGTGCCGATGTTCGAGACGATGGTCTCGTTCCTCATGGTCGAGCATCTGTGCGACCGCACCTTCGGCCCGGACAAGTCGCCCGGCTATTCGCGTGTGCTCTCGCAGGTGCGCCGTCCGCACAAGACGATGAATGGCTACATCGGCGTGCTGCCGTACAACGACAAGCATTGGCGGCAGTTCTTCGCTGTCGTCGGTCACCCCGAAATGGCAAACGATCCGCGCTTCGCGACCTATCACGCCCGCAGCGCCAACTATAACGAGCTCTACGGCAAGCTGCGGGAGTTCCTGATTCAGAACACCACCGAGCATTGGCTCGAAAAGCTGCGCGAGGCGCAGATCCCGGCAGCGCCGGTGCTCAATCTCGAACAGCTCTTCGACGACGAACACCTCAATGCCGTCGGCCTCTTCCAGCACGTCGACCATCCCGTGATGGGCGATATCCTGGCCGTGCGCCCGCCGGTCTCGTTCTCGGAGACGCCGGCCCGCATGGGCAAACCCGCCGGCGTGCTCGGCGCCGATACCACCGCGGTGCTGGAGGATTTCGGCTATTCGTCGGCCGAGATCGAAAAGCTCAAACAGAGTGGTGCCGTCATTCAAGGCTGACCGGCCGTTAGCTATACCAATTCGTCGCAGTTTTTTGAGTTGCCGATGGCGCGCGCCTTCTGCAAGGCTCTGCGCAACAAAAATCGGAGGAAACAGATGAATCGCAGACACCTGCTCGGCGCAGCCGCCGCGACACTCGCGCTGCTCGCGACCGAAGCCAACGCACAGCAGAAATCCGAGGTCACCTTCTCGCGTCAGCCCGGCATCAACTACATGCCGACGCTGATCATCGAGAAGCAGAAGCTGATCGAGAAGCATGCCGAGAAGCTGGGCGTGCCGAACCTCAAGGTGAACTGGCTCACCATGGGCGGCGGCGGCGCGCAGACCGACGCGATGCTCGCCGGCAGCGTCGACGTCTGCAACACGGGCGTCACCAACCTGCTGCTGCTCTGGGACCGCACGCGCGGCGGCGTCAAAGGCATCGTCGCGACCTCCGCGCAGCCGCTCGCGATGGTGACGCGCGATCCGCGCATCAAGACGCTCAACGATCTGAAAGAAGGCGACAAGATCGCGGTGCCGACACTGAAGGTGTCGACCCAGTCGATGCTGCTGCAGATTCAGGCCGCAAAACTCTTCGGCGAGAAAAATTGGGCACAGCTCGATCAGTTCACGGTTCAGCTCGCGCATCCGGACGCCGCCGTCATCATGACGAACCCGCAGCACGAAGTGAAAAGCCACTTCGCGGCCCCGCCCTTCCAGTACTTCGAACTCAAAACCGTGCCGGGCGCGCGCATCGTCACCTCGTCCTTCGACATCATGGGCGGGCCGATGACGCAAGCCGGCTTCTTCACGACGACGAAGTTCGCCGACAGCAACCCGAAGATCATCGAGGCCGTGCGCGCCGCGACCGAGGAGGCCGAAGCCTTTATCCGCTCGAAAACGCGCGAGGCGATCGAGATCTATCGCGACATGAGCAAGGACAAGATGTCGACCGACGAACTCCTCGAAATTCTCAAGGAGCCCGGCATGATGGAATACGGCGGCGCGCCGCAGAATACGCTGCCGATCGCCGAGCATCTGCATCGTATCGGCACGCTGAAGCAGAAGGCTGCGTCCTGGAAGGACTACTACCTCCCGGTCGCGCATAGCCTCAAGGGCAGCTGAGCGGCACGATAAGCCGCTAATCGCTTGCCCCACCGGCCCGCGTGCGTTAAGCGCGGGCCGCAATGGACGATAAGACCCGCATTTACGTCGACGCCGACGCCTGCCCGGTGAAGGACGAGATTTACCGTGTCGCCGAGCGGCACGGCTGCCATGTCTACGTCGTGGCGGGTAACTTCATCCGCATCCCGCAGGCCGATTTCATCGAGCGCATCGCGGCGGGCTCAGGGCTCGATGCCGCGGACGATTGGATCGCCGAGCGCGCCGTCGCAGGCGACGTCGTCATCACGGCAGATATCCCGCTCGCGAGCCGCTGCGTGAAGACCCGCGCTGCGGTGCTCTCGCCGACCGGCAAAGTCTTCACGGAAGAGAACATCGGCATGACGCTCGCGGTGCGCAACCTGATGCACGACTTGCGTTCGGCCGGCGAAATCACTGGCGGCCCCGGCGGCTTCTCGCCGCGCGATCGCTCGGCATTTCTCTCCGCGCTCGATCAGACGATCCGGCGCGCCAAGAAACAGAAAGTCTGACTTTGGCCCCGCCGCTCATCCAACTCAAAGACATCGCGCTCACCTTCGGCGGCACGCCGCTGCTCTCGGGCGCGGAGCTTTCGGTGTCCGAAGGCGAGCGCGTCTGTCTTGTCGGCCGCAACGGTTCCGGCAAATCGACACTCCTCAAGATCGCGGCCGGAACGGTCGAAGCCGACAAAGGCACGCGCTTCGTTCAGCCCGGTGCGACCGTCCGCTACCTTCCGCAGGAGGTCGACTTCGGCGATGCCGCAACGACGCTCGATTATGTGCGACAAGGTCTTGGCCCGACCGACGATCCGTATCAGGCGACTTATCTCCTCGAGCAGCTCGGGCTGACCGGCGATGAGCCGACGCAAAATCTCTCCGGCGGCGAAGCGCGCCGCGCCGCCATCGCGCGCGCGCTCGCGCCCGATCCGGATATCCTGCTGCTCGACGAGCCGACCAACCATCTCGATCTCACGACCATCGAGTGGCTCGAAAGCGAACTTGCATCGCGCCGCGCCGCGCTCGTTCTCATCAGCCACGACCGTCGTTTCCTGACGTCGCTATCGCGCGCGACCGTATGGCTCGACCGCGGCATCACGCGCCGCATCGATCGCGGCTTCGGCGATTTCGAGGCGTGGCGCGACGACGTGCTCGCCGAGGAAGAGCGCGAACAGCACAAGCTCGGCCGCAAGATCGTCGACGAAGAGCATTGGCTGCGTTACGGCGTCTCCGGCCGCCGCAAGCGTAACGTCAAGCGCCTCGCCGGCCTGCAAACGCTGCGCGAAAAGCGCCGCACCTATCGCGGCAGCACCGGCAGCGTGAAGCTCGGCGCCAGCGAGGCGGATGCCTCCGGCGCACTCGTGCTCGATGCGGATCACATCGCGAAGGCGTTCGGCGAGCGCGTCATCGTCAGCGATTTCTCGACCCGCATTCAGCGCGGCGATCGCATCGGCATCGTCGGCCCGAACGGCGCCGGCAAGACGACGCTGATCAACCTGCTGATCGGCACTGAGCCGCCGGATTCCGGCACCGTCCGTCTCGGCGCCAATCTCGAAGTCGCGACGCTCGATCAGCGCCGCGCGCGGCTCGATCCGAACGCGACGGTCGCCGAAGCGCTGACCGGCGGATCGAGCGATCAGGTCACCATCGGCGGGGTGCGCAAACACGTCTCCGGCTACATGAAGGACTTCCTCTTCGCGCCCGAGCAGGCACGCACGCCCGTGCATGCGCTCTCCGGCGGCGAACGCGGGCGCTTGATGCTGGCGCAAGCCCTCGCGCAGCCCTCGAACCTCCTGGTACTCGACGAGCCGACTAACGATCTCGACATCGAAACGCTCGATGTCCTCGAAGAGATGCTGTCCGACTATGCCGGGACCGTGCTTCTGATCAGCCACGATCGTGACTTCCTCGATCGCGTCGTCAACGGCGTGATCGTGCCGGAAGGCAGCGGCAAGTGGCTCGAATACGCCGGCGGCTATTCCGACATGCTGACGCAGCGCGGCGCCGATGTGCGCCGCCCGGCGGCGGCGAAAGTGAAAACTGCTGACAAGGCCGCAGCCCCCGCTCCATCGCGCGCTTCGCCGAAGAGCAAACTGAGCTTCAAGGATAAGCACGCGCTCGAAACGTTGCCGAAGGAGATGGACGCGTTCCGCGCGACAATCGCGGCGCTGCAGAGCGAACTCGACGACCCGCAGCTGTTCGTGAAGAACCGCAAACGCTTCGACGAAGCGTCCGCCGCAATTGCGGCCGCGCATGTGTTGCTCGCCACCGCCGAAGAGCGCTGGCTCGAGTTGGAGATCATGCGGGAAGAGTTGGAAAACGGATAGCGGCGTCGCACTCCGTCCACCTCTCCCATGGGGAGGTCGGCTTGAGCAGCGTTCGCGTAGCGAACCGCGAAAGCCGGGTGAGGGGTTAGAGCCTATCGAGAGGCACAGTCCCCTCACCCGCCGCGCTTCGCGCGTCGACCTCTCCCCATGGGAGAGGTGGGGCGCATCAGATGCGGCCAGCTTCGAGCTAGACCGTCGCGACCGGCGTTGCGGGTGAGCCGACTGCACCGGGCAAACGCAACGGCGGCGCTGTGAGCAGGAAGCGATTGCGCTTGTTCTTCCGCAGATAATCCGCAAGCTCCGTCAAATACCAAATCTCGCCGAGATTGACGCCGAGCTTGAACAGACAATGCTCGTGCAACGGCAGCATCGAACAGCAGCCCTCGCCCGGTTCGGCCGGATGCGCCTCGACCGCGTAGTTGTCGGCGATCATCGAAACGACCCCCGAGTCCGTGATCCACTTCAGCAGCTTCTGGTCGCGCCCGTTGAGCACCGAACACGCGCCGTGCAGTTTGTCTTTGTCGGGATTGCGCTCCATCTCGAGCAGCATCGCGGCAAAGCCCGTGTGGAACAGCGCCATGTCGCCGCTCTCGACGACGACGTTGTCCTTCTCCATCACGCGCATGAGATCGTCATAGCCGACGAGCTTTCTCTCGCGGCCGAAATGCGCGTGCAGATCGATCAGCACGCCGCGGCCTTGGATCGCTTTCGCGGCCATGTTCTCGACGCCAAGCTTCGTCGCGCGCGACGTCGACTGGCCGTGCGGGTTGCCGGTGTCGGGCTCTTTTGGCATTTCGGCCGGCCCGAGGATATCGATGCCGGCGCGATAGCCGTTGTAGTAGACGGCCTCCGGCTTGCCGTCGCCGTCGGCGTCGAACATCTGCCCGACATGCGAGAGCGAGTCCCACTGCGTCGAATACTGCAACGTCAAAATCACGACGTCATCGCAGACAACGTCCGTCAGATTCGGATCATCGCAGAACAGCGCGTAGTTCATGTTTGGCTGGCGCGAGCGCTCGGTCGGCTTGATCACTGGCGGGTGTCGGCGCGGGTTGAGCAGATTGCCGCCCGGATAATCGAGCGGCAGCGAGAGGCAGAACGACAAGCCATCCTTCACTTCGGCAACGCCCTGCTTCACCTTCTCGGGTGTCAGCAGATTGAGCCGCCCGAGTTGATCGTCCGGCCCCCAATCGCCCCATGTCGAACCATGCGGCCGCCGCTTCCAGCGTGGATTGCTCATCGTCTCATCCCTGTATCGTTATTTTTTCTTCCGCGAACTTCGTGCGTTCCGCATCCGCGATTCCAAACTCCGCCAAGACTTCGTCGGTGTGCTCCCCGACGCGCGGCGGCGCGCGATAATCATCTTGCCCGATGAAGGAACTCTCCGGCATCAGCGCGAGCGGCAACGCACCGTATGCCGGGCTGTTGACGTTGGCGAAGAAGCCGGCGTGCTGCGCCTGCGGATCTGCGACGAGCTGCGCGAAATTTTGCACCGGCGCGGACAGCACTGAGAATTCTTCGAAGCGCTTGAACCAATATGCCGTCGTGTTGTGTTTAAGCGCTTCGCCGAGCCCCGCATTGAGTTCGTCGCCACGCTTTGCCCGCAGCGCGGTCGTCGCGAGCGACGGATCGCTCGCCCAATCCTCGCGGCCGATGGCTTTCGCGAGACTGATGAACATATCGTCGCGCAACGACGCCGCCATCAGCAGACCATCTTGCGTCGGATAAATTCCGCCTGGCACCAGCGCGGGCAAACGCGGCCCACCTTTGCGGATCATGTATTCGAGGATCGGCACCGACTGCAGCGTGGCCGCAACGTGCATCAGCGAGATGTTGACGTGGTGTCCCTCGCCCTTCCGCGCCTGCCGCAGCAGCGCGCCAGCTGTCGCGTGAGCCGCATAGACGGCAGCAGTCGCATCGACCAAATACATCGCGACGCGGCGCGGCTCGCCGCCGTCCGCGTTCATGTACATCATGCCGGTCAGTGCCTGCAGCACCGAGTCGGTGCCGGGCCGTTCGACATAAGGCCCATCGGGACCGAAGCCGCTCACGGACGTGTAGATGATGTCCGGCTTCTCTTTCGCGATCGTCTCGTAATCGAGGCCGAGACGCTTCACGACGCCCGGCCGGAAACTCTCGACGATCACGTCGCACTGCATCGCTAAACGCTTCAGCAGTGCACGCCCCGCCGGCTTCGATGCATCGACGCAGATTGCGCGCTTGCCGAGATTGGCCGAGATCGACAGCGCGTTCTCGCCATCCTTCGGCTCCGACACGAGCCGCGCCCAATCGCCCGCCGGCGGCTCGACCTTGATCACGTCGGCGCCGCCTTGCGCCAGCATGCCGGCGCAGGTCGGCCCCGCGATGCCTTGGCTGAGATCGAGAACGCGAATGCCTTCGTAAGGCTTGAACACGGGGCTCCTCCGGTATTTTGCCGGAACTGTTCACTACCTCGGCGCGCCGCGCAAGCTCACGCCTGCTGCACCACGAGCGCATCCGCGATGACGCAACCTTCGCCGCGCGCGAACACCATGACGGGATTGAGATCGATGCTCGCGATCTTCAGCTTCGCATCGAGCATAAGCGCGCCGACTTTCGCGGCGAGATCACCGAAAGCCGCGATGTCGAGCGGCGGATCGCCACGCACGCCATCGAGCAACGGTGCGATACGCAGCGAGCGCAACGCGCGCTCGACATCGGACGCCGAGAATGGCGGGATCAGCAAGCGCACATCGCCGAGCGCTTCGATATACTTTCCGCCGTCGCCGACCGCGACCACCGGGCCGAACACCGGATCGCGATGCGCGCCGATCATGAATTCGCGCTGACCCTTCGCCATCGCCGCGACGATGACGCCATCGAAGCTTGCCTTCTTTTCCGCAACCGTTGTCGTCATCGTCTCGAACAGCGCGCTGATCTCTGCTTCGCTGTTCACGCCGAGCTTGACCAGGCCATATTCGGATTTGTGCGGAATGTCGCGCGAACACGCCTTCACGGCGACGGGCCCGCCGATCGCGCGCCACGCTTCGACGCACTCGGCTGCGCTTTGACACAAGCGATACTTCGCGACCGGAATTCCGGCCTTCTCTGCGATCGCGAGGCTTTCGGCCTCGTTCAGCGTAACGCCTTCTTGCGCGGCGCTCTCCGCCGCACGATACGTGCTGCGCGCGCCTGATGCCGCGAGCCGGGCTGCCAATTCGTTCTGCCCGAGATACCCATCGAGCGCGCGGATCGCGGCGGACTCCGTCGCGAACGTCGCGAGGCCTTGTTCGGCGAAGGCTTGCGCGACGGACGGTTGCGGCGCCGCAACGACGAGCGGCTTGCCGGTCTCAGCCGCGAAAGCCGCGGAGTCTCGCGCGAAACGTGGAACGTCGTAGCCCTGCCCCGCAACCGGCACGCCGATGAGGAAAGCATCCGCCGCGGCGTCTTTCGCGATCACCGGCAGAATGTCCGAGAACAAGCCGCTGTTGGAAAGCAGCGCCGCCGTGATGTCGATCGGGTTCGTCGTCGTCGCGAAGCTCGGCAGGATTTTGCCGAGGCCTTCGCGCGTCGCCAGCGCGAGCTTCGCCATCGGCATGCCGGCATTCGATGCGGCGTCGGCCGACAGCACGCAGACCGCTCCCGAATTGCTGATCGCGACGAGGTTGCGGCCTTTCGGCTTCCAACCCTTGAGAAAGAGTTCGGCGGACTCGACGAGCCCTTCGACATCCTTCACGCGGTAGATGCCGTGATGTTCGAAGAATGCATCGACGACACGATCTTCCGTCGCGAGCGCGCCGGTGTGCGACGCCGCCGCAATCGCGCCGGCCGCCGTGCGCCCGGATTTGAGCGCCAGCACCGGCAGATTGCGCTCGCGCGCAATCGCGGCGGTCTCGGCGAGGAAGTGCGGGTCCGGCATGCCTTCGAGATAAAGCAGCAGCAGCTTGACGTTCGGATCCTTGGCGACTTCCGTCGACAACTCGGCGACGGAGACATCCGCATCGTTGCCGGTCGCGTGCGTGTGGCGCACGCCGATGCCGCGCTGGCGCAGCAGACCATACGGCACAACGCTCATCGCGCCGCTCTGCGAAAGGATCGCGACGGGTCCATCTTCGGGCGGCATTTCGAGGAACATCGTCGAGAAGCTCGCGATCGCGCCGCTGCCGAAATTTGCGAGGCCCTGCATGTTGGGCCCGAAAATGCGCATGCCGGTCTTGCGCCCCGCCGCGATCATGCGCTGCTCGGCCGCCGCACCGTTGACGGGATCGCTTTCCGAAAAGCCCGACGCCATCACGAGCGCGACCTTCACGCCCATCTCGGCACATTGGATGACGGTGCGCTCCGCGTTGTCGCCCGCGACCGCGACGCAGACCATGTCGGGCACTTCCGGCAATGCGTCGAGCCCGGCAAAACTCTTCACGCCCTGCACTTCGGGACGCGCCGGATTGATCGGATAAACCTTGCCTTGAAATCCGAACTTCGCGAGATAGTGAAGCGGGCGCCCGCCGATCTTGTTGATCTGGTCCGATGCACCGACGATCGCGATCGAACGCGGGTTCAGCGCGTATTTCAGATTGCTCATTGTTCTTTTTCTTCTGAGTTCTTCTTGTTACGTCTTTTTGAACTTCGGAATCGAACGCTCGCCGAATGCAACAAACTCCGCCGTCACTTTATCGCCGATCGCAACGCCGGGTTCGGCATGCGCCATCATGCGGAAACCTTCCGGCATCGCGACGAGAACCATCGTGTAGGGCGCATACGCCTTCCACTCGGGGCTCGGTGCGCGCGTCACCGTCGTGACGGCCTCGATCGTCCCCTCGCCCTTCGCCTCGACGTTCGCTGGCGCGCCGGCACCGCAGCGCGGACAAAACGAACGGCGGAAGTACCACGTCGAATTGCAGGTGCCGCAGCGTTGATACGCGATGCCCATCAGCACGCCTCCATCACGAGGCTGACATGCGAGGAGAGAACGCCGCCGTCGCCGTGCAGGAACGCCAGCGATGCGTCCTTCACCTGCCGTTCGCCGGCACGGCCGGTCATCTGCCGATGCGTCTCGACGAGATGCGCCATCGCGCCACCGACACCGCAATGTCCGTATGAGATCAAGCCGCCATGCGTGTTGAGCGGCAATGCGCCGTCGCGGTTGAAGACGCCGTCGCGCGCCATCACGCCGGCTTCGCCGCGCGCCGCAAAGCCGATTTCCTCGAGCAGCATGGTCAGCGTGATCGTGAAGCTGTCGTAGATGCCGAGATATCGGACGTCGGCCTGCGTGATGCCCGCAGCTGTCATTGCGCGCCGCGACGCGAGACCGGCGCCGACATCCGTCAGGCTCGGCGCCGCCGAAATATGCTGGAACAAATGCGCTTGCGCTGCGCCGCGGATACGCGCGGCGTGCGGCCGCTTCTCGCGGCTGATGACATAAGCCGCGCCGCCATCCGACACCGGACAGCAATCGAGCATCTTGAGCGGGGATGCGATCGGCCGCGACGCCAGCACTTCTTCGACTGTAATCGGATCGCGGAATTGAGCGCCGGGATGCAGCGCCGCATGCCGTCGCAGCAGCACGGCAAATTCGGCGAGGTCGCGCTCGGTGACGCCGAAGTCGTGCATGTAGCGCGACGCGACGAGCCCGTAATAAGCCGGGATCGTCGGCCCGAGCGGCACTTCGAATTCCGGATGTCCGACTTGCGCCAGCGTCTGTATCGATGAATCGCGCGACTGGCCGGTCAGCCGATTTTCACCGGCGACCACCAGAACATTGTCGACGACACCCGCATCGACGAGCGTATGCGCCAGCATCGTCATCGCAAAACCGGTCGCGCCACCGAGCTGCACCGCATGTGCATATTCGGGCTGCAGCCCGAAATGCTCGGCAAACACAGTCGACAGCATCAAATGCGGCATCGTGGTTGCGTAGCCGCAGATAAGTCCGTCGATATCTTGCCGTTCGAGCCCGGCGTCGGCGAGCGCTTCGCTCGCCGCACGCTGCATCAAGTCAAGCGCACTCGCGCCCTCATGACGCCCAAAGGCGGTCAGGCCCGAGCCGACCAGATAGCTCATCCGGCGCGGCGTCCGGAAGCCGTGCGGCGGATCGTGCCGACAGCTTCGGCAAGCGCATCGGAGACCGACTGCGCTTCGCGCTTGAGCATCTCGATGAGCTCCTTCTTGCGGGTCTCGAGACGCTCGCTGAGGCCGACGATGCTGAACGCGCCCATCACCTCGCCTTCGCGGCTGATCACCGGCATCGCGATGCCGCCCATGCGTTCGATCAACAGATCGAACACGATCGCGGCGCCCTCTTTGCGTGCCGACTGAACGCTCTCCATTACATTGTCGATCGAGAAGCGCGGGAAACGCTGTAGGTGCGGCGTGATGAGCGGCAGCAGAGCTTGGATGTCGCGATCCGGCAGGAACGCCAGCATCGCGAGACCACCGGCGCCGACGCCGAGCGGACGGCGGCTGCCGACGTGGAGATAGTTCGCCTGGATCGGGAAGCTGCCGACCTCGCGGTCGAGATACGCGATCTCGACGCCGCTGCGGATGCCGAATAGCACGGTGTCTTCCGACTGCACCGCGAGACGCGTCAGGCTCGGGCGTGCGAGCTGCACGATGTTCGGGACTTCGCGCGTCGCGACCGCGATGGCGAGCGCCTCGGGTCCGAGCGCGTAAAGCTTGCTCGCCGGCAGACGGCGCACGAAACCTTCTTGGCACAGCGTGTCGAGGATGCGCAGCGCCGTGACTTTGTTAAGCGTTGCGGACTCCGCGATCGACGTCAGCCGCATCGGCTTGCCGGAGGACAACGTGCGCAGAATGGCGCACACCTTTTGAGCCGAATTAATCGGGATGACGGGAGTAACGTTCGTATCAGTCAACTTTCGCTCCAGACTGGCGCACCACAGGCGCCCATTTTTCAACTTCGTTGCGGACGTAGTCGGTAAATTCAGCGACGGTGGTCGGCCGCGCCGTCGCGGCCAACGCGCCGAAGCGCTCTTTCACAAGCGGTGTCGCCAGCGCTTTGACGATTTCGCGGTTGAGGCGATCGACGATCTCGGGCGGCGTACCGACCGGCGCCATCAAGCCGTTCCAGGCCGTGACTTCGTAGCCCTTGAGCCCGGTCTCGGCGACCGTCGGAACATCCGGCAGCAGCGCAACGCGCTCGCGGCTGGTTACAGCCAAAGCACGTAGCTTCTTGTCCTGCACATGCGGCAAGCCTGACGCTGCCGTATCGAACATGACGGCGACATGGCCCGCGATGTGATCGTTCATCGCCGGCGCGCTGCCGCGATACGGCACATGCGTCATCTCGATGCCGGCCATCATGCAGAACAGCTCCACGGCCATGTGCGTGGACTGGCCGTTGCCGGACGTGCCGTAGTTGATGCCCTTCGGCTTCTGCTTCGCGAGCGCAATAAGCTCCGCCACGGAATTTGCCGGCACGCTCGGATGCACCGTGCAGATGAGCGGCACCTCCATCAGCAGCGCGATCGGCGCGAAGCCCTTCACGGTGTCGTAGTTGAGCTTCGAGAACAGCGTCATGTTGATCGCATGCGCGGTCGTCGCGAGAACGAGCGAATAGCCGTCGGGCGCCGAGCGCGCGCCGGCCTCCATGCCGATATTGCCGCCCGCCCCTGCCCGGTTGTCGATGATGAAGGGCTGGCCGATCTGCTCTTGCAGCAACTGGCCGACGACGCGCGACGCGATGTCGCTCGACCCACCCGGCGGATACGGCACGATGATTTTGACCGGGCCGGTCGGCCAGGCGGAGGCGTGAGCCCGTGGGAACGTCTGCGCGAGTGCACCTAGGCACCCGGCACCTGCTGCGGTCCGCAACAGATTGCGGCGTGAAAGCATGCATTCCTCCCTTATTTTCGAGAGGCGCGCCACGCCTTCGGAAAACCTAAGGGCGGGGGCCGCGACCGGCTCTTCTTATTGTTTGGGCATTCTGCCAGACAGAAATCAGAACGCAAGATTTCTAATGATTATCACTGATATGCGATTGTCGCATGCGATCGCGTACCGTTTGGCGTAATAAACGCCAATTCTGATGTGATCGCAAACATTAAGCCGCGAAGCGCGCCGCTTCGCAAGCCTGGGCGCCTGACAAAAATGTCAGCGCTCGCGGAAGGTGCGCGCGAACTGTTCGGTCAGGGGCTTGATCAAATAGTCGACGGCCAGTCGGTTTTCAGTCCGGATGTAGACCTCGGTCTGCATGCCGGCGATCAGCTGCAGGTCCTGCAGCTTCTTGGCCTGGTCGGGGTCGATATCGATGCGCACAAGGTAGTACGCGGCTTGGACAGCGCCCGACTGCCCCGGCACCTGCTCTCGGGTCAGGTCCGCCGAGATGGTTCGCACCTTGCCATCGAGATCCTGCATCAACCGCCGATTGCCGGCCGAGACCTTGATGTGGACCTGCGCACCGACGTGGATTTGGTCGACGTCGGTTGGGGCGGCTTTCGCCTCGACCAACAATGCGTCGGCGACCGGCACGACGAGCATCAACGTCTCGCCGCGCTGCACGACACCGCCGACCGTGTGCACGGCGAGCTGATGCACCGTGCCGTTCTGCGGCGAGCGGATATCGATACGGCGGAGTTCGTCCTGCGCTGCGTTCACCCGCTCCTGCAGCTCGGCCATCTTCGACTGCGCCTCACGCAGATCGCGCAGGACCTCGGTGCGGAAATCCTGCTCGAGCTGAATGATCTGAATTTCGGTCTCGGCGATCTTCCCGCGTGCACGCGCTTGTTCGGCGACCAGCTGGCCGCGCTCGCCCTGCAGGCGCGCCTGATCGCGCTGGAGCGCGTTGTAACGGACGATGGTGACGAGATTCTTCTTATAGAGGCCCTGCACACCGGCGAGCTCTTCGCCGATGAAGGTGATTTCTTTTTCCTTCGCTTCTTGCTGTGCCGTCAGGCCGCGAATTTCGTTCTCGGTCTGCGTGATGCGTTCGCGCAGCTGCGATCGTTGCCCCTCGCGGCCGCTGCGCCGCGCCTCGAACAACTTCACTTCGCCGAGGATGGCCGAGTCTACGGTCAAGTCTTTGCGGCGCGCCAAGTAGGCCGGATCGAATGTGATTTCCTTTGCGCCGTCGCGTTCCGCAACGAGGCGGGCTTCTCGCGCGACCAGCACGTCGAGCTGCGACTGAACGATACCGAGGGTCGCGCGCGGCAGCGTATCGTCGAGCCGAACCACCAGTTCGCCGGCTTTCACCGTACTGCCTTCGCGCACGAATATCTCGCCGACGATGCCGCCGGTGTTGTGCTGCACCTTCTTGACGTTGCTTTCGACAACCAGCGTGCCCGGTGCAATCACTGCGCCTGCGATATGCGTCGTCGCGGCCCATCCGCCGACGCCACCGACGACCAGAAGCACTGTCGTCAGACCGATGATATTCAGCCGCCGGATCGCGGCTTTCGGATCGACTGGCTCGCTCATGCGCCGCTTCCTGGATTGTCGCTGACAACTTTCAGGGTTGTCGGGGCGGTGGCTGGCGCTTGTTGTGGCGGCTGTTGCGGTTGTTGCGGCATGAGCCGCGCCAGCACCTCGTCGCGCGGTCCGAACGCCATTTGCGCGCCATCGCGGAGCACCAACACACGGTTGCAAACCTTCAAGGCGCCGCGGCGATGCGCAATCATAAGAACGATCGCGCCGCGCTTGGCCGCTTGCTCGATCGCGGTAAGCAGAGCTTCCTCACCGTCGCTATCGAGATTGGCATTCGGCTCGTCGAGCACGATGAGGAACGGATCATTGTAAAGAGCGCGCGCCAAAGCGACACGCTGCCGCTGGCCGGCCGACAGAATTGCGCCGGAGTCTCCGATGCGTGTGTCGTAGCCATTGCGCAAGTGCAGGATCATGTCGTGCGCACCGGCCGCACGCGCGGCCTTCACGACTTTGTCTGGATCGGGATCGTTAGCCATGCGCGCAATGTTCTGCGCGACAGTGCCGTCGAACAATTCGACCGCTTGCGAGAGGTAGCCGATATGCGGGCCGAGCAACGTCGGCGACCACTGTTTAAGCTCTGCGCCATCGATACGAACCGCCCCGCGTGCCGGCGGCCAGATGCCGACCAGGACGCGAATGAGCGAGGTTTTGCCCGATCCGCTCGGCCCGATGACGCCGACGACATCGCCGGCGCGCGTTTGGAAGCGGACGCCGCCGACGATCGGCACCTGCGTCTCCGGCGCAACCACCACCACGTCTTCGGCTTCGAAGCTCTGCTTCGGCGGCGGAAGCTCCATGCGCTCCGGCGAGATGCCGAAATGCGCCAGCATTTGCGAGAGGCGATGCGTCGCATCGCGCGCAGCAACAAAGCCGCGCCAATTCGCGATCGCGGTTTCGATCGGCGCGAGCGCGCGCGCCATCATGATCGAGGCCGCGATCATCGAGCCCGGGCTCAACTGCTGCTGAATAACGAGATAGGCGCCAAGGCCCAGAATGCCGGACTGTAGAAACAGCCGGAGCACCTTGGAGAGGCCACCGTAAGAACTCACGACATCCGAAGAACGGCGCACGGCGGTGAGATATGCATTGTTGGCTTCGTTCCAGCGTTTCGCCATCGCATCGCCGAGACCCATCGCTGTGATGGTTTCGCTATTGCGGCGATCGGCCTCGATCGCGGCCGCACGTTGGCCTGCGCCCTTCGCGACTTCGCGCGCAGGCTCACGGCTCGAGCGCTCGGTCAGCAGCGTCGTTGCGACCAGCAGCAGCGCGCCGAAGAGCGACAGAAAGCCGATCCAGGGGTGCAGCAGGAAGCAGATTGCCAGGAACACCGGCATCCACGGCAGGTCGACGATCGCGATCGGACCTGCGCTCGTCAGGAATGAGCGAATCTGATCGAGATCGCGCACAGGCTGCTGTGCGTCGATAGAGCGGCTGTTGGTGGCCAGGCGCAGCACGGCGTTATGCACGGTCGTGCCGAGGTCCTTGTCGAGCACTGCGGCCGATCGCGTCACGATGCGCGTGCGGATGAGATCGAGGATCGCTTGGAAACCGTAGGCCACCGCAAGCAGGACCGAGAGCGCGATCAAGGTCGGCACGCTGCGGCTCGCCAGCACGCGGTCATAGACTTGCAGCATGTAGAGCGGGCCGGCCAACATCAGCAGATTGACGAGGCCGGAGAAGATCGCAACGCTCCAGAATGCGCCGCGGCAATCGCGTAGCGCCTGCGCCACCGCTGGATGACGTCCGGGACTTCCCGGATTGGGTTGCCGAGCCAAAGGCTATTCTCCGCGCATCATGGTTGGACGTTTATGTCTTTAGACGAAATCCGATGACAGCTGCGGTCAGCCTTTGGAGCTGACATTGCGAGAATGAGCATTACCCCACGTAGCGCATCTTGCAAGACCGCCAAATGACGGATGCGCTTTATCTACAGGTGCTCAGGTTTTCTTCGAGCGGGCAGGATCGAGAACGCCCGAGAAGAGATCGCGGAACCACTCGGCGTTCTGCGGCATCGAAGAGAACCAGGTCTTCATCAGACCCTCAGGGGAATACCGCTCCATATTCTCCATCATCTTGTCTTCGAGCTCTTTCATGACTCGTTCTTGCATCGGCTGAACGTCCGGCAGACCGAAAAACTGCCTTGCCTCCAGCGGCGTGCAATCGACTTCGACGGTTACTTTCACGACTTGAACTCCCAAACCCAGGTCGGCAAAGATCATCCAGACGGCCCCGAAAGTCCAATCCGGATTGGATTTCTCGGCGAACAAGGCTAATTCGGCCGCGGAAAAACTCGAGCAAAGCCCTTTGCAGACGACGACCTTCACGCTGAAAGCCGGCCCCGGCGCACGCGCGATTATCGAGCGAAACGGCCTGACGCCGGCAACCATCGGTGCCATCGGCGCCGCTGCCGGCGGGCCGAAATGGCTGATCCAAGGGCGGCTCGACCGCGCCATTTTCGCCGAGTGGCTGCGCGAAGTGCCGGCCGCAATCCCTGCCATCGGGTCATCGATCGGTGCCTTTCGTCTCGCCTGCGCGGCGCAAGCTGATGCGACCGCGGCCTACGAGCGGTTTGAGGCGGCTTACTTGGCGCAGACCTACAGCGCGCGGCCGGACGCGGCCGAGATCACGCGTGAGGGACGCAAACTGATCGCCGCGATCCTCGCCGATGGCGGTGCCGACGCTGTGCTCTCGTCGCCTCGCCTTGCGGTGAACTTCGTCGTCGCCCGCCTGAAGGGGCTGACCACTGCCGACAGCCGCGCCGCGCAGATGCTCGGCTACGGCCTCGCTTTCTTTGCGCACGTCGCGCGCCCGCGCGGGCTTGCGGGTCACGTCGAACGCTACGTGTTCTCGGCAAGCGGTGAACCCGCGCTATCGATCGGCGCCGACCATTTCCACACATCGTGGCTGCCGCTCTCGTCCGCCAACATCGCGGAGGCGATCCTCGCCAGCGGCACACTGCCGCTGATCATGGAGCGCATCGTCGCAATCGATGGCGCACCGGCCGGACACTACGTCGATGGCGGCATCATCGATTATCAGATGGACCTCGCGCACACCGATGCCGCGAAGGTGTTGTTCATCCCGCATTACGAGAGCCGCATCGTGCCGCGCTGGTTCGACAAATCGCTCAAGTGGAAGAAGCCGCGCCACACCGATCGCATGGTCGTGCTCAGCCCCTCACCCGCGTTGATCGACAAGCTTCCCGGCAAGGGCATTCCGAACCGCAAGGACTTCAAGCATTATGCGGGCGACGACACCGCGCGGCTGGCCGCTTGGCGTGCCGCCATCGATGCGTCGGAGCGCATGGCGGAAGAATTCCGCGCGCTCGTCGCGGCGGGGAAGCTGGAAGGCGCGGTGCAGCCGCTGTAGCGCTACACCTTCACCATGCGCTTGCCGCGGTTCTCGCCGGCGAGCAGGCCGATCAGCGCTTGCGGCGTATTTTCCAGGCCGTCGATGACATCCTCCTCGACTTTGAGCTTGCCGGCCGCGACCCAGGCCTGCAGATCCTTCAGCGCGCGCGCCTGATCCTTGAAGTAGTCGGTCACGATGAAGCCCTGCATGCGCAGACGCTTCACGACGATCAGCCCCGGCACGCCGCGCGGGCCCGCCGCATCCGGCACGCCGTCGTATTGCGAGATCGCCCCGCAGCACGCGATGCGGCCGCCGATATTCATTTGCGCCAAACACGCTTCGAGGATCGTGCCGCCGACGTTGTCGAAGTAGACATCGATGCCCTTCGGCGCTGCGGCTTTCAGCGCCTTGAAAACGCTCTCGCCCTTGTAGTCGACCGCGGCATCGAAGCCGAGTTCGCTGGTCAACCACTCGCACTTCTCTTTGCCGCCCGCGATGCCGATCACGCGGCAGCCTTTGATCTTGCCGATCTGCCCCACGATCGAACCGACCGAACCTGCGGCGGCGGAGACGACAACAGTCTCGCCCTCTTTCGGCTGGCCGATATCGAGAAAGCCGAAATACGCCGTCAGCCCCGCGATGCCGTAGACGCTCAGCAGGTTTGTCAGCTGCGGAACGCGCGGCAACTTGGTGAGATGCTTTCCCTTGACGGCCGCGTAATCCTGCCAACCCGTGTCGCCGAAGGCGAGATCGCCCGGCTTGAAGTCCGGCGACTTTGATTCAACCACCTCGGCAACGCCGCCGCCTGCCATCACGCCACCGAAATCGAGCGCGGAACGATACGTCGCGCCATGCATCCAGGCGCGGTTCGCGGCATCGAGCGAAATATACAGCGTGCGCAGAAGCACTTCGCCGTCTTGCGGCACTGGCATCGCACCCTGCGACATCTTGAAATGCTCCGGCCCCAATTTGCCGGCCGGCTTCTCGACCAAGAGAACTTGGCGGTTCACGTCAGCCATGAATTCCTCCCATGAAATATTGGCCGCAAGTCAGCGCTTAACGCGCGCGCGAAGTCAATGTCCTCTCTCTTGTAGCCTGGATGAAGCGCGGCGGCGCGCTTCTCGCGCGCACGCCGAGCAAAATCCGGGATCGGCATTCGCCGCAGATTCAGCCCCGGATGTCGCGCGCTTCGCGCCGCTCATCCGGGCTACGAAGGCGTGTATGGCCCGGCTTGTGCGGGCCATGACAGGTTGACGTGGCAAGTTGACGTGGAAATCGAACAACACCCCGCGCGCTTCCGGACCGGCCTTGTTGGACCGCGTCCAAACTATCGTTGCGTTTTTGCTGCCCCTAGCGTTTCATCCCGCAAAAGTTGCCGCGTGTTTTCCGGGGGAAACGCATGTCGTCGAAGACCAATCCGCTGCATCCGATTCCGAAGCTGCCGGGCAAAATGCTGATCGGCAACCTGCTCTCGGTCGATGCCGAGCAGCCGATCCAAGATCTGATGCGAATCGCATCCGAACAGGGCCCGATCTTCTGGATGGACATGATGGGCAAGCCCATCGTCGTCATCTCCGGTGCGGACCTGCTCGACGAAGTCTGCGACGAGACGCGTTTCGACAAATCGACGCGCGGCGTGCTGCGCCGCCTGCGCCCTGCCGCGCACGGTCTCTTCACGGCCGACACCGAAGAAGAAAAGTGGTCGCTCGCGCATAACATCCTGATGCCGACCTTCGCGCAGCGCGCGATGCAGGGCTATCACCCGATGATGCTCGATATCGCCGAGCAGATGATGGCGAAGTGGGAGCGCCTGAACCCGGACGACGAGATCGACGTCACCGACGACATGACGCGTCTGACACTCGACACCATCGGGCTGTGCGGTTTCGATTATCGCTTCAACTCCTTCTACCGCGACGGCAACCACCCCTTCATCGATGCGATGGTGCGCACGCTCGAAGCAACGATGCAGCATCGCGGCCTGCCGTTCGAAGAGGTGTTCAAGTCGAAGCAGCTCAAGCAGGTGAACGCCGACATCAAGTACATGCACAAGATGGTCGGCGACATCATCCGCGAGCGCCGCGAAAATCTCGACACGCAGGGCGACAAGAAAGACCTGCTGAACTTCATGTTGCAGGGCGTCGACAAGAAGACCGGCCAACGCCTCTCCGACGAACAGATCCGCGACGAGACGATCATCTTCCTCATCGCGGGCCACGAGACGACCAGCGGCATGCTGTCCTTCGCGACCTATGCGCTGCTTAATAATCCGGACGTGTTGGCGAAAGCCTATGCGGAAGTCGACCGCGTGCTCGGTGGCGACATTTCGGTGAAGCCGACCTACGCGCAGGTCAATCAGCTCACTTACATCGGCCAAATCCTGAAAGAAGCGCTGCGGCTCTGGCCGACCGCACCGGCCTTCGCGCTGCGCGCGCTCGAAAACACGACTGTCGGCGGCGAATACAAGATCAAGAAGAGCTACCACGTGATGGCGCTGATCGCGCAGGCGCACCGTGACAAGTCGGTCTGGGGGCCGCGCGCCGACGTGTTCGATCCGGAGAATTTCAGCCGCGAGGCTGAAGCCAATCGCCCGCCGAATGCCTACAAGCCGTTCGGCAACGGGCAGCGCGCCTGTATCGGCCGCCAATTCGCGATGCAGGAAGCGACGCTCGTGATGGGCATGATCCTGCAGCGCTTCAAGCTGCACGACCCGCACCGCTACAAGCTCAGCATCAAAGAGACGCTGACGGTCAAACCCGAAGGCTTCAAGATCAAGGTGCGCGCGCGCACCGATCGCCCGAAGGTCACGCCCGGCTATCAGGTCGCCGCGACCACGGCGAAGCCGAAAGCCGCCGCCAAGCCGGCGCCGAAGGTCGCCAGCCACGGCACGCCGTTGTTGGTGCTTTTCGGCTCCAACCTCGGCACCGCCGAGGAATTCGCCCGCTCGATCGCGGAAGGCGGCGAGGCCAATGGCTTCGAGACGAAACTCGCCTCGCTCGACGATTACGAGAACGCGCTGCCGCGCAACGGCGCGACCGTCATCGTCTGCGGTTCGTATAACGGGACGCCCCCCGACAACGCGGTGTCGTTCGCCAAGTGGCTCGAAAATGAGATGAACGCCGATGCCCTCAAGGGCGTCAACTACACGCTGTTCGGCTGCGGCAATCGCGATTGGCTCGCGACCTATCAGTCCGTGCCGCGTCACCTCGACGAACGCCTGAAGGCGCTCGGCGCGACCGAGGTCTATCCGCGCGGCGAAGGCGACGCGCGTGAAGACCTCGATGGCCAGTTCCAGGATTGGTACAAGAAGCTATGGCCGAAGCTCGCCAAGGAGCTGAAGATCGACGCCGATCTCTCCAAGGCGGCCAAAGCCGCTCCGCTTTATGAACTCGACTACGTCCCGGCCCCGGCGCCGAACACGATCGTCGCCTCGACCGGCGCTCAGAAAATGCGCATCACGGCGAACCGCGAACTCCAAAAGCGCGACGGCGACAACGCTTCCGACCGCTCGACCCGGCATATCGAGATCGAACTCCCGGACGGCGTGAACTACCGCGCCGGCGACCACTTGATGGTGATCCCGTCGAACAGCCGCGCGCTGGTCGAGCGCGTGATGGACCGCTTCGGCATCGCGCCGGACACCCACATCCGCCTCGACGTCGCGGAAGGCCGCCGAGCGTCCCTGCCGACCGGACAGACCCTACCGGTCTACAACCTGCTCGCCGACTATGTGGAGCTGCAGGGCATCGCGACCCGCAAGCAGATCCAGACTCTGGCGGACAACACACGCTGCCCGCACACCAAGCCGCAGCTTCAGGCGCTCGCGGCCGAGGACGGCGAAAAGTACAAGACCGAGGTCTTCCAGAAGCGGAAATCGGTGCTCGACCTGCTGGAGGAGTTCCCGGCCTGCGAACTCCCCTTCAACCTCTTCCTCGAAATGCTGCCGTTGATCGTGCCGCGCTACTACTCGATCTCGTCGTCGCCCAAGCTCGACCCCAAGAAGGCGAGCATCACGGTCGGCGTTGTCGAGGGTCCGGCCCGATCCGGTAACGGCGTCTACCGGGGCGTCTGCTCCAACCACCTGCTCCGTCAGGGTCCGGGCAGCGTGGTCCAGGGCATCGTCAAGGAGACCAAGGTCGGCTTCCGCCTACCGGACGACCTTTCGACCCCGATCGTCATGATCGGCCCCGGCACCGGCCTCGCGCCCTTCCGCGCCTTCATGCAGGAACGGGCAGCGGCCAAGAAGAAGGGCAAGAAGCTCGGCACCGCGATGCTGTTCTTCGGGTGCCGGCACCCGGACCAGGACTTCATCTATGGCGACGAGCTCAAGCAGCTTGCCAAGGACAGCGACACCGAACTGCACATCGCCTTCTCCCGGCACAACGGGAAGAAGACCTACGTTCAGGACCTAATCAAAGCCGAGGGCACCAAGATCAAGAAGCTCTTCCGGGATGGCGCGATCGTCTATGTCTGCGGAGACGGCAGCCGGATGGAGCCGGATGTGAAGAAGGTTTTGGCCGCGATGTACGGCGAGGAGACCGGCTCCAGCGAGGACAATTCCCTCGCCTGGGTCGATAAGATGACGTCGAAGAACCGCTACGTCCTCGATGTTTGGGTCGGCAGCTGAGCTTAGTTGACGTTAACGGCAACTACGCCGATACCGAGAGCTAAGACCCTCACGCATGCCTGGCGTGAGGGCGATGAATCACAATCTCAGATTGCAATCGCAACTGGTTGATTCGGCGCAACTTTGGCGGGCTGCGACTAAAGGATATTACTTCAAGTTTACGTTTGCGGCATGCAAGCGATTGACTTTGCATGCTGCAATGCACAAATCTACTTATGTCGAGCAACGATGTCCCTCTGGCCATCGGTTTTCCCTCGGCAATGGAGGGCCCATTATGGCTCGCGACAAAACCCAGGGTGTCATCCGCAAATTGCGCGCGCGGGAAGCCCATCTGTTTCAGGACCACCTGCTGCGCCTCGATGCCGAAAGCCGAAACCAGCGTTTCCTCGGCGGGGTCAACGACGCCTTCATTTCCCGTTACCCGGGCCGCTGCTTCGCCAATGGCGCGACGGTCTTCGCCTATATCGAGGACGGTAAAGTGCTGGGCGCGGCCGAGCTGCACCCCGAGGACCAGGACCAGCCGAATACGGCCGAGATCGCCTTTTCGGTCGAGCCGGAGCTGCGCCGCCGTGGCATCGGCCAGCGCCTGTTCCGCCGCCTGATCACCTCGGCGCGTAACGAGGGCATCCGTCACCTTCGTCTCAACTCGCACCCGTCAAACGAGGCCATGCAGGCCCTCGCCCGCAAGTTCAAGGCGCAGATCACGTTCGGCAACTGCGGCACCATGGGCAGTCTCAAGCTGCCGCAGGCGACCCATTCGTCGATCGCCAATGAGCTCCTGGACGATATCGAGGCGAATATCATCGAGAACGCCGCGTAACGCCTAAGCGGCGTCGTCGGGTATGATGCGCGCCATGTCCCTTGCCGCCCTCTCCCCCGACGACGCCGAAAAACTCTCCGGCCTCCGCCGGATGAAGCTGATCGCGACCGGTCTGCTGGTCGTCAGCGTCCTGCTGCTGATCGCGGCGAAAATCCTCGACCGCCGCTATCCCGGCGTCGGCTTCGCCTTCGTCGCCGCCTTCGCGGAGGCCGCCACCATCGGCGGCCTCGCCGACTGGTACGCGGTCGTCGCCCTCTTCCGCCGGCCGCTCGGCCTGCCGATCCCGCACACCGCCATCATCCCGCACAACCACCACCGGATCGCCGAGAGCCTCGGCACCTTCGTCGAGACCAACTTCCTCGCGCCCGAGCCCGTGAAGCAGAAGCTGCGCGAGGTCGATTTCGCGATCCTGATCTCCGACTGGCTCGCCGACCGGGGGCGCAGCGCGAACCTCTCGCGCTTCGTGCTCGGCCTGATGCCGCAGATCATTCAGGGCATCGAGGGGACGGGCCTGCGCCAATTCTTCGTCGAGCGCGGGCTCAACGAACTCAAGAATGTCGACGTCGCGCCGATCGCCGCCAACCTCCTCGGCGCACTGACCGACGACCGCCGGCATCAGTCGATCCTCGACGAAGTGCTGGTCGGCATCGGCAAGATCCTCTCCGACCAGAAGACCATCGATCTCATCCGCGACAAGATCCGCGACGAGTTGCCGACCCTGCTCCGGCTCTATCGGGCCGACGCGTATCTGCTGCGCAAGGTCATCTCGTCGTCGTTCTCGTTCCTACAAGAGGTGCAAGGCGACCCCGAACACCCGATGCGGAGCGAGTTCGATCGCTTCATCACGAACTTCGTCGAGAAGCTGCGCACCTCGCCCGAATACGCCGCCAAGATCGATACGCTGAAGCAGGAGCTGCTCGCCCGCCCCGAGATCGCGAAGCTTGCCGACGCCGTCTGGGAAAGCCTCAAGACATTCCTGCTCGACAATGCGGCGGACGCGCAGTCGGCGCTGTCGAAGCATCTCGAGAAGCTTCTGGTCGATGTCGGCCACCAGCTCGCCAACTCGCCGAAGATCCGCGCCGAGATCAACGACGGCATGGTGATGATCCTGGAAACCTTCATCGCCAGCCAGAAGAGCGGCGTATCGCGCTTCATCGCCGATCAAGTGAAGTCGTGGGATATCGACCAGCTCATTCGCCTGGTCGAGATCAACATCGGCCGCGACCTGCAATACATCCGCTTCAACGGCGCATTGGTCGGCGGCCTCGCCGGGCTGGTGCTCTACACGGCGGAGTATTTCCTGCGGTTGAATTGAGTGCGGTCGTCATGGCCACCGCATGGACACTCTCTCCGTCATGGCCCGCATGAAGCGGGCCATGACGGAGAGAAACGGCCCGATCAGCAACCTTGGCACCAATGATCAGCAACCCCGGCTCGCTTGAAGTAACCCGTTGCATCACTATGCTAAGGTTTGTTGCACAGAAACAATTTCGTCTATGCTCCCGTCATTAGCGGCAGCCACGGATGAAGGGAGACACCCGATGGCCGACCAAAACGACGCGAAGCCCGAACAGAAGGAAGCGCCGAAGCTCGACCCGCAGGCCGCCTTCCGCGACGTGATGGCGCAATGGGAGAAGGGCTTCAACAAGCTCGCCAACGACACGATGGGCACGGAAGTGTTCGCGCAGGCGATGCACAAATTCACCAACGTGCCGATGGGCATGCAGAACCAGCTCGGCGAGATGATCGGCCGCTACCTCGCGGCGCTCAATCTGCCGTCGCGCGCCGAGATGGTGAACATCGGCGAACGCATGAAATCGATGGAAGCCTCCCTCGCGCGCATCGAAGCGCGGCTCGTCAGCGTGACCAACGCGGCCGCCGCCGAAGCGATCAGCACGGCGCCGCCGACATCGAAGCCGCCGCGCACCAAGAAGCCGCCTTCGGCCGAGGGTAGTGCATGAGCACGGCGCAAAAGCAGAAGCCCGACGACTCGATCGCCTCTCGCATCCAGGCCGAAGTCGATCGCGCCATCCAGCGCAACATCAAAGGCCTCGAATACTTCACCTCGCCCGCGCCTGCTGTCGGACTGACGCCGAAAGACGTCATGGTCACGCGCGGGACGATGACGCTTTATCACTATCGTCCGATGGCGAAGGAAGTGTACCGCAAGCCGTTGCTGATCGTGATGGCGACCAGCAACCGCGGCTACATCCTCGATCTCGCGCCGGGTCAGAGCTTCATCGAGTTTTTGCTCAAGCAGGGCTACGACGTTTACGTGCTCGACTGGAATCCGCCGACCGCGGACGAGAAGCATCTTCGCTTCGAAGACTACGTGCTCGACTTCATCCCGGATGCGGTTCAGCGCGTGCTGAAGGAATCCGGTCAGCCCGATCTCAACATGATCGGCTACTGCATGGGCGGCGTCCTATCGACGTGGTACGCGGCACTGCACGCCGACGGCCCGCTGCAAAATCTCGTGTGCTTCACGACGCCTGTCGATTTCCGGCACATGAAGCTGTTCAACAACTGGTCCGACAAGCGTCACTTCGACGTCGACAAACTCGTCGAGCGTCTCGGCAACGTGCCGCCGGAATTCATCTACGCCTCGTTCGACATGCTGCGCCCCGCATCGCGCGTCACCGCGCAGATCTCGCTGTGGGAGAATATGTGGAGCGATCAGTATGTGAAGTCGTACCGCATGCTCGATCGCTGGTCGAACGAAACGCTGCCGCTCGCCGGCGAGTATTTCAAACAGACCGTGAAGGAGCTCATGTGGGAGAACTCCTTCTACAAGAATGAACTCGTGATCGGCGGCCGCCGCGTCGACCTCGGCAACATCAAGGTGCCGCTGCTGCACGTGCTTGCCGAACACGATCACATCGTCCCTTACGAAGCCGCCAAGCCGCTCGTCGCGCATGTCGGCTCGGAGGAAAAGGAAGAAGTCGTCCTCAAGGGTGGTCACGTCAGCCTCGTGGCCGGCGGCAACGCGATGAAGCGCTTGTGGCCCAAGGTCGACAACTGGCTTGGAGAACGTTCCGTATGACCACCGAAAGAAGTTACCCGCGGCCGCTCGAATATGCGGGCCGCACCGCGACGCTGCGTTACATGACGGGCGACGACGAAGCCGCCGTGCTGAAATTCGCGCGCACATTGCCGACGCACGATCTGTTGTTTCTGCCGCGCGACATCACGCAGCCGAAGGTCCTTGCTGCCTGGGCGTCGGAAGTCGAGCGCGGCGCGCTGACGACTCTGCTTGCCGTCGACGGCGATGAAGTGATCGGCTGCGCGACGCTGTCGTCCGATCCGCTCTCGTGGTCACCGCATGTCGGCGAAGTCCGCGTCGTGTCGTCGCCGAAGGTGCGCGGCATGGGCGTCGGCCGCACGCTGACGCAGGAGATTTTTGCCGTCGCGTTGGGGCAAGGCAAGAAGAAGCTCACAGCCCAGATGACGATCGATCAGCGCGGCGCGATCGCGGTGTTCGAAGGTCTCGGCTTCCGCGGCGAAGCTTTGCTGCGCGATCACGTCCAGGATCACGACGGCAACATGCACGACATCGTCGTGCTCAGCCACGACGTCGCGCAGTTCCAGGCGCAGATGGAAGCTTACGGCTTCGATCAGGCTTTCAGTGGCGCGCATTGAGCTAGACGGCGCGCCTCACTCTCAGCCGTCATCACGGAAGCCGCAGCTTGCGCAGCAAGCAAGGCTATCCGGGATCCACGTATCCCTGCGCTTGTGTTGTCTCAGCCGTTCTCGCGACACCGATCCACCGGGATACATGGGTCCCGGCTCGCGCGAATAGCCCTTCGGGCTGGTCGCTTGGCCGGGATGACAGCCGGGGTATTGGGCAACGCCTCGATGCAACCCGTAGCCCGGATGAGCAATGCGCTTAGCGCGATTGCGACATCCGGGGGCGGCAATAGAGGCGCGTTCTGATCCCTGGATTGCGCTCGGCGCGCGCGCGAAAAGCGCGCCGCCTCGCTTCATCCAGGCTACAAGAAGAAAGTAAGACGTGGATGGCCCGCATGAAGCGGGCCATGACGGGGGAACTCCGGCCGCGCGACAACAGGCTCAGCTCGTAGCCCAGATGAGCAACGCGCAGCGCGATTGCGACATCCGGGGATCGGCAATCGCCGAGCTGATCTCGAAAACGGTCCCGGATATCGCTTCGGCGGCCGCGCCAAAAGCGCGGCGCCTCGCTTCATCCGGGCTACAAGTAAAAGAAATGGCCCGCATGAAGCGGGCCATGACGGAACGATATCTGCGAGGTTGCTGGCCCGCTAATTCGCGAGCCGCCGCTCCGCATCTTTCTTCCGCGGCTTCTCGGGCTTTGCATCCGCCGCCGGAGCTTCGGCCGGCACCGGTGTTTCGGCACGCGGCGCAGCCGCCTCAATCGCCTTCTCGTTCGCCTCGGCTTTCTCCGCTTTGCCGTTCGGCGCAGCAGCAGCGCCTGCCGGCTCCAACGCGACAAGCTCTTCGAAAGCCTTCACGAGATGCTTGCCGAGGGCTTTGAGATCGTCCTGCGGCAGCGCGCGGCGGCATGCCGTGAAGCCGAAGTCGAGCGAGCCGGCGTAGCTCTCGAGCGTGATGTTGAGCGCCTGCCCGTGATACGGGATCGACGCCGGGAAGTAATGCGTCATGCGCGCGCCGGCGACATACAGCGGGATCGGCGGTCCCGGCACGTTCGAGATCAGCACGTTCCCGATCGGCGGCAGACGATCGACCAGATTCGAGCGACCATACATCGATGCCATCGACGACATCAGCCACGGCGAACCCATCATCGGGAAGTCGGTCGCGATGATGCCCTTCACCTGGTTCATGAAGGTCTTCGACGTTTCGGTGCTCTTGCGGATCTTGTCCCAGCGCTTGCGCGGATCTTTTTCGTCCGTTTCCAAACTGACCCGGATCGCCGCGACCTGATTGTTCTGCGCACTATCGCCGTCAGCGCGCAAGCTGACCGGCACGAGAGCGCTGAGAGATTCAGCCGGCAGGCTCGCGCGTTCTTCCAAGAAACTACGCAACGCCGAGCTGCAGATCGCCATCACGCCGTCGTTCAGCGTCGCGCCGTGACGCTTCACGGCCTTCTTCATACCGTCGAGGGGAAGCGAGACCGTTGCGAACGAACGCTGGTTGGTGATCGCTACGTTGAAGATCGTCTTCGGCGCGGGCTTCAGCGACGCCAGCAAATCCTTGCCGTCGCCGCCAAGCAGCTTCGGCGCATTCTGTACGAATCCGGAGAAGATCTTCGCGGCTTCCGGAGCAAGCTTCGCGAGCTTGGTATATTGCTGGACCGCGTTGTTGACGCTCGCTTCCAGCAGCTCTGCCATCCCGAGCTGATATTGGCCGCGCGGCCGCCGCGTCGGGACGTTGTACACCTTCGATTCCGGCGTCGTATCGAAGAAGACTTTCGCAAGCTCCGTTCCGGATTTCCCATCGATGCCGGCGTGATGCAGCTTCGAGTAGTAGCCGAAGCGGCCGTCTTCGGTGCCCTCGATCACGTAGATTTCCCACAGCGGGCGGCTGCGATCGAGCAAGCTCGAGTGCAGTCGCGCTGCCAGCGACTCGACCTGCGCCATTGTCCCGGGCGGCGGAACCGTGACGCGGCGAATGTGATAGTCGAGATCGATATCGTCATCCTCGATCCACACGGGATCGCCGAGTTCGAACGGCATCGGCGCAAGCTTGCGTGTGAACACGCGCGCCAGATGCATGCGGTTGATGACTTGCTTCCTCACCGCGTCGTAGAAGTCGCCTTCGTAATCTTGCGGCAACTCGACCATGCAGAGACTGCCGACATGCATCGGCGTCTCGGGTGTCTCCATATGGAGAAAAGACGCGTCTAGACTGCTGAGATGATCCATCTCGGCCTCCCCGAAATTTTTTCGAACAAGCCCGGCTGTATTCAGCCTTCTGGCGAATGAAACTGTTGGCGGTCAAAGCAAAGCACCGCCCGCGCATTCAGGCGCAAGCGGTGCTTAAAGGCAATATAGATTATTACGAGTACTTCGGATTTGGATAAAGGCAGGACATCCAGCCCGCGCTGAACTTTGTCCATTCACCCTCGGGTTGCGCCAAACGGTCGGCGATCGCGTAAACGGCGGCCGGAAGATGACCGAGGCCCATGTGGCTACCGTGCACCTCGATGCTCTCGGTTTGGGGGCCGTCCTTCTCCATGCACGACTGCCAGGCACACACCCCGTCCGTCTTCGAATAGATCGCAGTGGTCGGCACCGGCGGCGGCTCATGCATCGGGCCGGCGTGATGGCGAAACTCGGCCTTCTCGGCGCGCTGGCCGCTGGCCATCTCGTAAACGCGCCACGCGTTGGTCGACTTCGGCGGGCCCGCGAACGGGCTGCCGAGCGTGATCACCAGGCGGACATCGTCCGGCAACAGCTTCGCGAGTTGGCGCGCGTAGAGGCCGCCGAGGCTCCAGCCGACGAGGCTGACCTTGCGGCCGTAGCGCTCGCGGAGTTCACGAATGCGCTCGATCATCGCTTCTTCGACGCCCGGGCGCAGACCGAGATTGCGGCCCTGATTCCAGCCATGCGCCTTGTAGCCGCGGCTGTTGAGGAACGAGCGCAGCGGCCGCGTCGTCGCGTCGCCGGCCATCAAGCCCGGCAGAACGAGTACCGGGTGTCCGTCACCGCGTGCGGTCATCGAGAGGAGTGGAAGGGAGCAGTAGAACGCTCCGAGTTCGGGCAGCGCCCGCCCCTCGAGGAGCAACAACAGCTTCGAGGGAGCCTCAATCGTACCCGCTGCAGCAGCCGACATTAGTATTCCTTTCTTGAAATCGCGGCTGGTCAACGCCGAGCCGGGCAGAAATTTCCTCAACCAAGCGTCGACTCGGGAAAAAGGTCGACTTAATCGATATGGTAACACCAAACGGGACCGCAATTGCCCGCAGCAAAACGTTCGCACCGCAGAGTGGCTTCCCGGTAACATTGGACCACGTTAGGCCTGCGACGACACTCACATTGCCCTGCATTTGCTGAGAAAACAAGAAAATTTATTGCATCGCAATATTTTTGTTGCAACGCACAAAAAGCTCTCTATATTCGGTTGGTGAAGGCGGGCAACAACGTTTGCTTGCCGCTAGGGTTTTAAACGCACAACACCAGGAGATGATCATGGCCAAGGCCGAGAAAGTTGACGTCAACACGATCCCGCAACAGCTCCAGGCTGCTTCGGACAAGTTCAAGGAATACGCCGAGTCGGGCGTTCAGCGCGCCAAGGACGGCTACGAGCAGTTCGTGAAGGCTGCCCAGGAAGCCAACGAAAAGTCCCGCAAGGCCGCGACCGAAGCCAGCCTCAAGCTGCTCGACGTTGCCAAGGAAGACGCTGACGCTGCCTACGCCGTCACGCGCGACCTGATCAACGCGAAGAGCCTGACCGAGGCCTACCAGATCCAGATGGCCTACCTGAAGGGCCGCTACGAGGCTCGCGTCTCGCAGGCTCAGGAACTCGGCGCTTACGTCAAGCAGAACGCCGAAGACGCGACCGCTCCGGTCCGCGAAGGCCTGAAGAAGATTTTCCCCGAGGCTAAGTCGGCTGCGTAATTTCGGCCATTAGCTTGGACTGACTAGGGCGCCACAAGGCGCCCTTTTCTTTTGTGCGGTTTGCACCTGTAGCCCGGATGAGCGGCTCGCGAAGCGAGCGGCGCCATCCGGGGTTGGCGGCGAACACGATCCCGGATGTCGCTGGGCGCGCAAAGCGGCGCCTCGCTCATCCGGGCTACAAGCGGCCAATCACTCAACGCGCAATGAACGCGCGGATATCCTTGGCGATCTGATCCGGCACTTCGTGGATCAACCAGTGGCTGCCGCCCGCAATGCGCTTGATCGTGACGTCCGGCACGAACTCTTCGAGCCCGTCGAGATTCTCCTTCACGAGCGCGATGTCGTTCTCGCCCCAGATCACCAGCGTCGGCACCTTCACTTCGAGCGAATTCGCGCCGCCACCCCAGGTCCGCGCCGGCTGGCCCGAATGCGGCGGCCCGGCTTTCGAATGCCGGTAGTAGTTGAGGTTGCCGGTCAGCGCGCCCGGCTGCGACCACGCCTTGATGTATTCGGCGCGATCTTCCTCGGTGAACTCTCCCTTCTCGACGCCGTCGCGGATGACGATGTCCTGCAGCGCCTTGTAGTTATTGGCCGCCAGAAACTTCTCGGTGTTGGGATCGAGAAATTGCACCATGTATTGGCTTTTCTTCTGCTGCTTCGGATTGTTCGCAAGCTCGCGCAGGAAGCAGCCGGGATGCGGTGAATTGATGATGACGAGCTTCTCGATCAGCTCCGGATGCTTGATCGCCATCGACCAGGCAACACCCCCACCCCAATCGTGCGCAACGAGGATGAACTTGTCGTGGCCAAGCGCCTTGGCGAAAGCGCGCATGTCCTCGACCAAGATCTTGATGTCGTAGCTGTCGATATCCTGCGGCTTGTCGGTGAGGTTGTAGCCGCGCATGTCCGGCGCGACCGCGTGATGATCCTTACCGAACTCAGGCAACAGATCTTTCCAGCAGTACCAAAATTCCGGAAAGCCGTGCAGGAACAGCATCAGCTTGCCTTCACCCGCATGCGCGTAGTGAAAACGAATGCCGTTGGCATCGATGTAATCGTGCTTGATCAAAAAAACCTCCCCGGCGCCTTATCGGCCAGCGCGAACGACGATCTTACCGGCGCGCTTGCGTGAAGCAACTGCGCGCTGATGTCGAACCGCGGCAGCGCATTGCACTGCACCACGTTTTCAACTTTCCCGCGCGCAATGGTTGATTGAACAACCTCGCGAACTTTGCCTATCTTCGCGCGCATTAATTGTCCCCTGGGGAGGGTGAATTTCATGAATAAGTTCTGGCTTCAAAATTATCCGGCGGGCGTTCCCGCCGACGTCAATGTAGACGAGTATCGCTCGGTCACTGCTCTGCTCGAAGCGAGCTACGAAAAATTCAAAAACGACAACGCCTATGTCTGTATGGGCCGCTTTCTGACTTACGGGCAGGTCGACGAGCTGTCGTCCTCGCTCGCCGCATGGCTGCAGAGCCAAGGGCTGAAGAAAGGCGACCGCGTTGCGATCATGCTGCCCAATCTTCTGCAGTTTCCAATCGCGGCAGCCGCGATCCTTCGCGCCGGTCTGATCATCGTCAACGTCAACCCGATGTACACCCCGCGCGAACTCGAGCATCAGCTCAAGGATTCAGGCGCCGAGACGATCTTCATTCTGGATTCCTTCGCGCCGACTTTGGTCGAGGTGATTCAGCGAACGCCGATCAAGAGCGTGATCCTGTCTGGCGCAGGCGACATGCTTGGCGCTCCGGATGGGACCAACGATTTCGGCCTGCCGAATGCCACGCGCTTCAACCTCGCGCTGGCCGCCGGCCGCGAGCTCGAGCTGCAGAAGCCCGACATCGGGCCCGACGATATCGCGGTGCTGCAATATACCGGCGGCACGACGGGCGTTTCGAAAGGCGCGGTCCTGCTGCACAAGACGTTGGTCGCCAACCTGCTCTCGTCGGAAGCGTGGACGCAGCCGGGCCTCAAGCGCAAGACGCTCACCGGTCAATTTAACATGGTGACGGCGATCCCGCTCTACCACGTGTTCGCATTCATCGTGTGCAATCTGCTGTCGAACCGTCTCGGCGCATTGAGCATCCTGATTCCGAACCCGCGCGATCTTCCCGGAATGATCAAGACGCTGCAGGGCTTCAAGATCAACTCGTTCCCGGCCGTGAACACGCTGTTCAACTCGCTCGCGCACGATCCGGAATTTGCCAAGCTCGACTTCTCTGAACTTGCCGTTTCGACCGGCGGCGGCATGGCCGTGCAGGAAGCTGTCGCGAAAAAGTGGCTGGAGGTCACCGGCTGCCCGATCTCGGAGGGTTACGGCCTCACCGAAACGTCGGCCGGCATCGCGTCGAACCCGACCGACACCGACGCTTACACCGGCACGATCGGGCTCCCGATGCCGGGCGTCGAGATCCGCATCATCGACGACAACGGCAACGATGTGCCGGCGGGCGAGCGCGGCGAGATCGCGATCCGCGGCCCGCAGGTGATGGCCGGCTACTGGCAGCGTCCGGACGAAACCGCCAACGTTATGACGCCCGACGGCTTCTTCAAATCTGGCGATATCGGCATCATGGACGAGCGCGGCTACACACGCATCGTCGATCGCAAGAAGGATATGATCCTCGTCTCGGGCTTCAACGTGTACCCGAACGAGATCGAGGGCGTCGTCGTCAGCCATCCGGGCGTGCTCGAATGCGCCGCGATCGGCGTGCCGGACAAGAACACGGGCGAAGCCGTGAAGGTGTTCGTCGTGAAGCACGATCCGAGCCTGACGGAAGCCGATCTCATCGAGTTCTGCAAAGAGCAGCTCACCGGCTACAAGCGGCCGCGCACGATCGAATTCCGCGACGATCTGCCGAAGAGCAATGTCGGCAAAATCCTCCGCCGCGAATTGCGCGACGAGGTGCTGAAGACGGCGGCGCAGGCGGCAGAGTAGCTTCGCAGAAAAGACCGTAGCCCGGATGAAGCGAGACGAAGTCGAGCAAAATCCGGGACGGAGCTGACAGCACCCCGGATTGCGCGCGGCGCTTACGCGCCGGCGCTCCATCCGGGCTACGTCGCAAGCGTCAACGATCAAGCCATGCGGCGGCACCCCGGCCTGCCGCATGGCCTGTCGCGAAACACGCCTGCAAAAGATAGCCGCCGGTCGGCGCTTCCCAATCCAGCATCTCACCGGCGACAAATGTGCCGGACCGCGCGCTCAGCATGTAGCTTGCGTCGATCTCCGAAAACTTGACGCCACCCGCTGTCGAGATCGCACGGTCGAGCGAGGCCATGCCGGTCACAGGCAGCGGCAGCGCGTTGACGAGCTCCGCGATCTTCTCCGCCGATAACGCCGCGAGCTTTTCACCGCGTGCCAGCGCAGCCTCATGCAGCAACGAGACGGCCACGGGCGATAGGTTCAACGTCTTGCGCAAATGCGACGAAATCGATTGCTTCCCACGCGGCTTCGCGAGTTTCGCGGCGATCTGAGCCGCATCCATGTCGGGCCGCAACGCGAGCAAAAGCGACGCCCTCCCCTCCGCCGCGATTGCTTTACGTATCGGTGCCGACAGCGCGTAAACAGCACCGCCTTCAAGGCCACTCGCCGTGACGATGGCTTCACCGCGCACAGTCTCGGCCCCACAGGTCAAAGCGATGCGCTTGAGCGGCGTGCCCGCAAAGGCGCGCATCGTCTCGGACCACGTAATCCTCACGCCGCAATTCGTAGCGACCAGCGGCTCGACAGCGACGCCCTCGCGCGACAGCGGCTCGCGCCAATCACCGTCGGAGCCGAGCCGTGGCCAACTCGCGCCGCCACATGCCAACACAACGAGGTCAGCCGCGATCTCTCGCTTGCCATCCGGTGTGTCGAAGACCAGCGCGTCACCATTCCAGCCGCGCCAGTGATGGCGATACGCGATCGTGACACCTTGCGCGTCGAGACGGCGCAGCCATGCACGCAGCAACGGCGAGGCCTTAAAGCTCTTCGGAAACACACGTCCGCTCGAACCAACAAATGTCGGCTCGCCGAGCGCGTCGGCAAAATCGCGCAGGGCTTGCGGAGAGAAGGCTTCGAGCGCGGCGACAAGATGTGGCGCGGCTTCTCGATAACGCGCGAGGAAACGATCGAACGCTTCGCCATGGGTGAGGTTAAGGCCGCCGCGCCCCGCCATCAGAAACTTGCGGCCGGCCGACGGCATGCGTTCGTAAATCGTGACCTTCACGCCACGCGACGAGAGCACGTCGGCAGCCATCAGACCCGCCGGCCCTGCCCCGACGATCGCGGCACTTTGCGTCATCAACGCGCGCCGACGTCGCGCTCGCCGCCTTGCGCCGCAATCGCGCGCTTGAAGCCGTCGCGCGTCTTCATGCGCGCCCAATAGTCCGCGACGGCCGGCGGAAATTCGCCCGAGATGCCGAGGCGCTCGGCCAGCATCAGTGCATACGCTACGGAAATATCGGCCGCCGTGAAGCGATCGGCGCAGACAAACTCAGCGCCCGAGCCGAGCTTCTCGTTCAGCAGCTTCAGCCGGCCGTAAAACCAGCGCGTATAGTCCTCGACCACTTGAGCGTTACGCCGCTCCGGCGGCTCGAGTTTCGAATAACGCAGCACAAGCGTTTGCGGAAACGTCAGCGTCGCTTCGCCGTGATGCAGCCAGTTGAGAAACGGGCCGTAGTCTTTCTCATCGACACTCACCGCGAGCGGCGTCGGGCCGTATTTCGTCACTACGTATTGGCAGATCGCGGATGACTCCGTCATGCGGATGCCGTTGTCGAGCAGCGTCGGGATCGTGCCGAGCGGATTGATCTCGAAATATTCTTTCGCGTGAACGCGCGGCGGAAACGGCAGCAGCTTAAGCTCGTACGGCAGCTGCATCTCTTCGAGCGCCCACAGGGGCCGGAACGAACGCGCGCTGCCGCAGTGATAAAGGGTGATGGTCATTCTTGTCCGCAGTTCCATTCGAGAGCCGCGAACCTATCCCCGTCATTGCGAGGAGCGCAAGCGACGAAGCAATCCAGCTTTTTCTATGCGGCTTCTGGATTGCCGCGTCGCGGCCGCGCTTCGCGCTAGGCCGCTCCTCGCAATGACGAAATCGCTCTCTCGACGCCGCGCGCAGCTGCTTCGCGCTATGGCGACAATCCGCTCTCCGTCATGGCCCGCTTTATGCGGGCCATCCACGTCTTTCTTTCTACTCTTAAGCAAGACGTGGATGGCCCGGACAAGCCGGGCCATGACGGAGAACGTTGATAGTCATCAAAACAAAACCGCCCCGCGATTCCTCGCGAGGCGGTTTCGTCAACATCCCCGCATTACGCTAGCGGCTTCGCCGCCGCTTCATGCGGGCTACGAGCAACCCATCAGAAGCCCAAGCCGTCTTTCACCAAAACCCAGCGGCCGTTCTTGATTTCCTGCACCTGCGTCACCGTCGACGCGAGGTGGTTGGTCTTCGAGAACTTCGTCGGCGGCGAGGCAAAAATGTCCTGGAACACGTCACCCGACTCGAGCGCATCGAGGAATTTCTGTCCCGTGAGGTCCTTGCCGGCGAGCTTCACATAGTGCGCGAACGTCATGATGACGTTGTAGCCGATGACGGCCTGCGGATTCGGCTCGGTGCCGTAAGTTTTGAAGTAAGCCTCGGCCCACTCCTTCACCTTGCCCTTCGCGGTGTCGCGATACGGGATCTCGAACGCGCCCGCCGCATACATGCCCTCGACCACTTCCTTGCCGAGCGCCGGCACTTCGTTGACGTTGGTCGGCGTTGCGCCGAGCCAGATCGGGTTGAAGCCGGTCTTCTTGCCTTCGGCTTGCGCGCCGATCGTCTCACGCACCACGGTGCCGAGCACGACGAGATCGCAACCGTCCGACTTCATCTTCGCGACTTGCGCCGAGAAATCGGTTGCGCCGCGTTTGTATGTCGTCACCGACTTCGGCGTGATCTTCATTGCGGCGAGCTGCTGCGTGAAGCCATCGAAGATGTTCTTACCGTACTCGTCGTCCTGATACATGATGCAAGCGCCTTGCGGCTTCTTCCACTCGATCATGTGCTTCACGGCTGCGCGCGTGCTTTCGACATACGGCAGCAGGTTGTTGAACTTCAGCCGCTCCTGCGGCTTCTTCGGATCGAACTGGTAGGTGAACTCGGCCGCCGTCAGCGGGAAGAGCTGCGGCACGCCGGCTTCGAACAGGATGTCCTGCGCGGCGAGCACCGTCGGCGATCCCATCGGCCCGAGCATCGCGAAGATCTTATCCTTCTCGACCATCTTCTGCGTGCCGAGCACAGCCTTGCGCGGATCGTAAGCCGAGTCCTCGGTGATCATCTTGATCTTACGGCCGTTGATGCCGCCTGCCGCATTCACTTCCTCGACGGCCTGCTTCATGCCGTTGAGCACCGCGACGCCCCAGGTCTTGATCGGACCCGACAGATCTTGATGCGTGCCGATGACGATCTCGTTCGCCGAGATGCCTTGGTTGGTAACTTTGGTGGCCTGCGCGAAAGCGGGACCTGCCGCCACCGCAAACACCGCCCCGAGGAGCGCTGCTTTTGTCGTGTTCATCTCTCTCTCCCTAGTTCGCCGTTAACCGGCGTTGTTCCGAATATAACCCGGAATTCAAATCCTGCGCAGCGCGGCGCTACGCCGCGACCTTGTCTCGATACATCGCCTCGATTTCAGCCGCATATCTCGTGTTCACGAACGAACGCTTGAGTTTCATGGTCGGCGTCAGCTCTTCGTCTTCCGGCGTAAGCTGTTGCTCGATCAAATAGAAACGCTTGATCGTCTCGACCCGCGCGAAGCCCGCATTGACCTTCTCGATCTCGGCGAAGATCAGATCTTGCACCTCCTTGGTGCGGCAGAGGCTGGCATAATTGGTGAACGGCACGCTCTTGTCCTGCGCGTATTTCTCGACGTTTTCCTGGTCGATCATGACGAGGCAGGTGAGATACGGGCGCTTCTCGCCGATCACGACGGCGTCCGAAATATACGGCGAGAATTTCAACTGGTTCTCGATCTCGGACGGCGTGATGTTCTTGCCGCCGGCCGTGATGATGATGTCCTTCATGCGGTCCGTGATCTTCACGAAGCCATCGTTGTCGATCAGGCCGACATCGCCGGTGTGCAGCCAGCCGTCCGCATCGAGCGTCTCGGCGGTTTTCTCCGGCTGATTGAGATAACCCATGAAGTTGAATTTGCCGCGAATGAGAATCTCACCCTGCGGGCTGATCTTCACTTCGCCCCACGGAACCGTCTTGCCGACAGTGCCAAGCTTCACATGCTCCGCGGGCATCAGCGTCGCGACGCCGCAATTCTCCGTCTGCCCGTAGACCTCGTACATGTTGAGGCCGAGCGAGAGATACCAGCGCACGAGATCCGGCGAGATCGGCGCGGCGCCCGTGAGCAGGATGCGCGCACTATCGAGGCCCATCATCTTGCGCATGTTGCGCAGCACCAGCCAGTAACCGAGCTGGTTGGCGAGACGCAGCGGCAGCGACGCGGACTTGCCCTGCAGCCGCGCATCGGCGACGCGCGAGCCCGCGCCGATTGCGAGCTTATAGGCGAGTTGCTCCAGCTTGGTCGCATCTTTCAGCGCGATGACGACGGCGGAGTACAGCTTCTCCCACACGCGCGGGACCGCGAGGAACGCGTTCGGCTGCACCTCGCGCAGATTCTCGAACACGGTCTCGGGGCTCTCGGCAAAATGCATCACGACGTCGAGCGAGAGCGACGAGTAATAACCGCCGAGCCGCTCCGCCACGTGACACAGCGGCAGGAACAGCAGACGGCTGTCGCCCACATAGCTGTGATAGAGCACGTCGACATGCGCGAGCTGGTGGATCACGCTGCCGTTCGAATGCATCGCGCCCTTCGCGGGGCCGGTCGTGCCGGACGTGTAGACCAGCATCGCGAGATCGTCAGGCCCACGCGAATTGATCATCGCGTCCCATTCGCTCGCGTGCGCTTGGCCGTAAGCAGCGCCCTGGCTGATGAATGTGTCGAGCGACACGCACATTGGGTCGCTGAACTCGGCAAGGCCTTCCATGTCGAAGATCACGATGCGCTTCAGCGTCGGGCATCGCTCGCGGCATGACAGCGCCTTGTCGAGCTGCTCCTCATCCTCGACGAACAGAACGCTCGTGCGGCTATCGTTGAGAAGATATTCGAGCTGCTTCATCGAGTCCGTCGGGTAAACGCCGGACGAGACGCCGCCAGCGCACAGCACGCCCATATCGGCGTAGACCCATTCGGGCACCGTATTGGCGAGGATCGAGGCGACATCGCCTGGCGCAAATCCATCCTCGCGGAGCGCGAAGGCGATGTCGCGGGAAATGTCCGCCCATTGATTCCAGGTCGTCGTTCGCCAGATGCCGCGATCCTTTTCGCGGATCGCCGGCTTGTCGCCACGATCTTTCACGGCGAGCAGAAACGTCTTCGCGATCGTCTCCGCGACCTTCGCTTTGCTGATCTCGCTCATCGCCAAATCCTCATCGCCAATTCTTCATCGCAAAACCTTCACCGCCAGGTCTTCTTCTTTTTCCAGCGCCGTTCGCCGCGCGCACTCTCTTCCTTTGCGCCGAGGTAGAATTCCTGAATATCTTTGCTGGCGCGCAGGCGCTCGCACGTATCCGCCATCACGATGCGGCCGACTTCGAGTACGTAGCCGTAATGCGCGGTCTCCAGCGCCATACGTGCATTCTGCTCGACCAACAGGATCGAGACGCCCTGCTCGTCGTTGATGCGCCGAATGATCGTGAAGATGTCTTTCACAAGCAGAGGCGATAGGCCGAGCGACGGCTCGTCGAGCAGCAGCACTTTCGGTCGGTTCATCAGCGCGCGGCTGATCGCCAGCATCTGCTGTTCGCCGCCCGACATGAGACCGGCCGGCTGATCGAGACGATCTTTGAGCCGCGGGAAATAGCCGTAGACGCGCTCCATATCCTTCGCGATGCCGTCCGCATCGCGACGCAGATACGCGCCCATCATCAGGTTCTCGCGCACGGTGAGGAACGGAAACACCTCGCGGCCTTCCGGCACATGCGAGAGCCCCATCCGCACGATGCGATCGACGTCCATCTTCTGGATCTGCTTGCCGTCGTATTCGACGCTGCCTTTTTGCGGATCGAGCACACCCGAGATCGTCTTCAAGATCGTCGTCTTGCCGGCGCCGTTCGCGCCGAGCACCGTGACGATCGAACCGCGCTCAAGTTCGAGGCTCACGCCACGAATGGCGCGGATCGGCCCGTAGTAACTCTCGATATTCGAGACTTTGAGAATCGGCGCTTCGCTCATCGTCATGCCCCGATGTACGCCGCGACGACATCCGGATGCTGCTGCACCTCGGCGGGCGTGCCCATCGCGAGCACCTTGCCGTAGTTCAGCGCGAGCACGCGGTCCGAGACGCGGCTGACCAGCGCCATGTCGTGCTCGACCATGATCACCGTGATGCCGAGCTGCGAGCGGATGTCGCGAATCCAGAACGCCATGTCATCGGTCTCTTCGACGTTGAGGCCGGACGACGGCTCGTCCAGCAGGATGATCTTCGGCTCCGAACACAGCGCGCGCGCGATCTCGGTCACCTTGCGGATGCCGTAGGGCAAGCTCGCGATGTAGGTATCGCGATAGACCGCTAGATCGAGAAACTCGATCACCTCCTCGCATTTCTCGCGGTGCGCTCGTTCCGCCGCCTTTACGCTCGGCAGAAACAGCGCTTCCTGCCACGCTTGCGTCGTCGAGTGGCAATGCCGCCCGATCAGGAGGTTGCTGAGCAGCGACGCATTCTCGAACAGCTCGATGTTCTGGAACGTCCGCGCGATACCCATCTTGGCGATCTTGTGCGGGGCGACGTTGGTGATGTCCTGATCCTCAAACATCAGCCGTCCGCCGGTCGGCCGATAGATGCGCGAGATCAGATTGAAGATCGACGTCTTGCCGGCGCCGTTCGGGCCGATGATCGTGAAGATCTCGCCCTTGTCGACGTTGAAGCTGACGTTGTCGACGGCACGGACGCCGCCGAAGTGAAGTGACACGCCTTCGACCTTGAAGAAGCTCATCGGTTGCGCTCCGCGGTCATCGGTTGCGCTCCGATTTCACGTAAGTCTTTTGACGTTTGAACGTCGCGCGTTTGTAGAGCGGAAAGAGCTGGAAATACGCCTTGATCTTCAGCCAGCGGCCGTAGAGGCCGGCCGGCTCGAACTGAATGAACAGAATGATGATGAGACCGTAGAGCGCGCCTTTCAGGCCCGCGAGCGAGAAGAAGGATGCGACGCGCCCTTCGGCGGCGCGCGCCGTGTCCGCGCTCGTGACCGTCTGCAGAATGCCGCCGACGACGCCCGGGAAGTCGTCTTTCAGCGCGACCAACAGCGGATCGACCATCACGATGAACATCGCACCGAGGATCGCCCCGTGCAGCCCGAACATACCGCCGATGATGATCACCATGATGAACTCGATGGAGAGCAGCAGCGTGAACATTTCGGGGCTGATGAACGACATCTTGTGCGCGAACAGAGACCCCGCGAGCCCGGCAATGCCGGCGCTGATCGCGAAGGCTTTCACTTTGTAGGCCGCCGTATCGATACCCATGCTCTGCGCCGCGGTCTCGCTGTCGCGGATCGCGATGAAGGCACGGCCGGTCGGCGAGCGCATGAGGTTGAGCACCGCGATAATCGTCAGCGCGAGCACGGCGAGGCAGAGATAGTAGAACTCGGCGCTGTCGCGCGGGATCGTCCAGCCGAGGATATCGAGCGCACGAACGCGCATGCCTTCGTTGCCGTGCGTCACGCTTTCCCAGCGCGCGAGAATCTCCTCGACGATGAAGCCGAACGAAATCGTCGCAATGAGAAGATAGATGCCGTGCAGCCGCAACGCCGGGAATCCGACAATCGCGCCGATGATCGCGGTCAGTATGCCGGCGAGCGGGAAATACGCGACGAAGCCGAAGCCTTTCGCCTGCATATAGGCTGTCGTGTAAGCGCCGATCGCGAGAAACGCCGCGTGGCCGAGCGAGCCCTGGCCCGTGAAGCCGGTCAGCACCATCAACCCAACGCCGACGATCGCGTAAATGATGACGAAGACCATCTGGCTCTGGATGTAGCTCGACACGACGAACGGTAGCGCGACGAGAACCAGCAGCAGCGCGCCGTAAGACCACCATTGTCCCGAATGCTGGAACAGCCGGATGTCTTGGTCGTAATTGGTTTTGAAGATGAAGCGCATGGCGGCTTACACCTTCTTCCGGCCGACATTGCCGAACAGCCCTTCGGGCTTCAGCAACAGAACGGCGAGCAACACGATGTAGGGCGCGACATCCTTCCAGCCTTGCGGCAGGTAGAAGCCCGCCATCGTCTCGATGATACCGATAATGATGCCGCCGACGAGCGCACCCGGAATGCTGCCGAAGCCGCCGAGCACGGCGGCCGGAAAAGCCTTGAGCCCCAGCGCTAAACCGACATTCGAATGCACGAAGGTGATCGGCGCCAACAGAATGCCCGCGATCGCCGCGACAGCCGCGCTGATCGCCCAGATCAGCGACACGATGTGCTTGACCGGAATGCCCATATAGCCGGCCGCCAGCATGTTCTCGGATGTCGCGCGCATCGCGATGCCGAGCCGCGTCTTGGCGAAGAAGAAATAGAGCACGACGCAGAGGATCACGGTTGCGACGATGATCGAGAGCTTGTCGTAGGCGATGACGAGATCGCCGATCTTCAAGAGGCCCGTGGAGAACGGCGTATCGATGCGCAGATCGTCGGTGCCCCAGATGATGCCCGCCATCGAGCGCAGGAAGAAGCCGAGGCCGATCGTTGCCATCACGATGGCAAATTGCGGATAACCGAGGATCGGACGAATGACGAGCCGCTCTACGAGCGCGCCGAACACCGCCATGATGCAGACGGCGAGTAGAAAGCCGAGCCAGTAATTCAGCCCGAACATGACGATGAAGGTGTAGGCCGCAAAACCGCCCAGCATCATCAAATCGCCTTGCGCGAAATTGACGACCTCGGTGGTTTTGTAGATCAGCACGAAGCCGAGCGCGATCAGGCCGTAGACGCAGCCGAGCGCGATCCCCCCAACGAGCTGCTGAATGAAATCCAGCATCCCGGATTATCCTCCCTACGGTCTTCGCCGTCGCGGCTTCTGATGAGCCGCTACAATCCAGCGTGCCTGAGACTTCTTCTTAACTCAACCGGACCTCGCACGTTTCCGCTGCGCCGTTTTGGCGCGTGGCGATGCGAGGGTCTTCGTGCGTGCTTCCAGTTTCCCCCCGAAAGCACGCAGATAAGCGCCCGCGATATCCCAAGATGTTTTGTCGACGTCGAGCGCTTTGTCGCGCTCCTGCAGCACCGCCGTCTGCACGAAATTCTCGACACCGCCGAAGATCAGATCGCGCATCATGCCGAAGTCTATGCCCGGCGGGATGTCGCGCGGCGCCAGCCACTTCTTGAGCAAATGAATCATCGGCGTCGAATAGCGCCGCAGCATCGCGCGCGCCGGCAGCTTGCCGTAGTCTTCCGCACCGCGAACTTCGCGCATCCAGATGCGATAGATTTCTTTGGCGTCGAGCAGGATGCTCATCTGCAGCGCGATCATGCGGGCAACGCCTTCGTGCAGGCTTTGCGCCTCTGCTGCGATGTGCTCGGCCTTCACCGCATGCTCCTCGAACGCATCGAGACTGACGCGCAGCACGAGGTCGTGGCGATCGCGGAAATAGTTATAGAGCGTGCCTTCGGATAAGCCGGCTTCGGCCGCGACGTCGGCCATCGTGACGTTCTGGTAGCCACGGCGATCGAACAGCGCTGCGGCAACTTCGAGAATGCCGGCCTCGCGCTCACCCCAGCGGCCAACAGGCGCGAGCACTTCTTTCCTGCGGCTGACCGAACGCATACCCCTCCGGATGTCTCGCGCCTTGTGGCGGCGGCGATGACACCGGGAAAGAATGAGACAAACTCAAACTTGAGGCAACCTCAAAGAATGAGCTGTCCTAAGCCCTCCGTGCTGCGGCGCAACGCGGAGCGCCGTCCGTTAGGCGGCGGCAAGTGCGAGAGAGTACGTATTGACGCGGATGAAGACTTCGCCGGTGCGCTGAATTTCGTAGTTGTCGGCGCCGACTTGGCGCAACACCGTTCCATCTTCGGCACGAAAGAAGCCCGTGATCCGCACGGTGGTTGAGCCGAAACCCATCTCGGCGATGTGCTCGCCCGCGATGACGTGGAAGATTTCCCCGTTCGACGCGCGAACCGGAAAGCGCTCGCATTCAGTCCACATGTTGTCGCCCCTCGTTTTGTTATGGGACAACCTTACGCAGAAAGATCGCATTTTCATTTAATGCGGCAAGCATTCGATGTTCATTCGACGAGTGCGGTAAAGCACTCATCAACGATTGCGCGCCTGGATGTTAAATCGGATTAACTATGCGGCTTGCTCTCGAACAGACGAAGAAGATCTCCGTCATTGCGAGGAGCGGCGCAGCCGCGACGCGGCAATCCAGCCTCTTCTAGAGAAAAAAGACAGAACTGGATTGCTTCGTCGGCGTTACACGCCGCCTCGCAATGACGAAAAGACATTACCGGCCAAAGGCATGGCGCATCGCGGCGGCCGCCATTTCGAGCGCCATGTCGGCGGCGCGCACGATGCGGCCTTGTGTCAAGAAGCCGTGCATCTGATCGGCGAGATGCACGAACGACACCTGCGCCTCGGCTTCCTCGAGCTTCTTTGCGTAAGCTTTGCCTTCTTCCCACAACGGATCGAAGCCGGCCGTGAGCACAAAAGCCGGCGCCAGATCCTTGAAGCTCTTCGCGCGCAGCGGCGAGGCGCGCCAGTCATCCACATCGGCCGGGCCGTTGAGATAATGGCCCATGAAGTATTTGATCGCCGCGAGGTTGAGCGGAAAACGATCGAACTGCGGGCCGTAGGACGAAAACTGCATGCCCATGTCGCAGCCCGGATAGAGCAGCACCTGGAAACACAGCGCGGGCGCATCGCCGTCGCGCGCCATATGCGCCATCACGGCTGAGAGATTGCCGCCCGCAGAATCGCCGCCGACCGCGACGCGCTTCGCATCGATCCCGAGCGTCGCCGCATTGACGACGATCCACTGCAGAGCCGCGTGGCTGTCGATCACCGCTGCGGGAAATTTGTGTTCGGGCGCGAGCCGGTAGTCGACCGAGACAACGACGCACTTCGCTTCGTTCGCGAGTTTGCGGCAGACATAGTCGTGCGTGTCGCGATCGCCGATCACCCAGCCGCCGCCGTGATAGAAGACGAGCGCCGGCGCGTTTTCTTTCGGCGCGCCCTGCCCGCGATAGTAACGCAGCGGGATCGCGCCGAGCGGTCCGGTCGCATCCATGTCGCGCATGTCGTCGACATCCGGCGGATCCGGCATCAGGAATTTGCGGCCGCCGCGGTAGACTTCGCGCGCCGCCGGCGGCTCAAGCGAGGCGATCGGCGGACGCCCCGCCGCGATGATCAAGTCGAGAACTTTTTGATTATCGGGGTCCAGCCGCATCGCTTTGTCTCCTTGGATTGCGCGCGAATCCATGCCGGATGCTCAGCGATTGCGCAAGTCGCTCGCGCTTCGTGGGATGACGACGCCCGCGACCGCGAAGCCGATTGACAATCGCCACGGCGCGCATTCTGCTAGATGCAACAAATAAGCGGACCATAAAGAACCGCGTCAGGGAGCGAACAATGAAAAGACTCGTCAAACAGAGCCTTGTCTTAGCCAGCGTCGTTGCCTTGAGCGCAACCGCAGCCGTTGCCGACATCAAGGTCGGCGTTCTCTACGATTACACGGGCGCGCTCGCGGGCGGCGGCTCGAAGCCCGGCGGCATTGGTACCAAGATCGCGATCGATATGTTCAACGAGCGCGGCGGTGTGGCGGGCCACAAGATCATTGCGACTTACGCGGACGCACAATCGAAAACCGATGTCGCGATCAACGAGACCGAACGCCTGCTCAACGACGTCAAAGTCGATCTCCTGATGGGCGTGTTCTCGAGCGCGCAATGCGTGCCGATGGCCGCGAAGGTGGACGCCGCAAAGAAGTTCTTCTGGGCCAACATCTGCGTCTCGTCGGCGGTGTTCAAGGACAAGAACCTGCAATACGTCTTCCGCGGCACCGTGCATTCGGATCAGTTCGGCGAAGCGTCCTGCACCTTCCTCGGCGAGAACGCGAAGGCGAAACTCGGCAAAGACCCGAAGGACGTGCGCGTCGCCATCATTCACGAGGACGGGCCGTATGGCTCCGGCGTCGCGATGGGCAACGAGTCGAAGTGCAAAGAACTCGGCATGCAGATCGTGCACAAGGAAGGTTACGCCGCGACCGCGACCGACCTTTCAGCGCTCGTCACCAAGCTGCGCCGCGCGCGGCCGGACGTGATCCTGCACACCGGCTACAATCCGGACATCACGTTGTTCCTGCGTCAATCGAAGGAAGCCGGCCTGAAATGGGCGGCATTGATCGGCCACGGCGCCGGTCACGCGCAGATCGACAAGCTCACCGAAACCTTCGGCAAGGACGTCAACTATCTCTACAACGTCGACCCGGTTGCCGCGCAACTGCTCGATCCGAAATCGCTGAAGCCCGGTCTCGGCGAAGTGACGCAAGAGATGGTGACGCGCTATCGCAAGGAAGCCGGCATCGGCCCGAACGAAGAAGTGCCCTCGCACGTCTCGATGGGCTTCAACCAGGCTTGGTATTTCCTCAATGACGTGCTGCCGCGCGCGATCCAGAAGCACGGCGGCTTCGATCCTGAGGCATTGCGCAAGGCCGCGCTCGAGACCGACATCCCGGAAGGCGGCACGATCCAGGGCTACGGCGTAAAATTCTTCCCGCCCGGCACCAAGATGTCCGGCCAGAACGAGCGTTCGACGCCGGTCGTGATGCAGTTCATCGACGGCAAGACGAAGATCGCATGGCCGAACTCGATCAAGACGGCGGACCCGGTGCTGCCGCTGCCGAAAGGACACGGCTACGCGCAGTAACGCAAAGCCAGCGCGATGCTGAGCGTCAAGAACCTCACCCGGAAGTTCGGCGCGCTCGTCGCCGTCAACAATGTGTCGTTCGAGGTCGAGCAAGGCGAGATTCTCGGCCTCATCGGCCCGAACGGCTCCGGCAAGAGCACGACGTTCAACTGCATCGCGGGGCTCTACGCGCCGACGAGCGGCAGCATCGCGTTCGAAAATGGCGAGATCGGCGGGCTCACGTCCAACGCGATCTGCCACAAGGGAATAGCGCGAACGTTCCAAATTCCGCGCCCGTTCCACAATCTCACGCTGCTCGAAAACGTCGCGCTCTCGGCTTACTTCGGGCAGAACGCGACAGTCACCCGCGAAGACTGCTGGAAACTTGCCGAAGATGCGCTGCAGACCGTCGGCTTGCCCGTCGACCCGGATGCGACCACCGACGGCCTCGGCGCCGCATCGCTCAAGAAGCTCGAACTCGCGCGCGCACTCTCGACGCAGCCGCGCTTGCTGCTCGCCGACGAGAGCCTCAATGGCCTCGACCACGGCGAGATGGAGCAGGCCGCCGACATGCTGCTACGCATCCGCCGCGACAAAGGCATTACGATCGTCTGGGTCGAGCACATCATGGGCGTGCTGATGCGCGTGGTCGATCGCGTCGTCGTGCTCGATCATGGCGAGGTGATCTTCCGCGGTAAGCCGCGCGAGGCGCAGTCTGATCCGCGCGTGATCGAGGTTTATCTCGGCGCGGAGGCGGCCTGATGCTTGAACTCCGCAATGTCGATGCGCGCTACGGCGCCTTCCAGGCGCTGTTCGGCGTCTCGATGCAGGTGCAAGCCGGCGAAGCCGTCGCGGTGATCGGCGCGAATGGCGCCGGCAAGACGACGCTGCTGCGTGCGATCTCCGGCATGATTCCCGTGACGGGCGGCGAGATGACGATGGAAGGCGTTTCCATCCCGTCGCTCGCGCCGCACAAGATTGTCGAGACCGGCATCGCGCATGTGCCGGAAAGCCGCCGTCTGTTCCCGCGCCTCTCGGTCGAAGACAATCTCAAGATGGGCGCGTTTATCCCCGCTGCGCGCGAGAAGGCCGCCGAACGGCTCGACTACGTTTACGGCCTGTTTCCGCGCCTCAAGGAGCGCCGCACGCAGCTCGCCGGCACGATGTCCGGCGGCGAGCAGCAGATGTGCGCGATCGGCCGCGCGTTGATGAGCGGCCCGAAGCTCGTGCTGCTCGACGAACCGTCGATGGGCCTCGCACCCGTGATCGTGCAGCAAGTGTTCGAACTCGTGCGCCGTATCCGCAGCGAAGGCTACACGGTGCTCATCGTCGAGCAGAACGTGCGTCAGGTCATGAAGATCGTTGACCGCGCCTACCTCATCGAGGTCGGCCGCGTGAAAGCAAGCGGCCCGGCCAGCGAGCTGCTCGACAACGACGAAATCCGCCGCGCGTATATGGGGGTATGACACGCGATGGAATGTCATCTCGATATCTTCTTTCTTGAGGCAGTGCTCAACGGCATCCTGCTCGCCGGACTTTTGGCGCTGCTGGCGCTCGGCCTCAATCTCGTCTTCGGCGTCATCGACGTCGTGTGGATCTGTTACGCCGAACTCGTCATGATCGGCATGTACGGCATCTACTATGCGAGCAAGAGCGGCGCGCCGTTCCCGGTCGCGGTCATATTCGGCATCATCCTGGTCGCGCTTCTCGGCGCGGCGCTGCATTACTTCATCATCCGGCCCGTGCTCGACACCGCGCCGATCAATCAGCTTCTCGTCACCGGCGGCGTGTTGTTTCTGCTGCAAGCGCTCGCCACGATGGCGTTCGGCATCGACTTCCGAAATCTCGGCATCCAGCTCGGCTCGACCGGTTTTGCCGATATGTCGTTCGCCTGGTCCCGCATCATCACCTTCGGCGTCGCGCTCGCCGGCATGCTCGGGCTGTGGCTGTTCCTCACGAAAACCTATCTCGGCACCGCCATTCGCGCGATCGCGCAGGATCGCCAGATCATGCCGCTGATGGGCGTCGACAGTAAGCGCATCTATCTGGTGACGTCGGCGATTGGTGGCGGGCTCGCGGGTCTCGCGGCCGCACTGATGGTCCTGCAGTACGACATCTATCCGCAGATCGGCCTACAGTTCGGGCCGCTGATCTTTATGATCTGCGTGCTCGGCGGCCTCGGCAATATGCTGGGCGGCTTCGCGGCGGCCTTCATCATCAGCCAATTCATCGCGATCGGCGGCTCCTGCGCGGCAACCGAATGGGGTTACGCGATCGCGTTCCTGTTCTTTATGATCGTCATCTTCATCCGCCCGCAGGGCTTGTTCGGAGCGAAGTCCTGATGGGCAAACTTCGCTTATCGCCAGCTTGGATCGTCGGCATCGTCGCGCTCATCGCGCTGCCGTTTCTCATCCGCATCTTCTTCGCGTCGTCGGAGAAGTACTATCTCCATCTGCTGATCCAGATTTTGCTGTGGTCGTTCATCTACACGGGCTGGTCGCTGATGGGCCGCTTCGGCCTGACCTCGCTCGGCCACGGCGCCTTCACGGGCATCGGCGCTTACACGACCGTGATGCTGTGGAATATCCTCGGCCTCACGCCGTGGATCGGCATTCCGGTCGCGGTCGTCGTCTCTGTCGCGGTCGCCCTGCTGATCGGCTATCCGTGTTTCCGCCTTCGCATCACCGGGCACTACTTCGCGCTGCTGACGCTGGCGCTCACCGAATTCATCCGGCTCTGCATCGTCGGCCTGCGCGATTTCACCGGCGGTTCGCTCGGCACGCAGCCGCTGCGCCAAGGCAACGGCTTGTCGCTTTACGCGATGCAGTTCGAGCCGGATCGCTTTCTCTCTTACTACGTCGCGCTCGTGCTGTGGCTGATCGGGCTCGCCATCTGGGCCTTCGTCGACCGCAGCATGGATCGCTACGCGCTCGATGCCGCCAGCCAAGACGAGGATGCGGCAGCGTCCGTCGGCGTCAACGTTACACGCGAGAAGCTGAAGATCACCGCGCTCTCCGCCGCAATGTGCGCGGTCGGCGGCGCGATCTACGGCCAGTATCAGATGTATATCGGGCCCGACACAATCGCGGGCATCGGCGTTTCGCTCAACATCGTCTTCGCGGTCGTCGCGGGCGGCATGTGGGTTCTGCTCGGCCCGACAGTCGGCGCGATCTTCACGCAGATGTTGTCGGAGACATTGCGCGTGACGATCCAGTCATCGTCCGCGATCAAGGATCTGCTCGGCAACGCCGCGCTCGCGCTCGACACCGCGATTTACGGACTGCTGCTGATCCTCTTCATCATCTACATGCCGAAGGGGATTTTGGGCACGATCTTGGAGAAGGTGAAGAAGTAGCGGCGGAACTTCGCAGCGTGCGCGCTCCTTCTCCCGCTTGCGGGAGAGGGTCGGGGTGAGGGCAAGCGGCAGATTCGGAGATCGAAACTTCCCCTCACCCGGCTCGCGTTGCTCGCCACCCTCTCCCGCAAGCGGGAGAGGGACAAAACGTCAAGCCCCGTGCTGACCAACGATGGTCACCGCGCACACGTTCTGATGCGGAAAGCCGCCGAGATTATGCGTCAGCCCGAACACCGGCGTGTCGCTGCGCTGACGCTCTCCGGCGCGGCCGAGCATCTGCAGATACATCTCGTAGATCATGCGTAGACCAGATGCGCCGATTGGATGGCCGAAGCATTTGAGGCCGCCGTCGATCTGGCACGGGATCTTGCCGTCGTGATCGTAGAAGCCGTCCATCACGTCCTTGATCGCGGTGCCTTCCGGCGAGATGTGCAGGTCTTCCATCGTGACGAGTTCGGTCACCGAGAAGCAGTCGTGCACTTCGATAAGCGAGAGCTGGTCGCGCGGCTTGGTGATGCCGGCTTCCTGATAGGCGCGCGTCGCCGCGGTTCGCGTCGTCACAAAGTGGCTGCCGTCCCACGAATTGTGCTGCGCCTCGGTGCCGTTGGAGACCGAAAGCTGCAGCGCCTTGATGCTGATGAGGTCCTTCTTGCCCATGCTGCGCGCAATCTCGGGCGTCGTAACGATCGCGCAGGCCGCGCCGTCCGACACGCCGCAGCAGTCGTAAAGACCGAGCGGCTCGGCGACAGTCGGCGCCTTCATCACGGTCTCTTCCGTGATCTTGTTGCGCAAATGCGCTTTCGGATTGCGCGAGCCGTTGTCGTGGCTCTTGATCGACACGTGCGCGATGGCGCGCTTCAAATCCTCGGCAGAGACGCCGAACTTTGCGCGATACGCCGCCGCAAGCTGCGCGAACGAACCCGGTGCCGAAAGGTTCGGCCAATACATCGACGAGACCGTGCCGCGTTGACGCTGCGGCAGACCGCCGTAACCCGTATCCTTCAACTTCTCGACGCCCATCGCGAGCGCGATATCGCACGCGCCCGACGCCACCGCATAAACGGCGCCGCGGAACGCTTCCGAGCCGGACGCGCAGTAATTCTCGACGCGCGTTACCGGGATATACGGAAGCCGCAGCGCGACCGCGAGCGGCACGCCGGATTTGCCGACATGCTGTTCTTCGATCGCGGTCGAGAACCAAGCGGCTTGGATCTGGCTCGTCTCGACGCCGGAATCCTGCAGCGCTTCCTGATAGGCTTCGACCATCAAATCTTCGGCGTCGCAATCCCAGCGCTCGCCGAATTTCGAGCAGCCCATTCCGAGGATGGCGACTTTGTCGCGAATGCCGGTTGCCATGTCTTCCTCCGTCCGCAGGTTAACCCGCGTGTTGTCGCATGAAGTTAGGTCTTGGCCGCGCGCTTGCCTAGGGCACGCACGCGGCGGTTCTTAGGCCGCTTGTTCAGTCGGCGATGCCTTCCAGAAATACCGGACGAAGCCGCGCTGACTGTCGAAGTCCTTGATGCGGAACACCATCCGCATTTTCATCCCGACATCGACCTTGCCCTGATCGACATCCGTGAAGTCCATCATGATGCGGCCTCCCTCCGGGAAGGTGATCATGCCGAAATGCTGCGGTGGCTCGGGGCTGTAGGTCAGCATGTCCGCCGTGTAGGACATGATCGCGCCGGTCATCTCAGAGAACGGATGCGGCTCCTGCGTGTTGATAGCGTTGCAGTTCGGCGAAACGCAGATGCGCGTCTTCGGATACTGCAGCGTGCCGCACTTCGTGCACTTGCCGCCGACAAGGCCGAGGATCATGTCGCGGTTGCGGTAGAGCGCCGTCATCGGCGTCTGCTTGTCGACTTCGGCGCGCATGCCGCGTTCGAGCGGGACGAGATTGTTGAAGGCGAGCAGCTTCTGATAGTTCGTCTCTTCGCGGCGGCGCTTGAGCGAACCCGTGACGCCGCGGCGTTTAGCCATCTTCGCGATGGCGGGCGTTGCCTCGAACAGCATCGCGTCGCAGCCTTGCGCGAAGTTTGCGACAAGGATCTTGTCGCCCGGCTTCGCGTCTTCCAGCGCATGCACCAGCAGCATGATCGGATGCGCCGCGCCCGTATCGCCGACGACGGCCGCGAGATTGTCGCGCACGGCCGTTTCCGCGAGGCCCAGCTTCTTCGCCATCGTCGGGCCGATCTTGGCGAGCGTGCCCGGCATGCAGAAATGCGTGATGCTGTCCGCGCTCGTGTTGGTGTCCTTGAGAAGACGGCCGACCACGCGCGGCACGATCTTCATGTAGCCTTCGTCGCGGATCCAGCGCTCTTCCCAGCTATAGTCGAACTCGCTGCCCTCGGTGCGGTAGTGGTCGACGAAGTCGACACTCTCGCCGGCAGAGCCGAGCAGCTTGGCGACGACATCGCCCTCACCGATCAGCAGCGCGGCCGCACCGTCGCCGTAGGCCATCTCCTGCGCGCTGCCGGCTTTCGTCTTGCGATGCTCGGAGGCGACCAGTAGCGTCTGCCCTGCCTTCGCGCGTAGTGCGTTCACGGCGCCGGAAGTAGCGGCGCGCAGCGAGCCCGCGAGATCGAGCGTGCCGACCTGCGTGTCGAGATTGAGCGCGTTGGCGACGATGCCGGCATTCTGCCGATCCTCGAATGGGAGCGATGTCGATGCGAGCTGCAGCGACGTCAGGTCATCACGCGAGAAGCCTTCGAGCGCGTCGCGCGCGGCATCCACCGCCATCGTGACCGAGTCTTCGTCCCACCCGGCCATCGCGCGTTCGCCCTTCTGCCCCTTGAGGCCCGGACTGAACCACGCATTGGCATCCGCCGCGGCTTTGCGCTGCAGACGCATGCGCGGGATATACGCACCAAACGAGAGAATACCGTACGCCATCGCGTCGCTCCCTTACACCGGTTCCCACGAGAAGATGTCGGCCGATCGATCCAGCGGATAGAATGACGACTTCATCGCCGGCAGCAATTCTTTCGCCATCGACTGCACGGTCCAGCCCTCGGCGCGGTGCATGCCGCGGATCGGCCGCGACTGGCCCATGAGGAAGACCTCGTTCATGCGCGCCGCGAAGATCTGGCCGGACACGCCGTCCGACAAATCGCTGGCGAGGAAGACGGCGAGCGGCGCGATCTTGTCCGGCCCCATCGCCTTCATGCGCTCGACGCGCGCGGCTTCGGCTTCGGTCTGGGTCGGTATCGTGCCGATGAGGCGGCTCCATGCGAACGGCGACACGCAGTTCGAACGCACATTGTAGCGCGCCATGTCGAGCGCGATCGACTTCGACAGTCCGACGATGCCGAGCTTGGCGGCTGCGTAGTTCGCTTGGCCGAAGTTGCCGATGAGGCCCGAGGTCGACGTGAAGTGCACCATCGTGCCGGAATTCTGTTCGCGGAAATGCTGCGCGGCAGCGCGCGCCATGTAGAACGAACCCATCAGATGAACTTTGATGACGGTCTCGAAATCGTCGACGCTCATCTTGTGGAAGATGCGGTCGCGCAAAATGCCGGCGTTGTTGACGAGGCAATCGATGCGGCCAAATTTCTGCACGGTCTGCGCAATGATGTTGTCGGCGCTCTTCGGGTCCGCAACGCTGTCGCCGTTCGCGATCGCGTCGCCGCCGGCCTTCTTGATGATCTCGACAACTTCCGCGGCCGGGCCCAAATCCTTGCCGCCGCCTTCGGCATCACCACCCAGATCGTTGACGACGACGCGGCCGCCTTCCTTACCGGCGAGGATTGCAATCTCGCGGCCAATACCGCGCCCAGCGCCCGTTACGACAATGACTTTTCCGTCCAAGCTGCCCACGATCGTTTCCTTCCGATATTGTTTTGTTGCACCGGTTTAGCGTAACCGGGCAGTATCCGCGAGACCATTTTGCAGGCTGAGTTTCGCCTCACGAAAACTCCGCCCTGAACGAAAAAATTGAGGGAGGCCATCATGATTCCGCGCCAAGCTTTCACCGAAGAGCACGACATGTTTCGCGCCACGGTGCGCAAGTTCGTCGAGCGTGAAGTCGCCCCCTATCACGCACAGTGGGAGAAGGACGGACAGGTCAGCCGCGAGGTTTGGCTCAAAGCCGGCGAAACCGGAATTCTCTGCACGGCGATACCGGAGGAATACGGCGGCGGCGGCGGCGACTTCCGCCACGTCGCCATCGTCTCGGAGGAATTTTCGCGCGGCATTTTCAACGGCCCTGGCTTCCGCGTGCATTCGGATATCTGCGCCTTTTATCTGCTCAATCACGGCTCCGAGGAACAGAAGAAGAAGTGGCTGCCGAAGATGGCGACGGGCGAAGTGATTGCCGCCGTCGCGATGACAGAGCCTGGCGCCGGCAGCGACCTGCAGAATATCCGCACCACGGCGCTGCGCGACGACAACCAGAACTTCGTCATCAACGGATCGAAGACGTTCATCTCGAACGGCCAACTCTCCGATCTCATCATCACGGTGTGCAAGACAGATCCGCAGGCGCGCGCGAAAGGCGTGAGCTTGATCTTGGTCGAGAGCGACCGGCCCGGCTTCAAGCGCGGCCGCAATCTCGAAAAGCTCGGCATGCATGCGCAGGACACGTCGGAGCTTTTCTACGACGACTGCCGCGTGCCGATCGAGAACTTGCTCGGCCAGGAAGGCCGCGGTTTCGCGCAGTTGATGACCGAGCTGCCGCAGGAGCGCCTGCTCGTCGCGCTCGCCTCGATGGCGACGACCGAGTCCGTGCTGGAGACAACGCTGACCTACACGCGCGACCGCAAGGTGTTCGGCCAGCCGATCGCGGAGTATCAGCACAATCGCTTCAAGCTCGCCGAGATGAAGACGGAAATTCAGATCGGCCGAGTATTCCTCGACCGCTGCCTGGAGCTGCATCTCGAGCGCAAGCTCGACACCGAGACGGCCGCAATGGCGAAGTATTGGATTTCCGAACTCGAATGCCGCGTCGTCGATCAGTGCGTGCAGATGCACGGCGGCTACGGCTACATGACGGAATATCCAGTGACGCGGGCCTATGCTGACGCACGTGTGCGCCGCATCTTCGGCGGCTCGAACGAGATCATGCGCGAGTTGATTGCGCGCGGGATGTAGGACTTCGCTCCGCCGTCATCCTGAGGAGGATTGAGAAGCAAGCGTTACCAAAACACAAGCCGTCATTCCGGGGCGCGAGCGCGTAGCGCCGCGAGCCCGGAATCCATAACCCCTGTGGTTATGATTGAATGCCCGGGAGTATGGATCCCGGACAGCCGCCTGGCTCGCTGCGCGAGCGAGCGGCTTCCGGGATGACCATGCGGCGCTCAAGATGACGCCGGGCGACGTTACTTGAACTCCGCCTTACCATTGTTGATCACCACGATATCGCGCTCCTTCACCTTGGCGCGGAACGAAACCACATTCCCGTCGCGCCACATCTCGGTGACGATCGTCTCGCCCGGATAGACCGGCGCCGAGAAGCGAACCTGCATGGTCTTCATCGCATTCGCGTCGTATTTGCCGATGGTCTTGAGCAGTGCGTGGCCGACGACGCCGAACGTGCAGAGGCCGTGCAGGATCGGCGCTTCGAACCCGCCGGCTTTCGCGACGTCCGGATCGGCATGCAGCGGATTATAGTCGCCCGACAAGCGATAGATCAGCGCGGCCTGCGGCAGCGTCGCGATCTCGGTCGTCGTGTCAGGCGCACGATCCGGGATAGCATGCGGCGCCGGCGCGGAACCTGCCGGCCCACCGAAGCCGCCGTCGCCGCGCAGGAACGTCGTTGATGTCAGCTTGCAGAGAAGCTCGCCGGTCGCCTTGTCGTAGACGTCGCGCTCAGACAGCATGATCGCGCCTTTGCCGGCGCCCTTGTCGTAAGCCTCGGTGACGCGGTGCTTGCCGACAACGGTGCCGGACGCCGGCAGCGGCTTGTAGAGGATGACGCCCTGCTCTCCGTGCAGCACCTTCTTCCAGTCCGCGCCGAATTCCGGTTCCTTGATCCAGAAGCCCGGATAGCCGAGCACGACCGCCATCGTCGGCAGCGCTTTCAGCCCATCCTCGTAAACGAATTTGAGTTGATCGCGATTGAGCGGATCGGCGCCGAGGCCGAGACCGAGCGCATACAGGATCGTGTCGCGCTCAGAATACGTGTGTTCGATATCGTCGAACTGATGATTGACGAGCTTGTCGCGTGCGATGAGCATTCGGCGTTTCCATGATCTGTTTGTGCGAAAATCGCACGCGCACGACGCTGGATCAATGCTCGAGATGTGACGCTACGCGGAACTATAAGTTGCGCCGTCATTGCGAGGAGCGACCCTGCGCGAAGCGCCGTCGCGACGAAGCAATCCAGTTCTTTCTGCTAGCATCTGGATTGCCACGTCGCCGCTTTGCGCTACGCGCCGCGGCTCCTCGCAATGACGAGGAGATCAGGCGAGCTTCCCCCAACGCACGAAGTAGACGGCGGCGGCAGCGGCAAGTCCGTAGACCACCATCGCGATGCCGACGAGCGCGAACATCTGCCACACCGGCGCGTTCGTCGCGGTCAGCCACCAGCCGCCGAGCGCGACCGTGATCAGACGCACCGACTGCGCCAGAACCGGGCCGATGATCTTTCCGGCGCCCTGCGATGCGAAATAGAGGCATAGACCAAGGCCGAAGAAGAAATACGTGGGGCCGGCCCAAGCGAAGTACGAACGCGCCGCGGCGAGCACCGCCTCGTTCGTCGTAAAGAGTTTGCCCCACAGATCCGGCGCGAGCGCGACCACGATACCGACGACACCGACGATGATCGCGGCGAGCAAGCCGCCGGTCCACGCGACGCTGCGCGCCCGCGGTATGTTGCCCGAACCCACCGCCATGCCGACCATCGGCACACAGGCGACGCCGACCGCGAAGACGATCGGGATCAGCAGAAACTCAAGCCGCGCGCCGATGCCGTAGCCCGCCAGCGCTTCGTCGCCGAAACGCGAGACGAGCGCCGTGACGATGAGCACCGTCAGCACGGTCTGCACCGACGAGAGCGACGCGATGCCGCCGACGCGCAGAATGTCGAAGAAGATTTCGCGCGACAGCTTCTGCGAGAAGCTCAAGCGGACGCGCGCGCGGCTCGACATGAGATAGCCGGCGAGGAACAACGCGGCTGCCGTGAACGCGATCACCTGACCGAGGCCGATGCCGAGCATGCCGAGGCGCGGAAACGGCCCGAGGCCGAGGCCGAGCGCGCCGCCGAGCACGACTTGCAGCGCCGCCGCCACCAGCAACGTCGCGGACGGCACCTTCATGTTGCCGCCGCCGCGCACGATCGACGCGAAGGTGTTGGTCAACCAGATGCTGACGGCGCCGAAGAAGATCGTGTTCGAATAAAGGAGCGCCTGCCCCAGCACATCGCCGCTGCCGCCGAGTATGCGATAGATCCACGGACCGCCCGCGAGGAAAGCGATGAACATTGCGAGCCCCGCGCCGAGGCCGATCACCGTCGCATGGAACGCGACCGCTTCGGCCCGCTGCATCAAGCCGGCGCCGAGCGCGCGGCTGATCGCCGACGAAATGCCGCCGCCCATCGCGCCGGCCGACATCGTCTGCTGCAGCATCACCATCGGAAAGACGAGCGCCATCGCGGCAAGCGGCGCGGTGCCGAGAAGACCGACGTAAGCCGTCTCCGCCACCGCGACGAGCGCGATCGCCAGCATCGAGATCATGTTCGGCAGCGAAAGCCGCGTCAGCGTCGGCAGAATAGGATCGACGAGCAGCGGGTTCGGCGGGATCGGCGCATGCATGGCGGATACCCGCTGTTAGTTTGATTTGACGGCGTCGCGGCGGGCAAAACGCTTTCGCAAACCATCGCTCGCGGCGGGGCCAGCCCCCATCTTGAATTCCGTGCCGGTGTAGACGCGGCCGGTGTTGCGATCGACCAGCGCGAGATCGACCGGCTTGCCGGTATCGATATCGCAGAGATCGACGCTGACGCCTTCCGGTGCGAAATGCTTGTTGCCGAAGGCGAGCAGCGCGAACAGCACCGGGCGGAAATCGCGGCCGCGATCGGTCGGCACATACTCGTAGCGCGGCGGCCGCGCATTATAGAGGTGGCGCTCGAGCAGCCCCGCCTCGACCAGCGCATTCAAGCGCCGCGTCAGCATGTTCGGAGCGATGCCCAGCTTCTTCTGAAATTCGTCGAAACGCCGCAGACCCGCGAGCGCATCGCGCATGATCAGCATCGACCACCACTCGCCTACGCGATCGAGGCTGCGGGCGATGGGGCACACCATGTCGGCAAAGGATTTGCGTTCCATAGCCGACGTGTAAGCCGGTAACTATCTTTTTGCAAGTGACATAATCTAAGCGCTCGGCGTACGAAAATTCACCAGTAGGTTTCCAAGCTTTTCCGGCACGTCGAGTTCGAAGCCGAGCACGGCGGCCGACAGCGCTTTGCCGTAATTGTCGAGCGATAGCGACCGCGAGACGCCGCCGCCGAGCGCACCTTCGGCGACGAAGTTGAGCACGCCGAGCTTGTCGACCTCGTAACGCGTCACCTTGCCGGTGACGATACCGGCGTAGAAAGCCTTGAATTTGTCCGCCGTCAGCTGGTCTTTCAGGATCGGGTATAGGTCGGGCTCGTAGGCAATCACCGTGATGTTCGACGTGTTGCCTTTGTCGCCGGAGCGGACATGCGCCGCGTGTTGAAGTTTGACGCGCATTTCAGCTCTCGTACATCGTGATGACCGGCTTGATCGCTTCGCGCGCGACCAGCGACGACCAGACGCCGATGATCTCTCGCGTGCGGTCCTGATGCGGCACGCGCTTGCCCGTCATCGCAACGCCGGACACCGCCATTCCGTCGATCTCGCGGCCGATCTTCATTGCTTCTTCGCGCGTCTTGGTGCGCGCCGCAACGCGCACCGCGATCTCGTAAGGCTCCGGCTGGTCTTTCGGTGAGACGCCGGCGTGGATCGCGTTAAGGCCGACGAAATCGACGCGCACGTCTTCGGCTTTGAGATTCACGATCTTGAAGCGCTCTTCCAAAATCTTCTTTGCGAGTTCGGCGCGGCGCAGAGCGCCCGGTCCCGCGTAGAAAAACATATCTTCGCCGATAAAGCCTTCGTGGCACGCGATCGAGACCTTCAGCGTCGGCGTGCGCGGCTTGCCCGAGATGTTGGTGACGCGCACGCGGTCATGGCCGATTTCCTCAAGGTCCGTGGTGGTGAAATCGACGACGACGTCCGGCGTGATGTAGTTCGCCGGATCGTGCACCTCGTAGAAAAGCTGCTCCTTCACGGTGCGGATGTTGATCGCGCCACCCGTATTCTTCACTTTCGAAATCACGGCCGAACCGTCGCTTTCGACTTCGGCAATCGGAAACGCGAGATCCCACGGGTCCGGCACATCCTTGAATCCCGGATCGCAGAAGTAACCGCCGGTCACTTGCGCACCGCATTCGAGCAGATGGCCGATGCCGTTGCCGTGACCGACGCGCGCGTGATCGAGCGCATCCCAGCCGTATTCGTGCATCATCGGCGCCATGAAGATCGACGGATCGGCAACGCGGCCCGTTATCACGATCTGCGCGCCGTCCTTCAGCGCCTGCACGATCGGCTCGGCACCCATATAGGCTTCGGCAGAAACGATCGAACCTTTGAGCGCGGAAGCCGGCCGCCCGTCTTCCATCAGCGTATCGGCGTGATCGAGCACCGTATCGGTGATCAGCGATCCGTTAACGGCCGCGACCTTGATGCCTTTCGGCGCGCCGAGTTCGCGCAGCCAATGCACGACGCGCTCGGACGCGCCTTCCGGATTGATCCAGCCCTGGTTGGAGACGATCTTCGTGCCGCGCTTGAGGCAGCCCGGCAGCACGCGGCTCATGCGGTCGTCGAGATACGTATCGTAGCCCGGAAACGACGGGTCGCGCCGCTTGCGCACCTGCGCGGCCGAGATCGTCGCCTCCGCCATCGTCTCGAAGCAGAGATAATCGAGATCGCCCTGCTCGGCGTTGAGTTTGGCGGGCTCCAGCCGATCACCCCACCAGGCCGACCCCGATCCGATACGTAATGCCATTATTCTTGCCTTTCAGTCTCAGCTTCTCTCCGTCATCCTGAGGAGCCTGTCGGTCCGGCTTCGCCGGACCGCAGGCGTCTCGAAGGACGACGGCCCATTCCGCAGTCACAACGTTGAGGCCGCCATCCTTCGAGACGCGGTGCTTCGCAACGCTCCTTAGGATGACGGATGACTCACTCCACGCTCACTCCACCTTCACGCCAGTTTTCTGTACGACCGGCGGCCACTTCTCGACTTCACGCTTCACCACATCGCCGAACGCTTGCTGCGACATCGGCGACGGTACCGCCCCGAGCTCGAGCAGACGCGTCTTCACGTCGTCTTCGCCGAGCGATGCGACAACGTTCTGATGCAGCCTATCGACGATCGCCTGCGGCGTCTTCGCCGGCGCGAAGAGACCGAACCATGCGGAGACCTCATACCCCGGCACGCCGGCCTCGACCATCGTCGGCACATCCGTGAGGCTTGGGAAGCGCTGCGTTGTCGTCACCGCGAGCGCTTTCACGGTGCCGGCGCGGATATGCCCGATCGACGACGGCAGATTGTCGACGCCGACTTTGATGTGGCCCGCAATGAGGTCGTTCAGCATCGGCCCGGCGCCGCGATACGGCACGTGATTGATGTTGATGTCGGTGAGCGCTTTGAGAAGCTCGCCGGACATATGCGTGGACGCACCGACCGACGTTGAACCGAAATCGACTTTGCCGGGCTGCGCCTTCGCGAGCTTGATCAAATCGGCGACCGAATTCACCCCAAGCGATGCATGCACCATAAGCACGTTTGGCGTCGCGCCGACCATCGTGATCGGCATGAAGTCCTTTTGCGGATCGTAAGCCAGTTGCTTGAACACGCTCGAATTGATGCCGTGCGTGTTCACGGTGCCCATCAGCAGCGTGTACCCATCCGGCGGCGATTGATGCACGGCTTGCGTTCCGATCGAGCCGCTCGCGCCGCTGCGATTCTCAACAACGAAATTCTGCCCGAGCTTTTTGCTGAGCTTGTCCGCGATGACACGCGCCAGAATGTCGGTTGTTCCGCCTGCCGGATACGGCACGATGATTTTCACGGGGCGATCGGGATACGTCTGCGCCTGCGCGGCGAACGACGTGACGAGGGCGAGCGCAGCAATCAATCCACGAAGCATGCTTCCTCCTTCGGACCACCTTCTGCGCTTGCCGCGCGTGCGGTCTCGTCTCGATCGCTAGCACAGGTGAGGAGCGATCCGCACCGTTGACATCGCGAAAGCATTAACTATCATAATGCAAGTTAGTCGGCTCGCGGGCAGTGCCCGCGTGGCCGCTTTTGGCGTAGGCTGAACATTCAATGCTGGGGCGATGACGCGCATGACCAAACAACGAAGCTTCTGGGTCCCGGTGCTCTGCGGTGCCGCCATCCTCACCATCGGCATGGGCGCGCGACAAAGCTTCGGCATTTTCCAGAAGCCGATTTCTGAAAGCCTCGGCGTCGGCCGCGAAGTCTGGTCGTTCGGTAACGCGCTCGCGATGTTGTTGATGGGTGCACTCGCGCCGTTCGCCGGCAACATGGCGGACCGCTTCGGCTCCGCGAAAACAGTCGCGGTCGGCGGCTTGGTCTACGTCGCCGGCATGGCGACGATCGCGTTCGCCAGCGGCAGCACGCTGTTGATCCTCGGCAACCTCATCGCGGGCTTCGGCCTTGCGGCCGCCGGTATGGGCCCGATCTTCGGCGCCGTCTCGCGACAGACGCCGCCGGAGAAGCGCTCGCTCGCGCTCGGCATCACGACGGCGGGCGGCTCGTTCGGCCAATTCGCCATCGTGCCGCTCGCCTCCGTGCTGCAAGCCAAATTCGGCGACTGGCACTTCACGATGTGGGTCCTGACGTTTCTCTCGATCATCATGATCCCGCTCGCGATCGGCATTCGCGAGCCGAACCGCGCCGCGCCCGCCGTCGGCGCGCCGATCCCACAGGGAACGAAGGAAGCTCTGACCGAGGCCTACGGCACGCGCGGCTATATCCTGCTGATCATCGGCTTCTTCGTCTGCGGCTTCCACGTCGCCTTCATCGGCCTGCATCTGCCGGCTTATATCGCCGACAACGCAATCGGCATGTCGTTCTTCGGCCGCCCGATCACGCCGCTCGAACTCGGCGGCTGGGCTATCGGTCTCGTCGGTCTCTTCAATCTCGCCGGCGCGTTGATCTGGGGTGCGCTCGGCGCCAAGCATTCGAAGAAGGACTTGCTCGCCCTGCTCTACTTCCTGCGCGCGGTCGGCTTCATCATCTTTCTCGTCCTGCCGCTCTCGTGGATGTCGGTGCTGATCTTCTCGGCGACGCTCGGCTTCCTTTGGCTGGGCACCGTGCCGCTCACCAGCGGGCTCGTCGGCTATATGTTCGGCCAGACCCATATGGCGATGCTGTGGGGCATCGTGTTCTTCAGCCACCAGATCGGCAGCTTCTTGGGCGGCTGGGGCGCGGGACGCCTCTACGACATCCAAGGCAACTACGATGCGATGTGGTGGATCTCGGTCGGCCTCGGCCTGTTCGCCGCGGCCATCCATTGGTTCATTCGCGAAGAGCCGGTGCCACGCCTCCGCGCCGCCGCGACCGCAGCCGCATGAGCGACCGACCCCACGATACGCCGGCGCAAGCGACGAACACGTCGCCGCGCTGGCTTGTCTGGGGTGCGGCTTTTGCCGGCGCCGCCGTGCTCGGTGGCTTGTTCGCGGTGTGGGGCATCGAGGGCCCGAAATATCTCCTCGATGTCATCGCGGCTTATTGTTTTTAGCTCCCCTCACCCGTCTCGCGGTTCGCTTCGCGAACAACGCTCGCCACCCTCTCCCGTGAACGGGAGAGGGAAAAAAGCGGCAAGCCGCAGCGCTTAGACTCCCTCTCCCGCTTGCGGGAGAGGGTTGGGGTGAGGGCAAATCGCTTGCTCGAGCGTTAGCCAAACGCCCTCTCGATTTGACAAAACGTCATTGTTCCAAAATCGGATAATGTGCCAGCCTTCCGCCCGCAGGTAAGTATCGCGCCGCGCGTCGGAAGCACTGTTGGCGTGGTGCCCGCCGTCAACTTCGATGATGAGCTTTCGACAGATACACGCAAAATCTGCAACGAATGGCCCAATTGGAACTTGCCGCCGAAACTTGATCCCGGCGAACCGGCGATCCCGCAGCATCCACCACAAGCGGCGTTCCGCCTCCGTGCTATCGCGGCGTAGCGATCGTGCCGAATCCCGTTTCTGCCCGTTAAGCATTCCCTCACCCGGCTCGCGGTTCGCTTCGCGAACAAAGCTCGCCACCCTCTCCCGCAAGCGGGAGAGGGAAAGACCGCAACGCATCACCAATCTAACCACCGTGCCATTTTTCCGCCAAGGTCGTTCGGCAAAAGCGCGCGACCTTCAACTCCAGCGCGGGAGGACTGCATTGAATATGATCTGCACGATCTTCCCTTCCGGGATGTCGCGACGTTAGTTCGCGCGAATCCGCGGCCCGCCTCATAAGCGGTCAGCTGGACTTTTCACCCTACCGATAATCATTCGAAGCGGCGCGTGACGCATCTGCGTGCGCGTTGCCAGGAGTCGGCGGCCTCACGGCGCCGGTGAACATTATGTCGAAACAAACCTTTCGGCGACCCGACCCTTTTCGGGCGGCGCTCTCCTTCACGTTCGCGCATTGGGCGCGGCAACGCGGCGCGGTCTCCCTCGTCGCGGCGCTCGTCGTCATCCAAACGATGGCCGACGTTTTTGTCCCGCTCTTCGCGGGTAAACTCGTCGACGCGGTCGCGCTCGGCCTCACGGACCGTGACGCCGCGACGCGCGCTGCGCTATGGGCGCTCGGCGCAATGCTGGCGCTCGGCGTTGGCGCACTTGTCTTCCGCCACCTCACCTTCGTCGGCGTCACGCAGGTGACGCTGAAGACGATGACGGAGGTCGCGCAAGAAGGCTTTGCCCGCGTGCAACGCTTCTCGACGGACTGGCACGCGAACAACTTCGCGGGCTCGACCGTGCGCAAAGTCACGCGCGGCATGTGGGCACTCGACCTGCTGACCGACACGCTGCTGATCGCATTGCTGCCGTCGATCGTGGTGCTCGTCGGCACGACGATCCTGCTCGGCTGGAATTGGCCGATCCTCGGCGCGATCGTCTTTGCGGGCGCCGTCGTCTATGTCGGCATGACGGTCGTGGTGTCGTTGAAGTACGTCTCGCCGTCGGCACGGCTCGCGAACTCGTGGGACACCCGCGTCGGCGGCGCATTGGCTGACGCTGTCTCGTGCAACGCGGTGGTGAAATCGTTCGGCGCGGAGGCACGAGAGGATGCGCGGCTTTCGCACGTCCTCTCAAAGTGGCGGACCCGCACGCGGCGCACATGGCTGCGCGGCACCAACGCGGGCACGGCGCAGAACGCCGTGTTGCTGGTGTTGCGTGCGGCCATCCTCGGCGGCGTGCTCGTGATGTGGATGCGTGGTCAGGCGAGCGCCGGTGACGTCGCTTTCGTTCTTACGTCCTACACGGTCGTGCAGGGCTATCTGCGCGATGTCGGCATGCACGTGCACAATCTCCAGCGCTCCGTGAACGACATGGAGGAGCTTGTGGCGTTGTCTGCGGCCACGCTCGGCGTTGCGGATCGCAGCGATGCGAAGCCGATCAAGGTGACGCGCGGCGAAGTCGCCTTCGAGAACGTGACCTTCCACTACGGCGGTCACGCGGAGCCGCTCTATCGCGACTTCTCGGTGACGCTGCGCGCCGGCGAGAAGGTCGGCCTCGTCGGACGTTCCGGCTCCGGGAAGACGACGTTCGTCAAGCTCATCCAACGGCTTTACGACGTCAACGCGGGGCGCATCGCGATCGACGGCCAGGAGATCGCGGCGGCGACGCAGGCGAGCCTGCGCGGCCAAATTGCGATCGTTCAGCAGGAGCCGCTCCTGTTCCACCGCTCGCTGGCGGAGAACATCGCTTACGGCCGGCCTGGCGCGAGCCAGTCCGATATCGAGCGCGCGGCGCGCCTCGCCAACGCGCACGACTTCATCACGCGGCTGCCCTCCGGCTATTCGACGCTGGTCGGCGAACGCGGCGTGAAGCTGTCGGGCGGCGAACGTCAGCGTGTCGCGCTGGCGCGAGCGTTCCTCGCCGACGCGCCGATCCTCATCCTGGACGAGGCAACTTCCAGCCTCGACTCGGAATCCGAGGCGTTGGTGCAGGAGGCGATGGAGCGGCTGATGGCGAACCGCACGACAATCGTTATCGCGCATCGTCTCTCGACGGTCCGCGCGATGGATCGCATCTTGGTCTTCGACCGCGGCACGATCGCCGAGGAAGGCGACCACGCCAGCCTCGTGCGTCTTGACGGCGGCATCTACCGCGCATTGTTCGAGCGTCAAGCGCTCGAACTCACCAAGGGACTTGCCGCGTAATCGTACGCGGCGAGATTAGTGCACCGTCGCCGGTTCGGCGTGGGCCGGCGGCGGTTCGCGCTCGCCCTCGGCCGGCTCGTGGATACGGAACCACGCGACGTAAAGCGCCGGCAGGAACAGCAGCGTGAGCACCGTACCGACGATGATGCCGCCCATCATGGCGTAAGCCATCGGGCCCCAGAACACTTCGCGCGCAATCGGGATCAGCGCCAGCGATGCCGCTGCCGCCGTGAGCAGAATCGGCCGCATGCGATGCTCGGTCGCGTCAACCACCGCGTCCCAAGCGTTCCAACCCTCTTTGCGATGATCCTCGATCTGCACGATCAGGATCACCGAGTTTCTGATGAGAATGCCGATCAGCGCCAGCACGCCGAGGATCGCGACGAAGCCGAGTGGCGCGCCGCTCGGTAACAACGCGGCGACGACGCCGATCAGCGCCAGCGGCGCGACCGCGACGACGAGGAACAATCGGCTGAAGCTCTGCAGCTGGATCATCAGGATCGTCGCCATGATCAGCAGCATCAGCGGCACGACCGCCGCGATCGGCCCCTGCGCCTTCCCGCTGTCTTCGACCGGGCCACCCGCTACGATGCTGAAGCCGACCGGCAGTTCCTCGGTAAATTTCTTGATGCTCGGCTCGAGCTGCTTGACCAGCGTATCCGGCTGCGTCGCGTCCGTGATCGTGCCTTTGACGATGATCGTCGGCACGCGGCTGCGCCGCCAGATCAACGGCTGCTCGAGTTCGTAACGGAAATTCGCGACCGCCGCGAGCGGGACCGACTGCCCGCTGCGCGCCGGCAACTGAAGATTCTGGAAGGTCTCGATCGAGCCGCGTTCTTCGCCGCGGGCACGGCCGACAACGTTGATGAGATAAATGTTGTCGCGCACCTGCGTGACGGCAGCGCCGCCGACGACACCGTTGAGAGTCTGCGAAATATCTTCCGACGATACGCCAAGTTGCCGCGCTTTATCTTGAAGAACATCAACCTTCAGCACACGCGCGGGCTCGTTCCAATCGAAGACGACGCTGCCGATACGCCCATTCTCGCTCACGACTTGCGCCAGCTTGTGCGCCTGGAAGCGAAGCGCCTGCAGGTCCGGCCCGCTCAAGCGATACTGAATCGGACGGCCGGACGGCGGACCAAGCGCCAGCGGATTGACCAGCGTGTCGACGCCGACGAACTCGTCCTGCAGCACCTTATTGAGCCGCAATTGAACACGCTGGCGCGCCGCGAGGTCTTTCGTGACGATCACGACCTGCCCATAGAAGACGTTGGCGGGCTGCACGTCGAACGACAGCACGAAGCGTACGGCGCTCTGCCCGACATAAGACGACCAGCGATTGATGTCGGCATCGCCCGCGAGATGTCTCTCGAAGCGGTCCATCTGCGCTTTCGTCTCGGCAATCGACGCATTGGCCGGCAGCGTGAAATCGACCGTCAATTCGGGCCGATCCGACGATGGGAAGAATTGCTGCTGCACGTAGCGCATCCCGAACACCGACAGCGCGAACATCGCGACGGTGATCGCGATCGTGATCCATCGCGCACGCATCGCCAGCAGCAGAGTACGCCGGAACATCGTCGCGAAACGGCTCGGCTTCGCATCGTGCTTATGCATCGTCTTCGGGAGGATGTGGACGCCGAGCAGCGGCGTGAAGATCACCGCGACAATCCACGACAGCAGCAACGACACCGCAATCACGACGAACAGCGTGAAAGTGTACTCACCGGCAGCGCTCGAGTTGAGGCCGATCGGAATGAAGCCCGCGACCGTGACCAGCGTGCCGGTCAGCATCGGGAACGCGGTCGATGTGTAAACGGCGGTCGCGGCTTTTCGTAAGTTATCGCCGGCCTCCAGCCGCGCGACCATCATCTCCACCGCGATCATCGCATCGTCGACCAAGAGGCCGAGCGAGATAATCAGCGCACCGAGTGAGATGCGCTGCAGTGAGATGCCGAGATACGCCATGATCAGGAACGTGATCGCGAGCACCAGCGGAATCGACAACGCGACGACCAGTCCGGCGCGCAAGCCAAGGCTGATGAAACTGACGACGAGCACGATCGCGACGGCTTCGAACAGCGCGCGCGTGAAGCCGCCGACCGCTTCCTCGACGACGACCGGCTGATCCGACACGAGATGCACGCCGACACCGATCGGCAGATCGCCGATGATCTCGCGCATTTTGTGCTTCAGCGCCTCGCCGAACTGCAGGAGGTTCGCGCCGGGCTTCATGCCGATGGCGAGGCCGATGGCGGGCTCACCACGGAAGCGGAAGAGATTCGTCGCCGGGTCCTGGTAGCCGCGCGTCACCGTCGCGACATCGCTGAGCCGGAAGAAGCGATCGTTGGCGCGGATGTTGATCGCCTTGAGGCTTTCCTCGGAGCTGAACTGCCCGCCGACGCGCACCGCGACACGCTCCGGCCCGCTCTGGATGACACCGGACGGCGAAACGGCATTCTGCTGCTGGAGCGTTTGAATCACTGCGTTGCGATCGATGCCGAGCGCCGCGAGTTGCCGCGTCGAGAATTCGAGATAGATGACTTCGTCCTGTGCACCGACGAGATCGACGCGGCCGACATTCGGCACGGTCAGCACTTTGGCGCGGACATTCTCGACATAGTCGCGCAGTTGCCGCTGCGTCAGGCCATCAGACGTGAAGGCATAAACGTTGCCGTAAACATCGCCGAACCGGTCGTTGAAGAACGGTCCTTGCGTACCTTGCGGGAACTGCGCGCGGATATCACCAATCATATTGCGGATGCGGTTCCACGTCGGCTGCACGTCGCGCGCCGGCGTGTTGTCGCGCAGATTGACGAAGATCGTCGTCTGCCCCGGTACCGTCACGCTGCGCGTGAAATCGAGCTGCTCCAACTCTTCGAGCTTCTTCTCGATGCGATCCGTGATCTGCATGATGGTTTCTTGCGCGGTCGCGCCCGGCCAGCTCGCTTGGATCAACATCGTCTTGATCGTGAAGGCCGGATCTTCCTCACGGCCGAGGCTGACATACGACATGACGCCGGCAATCGCCGAAACGATCATGAAGTAGAAGATCATCGACTGATGACGGAGCGCCCAGTCGGAGAGGTTGAAATTGCTCACCGCGCCGCTCCTTCGACAATCTTCACCGCTTGGCCGGGCTGCAGGCTATTCACGCCTGCCGTCACGACGCGCATACCGGGCGTTACGCCCTCCGCGATCCTGACCCAACCATTGTCGCGCCGGCCGATACGTACATCGCGCAGCGACACCGTCTTGGCGCTCTCGTCGACGACCCACACTTTCGTCGCGCCGTTCTGATCGAGCACTGCGGATGCAGGCAGTTCGATCTCGGGCGATGGCTTGCTCGTTACGTTCGCCGTGATCGTGGTGCCGAGCCGGAAACTCGACGGCGGGTTCTCCAGCGTGATGCGTACGCGCCGCGTCCGCGTTGTCGGATCGGCCTGCGGCGCGACTTCGCGCACAACACCCGCGACATGAACGTCCGGGCTGATCTGCAGATGCACATCGAAGCGCGTGCCCGCTTCGAGCCCACCCGCGATGCCTTCCGGCACGTCGACGACGGCCTCACGCACATCCGGTCGCGCGACCGACAGCACCGTCTGGCCGGGCGACACGACTTGCCCAACCTCGGCATCGACCGAGGTCACGACGCCGTCGAAATCGGACGTCAGCTGCGCGTAGCCGAATTGCTCCTGCGCTTTCGCGAGATTGGCGCGGGCGCGCGACACCGAAGCTTCCGCCGACTCGCGCGACTGCTGGGCGAGTTCGAATTGCGCCTGCGTTGTCGTGTTTTGCTCGAGCAACGTCCGCTGGCGCGACTCTGTTGCGGTCGCATTAGCAAGTTGCGCCAGCGAATTTGCAAGATCGGCCTGCGCGGACCGCACCGCAAGCTCCAGCGCGACCGGATCGATCGCGGCGAGCCGCTGCCCGCGCGTCACCGGATCGCCGACATTGACGTCGCGCGCAACGATGCGTCCGAGAACGCGGAAGCCGAGTGTCGAGCGATAACGTGGCTCGACGACACCGGCGAAACCGAATGTGCGCGGCACATGCGGCTCGACCAGCATCGAGAGCACCGGACGCACGACATGCGGCGGCTCTTCCTTCTTGCAGGCAACGAGCGCGAGCGGAACGAGCAGCAAAGCGAAGCGCGATTTCATTTAGCGCCTCCCTGTGCGAAGGCGACGACCTTGTTCGGCCATAGAAGTTGCGCCCCGCTGGTCACGAGCACTTCGCCGGGCTTCACGCCATCGCGCAGCACGACCTCACCCGTGTGATAGCTATCGATGACGATTTTGCGCAGCGACACGGTCTTCTTCGTCGGATCGACAACCCAAACGGCGGGGAAGCCGCTATCGAGCGTCAGCGCCGCGGCCGGAATGATCACCAGCGACCGCGCGCGGAATTTGCCGGAGCCGACAACGGGCGCGCCGAGCGCCATCGCGGGCGGCGGATCGATGATGTTGACCTTGACGCGCACCGTGCCCGTCTGCGGATCGATCGTCGGCGAGACCTCGCGCACCTTGCCCTTCGCCGTCACGGCGGGGTCGGATATCAGCGCGAGTTCGATCGTGCCGTCGTCGGCCGGCTGCTGCACGAACACCGACTCGTAAACGTTGAACACCGCGTCGCGCGGGCCGTCCTGCGCGATGCTGAACATCGTCTGCGCCGCCTGCACGACCTGCCCGACCTCGACGTTGCGTGCCGTGATCGTTCCCGAGACACCGGCGCGCAAGATGGTATGACCGAGCTGATCGCGCGCGGTGCCGAGCTGAGCCTGCGCGGATTGCAGCGTGCCCTCGGCGGTGCGGAACGATGCTTCGGCCTGATCGTATTCGCGGCGTGTCGTGAAGCCGCGATCCATCAGCTGCTTCTGCCGATCGAACGCGGACGATGCCTGACGTAACTGCGCTTCGGCCGCCTGCACGGTCGCCTCGGCGGCCGTAACGTTGGCTTGCTGCTCTTGCGGATCGACCTCGGCGAGCACCTGATCGGGCGTTACATGCGCGCCGACATCGACGTTGCGCTGGATCACGCGGCCACTGACTCGGAACGAGAGATCGCTCTGGATGCGCGCTCTCACCTCGCCGGTAAGAACGACGGCGGGCGCATAGTCGGTCGCGCGCGCGGTCTCGACGCCGACCCTGAGCGGCTGGCGCTCAGGCGGCGCGGCTTCTTGGCCGCATCCGGCCAAAAGCAGAAGCGCCAAACAACTAATCCCCGCCCGCATCGGAAAGCCTCCTGGAGCAGCCATGCAAATTGCTAAAGCAACTGCGCTCTCATAGCGCCGTGCATGCTGCAGCGCAATGTATCGCGCATGCGGGATGCCGCAATTGCGTCGGTTTTGTTGCCGGAATGTAAAGTTGACTCGACTTGCACTTCGTAGCCCGGATGAAGCGGCGGCGCGCTAGCGCCGTACGCAAAATCCGGGAACAGACTCGCGGCTAATTCAGTTCCCGGATGTCGCGCGGCTTCGCCGCCGCTCATCCGGGCTACGAATTCTACGGCTTCACCTCAACGTCGCGCCAGAAGCCGAACCGTTCGGCCGTCGCCTGCATCGCGGGAAGCGGCGCCTCGTACTGCCACGCCGCGCGCGCATATCGATCGCCGTCGATGATGACATCATAGAACTGCACACCGTGTGGACACTTGAGATCGTCCGGCGTTCTCGCCGTTTTCTCCAGCCACTCGGTGCGCACGTCGCGCGTCGGGAAATATTGATAGCCCGCGCACGCTATGACGTCGTTACTATCGGCTACGACGGAGCCTTTCACACTTGCGCGCATCAGCGTGCCACCAGTTTGTATTGCCCGACATCGAGCGTGCCGAGGCGGAAGCCCGTCTCGCAATAGGCCAAATAGTATTCCCACATGCGCTTGAAGCGCAGGTCGAAGCCGAGCGCCTGGATCGACGGCCATGCGCGCTGAAAGCGCTGTTGCCATTCGGCGAGCGTCCGCGCGTAGCTTTCGCCGAACATATCGGCTTTCACCAGCGCCAGACCGGCGCGTTCGGCCTCGCGTCGGATCGCATCGACGGTGAGCAGCATGCCACCCGGGAAAATGTAGCGCTGTATGAAGTCCGGCCGCTGCCGGTAGGCCGCAAAGCGCGAGACCTCGATCGTGATCGCCTGCAACACCGCGATGCCGTGCGGCTTGAGGCGCTCGCGCACGGTGCGGAAGAATGTCGGCCAATAATTCTCGCCGACCGCCTCGATCATCTCGATCGAAACGATCTTGTCGAACAAGCCGTCAACGTCGCGATAATCCTGCAGGCGCAGCTGGGCCTTGTCGCCTTCGGCGCGCACGCGGTCGCTCGCGAGAGCAAGTTGCTCGGTCGAGAGCGTGACGCCGGTGAGCGTCGCGTCTTTGGCGAGCAGCGCGCGCGCCATCGCGCCCCAGCCGATGCCGATCTCCAGCACTTTGTCGTGTGGCTGGACCTCCAGAAGCTCGATCGCATGCGCGATCTTGTTCGCCTGCGCGTCTTCGAGACTTTGTGTCGGCGACTGATACATGGCTGACGAATAGGTCATGCTCGGATCGAGCCAGCCTTCGTAGAATTTGTTGCCGAGATCGTAATGCGCCGCGATGTTCCGCCGCGAGCCGCGCCGCGTATTCTCGTTGAGGACATGCAGCGCACGGCCGGTCCATTTCGCCAGCCGCGAGCCTTCCATCGCGGAAGCAAGAGCTGCCTCGTTTTTGGTCGCCCACATAAGCAGTGCGGTGAGATCCGGGCTCGCCACATCGCCATCCATATAGGCTTCGGCGAAACCGACATCGCCGCCGCGGAACAAACGCCAGATACCGCGCCAACGCTTGATGACGACAGTCGCCTCCGGCCCATCTTCGCGCCCAAAAACATGGATGCGTTCACCGCTCGGCGTCTCTATCGTCAAGCGGCCCTGATCGACCCGCCCGAGATGGCGCAGCAGCACGGCGCGCAACCACGCGCTTGGGCGCAGGCGTTCAAGAGCCGAGGTCGGCGGCGGTGAGGTCACAATCGACATAGCGCTTCTTCGTCTCCAAACTGCGGACGTGACGCGCCGGAATGGTCGGGGCGGCACGTCGCGAAAACGCGGCACTTCAACCGGCGAGAATCTTAACGTAAGAAATCCCGGCGAGACAATATGTGGCGGCGCTCATCGTGCGCCGCAATGCGTGCCTCGCATGGTTGACGTTCCCAGGGAGCAGATTTGCCCAACGAGCAGATTTGAAACGACCCACTGAGCATTCTCCTTACCTTCGGTTCCGCCACCGCGACAATTCACGAACACGGCGCCGAGCCCGTGCGATGGACTGTCGCAGGCCGCGATCTCCTGTGGCACCGCGACGCGCGCTTCTGGGATCGCGTCAGCCCCATCCTGTTTCCGATTGTCGGCTGGGCCCGCGATGGCATGATCCACGTCGATGGCCAAGCTTACGCGATGGGCGTGCACGGCTTCGCGGCGGGCGAAACGTTCGAGGTCGTCGGGCGGGCGGAAGATAGCGTCACCTTGGCGCTGCGGGATACGCCACAACTACGCGCGCGCTTCCCATTTAGTTTCCGCCTTGAAGTCACTTACACGCTGGAAGCCGCATCGCTGCGCGTGGACTTCGTCGTTACGAACGCCGGCGACCGCGACCTGCCCTACGCGCTCGGCCTGCATCCCGGGTTTGCGTGGCCCTTCGCGGGCGGACAGCGCGACGACTATGTGATCGAATTCGCCGAAGAGGAGCGCGCGAGCGTGCCGCGCATAACCGATGGCGGCCTCTTCGCTGCGGACCATCGTACGATACCGTTCACAGGCCGCCGGCTTGCGCTGAACGACGCGCTGTTCGCCAACGAAGCAATTTGCTTTCTCGATGGTCGGAGCAAAGCCGTGCGGTTCATCGCACCGGACGGCACCGCGATCGAACTCGCCACCGAGGAGTTCCCGCATCTCGCCTTGTGGAGCCGACCCGGCGCGCCTTTCATCTGCATCGAGGCGTGGACCGGACACGGCGACCCGGAAGGATTTTCCGGCGACATTCGCGAGAAGCCCTCGATGCGCCTGCTCGCTCCCGGCGACGCCGCGAAGCATGCCGTGACGATGTGCTGCGCCGGCCCCTAGCCGCCCGGCTGCGCGATCTCGCGCAGCATCATGCGCTTATACGCTTCGACGAGCTTGTCTCCTTCGGCACGATCGACCGACACGGCAAGCCGCATCACGTGTTCGCCGAGTTGCCAAATCAGGAACGACGAAGCCGCCACCTTCGATGCATCGAGCTTCGCGTGAACGCGCGTCATGACCTCGGTGAGCAACGCGCCGCTCGCCCGGCTCTCCGCCAACTCGATCGTCATCAGGTCTTTGTCGGCCTGCATGCCGAAGATGATGTCGCGCATCACGGGAGACGCCAGAAACATCCCGTAATACTGATCGACCAGACTGGCGAAGGCGCGCTTCAGCTCTTCGACATCGCGCACTTTTTCCAGCGCCTCCGCGATGCACTGACGGCTCGTTGCGACGTTGCGCTCGGCCAGCATGCGGATGATTGCCGCCTTGTCCGGAAAGTATTGGTAGAGCGAGCCGATCGAAATCTCGGCGCCGGCCGCGACGTCGCTCATCTTCAACGCGTCGCTGCCCGAACGCGCGATCAGGTCGGTTGCGACGCTAAGGATGCGCTCCATCCGCTCACGGCTGCGCGCCTGCGCGGGCGAGCGCCGCGCGCTCGACGCCTCGCGCATTTCCGCAATTTTCCTGACCGACATGCTTGACTTTCAAAATGTGAGGACTTATCACGTTTATCAACGTGAGCATTCCTCACATTAACACGGAGCATGGAAATGACAATGCCATTCCTCATCACGGGCGGGACCGGCAAAACCGGCTCGCGCATCGCCAAACTGTTGTGGGATCGGGGATATTCAGTGCGCGTCGGGTCTCGGCGCGAAACGCCGAGCTTCGACTGGAACGACAAATCGACCTGGGGACCGGCGCTCGACGGCTGCGGCGCCGTCTATGTCGCGTTCCAACCGGACCTCGCAGTGCCGGGGGCGTTGGAGATCATCGACGACTTCTTCCGCACCTCGATGGCGGCGGGCGTGAAGCGCATCGTTCTCCTCTCCGGCCGCGGCGAACCGGAAGCGGAGGACGGCGAACGCGCGCTGCTGCAGTCCGGCGCCGACTGGACGATCCTTCGCGCGAGCTGGTTCAACCAGAATTTCACCGAGGCGTTTCGCGATTGGGTCGTGGCCGGGAAACTCGCACTGCCGGTGCCGGCGATCCCGGAGCCGTTCATCGATGCGGACGACATCGCAGAGGTCGCAGTTGCGGCGCTGACGCAGCCCGGCCACTCCAGCAAGCTCTACGAACTCACCGGCCCGCGCGCGATCCCCTATGCGAAGGCGATTGCCGAGATCGCGAAAGCGACCGGTCGCGACATCACTTACGAGACGATCTCGCCCGACGCGTTCCGCGCGCTCGCGGCGGACGCGAAGATCCCGGACGAATACACCTCGCTCCTGCTCTACCTCTTCTCGCTGTTCGACGGACGCAATCGCGAAACCCGCGACGGCGTGTTCGAAGCGCTTGGCCGCCCGGCCCGCGATTTCTCGGACTTCGTCAAAGCCGAAGCGAAGCGCGGCACCTGGGATCGGCAACCCGCGCTGGCGACGAATGGAGCGACCGCATGACGGCCGTTCTCACTTTCACGGCGGCGCTCGGTTGCGGGCTCGTCGCCGGCATCTTCTTCGCCTTCTCGAATTTCGTGATGGCAGGACTTGAACGCATCCCGCCCGAGCAAGGCATCGCGGCGATGCAGTCGATCAACGTCACAGTGCTCAACCCGCTGTTCCTCGGGCTGTTCACGGGCACGGCGATTCTCAGTGCCGTTATCGCACTTGTCATGCTGATCAATTGGCAAGGCACGACATCGCTGATGGTTCTCGCTGCCGCCGCGCTGTATGTGCTCGGCTGCTTCGGCGTCACGATGGCGTTCAACGTACCGCTCAACAATGCGCTGATGGCGGTCCAATCCGGCGCGGCCGCGACCGAATTCTGGGCGCACTATCTCGACCGTTGGGTCATGTGGAACAGCGTGCGGACTGCGGCATCGCTCGCCGCGGCCGGCTTGTTCACCGCAGTGCTGATGCGATGACGGCTACGCCGTCGTCGCAAGACCACCGTCGACCGGAATGACGGCGCCGCAGACGAAGTCGCTTGCCTTCGACGACAGATACAGCGCAATGCCGGCCATGTCGGTCGGCCGGCCTTGCCGCTTCATCGGCGACGCGTCGACGGTTTCCTTTGCGTCTTCCTCGTCGAGCCCGGCCGTCATCTTGGACGGGAAGTACCCCGGAGCAATCGCATTCACGGCGATGAATTTCGGCGCAAGGAACTTCGCCATCAGCCGTGTCAGGTGATTCACGCCCGCCTTTGACGCCGCATACGAATAAGCTTCGAGATGCGTCGTGCGGATGCCCTCGATCGATCCGATGTTGATGACGCGCGCATAAGAGTCCGGCTTGGCGGACGCTTCCAACAACGACAGTAGACGCTGCGTGAGGAAGAAAACGGACTTCACGTTGAGGTCCATCACCTTGTCCCAGCCCTTCTCGGGAAACTCCGCGAAGGTCGCGCCCCAGCTCGCACCGGCGTTGTTGACGAGGATATCGAGCTTCTTCTCGCGCCCCTCCAGCGCCTTCGCCAGCGTCTCGACACCATCCATCGTCGAGAGATCGGCCGGCAGCGCGATGCACTCGCCGTGCTGCGAGAGCTCCTTCGCCAAATGCTCGCATGCGTCCGCGTTGCGCGCCGAGATGTAGACCTTAGCGCCGTTCTCGACATAAGCCCGCGCCATCATCTCGCCGAGGCCACGGCTGCCGCCGGTGACGAGCACGACCTTGCCGCGCACCGAGAACAGCTCTTCGATCTTCATCATTGTTATTCTCCTTTGCCGAGCGCACCGGCCGCACGGAACGACGCGATGGCCGCGTCATCGAATCCCGCTTCGCGCAAAATTTCGTTCGTGTGTTGACCGACGCTCGGCGGCATGCGCGGCGTCACCTTCTCGACACCGCGTATCTCCACCGGCGAGGTGATCGTCAAGGTGTCGCTGTCGGCGAACTTGATGACGATGTTGTTGTCCTTGAGCTGCTGATCTTTCGGAATGTCGGTCGGCACCGAGACGATATCGAACACGATGCGCCGCTCGTTGAGTCGGGGCCGCCAATAAGCGCGATCCTGTTTGCCGAAGGCTTCGTCGAGAATATGCGTGAGATCGCGCGCATTCTTCAAACGATCAGCTCGCGTGGCAAACCGCGCATCGTCGATCAATGCGTCGACCTCGAGGGCGCGGCAGAAATCCGGCCACTGCTTATCGTCGTTGAGAATGGTGAGGATCAGCCACTTGCCGTCGCGGCACTGGTAGTAATTCGTCAGCGCGTTGAAGGCTTCGGTGCGCGCCGGGCGATCGAAAAACTCGGCGCCGCAGAGCGCGGCTTGTCCGAAATAGCTGCCGGCCCATAGGCCATTCGCGATCAGCGATGAGCTGACCTCGCTGCCCTTTCCGGTAGTCTGCCGCTGATAGAGCGCCATCACGATGCCGGAGAAGAGCGCGAAGCTAGACGGATAGTCGCCCATCCCGCTGGCGGGTCTCACCGGCACATCCTGCGCGGAGGCGCGCACCGTATCCATCAGGCCCGACCGCGCCCAATATGCGGTCACATCGAAACCGGGCTTCGCGGCTTCGGCGCCGTTGTCGCCGTAACCGGTGAAGGACGCATAGATGAGCTTATCGTTCAGCGCCGCGAGCGCGTCGTACGTTAGGCCAAGCTTGTTGCGCACCGCGTTCGGAAAATTGGTGATGAAGACGTCCGCATTCTTCACCAGCTTCTCGAGGATCAATCGCGCTTCCGGTTTGCCGAGATCGATTTCCAGGCTGCGTTTGTTGCGCGAGACGATCATCCACGGATAGTTCTGCTCGCTCTTCGGATGCCCCGGCATCTTGCTGAGATAACGGAACGTATCGCCGCCCGGCGGCTCGACCTTGATGACGTCGGCGCCGAAATCCGAAAGGATCGTCGCGGCAGCCGGCGCCGCGATGTAGCTGCTGCAATCGAGGACTTTGAGCCCTTTGAAAATCATGACGGCCTCTAAGCTTTCACGGATTTCAACGCACGCAGGATCGCGATTTGCTTCGCATCGCGCTCGGCTTCAAGCTCCGGCATCGGCGTCTTGGCAAAGGATGCATTTGCCTGATCGATGATCGTCTGCTGTTCTGTCGGGCCGAGATTGACCGGCGCGAGATTTTTCCATGCCTCATTGAGGCCGGGGCCGAACTGCCGGAAGAAATGCTCGAAGCCGCCCGGCCCGCCACCGAGATGGAATGACCTGAAGGGACCGTCCGCCGCCCAGCGCAAGCCGACCGAATTCGTCACGATGTCGTCGAGCTCGTCCGCCGTCACCACGCCTTCGATCACGAGATGGCAGCACTCGCGGAAGATCGCGCGCTGCAGACGATTGACGACGAAGCCATTCATCTCCTTGCGCAGGATGCGCGCAACCTTGCCGAGCGCCGTATAGAATGCGGCTGCATCTTGCGTCGCCTCTTCGCTCGTCTTTTCGCCCGGCACGACCTCGACCAGCGGAATGAGATGCGGCGGATTGAACGGATGCCCGACCAACATACGCGAGGCGTCCGCCATCTTCGCGCTCTGTTCGGTCGCCGGGCGGCCTGAACTCGACGACAGCAGCAGCGCATGCTTCGGCACGGATTTTTCGATGCGCGCCCAGAGGTCCTGCTTGAAGTCGACGCGCTCCGGCCCGTTCTCCTGCACGAGATCGACGCCGGCGACAGCCTTATCGAGATCCCGCTCGAAGCTCAGGCGCTTGGTCAGATTGTCAGTCGGAATACCGAGCGCCTTCAGCGTCGGAACGGCGCCAGCGATGTAGTCGCGCGTGATCGTCTCGACATCGTCGCGCGGATCGTTGACGACCACCGCAAGACCATGCGCCAAAAACAGCGCCGCCCAAGACGCGCCGATGACGCCGGCGCCGATGATCGCGGTCGTGTCGTATCGCTTGAGAATATCCGTCATGGCTCACGATCCGGCTTGGTCGGTGAGATAATCGTAGATCACCGTCGCGGGCGACAGCGTCAGATCGGTGAGGATGTGCGAGGCCGAGACGATCTCGCGCACCGGTAAATCTGCGAGCGGCGCCAATACATGCTCGAACAGCTGGATGCGCGCCGGTCCCTTCCATGCGCCGCGGATCGTAACGTTCGTGATCTGCGTGCGCACCAGCTCGCAGATGCGCGGCCGCTTCGTGTAGCCCGGCATGATCTTCAGCATGAAGGTCGGCACCGTGATTTCCTTCAGCGCCTCTTCGTGATCGAGCGGCTTGTGCTTGTAGCCCATCGTCGCGGTAGCGACGCGGATCGTGCCGTAATCGAGCGAGCCGACAAGCGTATCGGAATCGACGATGAGATCGGCTTTGCCGTACTTCTTCGGAAATGCGCTGAGTTCGCGTCCTGCTGCGATGGCCGGCAGATTGTCGAGATACATCCCGACGATGAACTCGCCCTTCTCGTCGTTGTGGCGCACGACTGCGGCCTGGCCGCACTCGACATACGCCCCGTAGCCGGTCGTGTCCGGCATCTTCATGACTTCGAAGCGCACCAGCGGATCGTCGATGACGAGCGGCTCCGGCACGATCTTTTCGAGCGCGGCTTTGTCGGTGCGGTACGTGACGTTGAGATATTCGCGCGACGTGAAACGATGCGGCCCCGGCACAAACGCCGGAGCATTCACTGGCGTGGTGTATTGCTTGAGGACATCCTCTTTCTTCACCACTTCCCCCCAAAAAATTTTGTCTTATGGAAACGCCGTGATGTTTCACGACATTGCGTTTCCGATCAACCCCTCAAGAATTGAGATATGCGGGCGCGTCACGCCGGCTTTTCGCGCTGCACGCAAGAATTCGGCTAGAGCGCCGCGACAGATGCCGATAGCCTCTCGGCACAGAGCCAACGAAGACGCGAAAGAGTGCGCACGAAGGGACGGAAACAGTGACGACAAAGACCTTCGATCTATCCGGCATGCGGATCTTCATCACGGGCGCGGCCGGCGGCATTGGCAGCGCGACCGCCGCGATCTGCACCGCACAAGGCGCCGAAGTGATCCTCGCCGACGTCGTCGGCATCGAGCAGACGAAGGCGAAGAACGCCAAAGCCGCCGCGATATATCAGCTCGACACCAGCGATCGCGCCGCCGTCGAGAAGCTCGCGCGCGAGATCGGCCCGATCGACGCGCTGGTCGACACTGCCGCGATCTGCCCCTTCGACGACTGGATGGCGCCCGGCTGGGACGAGGCGCTCGACCGCGTGCTCCGCGTCAACATCAAAGGCCCGATCAATCTGACGCGCGCGTTTCTCCCCGGAATGATGGAGCGCAAGAAAGGCCGCGTCGTTCTCTGCGGCTCGATCGCCGGGCACATGGGCGGCGTGCGCTCCGGCCCGCATTACGCCTTCACCAAGGGCGGCCTCCACTCGTTCATGCGTTGGCTGTCGCGCAAGGCCGCCGAACACAACGTGCTCGTCAATGCGGTCGCGCCCGGTCCGGTCGACACCGGCATGACCTCCGGCCAAGGCTACGATCCGAGCGGATTTCCCCTGCGCCGCATGGCCGGACCGGAGGAGATCGCGTCCTGCATCGCGTATCTCTGCAGCCCGAGCGCCAGCTACGCGACCGGCGCGATCTTTGACATCAACGGCGGCACCGTCTTTCACTAACGGCGACAATCGCGAGAGAACGAGACACCGATGGGCCTCTACTACGAAGACTTCGAACCCGGCGCGCGTCATGCCACGCAGCGGCGCACCGTCATCGAAGCCGACATCAGCCAATTCGCTGGCCTTACCGGCGATTTCAATCCGCTGCATATGGACGAGATCTTCGCCGCCGAGTCCGATTTCGGCGGGCGGATCACGCATGGGCCGATGCTGGTCGGCATGGCCTTCGGCCTTGCATCCGGACTGCTCAACGGCACCGTGCTTGGACTTCTCGAAATCACATGGAAGTTCGTGCGGCCGGTGCGCGGCGGCGACACGGTGTCGGTCGTCGTCCGCGTGCTCGATAAGCGCATGACGAAAAAAGCCGATCGCGGCGTCGTCGAACTCGAACTCGACATCACCAACCAGCACGGCGAGCAGGTTCAACAGGGCCAGGCGAAGCTGATGGTGAGAACGCGCGCGAGCGAAGCATAGGTGTTGCCGCGCTGAGTCATAGGTGCGATGCGGCGACACGCACGCGCACGAATACTTGATGTATGACTTCCCGCTGCGCGCCAGTGGCTTCGAATACTTAGCGTTCCTACTCTTTGGAAAAGCTATAATGTATTCAAGGCGTTCTTTTCTTGGTTGTTGCGTCGCAGTGCGGGGTGTATATCGCTGATCGATAGGCACGGCCGCAGCTTTCGTGATCGGCTGGCTTCCGTTCGCAAAGAAGATTGGACGCATGCGGCACTCAGCGCTCCGGCGATCATTAGGCGTTTTTCTCGCAGCAACTTTGCTCGCAGGGCATCTGTTTTCACCAGCGGTCGCGCTCGCGCAGACGGCCCCCTCCGCACCGGCGCAACAACAGCCGGCTGCGCAGCCCCCCGCAGCACCTGCGCCGGCCACTCCGGCGCCCGCTGCCGAAGAAGCGACCGAAACACCGAGCGCGATCCCCGCCGTTCTCCCGCATGAGCTGACCCCGTGGGGCATGTTCATGGCGGCCGACTTGGTCGTCAAAGCCGTGATGATCGGTCTTGCCTTCGCGTCGTTGCTGACCTGGACGGTCTGGCTCGCGAAAGGCATCGAACTTTACAGCGCGCGCCTCGTCGCGCACCGCTCGCTCAAAGCGCTCTCGCAGGCGCGCGATCTGCACGAAGGCTCGGAGACGATCGGCAATCGCGGCACCGTGCGCTCGCTCGTCAACGCGGCGCAGCTCGAACTCGATATGTCGGCCGATCTGCACGAGAAGGAAGGCATCAAGGACCGCATCGCGTCCCGCCTCTCGCGTATCGAGGCCGCTGCCGGCCGCCGCATTTCGCGTGGCACCGGCGTGCTCGCGACCATCGGCTCCACGGCTCCGTTCGTCGGCCTGTTTGGCACCGTCTGGGGCATCATGAATTCGTTCATCGGCATCTCGAAGTCGCAGACGACGAACCTCGCCGTCGTCGCGCCCGGCATCGCCGAAGCGCTGCTCGCCACCGCGATCGGCCTCGTCGCCGCTATCCCGGCCGTCATGATCTACAACGTCTTCGCCCGCGGCATCACGGCGTATCGCGCGCAGCTCGGTGACGCTGCTGCCGAAATCCTCCGCCTCGTCAGTCGCGATCTCGATCGCGAGGAAGCCGCCGCGCATCAGGCGCGGAGTTCCCGTCGTATGGCGGCCGAATAATGGGCACGCGGCTCGAGGCACCGAGCGACGATCTCGCCGAGGTCAGCGAGATCAACGTGACGCCGTTCATCGACGTCATGCTCGTGCTTCTCATCATCTTCATGATCGCGGCCCCGCTCGCCACCGTCGACATTGCGGTCGACCTACCCGGCACCAACGCGCAGCGACAGCCGCGCCCCGACAAACCGATCTTCCTCACCATCAAACGCGACAAGACCGTGGCGCTCGGCGAAGAGCCGATCACGCGCGGCCAGATCGGCGCCGCGGTGAGCCGCGTCACCAACGGCGATCGCAAGCAGCGCATCTTCGTCCGCGCCGACAAGTCGGTGCCGTATGGCGAAATGATGGATGTAATGAACGCACTTCGGGCAGCCGGCTACCTTAAAGTTGCCTTGGTCGCACTGGAAAACTCTCCAGGAACATGACCGATATCGACGCCCACGATTCACCGCGCAGCCGAGAAGTTTTCCGCTGGGGCGCGTGCTTCGCTTGCGTGCTCGCTCTGCACGGCGGCGTCGCTTGGGCATTGATGAATCAGGAAGAGGCTGCCGACGTCTACGAAGGCAACACGCTGAATCTCGAACTCGCCGCGATGCCGGATCAGGTCTCGCCGTCGAATGCGCTGGCGAGCGGCGAGCCGCAGGAAGCGGTCGAAGAGCAGCAAGCCGTCCACGCCGAGAAGCCTGAGGAAAAGGTCGAGAAGGAAGACGAGAAGCCGCCGACCGAAGTGCCGCCCTCGGAAGATCCGCAGAAATACATCGCGCCGCTGGAAGCCGCCGAAGTCACGCTGCCGACCGCCGAGCCGCCGAAGAAAGTCGTCGAGACGCAGCAGCCGGTCGAAGAGCGCGAGCGCCGCGAGGAGACCGCGCGCACGTCATCGATGGGCAACCCGCAGACGCCGCAATGGCGCGCGCGTCTCGCCGCTCACCTGCAGCGCTTCAAGCGCTATCCGAATGACGGCGCCCGCGCGACCGGAACCACGCAGATCGAATTCGCTGTCGACCGCGCCGGTAAGCTGGTCCACGCCAAGGTGCTGAAGGGCTCCGGCAGCGACGCGCTCGATAAGGCCGCCATCGAGATGCTGCGCCGCGCCGAGCCGCTCCCCGTTCCTCCGTCGAACATCGACGAAGCTCAGCTGAAAATGCTGGTTCCGGTCAAATTTACCCTGCCGAAGTAAGGTTGCGCCGTCCTGACGTTTCGACCTGCGGTCCCTAGCACAACCGACTAATCCCTGTTTCCTTGCGCGTCAAAAGCTGCATCATCAGCCGCTTAAGACTGCCGGGATCCAGAAACGCCAATGGCACACGCCGCTTCCTCCGCCGCCAATCGCAACGTCACGGCGATCGCCGACTTCGACCGGACCGCCGAGGGCATGCCGCTCACTTTCCGCGCGCCGAATGTCGACCGCGACGCGCGCGCACTACTGCGCGGCATGAACGTGGCCGAGTTCAAGCCAGGCGCTTATCCGCTTACGCTCATGCGCGAACGCTTCCGCATGATCGCGCGCGGCCTCGGCCGCCACGATTTCAACGGCGTACAGCGCGAGGTGATGGTCGGCCCTGCCGACAAGCCGGTGCATATCCGCATCTACACACCGAGTGGCCGCAAGGTGCGGCCGGTCTTCGTCTGGTTCCACGGCGGCGCGTTCCTGATCGGCGGGCCGGACACGGCGGATTCGATCTGCCGCAACATCGCGAACAAAACCGACTTCGCCGTGATCGCTGTCGAATATCGGCTTGCGCCGGAGCATTCGCTGCACGACGGCCGCGCCGACTGCATCGTCGCGCTCGATTGGATTTATCAACACGGCGCCGAGTACGGCATCGACCCTGAACGCCTCGCGCTCGGCGGCGATTCGGCCGGCGGCAATCTCGCGGCTGTCATGGCGCAGGAATGCCGCAAACGCGGACGTCATCCGAAGCTGCAGGTTTTGATATATCCCGCGACCAATCTCGCCGAGTCGTATCCATCGCTCGACGAGAACGCGTCCGGCTACATGCTGACCGCCGAGATGATCGACTGGATCCGCATGACCATCGGCGACGAAGACGATTCTTTCGACGTGCGCTTGTCGCCGATTTACGAGCCGCAACTCGGTGGCCTCGCCGACGCGCTGGTGATTTCTGCCGGCTACGATCCGATCCGCGACGACGGACTGCATTACGCGCAGCTATTGCGCAACGCCGGCGTGCCTGTCGAGATCGCGCACTATGCCGGCGAATTCCACGGCTTCCTGAATTTCGACACCGTCGTTGCCGCAGCGCGCGATGCGCTCAACCGCATCGCCATCGCGCTGGTCGACGCCTTCGACGACAAGCGCATCGTCGATCGCACCACCGAGATCGCCGATCCGGGCGCGGAGCGCGATCAAAGCCGCGTGCCGGATCTCTTCTCCGAATGGATGACGAGCAGTTTCATGGCCGGCGAGTGGTTCGAATATCAGCGCAACCGCACGCTCAAAGCATTTTTGCCGATGTTCGCCTCGCCGCTGGCGGACAGTCAGTTGTTCAACATGGCGTCGACGCTGCGCAACATGACGACGCAGTCGGCGCTTGAGGCGCACGTTACTTACGAGCAAAACTGATTATTTGCCAGAAAGGCTGACGGCGCTTTCGAGTAGGCGCAGCGCCTGCAGAACATCGCCGCGCTGGCGTGCCGGGATCTGCGCGAGCAGCTTCGTCTCGAAAGCTTTAGCGATCGGCACCAGCCGCGCGTAAGCCTGACGGCCTGCCGCAGTCAACGAGAGATGCTCGACGCGCTTGTCGCTCTCTTCGGAAGTTCGCTTCAGCCACCGCCGCTTTTCAAGCGCCGCGACCGCACGCGAGACCTTGGTCTTATGCATCGCCGAATGCGCGCCGATCGCGGTCGCCGTCATCGTCGGAATTTCGCCGAGCGTCGCGAGGATGCGCCATTCGGGCCGCGTCAGCCCATATTCGGCGCGATAGAGCGCCGAGAATTCGCGACTGACCGCATCCGCCAACCGGTTGAGCCGATACGGCAAAAAGTCTTCGAGCCGCAACTGATCGTTTGCCATCGCGCCGCACATTGAAAGTTACAAACGCAACGACTACGAAGGGCCTCAGGAAACGTCAAGACGAAGGGCGAGACATTGAAAAGCTGGATCGAAAGCGCGAACGCGCCCGAGTGCCATTTCCCGATTCAGAATCTGCCGTATGGCGCATTCCGCCGCGCCGATGAAGCGGTCCGCTGCGGTGTCGCGATCGGCGATCAGGTGCTTGATCTCTCCGTGCTCGAAGCGACCGGCTTGATCGACGCGGGCAGCGCGCCGGTCTTCGCGCAGCCGACCATCAACGCCTTCATGGCGCTCGGACCGACAGCGTGGGACAGCGTGCGCGAGCAACTGCAGTCGCTACTCTCCCATGGCGGCGACGATCGGCTACGCGGCAACGATGCGCTACGCAAGCGCGCGCTTGTGCCGATGGCCGAAGCCGAGCTCATGCTGCCGATCCGTATCGGCGGCTACACGGATTTCTACGCCGGCAAGCAGCACGCCTTCAATGTCGGCACGATGTTTCGCGGGCCGGAAAATGCGCTGCCGCCGAACTGGCTTCACATCCCCATCGGCTACAACGGCCGCGCTTCGACGGTCGTCGTCTCCGGCACCGACATCCGCCGCCCCCTCGGCCAGATGAAAGCGCCGGACGCCGCCGTGCCGAGCTTCGGCCCGTGCAAGCGGCTCGACATCGAACTCGAAATGGGCGCCATCGTCGGCACGCCGAACCGCATGGGCGAGCCCGTCACGGTCGCGCAGGCCGACGACATGATCTTCGGCTATGTGCTGCTCAACGATTGGTCCGCGCGCGACATCCAAGCGTGGGAGTATGTGCCGCTCGGCCCATTCCAGGGCAAAGTCTTCGCGACATCGATCAGCCCCTGGGTGGTGACGAAAGCCGCGCTCGCGCCGTTCCGCGTCGCCACGCCCGCGCGCGAGAAGGAACTGCTGCCGTATCTGAACGAAGGTGGCAAGCCGCTGCTCTACGACATCAACCTCGAAGTGTTGATGCGCCCCAGCGGCGCAAAGGCCGCGACGACGCTCGCGCGCACCAACTATCGCAACATGTATTACTCGGCTGCGCAGCAGCTCGCGCACCACGCGGTCGGCGGCTGCAAGATGGAGACCGGCGACCTGCTCGGCTCCGGCACCATCTCGGGCGCCGACAAGACCGGCTACGGTTCGCTGCTCGAGATGAGCTGGGGCGGCAAGGAGCCGATCACGCTCGATAGCGGCGAGAAGCGCTCGTTTATCGAGGACGGCGATACGATGACGCTCACCGGTTGGGCCGCGGGTGATGGCTACCGCATCGGTTTCGGCGAGTGTAGCGGGACGATTCTGCCGTCGCCGAAAGAACCGAAGTGGTGATCGTGCGTAGACGAAGACAGTAGCCCGCATGAGCGCAGCGACATGCGGGAGCGGCAGTCCCGGATGTCGCTCGCGCGCGACGCGCGCCGCTCATCGGGGCTACGAGCCGCGCTACTTCAACTGAATCTGCGAAACGATCTTGCCCCACTTCTCGACGTCCGCGGCGAGCAGCTTCGCGAATTCCGGCTGCGTCGTCTGAAACGTCTCGGCGCCCTGCTTACGGAACGTGTCCTTCAGATCTGCCGAATTGATGATCTCATTGAGATCGGCGCCGATCTTCTTCACCAGCGCCGAGTCCATATTCGGCGGCCCAAGCACACCCCACCACGGCGTCACTTCGAAGCCCGGAACGCCTGACTCAGCGATGGTCGGCACATTCGGCGCCGCTGTCGAACGCTGCGCGCTCGTCACCGCGAGCGGCTTGATCGCGCCGGCATCAATCTGTCCCGCCATCGACGGCACCGACTGCATCGCACTATCGATCTCTCCGGTCATCACGCCGGTGAGCGATTGCGCCGCGCCACGATACGGCACGTGGCGGATGCGCACGCCGGCCGCGCTTTTGATCATCTCACCGATGAGATGATTGGCCGAACCCGGGCCGGAGCTGCCGTACGTCAACTCATCCGGCTTCTCGCGCGCAAGCGCGATGAACCCTGCGAAATCCTTCACCGGCAATTTGTTGCTCGCGATCACCATGAAGCCGGCGCGCGCCACAGTCGCGATCGGCGTGAAATCCTTCACGGCGTCGAAGCCTTGATTGGCGATGACGTGCGGGTTGATCGCCTGCGATCCCTCGTAGGTAAATAGCAGCGCATAGCCGTCCGGCGACGCGACCGAGATCTGGCGCGAACCGACCGCGCCGGAACCGCCCGTGACATTCTCGATCACCACCGGCTGCTTCCACTTCTCCGACAGCTTGGTCGCGAGGGCGCGGCCGAGCACGTCGGTGGTCCCGCCCGGAGCCTGCGGCACGATTAGTTTCACGACGCGTGTGGGGAATTCCTGCGCGGCGGCGGCGCCGGCGAAGGCCGAAAGGGCAGCCGCAAGAAGCAGAATGCGGGAGCGCATGTTTCCTCTCCGATTTTTGTTTTGCGGCATTTGGGCCTGTCGGGGCCCACTGTGCAAGCCCATATCGGGAGGCCGGTACCGTCCGCCGGAACAGTCGCCGGAAGTTGACGGTTTGGGTTACCGGAGACGCATGAGATTTTTCGTCGCGCCGATGTTAAGTTGGGCCAACGATTAAAAGAATTCTCCGGGAGACCGTAATGATCACCTCCGTCGAAAAACTGGCCGGGCTTGTTACGTCCGGCGCAAAGATCGCCCTGCCGGTCGACTATGCGGGCGTCTCGATGGCGATGACGCGACCGCTGATCGCGCGCGGCTTGCGCGACCTCCATCTCGTCTGCGTCCCGACCGGCGGCATCCAGCCCGATATGTTCATCGGCGCCGGCATGGTGAAGACGATCGAGACCAGCGCGATGACGCTCGGCGAAGCCGGCGGCGCGCCCTGCTTCGGCCGCGCCGTTCAGCAAGGCAGCGTGAAGCTGATGGATGCGACCTGCCCGGCCGTGCATGCGGGCTTCCTCGCGTCACAGAAGGGCGCGCCCTTCGCCGTGATGCGCGGGCTGATCGGCACGGACCTCCTCGCTAATCGCCCGGATTGGAAGATCATCGACAATCCGTTCTCCGAAGACAAAGACCCGATCGTCGCGATCCCGGCGATCCGCCCGGATTTCGCGATATTCCATGCGCCGCTCGCCGACCGCTTCGGCAACGTGTGGATCGGCCGCCGCCGCGAGCTCGGCGCGATGGCGTATGCGTCCGCGACGACGCTCGTCACTGTCGAGCGCGTCGTCGACGACAATCTGTTGAGCGACGAGAAGATGGCGGCGGGTGTGCTGCCGGCGCTTTACATCGAAGCCGTCGCGGAAGCGAAATTCGGCGCCAAGCCTTACGGGCTGTGGGGCGAATATGCGCCGGACACCGCCGAGATCATGCGTTACGCGGGTGAAGCGCGGACGCCGGAAGGTTTCGCGGCCTATCTCGCCGCGAGCGACCGCAAGCTGGAGACCGTGGCGTGACCGTTCTTCCGCGTGAGCGTCTGATCTACACGATCTCTCAATTGCTTGACGGCGTGCGCAACGTCGCAGTCGGCGCCTCGTCACCCATTCCCGCCGCCGGCGCGATGCTGCTGCGCGCGCTCAGCGAAAAGCGCGGCACACAGCGTGTTCGAATCTCGATCCTCGGTTCGGTCGAGCACAACTTCTTCACCAACGGCTCGGTCGAATTATTCGACGCCGCAGGCCAAGGCCGCATCGACGCTTTCTTCCTCGGCGGCGGGCAGATCGATGGCCAGGCCAACATCAACCTCGTCGGCACCGGCACCTATCCGCAAACGAAAGTGCGCTGGCCCGGCTCCTTCGGCTCGGCCTATCTCTATTACGTCGTGCCGCGGGTGATCTTGTTCCGCGAAGAGCACACGCCGCGCGTCTTCGTCGAGAAGGTGGATTTCATTTCCGCTCCCGGCACCAGCGACGAAGGCGTCTATCGCACCGGCGGCCCGCACGCGCTGCTGACCAGCCTGGGCAAATTCTCGTTCGACAAGCAGAAGAAGCGCTTCCGCCTCGAGACGGTTCATCCCGGTCACACGCTCGATGAGATCAAAGCCGCGACCGGCTTCTCCTTCGATCACGACGCAGTTCCCAAACCAACGCCCGATCCCGATGCCGAAACGCTCGCATTGCTGCGCGGCCGCGTGCTGACCGAGCTTGCCGAAACTTATCCGGACTTCGCGCGCGGGCTCACCGCCGAAATCGCGGCACTGAACCAGCCCGTTGCTGCCAACGCTTGAGAGAACGATGAGCGAGATCCAGCGAATCCCGCATGCGAGCCACTGGGGCGCCTACACGCTCCTCGTGCGCGATGGAAAGATCGTCGGCACCGAAGCTTTCGCCGGCGACCCCGCCCCTTCCCCGATCATTCATTCGGTGAAGGATTGGGCCGACCCGACGCATCGCATCAAACAGCCGATGGTGCGCAGGAGCTGGCTCGACAATCGCGAGACGAGCCGCGGCGAAGATCGCGGCCGCGAAGAATTCGTGCCGGTCTCGTGGGACAAGGCGCTCGATCTCACCGCTTCAGAAATCAACCGCGTGCGCCGCGATCACGGCAACGCATCGATCTATGCCGGCTCCTATGGCTGGACAAGCGCAGGGCGTATCCACCACGCGGCCTCGCTCTTGAAGCGCATGATGAATCTCGTCGGCGGATACACCGGTCATGTCGACACCTATTCGATCGCGGCCGGTCCCGTGATCCTGCGTCACGTCCTCGGCAGCGACGATGCGTGCAGCGGACGCGCCAACACGCTCGACACGATCGCGGAACACACCGAGACGCTCGTCGTCTTCGGCGCGCTCGCACCCCGCACTGCGCAGATCGAGTCCGGCGGTCTCGGCCGCCACACACTCGAACTGCACTTGAAGAAACTCACCGAGCGCGGCGTGAAGATCGTGCTCGTCTCGCCGCTGCGCGATGACTTGCCCGAGTGGGTGAACTTCGAGTGGATGCCGATCCGCCCGAATACGGATGCGGCGCTGATGCTTGCGCTCGCCGGCGAAATCGTCGCGGCCGGCAAGCATGACCGCGATTTCCTCGAACGCTGCTGCAGCGGCGTCGACGTGCTGCTCGATCATCTCGCGGGCAAAGGCGACGGCATCGTGAAGAACGCGGCCTGGGGCGAGAGCATCACGGGCGTTCCAGCCGAAGCCATCCGCGCGCTCGCCAAACGCCTGCCGGACACACGCAGCATGCTGACGGTGAGCTGGTCACTGCAGCGCGCGCACCACGGCGAGCAACCGTTCTGGGCTGCGCTCGCGCTGGCGTCGATCGCCGGACATATCGGCTTGCCGGGCGGCGGTGTCGGCTATGGCTACGGATCGCTTGGCGGCGTCGGCGCACCGATCGGCGTCGCGAAATCACCCGCCATGCCGCAAGGCGGCAAGCCGAACCCGGACTTCATCCCGGTCGCGCGCATCGCAGATCTGCTGCTCAATCCCGGCGATACGTTCACGTATCAGGGCCGCAGCTACAAATATCCGGACACGAAGCTCGTCTACTGGGCGGGCGGCAATCCGTATCATCACCACCAGGATCTCAATCGTCTGCGGCGCGCCTGGGCGAAGCCCGAAACGATAATCGTGCAGGACCCGATGTGGACCGCGACGGCGCGGCGCGCCGACATCGTGCTGCCCGCCTCGACGTCGATCGAACGCAACGACATCGCGGGCGCCCGGCGCACGACGCATATCATGGCGATGCACAAGGCGATCGCGCCGGTCGGCGAAGCGCGATCCGATTTCGATATCTTCTCGGCGTTGGCGGAGCGCCTGGGCGTCGGCGAGCCCTTCACGGAAGGCCTCGACGAGATGGCGTGGATTCGCCGCGTCTACAACGACACGCGCGAAGACGCACGGCTGCGGCATCAGCATGTGATGCCGGACTTCGAAACGTTCTGGCGCGAAGGCATCGCGGAAGTGCCGGTGCGTGAAGACGTGACCTACCTCGCCGACTTCCGTGAGAATCCCGAAGCGCATCCGCTTGGCACCGAGAGCCGCAAGATCGTGCTCGGCTCGAAGACGCTAGCGAAGCTCGGCTACGACGATTGTTTGGCGCATCCCGCATTCATCCCGCCGGCCGAATGGCTTGGCGACGAGCGCGCGAAGGAGATGCTGCATCTCGTCTCGCATCAGCCGCTCGGCAAGCTGCACAGCCAGCTCGATTCGTCCGAATACAGCCAATCGACGAAGCGCAACGGCCGCGAACAGGTCCGCATCCATCCGGACGATGCCGAGGCGCGTGACATTCGCGACGGCGATGCGGTGCGGCTATGGAACGCGCGCGGGCAATGCCTCGCAACCGCGCAGGTGACCGACTCGGTGCGCTCCGGCGTTGCGATCCTGCCGACGGGGTCTTGGTACGCGCCGGCCGACGAAAGCGACAACGCGCTCGAACTCTCCGGCAATCCGAACGTGCTGACGCTCGATGTCGGCACCTCGAAATTCGGCCAAGGCTGCGCGGCGCATACGTGCCTCGTCGCGATCGAGCCTTATCGCGAGCTCAACGTCGCCTGAACTCTTCGGCGACGCTTTTGATCGCCGCACTATCGTGACGCGATAGTATGGCAATCGCGTCGTCGCGGAATTCGGCCGGCGCCTGGCTGAGCGATTTGCGCAACCAGTCGACCGCTTCGTCGAATTTCCCGTCTGCCGCCAAGAATCGCGCGAGATGGAATTGTCCACGAAAGCAGCGACCATTGGCGGCGCGCGCGTACCAACGCCGGGCCGCAGCGAGCTTCACACGACCGAGCCAGCCCTCCTCGCAGAAGCGACCGAGCATATTCATCGCCTTGGCGTTGCCGTGACGCGCCGAAGCGACGAACAACGACAACGCGCGCCGCATGTCGCGTGGCACGCCATCACCAGCAACGAGCAGCATACCGAGATTATACTGCGCCCAATCGCTGCCCGCATGAGCTGCGCGCTCGAAATACGTCACAGCCATCGAAGCATCACGCGCAGTGCCCCAGCCGTTCTCGTAACAACGGCCGACCATGTTGATCGCTTCGGTATCGTCGGCCTCCGCCGCGATCTTGAACCAGCGCAGCGCCCGCTCCGGATCGCGCGGCACGCCGTGGCCATCGAGGAGCATCTGTCCGAAATTTACGATGGCGGAGGGCGAGCCGCTGTGTGCCGCCGCCTCGACCCACAACGCCGCCTGATCCGGTGACTCTGCGACCTTCGCGGCGAGAGCTTCCGGCGTTTGCCGGATCAGCGTCCAATATGACGGTAGCTCTTCTCGCATGTTAGTTCTTTTGCTTGAGCATGATCTTGTCCGAAAACCGGCCACCACTTTTCGGGATCATGCTCTACAGCTCCGCCCAGCGGCGCAGCAGATTGTGATAGTGGCTCGTCAGCGCAACAACAGAATGCTCCCTGTCGTCCAGCTTCGAGCGAATGTCGATGATCGCCTGATCGAGGTCGTACATCAGCGTGCGCTTGCCGTCGTCCTTGATCATCGACTGCGTCCAGAAGAACGACGACCAGCGGCTGCCGCGCGTGATCGGCGTCACGTGATGCAGGCTCGTCGACGGATAGACGATCATGTCGCCGACCGGCAGCTTCACGCTGTGATTACCGTAAGTGTCTTCGACGATCAGCTCGCCGCCGTCGTACTCGTCGGGCGCAGTGAGAAACAGCGTCGTCGACACGTCGGCGCGAATGCGTTGCCCGTTGTGCGGCATAGCGCGGATCGCGCCGTCGACATGCGCATGAAACGTCATGCCGGCATCGTAGCGATTGAACAGCGGTGGCAGAACGCGCAGCGGCAGAGCCGCCGAGTTGAACGTCGCGTTGCGGCCGAGCGCGCGCAGAATGATGTCGCCGGCTTCCATGCCGGCCTGCGAGCCTTCAGGTATCTGCAAATTGAACTTGGCCATCGCGGCCTGTTCGCCGGCAGTCTCGCGTCCGTCCACCCACTCGCTGGCTTCGAGAATGCCGCGCACGCGCGCGACCTCGTCGGCAGTCAGAACATTCGGCACATGGACGAGCATCGAAACGCCTTTACGCAAAATCCCGCGACGCGCTGTCGCCGGCAATACTTCGAAGAGTAAATCCCGGCGGGTCGCCCCGCCGGGATTGTGACGACGCCTGGAGGTTCACTGCGGTGGCGTCACGTTGTCCTCATCGGCGCGTGGCGCTTACCAGCGAGCCGCGCCTGTGATCATCACGGTGCGGCCCGCACCCGGGATCGCGCGCGTTGCCTGGAACGTGTCGTAGTTCACATTGTCCGTGAGGTTGTAGGCGTTGATCGCGACGCGGTACTTGTCCCACTCGTAGGCAAGCATCATGTCGAGCGAGAACGACTGCGGCACCAACGCGTTGTTGGCGCTCGATGTGTAGACTTCACCGCGATAGAAGATACCCGCGCCGTATGTCAGCTTGCCGCGGCCCGTGTCGATCAGCGACGACAGGTTATACGTCGTCCACAGCGAGGCGTTGTTGAAGGCAACGCCCTGGATGCGGTTGCCGACGACCGACGGAGCCGCTGCTGTCACGGCTGCGGTTTGCGCGGTGACGCGGCCATCCATGTACGAGTAGGCGAACAGGACGTTCCAGTCCTTGGTGAGTTGACCCGTCAGGCCGAGCTCGACGCCGCGCACGCGCTGCGTTTCACCGGTTGCGAGCGAGTCGCCCGTCGTCGGATCGGTGAAGCGTGCGTTGTTCTTCTCGACTTGGAAGAGCGCGGTCGTGAAGCCGAGCTTATTGTCGAACAGGCTGAGCTTGTAGCCGACCTCGTAGGTCTTGTTCTTTTCCGGCTCGAGGTTCGGTGTCGCAGCGTTGAGAACGTTCTGCGACGAGTTGGTGATCAGCTGACCGGCCGGCGTCGCCGACTCCGCGTAGTTCGCGTAGAAGATCTGGTTCTTCCAGGGTTCGTAGATCAGGCTGATACGCGGTGTCGTGAAGCTCGTCGACTGCGACAGGCTCGTCACGGTGTTCACGACCGGCGTGCCGGCTTGTGTGCGCTGGAAGCTATCGATCGAGAGATGATCCCAGCGAACGCCGGCGAGGATCGAGAACTGCTCGGTCAGCCACATGCGGTCGCCGACGAACACGCCGACGTCGGTGCCGGAAGCCGAACGCGTGTTGTTCGGGTTCGGCACGAACGAGTAAGCGCCATTGCTCGCGAAGATCGGTGTACGGATCGGCTGGTTCGCCTTCGTGCCGACGACAGAATAGAGCTGGCGATCGTTCTGCGCGTAGAAGACGTCGAGGCCGAGAACTGCTTCGTGACGGAACCCGGCGACATTGAACTTACCGTTCAACGTGGTCAGGTTCTGGATCGCGAGCGACTTGTCGTCGTAGGTTGGATTGCCGCCGCCGTTGGCGACGAGCGGCGCATTGCTGCCGGCGAAGAACTGCCCAGCGCACGTCGCCGCGCCGTTGCCGCCTGGGTTCGCCGTTCCGCTCGCCGTGACAGCGCCGTTACAGCCCGGGATCGTCGTCGAGAAGCTGCGCTCGAAGTAGGAAAGGCGCGAGTCGTTCGTGATCGTGAGCCACGGAGCGATCTCGTGCTTCAGCTTCGACGTCAGCATGTGCGCATCGCTGATGTCTTTGTCGGTGTCCTTGCCGTAGAAAATGTCACGCGGCAGACCGAGTTCGGTGACGGGACGCGCCGGGTTCGCCTTGCTCGGCACGAAGTCCGTGCCGTTGCCGCGCGACACCATCGGCACGCCTGATTCCGGCATGCGGTCGTTGTGCTGATAGAAATAGTTGAGGTGCCAACTCGTGTTGGTGCCGAGGCCCGTACCGTACGAAATCGCAGCGCCGGCGCGATCCGAGAACACGTGATTGCGGCCGACGACATCCTGACTGTTGATCATGCCGGTGACGCGCAAAGCCTGCGTCGCGCTGAGCTGCTGGTTGACGTCGAACGTGCCGCGCCCCCAGAAACCTTGGCCAAGAACGCCGCCGACTTCGTAAACGTTGCCGAGCTTCGCCTGCTTGCTCTGAATATTGATCGCACCGCCCGTGGTGCCCATGCCGAAGCCTTCCGACGACGGGCCCTTGAACACCTGAATCTGCTCGACGTTGAACGCATCGCGAACGTAGACGCCGAAATCGCGCAGACCGTCGACATAGACGTCGCCTTTTGCGTCGAAACCGCGGATGCGGAACTGGTCGCCGTTGAGGCCACCGCCGCCCTCACCGGCCGCGCTGGTGACACCCGGCACGTTGCGCAGCGCTTGATCGATTGTCGTGATCTGCTGCTCGCGAATCGTCTGCTCGGAGACGACGTTCACGGTCTGCGGCGTTTCCTGAATGGTGCGCGGCATGCGCGCGAGGCCGGTGCCTGCCGTCAGCGTGTTCGGCGACGACGAAGGCGTACCGAACGTGCCGCCTTGCGGCTGCACCGGAGCGGATGCGGCAACCGGCGCCGGAGCTCGGCGCGGCTGCGCAGCCCGGCGCACCGGACGCGGCTGCGGCGTTGCGCGGCGAACGCGCGGCGCCTGCACCTGCACGGTCGGCAGCGAGCTTGCGCCGGATTGGTTCTGAGCCTGCTGCTGTTGCGCCTGCGCGGCATCCGCGCCGAACATGATCGACGCGATGCCGACTGCGGCCGTGCCGAGCGTGCGCGGTGCGCATGCCTCATTCAGCCATGACGGAATGTCTCCGCCCGGTCCCGCATACTTCTGCGATGCGAAGTGCTCGCTCGATTGAGTCATTGATGACGCCCCGTCGTTTAATCGCGCAACTAACGCGCGAACTCAGCCCAAAGAGGCGGTACCACGACGCAACTTTCGCGAGCAACTATCACGACGAATACTTGGCGATATTTGGAGTCCACTGTGGCTAATAGAATTATTCTACACGCCGTCGTGATATTTTACTTATTCTAATGAAGAAGACTGCGCTTCACTCTTGTTCGAGCGCGGCAAATCTCGACGTAGCAGCTTCGCGAATATCACCTTCGCGCCAGATCATTGACGCTGCGACGCCCGTCTGTTCCGCCAACGCTAATCCGGTGTCCGGACCCAGCACAGTCAATGCAGTCGCCCACGCGTCGGCGACCATACATTCGTCGCCCACAACCGTGACGGAGACAACGCCGTTGCGCACAGGCCAGCCGTCGCGTGGATCGATCGTGTGCGAATAGCGGGCGTCGTCGCGATCGAAATAGCGCTGCGCTTCACCAGACGTCGCGACCGAAAGCCCATGCAGCGCGACGACGGTCTCGCGCGCGGCACCCGGCGTTTCCAACGTCACCCACCATGGCGTGGCGTCCGGCTTCATGCCGGAGCCGCGCAACTCGCCGCCGACTTCGACGAGATAATCGATGAGGCCGATGCTCTCGAGCAATCGCGCGATCTGATCGACCGCAAAGCCTTTCGCAATGGATGAAAGGTCGAGCGTGATGCCGCCCGGCTGATACGCGGTGTGCGTTTTCGTATCGAGCCGAAGCTTCTCGTATCCGCAGCGCGTCAGCGCATCCGCAATCGCCTCCGCGGACGGCGGGCGCTCGTTCACCTGCGGTGGACCAAAACCCCAGAGATTGACGAGATGGCCGGCGGTCGGATCGTAAGCGCCGCCAGTTTTGACAGCCAAAGCCTGCGCGAAACTCAACACCTTGAAGAAATCACGCGGAATCGTCTGCCAGCGATCGGCTTCGCAGTCGTTGAAGCGGGTGATGTTTGAGTCGGCCCGCCACGGACTCATCTGCACGTCGACGATATCGAGTTCGATCTCGATCGCCTTGCTCAGCTTCGTTGTATCGGCTCCGTCGGGCGCGACGATCTTGACGGACCATGTCGTGCCCATCGTCGCGCCGCCGAGCGCGTGAACGATGACCGCATCGGAATGACGCGGGCGCATCGCGATGCGCTCTGGGATTAACACGCGCCGAGAACCGGCGGCGTGCGTTGGTGTCTCGCAGCTCACGTCGGCAGGATTCACTCCGGAAGAACTTCGACCGTCGTCGTGTAGCTGGCGCGGCGCTCCGCATTCGGCACGGTCGCTTTCTGATCGCGGACTGTGGCGTTGACCCAATACATGCCGGGGGCCGTCCATTTCACGGTGACGATGCCTTCGTCGTCGGTCTTCAGATTCACTTCGTTGAGCTTGTCGCGATAGCGGATGCCGCCCTGAATAACAGCAACCTCAACCCCCTTGGCCGGCTCGCCATCGAGCAGCAGTTTGAACTTCGCGGTCTCGCCCGAGACAAGATTGTTCGGATGCGTCACGGCAACGAGTTCGAGGCCCTGCTTCGTCGGCTCCAGCGCCTTTTCGCTCGGCTTGCCTGAAGTGACAAAGATTTCGACGCGGCTCTGCGACTGCGTCACCTTCACGTCGGTCGCCGCCGACGGGATTTCCGACAGGCGCTCCTTCGTTCCGCGCCAGCGCTTGCGCTCGCCGTTGAGCTGATACTGCGCGAACAGACCCTCGTTGACGACCGCCATCTTGTATGTGCCGGGCTGCGTCAGCTGAACGTCGAATGTGCTGCGATATTTGCCCGTATTTGCGTTCTGCGGCGCGACTGACGTCCCGTCCGGCGCGAAGATCTTGAGATTATCGAGCCGCATTGGATTGTGCTCGAAATAGAACAGATCGTTCGAGATGGCGGCATCGACCGTGACCCAGTTGTCCTTACCGGACAGCACAGTGGCGGACGGATAGAGCCACGCACGATGCGCTTCCGCGCTCATCGGCAACGCAATGGCGGCGAACATAAGATAGGCGGCGAAACGCGACTTGAGTTTCATGGCGCTCTCCTGGTTTTCAGACTTACGGCTTGATGCTCAACGTGACGGTTCCGAGCTCGTGCGAGCCATCGGCCTTGAGACTCTGTGCGGCCGCCGGCGGCCACTGGAACGGCAGGCGCAACAATTCGCGTCCACCGACTTCACGCGCCGCTTCGACGACGAGCTCGTATTGACCAGGCGCGATCTTACCGGCTTGCTCGGAGAAATTCACGTCGTGCTGGCCCGGCGCGCGCGTCGCGCTCGAAAGCCCGTCCGTCGGCATCGTTAGCTCGCGGCCCGTGCGGCGCCACCACTGACGCATGTCTTTGAGCCACTTTGTGCCTTCGTTCTGCTTCTGCTTGACGTCGTACCACACCGCCAGATTGGTGATCTTGTCGCCGCTTTCGAGCCAAATCGCGACATACGGCCGGTGATACTCCGCAACATTGAGACGCGGGATCGCGACCGAGAGGTTCATCTCGGCTGCCGACAAAGACGTCACCACCAAAGGCGCAGTCAGAGCAGTCATCCCGATGGTGAAGCTTGAACGCATTCTTGTCCTCATAGATGGATGAAAACGATAACGAGAAGCAGCGGGATGACGAAGCCGAGCGCCACGGTCGGCCACGTCATCGGCCGTGTGCGGCCATGCATCTGCAGCAGGAACAGTCCCGTCACGCAGAAGACGACGCAGCCAAGCGCGAAGATGTCGAGAAACAGTGTCCAAGCGAGACCGGTGTGGCGGCCTTTGTGGAGATCGTTGAAATACGAGATCCAGCCGCGCGACGTGACTTCGTAAGTGATCGCGCCTTCGTTCCTCGCGATGCTGAGCCACGCGTCGCCCCCGGGACGCGGCAGCGCGACGTAGATTTCGCGATCCGACCATTCGGCCTCACGGCCCGCGACATTCGCGCCGACAGTCTTCGCGATCCATTGGCTCACGTCTGCCGGCAGCGGCTGCTTCTTCTCGCCGCCCTGCGCTGTCAGTTGGTGACGCAGCTCGGCCGGCAACGTTGCTTCCTGCGAAGCGACTTTCGGCCGCGCTTCGATCATCGCTGCGTGATTGAGCGTCACGCCCGTGATCGCAAACAACAGCATGCCTATGAGAGAGAGCGCGGCGCTGATCCAATGCCAGCGATGGAGATGAAACAGCCAGAAGGCGCGCACGGTCGGGAACTTGCGCGCGCCCGTCCGCCGGGGCCGCGCTTGCGCCGCTTCCAAAGCCTTCGTCTGTGTCGGGTTGTGCACCGCTCGCTATCCTTGCGGCGGACTAACACCACTTCGAATGCTCGCTCGCAACTAAATAATTGTTCAACGACAGTAGTTTAGAATTATTGTTATGAGCGAATACTGTTCTATTCGCCGCCGAGATAGGCCGACCGCACTTTCGGATCGGCCATCAGATCGTCGCCGCTGCCGCGCCGGACGATGCGGCCGATTTCAAGCAGATAAGCGTGGTCGCACAGTTCCAACGCGGCGAATGCATTCTGCTCGACCAGCAAGACCGTGGTCCCCGCATCGTTGATCCGGCGGATGATCGAGAGCGTCTGCTCGACGATCGTCGGCGCGAGCCCGAGTGACGGCTCGTCGAACACCATCAGCTTCGGCCGTGACATCATTGCGCGGCCGATCGCCAGCATCTGCTGCTCGCCGCCCGACAGAGTGCCCGCAGCCTGAGATCGACGCTCCTTCAGCCGCGGAAAGTCTGTGTAGACGCGGTCCATGTCGTCGCGCACGGCAGCGGAATCGCTGCGCAGGTATGCGCCGATCATCAGATTTTCGGCGACCGTCATGTAAGGGAAAACGCGCCGACCTTCCGGACAGTGCGCAATACCGCGCGAGATGATCCGCGCCGGATCAGTTCCGCCAATATCTTCGCCACAGAAGCGGATTGAGCCGGCTTTCGGTTTCACGAGCCCGGAGATCGCGCGCAGCGTCGTCGACTTGCCGGCGCCGTTCGCACCAATCAGCGCAACGAGCTCGCCTTCGCCAATGTCCAGCGTGATGCCGCGCAGCGCCGTGACGGGACCATACGCACATTCGAGGTCGCGAATCTCAAGCATGCGACCGCTCCAATTCGCGCGCGCCGCTCTTACCGAGATACGCTTCGATAACGGCCGGATTAGCCCTGATTTCGGCCGGCGGTCCGTCGGCGATCAAACGCCCATGATTGAGCACGACGATGCGATCAGAAACGCTCATCACCATCGGCATATCGTGCTCGACGAGAAGGATCGTGACACCGCTATCGCGGACGCGTTTGACGAGGCGCGCGAAATTCGCCGTCTCGGTGGGGTTCATTCCAGAAACCGGTTCGTCGAGTAGCAGCATGCTGGGCTCGGTCGCAAGAGCGAGCGCAACGCCAACGAGGCGCTGTTCGCCATACGACATTGCGCCCGCTCGCTCGTCCGCTCGCGACGTCAACCCGACTGAATCGAGAATCGCGTAGGCCTTTTCGCGGCGCTTGGCTTCGGCTTTACGCTCACGCGGCAGATTGAACCATCCGTCTATCAAGCGCGCATTCTCCGCGTCGCCATGCAGCGCGATCAGAACGTTGTCGAGCACCGTATCGTCCGCGAAAACGCTGGTGCGCTGGAACGTTCGCGCGAGACCGAGCCGGTTGATTTCGTGCGGCGACAGGCCTTTCAAGCTCGTGCCGCGAAATTTCACTTCGCCTTGTGTCGGACGTAGAAACCCCGTCACGACGTTGAACGCCGTCGTCTTGCCGGCGCCATTCGGCCCGATGAGGCTAAGGATCTCGCCTTCCTTGACGTCGAAATGCAGATCCGCGATCGCAACGAGACCGCCGAAACGCACTCCGACATGCTCGACCGAGAGAACGCTCATGACCGAGCCTCCGCTTCCTTAGCAACCACGGCGCTCCGCCGTTTGCGTGAGGCGAACCAGTCGTCGACATAGGGCGCAATGCCCCGCGGCATCAGGAATAGGATGAGGATCAGGATCGCACCGTAAACGATCCACTGCGCTTCCGGCGCCATGATGGGCCGCAAGATCACCGGCAGCGTTCCGAAGATGAGGCCGCCGATCACCGGGCCCGCGAGCGTGCCCTTCCCGCCCGACACCACCATGATCACCATCGTGACCGTGTAGGCGAACAGGAAGACATCCGGATCGATGATACGGAAGTAGTGCGCGTAAAGACTGCCGGCCGCCCCCGCGATGGCAGCCGAGACAGTCGCCGCGATCGTCAGTGTCCGCGTTGCGTTGACGCCGACCGAAAGCGCGAGAGGTTCATTCTCTTTCAGTCCCCGCATCGCGCGGCCGAAACGCGACGCAACCATGCGGGCAACGACGAGATAAGCGATCGTCGCAACGGCGAGCATGAGATAGTAGTTCTCGACCTTGGTGCGCAGCGTGATCTCACCAAGACCGGGAAAGCCAAGCCGCATATTCGGAATGTTGGTGAGCGCCAGCGGCCCCTGCGTCAGCTCGATCCAATTCAACGCGACGAGACGCACAACTTCAGCGAACGCGATGGTCACGATGACGAAATACGATCCACGCACGCGGAACGACAAGCGCCCGACAACGTAGCCGCAGAGACCGGCGACGATCACAGCGACGAAGAAACCAACAAGCGGCTGACCGCGGCCAACGACGATGCGGAAATCACCGAACAGGCCGATATCGAAGCCGAGCGTTGTCAGCGCGCTTGCGTAAGCGCCGATGCCGAAGAAAGCGATATGCCCGAGGCTAAGCTGTCCCGTATAGCCGAGCAGCAGATTGAGACTGATCGCACCGATCGTGAAGATGCCGCCCGCGATGAGCGCGTTCATCCAATACGGATCGTTCATGAAAAGCGGCAGAGCCAACAGAACGACAAGCAGAACAGGCGGAAAATAACGGCTCATCCGACGCGCTCCGCACGCGCGAAGAGACCCGTCGGCTTGGCAAGCAAGACCGCGATGATGATGATGAAGCCCATGGCATCGCGATACCCGGACGAGATGTAACCGGCACCGTATTCTTCCGCGAGCGCGAGAATGAATCCGCCGATCGTCGCGCCTGTGATCGAACCGAGACCGCCGAGGATCACGATCGCGAAGGCTTTCACGGCCGCAAGATCACCCATCTGCGGCGTCACGACATAGACAGGCCCAAGCAACGCACCGGCGGCGGCCGCGAGGCTTGAGCCGATCGCGAAGGTCGCCGTGTAGATGAGGCGTACGTTGATACCCATCAGCGCCGCCGTGTCGGAATCCTGGAAGGTCGCGCGCATCGCGCGGCCGAGTTTGGTGCCGTTGATGATCGCGTAGGTGCCGGCAATCAGCGCGAGCGCCGCAACGAACACGAAAATGCGCAGCCACGAAATCGACACTGGGCCGATCTGCAGAGGTGCTTCCGGGAACGGATTCGGGATCGACTTAGCGACGCCCGTGAAAGTCCACAACGTGCCGGATTGCAGAATGATGCCGGCGCCGATCATCACCAACATTGTCGTATCAATATCGGCACGGCGTAGCGGACGCAGCAACGTGAGTTCGATCAACGAACCGAGTACGAGGCCGGCCAAAATCGCGACCGGCAGCGCGAGGAAGAAATTGAGTCCGAGCGCCGCCGACGCGAGATACATCGCATAGGCGCCGAATGTGTAGAGCGCGCCATGCGTGAAGTTGACGACATTCATGATGCCGAAGATCAAAGTCAGCCCGATGCCGAGCAGCGCATAGGCGCCACCAAGCACCAGCGTATTGACGAGATGCTGGAGAACTTGATCCACGACAAACTCCGAGTCGAAAGAGAAGGCGGCGCCGCCGAAACGGCGCCGCGCGCGATTACAGCTTCACTTCGCTGACTTTGCCGTCAGAGATTTGGATCAGATAAACGCCGGGCTTGCTCTGCCCGCTCTCAGCGCCGGCCGGACCCTGCTTCGCAAAAGCAATCGGACCATTGAGGCCCGTGAGCTTCACATCCCAGAAGGCCTTCTGGATCGCCTTCGGATCGGCCTTGCCAGCCTTCTCGATCGCAGCCGCGATCGTGCGGATGCCGTCGTAGCCACGGAAGCTCTCGGTCGTGCCTGCGAAAGGATACCCGCGCTTCTTCCACTCTTCGAGGAAATAGGCGGTCGCCTTCGGATCCGGCGTCGCATCCGGCACCCACGGCAAGAAGGTCGTCAGATGCATCGTCTTGTCGGCGGCACCGCCGGCTTGTGCAATAATCTGATCCGGATTCTGCGAACCGCCCGTCGTGATGACGCGCTTCTTCACGCCCATCGCGGCCATCTGTTTGAAGATCAACGTCAGCTGATCGACCGCTGCCGTGATGATCAGCGTATCGGCATCCGTGCCTTTGATCTTCGCGAGCTGCGCACTCATGTCCTGCGCGGACGCATCCATTGTCTCGCTGAGGCCGACCGTGATGCCCTTCGCCTGCAGCATCTTGCCGAAGTCCGTCGCGGCGCCGCGGCCCCAGTCGTTGTTGATGACGAGGAAGTCGACTTTCTTGATGCCGATCTTGCCGACCATCGGCGCGAATTCTTCGGCTTCAAGTGCCGACGGCGGCGAGATACGGAAAACGAACGGATTACCCGACGTCGTGATCTTGCCGGACGAGGACGTCTCGACCAGCATCGGGACGCCGTATTCTTCCAGCTTCGGCATCACGGCAAGCGTGAGGCTCGAGCCCCAAGCGCCCATCATCACGGGTGTTTTGTCGCTGGTGATCAGCTTCTCGGCGACCGCGGCCGCTTCCGTCGGGTTCGATTTATTGTCTTCGATGATGAGCTGAATCTTCTTGCCGAGGATTCCGCCCTTCGCGTTAATTTCTTCAGCCGCGATCTTCGCGCCGTTGACGACGTAAGCGCCGGATGCCGCGAACGGCCCGGTGAGCGGTTGATTGACGCCGATCTTAATCGTCTCTTGCGCGGACGCAGTGCCGGCAAGGAGCGATATCATGATGGCAGCGACGGATGTCATGCGTAACATGCTGTTCTCCCTTGTTATCAGTTACGAAGTCTTGCCGCCCAGCCAGCCCGGCAACCGGCTGAGCAGCGAGTCGAGGATCAAGCGAAGCGGGTTGATGCCTTCCGCTTCGCGCGATGAGGTGACGGGCGCACCCGAGAGGCGCGCGTCGATATTGCGTGCAAAATCTGCCGTGAGCCGTCCCGCGAGATCGCGAACAAGCCCGGGGCGTCCGAACTGCGCGAGCGGCCCTTTGATCGTGTAGCCGACGTTGAGGACGACGTCGGCTTCATCGCCAGCTGGCAGAACCTGATAGCGAATTTCGCCTTGCGCACCCGAGCGTCCATCCGCTCCGGAGCCCATGATGCGCCCGGCGCGGTTGGCTTCGTCGCGTGAAAGATGCGCGACGCCGCGGAACGCAGCCGCAATCGGGCCGAGCTTGATCTTGATGCCGCCTACGACGCGTTCCGGAGACGGCGTGCTGTCGATAAATGCGCCGGGCAGACACGCCGCGACGTCTTCGACGCGACCGAGCAGCGCATAGACCGCATCAGCCGAATGCGCGACATGAAAGCGGTGCTCGAATGTGTGGTTCGGTGTGAAATCGGCCGTGACATTCTGCGTCGCCGCGACGCCAGCTGTCGGCGCTTCGGGCCGCATCGACTTCGACGACAAGGCAAAATCCGACGAACTCACATGTGCGCCGACAGGCCCAAGCACGCGCTGTCTTGTCTCGGCGACAACGCCGCCTCGACGGCGCATCTCGATCACCGACTGAATCGCACGCACGATACCGGCATATCCCGTGCAACGGCAAAGATTGCCCGCAAGACCAACGCGGATGCGACGCTCGTCCGCGTCCGGCAGACGGAGCACGAGATCGCGTGCCGTCACCAACATTCCGGGCGTGCAGAAGCCGCACTGCAGCGCGTGCTCGCGATTGAATGCCGCGCGCAAGTCTTTCATGACCTCGTCGTCGTCGAAACCTTCGATCGTCGTGACGTTGGCGCCCGAACACGTCGCGGCGAACGACAGACACGACCGCGCCGGCTCGCCGTCCACCAGCACCGTGCAAGCGCCACAAACGCCATGCTCGCAGCCGAGATGCGTCCCAGTAAGGTTCAGTTCGTCGCGCACGAAATCGGCGAGATGCGTGCGCGGGCTGACTTGCGCGGCCACCGGCTTGGCGTTGACGAACAGCGATACCGGCACGCTCGACGCGGAAAGTGGGCGGAGCGGCGCGTTCATGCGGCCACCCGCAGAGGTGCGCCGCTCGCCTGCAGCAACGCGCGTCGCAGAATTTCGGTGTGGATGTGCTGGTCGACCGGGTCCATGACTCCCGCCCGCGCGAGATGGTCGGCGACAACGTCGCGATTGAAATGGTGGGCGACGTCCACAGCATCGCGCCCGCCGAACAGCACCCGAACATCCTCGAAGATGATCGGTGCTGCGTCGATCGCACCGATGACGGCGCGGCCAGTCCCGGTATTGCGATCGATCAACGCTGCGCCGAGCGCGTGCGCGAATTCGCCGATCTTGCGTGCGTGTTTGACGTAACCGAAACCCGCGCTCGGTGGCGGCAGCGGTATACGCACCGCACTGAGAAGCTCGTCAGCATCGAGCGCGGTGCTAAGCGCGCCAGTGATGAAATCCGCCATACGGACGCTGCGCGTGCCACGCGTCGATGCGATCTCGATCTCTGCGCCAAGCACGGAGAGTGCCGTCACCCAGTCGGCTGCCGGGTCCGCGTGCGCGAGGCTGCCGCCGATCGTGCCGCGATTGCGTACCGCGCGATACGCTATGCCGCCGGCGACACGGCGCAGCACGTCGCTACCGATATCGCTGACACGACCGTCTTCGATATCCGCATGCGTGACGCAAGCGCCGATAACTTGAACGGCGCCTTCGCGCTCGCAACGCTTGAGCTCCGGAATGGCCGAGATATCGATTACGACATCCGGCTCGACAAGGCGCAGATTGAGCATCGGTCCGAGCGATTGCCCGCCCGCGATGATCTTCCGCCTTTCGCCGCGCGTGTCGGCAAGCAGCGCTGCCGCTTCTTTCAAATCACGCGGCCGCGCCAGCGAGAAGTCGACAGCCTTCATGCCGCGCTCCTCTGTCCGGCGTTCGCGCGCGCCGCAAGCACAGCCTCGACGATCCGCCGCGGTGTGACCGGCGACACCAGCATCTCGGCGCCGGTTCCGCGCAGCGCGTCGTTGATCGCATTCGTAATCGCGGCGGGCGGCGCAATCGCTCCGCCTTCGCCGATGCCTTTGACGCCGAATTCCGTGTAGGGCGACGGCGTTTCCATGTGCCCGATACTCGGCATCGGCACTTCGGCAGCGCCCGGCAAAAGATAATCCGCGAATGTCGAGGCGAGCGGCTGGCCGGCGCCGTCATACGGCATCTCTTCGAGTAGCGCGGTGCCGATCCCCTGCGCGAGACCACCGAGAATCTGACCGTCGACGACCATCGGATTCACCAGCGTGCCGCCGTCTTCGACGATCGCGTAATCGAGTATTTCGACCGCGCCGATTTCTTGGTCGACCGCGACGACGACCGCATGCGCCGCATAGCTGAACGTGCCGCTATCGCGCACCGGCTTGTAACCGGCCATCACTTCGAGGCCGCCGCCATGCACGCCGGGCGGCAAATCCTGCGGCCGTCGATACCAAATGCGCGCAATCTCTTTGACCGGGATATCGCCATTCGGCCCGATGACGCGCCCATTCTCCAGCCGCGTATTGGCAAATTCCGTCTGCAGCAGATGCGCACCGATTCCGCGCAGGCGCTCCGACAATTCCTTGCACGCGGTCGCGACAGCGCCGCCACCCATCACCATGACGCGCGAACCCCAGGTGCCGGTCGAGTACGGTGTCATCGCGGTGTCGCCGTGAACGACGCGGGTCGCCGCCGGCGGCACGCCGAGAATTTCGTAGGCAATCTGCGCGAGCGTGGTCTCGAGCCCCTGCCCGTGCGAATGCGCGCCGACACGCAGCTCGAGGCCGCCATCCGGCGTCATCCGCGCGCCGGCCTGTTCGTGGCCCGGCACCATCGGAATGCCCCAGCCCGAATACACCGACGTGCCGTGCGCAGCCTGTTCGCAATAGATCGAAAGGCCGAAACCGATCTTGCGGCCATCGGCTTCGCCGGCTTTCTGCCGCGCGCGCACCGCGTCGATATCGATTGCCGTCAAAGCTTGCCGCAGCGCTTCCGGGTAGTCGCCGCTGTCGAAATGCTTCTTCGTGATGTTGTCGAACGGCATCTGCTCGGGCCGCACGAGATTTTTCATCCGCACGACTTCCGGCGGGAGATTGGCTGCGCGCGCGACGGCGTCCAACGCAAGTTCAAGTGCGAAGCAGACGCCGGTCCGAGCGACGCCGCGGTACGGCAGGATCGGCGGCTTGTTCGAACACACCGACCATGTTCGGCAGCGGTATGATGGAAAGTCGTACGGTCCCGGCAGAATGCTGGCGACCTGCGCGGCTTCGAGGCACGCCGAAAACGGATACGCCGAATACGCGCCGCTATCGACGGTCGCCTCACAATCGACGCCGCGAATAGAGCCATCGCGATCCGCATAGACCGTGATTTCGTAGTGGTGCTCACGGCAATTCGCATTGGCGGAAAGATGCTCGCGGCGATCCTCGATCCAACGCACCGGGTGTCCGCAGCGCATCGCGAGCCAGCCGAGGCACACCTCTTCGGACAGCAGAATTCCTTTGTAGCCGAAGCCGCCGCCGACATCCGGCGAGATGATGCGGATCTGGCCTTCTTCGATGCCGAGGCATTCCGACATGCCGGAGCGCACGATATGCGGCATCTGGCAGGCTGTATGAAGGACCAACTGATCGACGCGATTGTCGAAATGAGCAACGACGCCGCGCCCTTCGATCGGCGCCATGCACTGGCGGCTCGTCGAGATCGTGCGGCTGACCTTGATCGGCGCGTCGAGCGCGGCCGCGATGTTGATGTCGACGAACGTCTCGAGAAAAACGTTATCGCTCCAATGCTCATGCACGAGTGCGCTGCCCGGCTCGCGCGCCTTGAGCATGTCGTAGACGGCCGGGAGCTCTTCGATATCGAGTTCCACTTGCGCCGCAATGTCTTCGGCCTCTGCCCGCGTCGGCGCGATGCACATCGCGATCAGTTCGCCGACCTGCCGCACTTTGTCGGTCGCGAGCGGCGGCTGCTCCGAAACCTTAAAGCCCGGAAGCCCCGAAACAGCGCGGATCGGTTTGACGCTGTCGAGATCTGACGCGATGAAAACAAAATCACGGATCGCATCGGGAATGCGAATATTGCGAATGCGGCCGTGCGCGATCGGGCTGCGCACGAAGGCGATGTCTTGCATGTCCGCCATGCGGATATCCGCGACGAACTGGCTACGCCCGCGCATCAAGCGATCGTCTTCCTTGCGCGGCATCCGCGCTCCGACGCCTTGACGCGAGCGGTCGTCGCTCATGCGGCAGACCTTTGCGAGAGTGCCAAGATGTCCTGCGCGGCCTTGAGCAACGCGCCACCGCTGTGAAACTGATCGAGGATCGAGAAGTGATCTTCGCCGGCGATCGGGATCAGCGGTCCCACCGCGCCGGCCGCCGTGCGCATCGCATGCAATTTGCGCGAGTCGCTGACGAGCGCCGGCAATTCATTGTCGCCGTATGCGATCGTCATCGGCTTGTTGATGACCGGCAGCCGCAGCGGCGAGAGAGCTGTCACTTCCGCCTCGGTGAGCTTGAGCAGATCGTTGAGGTAGGTCTCACGGATAGTTCCGAGTTCGTAGACGCCCGAGATCGCGAGCCCCGCAACCACCGCCGAATGATCGAGCAGCATCGCGGTGAGATGGCCGCCGGCCGACCAGCCGCTCAGCACATACGGTCCAGCGACATCATATTTTGCACCGTTCGCCGCAAGCCAATCCAGCGACTGCCGCAGCTCGTTGACGATTTCCGTCAGCGTCGTTTGCGGCGCGAGTGAGTAACTTGGCATCGCAACCGACCAGCCAACCTTGTTCAAGCCTTCCGCATAGGTCGCAAACACTTCCCGCGAATTGCGTTGCCAGTATCCGCCATGAATGAAGATGAGCGTTGGTCCCGCGTTCTCGGCCGGGTAAAGATCGAACGCCATCCGCGGCTTGTCGCCGTACGGAATGTCGAGCGCCTTGGCATGCGCAGCGCGGTATTTTTCCGACGCAGCGTTACGGCGCTCGATCAGCTCGGCGCTGTTCTTCACCGCGAGATTGTTATTGTACGAGGCGTCGCGCTGCTCTTGCGAGAGCGTTGCCCAAACGTCTTGTGGCCGCGCGCTCATCGCCTTTACGCCGCGACGGCGACGGGGAGGATCGGCGAGTCGGCATCGAAGCGCTTGCCGGCGCGCAGGCAGAAAGCCGGCTGCAGCAGACGCTCCGCGATCACGCGATTGTCTTCGTTGTCGCGCAGCACGAAACGGCCGCGCAGATCGTTGAGCACCGTTACATCTGCCTTGCGGCCGACGATCAATGCACCGTGTGTGTCGGTCTTGCCGATCATCTTGGCGGGCGCAGTCGTCACCATCGGCACAACCTGTTCGAGACTTAGGCCCAGCGCCATCATCGAACTCATCGCTTGCGTGAGGCTGAAGCGCGCCTGACCTTTGAACGGATGGTTCTCGTCGTCGTAGTGTTCTTCCGGCGTGCCGGCAGGAGCGGGCTTCTCCGGCACCGTCGTGTTGTAGCCGTGCATGTCGGCGCCGAGCGTGTGCGGCACCACGCCGGCATCGAGCGCCTTGCGCGCGAGGCGATACGAGAAGTGGCTGCCGTGACCGACGTCGACCTTGAGGCCTTTGTCGAGCGCGCGCTGGATGATGTGATGCACCTCACCCTCGCGGTTGACGAAACCGCCGGGATGCCGCGTGAACGGATGCGCGAGAACGTCACCTTCCTTCAGCAGCGGAATGACGCGCTCGATGATCGTGTCGGCGTCTTCGCCGTTGGCGCCGCTTTCCGGCAAGCCCCACAGCGTTCCGAAATGGACATAAAGTGGAAGTTCGGTCTGGCGTGCGATTTCGGCCGCCATCTCCATCACGCGAATGCCCCAGCGTGCGAAGCCGCCGATCTCGGCGTGGCCTTTGATGCCGCGGATGATGTCCTTATTGGCGTTGGCTGAGCGCACCGTCGCGTCGATGTCGACGCCGTCCGGGCTGTAGAGATTCGGATAGAAATGCCCTTCGAGGCCGCCGACCAGATAGGCCGAGAGAAACGCGAGACAGTCGGTCTCCGACTGCTCGACGATGAATTTGCGGAAGCCCGGCAGCGTCATGCACGACGGCCCGCCCTGATCGATCACGGTCGTCACACCGGAGCGGACGCCGACCATGTCGGGGTCGAGACCGAAGCGGCCGGTGACGTATTGATAAATATGGCCGTGCGTATCGATGAGACCCGGCAGGACGATTTGCCCGGCGGCGCTCGTGACCTTCGCGGCGGCGCTCGGCAAAATCGTCTCGGCAACAGCCGCGATCTTGCCGTCGCTGATCGCGACGTCGCGGATGCCGTCGATGCCCGAGGCAGGACAAATCACACGGCTGCCCTGAATCAGCAGATCGTATTTTTTCTCCATATCGGTCTCCTTCGAGCTGCTCTAAACAAAAGCGAAGCATACTTCGCATTTGGAGGCAACCAGAAGCTGTGCTAATTTGATGTGCAACGCGATGCAAATTGAATGCAACGCGGGAAGCCGATGACCGGTCAGGAAATTTCAATGGTTGAGGGCGAGAGACCCGAGACGAAGGCTGTTGATGCGGTGGATGGCAATGTGCCGGACTGGCCGCTCGGCGAGCGGCCGGGATTCTTAGTCCGCCGCCTTCACCAGATCCACGTCAGCCTGTTCGCCGAACTCTGCGCGGACGCGAAGATCACGCCGCTGCAGTTCAGCTTGCTCTCGGCCCTCTCCGATTGTCTTGTCGCCGATCAATCGACTCTCGCTTCGATGATCGCGCTTGACCGCACGACGACGACCGGCGCTCTGAAACGCCTCGAAGCACGCGGACTCGTCCGCCGCGCAAACTCGCCGACCGATCGGCGCGCTCAGCTCTGCCAACTGACCACCGAGGGCGAACGGCTGTTGCGCGCAATGGAAGATGCAGCACGCCGCGCGCATGCCGAAACCATCTCGCCGCTGAGCGCAAAGGAACAGGAGCAGTTCGTGTCGTTCCTCAAGCGCATCGTCGCGGCCCACGACAGCCGGCTGTGATGGCGAGCGACCTACCAGCGACAGAGGATTGGCGCGACGCGTGCGACGCCGACGCGCTGGCTGACGCGATCAAGACCGTGCAAGTCGCCGGCACAGAGTTGCTCCTCATCCGCAACGGCAACGATATCGTCGCGTGCGAACGCGCGTGTCCACACGAATTCGCCGACCTATCGTACGGTCACGTCGCCGAAGGCCGCATCCATTGCCCACACCACCGCGCGTCGTTCGACCTCGCAGACGGCACGGTCTCGCAGGGCTGGAGCTGCCGTGACTTACGGCTCTTTCCCGCACGCGTGGCCGACGGGAAAGTTTGGGTCGATGCGTCAGATATTGCCACGTCTCGATAGCGCGTCAGCGCTCTTATCGCGATCAGCTGGCTTGTCGACGGGCTGCAGCAACTCATAAGCCTTGTCCAAAGCACGGCCGAGCAATGCCTCAACGCGATCGAGTTTTCCGGATCGCGCGATGCCTCGCAGAACCTCAATTTCGACAATCACACGGCGAGTCGTCTCTTCGCGAGAAGCCATCGGGACTCCAGGTTCCTCAGGCGAGCTCGAACTTGCTAATCCGGTCACAGCACACTCTCGTGGATCGATGCGTACAAGCATCGGGAGCGGCAGAGAATAACTGCTGTAAACTGGTTGTGGCAAATCGATCCAAAAGGCAATTATGATTGCGCCATGCACACTTTCTACGTGCTGAAGTTCTCCGCGCGTCGGTAAGATCACGCTCGTTGCACAATGCAACAATGCTATAATGAGAGTATTGCTGCATGAGGCGCGGATGTCGGCGTGGTGACGACATAAGCAAAGCAAGACGCGAATTTCGGATTCGCTGTCCGCAAAAAATAAACCGTCAAATCGCCAGCAGGCGTTTCCGCTGATGGAACGCAGCGTTCGTCCCAGGAGGACGGGAAGGGACCGGTCTATGGAATTGCGAGACGGGCTTGGCTACCACGTGTTCGATTTTTGCAATCAGTTAGCTGGTCTGGTGACCCCGGCCGAAATCGTCGATCTGTTCCACAAAGAGATTGCAAAGATCAGGTTCGACTTTTCCATCGTGACAGGCGTCCCAGCCGACAATCAACGCTTCGAACAAATGGTGTTGCTCCAACGATTGCCCGCCGGATGGTTTGAGACATATACGCGCGGAAACTTTGCGAGCGCGGATCCAGTACTACGACGCTGTCGAACATCTACATCGATGTTTAATTGGACTGAAGCAGGTTACGATCCTCACGCAGAACCGAAAGCACGAAAGGTGATGCAGCAAGCCATCGACTTTGGCCTAGCATCCGGCTTCTCACTGCCTATCCATCGCGCAGATGGAAATCGGTTTTGCTTCTCAATCTCTGGAGCAAGGATCGAAATGTCCGAACGCTTCCGCCCTGCCCTTCATCTAATGATGATGTACACCTGCGAACATCTTCTCCGGTTATCCGACAAGCCACCCGACAGTGCCAATCCATTGACGCAAAGGGAACGTGAAGTGTTGCGTTGGTCAGGCAGCGGAAAGTCCGCTTCTGAAACCGCAGAACTCATGAAGATCACCGAGCGGACTGTGAACGCGCATGCCGGGGCGGCCATAACAAAACTCGGCGCGAACAATAGGACGCAAGCCGTTGTGCGTGCGATGCAGTTCCGATTCATCGACCTCTGAGTATTGTCACTTCTGACAATATGTCGAAATGTGATTCGTCAAACACTTTCATGCTCCTACCGTAAGGTAAGGAGCAAACATGAGCGTTGTGCACGTAATCACCCACGAAAACCGACACCTCTACGACGAGGAAATGGAGCAACACTTTCGACTCCGTCACAAAATTTTTGTCGAGGAGAGGGGATGGCGTGAATTAGCTCGCGATGACGGTCGCGAGATTGATGCCTACGACGATGGGCATAGTGAGTATTTGCTGGCAATCGATAACGGGCGCGTGGTTGGCGGCATGCGATTTCGATCCACGCTGAGGTCAAACATGCTCGGCGATATTTTCTCCGAGCTCGTGGATAGCGACATTCCTTGCGCTCGGGATGTCTTGGAATGCTCCCGATATTTTGTCATTCGAGACCGTCGAGCTGGGCGAGTGGATTTACGACTCCTCGCCGCCGCTCAAGCTTATTGCCTCGAGGAAAAAATCTCGGAGATGACGGCCGTTGTCGAAACGTGGTGGCTTGCGCGATGGCATCACGTTGGCTTTCGCGTGTGCCCACTCGGCGCACCTAAAATGATCGCAAACCAGCCAACGATCGCGGTCTCTATTGAGGTCCGACCCGAAACACTGCACTTCGTCTTGCGTCAAGCGAGATTGAGAGGCACCCCACTTGTCCGGCAAGGACTTGCTGCGTTCAACGCAAAGACAGCAGCGTAAATCTCTCCAGAGCGCGCGGTAGCCTCGCTCGAATATGCTTGACCGCCCGTCTATACTAATCGAGCAGTCATGGCCTGCGCGTCGTGCCGCCAGGGGCTCGGATTTTGAAGCTCGAGTTGCGCGCATTCGAGAAGATAGACGACGTGCCGCAACTCGTGATGCTGCTGAGCAGCATCGATCAACTCCGCCAAAGATATCGAGAATTTCTTAAGATCGATGACGTTGACCATTGAGGATGGCTCTCCATTCTTGCGTGTGCGAATTCCGCTATTCTTCAGAGTCTCGCCCAGAGACCGTCGAGTGTAGGGTTGCGCAGCAGGGTCGCAATTGGTGAAAATGACAATTGACGGTGTCGACAACGCCAACACTTGGACGAGTGGATGAATTTTGTGGTTTTCGGCGGCAGCGGCTTTGTCGGCACCAACATTGCCGAGCGCCTGCTCGCCGATGGCCATAATGTCGTTCTTTTCGACCGCTCGCCGCTCCCGCAGGCTGCTGCACGAGCGCTGGCAGTGTATGGTGACAGGCTCGCGACGATCGTCGGTGACGTGACGGACCGCGTCGCCGTGCGCAGCGTCGTCACGCACGGCGTCGACATCGTCGTACTCGGCGCAGCGATCACTGCGGGACCCGAGCGCGAGAAGCGCGATGCTGAGACAATCCTGCAGGTCAATCTCGTTTCGCACGCGGCGATCCTCGAAGCCGCGCGCGAGGCCAGTGTCCGACGCGTCATCAACTTAAGCTCCGCCGCAGCGTACGGCGCGGCGGGCGAGCGCGGCGTGGAGCTCACCGAAGACACGCCGTGCGAGCCGAAAGGGCTTTACGCGATCACCAAATGGAGCAGCGAGCGGGTCGGCGAGCGCCTCGCCTCGCTGTGGGGCCTAGACTACGTCAGCCTGCGGCTGAGCGGCGTGTTCGGCCCGTGGGAATACGCCACCGGCGTCCGCGACACGTTGAGCGCGCAGGCGCAAATCCTCGCCGCGGCAGAAGCCGGTACGCCCGCCACACTCGCGCGCGCCGGCTTGCGCGATTGGATCTACGCCCCGGACGTCGCCGACGCGGTCGTGATCGTTTCGGCAGCCAAAGCGTTGCGGCATAGCGTTTACAACGTCTCCACCGGCGCACCGTTCGCGGTGCTCGAATGGGGCGAGAAGCTTGCAGAACTTGTCCCGGGCCTCGAGTGTCGACTGGCGCACCCGGGCGAAGCGCCAACCATAGACCTCCACAGCGCGGTGGACAGAGCGCCGCTTTCCGTCGCACGCTTGGCCGACGAGTTCGGCTGGCGGGCGCGGACGCGCGGCACGGAAAGTGCTACGCAGTTGTGGAAATGGTGGCAGAAGACAAAACAATGAGCCTCGATGGCCGCGTCGCCATCATCACGGGCGGCGCATCCGGCATCGGCGCGGCGAGCGCGTTGCTGTTGGCGAGCGAAGGCGCCGCCGTCGTCATCGCGGATCGCGATGAGGCAGGTGCGCGCGAACTCCTATCCGCGATCGAGCATGAAGGCGGAACCGGGTTGCACCTCACCGGTGATGTCGGCGATATAAAGTTTGCTGAAGCGGTGGTTGCCGATGCCTGCGAGAAATTTGATCGCGTCGATATTCTGGTAACGGCGGCCGGCTTCTCCTGCGGCGGCACCGTGACGACGACGCAGCCGGACGATTGGAACGCCGTCTTCAGCGCCAATGTCGGCGGCACGTGGCTGTTCGCACGTGCGGTCGTGCCCGTAATGCAGAAGCAAAAGCGCGGTTCGATCGTGACTTTCGGCTCGCAGCTCGCGCTCGCGGGCGGTCGCGGCAACAGCGCTTACATCGCGGCAAAAGGCGCGATCCTCAGTCTCACGCGGACAATGGCGCTCGACTACGCGGCTGACGGCATTCGCGTGAACGCGATCGCACCGGGCGCGATCGATACGCCGATGCTGCGGCGAAGTTTCGCGCGTCACGCCGATCCGGAACCTGTGCGCGAGGCATCGCGTCAGCGGCATGCGCTGAAACGCTTCGGCGACCCCGATGAGATCGCGCAAGCTGTGCTGTATCTCGCGAGTGACCGCTCGTCCTTCTCGACCGGCACGACGCTCGTCGTCGATGGCGGATGGCTCGCCGCATGATGGATGGCTTGGGCGTCAACGGTCTCGCGGCACTCGAAGCGCAGGTGCGCGACGAGATCGCGCGCACGCAGCATCCGAACATGGCGTGGCTCAAACCCGCGGCCGCGCCGGATGGCTCCGAAGCGGTGGATGTTCTGATCGTCGGCGCCGGCCAGTCCGGACTCGCCATTGCGTTCGGGCTGATGCGATCGCAGGTGAGCCGCATCCTCCTCGTCGATAAGGCCAAACGCGGCCGCGAAGGCCCGTGGCGCACCTACGCGCGCATGCACACGCTGCGTAGTCCGAAAAGCTATACGGGCCCCGATCTCGATCTACCCGCCCTCACCTATCAATCGTGGCATGAAGCGCGCTTCGGCAAGGACGATTGGGAAAAGCTCGGCCTGATCCCGACCGGCCATTGGGCCGATTATCTCGACTGGTTCCGAGATGTTCTCGGCATCAACGTGCGCAGCAAGACCGAGGTCGTCGATATCGCGCCCGCCGGCGATCTTCTCGCCGCGACTGTGCACGGCGAAGGCGGCGAGGCAATTCTCTACGCGCGCAAGATCGTGCTGGCGACCGGCCAGGAAAGCCTCGGCGATTGGATCACAGCGCCGCTCGTCGGCGATCTGCCGCAGAAGTATCGCGCGCATTGCGCCGAGCCGATCGATTTTGCGGCGCTGCGCGGCAAGCGTGTCGCCGTCATCGGCGCCGGCGCTTCCGCGTTCGACAATGCGGCCGCCGCGCTGGAAGCAGGCGCGGACGAAGTGTACCTCCTCTGTCGCCGCGCACAGCCGCAAGTCATTCAGCCGTATCGCTGGCTGACATTCCGCGGCTTCTTGCGTCACCTCTCCGATCTCGACGATGCGTGGCGCTGGCGCTTCATGCGCAAGATCCTCGATCTGCGCGAAGGCTTTCCGCAACCGACATTCGACCGCTGCGCCATTCACGAGAACTTCCACCTGCATGTCGGCGCACCAATCACCGCCGCTCGCGAAAGCGGCTCGAGCGTGATCCTCACGACACCGCAGAGCGAGATTGAAGTGGATTTCGTCATCTCGGCAATCGGGATCGACATCGATCCGGCACAACGCCCAGAACTCAAGCGTTTTGCGCACAACATCGCGTCATGGGCCGATCGCTACACGCCGCCCGCGCACGAGCGTGACGACCGCCTCGGCCGCTTCCCTTACCTCGGTGACGATTTCGCGCTCGCGCCGAAGGTCGAAGCCGAAACGCAGTGGATCAAGAACATTCACCTGTTCTCGATCGCCGCGACGATGAGCTTCGGGCCGTCCGGCTCTTCGATCAACGCGATGACGACGGCCGTGCCCAAACTCGTCTCCGGCGTGACGCGATCGCTGTTTTCGGCCGATCTCGACCGCCATTGGGCTGAACTCGAGGCTTACGACGTTCCACAGGCTGTCATCCGGCCACCGCCGAAGCCGTAACGTCGTGGTTGCGGTGGCCCACCAATTGCATACGATTGGGGCGTCGAATGTATAACAAGATGGGAACCGCCATGACGATTCTTCGAGCCGCCGCACTGGGCGCTGTTCTCGCATTTTCGGCCGCCGCACCGGCTCTCGCTCAGACGCGCGCTGAAACGCTGCGTCACGTCACCGGCGCCGCGATCAACACGCTCGATCCGACGATGCCGGGTTCGACGCGCGAAGCGTTCGGCCTCAGCCTCCTCACCTACGATCGCCTCGTCTCGATGGGCCGCAAGCAGCTGAACGGCAAATGGGTGTTCGATCTCGACGCCATCAAGCCTGAGCTCGCGGAGCGCTACGAGGTCAGCCCTGACGGATTGAAGATCACGTTCTATCTGCGCAAGGACGCAAAATTCCATGACGGCACACCGGTCACGACCGACGACGTGAAGTGGTCGCTCGATCGCGCCGTCACGGCGAACTCGCTCGCGAAAGCGCAACTGCTCACCGGCTCGCTGACGAGCGCCGATCAATTCAAGGTCATCGATGCGCACACGCTCGAAGTGACCCTGCCGAAGCCCGACAAGCTCGCGCTGCCGAATCTCGCGACCGTCTACCCGATCATCTTCAATTCGAAAGCCGCGAAGGCGAAAGCGACGGCGGAAGATCCGTGGGCACAGGCGTGGCTGAAGGAGAATACGGCCGGCTCGGGCGCTTACACGATCGAGAGCTTCAAGCCCGGCGAGACCACGATCGTCCGCCGCAACGAAGCCTGGAATCGCGGCTCGGCGGAGAAGCCCGCTTGGTTCAAGCGCATCATCACGCAGACGGTTCCGGAAGCGGCGACACGCGCCAATCTCGTCGAGCGCGGCGACGCCGATATCGTCATCGACCTGCAGGCGAATGATGCGGCCGAACTCGAGAAGAAGGGCAAGCTGAAGGTTATCTCGACGCCGCAATACAACGCGATCACTTTCATCTCCTTCAACAACACGATCGCGCCGTTCGACAAAGTCGAAGTGCGCCGCGCCATCGCGATGGCGCTGCCCTATGACGACATGTTCAAGGCCGCATTGTTCGGACGCGGCGCGCCGCTTTTCGGCGCGACATGGGCGGACGGCAAAGCGCCGACCGGCGAGACGTTTCCGATCCCGCAGCCGCTGAAGGTCAATCTCGACGATGCGAAGAAATTGCTTGCGTCGGCGGGTTTCCCCGATGGTTTCTCGACGACCTTCAGCTTCAACGTCGGCCAAGCCGGCACCGCGGAGCCGATGGCCGCACTGCTGAAGGAGTCGCTCGCCAAGATCGGCATCAAGGTCGACATTCAGAAACTGCCGGATGCGCAGATGTCGACGCTGATCAACGAGAAGAAGCTGCCGTTCTTCACTGAAGGTATCGTCGCGTGGCTGCCGTCGATGGATTATTTCTATCGAAACTTCTACATCGGCACGATCCGCTGGAATTACTCATCGCTCAACGATCCGCAGATCACCGAATGGGCGCAGGCCGCGCGCTTCGAGCAGGACAAGGCGAAATACGCGGCTTACGGCAAGGATCTCAACACGCGTCATTTCGAGTTGATGCCGCAGGTGCCGCTCTGGCAACCGTCGCAGGATGCCGTGATGGCGACGACTCTTGATGGCTACGTCTATCAGTTCCACCGCCAGATCGATTTCCGCGATTTGAGCCGGAAGTAACAGCGTGAACGCCATCGTCGGCACAGCAAAACGGGCGTTGCGGCGATTTGCATCGTCGTTGCCCGCGTTGTTCGGCGTCGTCGTTTTCACGTTCCTGCTGATGCGCGTGCTGCCCGGCGATCCCGCCGTCTTCTTCGCCTCCGGTCCCAATGCCGGAGAAGAAGAGATCGCGATGATCCGCAAGGAGATGGGCCTCGATAAACCGATCGCCGAGCAGCTCGTCCGCTATCTCGGCGATATTGGCAGCGGCAATCTCGGCCGCTCGCTGACGACCGGGCAGCCGGTGCTTGCCGACCTCAAGTCGCGGCTCCCGGCTTCGCTCGAACTCACCTTCACGGCGCTGTTCATCGCGCTCCTGACCGCAGTGCCGCTCGGCGTGACGGCGGCGCTGAGACCGAACTCCGTCGTCGACAACATCGTGCGATTCATCTGTTCGCTCGGCGTCTGCGTACCGACCTTCGTCTCTGGGCTGCTACTCATCTACGCGTTTTATTATCTGCTCGGCTGGGCACCCGACCCGACCGGACGCGTCGACATCTTCAGTTCGACGCCGCCGCAAATCACCGGTTTTCTGCTGATCGATTTTGCGGTCGCGGGCGATTGGGAAGGTTGGCGCGCCGCTGCACGTCAGCTCGTTCTGCCGGCACTGACGATGGCGCTCTTCGTCGTCGCGCCGCTCGCACGCATCACACGCGCCTCGATGCTCGCCGCGCTCGGCAGCGATTTCGTCCGCACCGCACGCTCGCTCGGACTGTCGAAACTGAAAATCGTCGTCATCTACGCGCTGCGCAACGCGCTGCTGCCGGTACTGACGATCGCCGGTATCGTCTTCTCCACCATGCTCGGCGCCAACGTGCTCGTCGAGAAGGTCTTCTCCTGGCCCGGCGTTGCATCTTACGCGCTCGATGCCCTGCTCTCGTCGGACTACGCGCCCGTGCAGGGCTTCGTCCTCTTGATGGCGTCGATCTTCGTCATCGTGAATCTCACTGTCGATGTGCTTTACGGCATCGCCGATCCGCGGGTATCGATCGAATGACATCCGCAACGCTCCGCCATACTGCTTGGGTTCTGCGCGGCAACCCGGTCACCGCCGTCGCGGCGACCGGCGCGCTGATCCTCTGCATCCTCGCCATCATCGGGCCGTCGATCGTCCCATACGACCCGATCGCGTCCGATGTGCCGAAAGCTCTGCTGCCGCCGAGCGCCGCGCATTGGGCCGGCACCGACCAACTCGGCCGCGACGTCTTTAGCCGTCTCATCGTCGCGGCGCGGCTCGATCTCATGATCGCGGCGTCTGCCGTGACTATCTCGTTTGCGCTCGGCGCCGTGATTGGCGCGCTGTGTGGTTATATCGGCGGCCGCGTCGATCGCTACGTAGGTCGCTTCGTCGACGTGTTGATGGCGTTTCCGCTTTTCGTCCTCGCGATGGCGATGGTCGCTGCGCTCGGCAATCGCGTCGAAAACATCGTGCTCGCGACCGCGATCATCAATCTGCCGTTCTATATCCGCTTCGCGCGAGCCGAAGTAAACGTCCGCCGCAACGCCGGCTGGGTCGAGGCCGCACGAGCCTGCGGCGATAGCCATCTCTCGGTCGTGCTGCGCTCATTGCTGCCCAACGTGCTGCCCGCGATGGCCGTGCAAGTGTCGCTCAACCTCGGCTGGGCGATCCTCAACGCGGCCGGCCTCTCCTTCATCGGCCTCGGTGTTAAGCCACCGACGCCCGAATGGGGCATCATGGTCGCCGAAGGCGCCCGCTTCATCTCGACCGGCAAGTGGTGGCTTGTCGTCTTCCCGGGTCTCGCGTTGATGATGACCGTGCTCTGCTTCAACCTGCTGGGCGATGGCCTGCGCGACATTCTCGATCCGCGGATGCGGACCTGATGGCAATGCCTGCCGAACAAACCGCGCCGCATCTGCTCATCGTCGACGATCTACACGTCACCTTCTCGACGCGTGGTGGCCTCGTCGAAGCGGTGCGCGGCGTCAGCCTGTCGCTGGCGCGCGGCGAGACGCTCGGCATTGCGGGCGAAAGTGGATCGGGCAAATCCGTCACGGCGTTTGCGATCACGCGGCTGCTAGACGCCTCCGGCCGCATCACGAAAGGCCGCATTGCGTTCCGCAATCAGGACATCGCCAACGTCTCATCGAAACAGCTGCGCAATCTGCACGGCGCGGAGATTTCGATGATCTTCCAGAACCCGCGTTCGGCGCTCAATCCGATCCGCACGATCGGGCAACAGATCGCGGACGCTATCGCGGCGCATGAGAAGAGTTCGGCGAAAAGCCTCCGCGAGCGCGCGATCGATCTCCTCAAAGCCGTGCTCATCCGCGATCCGGAAAAACGTGTTGACGCCTATCCGCACGAACTTTCCGGCGGCATGTGCCAGCGCACCATGATCGCGATGGCGATCGCATGTGAGCCTGCCTTGCTGATCGCCGACGAACCGACCACCGGCCTTGACGTCACGACGCAGAAGACCGTGATGGACCTCGTTGCGCGCATCATCGCGGATCGCGGCATGTCGATGATCCTCATCACGCACGATCTCGGCCTCGCCTCGCGTTACTGTCAGCGCGTCGCCGTGATGGAGAAAGGCAAGATCGTCGAGGAAGCACCACCGCGCCTTCTCTTCGGCGCGCCGCAGCATCCCTATACGAAGCGCCTCGTTGCGGCTTCGCCGACAGCGACATCCCGCATCGAAGACCTCGCGCCGTCGATGCTGCCGCCGATCGAAGCCAAGCCACGCGCCGAGAAACCGCACGGCACTCCATTGCTCCTCGACGTGCAGCATCTCGTCAAAAGGTTTGACGGCGATGTTCTCGCCGTCAACGATGTGTCGTTCACGATCGCGGCCGGCGAAAGCGTCGGCCTGGTCGGCGAGTCCGGCTCGGGGAAAAGCACGATCTCGCGGATGGTCTGCCGCCTGCTCGACGCGACGGCCGGCGAAGTTGTCTTCGACGGTTACGCGATCGGCTCGCAGCCGGCGCGCGACTTCCACAAATCGGAGTTCCGGAAAGACATTCAGATCGTCTTTCAGGACCCGACCGACAGCCTCAATCCCCGCTACACGGCGTTCGATTGTATCGCGCATCCGCTGCTGCGGCTCGCCGGTTTCAAGTCCGGCAAGGCGCTCAAAGAGCGCGTCGAAGAATGCGCGACGCGCGTCGGCCTGCCGCTCGATCTGCTCACGCGCTTCCCGCATCAACTTTCGGGCGGCCAAAAAGCGCGTGTCGGCATCGCGCGCGCGATTGCCTGCAAGCCACGTCTGCTGATCCTCGACGAGCCAACGGCAGCGCTCGACGTGTCAGTGCAAGCCGTCATTCTGCAGCTGCTCGACCGTCTGCGCCGCGAGGACAATCTCGCGCTGCTTTTCGTCAGTCACGATCTCAACGTCGTGCGCATGTTATGTGACAGAACCGTCGTGTTGCAGAACGGCGTGATCGTCGAGCAAGGCGAGAGCAAGAAACTCTTCAAATCTCCCGAAACGCCTTACGCGCGCGAGCTTCTCAACGCCGTGCTTCACCTCGCCGGATCGCGCGCCGAAGAGGTTCGTTAACGCCGCCAAAAGTTTCGTCTTGCAGAAAGTGGGGTTGCTCGTTAGCCTTTCTTTTTGACGGGACCCGTATATGCGAGGCAATCGTTCCGGCCATATTCGCCTGACTTCTCATCCAGGCGGAGCCAAATTGCGCTTCCCCCTCACGTGGGACGCGCCCACCGCGCGGGAGCGCGGCCCCATCGTCGCAACAGTCAATTCAGGTGCTCACCGCAACGCCATCGGCGCGCACGGCGGGCCTTACGTGTTGTATCGCGCGCTCGCGGTTTCGGCCCGCGCGCTCGACCCGCTGCGCCTGCCGGACCTGCACAACACCGCGCCCGTCGTGCCCATCGGCCCGTTCCCGCAGTGGTCGGAACCTGGCCGCATCGTCGCGCTCGATCCTTGGGGTCATCGCGTTGCCGAGGACTTCGCGGGAGAGATCGCCGAGGGCATCGACATTCGCCCATCGATCGCGGTGACGCGCGCGCGCCTCACGATCCCCGAAATCGCATCCGCGATCAGCCTCGGCCGCCTGCGCGCCGACGGCCACATCGTGCGTGACGGCTGCGAGATCGCGACGACAAAGATCGCGATCGAACCGGTGTGGCACCTGCCCGGCATTGCCAAACGCTTCGACATCAGTGAGCGCGAACTGCGCCGCACGCTGTTCGAGGAAACCTCCGGCATGTACCCGGAACTCGTGACACGGCCCGACATGCCGGTGTTTCTGCCGCCCGCCGGATCAACCACCGTCTACATGTTCGGCGATGTGACAAAGCTCGGGAAGTCTGAGACGCGCATCGCGCTGCGAGTACATGACGAATGCAATGGCTCCGACGTGTTCGGCTCCGATATCTGCACGTGCCGCCCCTATCTCACGCACGGCATCGAAGGCGCCGCCGCGATGGCGCAGCAAGGCGGCGTCGGCATCATCGTCTACAATCGCAAAGAGGGCCGCGCCCTCGGTGAAGTGACGAAGTTCCTCGTCTACAATGCGCGCAAGCGGCAGGAGGGCGGCGACCAAGCTGCGACCTATTTTGCGCGCACCGAATGCGTTGCCGGCGTGCAGGATGCCCGCTTCCAGCAGATGATGCCGGACGTCATCCACTGGCTCGGCATTCGCCGCGTCGATCAGCATTTCTCGATGTCGAACATGAAGCACGACGCGCTGGTCGCTTCCGGTATCGATGTCGTCGAACGCGTGCCGATACCGGACGATCTCATCCCGGCCGACGCCAGGGTCGAGATGGAGGCCAAGAAGGCCGCGGGCTATTTCGCGGCCGATGGCGCGCTCGACGAAGCATCGCTGGCCGGCATTGTCGGCCGCAGTGTCGACGAGAGCTGACGGTCGCACGATGCTCACCTCGCTATCGCCGTCGGAAGCCGAACACTCGGCAGCCCTTTCGCTTCTATCTTCGGCCGCCGTGCGCGAGCGCTCGGCCGAGATGCTCGAGGTCGCGTTGCGCGGAGACCTCGCAGAATTCACGGTCGATCTCGATCGTCTCCCCGCGATCGCCGATGCGGTGGTCGGTACGATCCGCGCGAACTATCCGTCGCTCAAGATTCCCTTCCATGCGCGTTGGCGGCATTTCGTTTTTCAAGGCCGCGATCTCTGGGCGGAATTGCAGCAGCGCGCCACCTTCACGGATAAAACTGCCCGCGCGCGATCGCGTTTCGATCTCGCTATCGTCTCGGTGCTGCTCGACGCCGGAGCCGGCGCAACATGGCGCTACCGCGACCAAGCAACCGGACTGACGATCGGCCGCTCCGAGGGCTTGGCGCTCGCATCTCTGCGGATGTTCGAGCAAGGCCTGTTCTCGAACGACCTATCCGACCCACTGCGCGCCGATGCAGACCGCCTCGCAACGCTCGAACTCGACGAGCTCGCTGACGCCTTTCAGATCGGCGAGAGCAACACGATGACCGGCCTCGATGGTCGCCATCGACTTCTTCAACAACTCGGCACATCGGCACTTGCCAATAGCGCGTCCTTCGCCGGCGCGGACAGCGCTCGGCCCGGCGGCTTGTTCGACGCCATCATCCGCCAGGCGGATCAAAACCGTATCGCCGCGCCGGATATTCTGCGCGAACTCCTCCTCGCGCTCGGCCCGATCTGGCCCGGCCGCCATCAGCTCGCCGGCATATCGCTCGGCGACTGCTGGAAACATGCGACGATCCGCCGTGACGACAGCACCGACGGCCTCATCCCGTTCCACAAGCTCTCGCAGTGGATGGCTTATTCTCTTGTCGAGCCGCTCGAACAAGCCGGCTTCACAGTGACCGACGCCGACGGCCTTACGGGTCTCGCGGAGTACCGCAACGGCGGCCTCTTCATCGATCTCGGCGCCATCGTGCCGCGCGATCCCGCAATCCTCAACGCGCAGCACGCTGCCGACTCGGCGATTGTCGTCGCCTGGCGCGCGCTTACGGTCGCTTTGCTGGACCAGCTCGCGCCGCTCGTGCGCGAACGGCTTGGCGTCAGCGCAGAACAATTCCCGCTGGCATGTTTATTGGAAGGCGGCACCTGGGCAACCGGGCGCGCGGTCGCGGCATCGCGCCGCGCCGACGGCGGCCCACAGCTCGCAATCCAAGCCGACGGCACCGTATTCTGATTTCGGAGACTACAATGGACGGCGTCCAAATCGTCGATCACCCGCTGGTGCAGCACAAGCTGACGCTGATGCGCGACAAGACGCGCTCGACCAAAGGCTTTCGCCAGCTGATGAACGAAGTCGGCATGCTGCTCTGCTATGAGCTGACGCGCGACCTCGAACTCGAGGAAATCGAGATCGAAACGCCGCTGACGAAAACGCGCGCCAATGTTATCGCTGGAAAGAAACTGGTCTTCGCGCCGATCCTGCGCGCCGGCGTCGGCTTTCTCGACGGCATGCTCAACCTCGTTCCGTCGGCGCGCATCGCGCATATCGGCATCTACCGCGATCATGTCACGCTCGACGCCGTCGAGTATTTCCTCAAATGTCCGGAGGACATTGCGGACCGTATCGTCATCGTGATCGACCCGATGCTGGCGACCGGCAACACGGCCGTTGCTGCGATCGATCGCTTGAAGGAGCGCGGCGCAACGAAGCTGCGTTATGTCTGCCTGCTCGCCGCGCCGGAAGGCATCGAGCGGCTGCGCGGCGCGCACCCGGACGTTCCGATTTGGACCGCTTCAATCGACGATCATCTCGACGAAGCCGGTTACATCTGGCCGGGTCTCGGCGATGCGGGCGACCGCATGTTCGGCACGCGCTAAAGTGGATACCGGTTCGCGTCAAGAAAATGCGACCACCGAAAATTATAGGACGCCGCGCGCTTCCAGCCGCGAAATCAGGAATTCGACATCCGCGACAGTCTCCTTCGAGAGCTTTATCGCCGGCTTGCGCTGCGCATCGGATGCGATCGCGCCACGCCGCTTGAGGATGTACTTGCGCACGGCAAGCCCGAGCCCCGGCTGCTGTTCATAGCGCAGCAGCGGCAGATGCCGGTCGAAGAGATCATGCGCGCCGGCGCGGTCGCCCGCCTTGATGCGCTTGACGACCTCCACCAGCATTTCGGGATAGGCGTAGCCGGTGTTCGCGCCGTCGGCTCCGCGCTCGACTTCGTGCGTGAGAAACACGCCGCCGTTGCCGCACAGAATGCTGACATGCCGCAGTCCCTCGCGCATAAAGCCGCGCAGCGTGGTGATCTTCTCGAGGCCGGGCCAGTCTTCGTGCTTGAGCAAAGCACATGACGGGTTCTGCTCGATGATGCGGCGGATCACGCCCGGCGACATCACGACGCCGGTCGAGAGCGGATAATCTTGGATCGCGAACGGCACGTCCGAACCGATCGCCTCGACCGCATTCGCGTAATAGCTGACGATCTGATCGTCCGTCTTGGCCGTCGACGGCGGCGCGATCATCACGCCGCCTGCCCCCGCATCCATGACATCCTTGGTCAGTGCCGCCATGGCGGCAAACCCCGGCGCCGAGACGCCGACCACCACAGGCAACCCAGCCCGCTGAACCACCTGCCGCGTGATGGCGAGCGATTCCGCATGGGTGAGCTTCGGGGCCTCCCCCATCATGCCCAAAACCGTGATCCCGGTGACGCCGCAGCCGAGATAGAAATCGACCATCCGGTCTATCGACGCCGTATCGATTGCCCCATCGTCGTGAAAAGGCGTTGCCGCAATGACATAGACGCCGCTAGCATTCGGTTCGAGCATGCGTTGCATAAGAGTTCCGCTTGATTGGGCCGGTTGTATGGATTGCTATAGGCTCCACGAACGCTGCGCAACTTCAGGAGTACCCGCGTGAGCCGCATTCTTCGCGTCGCCGCCGCCCAGTCCGGCCCCATCCAAAAAGCAGAGTCCCGGGAGGCGGTCGTCAAGCGGCTCTGCGCGCTGCTCGACCAGGCGCATGCCGACAAGGTGAACTTCGTCGTCTTCACGGAACTCGCCCTGACGACGTTTTTCCCGCGCTGGTACATGACCGAACAAAGTGAAGTCGATCAGTGGTTCGAGCGCGAAATGCCGAATGCCGCGACGCGCCCACTGTTCGAGCGCGCCGCGAAATACAAGATCGGCTTTTATCTCGGATACGCAGAACTCACCGAAGACGGCCACCACTTCAACACCGCGATCATGGTGGATCGTGACGGCAAGATCGTCGGAAAATATCGCAAGGTGCATCTGCCCGGCCATTCCGAATTCGATCCAGAGCGCGCCTTCCAACATCTCGAGAAGCGCTACTTCGAACCCGGCGATCTCGGCTTCCCGGTCTGGCGCACGATGGACGGCATCTTCGGCATGGCGATCTGCAACGATCGCCGCTGGCCGGAGACGTATCGCGTGATGGGCTTGCAGGGCGTCGAACTTGTCGCCCTCGGATACAATACGCCATCCGTGAACTCGCAGAAGCCCGAGGAAGGCCCCGAGAAACGCCTCTTCCATCACAATCTCTCGGTTCAGGCCGGCGCTTACCAGAACGCGACCTTCGTCATCGCGACTGCGAAATGCGGCGATGAAGACGGCCACCCGCTGTTCGGCGGCAGCTGCATCGCCAACCCGGACGGCGACATCATCGCGACCGCAAATACCGAGGACGATGAACTTGTCGCTGCGACGATCGATCTCGACGATACGAAGTTCAACAAGGAAACGATCTTCGATTTCAAACGGCATCGCCGCATCGAACACTACGGGCGCATCACGGCGCAGACCGGCGTGACGCTGCCGGAATAAGAACACTCAGGGGGAACGAATGAGCGAGGGCCTTTCCTTCGACTCGGCCGCGATGGACATGCGCGACCGCTACAAACTGCTGATCGGCCTCGTCATCCCGCGGCCGATCGCGCTCGTCACGACGCTGAGCCCGAACGGCGTCGTCAACGCGGCGCCGTTCTCGTTTTTCAACATCTTCTCGGAAGAGCCGCCGCTCTGCATTCTTGGGTTACAGTCGAAACCCGGCGGCAAGCTGAAAGACACCTCGGCCTACATCCGCGACGAAGGCTCGTTCGTCGTCAACCTCGTCGACGAAAGCATCGTCAAACAGATGAACCAATGCGCTGTCGATTTTCCACCCGATGTGAGCGAGATCGATGTCGCGGGCTTCACGCTGGCGAAAAGCGAGAAGATCAAAGTTCCATACATTGCCGAAGCGCCGGCCGCGCTCGAATGCCGCCATTACATGACGATCGAGATCAATCCTCAGCGGCGTCTCGCGCTCGGCGAGATCCTGCACATCCACACACGCGAAGGCATCGTCGATCCGAAGACGCTGCGTGTCGATATCGAGAAATATCGCCCGGTCGCCCGTCTCTACGGCAACTTCTACGCTTCACTCGGCGAGCCGTTCACGCACGTCCGCCAGAGTTACGAAGAGTGGCTGAGCGATCAGAAAACGAAAGCAACCGCTTAGCGCGCGACCTGCAACGTGCCGAGAGCCATCGTCACGGCGGCTTGCGTCGGGTCGATGACCGGAATGCCGAGCGCTTCTTCGAGCGGCTTGCGATGCCGCGCCATTCCGGCGCAGCCCATCACGATCGCGCCTGCCCCGTCCTGCTCTTTGAGCGCACGCCCGACCTCGATCATTTTCGGCAACGTGCCGTCGCTCGCGGACTCCGCGACCGAGAGTTCGAGCGGCCGCTCGCCGGCGAGCCGATCAGTCAGTCCCATCTGGCGCAAGTAACGAATATGACGCGCGATTGATCGCTGCTTGATCGCGATAACGCCGAAGCGCTCCGCGCGTGATAGCGCCGTCAACACCCCGCACTCCGCGATGCCGAAGACGGGGCGCGATGTTCCCTCGCGACACACATGCAACCCGGGATCGCTGTAGCACGCGATGACGAAGGCGCCCGACGCATTGTCCGCCTCCACGATGCGCCGCAGCGGGATGGCGACGCCGTCGACATGCTCCTGCGTCTCGATGCCGATCGGCCCTTCTTTCAGCGTAGTGCAAACAATCTCGGGTCCGCCCGGAAAACGGAGCGCTGCGACCGCATCGTCGATGCCGCGTGTCACGGTTTCGTTTGAGTTCGGGTTGATGACGTGAATGCGAGGGGCGCTCATGCGATTATCCTGCTTGTCTGCCGCGACTATACGCTAAGCGTCCGGTTTTCCGAAACCACCGCCGCCGCAACTGCGTAACGTGACGACATCGTTCTGTTGCAACACCAGATTGGCCTTGCCGGGAATTTTCTGCTTCTCACCACCCCGTTCAAGCTCGACCTCGTACGTCGCGCCGTCCTCGCCGCCGCAAAGCCCGTAAGGCGGAATGACGCTGCGCTCGATGCAGGTAGTCAGCCACATCGACGGGGCCAGCACACGATAGGTCCGGATCACACCATCGCCGCCGCGAAATTTCCCCTTGCCGCCGACATCGCGGCGGATGCGTTGCTGCTCGATGCGCAGCGCGTAATTCGCCTCGATGATTTCGGTCGGCGTGTTCGACGTATTGGTGAGGTGGACGCGCGTTGCCGGGCATCCATCGCGATCGTGCCGCGCGCCCTCCCCGCCGCCATGCACTTCGTAGAGCATGCGCCACGATTGATCCGGCATCGGCTCGGCAAACGCCATCAAGCCGGAGGTTGCCGCACCGCCGGCGGAAAGACGTTCCGGAATGACAGTCTGCATGGCACGAAACGTCGCATCGACAATCCGCATCGATGTTTCGTGATTGCCCGCCGCAACCGAAGCATTCCATCCGGGTTCGAAGATCGAACCCGGCCGTGTGATGATCGTGAGCGGCCGCAGTGCGCCGGCGTTTTGCTGCATGTCGCGGCCGCTGAGAATACGCGCCGCATAGGCGACAGCCGATCGCGCGATGAACGGCGTGGTGTTGCAGAAATTCGCCACCTTGTCGCAGCTACCGCTGAGATCGAATGTCGCTTCGTCGCCGCGAATTTCGATGCGCACGTGAATGCGGGCTGGGCCACCGTCCGGCCCACCTTCGTCGACGTGGTCGACACCTTCGTAAACACCGTCGGGCAATTCGCTGAGCGCCGCCCGCATCTCGGCTTCGGAAAGATCGTGCAGTCGCGCGAGGACCGCCTCGAACGTATCCGTCCCGTGTTTCGCGCAGAGTTCGTGAATGCGCTTCTCCGCAGCGCGCGTCGCTGCGAGCTGCGCCAGAAGATCGCCTTCGCACGAGACCGGATCGCGGACGTTGGCAAGAATGAAATCGAGCACGTCGCGCTTGAGGCCGTCCTTGTCGGCGATCAGCATCGGCGGAATACGGATCGCTTCTTGGAAGGTATCGAACGCCGTCGCGAGATAACTGCCGGGCCACGTCCCACCGACATCCGGCCAATGCGCAAGACTCAGCGCAAACGCCACCAGCCGCCCGTCCGAATAGACGGGCCGCGCGATCTTCACATCGTTGAGGTGATTTCCGCCGAGAGCGCCGAGATTGTAAATGACAGCGTCGCCCTCGCGGAAACGCGACGCCGGATAGACCTTGAGCAACTCGCGCACCGTGTACGCCATCGCACCGAGATGGATCGGGATGTCGCGCCCCTGCCCCGCTAGCCCGCCTTCCGCATCCATGATGGCTGAGGAGAGATCGCCCGCCTCACGCAACAACGGCGAGCGCGCCGAGCGGATCATCACGAGGCTCATTTCTTCGGCCGCAGCCGAAAGCCCGTGCCGGATCACCTCGACGAGGAACGGATCGAGTGTCATGCCGAAATCCTCGAGAGAAACAGATTGCCGAGCGCGTCCGGCGTGGCGCGCCATCCGGGTGAGACGACCACCGTGGACCAAGCGTCTTCGATGATCGCCGGCCCTTCTACCGCACCGCTTAAGCTCTCGCGCGGCAGGATGGTCGTCGTCATGGTCTCACCATTGCCGAACACACAGCTCCGCTCGCGGCGCGCTGCGCTGGGACGGCCCGTCTGCAGCTTGCTGAAAGCCACAGACGATGATTTAGCGGCCTGAACACGCAGCGACTCAATCACGCACGGCTCCGCCGTCGCATAGCCGTAGCGCTCGCGGTGCAGCCGGTTGAAGTCCTCGCGCAAGCGCTCGATATCGAGCGGCAAGGTGAAGGACACCGGCATGCTGTCGTTCTGCGCCGCGTAGCGCATCAGCGCGACGGTCTCGACAACGATGTCTTTCTCCGCAATGCCGTTGGCGAGCAACGGCCCGCGCGCTTCATGGATGAGACTTTGCGCTCGCTCCGCGAAGACATCGATCGAGAGGCCATCGAGACCCATGCGCACCGTCTGCTGCTGCAAGAAGCTGAAATCCGCCGTCAGACAGCCGAGCGCAGAAAATGCGCTGGATGCGGCCGGAACGATGATCTCGTTCAAGCCATACGTCTCGGCGAGCCCCGTTGCATGCATCGGACCGCCGCCGCCGAAAGCGAGCAGCACGCACTCACGTCCGTCGATACCGCGTTCGACCGTGACACGGCGTAACGCGCGCGCCATCGCGGCATTCGCGACGCGGACGACACCGAGCGCGGTCGCTATGACGCTGAGCCCGAGCGCGTCGGCGATCGGCGCCAGCGCACGCTTCGCCGCTTCGATATCGACGGAGATCGCGTCGCCGAGCTTCACGGCGGGATCGAGATAGCCAAGCACAACGTTGGCGTCGGTGATCGTCGGCTCGGTGCCGCCACGGCCGTAGCATACCGGTCCCGGCACAGCGCCGGCGCTTTGCGGGCCGACGGTCAGGCCGCCCGGCCCAAGCTTCACGATCGAGCCGCCGCCGGCGCCGATCGAATGCACCGCCAGCATCGGCTGACGCAGCGGCCGTCCACCGATCATCCGCGTATCGGTCATCTCGGCGACGCCGTCGACGATGAGGCAAACGTCCGTCGTCGTGCCGCCCATGTCGAAAGTGAGGATACGCGGCTTGTCGAGATCGCGCGCGATGCGTGCCGACGCGGCGACGCCGGCGGCTGGACCCGACATCGCCATCACGACCGGGCGTCGCTTCACGGCAGGCAGCGAGACCATTGCGCCGGCGGAGTGGAAGACTTGCAGTCCTGGCCCGAGCGGCAGCTTCTTTTCCAGCTCCGTCAGATACTCGACCGCAATCGGCATCGCGGCGGCATTAAACACGGTGGAGGATGCGCGCTCGAATTCGCGCGATTCCGGGTTGATCTCGTGCGACGCGCAGACATGCGCGACATGCGATTTGATCTTCTCAGCGATGCGTTTTTCGTGATCCGGATTGGCGTACGAATGCAGGAGCGAAATCGCTGCACTGTCGACCTTGTTCGCCTTCAGCCACCCGATCAGCCGATCGATCTCGCTATCGCCGAGCGTCTCCAGAACGGCGCCCGTGAAATCGACACGCTCCTTGATCCCGAAGCAAAGCTGATGCGGCACAAGCGGCGGTGCCTTCGGCGGTACATCGAGACGATAGAGTTCCTGCCGCCGGTAGCGGCCAATCTCGAGCACGTCCTCGAAGCCCGCCGTCGTGATCAATGCGACGCGCGGCAAGCGTTCTTCGACGAGCGCATTGGTGATGCGCGTCGTGCCGTGAACAAAACGCCTGACCTCACCGGCTTTCACGCCGACCGCGTCGAGCGCCTCCAGCATCGCGCGCACCGGCGCGTCCGGTCGCGACGGCACTTTCGCGATGCGCGTCTCGCTACTCTCCGAATTGACCGCGATGATGTCCGTGAAGGTGCCGCCGATGTCCGTACCGATATCCCACAAACTCAAAACCTCCGCGCGCTCGGCAACGCCCAAGCGACGTCAACGTTAAATTTAGACACGATCAAGCGCGGCTGAGATCGCGATAATCCGCCTGGCGATGGAATGCGTAGGTGAAGCCCTGAACCTGCGGCATCATCACGGCATCCTGGTTCGGCTGCCACAGCATCACCATAGGCATCTCGCGCGCGACGATGTCGATCATCTTGCGCGACGTTGCCTGATACTTAGCGGCATCTGTCTCGAATCGCGCATCCTGCACCAGCGCCTCGAGTTCCGGATCGCGCATGCCGGAGAAGTTCCAGCGCTGCTCGAATGCGAAATAGGTCCGCATGAAATAATCGGGCGCCGGAAGCCAAGCTGTGCCGGTGCCGAGCGAGATCGCGAGCCGCCGCTCGACCTCCATCGTCGTATATTGCGCGTCCGGCATTTTCTGGATCGAGACATCGATCCCGATACGACCGAGCGACTCTTTGATCAGCGCTGCCATCGGCTCGCCGAAAGCGGCAGCGCCGGCCGGATACGAGAACGTCGTCGCAAAGCCCGACGCCATGCCGGCTTCGGCGAGCAAGCTCTTTGCTTTGTCGAGATCGAAACGCTCCGGCAGAGGCTGCGGGAAATCGCCGTTCGGCGCTTCCGTCCAGCTTGCGCCATAGAGGACGCGGCCTCGCTCGAACAATGCGGCCTTGAAGAGGTTTTCGTAAGGGATCGCGGCCGCGATAGCGGCACGCACTTTCGCGTTGTTGAACGGCGCCTGGCGCACATTGAACACCAGCGCCGTAAAACCGTTCGTCTGCGGGATAGCAAGAACCTTGACCTTCTTGCGCTGCTCCAGCGCCGAGATATCGCTCGCCTGCAGATCGATCGCGAGATCGGCGTCGCCGCGCTCGACGAGATTCGCGCGCGTCGCGGCTTCGGGCACGGTTTGCGCAATGACACGCTGGAAGAACGGCAGCTTGCCACCTGCGCCATTCTGCCAAGCTTCATTACGGCGCAAAATCGTCTGCTGGCCCGCGCGATGCTGCTCGACCGTGTAGGCACCGCCGGCCGCCGCATTCTCCTTGAGCCAATTGACGGCCCAGGGATCCTCTTCAGTCGCATTTTTCTTTGCGAGCGTGCTGTTGATCATCGGGCTGAACGGCACGCACAGATTGGCGAGCGCGAGGCGATCCGGCTTGTCCAGCATTACCTCGACGACATTGTCGCTGGCGATGCGGAACTGATCGGCCTTGGTCAGCGAACCCGACGCAAGCTGCGCGGGGGACAGCGTTTTCGAGATGACGGCGCGGTCGAGTGACCATTTGACGTCGGCGGCCGTCACCGGGCTGCCGTCATGCCACTTCGCGCCTTGGCGCAGATGAAAGGTGAGCGTGCGCCCATCCGCCGAGCGCTCGACGCGCTCGGCGAGTTCGCCGCGGATGTTGTCGAAATCGAAGGTCCAGTAATCGTCGACCTGCTTGCGGCCGAAGCTCGCCAAGCGATCGTAGACATTCATCGAAATTCCGAAGACTTCCCGGGTCGAACCTGGCGCCGTCGCATCGAGCGAGTTGATGGTGCCGCCCATCACATGCCGCAACGTTTCACCGCGCGATTGCGCCGACGCCTCAAAACCCGTGAGCGCCGTCGAAGCGGCACCTGCCGCTAGAAGTTTTACGGCGCTGCGCCGCGACATGTTTGTTGTTGTTTTCACGGTCCACCGTCAGGGTTGCCCGGCCCTCGATGGCAACACGTTAGCGGCTCGGGGCGCGAAATCGCAAGCCTCTATCGAGCCCGAGCGCATAACACGCGGCGCACCAATGCAAAGTGCGGTCTTGCGAAGCTCTCTGTCCTCGCTCCAATCTCCCGGCGTCGACCCCTGCGGCAACAGCCGGGGCGATTGTCCGTGATGACACGGGGAGGACGCGATGAACCAGCAGACGATCGCACAGATCTTATCCATCGGAGTTTTGGCGGGAACGATGACAAGCGCGGCAATGGCTCAAGATTCGGCCAAACAGGCAATCGACGCGAGCATGCGCTCCGCCATCGAGCGCAAAGACGTTCCGGGCGTCGTCGTGCTCCTGACTGATCGCAAGAGCGTACTGTACCAAGGCGCCTTCGGTGTCGCCGACGTCGCGACGGGGCGCCCTCTGGCGGCAGACGCGTTGTTCCGCATCGCGTCCATGACGAAGCCGGTGACCTCGCTCGCCCTCATGCAGCTGATCGAGCAAGGCCGCGTCGGCCTCGATGAGCCGGCACAGAAGTATCTCCCCGAGCTCGCCGACCTCAAGGTCTTCGAGTCCTTCGATCCCGCGACCGGTGCGTACAAAGTGCGCCCCGCATCGAAGCCCGCCACGGTGCGGCACTTCCTCACCCACACGTCCGGCCTCGCTTATCCATTCACCAGCACGATCTGGCGCGACTACAAGCCGCGCGCCGGCGAGACCTATCCGTTCGGCGGCCCGCTATTGTTCGATCCCGGCGAACGCTGGCACTACAGCACAAGCACGGACGTGGTCGGCCGGATGGTCGAAGTCGTCTCCGGGCAGAAGCTGGAGGACTATTTCCGTCAGCACATCTTCGCGCCGCTGAAGATGGACGACACCTCATACAATGTACCTGAGGCGAAAGCGCCGCGTCTCGTTGCTCAACAGCAGCGCGGCGGCGAGCGCATGGACGGCGCCATCGAGCTGCAGAACCCGCAGCTTGGTCTCACGATCCCCTCGCCCATCGGCGGCGGCGGCTTGGCATCGACGGCGGCCGATTACGGGCGTTTCATGCGCATGCTGCTCAACGGCGGCGAGCTCGACGGCGTTCGCATCATCAAAGCCGAAACCGTCGCGATGATGGGGCAAAACCACATCGGCGCCGTCACGGTTCCGGCACTCAAGAGCGCGCTCCCGCGCAGCGCCGACTTCACCTTCATCGCGGATGGCCGCGACAAATTCGGCCTGGGCTTCCTCATCACGACGGATCAAGTCGCCGGCAAGCGCTCGCCCGGCAGCCTAAGCTGGGGCGGCATCAACAACACGTTCTTCTGGGTCGATCCGGCGCGCGGCGTCGCCGGTGTCATCATGATGCAATACTTGCCGTTCGCCGACGCCAAAGCTCTAGCGACGCTGGATGCGTTCGAGCGCGGTGCCTACCAATTCATCGCGGCTCAGCAGTGATGTGACGCTTGAGACTCGGGGCGAAAGCCCCGCGCTCAAAACTCGCGATGCGGCAGGTGCGGCGCATCTGCGTTCACGAAAGTTGCGAACAGCGGAACGGAAGAATTTCTTTCTCTAATCGATTCGTTCAAATGTTTGGTTTGTGAAACATCAACCATCAGCTGCCAACTGTTTGACGCGGTTACGAGCTTCGGCTCGCTTTTGACTTCGCCGCATTGCGATCTACTATGGAGGCGCACGGCGATTGAACCCGTCGCTACGGTACCGCAAATCCGATGCCCGCTGCTGCCACTCCTGACAGGCCGCAAGACGCCGTCTTGGCGATGACGTTGCTTGGCAACTTCGCGCTGCGCGTCGGCGACAAAGACATTGTGCTTAAGAATCGCAAGGCGCAGGCGCTGCTGGGTTACCTCGCCCTTTCCGATTCGCGGCAAGAAAATCGCGAGCAATTGGTCGGCCTGCTGTGGAGCGACTCGTCCGAAGAGCGTGCGCGTGCCTCTTTGCGGCAAACGCTGCATGAAATCCGCGGCGCTCTTGAGCCCACCGGGTTCGGCGGCTTTCTGACCGACAAGCTCGGCGTCGCGCTCGATCGCAAGAATATCCGCGTCGACGTCACCGAAATGATTGCTGCGGCCGATGCCGGCGCGACGCATCCGAGTCTGCTCGAAGGAACCGATTGCGTCGAAGGTATTTTCCGGGGGATCGAGAGCACCGACCCCATGTTCCAGACCTGGGTCGCCGCGAAGCGCCAGACCATTCGTGATCATACGATCCGCAAGCTGGAAAACGCGCTCCGCCGCCAAGACAAGACCGTCGACAATACGCGTGACATCGCAAACTCGATCCTTAGTCTCGATCCGACGCACGAGGAAGCATGCCGCGTGTTGATGCGCCTTTACGCGGTCACCGGCGAGGCGAGCACGGCACTCCGCATCTACAAGAACTTATGGGACTTGCTCGAACGCGATTACGACGTCGAGCCGAGCCAACAGACGCAAGACCTCATCGCGGAAATCAAACTTGCGCTGCCACTCAGCGGCAGCCCGGCGCCGATCGCAACGGATACGCTGCACCTCCCGGATCCATCGGTCCGTCATCCCAGCGCGGAACCCCTGCAAACCGATCCGGGCTCACCGCGCCCGGCGCCGACCAAACTCGTGTTGTCGGTACGGCCCTTCTACCTCGCAGGCGGCCTAGCCACGAAAGACCATCTCGCGCAGGGCTTTCGTCGCGAGCTGATCAGCTGCCTTGTCCGCTTTCGCGAATGGCAGGTCCGCGACGCCAGCGACAGTCAGGCCGAGAGCGCCCGCAAGAAGGCCGACAACGAATATGTACTCGAGGCGACCGGTCACGAAGTGCAGGATGCTGTGCAGTTCGTCTTGACACTGCAAGATGGATCGACCGGCGCGTACCTGTGGAGCGAGAACCTCAATCTGACACTGGAAAATTGGCGTCAGTCGCAGCAGGTCGTCGTGCGGCGCGTCGCAACAGCGCTCAACGTGCATGTTTCGGCTGAGCGCCTGCAGCACATTGCGGGGCAGCAGCGGATCGATCTGAAAGCCTACGATGTCTGGCTGTACGGTCAGGCGACGCTGCTGGGCTTCGACCAGAACAGATGGGATGATGCGTCCGAGTTGTTCAAGAAGGTCGTGCAGCGCATGCCCTATTTCGCGCCGGCCTTTTCGAGTCTGGCACAGCTCAACAATTCGTATCACATCGTCAAACCAGGCGTGCTCCGCAACGCAGACCTGACGCGTCAGGCGCTGAGTTACGCGCACGAAGCGGTGCGGCTTGACCCGCTCGATTCACGCAGCCAGCTTTGTCTCGGCTGGTCGCACGCGATGGCGAAACTCTACGACCAGGCGATGATCTACATCCCGCTCGCCTACGATCTCAACGACAACGATCCGTGGACCAGAATCTCGGCCGCGAACTGTTTCGCCTTCTGTGGCCAGCACACGCGCGCGGTCGAGATCGTCGACACGATTCTGCGCGAGCAGGTACCATTCTCTCACGCCCAGCTGCCATGGGCTTACATCACGGCGACGCGATTTCTCGCCGGCGACTACGATGGATGCGTCGTCGCGGCCGATCTCGCCGGCGACCTCAACGCGAACGTACCCGCGTGGAAGAGCGCGGCGCTGTTTCATCTCGGCGAGCGCGATGCCGCCGCGGCCGCACTCAGCCGCTTTTTCACCACCGTGTCGCGGCGATGGACGTTGGAAGAGCCGGCGCGTCCCGAGACGATCACGCGCTGGCTGCTCCATATGTTCCCGATCGCCCGCGCGGACGACTGGGGGCGATTGAAAGAAGGACTGGCAGGCGCCGGGGCCCCCGTCGATGGCATTCACCATCATCAGTGGTAGCCGGCGCGACGCAGTGTCAGCCGCAGTTTCGAACCGCGTAGTCGCCGATGCGCGCGGCGTGGAGATCCAACAAGTCTTCTTTTGACAGATCCGTCGGAAAGTCGGCGCGGAAAAACTTGCTGTAAAACGGCGGCATCGGATATTCCGCGTTTGCGCCGTCGAATTTTCTTTCCGTCGCCTCGACCATCGTCTTGGGCGGAAGCTTCAGCACCACGGTCTGCGGGCTGTATTGAATGATCGCCAGACCATCCTGCTCGTCCGGAAAAGTGATCGTAACACCGAGTTCGAGACACATCGCAACCAGTTCCGGCTGCGTGCGCGGAAGCGTCAGCGGTGGATCGTTGGGATTGACGTAGTTTTTCCCGGTCGCCCACGACTTCACGATCTTGCCCCATCGAATGTCGTCGCTGATTTTCATTTCTGTCGCCATAGACTTCTCCTCTTCCGATTGAACACAAGGCATCGCGTTATGGGGTAGCGCCCACGCTGCGCATAAAGGTCAGGAGTTCCGGCATCGAGCGGATCTCCGGAATGTCGCGCGCCACGTCTTTGTCGAGTCCCAGCGGCTCGAGAACGCTCGCCGCTTCGGCGAAAGACTTCTGCGTATCGAGATGCTTTTCGCCCACGCTGAGCGGGTGCTGAGACATCGCGCCGAGTATCGTCTCGGCGACGACGACCGAGCCGAGAGGCCCGAGAAACTGCCCGCCGCCTTTGAACAGCGGACCTCTTCGGTCCCCAAGAGCAGCTTCGAACAGCGTGAAAAATGGGAGCGGAGGATCTTTTGTTATGGCCGCGACATCGCCGCTATCGAGTTGCGGACCGATCCCCATCGAAGTTGCTTCCAGCCACGTTGTCAGCGGAGCGACATAATCGGAGTAAGGCGGCAAGAAGTTCGCAAGCTCCGTCGAACGAGAGCGTAATTCGTCGATCAGCGCCGGCACCGACCACATATTCGCGAAAGCCGAACTCACGAGATCGCGGCTGTGCAGGCCCGGGAGATCAGGCGTTCCGTCGAGGCCGGATGTAAGCGCGCGAAAGAAGAGCTCGCTTTTCAGTACGCCCGAAAAATTCGGTCCAAGCCGGCGGCTGTGATTGATTTTGGCAGCGCTGCCCTCGGTCTGAAAGAAGCGCTTCCAATCGATAACCCAAGTCTCGCTGACCGGCATGAATTTGGGGACGCGCTGCGCGCTGAACATCAGCGCTTGATTGGTCTCTCTTTCCTGGTCCGCCTCGCCGCGGATGAAATAGCTGTCGCGGACCATGGCGTGCCCGCATCGAAAAGCGCCATGCGCGAACTCGACCGGGATGCCGCTCGCGTTGTCGGTCACGCGAGATTTCCCATCGAGCACGTAGTATTTGAAGGCGATCGGATGGAGCAGCTTACCGAGTACGTCGTAGAGAATGATCTTTCGGTAGATAAAAGTCACGACAAAGCGCGACAGGATGAAGGCGTGATAGGCCTTCTCGGCAGCCGACTGCCCGCTGACTTTGGGTTCTATTTTGTCGATGATGCAATTGTGCAATCGATGCCACAACAGCGTCAGCTGCGAGATCAGCGCATGATCGTCGTTACGCGCATCGGCGACGAGCGCCTCGGTGAGCAAAGCCTCGTTGATGCTCTTGCTCTCAGGCGCGACGTCGTTTTGCACGCCAATGGAAATTGCGCGCCCGATGTCGTTGCCGGGCTGTGCGGGAAGTCCAGCCCCCGCGCGCGAACGGCCGACACGCAAGCGCGTGCGCGGCACGTTTCCGGATTGCGCGGCGCAAGCTTCGGAGCGCGCATAAGCGTGCGGACAAACGTCAGGGCCCCCGCCGAAGATCGTGTCGAGCGATAATGCCTGAACTCTCGAATTATGGACGCCATATTCGTCGCCCTGCGCGGTCGATAGCGATATCGACGTGTTGACGAGATCGTGCGCGATCAGTTGCAAAAGATATGTGTAACCCGACGGGATGCGCGGATTATCTGCCGCATCGGCAGCACCCGAAAGAACATCCGGCCACGGCTTCTCGCGCCCGATCCGCGCTGCGAGCTTGCGCATCAGAACGCGCAGATCTTGATTGCGGCCCAAAGACTGGCCGAATGCGTTGGATTCCCGCAGCGGAATGAGATTTCGCATGCCGCTAAAGCTGTCGACAATCGCCCTTGCGAGTGGCGGCTTCGCACCATCCTGGTAGGTCTTCCGGCTGGCGTTGCTGGCGATGAAGGAGTTGCTGATCCCGTGCATTGTCCCGCCTCTCTCTTGGCGAAGAGATCATCACGGCAGCGTCATTCGAGCGTGATTTCGCATTCCAGCTTTCGAGTGACGCGGAATTCTCAAGCGAATTCATCACGATGTCAGATGCGCAAAACGAAGAACGGTCGCACAGCATGCGACCGTTCTTCTGCGACAATTTTCTGAAATTCAGCCTCGTCGGCCGGCGACGAGACTCACCCGCCCGCAATTGCGCGTCAGTCGACAGGACAGTCGGCTATCAAGACCGATATCTGGTCTTCGTTTCGCGATGTGGCACGCCCGGCACACAGGCTTCTAACCCACGGCTCGGGCACCACGACGTGCACGATCAGCTCTTCCGTGCCGCGCGCACCGGCCTCAAACAAAGCCAGCTGCAGCAACTCGTTACGCAGCCGATCGCCGCCCCGCATCGCCAAGGACGTCAGCGTGATTTCGGCGCGACGCCAATCGCCTGGATAAACCGGATAGAGTTCGACAACACCGTGAAGCAAGCCGTTACGGCTATAGCCGAGCGCCCAACTTCCGTTCCAATCGCGCTGACTTACAAAATCCGACAGTGAGGCGGCGCTCTTCATGGCGCCGAAACGAGCGCGTCGCTGGTCTGGATTGAGCGCCAGATAGTGGTCGAGCAGCGTCTCGGCATCGACGTGCGAGAGTTCGTGGTAGCCGTTATGACCAGCGGCTTTCTCTTGAGATTGATCGAGAACCGAAAGTGGAACGTTGAAGCCCATGAGAGTGCTCCTGAATCTGACGAATTTCGAGTGATGGATCTGGGAAGCTGTCAGCGCGGCCGCGCCAACACGATGTCGCGCGGCGCGGGCTCATAGAACCCATTCGCATCGGACGTCAGCGGCACGTAAACTTGGTCACGCGGTAAGACGGGGGATGGGATGATCCTGAGCTGTGCCGCAGGCATGACGCTGGTCGGCGTCTGGGACGGGTGGTTTGCCTCGACAGAAGTCAACACGAAGACCATGATCGTGAGGAGCGTGATAAATGTTGTCGCGATAACGCTGGCCCAGATGCCGAATGTCGGCGAACGTTCTGGTTGATCGATATGTGTCGGCATGGCTGCCTCATCTGCTGAAGTACGGCACCTTTCGTTTGTGCCGGCACACTCTCGCGCCGCGCCTCCGCGGATGCGTCAATCAAACGCAGCAGTCTTTGCGCATTTTTGTTGCATCACTTCGATGACGGCCGGCAGCGCCAGGATGGCCATGTAATGGCCATCGCCTCTCTCGACATCGATTTGACCGAGGGCGAAGGTGCGCAGCTCGCAGCAGCCGTTGTCAGAGCCGACCCTGCTCTCGCACAAGCGCAGAAACTTCTGACACGAACATTTCTGCTGCGTTCCGATTGGGCTCCCGGCCTATGTTTCGTCGGGGCGCAAGCTACATACGGCAACCAAAACTTCAGCGTCGGCGGCGGCGGTCTATCGATCGAGCGCGCGACCGCATCGTGCCTCGGCGAGGCCGCCGAACGCGTGTCGCAAATCGAGCGGCCGGGCGATGTGCTACATCGAGGGTCGGATGCGCGAGTCTTGGACAGCACGCGCGGGCTCATTGAGCTGATCGCGCCCGAAGTGGCGTCTCATGATGCCGACTGGATCGCAGGCGTCGACCTCCACGGTCAAACGAACAAAGTGCCGGCGGATTGGTGCTTACGGAGAGCGGAGGACGGGCCGTTGCGCGCGCCTCGAACAGCGCTCAGCACCGGCTGCGCGGCGGGTCCGAGCAAGCAAGCTGCGACGATACGCGGCCTGTTGGAGTTGATCGAACGCGACGCTGCTGCTCTGTGGTGGAGCGGCGCGCGCAAGCCCGCAGCTGTTCCAACTAGTGATCGCATCGAAGGCATCATCCGAGACTTGCGAGGCAGTGCATCGGGCCGCAAGACGTGGCTGCTCGATATCTCATCCGACATCGCAATCCCAGTCGTTGCCGCCCTCGCCTGCGACGCCGAGCAGCGAAACCTGGCAGTCGGTATAGCGGCGCGCTGCACATTCGAAGCCGCGGGCACGGCTGCGCTCGTTGAGCTCTGCCAAATGGAGCTAGGTCTGCAGCTAGCCCGGCTGAAAGCCGATCGACGTGGCCCCCTCACCGACGACGACGAACGCCATCTCGCGCGTGGTCGCATCAATGTCGCTTCGGAAGCGCGCCTGAACGGCGTGGCCCAGTGCAACATGCGCTCGGCCGTCCCGGGCTTAGACGAACTGGCTCATATCATTACGGCACTCGACGCACAGCATATCGAAGCAACAATCGTCGACCTCACGCGCCCGGATATCGGCGTACCGACCGTAAAAACCATCGCGCCTCGTCTGCAGCCGCTGCCCAGCGGATTCCTCACGCCGCGCCTTGCGGCCGCGTTGCAGGCCGGCGGAACATGGCCGCCAGCCATTCCGCTGCACTGACGCCGGGCCCGATCTCACGATCAAACCCATGTGATTGCCAGAAGCTGGCGTCATTCCACCGTCAGTCGCGTCAATTGTCCGGAATTTCGCTGGGCTGACAGGCAGATGATGGGGCCGGCCCATGCTGCCTCCATGTTCACGAGCCTCCAAGCGCTCACGTTCAGCGTAAGGGCTCACAAACGTGGGGAACGTCAATGCAGCTCTCTCAGTTTCTGCCGGACCGAAAACTCGTCAAGCACACACCGCCAGCCGACAACATCGGCACGCACGAGCCGTTCAACCTCGGCCGCTTGATGACGCGGACGCTCGATATGCTCAGCTACGGGATCGTGCTGATCGATTGCGGCATGCGTCCCGTCTTCGCCAACAAGACTGCGCAGGAATTCCTCGATCAGGGACGCGTCGACCTTTCGCACAATCCGACCCGTCATCGCCGCGATCCCGCATCCGATTTGCGCCGTCTGATCGTCGACTGCGTCGTCTCCGGCAACAGCAGCCTGCAGACGTGCCAGATCGGCGAGCCGCCGTTGCTGTGCACCGTCGCTCGTCTGCAGACTGACGGTTACGCTGATGTCGTCGAAACCTGCGCGATACTGTTCCTGATCGATCCTGAGCATTCGCAGGAGTCGCCGCACAGCCTACGCAGCTTCGGACTGACGCCGGCAGAATCCGGCCTCGCCGCTGAATTCGCTAAAGGCGAGCGGCTACGCGACTGCGCGCGCCGGCTTGGCATCGCGACATCGACTGCGCGCACGCATCTCCATCGCATCTTCGACAAGACCGGCGCGTCCCGGCAGGTCGATTTGATGCGGCTCATCCTCACATCGACGCCGGCATTGCGTTGCAGCCGCCGCAACAGCTAGCGCCGTCGTAATCGCTCACGCATATCTCAACGGAGAAACCCCATGATCACCTTCAAGCAGAATATTCGCGACCAGGCACACGTCGGCAGCGACGGAGCGATCGCTGCGATGATTGGAGCAAGCATCGCGGGCGACGGCGCGTCTGGAACCGGGTCCGCAGAAACGGCGAACCAGCGGCGCAGCATCTCGCGTTGGATGGCGGCGCTGCTTCTGATCGCGCCTCTCGGATTATCCGCCGGACTTCTGTATCAGCACATCGGTGCGATGCCGGATCAAGGCGCGGAACTCCCCGCCGAGTGCACGCGCAACGACGACGATGCGGTCGAGCGCCTGGTCGCGCTCGTGCGAGGCAAGTCGGACGCGGACTTGCGGCAAACCGCCGACGCGATTTTCCGCATCCGCCGAGCGCGACGTAACTGCCACGCTGGTTTCATCTCACTGGCTGAGAGCGATTACCGTGCGCTCCGCAAGCTTGAGCTAAAACCCTAGTACTGCCGACGGCACACGCACTTAAGGAATTCTCTGCCACTGCCAACGCTTAAAGCTCCAGGGCGGGACAGGCGTCAGTTGCCCTGCGCCTCTCCGTCCTCTTCGGCGTGAAGCCGCTCGATCGCAGGCTTTTCCGCACTGACATGCGCGGAGGCAAACTGACCGAACTTGTCCTCGAATATGACGGTTAGATCGTCGAGCCCGCGTTGTTTGGCGGCTTGCCAGAATTTTGCGTGTTTACGGTCGCCGTCCCCAGACATTCAAACACGCTCCTGCAGCTCTTCGATGCCAAGCGTTTTCACAGGCGGATCGGTGTTGTCGCCGACGAGCCCGCTGCGCCTCGCAGCGCTCCGGATCCGAACGAGCATGAAATGCGCGGTCTTGTGCGTCACGTTCATGACGTCGCTGAGTTGGCGCACGCTGATGTGCTCCGTGCCGCACGCTGTGAGGTAGATAGCCTGCAGCCACTTATGCATCGGCACATGACTGGAATCGAACATCGTGCCGGAGCGGACCGTGAACAGTTTGCGGCAGTGGTAGCACTTCCTAAGGCCGAGTCGTGTCTGCGCTCCACGCAGCGCGCCGATGCGCGATTCAGCGTGACACCACGGACACGTCGGACCTGTCGGCCAAAGATATAACTCGACAAGATGATAAGCTGCGGCCTCATCTTGAAAGCTATTAAACAGCTCGATGCTCATGCGCTGCTGTGTTCCGTTCTTCTCGTTTTTCGGATCACGTAAACGTCAAAGTTTCGGCTATTTGTGCATTGCGAAGACCGTGCCAAGTGTCTGAATCGTTTATTTTGTGAGCGAACGACGCCGCGATGTGCATTCACCGCCTGCCGCTAAATCATTGTGACGTCCGCACGCACATAACTGCTTTCTAATTACGCTTCACGATTCTGACATTTTCAAACCACTGCGCAGCCTGCCGCCACTTTGATAAACTTTGAAGCAAAATGGGTTCGAAACATCTCGTTGCGGCTTGTTAACTTTTCGGCAAGCATTCTCGCGCCGCAGCAATAAGGATGTACGCATCCGAAACTGCAGCTCGCGAAATCGTTCCGCTGTCAAAACGACTTCGACGCACCCGATGACGAAAACAAGAACGGAATCAACCGCGATTTTCGCGGAACGGGAAAGCTTTGCCTATGAGCGTTCCTCTTCCTGATCAGGCGCCTGACGCCACACTGGTAATCCCACGACGTGTTGGCAGCGCGCAAAGAGTCCGCCCCATCGGAGGCGGCTTAAAACGTGCTTTCGACATCGTCTTTGCCGGCAGCGCGCTGATACTTCTCTCGCCAATGATCCTGATGGTGGCTTTGCTCGTTCGCATGTCGGATCGTGGTCCGATCTTCTTCAGCCATCAACGCGTCGGCTATCAGTATCGTCCGTTCGGCTGCATCAAATTCCGGACGATGGTGGTCGATAGCCAAGCAGTTTTGGCCAATTATCTCGCGAACAATCCCGAGGCCCAGCGTGAGTGGGAAGTATCACGAAAGCTGACGCATGACCCGCGCGTCACGCCTCTCGGCAACATACTTCGGCTGACCAGCCTCGACGAATTGCCGCAGCTTTGGAACATCTTGCGCGGCGACATGAGCATTGTCGGCCCGCGTCCTGTGGTTCAAGATGAGCTGCGGAAATACGGCGTAAATGCTCAATTTTACGCCGAGACACGCCCCGGCCTCACGGGCGCGTGGCAGGTCAGCGGCCGATCCGACACGCAGTATGAAACACGGGTCGCGCTCGATCGTGCCTACGTCGAAACGTGGTCGATGCGCAAAGACGTGGTGATCATCCTGCGCACTATCCCGGCCGTCATCTTCAGCCGCGGAGCCTACTGAAATGCGCGTCGCGATCATTCATTACTGGCTGGTCGGCATGCGGGGCGGTGAAAAGGTTCTCGAAGCCTTGTGCGAAATGTATCCGCAAGCCGACATCTTCACACACGTCGTTGTGCCCGAGGCCATATCAGAGCGAATCGCAAGACACCGCATCAAGACGTCTTTCATCGCGAAGCTCCCGCGAGCGCACATTTGGTACAAAAAGTACCTGCCACTTATGCCGATCGCGCTCGAGCATCTCGACCTGCGCGATTACGATCTCGTGATCAGCAGCGAGTCTGGACCCGCGAAGGGCGTCATCCCGGCGCCGGGGGCGCTGCATGTCTGCTATTGCCACTCGCCGATGCGATACGTCTGGAATATGTACCACGACTATCGGCAGACGGCAGGCAGCGCGACCCGCATGAGCATCCCGCTTGCGGCGCACTACCTGAGAAACTGGGATCAAAACGCCTCAGCGCGCGTCGATACATTTGTCGCCAACTCACATAACGTCGCATCCCGCGTGCAGAAGTATTATCGGCGCGATGCGGAGGTCGTCTATCCGCCCGTCGATATCGCCGGGTTCGCGCGAAGCGACTCTGTTGCGCCTGGCGACTTCTATCTGATGGTCGGCGAACTCGTCGCCTATAAGCGCCCGGACCTCGCCGTCCACTCCTTCAACGCAACCGGCGCGCCGCTTGTCGTCATCGGTGGCGGTGAAATGCTGGAGAAGCTGCGCCGCGACGCGCGGCCAAACGTCAAGATCCTCGGGCCGCAGCCTTTTGCGGTTCTCAAAGACCACTATGCCCGCTGCAAAGGGTTGATATTCCCGGGCGAGGAAGATTTCGGGATCGTTCCGGTCGAAGCCATGGCGGGTGGACGCCCCGTAATCGCATTTGGACAAGGCGGCGCGCTCGAAACCGTTATCGACGGGCAAACCGGCATTTTGTTTCATGAACAGTCGGTCGAGGCGCTCCTCGACGCGATCGAACGCGCCAATGCCACAAGCTTCGACGCCGCACGAATTGCAAATCATGCAGCAGCCTTTAGCGTCGGCAGGTTCAAGCAGGAAATGTCGGCTGCGATCAACCGCGCATTTGTCGAACATTCGCCGGCCCGGGTGCGGCAAGGCCGTATCGGTCTCGCTGAAGACAGGAAGCGGGCCGCTTATGCTTGACCCGACCAGCATGCGCGGCGAGTTGCGGGCGGTCCGAAAGATCGTCGCGTTCAACGTAAAATACAGCCCAAATCTCGGCGATGGCGTCATCGCAGCCTGCATCGAGTCGGAACTCGCGAAACGCTTTCCGCATGCCGAGATCAAAACGCTCGACCTCGCGGGGCGAACGGAAAGGCCGACCACTGACGCCGGCGGCCGGCGTGTCTTGCTCTTGCGCACGCTCAATCGTTTGCCTGGGCGATTGCGCGAAATCGCCACCGAGCTCGCCCTGCGTTGTCTTGTAAGCATCCGCTGCGTCCCGCTGTGGCGGAAGGAATTATGCGGCGCCGATTGCGTGGTGTTCGGCGGCGGCCAACTGATCCAAGATCAGGACCTGAACTTTCCGGTCAAGCTCGCCATCGCCAGCCGCGAAGCACGGCGTTTTCAGATTCCCTGCAGTATTTACGCTGTAGGCGTCGCTCGCGTGACGTCCGCGCGAGCCCAAAAACTCGTCGCACGTTTCCTCAGTAAATCCCATGCCTTCACGAGCGCTCGCGATTCTCAGTCGGTCGATAATCTCAGAGCACGCGGCGCCGGCGACGTGGTGCTGGCACCAGATCCCGCCCTTCTTGCTGCCAACACTTGGCCGCGCGCGCCACACGCCCCCCGCGTCCGTGCCAGGATCGGACTATGCATCACGCATCCCGCTGTCCTACATCATCACGGCTCGGTTGGGTCGGGCGATGATCTTGTTGCCGGATACGAACAACTCATCAGCGATTTACTCCGCAGCAATTACGACGTTGCGTGCTTCACGAACGGAGCTCACGAAGACGACCTTCTGCTCGGAGAATTAGTTGCGCGCACGCGCCATCTCGATGCGTCGGGTCTGCGAGTCTGCGGCGTGCCGCGCCCGAAGACACCGGAAGAACTCGCTCAGATCGTCGCGGCCTGCGATGGAATCATCGCACATCGGCTACACGCATGCATTCTAGCCTACGCGTATCGCATTCCGAATATCGGCCTTGTCTGGGATAGTAAGTTGACCGGCTTCTTCGCCGACCTAGGGCGAATTGACTACACTTTTGCACTGCTTCCGAGCACGAGCCACGCCATCGTTATGGCGATGCGCAATACGCTTCACGATGGCATCGATGTTTCGTTGCATGGGCAGCATATTGCTCAAGCAGAACGCGGAATGGACGCACTTGCGCGTGGGATGGCCGACGCGGTGCGCGCCCGCGCTGTACGAGCAGAGAAGACACTCGACGATCTCGCCGCGAGGCCGATGGCATGGATCTAGAGCCCATCGGCTTTGCCACCATCGCAGCCTGCGCTGCGATTTTTGTCTACCGCGTCCGGTTCGCAGTTTGGGCCCTTTGCCTTGCGCTACCGTTAGGCGCAGCCGCTGCGATCAAGCTGCCGGCAGCGGGCGGTGCCAGCATTCTACCAAGCCTTCTCATCGCGCTCTCATTGATTGCCGTCGTCACGCTGAACCCAAAACTGCGGGCAATTGCGTTGGAGAGCGCTAGGCCGCCACTCCCCGGCTTCTGGATGCTCGCGTTCACGATTTACGGCATCGCGACTGCAATTTTCCTTCCGCGCATCTTCGCCGGAATGGTCAACGTCTACTCGCTCGCGCGCGTCGGTGAAGACATCGGCATCGTTTCATTGCCGCTCTCGCCGCGCTCGAGCAATATCACGCAGTCCGGCTATCTCGTCGTCACCCTGCTGACATTCTTGTCGATCCAGGCAATCGCGCTTGCAGGAGGGATTCGGGTCATCCGAGCTGCCCTCCTCGCGGCCGCATGTGCCACATTGTTCTTCGCAGTCGCCGACATAATCACCTTCTACGCTGGCCAAGCGTGGCTGCTCGGCTTCATCCGCAATGCCAACTATCGAATGCTTGAGGCGGGGCAAATCGGTGGACTGAAACGCATCGTCGGATCGTTCTCAGAAGCCGGCGCCTACAGTTACGCCGCTCTCGGCTTCTATGCGTTTACTCTCAGCCTTTGGCTGAATGGTGTCCGGCCGGCGCTAAACGGTACACTTGCTGCGCTGCTCGGCATCTCGCTGCTCGCCTCGACATCGTCGATGGCATACGTATCGATCGCGCTCTTCACGGCCGTCATCCTCTACGGACGTATCGCAAATCTCGTCGCCGGACGTTTGACGCGGCAGGATTCGATATTCCTATTCTTCATGATCGTCGGGCCTATCGGGCTGATCGCACTGATCATTCTCGCTCCAGCTCTGTGGTCCGCGGTTATCGATCTCTATGACGCAACCATCGTCAATAAGCTCGCGACGCAATCCGGTATCGAGCGCATGCGTTGGAACGAGCATGCGTATCGTGCATTCATCGCGACTTCCGGCTGGGGCACAGGCGTCGGTAGTGTTCGAGCATCGAGCGCTATCCTAGCGAATCTATCGAACGTCGGAATCATCGGCACGCTGCTGTTCGCCGCGATGATCTACTCGATTGTCGTGTACAAAGGTGTCGCGCGCTCCGAGGAACAGAAAACCGCGCTGGCGGCAACTCACGCATCGCTCGTCTTGGCAATTGCCGCATGCATCTCGGCGGGCGGCACCGATCTGGGCCTTATATTCGCGGTCTTCGCCGGGCTCGCCGCCTCTGCTCACAGCCGAGCAATCGCGCATCATCGTATTGGTCCGCGATTTGCCTATCCTTCCTCACCGAACTCAGAACCCGCGGCAGCTTAGATGTATCCACCAGACCCAAGTGCACTCCGCATCAACCGCGTACATGCGTTGCAGGATGCTCAATCGATATCGTTGCGTGAAATTCTAGCTTTCGTTCGCTCCAACATTTCTATCATTGCCGCGTCGATCACGGTCTGCACGCTCTTAGCTATCTTCTATCTCTTGATGGCGACGCCGATCTACTCAGCCGACGCCAGTGTTCTGATCGAGACAAGCCGCGGCTTCAACACGCCCAACGAGGCCGTGCGTACCGACTTGATGACAGATCAGGCACGCGTCGAAAATCAGATGGAGATCATCAAGTCGCACCGCGTCGCGCAAGTCGTCATCGCTAAACTGCAGCTCGAATCGAACGACGAATTCTCGACGTCGCCGACGTCGATTTCTCTGCTGTTCCAGAGCATCGCCAAAATCTTCTCGGGCGAGCCAACAGCCGAAGAGCTTGCGCGCGAACGCAAAAAACAATCGCGCAGGGTTCAGGCTCGATTTATCGAGCGGATGGCCGTGAGGCGTATCGGCCAATCACTTGTCATGGAGGTCGCCTTCCTCTCGCGCTCGCCAGAACTGGCCGCCGAAGTTGCTAACGAAATTGCCGACGCCTACGTCCGCGATATCGTCAACGACCGTTCTGAGCTGGCCCGGCGGCGCACCGAGTGGCTTTCCGAACGTCTGGACTTACTCCAGAAGCAGACATTCGACGCACAACGTGCGGTCGAGCGCTTCAAGCTGCTTGGCGATACTGGTCCGGCAGCAGACATTCGCGCAAAGCTCGCCGAACTCGAAAGCGTGTCGCAAAGCTATCGGCGCATGTACGACGGCTTCCTGCAGCAATACGCAGAGACATCGCAACGCGTTTCGTATCCGGAACCCGACGCAAAAATCGTGTCGCAGGCGGAAATCCCGCTACGAAAGACACACCCCCGCAGCATCCTCATTCTCGCATTCTCACTGTTCCTCGGTGTTGCAAGTGGCACCGGTATCGCGCTCGTGCGCTCGACTATGAAGCGGAGCGTCGGCGCTCCAAAACAGATCCCCGAGCAGATCGGCGTTCCTTGTCTCGGGGTTACGTCCGACATCGGCGGCGCGATCTCGCGCAATCGCGTCCGCATTCCGTCTCCCCCGTGGCTCGCCTCGGTTCCGTGGCTTGCCAAGGCACCTTGGTTTGCTCTGCCTCCGGCGCCGACAGGTCTCTCCCTGTCGTCAATGGGCGATATGAACTTCGCACTTTCTCGGCAGCTGCGGGAGGTCAAAGCGTCGATAAACGCGCTGACACTGCGCCAATCTTCGCTTTGCATCGGCGTCGTATCGCCCCGCAGCGGAAGTGGCGCCACCACGGTTGCTGCTGGGCTCGCGTATCTCTACGCGAATTCCGGCAAGAAGACGCTGCTGATCGATGCATGCAACAACACATCGCGCCTAAGCCGTGAGCTCAGCAACGGCGATCAAGTCGGTCTGATGCAGGCGATGCGCTCGACGGATGCGTGGACGCAAGTGCTGGAGCGCGAGACCACTCTGCCATTCCGCCTGCTTCCGCGCGGCGATCAGCGCGACGGCGATTCGCCGGCCGATCGCTTCGGCGCAAAGGATTCCAGCTTCCAGCGCATGCGCGAAGAGTTCGAAGTCGTCATCGTAGACCTTCCATCGCTATCGACGTCATCGGATGCACGGACAATCGGCAGTTACCTCGACGGCGTTGTGGTCGTCGCGGACTTTGCTTCGACGACGATCGATAAGCTGACTTCTGCAGTAGGTGAGCTTCATGAGGCACGCTCTGATGTGTTGGGTGTCGTCCTCAACAAAGTCGACGAAAATCGCCGTGTCCGTTGGCGCATGTAGGGAGTGAAACCATGACAATGAGCGATGTCTCGATTACTCGTGCCGCCACCATCGATCTGATCCGCAGCCGCCCTCGCTTGAAAAGTACGCTCAAGCGCGTGCTCGAAGTCGTCGGGTACGACACCACGGATTGGGTCCGGGTCGTCATGTATCAACGTTGCTTCGAGCATCTGCGCAAGATGAAGCCGGAGGCTCTTGATGCGCTCGAAATCTCCGCTGGCCCGCACTGGAAACGCGCCGTGCCTTTCCGCTCGTTCACCGGAACGAGCTACCCGGCATTCGACGTTTGCCACGAACAGCTTCCCAGCCAGTATGACGTGATCATCGCCGATCAAATATTCGAACATCTCGAATGGCCGCTGCGCGCCGCGAAAAACGTGTACGAAATGCTGCGGCCAGGCGGCACGTTTGTCATCGCGACGCCATTCCTGCTCCGATATCACGCATCGCCGATCGACTGCAGCCGCTGGACAGAACGCGGCCTCTCGCATCTTTTGCAGGAAGCCGGCTTCCCGGCCGATCACATCAAGACGGACGCGTGGGGCAATCGCGCATGCGTGAAGGCCAATTTCAAGCGTTGGGCAAAGCGCGGCTTCTTCGGCTCGCTGCGCAACGAACCCGATTTTCCCGTAATGGTGTGGGCGTTCGCGCAGCGGCCGCTGACCGAACCTTCCAGAACGAACTGAGGAGCAACCGCTGTGCGGATCGCAGTGGGAATCGCCACGGCTGGACGCCCGGAAATCCTGGCGCAGACGTTGGATATTTTCGCCGATCAAACCTTGAAGCCGATGCGCACGATTGTTTGTGCGCCATCTCTCGCCGACGTCGGCGATGCGACGCGGCACGAGGGGGTGGAAGTTGTTATCAGCGAACGCGGCCTGACGCGGCAGCGCAACGCCATTATCGCAGCACTTGATCCAAGCGATATCGTGGTCTTCCTCGACGACGACTTCATTCCCTGCCCAAACTACCTACGAGAAATCGCTGATACCTTCGAAAAGAGCCCCACGATCGTCATGGCAACCGGTCGCGTCATTGCCGACGGCATCAACGGTCCGGGGCTTAGCTTCGCTGACGCGATGTCGGTTTTGGCCGACGCGCCTGTTGAAATCGAGGTTCCTCCGCTTGTTCCCGTCTACAATGGTTATGGGTGCAATATGGCGGTGCGGCTCGGCCCCGTATTCGCGCATAGCCTGAAGTTCGACGATAGCCTTCCTCTCTATGGCTGGCTCGAAGACGTCGATTTCAGCCGCCAGATTGCGCGCTTCGGCAGCATTATCAAAGTCTCGACAGCGCGCGGCGTCCATCTCGGCGTGAAGTCGGGCCGGCAGTCCGGCCGCCGGCTCGGCTATTCGCAAATTGCGAACCCTTTGTACCTTGTCCGCAAGGGCACGTGCTCGTGGCAGAAGGCCCTCTATCTGCTCTCGCGCAACGTGCTCGCCAACGCCGGAAAACTCGTTCGGCCTGAACCCTATGTCGATCGACAGGGGCGCTTTGTCGGCAATCTCCGCGCACTCGCTGACCTCGTCACGGGGCGTTTGGAACCGATGAGGGCAGCAGCACTATGACGATGTCCGACGCCAACCTTCGATCGCTCGCGACGCTCGGAGCCCTCCGAGCCGGAACGACGATCGACCGTCTTGTCGTCATCAACGATGTGTCCGTGGTGCGCGGCGGCGCCACGAATGTCGCGATGACTTCGGTTCGCCTGCTCAGCGAGCGGGGAATTCCCGTTACGTATTTCACCGGAGACGATGGCCTGAACGCTGACGAAAAGCTTCAGGACGTCGATGTGGAAGCCGTTGGCGCAAAGCACATTCGCGAGGCCGGGCTACTGCATGGCGCAAGCAGCGGCCTCTATAACCGAACGTCGGCGAGTGCTCTTGCGGAGTGGATTGCGAAGAACGACACGCCGCGAACGGTCTACCATCTTCACGGCTGGTCGAAGATTCTATCCCCCTCGATTTTCGCCCCGCTTCGCCGAGTCGCTCCTCGCCTGGTCGTCAGCGCGCACGATTTTTTCCTCGTCTGTCCGAACGGCGGTTACTACGACTTTCAAGCGCAGTCCGTCTGCAATCTTCAGCCAATGACGCTCGCCTGCGCGGCGAAGTCTTGCGATCGACGGAACTACGCTCACAAGCTGTGGCGGCTCGCTAGGCAGACTGTGCGCGACAAACTATTCCGCTTCGCCAATCACGGCTCGACGGTCCTTGCCGTACACGAGAAAATGCTCCCGCTCCTGGCCTTCGGCGGACTACCCCCGGACAAGCTTCGCACTCTGCGCAATCCGGTCACGCCATGGCGCGCGAACCGCGTACGCGCCGAGCAAAATCGTGATTTCATTTTTGTCGGCCGCCTCGAGCAAGACAAAGGTGCCGATCTTTTTGCGGAAGCTGCACGTCGCGCTGGCGTCCCGGTCACTATTGTCGGAACCGGTCCGCAGCACGATGTAATCGCGAAGATCTATCCGGAGGCGAAACTCGTCGGCTGGAAGTCACGGCAGGAGATCGTTGAGATTGCAGGCAGTGCTCGCGCGCTGGTGATGCCGAGCCGCTATCGCGAGCCCTTCGGCCTCGTGGCACTTGAAGCCTTGATGAGCGGCATCCCAACAATCGTCACTCCTCAATCGATGATCGCGGAAGAGTTGGTGGCAGCCGGAATGGCCGTTGCGTGCGACGCCAATGCGGTCGATGAACTCGCCGCGCTCCTCAGACGCCTTGCCGCCGATGACGCCGATATCGCGTCGATGAGCCGAACCGGATTCGCCGAAGCCCACCGCTTCGCCCTTTCGCCGAACGAATGGGCGAACCGCCTTCACGCCATCTACATCGAAGCCGCCAACCAGAACGCGTCAGGGTGAGCTCATGCGTATTCAGTATCCGATCCAGTTCCTTCGCGGCTTCTCGGCCGTCATCGTCGTCATCGCGCACATCGTGTACTGGCAGAGTAAGACGATCGAATTCGGCCCGACGCTGCTCGCGGTCGTGCAGCATGTAGGGGATTTTGCCGTCTACATATTCTTCATTGTGAGCGGCTACATCATGGTGCAGACGACCAACTATGACGTCGTCGGCCTGCCCGCCGTGAAGCATTTTCTCATCAACAGACTCGTACGCGTCGTTCCGTTGTACTGGATCGCGACATTCGTCGAGCTTGGTTTGAACTCTCAGCACGGCAAAGGCCTGCAAATCGAGAAGCTTATCCACTCTCTATTCTTCGTTCCGCAGAGTGCGACGCCCGTGATGCGGCCGATTCTTGGCGTCGGTTGGACGCTGAACTACGAGATGTTCTTTTACGTGATGTTTGCGCTGTCGCTATTCCTGCCGCGCAAACGGGCCATCGCAGCGGTGCTAGGTGTTATCTGCATGCTCATTGCATTCGGCGGCTTTGCTAAACCGTGGTTCGCGTTAGGCCAACCGACGACGGCGGTCGCCTTCCTCACCGCGCCTCTGCTGCTGACTTTTGCGCTGGGCATGCTGCTGGGCGTGGTCGTCAGGCATGATGATAGCAACAGCCGCACCCATAGCAGTTCGTTCGTATTCGCTGTTCTTATGGCGCTCATCGCGCTCGATATCGTCGCGGCGACAATGTGGTTCGCCAACCAGATATCGCCTAACTTCTTGCCGCTTGTTGGCGTGAGCCTCGCCTTTGCAAGCGTCGCCTTTGCCGCCGTCACGGATATCGGAAAGCCCTCTCTTTTCGGACGAGCTCTCGTCGGGCTCGGTGGAGCCTCATACGCGCTCTATCTCTTCCACTTCTTCGCTATTGCGGCGGTTGGTCGTGCATGGAAGGCGTTCGGAATTACCGAAATGCCTTGGCTCTTCTCATTCTGCGCGATGGCGGCGGCGCTTGGCGTCGGCATTGCCGTGTACCGTCTGGTCGATGCGCCATTATCGCGTGCGCTGCGCCCATCGAGCCGTACCACGAAAGCTCAATCGCAGACGAATGTGGGCGCCGGCAATCCAGCCTTGTCAGTGTCATGATGAACGGTCCGCACATTGCATAGTCGAAAACGCGCCAACCGGCGCGCTAACTCGGAGAGAGCCATGCGCTATTCGACGTGGATGACAATCGAGAATTCGCCCCGCGCGATGGGCCTTTACCGGCGCTTCCGCCGTCTTCCGCCCAGCCTGCGGACCGCTGTGCGCTGGATCTCAATGCCACGCTGGGAAATCGCAACCGCGGTTGTCCACGCGCGAGCAAAAGACCGCGTATTGAGCGGACCATTCAAAGGCATGATGCTCAATCTATCTGCGCTCTCGCGGCGCAATCTGCTTGGATATTTACTTGGCTCGCAAGAGGCAGAGCTGAAAGACGTAGTCGAGACGATTGCCCGGCGCCCCTATACACGGATAATCAATGTCGGCGCGGCAGATGGCTACTACGCGGTTGGGCTACTCCGCCGCATGCCGAACACACGAGTCGTCGCTTTCGAGGCAATCCCCGAACATCATGCCGGCATCGAGCGAACCGCAATGCTGAACGGTGTGTGGTCGCGCATCGCGCTTCGTGGGCTTTGCCGCCAAGAAGACCTTTCCGTCGAGCTGGATAGTTCAGCCGGTGTGCCGCTCGTCGTTATGGATATCGAGGGTGGAGAAATGGAACTCCTCGATCCGGCCAAAACGCAGCAGCTCGCAACCAGCGACATTCTTGTCGAGACGCACGATGTTTTTGTTCCGGGCTGCACCGAAGAACTGGAACGCCGATTTGCCGCGACGCACAGTATCGAGCGTATAGTGGCGCGCCAACGGACGCTTACAGATTTTCCGCGCGACATGCTCCCCTCTCTCGCAGCCTACGCCCCGGGATTGGCCGTCGAGATGATGAACGAGCGGCGCGTCGGCACGCAAAGCTGGCTGTTCATGACGGCCCGCCAGTAGGCCGGGACACTAAGGCTTCGCGCGCCACACACGGACGTAGTCTACAAGCATTTCAGCCGAATGCGGCGCTTCGTCGAGCGGCCAACCGGCGCCAAGACCGAGATTTACGAGAACGTACATCGGTTGCCGATGCTGCTCGGGGGTGGGATTTCTCCACACTTCCTGACGATCGAAGAAGAAGCGCGTCCATTGCTCATCGATGAGTACACCGTATGTGTGGAAGTCTTCGTAGAGCGAACCGGCTTTGACCGATACGCGCTTATGAACAGTCGACGACTTCTTTGGCTCTTTGCGATCCCATACGTGAACGGACGCGGTGTACCGTTCGGGCGCGTGTCCGTAGTGCTCGACAACATCGATCTCCGAAGTATGCGTCGAGCGGTCAATACCGATCAACCAAAATGCCGGCCATAAACCTTTTCCGGCTGGAAATTTTGCCCTTACTTCAAAGTATCCGTACTTTTGCGAAAACCCATTTCCGGCCCGATCGACGGACGCTAGAAGGCCACTCTCCCATTTTCCGCTTTCGTTGCGCCGCGCTTCTATGCGCAGAATTCCATCTTTCGTCGTGAAGGGAAAACCCTCGCGCGGATTGACGAATTTTGCGTCCCCAAAATCGCCATTCCATGGCGTATGAGCGATCCATCGCGTACCCGGCCCCCATGGCGAAACACTAAGAGAATCGAACTGTTCGTCGAACGCAATCTCGTATTTGGCCAAGTCGAGCGCTGCATCGGCCCTCATCGAAACAGTCGTCGCGACAACGAAGGCGCATCCTAAGAGCATCTTCTTCATGATCATTCTCGCGTGCTACTTAATAAACCCAGATGCCCCAGTTTAATTTAGCACAGGACGATCGATTACAATTGCATTCGATTTGCGCAAGCATGCACCGTTTCTAAGCGCGGAGAAAACCGCGAAGCGAAGTATGTTACGAGCCGAACCCGGGATCACGAATGCTCGCACGCTTCCTCAAAGGATCTGTTTTCGGCGCACTCGCCGGCGCGGCGATCGCACTCGGCAGTTTCGCAAGCGGCGTCGTAATTGCGCGCTTACTTGGCGTGACGCAAACCGGACACGTCGCTTACGTCGTTTGGCTTGCGTTGCTTGTTGCGCCCATTATCGATCTCGGTTTCGCTGCGACTGTGGGGCGCTACATTCCCGCTTTGCGAGGAGCCGATGATGGCGAGCAGGTCCACGCAATCACGGGCTATCTCGCGCGACGGCTGGTCGCTGCATGCTGCCTATTTGTGGCCGCGGCGATCATTCTTCTTCTAATACTTGCCGACATCAATCGCCTCTCCGTCGCGGCGCCTCTCGCGATTGCAGGCGGCGCCGTTGTCGTCGCGCAGACTCTGGGTGCGTTCGCATACGCGTACTTCCGCGGAATTGTTTTCACGGAACGCGCGGCGCAATTTGCCATAGCGTCTTTCGCGCTCCAGTTCCTAGCAGTGGCAGGCGGAAGCTACGCATTTGGAGCAGTCGGCGCGGTCGGCAGCTACGCGGTCGCCATGGTGCTACCTGCTATCTTCGCGCTTTTTCTCACGGCGAAGTGGGGAACGGTCCCGCCGGATATGCGCAAGCGCATGCGGCGATACGCTTTGTTTGCTTGGGGCAGCAATATCGCGGGCGCATTGGTTTGGTCACGCGTTGAAGTATTCTTCCTCGAACGCTATTGGGGTCTCGACTCCGTCGGTCTTTTCGCTATTGCGCTGGCCCTCTCGGCGCTTGCGGCGCAAGGCCCAACACTCATGGCAAACGGCGTCCTCGCCTTCATGGCAGAGAAGCATGGCCGGAAAGACCAGGCGGGCGTCGGTGCGGCCTACTCCGCTGGCACACGCGCGATTGCGCTCATCGCGTTCCCGCTCTGCCTCAGTATGGTCGCTGCCATTCCGATTTTGTTGCCAGCCATTTATGGCAAAGCATTTACCGGGGCCGTGCCGGCCGCGATGATCATCGTCGCGGCAGCCGCGATTACGGTTCCGTCGATCATCGCAACCAACTTGGTCCAAGCCGCCGAGCGCAACGATTTCATTTTCGGCAGCTCGCTCGTGGGCGCTGCGGTTTCGATGCTTTGCGGCATCTTGCTGATCCCCCGATACGGTCTCGTCGGTGCCGCTCTATCACGAGCCGCCGTACAACTCGCACTCGTCGCTATCGGCGCAGTCTTCATTCATCGCGCGTTGGGATTTGCATTTCCAATACTCGCGCTCGTTCGAACCTTCGTTGCGGCACTCTTATCGTCGCTTGTGATCGCCGGATGCCTTTTGGCGACTGGTACGATCCTCGTTCTCGTCGCCGCGATTCCCCTCGCTATAGCGAGTTATCCGTTAACTCTGCGGCTGCTCGGCGTAGTGTCGTCGTCCGACGCAGCGCTGATGGCAAACGGCATCGCGCTTCTGCCGTCACAGCTGCGTCCGCTCTGTCATCGCGTCGTCCAATTTGTAGTCAGTTCGTCTAACGATGACGGATCTGATTTTCATGGCAAAGCCAGCCCACCATCACCTGCGTGAGGAGACACTCTTGCGTACTGCTACATCAATCGCGGCACTTCTCCTCTTCAGCACGATCGCCCCGGCCCTCGCCGACGGATATGTGCTGGGGCCACAGGATCGCGTGCGCATCAAGGTGATCGAGTGGCGCGCCGGCAAGAGCGAGTATCAAGAGTGGACTGCTCTCGGTGCCGACTACGCGGTCAACGCTGCTGGTCGTCTCTCACTTCCGCTCGTTGGCGAGATCGCGGCGGAAGGGAATACGACGGAACAGCTCGCGCAAACAATTGCCATTGAACTTCAGAAGCGGGCTGGCCTTATCAACCGGCCGGACGCTTCTGTTGAGGTTGTCCAGTATCGGCCGATCTATTTGCTCGGCAGCGTCGAGAAGCCCGGTGAATACGCTTATCGCCCCGGCCTCACAGTCCTCCAAGCAATCGGCGTCGCTGGCGGATTCTATCGGCCGAACGAAGGCGGCCTGCTGCGGCTCGAGCGCGACCGCATCGCTGCCGGTGGCAACTACGAGGCCGCTCGACTCGAGCTGAGGCGCACGATCGCGCGGCGCGCGCGCTTCGAAGCAGAACTTGCGGACGCCACAGCAATCGCGGTGCCGGAAGAGCTCGCCAAGGACGACCAAGCAGCGGGGCTGCTGCGCGAAGAGAGCGGCATCATGGCGGCGCGCTACGAAGCGCTTCGTTCGTCCCTGACCGCGATCGCCGAATTGCGCGATCTTTACAGCAAAGAAATCGCGCAGTTGGAGACAAAGAAGACAACGCAAGAACGGCAGATCGCTCTTTCCAAGCGCGAACTGAAAAACGTCTCGTCGCTGATGGAAAAAGGCCTGACTGTCTCGTCACGCGAGTTTACGCTCGAGAGGATTGTTTCCGAACTCGAAGGAAAACTGCTTGATATCGAATCGGCCACTACCCGCGCGCGCCAAGAACTGCGCAAACTCGAGCGCGATGCTGCCGATCTCGTCAAGGATCGGAAGGCCAAGACGGCGTCTGATTTGCGCGAAACGCGCGCGTCGATCGAATTGCTGACCGCGAAACTCGCCACCAACGCGTCCCTCGTTACCGAGGCGAGCGTAGTCGCCCCGCGTTTGGCGCTTGAACGCTCGTCCGCGAGCCTGCAAACGCCAGCATTTTCCGTTACGCGTCGCACCGGCGGTAAGGTTGTTCAAACGGCAGTCACGGAAACAAGCGTCGTCGAGCCAGGCGATGTGATCCGTGTCGAAATGGGCGGCGTAGCACCAGCCGCCCCGGGCGAACGCGCCGCCACTGACGGCGCGCCGTTCAATACGGCTACGATCAATCCTGAACCTGTGTCGAGGCCTCAGTAAGCGGCGATAGACCGGCCGCTGAAGCTGCGGTCAATACTGCGGCCTGCACGCCTGCGTCTGTGACTTTCTCTGAGTACAGACTCGCACAGCCATTGCAGAAATGCCCCTGTTGCACGCCGGCAGAACGGGGATTGGACGACATCGCACGCGCCATACGATAAGCCGTACCGCGATAAATTTCGCCGAACGTCGCGGTGCTGACGTCACCCAATGCTGTAATCGTCCCACCGTCGTAAATGTCGGACATACGGTACTTGCAACATCCGGCAATTTGGCCGTTGCTCAGCACGACGGCAGAAAAATACGGCCAGCTGCAGCGCGGAAGCGGCGACGGACCTTTCGGCGGTCCAGCAATAGGTTGCGCACCAGCGATCCATGGGGTTGTCGCGCCGCGCACGAAGTGGACTTCGTCAAAACCGAGGTCGCGGGCGAACTGGGCCACCAGCGGCTTTTCGTGACGATTGAAATCGAACACCAGGAATTGGAGCTGCAAACGCGGGAAGGCGCTTCCCTGCTTGCGTCGTTCTTCGACCAGCGCGCGGGCATTCTCGAAGATGAGGTCGAACTTGCCGCCGATCCGCTGGCGGCCAAATGTTTCTTTGGAGATCCCGTCGACGGCCACCAGCAGCGATTTCAAGCCGGACGACACGAGCGCCTCAATCGAGCGTTCGGAAAGCCTGACACTCAGATTGGTCGTTACGTAGGTGCTGAGCCCATGCTTCGCGGCGTATGCGATCATCTCGGGCAAAGCTGGGTTGAGTAGAGGCTCGCCCAGATTATAAAGCGAGAGGACAGCAGTGTGCCTCCACACTTCGTCGACGAGCTTTTCGAACAAAGGTTTCTTGAGAAGCCGCGGCTTGTGTGCAAATGGCGTGCCCTGGCCATGGATACAAACCGGGCAACTCATCTGGCACATCGGCGAAACGTCGACTTTGATGTGGATTGGGAAGCGCACCCAGTGCGGGCGCCTGAATATGAAGGCGAGGAGCGAGCGCCCCGCGTTCAAGCTTCGCGAGATTGAAACACCGTGCAAAAACAGCGTGAACTTACGCACGAACTGAACCAGTTCGTGAAAGCGCGGACTTGCTCCAGCTAACCAGCCGTCGTCCGCATCGATAATTCTCATCAGGCGCCTCACATTGACGTGAGCTAAGTTGCAAACGCGATGCCGCGATACATTGTGACAGTAAAATAACCGAGCTGGTTTGTAGAAGGGCTTTGTTGACGTCGTGCACGATACTTCACGAACCCGCCCGCGGTTTCTTTGTTCGAGCTTGCCATCCATTTAGCCAATGGCTTCCGGCTTTCTCGCGCTAGCCTGTGGTTAACGAAATTACTTCAGGCGGCCGATACGAATGTTTTTTGGTCGAGGCCACACGAGCGATCGAACGATGCGGCGGCGCGGTCGCGCAGACCGCGTCTGGGGCGCGGGATGGGAGGAGTTATCGCCGAGCGATTTTCTCTACCCGGTGAGTTGGGAAACCGTCGATGAAGACGAGCTCCTACTCTACGCAGCGAGCCTCGCGAAAGCAGAAAGAAACCCCACTTCACCTTTAGGCCCGGCGCAATATATGCGCGATGCCGTGAGTGCGCGCGTGTTTTACGTGAGCGAACGCTTTCAGCTTTTGCATTCTGATGCGACATCGAAAAGGCGTCGCGATGCGCTTGCCGAAGCTTTGGCCGTGGGAGCGTTCGGCCGCACGATGGACCCGCCGAACGCCGTGAATCGCGGCCGAGGATTGTGTCAAGAATGGTTCGAGGGTGACGCACTCGCTCATCCTTCGACGATCGTGGATCCGGATGTCGCGTATGAATTCGAGCTTGTCGTCTTGCGGTCAATGAGTATTGCCTGCGCCGAACATCGGACAACAGAAAGCTCCGAAGATCAGAAATTTGCGGCGCAGAGCTTCACACATGCGCTGCTCGTGTCTCTGCACTCGGGTTTGAACGCAGCTTACATCTACCCGCGATTTGCGCTCCGGCATCAAACTCTTTCGTTTGCCGCATGGCTTGGCTGGATCGATCGCGGGCGCTCCTGCTTTATGCCACCGTTCGTAGCGGAGTATGCCGTTGCTCTTCTAGAAAACGACGCGCCGGCAGCCGGTGAAATTGAAAGTGCGCTGCTCTACCAATACGCCGCAAAGTCACGCAGCGCGATATTGCGCGCAGCCAAACGCAGCCTCACGGGATGGGGTGGCACAATCGTCAGACCTCATCGCCCATGGTGGAGCGTGCGATCCGGTAAGCTGTCCGCAATTGTCGAGGACTTTGTCCGCGCCGAAACGCGAGAGTCGTATCTGAGCAGCCACGTTATCGGCATGCTGCCTGCCGAAGGAGCGCGGCCGTGAACGCTGTTGTGCTATTTTCGCTGCGAGAGAAGCGCCGCGCGAATGGCGACGATAAGTGCATAGCCAACTTGAGAGGCGATGAAACAGACGACGAGCTGCTTCATGACGTCGCCAAACGCCACGCCCGATTGAGCAAGGACAATTGTGTAGCCGAGCAACGCGCAGACGACGACGATCAGCAGGCCAACCACCCGCAAGCGCATCCCGCAGACAAAGCCTATTCCTGCGAATATCAAACCGGGCACCACCATGCGCGAACCTCCGGCCCCTCTCGCGGCGAAATCGATCGAACAACGGAGCGGCCGCATCTTGATACTATTGCAACGCGTATGGCTAACAAATCGTTAGCATCGGACCTCTGCGCGTCTGGTTCATCGTCATGCGGCACCGCAGCCTGGCCCAATCCCTCCGGCGGGCACGTGCACCGCACTTCAAAGCAAACTCATTGGAGTCGAACCCATGCGCCCAGCTGACGTACCGGTCATTATTCTATGCGGCGGTGAAGGCACCAGGCTTCGCGAAGAAACCGTGTCGCGACCCAAGCCATTGCTTGAGATCGGCTCGGAGCCGATTTTGCTGCACATCATGAAATTGTACGAGAGCTATGGCTTTCGCCGCTTCATATTGTGCCTTGGCTATCAGGGCGTGATGATCAAGGAGTATTTCCTCAATCGGGAAATGCGCTCTCGCGACATGAAGCTCGTGCTCAGCACCGGACAGCGATCGTTTCTCGGCCCCGACACGAAATCAGATTGGGAAGTGATTTTCGCTGAAACGGGAGCGAAGACGCAGACGGGCGGCCGCATTGCCCGCTGCGCGCAATACATCGACACGCCGACCTTCATGGTGACGTACGGCGACGGGCTCGCCGACATCCATCTCGGGGATCTGCTTGCCAGTCACCTCGCACACGGCGAAATCGGAACGGTGACTGGCGTTGGCGTCAACTCGCAGTTCGGCGAACTCAAGATCGAAGGAGAAAGAGTCGTCGGCTTTGCCGAGAAACCCGCAACGCAGTCGCTCATCAACGGCGGCTTCTTTGTGTTCCAAAAAGAGTTCCTCGATTATCTGTCGGTAGACTCCAATTGCATCCTCGAACGCGATCCGCTCGAGAAGCTCGCGCGCGAAGGAAAATTGAAGGTTCGTCGTCACGACGGCTTCTGGCGCTGCATGGATACGTTCAAGGATTACCAAGCACTCAACGAAGCGTATGCGGCCGGCATCGCACCGTGGACATCGTCCTGCGAGGACCGCATCAGTGAAAACGCGGCCTGAGCGCGCACTCGTCACCGGCGCGGCCGGCTTTGTCGGCACGCGGCTCTGCGAACGATTAACAGATCAAGGCTGGATTGTTGCAAAGCTGCTCCGACGCCGTCCTACAAGCGCATCAGTCATAGATCCGGCAACAACCTGGATCGACGGTGAAGATGCGTTGAGTGAACGGCTCGCCGCGTTCGCGCCGCACGTTATCTTCAACCTTGCCGGGTTCTCGCAGGTTGCCGAGGCAAGAACCAACCCAACGGCCACATTCGAAGCGAACGTCGCTTTCGTTTGGCGTTTGCTCGCAGCCGCGCAGACCCTTCCTCAGAAATCCGTCATCGTTCAAGCATCCTCAGTCGTTGTCTACGACCCGCTCGGGCACGGCCCCATGAGTGAAGACGAAGCAGTGCGCCCACATGGCGTTTACGCAGCATCGAAAGCGAGCGCAGAGATCATCTTGCGGAGCTTCGAACTGCCCACTGCTGTTGCGCGGTTGGGCAACATTTATGGGCCAGGCGATCGCAATACCGCACGGCTAATTCCTCATCTCGTCGCGCAATTTTCGGCGGGCCAGAACGCGTTCCTGCGCGAAGGCGGTGCGCAGCGAAGCTACCTACATGTCGAAGACGCCGTCGAAGCACTATGCGCGTTAGCCGAGCACGCTGGAAAAGCTGGAATACATTGCGAGACGTTCAATGTCGCCGGTTTGCGGCCCTACTCCAATCGCCAGATTGCCGAGATCGCACGCGACGTGAGTGGACGGCCAGACCTCAAGATAAACGTCGAGACGGAAACAGCTTCGGCAGCAAGGCCGATCTCAATCGAGCGGATTTCGAAGCAAGTCGGATGGGCGCCGCGCATCGAATTGCGCGATGGACTGCGCTCACTATTCAATGAGGGAGTTGCATTATGCGCCTGAGTTCCGCTCTTGAGATCTACCGCGGCCGCAAGGTTCTCGTAACCGGGCATACCGGCTTCAAGGGATCGTGGCTGTCGTTGTGGCTCGCGTCTCTCGGCGCCAACGTAGTCGGCCTGAGCAACGCAATTCCAACCGAGCCTAGTCTTTTCAAGACGATAGATATTGATCTGAAGGATGATCGCAGGTCCGACATTCGCGACCTTTCGACAACGCGATCCATCGTCGATCAGACCCGCCCGGAGATCATCTTTCACCTCGCGGCCCAGCCCATCGTGCGGACCGCCTTGACCGACCCATTTAACACGATCGGCGTTAACGTCATGGGTGTTGCCGCAATACTCGAGGCAGCGCGTTCAGTTCCAGGCGTCCGCGGCGTCGTGATCGTCACGAGCGACAAGGTGTATCGCGATCGGCCGCTACCAACTGCTTACCGCGAGGACGATACACTGGGTGGTCACGAGCCGTACGGCTCCAGCAAGGCAGCGGCAGAAATCATTTCGGAAATCTACACGCACGCGAATTTCCACGCCGGGGCGCAATCGCGGAACATTCCGTCCGTCATCACCGCCCGAGCCGGTAATGTCATCGGCGGCGGCGATTGGGCGCCTTACCGGCTCATCCCCGATACCGTAAACGCCATCCTCGAACAACGCGACATCGTCCTGCGCTACCCGCATTCGACACGGCCATGGCAGCACGTTCTCGAGCCGCTTGGTGGATATCTCTTGCTCGGCCAGCGCATCCTCGCGGGCCTTTCCGCACCACGCAGCGTGAACTTCGGCCCATCCGATACTCCGCTGCCAGTGATGAAACTGACCGAACAATTCCTCTCTGTTTGGGGATCGTCCAACACGAAAATTGTCGTAGAAGAAGACCGCTCACGCGTCGAGGCTGCGATGCTCGCGGTCGACTCGAGCCTCGCTCACGAAACGCTCGGATGGCATCCGACATGGAATGCGGAACGCGCCGTCAGCGAAACGGCGCGCTGGTACCGCGAATGGGCCGCCGGCTCCGCCATGACGGACATTTGCCTGCAGCAGATTGCGGACTACTCGCTTGACGCAGAACAGCGCAGCGCTGCACACGCAATCGCAGCAGCCTAAACCACTTTTCTCATCACGGCGACATCGCTCGCTGGATGGGACACCGGCTGGCCGCACACCACTGCACGCAGTATCTCTTCGAATGTCGTGACCTGATGCTCAATCGAAATCCCCGGTCGCCGCGAATACTTCAGAGCCGCAGTCGATAGCTGCCGATACCGTTCCGGATCATCCCAAATCGAACGGATCGCCGAGGCCCAACGGTCCGGGTGATCGTTTGCCGGCAAAACAACACCACCGGGACCAACGGATTCACGCAAACCTCCCCGATCACTCGCGACCACGGGGATGCCACTGAAGTGAGCCTCGGTAACGACACGCCCCCATGTTTCCGCTTCCCACTGGCTCGGCACGAGAAGAATTTGGGTGTCGCGATAAACATCTTTCATGTCGCTGTTCTCGCGAAACGTCACGTTCGGAAGCTTCGCAATGCGCGCTTTAAGCAGGCGTCCCTCGCGCAGTCCAAGCGGCCATCCTTTGACGAAGCAGAACGCAATGTCAGGCAGTCGCTCGGCAACATTCAGCGCGAGATCGACGCCTTTCACCGGAACCGGATTGATCAACGTGACGTAACGTCCGTTGCGTTCGGTTCGATAGCGTTCCGCGCGATGCACGGGCGGAATCGCGCGTGTGACGATGCCATGCTTTGCACGGAAACGATCGGCGACAAATTCGGAGATCGAGAGAAAGCCAGAAACAGGCAGCACGCCGACCGGCCCCGACTGACAAGGCCAAGAATCGAAGCCGAGACCGTGCATGTAGACCAACACAGGAACATCGCGTTGAGCGAAGGCTGCCGCAACGCGTGTCGGATCGCCATTGTGAATGACGACGACATCGGGTTTGGGCAAATCGGTGATCACTGCCGCCAAGTCACGCACACGGATGACTTCATAACCAAGCGAGCGGTCGGAGATGTCCTCACCAAGCCATCTTTTGATTTGCGTCTTGAGACCGAAGCCGTCGCGGTATGACAGCCGGGTCAAGACCGTGACTGCATGTCCGCGCTGCATCAACTCGACAGCAAGTTCGTGCGTATTGACTTCGACACCACCGCGTACTTGCGGCAGATACGGCGTACCACTCAGCAGGACAATCCGCATGCGCTGTTAGCCTGGGTTCCGTAACGTTTCGATTGAGATCGACTGCCGACATTCTCTGGCAAATTCCAAGCCAGCTTACTGTGGTAGTCGCGACCAAGCTCACTTGTGCCAAAATCGGTGCGGATACGAGCGGCAGCTGTCTGCCTTCAACAATCCACGTCAACAGCCCCGCATACTCCAAATGGGGGCTGGCTAAAGTTTCCGCGGTTGGGTTTGATAAGTATCGCGCCTCAACACACAACAATGGGGCGCACACGGGTTGGGGGGAACTAGGCCGATATGACGGGCGGTGAACTGCCGGATGAACCGGGTTACTATTGGGCGAAGTTGATCAAGCCTTCCGGCATGCCCAAGCAAGACGATTGGCGATCCATCGACTGGGAGATCGTGCACGTCGTCATGAACGACGCTCGCGGCCAATCACCGTCAGAAAGGTTCGCCGTGTTCATTCCCGGCGTCGCCCCCATGCAGCAGATCGATGATCTCGAGTGGGGCCCACGTATCGCCGAGCATCCGCCTAGCTGAACTGCACGCGATAAATAGCTAACGGTTCGACTGGCTCAACCTGTCCCGCAACTTGAACCGCATGATCTTGCCGGACCCCGTGCGGGGGATATCGGCAACGAAGTGCACGGCTTCCGGCACCTTGTAAGCCGAGAGATGCTTGCGGCAATGCGCCAGCAAATCGTCCGCCTTCAGGTCATCACCGTCCTTCTTCGCGACGAAGATGATCGGCACTTCGCCGAGAGATTGATGCGGGATGCCGATCACCGCGCAATCGGCGACGCCGTCGAACTGGCTCGCGACTTCTTCGATCTCGGCCGGCGCGATGTTTTGGCCACCGCGGATGATGAGTTCTTTCAGCCGCCCCGTGATGGTGAGAAAGCCATTCTCGTCGGCGCGGGCAAGATCGCCCGTGTGATACCAGCCGTCACGCAGCGCCGCAGCCGTTTCGGCCGGTTTGTTGTGATAGCCGAGCATCAGATTCGGCCCGCGTACGATCAGCTCACCTTCGGCACCAGCATCGACATCGCGACGCGTTGCCGGATCGACAATACGCACCGCGAGCCCAGGCACCGGAAAACCGCACGAGCCGAGCACGCGGCCTCCCTTCGGCCAATTCGACGTGACCATCGTCGCGGTTTCGGTGATGCCGTATCCGTCAAGTAAGCGAACACCGAAGCGATCTTCAAACTCGCGATTGAGCGTTGCGGGCATGATTGCGCCGGCCGACACGCACAATCGCAATCCTGGAAGTTTCTGGCCCGGTTCTGCCGCCTGCACGAGATAGTGAAACATCGTCGGCACACCGGGCATGAACGTAAAACGTCCTTCACCGAGCAAGCGCAACGCGTCCTTGGTCGAGAACTTCTCCATTAGGTGTTCGCTCGCGCCGATCGCAAGGACGCTCAGCACCGAGAGGTTGAGCGCGTAGGAGTGGAAAAGCGGCAAAGGTGAAAGGATGACATCGTTTGCAGTGATTCCGTAGATCGGCCCCCAGCATGCGGCTGTGATCCAGAGCATTGAGTGCAACGACAGCAGCACGCCCTTCGCGCGGCCGGTGGTACCGGACGTGTAGACGATGAACGATGCCTCGTGCATGCGCTCGGGATCGCGAGGTGCTTCAGCCTCCTGCGTCAGAAGATCTGCGAGACGGACACCATCTTGCTTCGCTCCGCGATCGACCAGGATCAATATCAACGGTCGCGCACCGGCAGCGCGGCGCACCAACTCGGCACGCTCATCCGTCGTCACGACGATGCGGCAATCGCTGTCTTCGATCCGGTAAGCGACTTCGGGCTCCGTCGCCTCATACGAGATCGGCACGCTGACTGCGCCTGCGCGCAGCGTCGCGAAACACGTCTGTATCCATGCAATCGAGTTCGGCAGAAACACCGCGACCGCACTGCCGACAGCCGCGCCTTGCGCCTGGAGATGACCCGCGAGGCGCGCCGTCGTCTGATCGAGCGCTGCGTAAGTTATCGCGCCACCGGCGTCCGTATACGCCACCTTGTCGCCACGCAATTTGGCCTGCCGTTTTAGCAGCGTCGGAACTGAAGCGATGAAGTCGGTCTGCAGCATTGTCGTTCTCGTCCGTCGATCGCGCTACCAGCGCCTCACACCATGCTGTAACCGCCCGAAATGCTGATCGTCTGACCGGTAATCCAGCCGCCGGCATCGGACGCAAGCAGAGCAACAGCCGGCGCGACGTCGCTCGGCAAGCCGAGCCGTCGTGTGGGGTATAGCTTCACAAGCTTCTCGCGGTTGGCGTCGACAAACGCCTTGTCATGCGGCGTCTCGACCAGACCAAGCGAGATCGTATTCGCCGTCACACCGAAGCGGCCCATCTCCCGCGCCAGCGACTTCACGAGGCCGACAACGCCGGCGCGTGCGGCCGCGACGATCGAAAGACCCGACTCTCCGACGCGTGACGAGTCGCCGATCAGCGCAATGATCCGGCCGTTTCCGGATTTCTCCAGATGCGGTGCCGCCGCATGGCAGATGTGAATCGCTCCGTAGAGGCAAGCATCGATCTGCATCTTCCAGTCTGCCGGCGTCGTCTCGGAAAAACGTTGGCGCTTGGCCAAACCGGCATTGTTCACGACGATGTCGAGCCGCCCGAAATCGGCGACGATCTTCTCGATCATCTGCTGCACGGCGGCGAGATCCGCGATGTCCGCGCCGTAGGCGATCGCGCGCCCGCCATTCGCCGTGACCTCGTCGACGACCTCCTTCGCCTGATCGGCTGATGATCGGTAGTTGACCGCAACAGCAGCACCGTCTGCGGCAAGCGCATTGACAATCTCGCGGCCGACGCCGTTCGCGCCTCCCGTCACCAGCGCAACGCGGCCCTTCAGATTCAAGTTCATCGTCATTCTCCTTGCGATTGCGCAGCCTGCATCAAACGGAACAACCGCTCCGGCGTGACAGGCAATTCGTTGATCTCGATTCCATACGGCGACAGCGCATCCGCCAATGCATTGGCGATTGCGGCAGGCGCTCCGATTGTGCCGCCCTCGCCCATCCCGCGGAACCCGTTCACGGTGCCGGGTAGCTCGGCCTCGATATGCGCGATGCCGATGTGAGGGATTTCGCTCGCGGCCGGAACAACATAATCGGCGAGACTCGCCGAAATGCATTGGCCGTCGGCATCGTAGACGACCTCTTCGTAGAGCGCGGCGCCGATGCCTTGCGCCACTGCGCCATGAACTTGGCCGTCGACGATCATCGGATTGATGATGCGGCCGCAATCTTCGGCGACGAAATATTTGTCGAGGCGAATTTTGTAGGTTTTCGGATCTATCTCGAGCGTGCAGATATGTGTCGCCGATGTCGCGGTGCCGAAGAACGGGTCATACACCTTCGTGCTCTCCATCTCCTCACGCGCATCCTTCGGCAAACGGCCCATCTCGGAGTAGATCGCTTTGGCGAGCTGCTTGAACGTCACCGATCGGTCGGTGCCGGAGACCGATACGATCCCGTGCTCGACCGAAATGTCCGCCTCCGCAGCTTCAAGCACGTGCGAAGCCGCGCGCAGCACCTTCTGCTTCAAATCACGTGACGCGAGCGTGGCGGCGCCGCCTGCTATCACGGCACCACGGCTGGCGTAAGTGCCGGTGCTGTGTGCGACCGCGGAGCTGTCGCCTTGCAGGATTTGAACGTCCTCGATGCGGCATCCGAGTTCGTCGGCGATCACTTGCGAGAGCGTCGTCTCGAGCCCCTGCCCGTGCGACGCGACGCCGAACGAGCCGGTGACGCTTCCCGTCGAGTCGAGCCTGATCGTCGCCTGCTCGGTGCCTGTGTTGATCGGCATTCCAGGCGCCGCGGAAATGCGCGAGCCGATGCCGGTAAGTTCCGCGTAAGTCGCGATGCCGATGCCGAGGATGCGGCCTTCCGTCCTGGCCTTCGCTTGCGCGGCACGCAACGCCGTGTAGTCGACCGCATCGAGCGCTATCTCGAGGCTTTCCGTGAAGGCCGAGCGATCCCATACGAGACCCGACGCGACCTTGTAAGGAAACTCATGCGGCTGCACGAGATTCCGTCGGCGCATGTCTGCCGGATCAATGCCGAGCTCGCGCGCCGCCATGTCGATAAGGCGTTCCATGGCGAACGTCGCGGGCGGGCGTCCGACGCCGCGATAAGGCCCAGTCGGCGCTTTCGACGTCGAGACCGCGCGAACGCGGCCCCGATAATTGGCGATCTTGTACGGACCGGGCAAAAAGCTGACGACCTGGATTGGCTCGATAGCCGCCGTCCAAGGATAGATCGAATACGCGCCGACATCGCCGATGACATCGGCTGTCAGCGCAAGAATGTTGCCGTTCTCATCGACGCCCATCTCAGCGCAGATGATCTCGTCGAAACCTTGACTGGTTGAAATCAAATCTTCGAGCCGATCGCTGGTCCAGCGCACACAGCGGCCGAGACGCTTGGCGAGCACCGAGACAAGGACTTCCTCCTGATAGAGCGATGCCTTGCCACCGAAGCCACCGCCGACATCGGGCGCGACCACGCGGACGCTGTGGCCCGGCAATTCGAGCACTTCGCTCAAGAGATCGCGCAGAATTCCCGGCACCTGGGTCGACGAGGTGAGCGTCAGCGCCCTGCGGCCACGATCGTATTCGGCAACGTAGGAGCGCGGCTCCATCGCCAGCGGCGTCTTGCGATGCATGCGGAAACGCGCTTTGACGCGCACAGCCGACAGCATGAGCTCGTGCTCGACGTCGCCTCGCTTGAACTCACGCGCGGCCAGCACATTGGTTCCGGCACTCTCGTGCAAGAGCGGCGATCCTGGCTCGACCGCAGCTTCCGGATCGGTGACGCGGCCGAGTTCCCCGAACGTAATCTCGACGGCCTCTAAGGCATCCTCCGCAAGATATCGGCTATCCGCCAACACGGCGACGATCGGCTCGCCGACGAACCGCACCTTGTCTTTCGCGAGCGGACGCAACGGCGTCGGCACATAGTCCTTCATGCGCGACGTCGCTTGGATCAGCGGAACATTGGCAAAATCGTCGGCAGTCAGTACCGCGAAAACACCCGGCATCGCGGCAGCGGCTTCGGTATCGATCGAGACGATCCGGGCATGCGATTGATCACTGCGGCGGAAGGCAACATGAAGTGCGCGCGGCGTCTGCCGGTCGTCCGCATACGAACCTTGCCCGGTCAGCAGCCGTGGGTCTTCGACACGCTTGATGCGCGCACCGATATTCTTCGGCCGCACACCCCGTACGAGCCCTGGCGCTGCGCGATCACTCATAGGCGTCGGCACCCTTCCTCAAGGTCTGCCACTGCGCGTCATCGTGCCCGCACAACACCGTCGCGCCGCGCGCCTCGATGCGCTTCACTTCGGCGATCGACTGCGCCGAGACTTCGGCATTCCACATATTCTTGGGCATCACGTCGCGATCGAGCATCGCGCGCACGCTCACGGTATCGGAGGCAAGGAGGAATGTGCCGTCGCGATCGAGATTGACCAGCGCGCCGACGATGCCGGGCGTGTGCCCGGGCAATGGCACACAGACGATCTTGCTGTCGCCAAAGACATCGTGCTGTTGGTCGATCACTTGCCGCAGATTTGGATGATCCCACTCGGTCGGCAGATATCCCTTCTGCGCTGCGTCGGGCGCTTGCGCGGCTTCGAGTTCCTTCGCGTGAACCAGCATCGTCGCCTTGCGGAAGAAGACATTGCAGCCGCAATGATCCGGATGGAAATGCGAACAGATTACGAGGTCAATATCGTCTGGCTTAACGCCGACACATTGAAGACTCGTGATGACGTTTTCTTCGGGCGGCGCGACCGGCGTCATCATGCGCGCCATCCCGCCCCATCGCGCTGCAGCCTGTTCCGGGCCCTCCGCGACAGACGGATGGCAACCGCTGTCGAACATGACGTTGCCTTGCGGGTGACGCAACAGAAACGCCGAGACCGGCAGGTCGATCATCTCGCTCTTGTCGGCGTCCGTAAAATAGATGTTGCGGCGCATCCGCAAACGGCCGCCCGCGAGGACATGCATCTTCATGCGGCGCGCTCCTTCTTCGGCACGACGCTACGCAGGGCTTCCACGATGTGTTGATAGCCGGTACAGCGGCAGAGATTGCCGGAAAGGCCCTCGCGAATCTGGTCGTCACTAGCCAGCGGATATTTCTTGAGCAGGTCCATGCATGTCATCAGCATGCCGGGCGTGCAAAAGCCGCACTGCAGGCCGTGGCAGGTGCGGAACGCCTCCTGCAGCGGCGATAGCTTTTCGGCCGATCCAAGAGACTCGACCGTCTCGATGATGGCGCCGTCCGTTTGCACGGCCAGCGTCAGACAAGCCCGAACGCTGTCGCCGTCGAGAAGGATGGTGCAGGCCCCACACACCCCGTGCTCGCACCCGACATGCGTTCCGGTCAGCCCAAGCTCGTGTCGTAGAAAATCGCTCAGCAGCATGCGCGGCTCAACGCGAGCGCGCACGGTGCAGCCATTGATCGTGACTGCGATATCGTGTTCGGCCGTCAAGCAGAGACCTCCTCGGCGCACCGCCACGCTTTGACGAGAACGCGTTCCGCGATCGCCTCGACGAGATGGCGGCGATAATCCGCGGACGCTTTCAAGTCGGTGTTGGGCTGTACGATCGTGCGCATGCTTGCGGCCGAGCTGCGCATCAGGTCCACGGTCGGCGTCTGGCCGGCGAGTTCGGCTTCGACATCGCGAAACCGTAGCGGCGTTTCGTCAACTCCCATCGCAGCGATGCGAACGTCTTCGATCTTTCCATCGCGGAGCGACACCAGCGCGGCAACAGCCGCGATCGCGAAATCGCCGGAGCGTTGGGCAAACTCTTCGAAGGCCCAGCCGGTCCGCGCCGGCAATTTCGGAAAGACGATGTCGGTAACGAATTCGTCTTCTTCAAGCGCGCTGGTAAGCGGCGCGACGAAAAAATCCGCTGCTGCAATCGTACGGTTCTCCCGCTTGGCGCGGACCTCGATCTCGGCATCGAGCAGCATTGCCATCATAGGCAGTTCTGCTGCCGGGTCGGCGTGCGACAGGCTGCCGCCGATCGTGCCCCGATTGCGGATCGCAAGATGCGCGACATGGCTCATCGCTTCCGAGAGCACGGGAAAATGACCGGCAACAATCGGAGACATCTCCAACGTATGGTGTCGCGTGCGGGCGCCGACGCGGAGGCGGCCCGCTTCTTCCACAACCGATCCAAGATCCGGGATGCGGTTGATGTCGATCAACAGCGCCGGCCTCAACATGCGAAAATTGAGCAACGTCATCAGACTTTGACCGCCCGCGATGATCTTCGCTTCGCCGCCATGTTCGGCGAGCAACGACACGACTTCGTCGATGCTCTCCGGTCTCACATACTCGAAGGCAGCGGGTTTCATGCTCAGCGCCCCCGAAAATTCGGTTTGCGCTTCTGTGCGAAGGCGTCGCGGCCTTCACGATAATCATCGCTATCGGCGGCGCCCGCGATGATGCGCTCGGCCTTTGCGCGGTCGAACGCCTCCTCGTATGCGAGCCCGTTCAGCAACCACTTGGCGCCGGCGACCGAAAGCGGCGCGCTCTCACTCATCGTAGCGGCGAAAGTGTTGGCAACCTCGATCGCGTCAGCGCCGACACGATCGACGAAACCGATGCGGGACGCTTCCGCCGCATCGAGACGTTCCGCCGAAAAGAGAATGCGCTTCGCGCGCGGCAGTCCGACGATGGATAGCAGACGTTGTGTCGAGCGAACGCCATACACAATCGATAGCTTCGCGGCGGGAATCCCGATCTTCGCGCTCGCATCCGCAACGCGGAAGTCACATGCCATCGCAAGATGGCACCCGCCGCCAAGGCAATAGCCATGCAACGCCGCAATCGTCGGCTTGGTCGCCGATTGGATCGCGTTACTGCATTCGTCGACGGCCTCCTCGTAGACGGCGGCCTGCGCCGCGTCGGCGCGCACAGTGCCGAATTCCGAGATATCCGCCCCGGTCGAGAAATCATCGCCGGCGCCCGTGAGGATGATAACTCCGACGTCGGGATCGGCGGATAGATTGCGAAAGTAGCTTGCCATGGCGCGCCACATCGACAGCGTCATTGCGTTGCGCGAGGCCGGACGGTTGATCGTCAGCGTCGCTATGCGGTTCGCGATGTTCAGTTCGATAGTCGCCATCATGCTTCCAAGTGCTCGCCGGGACAGAGGACCACTCGGCCCCGGCTTTACAATTAGCCTTTCTTGACCAGCGGGCATGTGCTTTCGCTCAAGGGGCGAAATGCTTCGGCCGCCGGAATGATTTCGAGAAGCTTGTAGTAGTCCCACTTGCCTTTCGATTCCTCGGGCTTCTTCACCTGGTAGACGTACATGTCGTGAACCATACGGCCGTCTTCCCGAATGCGGCCGCCCTTGGCGAAGAAATCGTTGATCGGCGTCTCGCGCATCTTCGCCATGACGGCCTTGGCATCGTCCGTACCGGCGGCCTGGATCGCCTTGAGATAATGCATGGTCGACGAGTAGTCGCCGGCATCGCCCATATGCGGCATGCGCTTCATGCGCTCGAAGAAGCGCTTCGACCACGCACGTGTCTCGTCATCGCGATCCCAGTAGAACCCGTTGGTGAGCACCAAACCTTGCGCATTCTCCAAGCCGAGCGCTTCGATGTCGGTGATCCACACCAGCAGGCCGGCAAGCGTTTGGCCGCCCTTGTCGATGCCGAATTCATGCGCCGACTTCATCGCGTTAATGAAGACGGTGCCGGAGCCGGCGAGCGCGACGACTTTCGCTTTCGAAGCTTGCGCCTGGAGCAGGAACGACGACTGATCGAGGGCCGCGATCGGGTAACGCACAGCGCCCGTAACTTGCCCGCCGAGGCCTTTCACGATCGCGCTGGTATCCGCCTCGAGCGCGTGGCCGAACGCATAGTCAGCCGTAAGGAAGTACCAGGACGTACCGCCCTTCTTCACCAAAGCGCTGCCGGTGCCTTTAGCAAGCGCGTATGTGTCGTAAGCGTAGTGAATGCTGTTCGGCGTGCAGCCATCGCCGGTGATGCGCGACGACCCCGATCCGTTGACGATTGCGACCTTGTTCTTGTCTTTCGCAATCAGCGCAACGCTCAGCGCGATTCCCGAATTGATCAGGTTCGCGATCATGTCGACCTTTTCGGCGTCGTACCATTCACGCGCTTTGCCGGAAGCGACGTCCGGCTTGTTCTGGTGATCGGCAACGATCAGCTCGATCGGCTTATCCAGCACTTTGCCGCCGAAGTCTTCGATCGCCATCCGCACCGCGGTGACCGATCCCTCGCCCGATTCGTGCGAGAATTGCCCGGACATGTCGGTCAGCACACCGATCTTGACGACATTGTCTGAAATGCCTTGGGCCGCCGACGGCCCTATTCCCATCAGTGCGGCCAGCACAACTGCGGCCGATGAAGCGAGAACCCGCATGATGTCCCTCCCCAGAGACGTTTTTTGCTTTTCTGAGGTCCAGAACGGCGACTTGCTTAACTGGACTGTTTAGACATGCATAACTAGACTGATGAAATTTGCGGAGTCAAGCCGCGAGGTGCTATGCCGCACATGCGGTCGAGCCGGATCGCGAGGCGGCAAAGCTTGGACCACATTCGGAAAGTTCGGCAGATGGACACGCGCGCGCAGAATATGCCGCGGGCCGCGAAGCCTATTGCGGCGCCACCGCGCACCAAACCGGCGCACGTTAAGCCGGCGCGCTATCGCGAACGAAATTGCTCGGTCGCGCGAACGATCGACATCATCTCGGATGCCTGGGGCTTTCTCATCATTCGCGAGGCCTTCTTTCAGGCACGCAGCTTTGAGAGTTTTCGCTCCGCGTTGGGCATTCCGCGCGCGACGCTTACGCACCGTCTGCGCAAACTCACGAAGCAGGGAATTTTCCATCAAGTCGCCGCAACGAAAGGCGCGAGACGTAAAGAATACCGCCTGACGCGAATGGGATTCGATCTCTACCCTACCTTCATCGCGCTCATGCAGTTCGGCGATCGCTGGCTATCCGGCAAGGTGAAGCCGCCGTTGACACTGGTGCATCAGCCGTGCGGCTGCGAAAGCCATCCCATCGTGGCCTGCTCTGCCTGCGTTACCGAAGTCGATGCGCGCAGTGTTGCGTATCGCGATGGCCCTGGCGCCGGGCAGACACTGGCGAAACCAGGTCGCGCGGCGCGACGATCGTCGGACGACAGCAAATTCATGGTCGGCCGGCCGAGCTCGGTGTCGCGCGCGCTGCAGATCATCGGCGACAAGTGGACTTTCATGGTCGCGCGCGAAGCCTTCTTCGGCGTCCGCCGCTATGATCGCATCCAAGCACATCTCGGTGTCGCACCGAACATTCTGACTGACCGGCTTTCGCGCTTGGTTCAGAACGGCGTTTTCGACCGGAGGCTCTATCAAGACTCGCCGGCCCGGCACGAATACGTGCTCACAGCGATGGGACGCGACCTCTACGGGCCGTTCATCGCGATGTTGGCGTGGGGCGACCGCTGGCTTGGCAAAGGAAGGCCCCCTCTTATTCTGACTCACGCAGCCTGCGGCCACGACTTCGATCCCGCAGTGATTTGCGATCAATGCCGCAAGCCGATCAACGCCGGCGAGATGCAATATCGCTTGCGCTACGATCCGGCCGTATTCGGCGCCGCCGGACCGCTCAATGTTGCGGACTAATTGTGCAGCTTCTCGATTCATGAGAAGCCGCTCGTTCTTCAGAGAAATCTAGACAAGACGTCGCGCCGAAAAGACGATGGCGCATGCCAGCATGACAACAGAATGTGCAACACAATCGCATTTTGAATGAAAAGCGCGTGCGATGTTGCCTCGCATACATCGCGCGACTGGAAATACATTCGAGTCGATCACTGCACCAATTGTATTCGACTTTCCTTGCAGCTCATGTCGCTTCGTCAACGAGAAACCACCAGCCGCACAGTGGCAGAGTGACGATACGCGATGGAGCATGTTGTTCCGCGATCTTGCCGAACAAGGACGCGAGCGTCCGACCGAGAACGGTATTCGACCTCACGCGAACACCTGACCAGCACACACATTTGCGTTTCAATCTGCGATCTTGACGGCCTGTGATCGAATACGCTGCGGCCAAGTCAAGCCGCAATATTTTTCGTCTGGCGTATTTTCATCGCGAAATGGACGTGGGATGCTTCGCGCAAGCGACCGACTATGCGTCGCAACGGGAAACGCATGGGGCCTCTCTCGCACCTTGCCGCAAGCGATTGCGTATCGCTGCCTGTCGGCGTGATCGAACCAACTCTTCGATCGGGTGAGCAATGACGCTCGTTCTCGACAACGTCAGCAAGATCGTTGTCGACGAGAAGCATCTCGACTCGATCTCTTTGACGCTGCAGCGCGGCGCGCTGAATGTCCTGCTCGGCGCGACGCTCGCCGGCAAAACGAGCCTCATGCGCATCATGGCGGGGCTTGATCTTCCGACATCCGGCCGCGTTTTGATGGACGATGCAGACGTCACCGGTGTCCCGGTGCGCAAGCGCAGCGTCGCGATGGTCTACCAGCAGTTCATCAATTATCCATCGCTCAGCGTCTTCGAGAATATGGCGTCGCCGCTTCGTGTGCGAGGCGTGGCAAAGACCGTCATCGTTGAACGCGTTCACGCAACCGCGCGCCTCCTCCGGCTTGAGCCTTATCTCAAGCGCAGTCCGCTCGAACTCTCGGGCGGGCAACAACAACGCACGGCGATTGCGCGCGCCCTGCTGCGCGATGCCGACCTTGTCTTGATGGACGAGCCGCTCGCTAATCTCGACTACAAGCTTCGTGAAGAGTTGCGCGAAGAGTTACCGCGCATCTTTCAGGCCTCGGGCGCGATCTTCGTCTACGCAACGACGGAGCCGGCCGAAGCATTAATGCTCGGCGGCTTCACGGCGACGTTGCACGAAGGCTGCTTGACGCAATTCGGCCCGACCTCGGACGTCTACCGGAGGCCTCACGACATCATCACGACCGAAGTCTTCTCGGACCCGCCGCTCAACACGATCGACGTGACGAAAAGCGGCGCGACCTTGAGCTTCGGAGACTTCGGCACGGTCGCGGCAGGACGTTTCGCGCATCTGCCGGATACGAATTACCGCCTCGGCTTTCGCGCTCATCAACTGTCGCTCGATCCGCTCGACGACAATACGCTGCGCATACCGGCGACGGTACGCGTGTCCGAGATCACGGGCGCGGAAAGCTACGTCCACATCGTCGCGGCCAATCACGCGTTCGTCGCGTTGGCACCGGGCGTGCGGCGCCTCGAGCCCGATCAAGCAATCACCGCCTGGGTCGATCCGCAGAACGCTTACCTCTTCGACAGTCACGGCAAGCTCGCCGCAGCGCCCGCGGAGGCGCGCCGATGACGACGATCACGCTAGAGAACCTCGCACAATCTTATCTCAAATCGCCAAGTAAAGCCGATGAAGATTGGGCGTTGAAAGAGACCAATTTCACGTTCCGTCACGGCGGCGCCTACGCGCTGCTTGGCCCCTCCGGCTGCGGCAAGACGACATTGCTCAACATCATCTCGGGCCTTGTGGTGCCGACGCGAGGCCGATTGAAGTTCGGCGACCGCGACGTGACGCACGCGTCGACGGTGTCGCGCAATATCTCGCAAGTGTTTCAGTTCCCGGTCGTCTACGACACGATGACGGTCGGCGAAAACCTCGCCTTCCCGCTCCGCAATCGCGGCGTCGCGGCCGACAAGATCAAACAGCGAGTCGGTCAAATCGCAGAGCTGCTCGATCTCACAGCCGTGCTGGACAAGAAAGCGCGGAACCTCACGCCGGACGCCAGGCAGAAGATTTCGCTCGGCCGCGGTTTGGTCCGCTCGGATGTGTCCGCGATACTGTTCGACGAGCCGCTGACCGTGATCGACCCGGCGCTGAAGTGGGAATTGCGTTCAACGCTGAAAGCCGTGCACCGCGAACTCGACGTGACGATGGTCTATGTCACGCATGATCAGACCGAAGCGCTGACCTTCGCCGATACAGTCGTCGTCATGTCGGATGGCCGCGTGCTGCAGAGCGGCAACGCGGAAGAACTTTACGAGCGGCCCGCGCACACATTCGTCGGCAATTTCATCGGCTCACCCGGGATGAATTTCGTGCCCGCCAAGGTCTCGGGCCGTAGCGCCGATATCGCCGGAACCGCCATCGCGCTTCCGCATACTTACGCGGCGATGAGCGACGCCGTCGAACTCGGCGTCCGCCCGAACTACGCCCGATTGGCCGAGGCCGGCAGCGGCATTCCGGCACGTCTCATTCGCATCGAGGATCTCGGCCGTATGCGCCTCGCACGCGTGCGGATCGCGGACCGTACGCTCTCCGTCACAGTGCCGGACGGCATGACGCCCGAGAGCGAAACCGCAGGCGTCATCTTCGATACGCCGCGCATCAATGTCTATTCAGGCGGGCGCCTCGTTGCGCCGGACGGAGCCTGACCATGCTGAAAGTCACCGACAATCGCGCGTGGTTCTTGGTTCTGCCGGTGGTGATGCTCGTCGCGTTCAATGCACTATTGCCGCTGATGACGGTCGTGAATTACTCGCTGCAGGACTCCTTCGGCAACAACCAATTCTTCTGGAATGGCCTCGGCTGGTTCCAGGAAGTGCTCGATCCGGCAACGTCGGTCGGGCGGCGCTTCTACGATGCGCTTCAGCGCAACTTGCTGTTCTCGGCGATCATCCTCGCGATCGAAATTCCGCTCGGCATTCTAATCGCGCTGACGATGCCGAAACGCGGTTGGGGCGTTGCGTCGACGCTCGTGCTGATGGCGCTGCCGTTGCTGATCCCGTGGAACGTCGTCGGCACGATCTGGCAGGTTTTTGCGCGCAACGATATCGGCCTGCTGGGGTATACGGTGAGCAAGCTCGGCATCGATTATAACTACGTCGCGGGTCCGATCGCGGCGTGGATCACGATCATCCTGCTCGACGTGTGGCACTGGACGAGCCTCGTCGCCCTGCTCTGCTATGCCGGCCTGAAATCGATTCCGGACGCTTATTACCAAGCCGCCAAGATCGACGGCGCATCGCGCTGGGCGGTGTTCCGCAACATCGAGCTGCCGAAGATGAACCGCGTGTTGCTTATCGCGGTGCTGCTGCGTTTCATGGACAGCTTCATGATCTATACCGAGCCGTTCGTCGTGACGGGCGGCGGACCCGGCAACAAAACGACTTTCATTTCAATCGATTTGGTGCAAATCGCGCTCGGCCAGTTCGATCTCGGCAAAGCTGCTGCGCTGTCGATCGTCTACAACGTGATCGTTCTCACGGTGTGCTGGATATTCTATACTGTCATGACCAAGCGAGCCGGGTGACCATGCGTGCAAGCCGCCTCATTCTCATCGTCTATCTCATTTTTTTGATGCTGCCGATCTATTGGCTCATCAACATGAGCTTCAAGACGAACACCGAGATCACCACAGTTTTCTCGCTGTATCCGCAGACGTTCACGCTGCGCAATTACGTGAAGATTTTCACCGACCCGTCCTGGTATATGGGTTACGTCAATTCGCTGACGTATGTCGTGATCAATACGGTTATCTCGATCGGCGTCGCGCTGCCTGCAGCCTATGCTTTTTCCCGCTACACATTCGTCGGTGACAAGCATTTGTTCTTCTGGCTGCTGTCGAACCGCATGGCGCCGCCCGCGATCTTCGCGCTGCCGTTCTTCAATCTCTATTCGGCGATCGGACTGTTCGACACGCCATGGGCGGTCGCGCTCGCGCACTGTCTGTTCAACGTTCCGCTCGCGGTGTGGATCCTCGAGGGCTTCATGTCCTCGGTGCCGCGTGAGATCGACGAGACTGCGTATATCGACGGCTACACGTTCCCGCGCTTCTTCGTGAAGATCTTCATGCCGTTGATCGCTAGCGGGATCGGCGTCGCGGCCTTCTTTTGCTTCATGTTCTCGTGGGTCGAGCTTCTGCTCGCGCGCACGCTCACCAATAACAAGCCGATCTCGTCGATCATGACGCGCACAGCCTCGGCCGCCGGCATGGATTGGGGCCTGCTCGCCGCCGCCGGTGTGCTCACGCTCATTCCGGGCGCGCTCGTAATCTGGTTCGTGCGCAACTACATCGCCAAGGGCTTCGCCCTCGGGAGGGTGTGATGCTGCAGAAGATCATCGACTGGTTCGCGCAGACCTTCGCCTGGATGGCGTGGACATGGCAGACCGCGCTGCTGTTTGCCGCGCTATTCTCCATCCTCACAGTCATGACTTTGCTCGCGGTCTACCGGCCGGAATTCGAGCGCGCCGGCGTGCTGCGGATCGGGACGACGCGCGGCGATCGCCTATTTCTGTCGATCTTGGGCGCTGCAATCGTCCACATCGTTTGGATCGCAATTGCGGGCATTGCGGCCCTCTGGGGCGCAACGATTTTTGCGGCCGTTTTGGCGGTCGTGATTTTTCTCTACGTGTGACGGCAAGTTCTACAGCGACGTAAAGACGGCCCCGGGACAACCCGGCGGATTTTAACAGGAGAGGAAGCCCATGAAGATCGACAGACGGACATTTCTGGCCGGCAGTTCGGCGATCATCGCCACTCCCTACCTCGCGACGCCGGTGCGCGCGCAAATCGATGCGGCGAAGCGCTGGATCGATAGCGAGTTCCAGCCGTCGGTGCTGACCAAAGATCAGCAGGCCGCCGAGATGGAATGGTTCATCAAGGCGTCGCAGCCTTATCGCGGACAAGAGATCAACGTCGTGTCGGAGACGATCACGACGCATGAATACGAAACAAACACGCTCGCGAAAGCCTTCAACGAAATCACCGGCATGCGTCTCAAGCACGACATCATCCAAGAGGGTGACGTCGTCGAAAAAATCCAGACGCAGATGCAATCGGGCCGCAACGTCTACGACGCTTGGGTCAACGACTCGGATCTGATCGGAACGCATTTCCGTTATCAGCAGGCCGTGCCGCTCACGGATTGGATGGCGGGCGAAGGCAAGGACGTCACGCTGCCGACGCTCGATATGGACGACTTCATCGGCAAATCGTTTACGACCGGGCCGGACAACAAGCTCTACCAAATCCCCGATCAGCAATTCGCGAACCTTTACTGGTTCCGCTACGATTGGTTCCAGCGTCCGCAGATCCGCGAAGCATTCAAGAAGCAATTCAACTACGAACTCGGCGTGCCGGTGAACTGGTCGGCCTACGAGGACATCGCGGAGTTCTTCACCAACACCGTGAAGGAAATCGACGGCGTCCGCGTGTTCGGCCACATGGACTACGGCAAGAAGGACCCGTCGCTCGGTTGGCGCTTCACCGACGCGTGGCTCTCTATGGCGGGAAACGGCGATCGCGGCATTCCGAACGGCCTCCCCGTCGACGAATGGGGCATCCGGATGGAGGGCTGCAATCCAAAGGGCGCGCACATAGCTCGCGGCGGCGATACCAACGGACCGGCCGCCGTCTACGCCATCGAGAAATACATCGAGTGGCTGAAGAAATACGCGCCGCCTGGCGCCGCCGGCATGACGTTCTCTGAGTCCGGCCCGGTGCCGGCGCAAGGAAATATCGCGCAGCAGATGTTCTGGTACACGGCCTTTACGGCCGACATGGTGAAGCCCGGACTGCCTGTGGTGAATGCGGACGGCACACCGAAGTGGCGCATGGCTCCGTCGCCGAAGGGCTCGTACTGGAAGGACGGCATGAAGCTCGGCTACCAGGACTGCGGTTCGTGGACCTTGCTGAAGTCGACGCCGGTGGAGCGGCGCAAACCCGCGTGGCTCTATGCGCAGTTCTGCGTTTGCAAAACCGTAAGCTTGAAGAAGAGCCACGTCGGCCTCACCTTCATCCGCGAGAGCGACATCTGGCATCAGAGCTTCACGGATCGCGCGAAAAATCTCGGCGGCCTCATCGAGTTCTACCGCTCGCCGGCGCGCGTGCAATGGACGCCGACCGGCAACAACGTGCCGGACTATCCGCGTCTTGCGCAGTTGTGGTGGCAGAACATCGGCGATGCCTCGTCCGGTGCGAAAACGCCGCAAGCCGCCATGGACTCCCTCGCCGACTCGATGGACGACGTGATGATCCGTATCGAACGCTCCAACGTTCAAGGCGCGTGCGGGCCGAAGATCAATCCGAAGACATCCGCCGAGGATTGGTACAAGAAGGCCGAGGCCGACAAGACGATCGCTCCGCAGCGCAAGCTCGCGAACGAGAAGCCCGGCGGCCAGACGATCGACTACGATGCGCTGATCGCATCCTGGCCGGCGAGCCCGCCGAAGCGCGGCTAAACGCTCGTTCTACGTCGCGCGTCTCTTGAGGCGCGCGGCGTAGCTCGCAGAGAAACAACAATAAGAAACACGAGAAAGAACTGACGCGATGTCGCTCCTGCTCTATCACGCTCCTAAGTCCAGTGCCTCGCGCCGGGTTCGCCTGTTTCTCGAAGAAAAGGGCCTCGCCTATGAGGCCAAAGAAGTCGACCTCTCCAAACAGGAACATCATCAGCCCGCGTATCTCGCCATCAATCCGCTCGGCGTCGTGCCGACCATTCTGCATGACAACAAGCCGCTGCATGAGAGCGGGACGATCTGCGAGTATCTGGACGCCGTCTTTCCCGATCCGCCCCTTCTGCCGTCCTCGCCATATCAGCTCGCGCTGATGCGAAACTGGGTGAGGCATGTCGATGGTCTGATCATCAACCTCATCCGCTTCAATTGGCGGCACGCTTTTCAAGCGAAGGCAGAAAAATTGAGCGATGCCGAACTTGAAGAGATGATGCGCCGCATCCCAAGCGCCGAGCGGCGCGATGCCTGGATGCGCGTTGCCAGAAAACCCTACACCCCGGAAGAGCTCGACGAGTCGCGCGCCAAGCTCGTGGCGATGCTCGATACGATGGACAGCATGATGACAAACGGCTGGCTGTTCGAGGGCCGCTATTCGTTGGGCGACATCGCGGTCGCGCCATTTGTGAAACGGATCGACGAAGAGATTGCGCCTGACGCTATCGCGGCACGCCCTAAGATTGCGGCGTGGTGGGAAGCAGTACAGAGCCGCCCTGCTTACGCCCGCGCAAACTTCGGCCCCTTCGTGGACTGACTGACGGCAGTTCTATCGTTGGACTGCTGTTCTGCTTCGATTGAAGCTTCGGATATAATGAGGAAATCTTCGAGGCGATGGCTTGGATCAGGCCTCAACGCGCTTGATGATCCATGCCATGGCGAGGCCGAAAATGACGGCGCCGATCGGGCCTCCGATAAACGCAGCCCACACCGCGCTTTCGAGCGCCATGTTATGGGCGTAAGATGTCATCTGCCCAACGATCGCGCTCGCCAACGTTGCGCCTAAGAGATAACCAAGGACCGTGCAGATGCCGATGCTGAGCCAGCGCTGCATGTTATCGACCTCGCGCCAAGGGCGCATACTGCCGTTCCGCTCGGTGAGCATTGTCGCAATTCAAAACTGCGTCAACTGGCTGCGCAATTCAGAAGACCCGCCCAACGCCTGCTAAGAGAAAACCGAAACCACAGCGTCGGCGTCTGTCACTACCAAGACATTCTGAAGCGCATCGTTCACCGACGCCGTGCGCCATTCCGCATTCATCGTCGAACATACGTCTTCCGGGCACGCTAATGAAGTAGCCTTGTCGGCGCCGGTGCACGCCGTGTGTTCGCTCGACATGTTGGTGCAGGCCCGCTTTTCGTTCCGCTTCACGAAGACACTTAAGAACTCGGCCGATATCGGCGGCAGAAGGCCTTTTCGACCGGTCGCCAGGCCAGTTAGCGGTCCAAGGCAGAACGCGCCAAAGGTTCGGCGAACAAGCGGACTGACAAGCGTGCCAACTCTTGAGCGCCCGTCCCTAAGCAGGCAAACGACCGACTTGGCCATTGGGATTTTCTCGATTGATAAAAGCCCTCTCCTCAAGGCCAAGCCGCATACGAAAGCGAATGCGGTGCGCTCGATCGCATCTGCCGGCGGTATAACCCCGGCGATGTCTTGCGGTGTCGCTTGAAGAAGCGGTTGAAATACGCCGGATCGCGAAATCCCAATCCGTAGCCGATTTGCTCGACCGGCAAATCGAGTTGGAGAAGCCGTGTGCACGCCTCCTGTGCTAGTCGTTCGTGCAGCAACGCGCGCGGGCTTGCGCTCTTCTCGCGCCGGCAGTGCGCATGCAGCTTATCTTCCGTAACGCCAAGCGCGGCGGCGTAGCGCGCGATCGCCCAGCTGTCGCGATGATGCAATTCGACGAGCTGCAGGAACTCGGCGATCAGTCGCGGTCCTTCACCGCGTTGTGCCACATCCGCAGCTTCACTGTCGGTGCTTGCGGTCCGCCAGAGATGCAGGAGCAGCAAGAGTGTCTGCGTCGAGATCATCGTGGTGGCGCCGCGGCCGGGCGTCTGCTGTTCGCACAACAGCGCACGGCAGATCGGCGTGACTGAAGCGATGGCGCCACGCGCCTGCTCAGCCGTGAACGGGACGACCCGCCGCATCACACGGCGCAGATGCACGGCCTCCGCGGCGGTCGCCGTGGCCCGCGCCAAGAAGTCGTCCGTCACGCTGATAAGATATCCGCGCGCCCCGGCCTCGAGCCGAAGTTCGCTCTCCGCCGCGCTCGGCAACCACAAAAGCGCGGGCGCCGACAGCGCTAGTGCCGCGGCCACCGCTGTTGCAACGCCGTGGCGCGACTCCAGCACCAATAATCGGGCGCGACCCGCACTCAGCGTCCAAGTGCGCGGCATGAGGCCGCCGGAAAAATGCTCGATATGCAACGGCGGTCCTGCGGCCGCTCGGGCGCGTGAAGCTTTTTGCAAAGCGTTTCCTCCGCTCGCTTGAGGGCGAGACAATCGGTCGCCTCTCAGTTGGGCGCCTGCGACGACTGCGTGCAATAATTCCCCTGACAAGTCCAATAACATTTCGTGCGCCTGCGCTAAGCTTTTAACAGCCGCCGCCGGAAGAGCGGACGGCAAAAAAGCTGTTCGGGAGGACACGATGACAATTTCCATGACCCGCCGCGGGGTGGCCCTGCTTGCCGCATCGGTTGCTCTGCTCATCGCAACACCGGTCCTGGCACAGAATTCCATCAAGTTCGGCTACGCGATCTCGCGCACCGGCCCCAACGTCGGCGGTGCCGCCGTCACAACAATTCCGAACTACGATCTGTGGGTGAAAGAAGTGAACGCGGCCGGCGGGCTGAAGATCGGCGACAAGCGCTTGCCGATCGAAGTCGTGCACTACGACGATCGCTCGAATGCCGAGGAAGCCGTTCGCGCCATCGAGCGGCTGATTAATCAGGACAAGGTCGACTTCATCCTGCCGCCATGGGGCACGGGTCTCAATCTCGCGGTCGGCCCGGTGCTCAACAAAGCCGGCTATCCGCATCTCGCCGCCACGGCCGTGACCGATCGCGCGCCCGAGCTCGCCAAACGCTGGCCGAACAGCTTCTGGATGCTCGGCGCTAGCTCCGATGCTGCAAGGACGCTCGTCGAGCTGCTCGTGAAACTGCGCAGCGAAGGCAAGATCGGCGACACTGTCGCGATGGTAAGCGTCGCCGACGGCTTCGGCATCGACCTTTCGGCTGCGGCGCGACCGGCTTTGACGCAAGCGAAATTCAAGCTCGCTTACGACAAAACTTACCCGGTCGGCACGCAAGACCTTGCGCCGATCGTCAACGAAGCAAAAGCGCTGAACCCCGACGTCTTCATCGCTTTCTCGTATCCGCCGGACACGCTCGGCATCACGGAGCAATCGCGCATCGCGGGCTTCAATCCGAAAGTTTTCTACACCGGCGTCGGGACGGCGTTCCCGCTCTACAAGCAGCGCTTCGGCGCCAATGCGGACGGCGTGCTCGGCATCGGCGGCTGGAGCGGAGATAGCCCGGCGATCAAAGACTATCTCGCGCGACATAAGGCAGCCAACGACGGAAAAGAGCCGGATCGTTGGGCAAGCGCGGTGACTTACGCAAGCCTGCAGATGCTGCAGCAATCGATCGAGCGCGTCGGCAAAGTCGATCGTGCGGCAGTGATCAAAGAGCTGCAGACCGGCACGTTCGACACGGTCATCGGTCAAGTCAAACTGCAGAATAACATGCCGACGCGCTACTGGTGGGTCGGCCAGTGGCAGAACGGCGAGTTCTACGGCGTCGCGCCGACCGCCAACGACGGCGCGAAGGCCGTTGCGGTGCCAAAGCCGGGCTGGAAAGCGCCGTAAGACTCCGCGGATGACGAACGCGCTCCTCACAGGGTTGTTGCTCGGCGGCATGTATGCGCTCGTTGCCATGGGGCTTACGCTCCAGTATGGCGTCGCGCGCATCATGAATCTCTCTTACGGAGAGGTGCTCATCGCCGCTGCCTTCGCGGCGCACGGACTGTTCACGGCTTGGGCGCTCAGCCCGCTGCTCGGGCTCGCGTTCGTCATTCCGGCAAGTTTTGCGGTCAACTATTTCTTCTACCGCTTTCTGCTTCTGCCTCTGGTGCGCCGCGCCAGAACGCGCGATGCGCTGGAGGTCGACAGCATTCTCGCGACCTTCGGCCTCATGTTCATCGTGCAAGGCGTGATGCTGACGATCTTCGGTGGCGCCTACTACAGCTATTCATTCTTCGCGATCCCGATTGAGATGTTCGGCGCGCAAATGGCAGCCAACCGCATCCTCGCATTCGCGGTCGCAATGGTCATCGGCCTCGCGCTCTATCTCGGTCTGACGCGCACGCGCATCGGCACAGCGATCCGCGCCGTCGCTGTCGACCCCATCTCTGCGCAACTCGTCGCCATAGATGTGCAGCGCACCTCAGCGCTCGCCTTCGCACTTGGCGGTGCGCTCGTTGCGGTGGCAGGCGTGCTGGTGAGCATGTTCCTCACCTTCAGCGCGACATCTGGCGTCATCTTCACGATGAAGGCGCTGATCATCGTCGTGATGGGCGGCGTCGGTAATTTGCTCGGCTGCTTGGTTGCCGGATTGCTCCTCGGCCTCAGTGAGTCGTTCGTCGCCACCTACGTCGATCCGGGCCTAACGCTGGCGGTCAACTACGCGGTATTTCTCGCCGTCTTGCTGGTAAAGCCGGCCGGTTTTTTCGGAAGGGCGCAGCGATGACTCTGCCGCTCCCGGTTCTGTTCGCGCTTTCAGCAACTTTCGTTGCCGGCCTCGCGGCCGTGCCTTTTTTCGTCGACAACTACTATCTCGCGCTAGGCATTAGCCTTTTGCAGTACGCCGTACTGGCGACGGCGTGGGGTTTGTTCTCCGGGCCCACGCGTTACGTCTCGCTCGCAACTGCCGCATTCTTCGGCGTCGGCGCGTACACCGTCGCAGTGCTCGGCGAAGTTCTCCCATGGGCGCTTGTGCTGCTCATCGCGGGCTTCATCGGAGCCGTGATGGCGATTGTCGTCGGCTTGGCGACGCTGCGCCTCTCCGGCGTGCACTTCGTGATCTTCACCTTCGGCCTCGCCGAACTGATCCGACAGCTCGTCGTCTGGTTTGAGGTCAACAAAACGCGCGTACTCGGCCGCTACGTCTTCGTCGATATCACGCAGCAAGACATCTATTGGCAGCTCCTGGCGCTGGGCGTTGCCGTCTTTCTCATCGGCTGGCTGGTCGCACGCTCGCGCCTCGGCTTCGCGCTCCGCATCATCGGTGAAGATGAAACCGTCGCGCAGCACTGCGGCATCAATACTACGATTGCGAAAGTCACGTTGCTCACCATCAGCGCTACCGTGATGACGCTCGCGGGCGCCATCATGGCACCGCGCTGGACTTATATCGAACCCTCGATCGCCTTCAACGCGATGATCTCGTTCCAGGTCGTGATCATGGCCTTGCTTGGCGGTGCGCATCGCCTTTGGGGCCCGGCGCTCGGTGCCGTTCCGCTTACGCTACTGTTCGAATTTCTCTCGGCGCGCTTCCCGACGACATTCACGATCATCATCGGCGTCATCTTCCTGCTCGTCGTCTACGCATTGCCGACCGGCATCGCGGGCCTGCTTGCGCGCCTCACCTCGAGAAAGGCGCCGGCATGAGCGCCGCGATCCTCGACGTGAAGGGCCTGCATCGCGCGTTCGGCGGCCTCGTCGCCGTCAACGTCATCGATTTCCATGTCGACGCCGGGGAGATCGTCGGCCTGCTCGGACCCAACGGTTCCGGCAAGACGACAGTGATCAATCTTCTCTCCGGAATGCTTCGGCCGGATCGCGGCTCCGTTCGACTGGAGGGGCAGGAAATCGCAAGCCTTCCGGCCTATCGCGTTGCGCGTCTCGGGATCGCACGAACGTTCCAGCTCGTTCGGGTGCTCGATGGCATGACATGCCGCGAGAATGTCGAGGCCGGACTTCTCTTTTACCAGACGAATCGCGTCAACCCCGCGCGAAGTGCAATCGATTTGCTCACGCGCGTCGGGTTGGCGCATCGAGCCGAACAATCCGCGAGGGAACTCACTTACATCGACCGCAAGAGACTCGAACTCGCCCGCGCGCTCGCGCTCGAACCGAAAGTTCTGCTCCTCGACGAATGGCTGGCCGGACTCAATCCGTCCGAGCTGCATCAAGGTGTCGCGCTCATCCGCTCGCTGAAGTCCGAGGGTCTTTCGATTCTCATGGTCGAGCACGTCATGGATGCGATCCGTTCGCTCTGCGATCGCTGCGTCGTAATGAATGTCGGCCGCCGCATTGCCGAGGGCAAACCTGCCGACGTCCTGGGGGATTCGGCCGTGATCGACGCGTATCTCGGGGCGCCGGCTCATGCTTGAGGTCTCAGGCATCTCGGTCGCCTACGGACAGCACCGCGCCCTCGACGACGTTTCGCTCGACGTCGACGTGGCCGAGATCGTCGTGATCCTCGGCGCCAACGGCGCAGGCAAGACGTCGTTGCTAAAGGCGATTGCCGGATTGGTGTCGTGCCGTCCCGGCAAGAAGATTAGTGTTGCGGGCCGAGACATCTCGACATTGCCGGCGCACGCGATCGTGGAAGCGGGCCTTGCTCTCGTTCCGGAAGGCCGTGGCACTTTCGGCGATCTCACCGTGCAGGAAAATCTCTTGCTCGGAGCCAATCCGCAGCGCGCGCGCAGCCGCGAAGCTGAGCGTCGCGAGCAAATTCTCACGTTGTTCCCGCGACTGCGTGAACGAATAACTCAAACCGTTCGCACCATGAGCGGCGGCGAGCAGCAGATGGTCGCTATCGGCCGCGCGCTAATGTCGAATCCGAGCGTGTTGTTGCTCGACGAACCTTCGCTTGGCCTCTCGCCGCTGATGGTGCGCGAGCTTTTTACTGCGCTGAAGTATGTGCGCGCGAGCGGCGTCAGTCTGCTCCTCGTCGAGCAAAACGCGCAAGAAAGTCTGGCGATCGCGAACCGCGGCTACCTGATCGAGAACGGCCGCATCGTTGGCGGCGGCCTTGCCGAAGAACTGAAAGCTGACCCAGCGGTCCGCCGCGCCTATCTGGGCGAACTGGCGACCAGCCATACGACACCTAAGAGGGAAGCATGAACAAGATCGCATTGTTGCTCGACAATCAGGACGTGGAGGCCGTCAACGGCGTGACCTTCGATCGCCTCAACCCCGTAACCGGCGATGTCGCGAGCCGCGCTGCGGCCGCACAGATCGAGGACGCGGCGCGCGCGGCTGATGCCGCCGCCGCAGCCTTCCCGGCTTGGTCCGCTAAGGGCCCAAGCGAAAGGCGCGCGATCTTGCTGAAAGCTGCCGACGCGCTCGCCGCGAAAACGCCGCGCTTCATCGAGCTGATAGCGACCGAGACCGGCGCCACGGCAGGCTGGGCGGGTTTCAATGTTCATCTCGCCGCCAACATGCTGCGCGAAGCCGCCGCGATGACGACGCAGATTTCCGGCGAGGTGATTCCGTCTGACAAGCCGGGCTGCATCGCGATGGCGGTGCGCCAGCCGGCCGGCGTTGTACTCAGCATCGCGCCGTGGAATGCACCCGTCATCCTCGGCGTGCGTGCGGTCGCGCTCCCGCTTGCCTGCGGCAACGCGGTCGTTCTCAAAGCGTCAGAAATTTGTCCCGGCACGCATCGTCTCATTGCCGAATGTCTGCGCGAAGCAGGTCTTCCCTCCGGTGTGCTCAACGTGATCACAAACGCACCCGAAGATGCTCCGGCCTTGATCGAGGAGTTGATCTCGCATCCCGCGATCCGACGCGTAAACTTCACGGGCTCGACCCGGGTCGGCCGCATCATTGCGCAGATCGCTGCGAAGTATCTCAAGCCCGCATTGCTTGAACTCGGCGGCAAGGCGCCGCTGATCGTGCTCGACGATGCCGACCTCGACGCCGCAGTTGCAGCTGCGGCTTTCGGCGCGTTCATGAATCAAGGGCAGATCTGCATGTCGACCGAACGCCTCGTCGTTGACGAGAAAGTCGCCGACGCGTTCGTCGCCAAACTCGCCGCCAAGGCCGAAACGCTTGTCGCGGGCGATCCGCGTGCCGGCAAGACCCCGCTCGGTTCGCTCATCGGCCTCGACGCTGCCGAGCGCGTGCAGGCCCTCATCAAGGATGCGGTCGGCAAAGGCGCAAAGGTCGTCGCAGGCGGACGCACGGATCGGACGTTGATGTCGGCGACCGTTGTCGATCACGTGACGTCTGGCATGCGCATTTATGGCGAGGAATCGTTCGGGCCTGTCGTGAGCGTCGTCCGCGTAAAGGGGGTCGAGGAAGCCATCCGCGTCGCCAACGACACCGAGTATGGATTGTCTGCTTCGGTCTTCGGCCGCGACATCGCGCGCGCTCTCGACGTCGCCAAGCGCATCGAGTCTGGGATTTGCCATGTGAACGGCGCGACCGTGCATGATGAGGCCCAGATGCCATTCGGCGGAACGAAAGCGTCGGGCTATGGTCGCTTCGGCGGCAAAGCCGGCATTGCGGAATTCACCGAGCTGCGTTGGATCACGATCGAGACCGGCCCGCAGCAATACCCGATCTAAAGGCCAAAAACACGAATGGAGGAAAGCGCTATGACGACGAACTCCCCTCGGCCATCGGCATTGCACGTTTCGCGGCGCCGCGCGCTCGTACTCGCCGGATCAGCATTGTGTCTGCCTAGCATCGTAACAACCCGCGCACATGCGTCTGCCTGGCGACCGACCAAGAACGTGCGGCTCGTCGTTCCCTTCGCGGCGGGCGGCGCGAACGACATCATCGCGCGCGTGCTCGGTGAACGGTTAAGCGCGATGTGGGGACATCAAGTCGTCGTCGAGAACAGGTCCGGCGCCGGCGCGAATATCGGTGCAGCCGAGATCGCACGCTCGGAGCCTGACGGGCATCATCTGCTCATCACGTCCAGCGCCATCGCAGTGAACAAGTTTCTCTTCGAGAAGCTGCCGTTCGATCCCGTCGCGGATTTCGCTCCGGTCTCTCTCGTTGCCATCATTCCCAACGCGATGGTGGTTCCAAAGACCTCGCCGGCGCACAACGTCGCCGAATTTATAGCCATGGCGAAGGCGAAGCCCGGCAGCTTGAATTTTGGTTCGGCCGGCATCGGCTCGTCGCTGCATCTGATCGGCGAATTGTTCAAACGCTTGGCCGGCGTTGACATGAAGCACGTGCCGTATCGTGGCGCCGCAGCCGCGATGAGCGATCTTATCGGCGGCCGCATCGACCTGATGTTCGATACCGTGACGGTGTCGCTCAATCATGTCCGCGAAGGAACGATCCGTGCGATCGGCGTCTCCACGCGTGAGCGCGTTCCGACTTTGCCCGACATCCAGCCTATCGGCGACACTGTCGCGGGCTTCGATGTCGGGTCTTGGTTTGCGCTCTTCCTGCCCTCCAAAACGCCGCGTAACGTCGTCGAAGCCGTATCGGAAGACGTGCGAACAGCACTGACCACCACCGCCGTGGCTGAGAAGCTTGCCGGTCTCGGTGCGCGCATAATCGCATCCACGCCGGATCAACTCGGAAGTCACGTGAGCTCCGAAATGGACCGCTGGGGCGTCATCATCCGCGAAGCCGGCATCAAGGCCCAGGACGGCTGAGCGGACGACTGAGGAAATACTCGAATGGAAAAGCCGTCCGGCAAGGTCACGGTGCGCGAAGCGACGATCGATTTGCTGCGTCGTCTCGATATGACGACAGTTTTCGGCAATCCAGGCTCGACCGAATTGCCGTTCTTGAGCAACTGGCCGAACGATTTCCGCTACGTACTTGGCCTGCAGGAAGCCTCCGTGGTCGCGATGGCGGACGGCTACGCACGTGCCACCGGTCGTGCTGCCTTTTGCAATCTACATTCGGCGGCCGGCGTCGGGCATGCGCTCGGCAGCGTCTTCACGGCGTTCCGCAATCAAGCGCCGCTTGTCATCTCCGCGGGGCAGCAAGCGCGCAGCTTGCTGCCGCTGCAGCCGTTCCTCGGCGCCACCGAGGCGGCGAACTTCCCCAAGCCCTATGTCAAGTGGAGCTGCGAGCCGGCGCGCGCCGAAGACGTGCCCGCCGCTTTGGCGCAGGCTTATTACATCGCGATGCAGCGGCCGCGCGGACCGACCTTCGTCTCCGTTCCCATGGACGATTGGGACCGCGAAACGCTTCAAACAGTGCCACGCACGGTGAGCCAAGATTCGGCACCTGATCCAATGCTCATCGACAAGCTCGCCGCGACACTTCAGAAGGCGAAGCGTCCCGTGATCGTGATCGGGCCTGAAATCGACGACGAGGGCGCCGCGGACCAAGCCGTGACCCTCGCGGAAGCCCTTGGTGCGCCCGTTTGGGTCAGCCCGTTCTCAAGCCGCGCGAGCTTTCCCGAACTGCACCCGAACTTCGCGGGCTTCCTGCCGGCCGCACCCCAAGCGATCTCGGCAACATTGTCGGAATACGACGTGGTTGTTGTTCTCGGCGCGCCGGTCTTCACATTTCATGTCGTGGGCGATTGTCCGCTTTTTCGCGGCGACGTATCGCTGTTCCAGATCACTGGTGACGGCGCAGCAGCTGCGGCTTCGCCGATCGGCACCGGCATCGTTGGCAGCGTGCGGCTTTCGCTGGCGGCGCTCTTGCAGCAGCTCCCTGTCGGCAAACGCAACACGACGCTCACGCCGCGACCGCGTGACATCCCGCTCGCGCGCGATCCTATCCCGGCCGCGTATCTGCTGCATGCGATCGCCAAGTCGATGCCGGCCGATACGATATTGGTCGAAGAAGCGCCGTCGCATCGGCCACTGATGCATCGCTATTTGCCGATCGCCACACCCGGAAACTTCTTCACAATGGCCAGCGGCGGTCTCGGCTACGGCCTGCCGGCCGCGGTCGGCGTTGCGCTCGCTCGCCCGGGGCGACGCGTTGTCTGTCTTATCGGCGACGGATCGCTGATGTATTCGATCCAAGCCTTGTGGACGGCTGCTCAGCTGAAGTTGCCGGTATCCGTCATCGTCATCAACAACAGCGGCTATGGCGCAATGCGATCCTTCATGCAGACGCTGAACGTTCAGAGCACGCCCGGCATCGACCTGCCGGGCATCGACCCAGCGCGCATTGCCGAGGGCTTTGAGTGTTCGGCGGCGCGGGTGACGGAAGCCGCAGGGCTCGAGAAGGCGCTCGCAGAAGCGCTGAGCCAAAACGGACCAAGCTTGCTCGATGTGATCGTCGACCCCGACGTACCGAAATTGTATTGAACGATGCCGGTGATCTCCGACGCGATCCACGCTCAGACAATTTGCGCGGTGCGAGGATCTCGCTCGCAAGACTCGATCAACAGTTCTGTCAGGGCTTTTATTTTTCGCGAGGGATGCTGACCTGGTGGGCGGACGACGTATGCGCCGGCCGGTGGAGGCTGGTGGCGCAGCATGACAGGGACAAGAGTGCCGGAGGCAATGTGGTCATCTGTGAGGCCATCGGGAAGATAAGCGATGCCGAGGCCTGCTACCGCTGCCGCAAGGAGCGCGGTGCCGTTGTCAGCCTTGAAACGTCCCTGCGGGCGGACAGTCAAAATCTTATCGCCGTCGGTGAGTTGCCAGGCCTCGGTGCCCTGCATGAGAGCCTGATGCGTGACAAGCTCTTCGGGAGTTTCCGGCGACCCGTGCGCTTTGACGTAGCCAGGGCTAGCGACAAACTTCCCGTAGATCGGACCAACGCGTCTCGCGATCAAAGTGGAATCGGGAAGATAGCCGACGCGTATCGCACAGTCGTAGCCTTCCGCGATAAGATCGACAAAGCGATCCGTGTAGCAAGTTTGGATATGCAGCTCAGGATGACGCTGCGCCATTTCGGCGATGATGGGCGCAAAGTGAGTCGGGCCGAATGAGAGCGGGGCCGCTATTCGCAGGCGGCCCCGGAGTTCGCCGGCGGGAGAGATCATCTCTTTGGCGGCATCGACCTCCGTGCAAACACGCGCCGCATAGTCGCGAAAGATCGCTCCAGCCTCCGTCAAAGCCGTTCCGCGTGTCGATCGCGCAAGAAGTTGCACGCCGAGTTCTGCCTCAAGCCGCAAAAGTCTGCGGCTGACGATTGACTTGGCGACGCCGAGCCTCTGCGCGGCAGGCGAAACACCGCCGGCATCCGCCACCTCCACAAACGTCCGCAGCTCTTCGATTTCCAATGCGGTGTTCCTCTCATTGCGACACGGCGTTCCGTGCGAGGGCACTATCGCAGCACGAAGAGGAACGGCAATACCTGTTGAGGCAACCACACGCGGTCGAATGTTGCTCGGACAACGAACCCAAGCACCAGCAGCAGAGGAAAAGAATGACCTTTCGTAACGGCCTTACTTCGCTTCTTCGCCCCGAAGACTCTGTCCTCGTCCTAATCGATCACCAGCCATATCAGCTGGCAAACCTGAATAGCCATGACCCCCACATGGTCGTGAACAATTCGGCGGCTCTCGCAAAGTCCGCAAAAGTCTTCAACGTGCCGATCATCCTGACGAGCGTGGTGGCGGACCGTGGCGGCCTTATATTCCCGCAAATCACCGAGGTGTTTCCCGGGCAGGAGGTGATCGACCGCACGTTCATCAACACGTGGGAGGATCAGAAGGTCGTGAATGCCGTCAAGGCGACGGGCCGCAAGCAACTCGTCATCGCCGGTCTATGGACTGAGATATGCGTCGCAATGCCGGTGATCTAGGCTCTTGGCGAAGGCTGGGACGTCACCGTCATCACCGATGCGTCAGGCGCGGTTTCGGTTGAGGCGCACGAGGTCGCCATTCAGCGAATGATTACGGCCGGCGCGAACATGATGACGTGGCTGGCACTGGCAGCGGAATGGCAGCGCGATTGGGCGCGAGTCGAAACAGCGGTCGCGTTGACAGAGGTGATCAAGCAGCACGCGGCCGGCAGTGGTATTGCTTATCTGTGGGAACAGCAACTGCTCAACACGCCTGTCTCGAGCGCGGCTTAGTCTCGATACGCGAGGTGAACTGAACGCCGCCTCTCGAGCTTATTCGGGGGCGGCGTTACGCTTCGCTCTAGTCATCGTCCAAAGGCTATCGGCGCATAACGACGCCGGTCGCGGTCGCAAACCCTTCGAGCGTTCTAATGCGCTTCTCGAGCCACCAGCCGTATTCGGGGGACCAATCTTCGAAGCGCGTGTTGATGCCGAGATCGTGCGCCCAATGGTGCGCGATGTTTGGATTGAATTGCGACTGCCTGCCGACGGCAATCAAGTCGGCTTTGCCGTCTTGCAAAATCGCCTCGGCTTGCTGAGCCTCGAGGATGATGCCGACAGCCATCGTGCGAATGTCGACTTCCTTGCGCACGCGCTCGGCGAAGGGAACTTGGAAGCCGAGGCTGCGCGTCACTTGCGCGGCCGTCGCGGCGCCACTGATACCGCCCGACGAACAGTCGATGACGTCAACGCCACGCGCTTTCAATTCGCGCGCAAAGGCAACCGTGTCATCCATGTTCCAGCCATCAGCCGCACCGTCCACCGACGATACACGCACGAAGAGCGGCATCGTGCTCGGCATCTCGGCGCGCACCGCTTCAGCGATCTGCAATGGAAGTCGCATACGGCCGGTACTATCACCGCCATATTCGTCATTGCGCGTGTTCGACACCGGTGAAAGGAATGATGCCAGCAGATAGCCGTGCGCCGCATGGATTTCGATCGTGTCGAACCCGGCCTGCACGGCGCGTCGCGCCGCACCGGCCCATTTGCCGACCATGGCTTTACATTCGTCCGTCGTCAGCTGATGCGGCGTCAGCCAGCCGTTCGCGACCGGTTCGGCTGTTGGCCCGACCGGCTGCCACATCTTCGATCCAGCTCTCAGATTTTCTTCCGTCAGAGGCCCCATGCCCTGCATCGCGCTTTGCGTCGACGCCTTGCGGCCGCCGTGCGCGATCTGGATTCCGATCGCGGTGTTCTGACGTTTCATAAAGGCAACGAGCGGTTTGAAGCTTTCGGCCTGCGCATCGTTCCAGAGGCCGAGATCGTTCTCGTTGATAAGGCCGACCTCTTCGACCCCGGTGGCCTCGACGAAGACTAGCCCGAAACCGCCGAGTGCATATCGTCCGAGATGAACAAGATGGAAGTCGCCACAGGTGTGGCTGGGCCCGCAGCGATAGTGCACCATCGGCGGTACGACGAGGCGGTTTTTCAATGTGAGCCCGCGTAGATCGAGCGGCTCGAACAGAAGTGGTCGCGCGGTTTCCATCTCGTTACGGGAACCGTCATTCATGCGATCGTCTCCTGCCTGCACGTAGTTTTGCCCGTCAGTCTGGCATCCCGGCTCGCGCCAAGGCAACCTCGCTGCCGTGATTAAAGGCGCTGCGCGAACCGAATGGCTTCGGCAAGCCAATCCCGACAAAGGGTCGGCGGATTTGTTGCCATAGCAACGATTGATGCCTTAGACTGATATGGTTTCGAGAGGCAGCGGTACAGCTGCCCTTGCCGGGAGGGATCGGCTTTGCCGAAAATTTGCAAGGCACAAGCACACGCCGTGCAGCGACGCTTAGTCGCTGACAGCGTCGAGATTGCCGTGAACTCGCGCGAGCAATCCAATCAGCGTCTGGCGTTCGGAAGCCGAGAGGCAGCCGAGAAGCCGCGCTTCGCGTTGGAGGGCTACGACGATGATGCGGTCGTGCATGTCTTGTCCACGCTCGGTCAGCGAGATGCGATGGCTGCGCGCATCGTTCGGATCGCTCTCGATCGAAACCAGCCCGCGCTTTTCCATGCTCGCGAGGGTGCGGCTGACCGGACCGCGGTCGTAGCCGATAACGGAGCAGATGCGCGATGCCGAGATCGCCGGCTCGATCGCGAGGAGAGCGATGATACGCCATTCCGTGACGTTGACACCGAAGCGCGTCTGATAGGTCTGCGTCGCAGTGCGAGAAAGCTTGTTCGCAATGAACGTGATCAGCGCCGGAACGTAGCGCTCGAGGTCCAGCGTCGTCGCTGCTTTTCGCGTGGGTTTGGCTTTAGGCATACGGATTTCCGCTACGTAGCGTTACTCGAAGCCAAGCGCCAGAGTTTTCGCCGCAATAGCGGAAGGTTTGTCGCCGGCGTTAGAGGATGATCCGATGACGATCACGCACTATGAGGCAGAGAAAACCAGCACACCCAAGACGGTGACTGTCGACCCGTCAGTTCCTCGCGTCGAAATCGACCCGTTTTCGATTGCGTATTTCGCCGATCCGCATCCGGCGCAGGAGCAGCTTCGCGAAGCCGGCCCGGTCATCTGGATCGAGCAATGGCAGTGCTACGCCGTCGCGCGGTACGCCGAGGTCCATGCGGTTTTGCACGATCCGCTGACCTTCTGCTCCAGTCGTGGTGTCGGACTTTCGGATTTCGCAAAAGAGAAGCCCTGGCGTCCGCAGAGCATTATTCTCGAGGCCGATCCGCCGGCGCATACCCGAACGCGCGCCGTGCTCAGCCGCGTGCTGTCGCCCGCCGTGATGAAGACGTTGCGCGATCGCTTTACGGCCGCCGCAGAAGCGAAGGTCGACGAGCTTCTTTCGCGCGGTCGCTTCGACGCAATCGCAGATTTCGCCGAGGCGTATCCGCTATCGGTGTTCCCCGACGCGCTAGGTCTGAAGCCGGACGGCCGCGAGCATCTGCTGCCGTACGCCAGCCTCGTATTCAATGCCTTCGGGCCGCCGAATGAACTTCGGCAAACCGCGATCGAGCGTTCGGCGCCGCATCGCGCTTACGTCGAGGCGCAGTGCCAGCGCGAGAACTTGGCGCCCGGCGGGTTCGGTGCGTGCATCCATGCTCAGGCTGACGAAGGCAAGATCGCACACGACGAAGCACCGTTGCTGGTTCGATCGCTGCTCAGCGCGGGGCTTGATACCACCGTGAATGGCCTCGGCGCGGCAATCTATTGTCTCGCCCGCTACCCCGAGCAGTTCGATCGACTGCGTGCCGATGTCTCGCTTGCGCGCAATGCGTTCGAAGAAGCTGTGCGCTACGAAAGCCCTGTGCAGACATTCTTTCGCACCACCACGCGCGATGTCGAATTGTCCGGCATAACCATTCCGGAAGGCCAGAAAGTGCTGATGTTCCTGGGCGCCGCCAATCGCGATCCGCGCCGGTGGGAAAACGCGGACAGCTACGATGTTACGCGCCGCACGAGCGGCCACGTCGGTTTCGGCTCCGGCATCCACATGTGCGTCGGCCAGCTGGTGGCGCGGCTTGAAGGCGAGGTCGTGCTTTCGACGCTGGCGCGCAAAGTCAAAAACATCGCAATCAGCGGTCCGATCGAGCGTCGCTTCAACAACACGCTACGCGGTCTCGAGCGCCTTCCTGTCACGTTCACCGCGACTTGAGCCACACATGACGCAGATCAATATCATCACGCCGGACGGGCAGCAGACATCGATCGACGCGAGCGCGAACGAAAGCGTGATGCAGGCGGCATCGCGTCAAGGCATCGAAGGCATCGTTGCGGAATGCGGTGGCAATGCGATGTGCGCGACGTGCCACATCTATGTTGCCGAAGACTGGTTGGATCGCTTGCCGGCGATGAGCGACGACGAGGATGCGTTGCTCGACGGCGCCGCAGCCGAGCGTCGTGCCAATAGCCGATTGTCCTGCCAAATTCCCGTCACCGACGAAATCGACGGACTTACAATCCGTGTGCCGGACCGGCAAGTGTGACAGCATTGCAATGAACAAAAACGACCGAGGGAGAATACCCATGAAACACGTGAGCGTATTGCTTGGATTGTCGATGCTGAGCCTTGCGGCCGTGCCGGTTCAAGCCGAAATTTCCGACGGCATCGTCCGCGTCGGCGTGCTCAACGATATCTCGGGCGTCTTCCAAGATACCAACGGCATGGGCTCCGTCGAAGCCGCGCGCATGGCGGCGGAGGATTTCAACGGTGGCGGCAAGGGGATCAAGGTCGAGATCATCTACGCGGATCATCAGAACAAGCCGGACGTCGGAACCGCAATCGTCCGCAAGTGGCTCGACGTCGATAAGGTCGACGCCGTCGTCGACGTTCCGAACTCTTCGGTCGGTCTCGGCATCAACGAGATCCTGCGAAACTCGCGCATGACCTTCCTCGCATCGTCGACCGCGACAGCGGAGCTGACCGGGAAGTCGTGCTCGCCCAACACGATCCAGTGGGTGAACGACACGTGGGCGACCGGCAACACGACGGCCGCCGCGACGATGAAGCGGGGCGGCAACGACTGGTACTTCATCACGGTGAACTATGCGCTCGGGCATGGGATCGAGGCCGAAGCAACAAACTACATCATGAAGAACGGCGGCAAAGTGCTCGGCTCGACCCGCCATCCGCTCGGAACGTCGGACCTTGCGTCACTGCTGGTGCAAGCTCAGCAGTCGAAAGCGAAAGTCATCGGCCTCGCCAATGCGGGCGCGGACACGATCAACGCAGTTAAGCAGGCCAGCGAATTCGGCATCAAAGAGAGTGGGCAATCGCTGGTCGCGTTTTTGATCTTCATCAACGACGTTCACGCAATGGGCCTCCAGGCCGGCCAAGGCGTGCTTCTGACCGAAGCCTTCTATTGGGATATGGACGACGAGACGCGCGCGTTTGCGAAACGCTTCGCCGCTCGCCCGGGCATGAATGGAAAAATGCCGAGCGGCAATCAGGCCGGGGTCTACGCCTCGACGCTCGCCTACTTGAACGCCGTCGCGGCGACGGCAACGGACGATGCCCGTCAGGTGGTCCCGCAGATGAAGAAATTCAAAGGCAAGGACAAGCTGTTTGGCGATCTCGCGATCCGCGAAGACGGACGCGTGATCCATCCGATCCATCTTTTCGAGATCAAGAAGCCGTCGGAGTCGAAGTACCCGTATGATTACTACAAGCTGATTTCGACAGTCCCGATGGACCAGGCGTTTCGTCCGCTCGCGGATGGCGGCTGCCCGATGATCAAGTAACCCTTAGGCCTTTTGTTTGTCGCGGAACTGCGGGTTTTTGCCCGGCTTCCGCGAAGTCTCTACACCGATACGGCACTCAGTTGCGCCCTATCGAGAATGCGATCTTGCTTGGCGTAAAGGAACTCCAACAACTCCTTGCGGTACGCCACGTATTTCCGATCTGTCGCGAGGCCGATGCGGTCTCGCGGTCTCGCGAGCTCGATATCGACGATCTCCCCGATATGCGCCGCCGGCCCGCGCGTCATCATTACGACGCGATCGCTCAACAGGATCGCTTCGTCGATATCGTGGGTCACCATCACGACGGTCGACTTTGTTGCTTCGACAATACGAACAAGTTCATCTTGCAGACTGGAGCGTGTCAGCGCGTCGAGAGCACCGAACGGCTCGTCCATCAGCAACACTCTAGGTTCGGTTGCTAACGCGCGCGCGATGCCGACGCGTTGCTTCATGCCGCCGGAAATCTCGTAAGGGTAGTTTTGCCCTGCATGGGCTAGGTGCACCATGTTGAGTGCGGCATCGGCCCGCTCCGTAATTTCGGCACGCGACGACCGTTTGAAAACTTGCTTCACGGCGAGCTCGATATTCTGGAAGCACGTCATCCACGGCAGCAACGCGTGGCTTTGAAACACCATCGCGCGATCCGGCCCCGGGCCTTTCACAGGTGCTCCTGCACATACGATCGATCCGGACGTAGGCTTAAGCAGCCCGGCAATCAGATTCAGTAACGTACTCTTGCCGCATCCCGAATGACCGATCAGGCTGATAAACTCTCCTTCGCGAACATCGAGAGAAATACGGTCAAGTGCGAGAAGCTTCTTCCCGGCCTTGCCCGGAAAGCGGATCGAGACATCGCGGACTTCGACTGTCGACATCCGCTACTCCCGAAAACTCAGACGCCGGCTAAGCCAAGCCAAACCCGCGTCGAGAGCAAGACCGATTGTCCCGATCAGAACGATCGCCACGATCATGCTGGAGATCTGCAGATTGTTCCATTCACTCCAGATGAAGTAACCGACGCCGCTTTGCGCCCCGACCATCTCGGCCGCAACGATGACAAACCAAGCGATGCCGATTGAGATGCGCATCCCCGTCATGATCATAGGCACGCTCGCGGGAAACACGACGCGAGTCACGTGCTCGAGCGTACCCACTCCGAACACGCGCGAGACATTCAGCCACTCCGAGCGCACGGAGCCAGCGCCGACCGCAGTGTTGATCAGCATCGGCCAGACCGCGCAGATAAAGATGATGAAGATCGTCGACACCGTGCTGTCACGAAACGCATAGAGCGCGAGCGGCATCCATGCGAGCGGTGAGACCGGCCGGAGAATTTGGATGAATGGATTGAGCGCTTGATAGAGCGCGGGCCATAGCCCGAGAGCGAATCCAAGCGGCACCGCGACGAGAACGGCGAGCGTATAGCCGAGAAGAACGCGCCCCAACGAATAGAGCAGATGCCAGGCAATTCCGTAATTGTTGGGGTTCGAGCGATCGAACGCATTGACGAGAAGCTCCCACCCGCGCCGCGCCACGGCGACCGGCGTGGGAATCGCGCCGCCGGCAGTCGGCGCCGCACTCTGCCCTGCGAGCCGCGCGTATTCGGGATCGATGTTGGTCGCTATCGCACTCGGGCCCGCCGTGAAAAACTGCCAAGCCGCGATAGAAACAAGGGCTATCAGGATTGACGCAACCCAAGGCTGGAAAAAGACACGGCGCATCGCGCTAAGTTTTCTTGATCGCCTTGAGGTATTCCTCCGGCGCTGCGGAATTGAACGGCTGACCGAGGATCGTCTCCGTCCCGAATTCGATGGAAGGTGCAGAAGCGCCTTGCTCGCGCATGATCTTGGCTGCGTCGGTGGCCAGCATCACCTGCTCGGCCAACTTCTTGTAGTCGACGTCTTCCTTCAGCATGTTCCAGCGGCGTAGCTGAACCATCAGCCAGACGGCCGCCGAGTAATGCGGGAACGGCTGATAATCGACGCGCCGCGGTTCGTTCTTCACGGCGCCAAGTCCGTCGGCATATCGGCCGACGATCACCTGCTCGAGAACGACTTCCGGCGCGTTGAGATATTGTGGTTGCGCGAGAACCTTCGGCATGGCGGCGCGATTCGTCGGCTCCGAGACATGCAGGCTCGCGGCAATGATCGCGCGATAAAATGCCATGAACGTGTTCGGGTTCTGTTTGATCCAGCTTTCGGGCGCAGTCACCGAACAGCATGGATGGCCATCCCAGATCTCTTTCGAGATCAAATGAATGAAGCCTGCGCCCTCATAGACCGCGCGCTGACCGCCCGGCTCACCGCCGAAAAAGCCGTCGATGCTGCCGACGCGAAGGCTTGAGACATATTCGGTCGGCGGGACGACGCGGTACTGAATATCTTTGTCGGGATCGAGCCCGGCAGCCGCAATATAATTGCGCAGCTGCATCGTCTGGTGACTTTGGTCGAAAGGCACCGCAAACACAAATCCGCGCCAATTTTTCGGATCGCGGTTGTTCTTATGCTTGTTGGCCAAGACGAGCGAATTGCCATTCTGATTGAGGATCGTCAGAACTTTGATCGATTGCTGATTTCCGCCGAGACCGGCCGTCATGGTCAGTGCAACCGGCATCACCTGCTGCGAGACATCGAGCTCGCCGTTGAGCATCTTGTCGCGAATGAGTGCGATGCCGGCGATCTTCTGCAGAGAGACTTCAAGACCTTCTTTCGCATATGCGCCGAGCTGTTCACCGTAGATCAGCGGAGCCGCGCAGGTAATCGGTAGGAAGCCGACGTTGAGCTTCGTTTTCTCGAGTGGCTTCTTCTCTTGCGCGATGGCCTTGAGATCGCCGATCGGCAGAATTGAGCCGAGAGCGCCAAGCAGGGTTGCAGCGCCGACCGAGCGTAGCAATTGGCGGCGGAGTATGGGATCGGGGAACAGCCCGTGGATCAAACCATCGTCGATTCCGTCCGCGATACAGTCCGAGGCGGAACCTGTTGCCTGGTGAATGATGCCACATTCGCAGCGGCCTTTGGTGAAATAGTGCGTATGTGCGCGCGTAGACATGACGACATCCCCATTTAACACCGGCGTCATGATGCTATTCGTCCACCAACAATTCGCCTAGAAGAAAGCGCGCACGCCTCGTTGCAGGAATATGAGGTGAAGTTGTCTCCCCGCTTTGGCAGTCTCTTGAAATCAAGCTCTCGCAGGAACCGCCGTGTCCGCAGTCATTCTTGATCCAACTGGGTTTCATCGCCGCATTCCGCTCTCGCCACATGAGCTGACCAGCAGACGCACGCCGACCGAGGACATCATCATCCTGTGTCATCTTGGCGTTCCGCGCATCGATGTGACGAATTGGTCGCTGTCGGTCGCAGGGCTCGTCGCGCGTCCGCGCACGTTGAGCTTTGCCGATCTCCTCGCCTACCCGAAACATACTGTGGCCAGCATCCATCAGTGCGCTGGAAGCCCCCTTGCACCGGCCGAACCAACCCGGCGCATCACGAACGTTGTGTGGGGCGGCACGCGGCTGATCGACATTCTCGCCGATGCCGGCTTGAGCAAAGAGGCAACATTCATCTGGTCGTTCGGGGCGGACTACGGAAAGTTCGCCGACGTTGAGGTCGATCGCTACCAGAAAGATCTCCCGATCGCGCGCATCGACGACGACATCCTCGTCGCCTACGAACTCAACGGCGGCCCGCTACCGGCAGAGAATGGATATCCGGCGCGGCTCGTCGTACCAGGCTTTTACGGCACCAACAGCACGAAATGGCTGACCGAAATTCGCGCCGAGCAAAGCCGCGCGACCGGCCCGTTCACGACGCGTTGGTACAACGATCCGATCGCAGCGCCCGATGGCACCGCGTGCCAACAGACAAGACCCGTGTGGGCGGTCGCGCCCGAATCCATCATCGTGTCTCCTGCCCCGATGGCGAAGCTTCCGCACGGCACAGAGGTTGAGATTTGGGGTTGGGCTTGGGCCGACGGCGGGGTGACGGCCGTCAGCGTGACGGCAAACGGCGTCCTTCTCTCAGGCGTTGAGCTAGAAGCACCAGCGGGGCGCGAATGGCAGCGCTTCTCGGTGCGCTGGACGCCTGACCGGTCGGGCGAATCCGTCCTTGCCTCGGTTGCAAAAAAGGCCGACGGCACGATGCAGCCCCCGGCCAACTTTCGCAACGCCGTGCACCACGTCACGGTACGCGTCGTCTGACGTCAAACAGGCTGCTTGCTGAAGTCGACACGCGGCGGAAGTTTCGCAAGCATCTCTTCCTTCGTGATCTTCTTCTTGAGATGCAGCTCGCCGTTCTCAACGCGGCTGAGATAGCAGTCGATCATGCCGCTGTGATCTTCCTTGCGAAGGATTTTCGCGCCTTGCGCAAACTCGAGCGAATTGTCCATCGACAAACCTTCGAGCGCTTCGATGACGCCTTGATCGTCTTTCTTGGCTTTCCAGCTTGATGCCTCGATGGCCTTCTTCAGCGCGAAAACGTTTTCCCAAGACTGCCAGGCATGGCTCTTGGCCATAACGCGTTGCGAGTTCGCTTCGCGCGCATGAATGTCATCAATCTCGAGGCGCTTGTTGTGTTCTTTATGGAAGGCATCGTCCTTGTATTTGAGCATGCGCGGGAAATTCTCGAGGACGTAAAGCCCCTCGGCCGCGCCCTGAATATCCGCAGGCGCGATCGCTTCGAGCGTGCCGCAGATCGAATACATCCTCATGGTCTTTTCGAGACCCATCGATTTCGCCTGCGTGTAGAAGGCGACCGACTGCGCGCCGAAGAAGACAGAGAACAGAACTTCCGTCTCCTGCGGGATCTTGGCGAGATACGGAACGAGATCCTTGGCGTCGAGCGGCACGAAGATCGGCGGATTGACTTTACCGCCGAGCTTCTCAACGACGAGCTTATGCTCCTGGTAATGGCTGTGGCCCCACGCATAATCCGGTGAAATCACAGTCCAGTTCTTACCGAGATTCTCGAAAGCCCACGGCGCGCCAGCGGCAGCCAGAGCGTAGGTATCGGTACCGGTACGGAAACTGTATCGCGTTCCTTTGGAACCAGTCGCTTCGGTCGCTTCACCGGCCGAGAAGTAAACCGTCTTGAGTTCGGTCGCGATCGGGATCGACGACAGCATGACTCCGGAATGCACCGAACCGACGATGAAGGACGCATTGTTGCGCTGGATAAGTGCACGCAACTTGCGCGCACCCGCGGCCGGGTTCGACTCCGTGTCTTCGGTGACGAGTTCAACCTTGCGGCCCGCGATGCCGCCCATCTCGTTCACGAGCTTCACTGCCGCCTTGGCGGATTTATCGTGCCAATAGCCCCACGACGCGAAGCCGCCCGTAAGTTCGCAGTGATGCCCGAGCACGATTGGCCCGCTCGCTTGCGCGTAAAGATCACGCGTAATGCCGAGGTAAGCCGTGCCAGCCGCAACGCCGCCGCCGATCGCGTGAGCGAGAAAACTGCGGCGATCAAGTCCAGTCCGCTTTTTCATGTGTGACTCCTTTTCGATTAGAGCGAAACGCCGAGATAGCGATGCAAGGCCGTGGCGTCCGCGCGCAGCGCCGTCGGAGACGCCTCGTGGACGATCGCGCCGCGCTCCATCAGATAGATGCGCGACGCAAGCTTGAGTGCGGTGCGTACATTTTGCTCGACGATGAGAACCGCGATTCCGCGTGCAGCGACATTCGCGACCTCTTGCCGAATTTGCTGGACGATCTTCGGTGCGATGCCTTCTGTCGGCTCGTCGAGAATGAGCAGCGACGGCTGCATCATCATGCAGCGTGCGATCGCGAGGATTTGCTGCTCCCCGCCCGACAGAGTGCCCGCAGCCTGAACCCGCCGCTCATTGAGTCGCGGAAACCGCACATACATCTCATCGAGCAGCGCAGGCTCCGGTGCTTTGCGCAGCCCGAGCAAAAGATTTTCTTCAACACTGAGCAGCGGAAAAATGCCCCGCCCCTGTGGCACATAGCCGATACCGAGACTTGCCACCTTGTGCGCAGCGATTTTCGTCAGGTCGTTGCCGCTGTAACTGACACGACCGCCGGTGCGCGGCAGCAAGCCGAGTATCGCGCGCAGGGTCGAACTCTTGCCGACACCGTTGCGGCCGAGCAGCGCGACGGTCTCGCCGGCACCGACATTCAACGTAACGCCCTTGAGGACCGGGATCTTGCCGATCTTGGCTTGGAGGTCAGATACGGCGAGCATCAGAGATCTCCCTCCGGTGCGCCGAGGTAAACGTCCTGCACTTCCTGGTTGGCCGCAATATCCTTCGGCTTGCCGCGTGCCAGAACTTTGCCGTTCGCCATGACAGTCACGTCGTCCGCAATCGCGAAGACGACCTCCATGTCGTGTTCGATGAGGACGACATTCATGCGCCCGGCGAGGTCTTGAATCTTCGCCACAGTTTTCTCGGTCTCGTTCGGGCTCATGCCGCAGATCGGCTCGTCGAGGAGCAAGAGTTTCGGATCGTTGGCGAGCGCGATTCCGAGTTCCAATAGCGCGAGATCGCCATACGAAATCGTGCCGGCGAGACGATGACGCAGGCGCGTCAAGCCGACGATCTCAAGCAGTTCGTCAACGCGTTCCGTTACGGACCGAAAGCCGCGCGCGGGGCGCAGGAACGAGAACGTCTTGTTGTGGGCGAAAACTGCGATGCGAAGGTTATCCTCCACGCTGAGACCCGAGAAGACGCTCTTGATCTGCAGCGTCCGCGAGATCCCTGCCGCCACAATCTGATGCGGCTTTGCCTGCGCGACGTCCTTGCCTTCGAAGAGCACCGCGCCTTCGTCGGCTCGAATAATCCCACTGATCAGATTAAAGAGTGTCGTCTTTCCGGCCCCGTTCGGACCGATGATCGCGTTGAGCTTGCCGCTCACGAGATCGAGATCGACGTGGTCGACCGCGGTAAGGCCGCCGAAGCGTTTCGTGAGGCCTCGTATCGAGAGTGCGGTGCCGCTCATCGTGGCGGCTCCGCATATGCCTCAGCGGGCGCGTCATCACCCTGCGCGTCTGGCTTACGTCCGATGCGATGCCACGCACCCATAAGGCCTTGCGGCGCAAAGATCACGACCAGGATGACGATCGCACCGACCGCGAGCAGGTAATTCTCCCACAAACCCGAGATGAGTTCACGAAACAAGATGAGTACTGCGGCTCCGACCAGCGGGCCGAGCAACGTCCCCGCGCCACCGACGATCGCCCACACGACCGCCTCGCCGGACACATGGTAGACCATGTAGGATGCCGACGCGTAGCGGCCGAACAAAGCGAATAGCGCGCCGCCGGCGCCCGCAAGCGCACCCGCGATTACAAACGCGATCCAACGCGTGAAATAAACATTGATTCCGATCAGCGACGCGCGGCGGTCATTCTCACGCACCGCTTCAAAGGCGAGGCCAAGCGGACTGCGCACGATCAGGGCCTTGATGAGGTAGCACAGTGCCGCAACAAAGAAGATCACGTAGTACTGCGTCACCGGATCGGCGAGCGTGAGTGATGTCTTGCCGAACGACAGCACCGGCGGTGCCGAGAACGATAATCCATCATCGCCGCCGGTGATCGACTTCGACGACATCGCGAGGAAATAGAAAATCAGCGAGAAGACGACGGTGATGATCGCGAAATAATGCCACGTCAGGCGCACCGCGAGCGCACCGGCCACTGCCGCCATAGCAACCGCCGCCAATATGCCGATCACCAGAGCGGTCCAGAAACCGGCGCCCCAATGCGTGATCGAAAGCGCAACGCCGTACATCCCGAAGCCGAAATACAAGGCCTGCCCAAACGAAAGCAGCCCGACGTAGCCGAACAGCAAATTCGCGCTCGCCGCGAGCAGCGACCAGATCATGATCTCGGCAATGATATTGATCCAGAACGGCGCGCCGAACGCGGTTAGAACCAGCGGCGCCGCAATCAGCCCGGCAAACAACACGACCAGCGCGGCGCGATCCATCATCGCCTTGCTCATCGCGTCGCTCCGGCGAAGAGACCGTGTGGACGCACGAGCAGGACGGCGCACATCACGGCGAGAGATGCAACGCGCGCCATGGTCGGATCCGCAACGCTTGTAACGAGACCTTCCATCACGGACAGCAAAACGGCCGCCGCGATCGTCCCCTGCAGATTTCCGAGGCCGCCGATAACGACAGCCATGAAGCAAAACGGCAGGATGTCGACGCCGGTCCGGAACTCCACGGTCGTGATCGGTGCCGCGATCGCACCGCCGACGAGCGCGAGCGCTGTGCCGAGCGCGAATGTGAAAGCGCAAACTCTGACAACCGGGATACCGAGCGCAGTGGCCGTCTCATGATCATGCCGGACTGCGCGGATCCATGTGCCGAGTTTAGTGCGATTGAGGAACACGAAGAACAGCAGAAGGCAGGCGACCGAGAACAGCGCTGCGACGAGCCGGTAAATTTCGTAGTCGACGCCGAACAGCGGCACGGTGCCTTGCACAGGCGCCGCCATACGGCGCGGCTGCGCTCCGAACGTCGCGCGCACCCCTTCCTGCAGGATCATCGAGAGACCAAATGTCGTGACGATCGTCAGCGAGGCAAGCCGCGCGCTCGGACGGATAACAAAACGCTCGACAACGAGCCCGAGCAGAAAGCCGATCAGCGGAACGATCGCGAGCGCAAGCCAGAACGAACCGGTGCGCTCGGCAACGATCAATCCGACGACAGTGCCGACCATGAAGAAGTCGCCGTGCGCAACGTTGATGACGTCAAGCAGGCCGAAAATAATCGACAGCCCGAGCGCAATGAGCGCGATGATCAGCCCCCAGACCAATCCATTGATCGCGAGCGCGAAAACCAGATCCATGCCTTATCCCCTCGACCGGCATGGTCATTGTGCGCCTCCACTCTGTAAACACGCAATTTTACAAGGGGGCATGCACGAACGGTGCGTACGAAAAAGCGCCATACTGCCTCGCAGTGCAGCAATTCAACTCGGCAGGCGCCCATTGATCGAAGGCTGATCTTGGTCGACCGCCGCGTACTCGATCAACGGCTCCGCGGCGCTTGTGAACTCGTCGCGAAATGTCGCCGGGATCAAGCGCTTGCGATTGACGGTCAAATCGAAGACATCGAAGCGGTTATAGTAGCCGACGACATCGTGAAACTGCTTTGGCTCGACGCATTTCGCGAGATCGAACTCCGCATACGCTATCCCCTCTTTGTCCTGGAGGAAGTCGCCCAACGTCTCGCCGGTCGGGTCGACGAAGAAGCTCGCTGCGCGCGGCGTCCGATCGATCACATCCGCTATCGCCGGGTCGCGCGCAATCAGCTCGTCGCGCATCGCCCCATCCATGTATCCTGCCGTCACGATGCCGAAAGCCTTCGCTTCGAACGAATGCGCGCTCGCACGAATACGATTCGCCGCTACGTTGTTGAAATTGCCACCGCCGGTCGGTCGGCGCGTCGGCCACATCGGCGGCCAGCTCGAAATATGGATTTGTTCGCCCTGAGCCATCAGAGTGTAGCGGGCAAGCGGATTGGTGTTTTCGCCGCAGATCAGAGCGCCGACCCGGCCGACCGGCGTGTCCGAGACCTTCAAGCCGGCGCCGTCTCCTGCCGCCCAGATGAGTTTCTCGTAGAAAGTTGGAACAAGCTTTCTGTGGTGGTTCAGGATCGCTCCATCGGGTCCGATCAGAATGTTGCTGTTCCAAATCGCTCCGACGCTGGCGGGCGAGCTTTCGCTGATACCCATCGAAATCGTCACGCCAAGCGTCTTGGCTTCACGCCGCAGCGCCGCGATTTCCGGCCCGTTGAGTGCGACCGATTGGTCCACCATCCGGACAAAGAGATCGTGATTGTCGATCGGCGCCCAAAGAGCTGCCCAAACCGGAAAAGCCGGTATGTAAGTCTCCGGGAAGGCAATCAGCTGTGCGCCGGCCTTTGCGGCTTCCCGCGCGATCGAGATCGCTTTCTCGGTCGTAGCGGTGCGATTGAGGAAAACAGGGGCCGCATGGACGGCAGCAACCTTAACCAACGACGACATGAGGCACCTCCGATAGCGATTACCGCTATTGCGCCATCATCGCTAACATGGCTTTTGAACTGGCCCGACGCCAAAAAACGCAAGGTGCTTTGCACAGCTGAACAGGCGAACCCGGTTGCGGAACAATGAGTAACGGATTTGACAATCTGGATTGGGACGACCTGCGCGTATTCCTGCACGTCGCTCGCACCGGCAATTTGACGCAAGCGGCGCGCCGGCTGAGGATCGATCCATCGACCGTGAGCAGGCGGATTGCGCAGCTGGAATCGTCCCTTGGTCTCGCCGTGTTCCAGCGCCAGCGCGTCGGACTGAAATTGAGCGAGATCGGCGAAAGCCTGCTCCGCCACATCGAAACAATGGAAAGCGCGCTGGTCTCATTTCGTGAGCAAGTCGGCGCCGAAGAGACCAGCGTCGGAGGCACCGTCCGGCTCGCGACGATGGAAGGCATCGCATCGCTTTATCTTGCAGAGCGACTTGGCGGCCTCAAGAAGATCGCGCCCGAATTGACGATCGAGCTCATCACGTCGTCGCAGACCGTGCATGTGAACCGGCGCGAGGCCGATCTCTTCTTGAGCTTTTTCAAGCCGCCGGGCCAAGGGCTCGTTTCGGAAAAGATCGGCGGCTTTCTGCTGAAGCTCTACGCCTCGGAAGAATACCTCGAGGCTCACGGCACGCCGGCGGATGCCGCCGCTTTGCAGGAGCACGTGTTTGTCTCGTACGTCGAAGATCTCATCCAAGTCGATTCCGTCCGATGGCTGCGAGACGTGATCGAAGCGCCGAACGTCTCATTTCATTCGACGAGCATGATCGCGCAGACGACAGCCGCCGCCGGTGGCCTTGGCATCGTGCTACTGCCGACATTCTCCGTGTCGCGATGCCCGGAGCTAAAATGCATTCTCGACGGCAAAGTGCAGACCGGACGAGAGGTCTGGCTGAACGTTCACACGGACCTTCAATTCTCGCCGCGCATCCGGACCGTCACGGCCTTCCTCAAGAAGCTCTTCAAATCCGATCCAGCAATGCACGCGTATTAGTGACGCCGGCATCGGCAAGAATACGCTCGCGGGCCGCATCACAAGTGGATCGCAACATGGCGGCGGAATCGACAGGACTTCGTGTCCGAAACCAGAATTCGGGCGCCAGTTTGTGGACGTCTGAGGGCGCTTAGCCGATAAAGTCGGATCACTTTTTGGGTCTTAACGACGCGGCAAGGGCGCGCCACCGGTCGGCAAGTTCTTGCCAGGCGAGAGCTTCTTGTGCCAACGCGGCTCGATCAGCCTCAAGCTCGCAACGGTCGGCTTCCAGAATGTACTCCGCGACCGTGCGTTCTCGATCGTCGCCTGTCCGGCTTGCGGCCATGAACTCTCCCGCAGTTGTCATGCCGGAACCGAGTACGGAATTTGAGGTGTGGAAAGTCAACACGCGATTTGATCTAATTAACGCGAAGGTACGCTACCGCGCACAGAACGGATCGCCATGGTGGACGACGATGAGAGAACCGGCCGTGACGTCCCCTTTCCAGGACAGCCCCTACCCAGCCGTGAAGAATGTGTTGCGCAGGCTCGACGCTTGATGGCCGAATCTGACGAGACGCACGGCGAAATCGAGAAAGCGGATCTGCTGCGACAAGCGGGGCTTTGGCTCGAACGCGGGAGGCGCCGACGTTAGCGCCTGTCGACAACTTAGTCCGCCCGACAAACACAAGACATCACGCCGCTCGACCTGTCGTAGCGCCGATGCTATCCTTACCCCATTGCCGGTTACGACGACACTGCTCGGGCATCGGCAGCTGAGAGACCGAGTGCGCTCCCGCTCGTTACAGTGGGAGCCTTCGTGCCATACGTTTACCGAGCCGTCGCGCTCGACCGAAACAATCGCATTACGAAGCCACCGATTGTTCTCGACGTCGTAACCGACATTGCTGCGCTGAAGGGTCGGCGAAACATCGCCGCGCCGCGTCGCCAAACTCAGCCGCGCGGTCGGCGTCGCGCCTTTGACGCGGCGATACGCGACACCTTCGATATTCATGCGCTGAAGCGATGATGGCACGAACGTAATCCCGAGCCCGGCCGCGATGAGGCTGAGCGTCGAGCCGATGCGCGGCCCTTGCTGCGTCGACGCGCCGAGATTGCCGACGCTCGGATTGAAGCCTGCCGCATGGCATGCCGCGATGATCGTGTCGTACATGCCGGTGCCGGGCGGGCCGTACAGAATGAAATTTTCCGCCGCGAGTCGCTTGAGTCCAATCGGCGTCTCCTTCGCGCCCTTGGCGAGTGGATGGCTGCTCGGCAACGCGACGACCATCGGCTCGTCGAGCAACGGCTCTATGGCGAGATCCTTCGCGTCGGCCGGCGCCGTGCGGATGAACGCAACATCCATACGTTCGCTGCGCAGGCCGGCGAGCAATTCGTTGCTGAGCGACTCCTCCAACGTTAGCGTCACCATCGGGCAGGCTTCGCTGAAGGCGCGCATCGTGCGCGCAACGAGCGGATGGAAGGACGACGTCGACGTCACGCCAACGCAGATCCGGCCGAGTTCACCGCGCGCCGTGCGCCGCGTCGACTCGACCGCGCGATCGAGCTGCGCAAGCGTCGCGCGCGCATCGTCGAGAAAGCGCGCGCCCGCTTCGGTGAGTTCGACGCCGCGCGCTTTACGGCGGAAGAGCTGCACGTCGAGTTCTTGTTCGATCGCCTTGATCTGCTGGCTCAGCGGCGGCTGCTGCATGCCGAGACGCTCGGCGGCCCGGGTGATATGCCCCTCTTCGGCGACGGCGATGAAATAGCGCAGGTGCCTCAGTTCCATCGTCATATCCAAAACATATGGATTTCCCCTGAGACGTATTATGGCTCGCAGGTCTTACGAGCGCTATGGCTGTGCGGCCGAAGCATGAGACGGGGTGAACCGATGATCCTCAATCGCAGACATCTTCTCAACGTATCACTCGCGACTGCTGCAACCGTTGCGGCTCCCAGGATTGCCCGCGCGGAAACCTATCCGGCGCGGCCGGTCCGGCTGATCGCGCCCTTCGCGGCCGGCGGCCCCAACGACCTGATGGCGCGATTGATCGCGCAGGGGCTCTCGAACAGCCTCGGCAAACAGTTTTATGTCGAGAATATCGGCGGCGCCGGCGGCAATGTCGGCACCGGCCAAGCGTCCCGCGCGGCGCCCGACGGCTACACGATGATCGCGGTTGCGCCGAGTTACGCGACAAATCCGGCGCTGTTCGACAGCGTGCCGTACGACCCCAACAGAAGCTTCGATGCCGTCACGGTCGCGGCGACCGCGCCGACCATCCTGACGGTGCATCCTTCCGTGCCGGCGAAGACCGTCGGCGAGTTGATCGCCGCCATCAAGGCGACACCGGGCAAATACAGCTATGCCTCGCCCGGCGCCGGCACGCCGCCTCATCTGCTCGGCGAACTGTTCCGGCTCTCGCTGCAGCTCGACATGGTGCATGTGCCGTTTTCCAGCGGCGGCCAGGCGATCGGTTCGACGCTCGCCGGACATACGCCGATTTCGTTCGGTGCGCTGCCGCCCGCCGTCGAACATGTGAAAGACGGCAAGCTGCGCGCACTCGCGATCACGTCGACTGAGGCATCGGACGCGCTGTCCGGTGTGCCGACCGTCGCGCAAGCCGGATACCCGGATTTCGCGGCCGACATCTGGACCGCGGTGCTGGTCCCGGCCGGCACGCCGAGAGACATCGTTGCGTTGCTCCAGCGCGAGATCGCTGCGCTGGTTAACCTGCCGGAGACGCGAGACCGCATGGCGGCGCTCGGCTATCGTCCGGTCGGCAGCACACCGGACGATTGCGCCAAGCTCCTGGCGATGGAGGCGAACCGATGGGCGAAAGTGATCAAGGACGCGGGCATCAAGGCGCGTTGACGCACGTGCACGTCGCCGAGCATTACGCGCGGGGTCGGCTGGTCGACGCTATTCGCGAGGGCCTTGCCCAGACCGGCAAGTCCGAAACAACTGTGACGGCCGAGGATCTCGCGCCGGTCGACGAGTTTCACATCGGCGGGCGCACCGCCACTCAGGAGATCGCGGGTGAGCTCGGGCTGACTGCGACCGACAACGTGCTCGATGTCGGCTGCGGCCTTGGCGGTCCGGCGCGCCAGATCGCGGCGCAGTACGGCTGCCGCGTGGCCGGCGTCGATCTCACGCGCGACTATGTCGAAACCGGCAACGTCCTGTCCGGGTGGTTGAAGCTCAATGATCGTGTGACGTTGCGCGAGGGCAATGCGTTGTCGCTGCCGTTCGACGATCAGACTTTCTCGGCCGCGTATATGCTGCATGTCGGAATGAACATCGGCGACAAACACACGCTCTTCGCCGGCGTCGCGCGCGTGCTGCGTAAGCGCGCGCGTTTTGCCGTCTACGACGTGATGCGAACGGCGGACGGCGACTTGCCCTATCCGTTGCCCTGGGCGAGCAGCGCGGCAACGAGCGCGGTCGCCTCGCCGGCGGACTATCGCGATGCATTTCGCGCCGCCGGCTTCGAAATCGTTTCTGTGCGCGATCGCCGCGAGGTGGCGCTCGCCTATTTCGCGCGGCAAAAGGCGCAAGCCGCAGTCGCGGGATCTGCAGCGCGTTCTGCAGCGCTTGGGCTACATGTGCTGCTCGGCGCGCGGCGGCCCGAAATGGTGCGCAACATGAGCGAAAGCATCGCGGCGGGGCTGATTGCTCCGGTCGAGATTATTGCGCGGATGGCCGGATAGCGCGGCGAAAACTGGCTGGGGCGCCTGGATTCGAACCAGGGGATGGCGGAATCAAAATCCGCTGCCTTACCACTTGGCTACGCCCCAACAGCCGCGAAGCAGCCGGCCCGCTTCGCGAGCGCGGCGGACCATAATGGCAGCCGCACGCCCGATCAATCACCCAACGCGCGAGAAAACGCCGTTCTCGGCACCTTCTTCGACCATAAGCCGGAACAGCGTGAAGATTTGCGCCGAAACACGGTTTTTTCGGCAGATCAGTGGCTTGCGGCGGGGCAACCACCCCGCTATACAGCGCCCTCACCGGCGGAGCGTAGCGCAGCCCGGTAGCGCACCTGCTTCGGGAGCAGGGGGTCGCAGGTTCGAATCCTGCCGCTCCGACCATTTGCCTTCAGCGACATTCCCGGCCGTTTCGCTGTGACACCCACGTCGGTGCCACATTGCCGCCTTGCGGGCACCTCGCGGCTCCCGGATGATGGGCAAAAGCCCTGCCCCGCGATTCCCTCATGACCGAACCACAGAACAAGACGCAGACCTGGTCGGTCGGCGGCCAATCGGTCACCGGGGCGACGCATATCCACTACAACATCCCCAATCAGGACGCGATCGCGTGGAGTCCGCGCGAAGGCGAAGGCGAGGCAACGGTCCTCGCGTTGTCGGATGGCCATGGCGCAAGCCTGCACTATCGCAGCGGCACCGGCTCACACATCGCGGTCGAAACCGCCGTGCAGGTGCTCACCGAGGCTTTGCGCGATCCGGCCTGGATCGCGCGCGCGGACGCGGGTGTCGGCCGCCAGCTCGTTCGCGATATCGTGGCGCGCTGGCAATCCGGCGTGAACGACGACATCGCGGCGCGGCCGCTCGAAAAGCCGACCACAAGCTACGGCGACCGTTTCCTACCCTACGGCGCAACGCTGATCGCCGTCGCGGTCGCGGCGGAGGGCGTGTTCGCACTTCAGCTCGGTGATGGCGACCTTCTGCTCGGCCGCGCCGATGCGGTCGTGATGCGTCCGCTCGAGAGCGATCGCGGTCTGCAGGGCGAGCAGACGTACTCACTATGCCTGCCGGACGCCGTGGAACGCACGCGCATCGCGATCTTCCCGGCCAGCGAGGCCATCGACTTCGCGATGCTGTCGACCGACGGGCTTTCCAAATCCTTCGCAAACGATAACGCCTTTATGCGCCATGCCGTATCATGGCGCATTCTGCTCGCCGGCCACGGCTACACGGCTATCGCGGCGAAGCTCGAACGCTGGCTCGTCAACGCGACGCGCTTCGGCAACGGCGACGACGTGACGCTCGGCTTCATCACGCGCAAACTCGCGGCGGAATCGTCGGAGCTGAAACGGTTCAAGCTGTATCCGGCCGGCGGCCTGCCGCGCATTCCGGGCAGCCGCACGCTCGCCTACGGCGTGACGACCGCCGCAGCAGCCGTGTTTGCCGTCGCGGGCTTTCTGCTCGCGCGCTGGTGGGGCTGAGCTACTTCCGCCGCAGCAATTGCGTCAAACGCGTTTTCTGCGCCGGTTCGGAGCCGACGCGCCGCGCGTAGTAACCTGCGTTCTTCAGGATGCGCGGAATGCCGTGCACCATATCGCGGTCTTTCTGCTTCTCGGCTGCCGATAGATCGTCCCACGGCTCAAGCGACGGATGCTCGCGCGTTGCGTCGTTGCGCACCGCGCCGTGCCGCCAGCCCGCGATGTAGCGCTCCGCGCACCAACGCGCATGCTCCATCTGCGCGAGCCGCTCGATCTCTTCGGGCGAGAGATCGAACTTGCTCTCTTGATCGCCCTTCACGGCCTCAAAATTCACCGCGCGCAGCTTCGCTTCGAGATGATCGGACTGATGCCGGCTTGCATCGCGATAATCTTCCGCAAGCCGCTCCCACGGCTCGGCCGACGGCTTCACGGGCGCGTCACGTGCGGGCGGCCCGATCATTTCGAGATACGTCTGGTGCACGGCGCGCGCCATCAGATCGAGGCTTTCTTTCAGCACGATCTCGGGCGTCGAAACTTTCTCGGGCTGACCGAACGGCCGGATGTAGGCGAGCGTCGCGCCCGACGCGCGCGCGATCGCGCCAGCGACAGAAGGCGCGCCGGACAATCGCACGAAGATCGGCAAATCGCCGAGGTTGAAGCGTGTCGCAGTGCGCTGCACCTTCGCGCCGGCCGCAAGACCGAGACCTTCGTTGCCGAGACAAATCACGACGCGCGTTGGGCGAATGTCGGAGAAGATCGCTTCGAGCCCTTCAGGCTGCTCCTGCCGCATGTCGGCGCTGACAGCGTGCAGGTCGCATGCATTGCGGAAGCTGACATGCTGGCGCGCGAACGACTCGACCGCGGCCGTTGCGTCTTGATCGACGATCGTGAGCAAAGGTTTGCGCCCATCGGCGAAATGCGCCATGCGCCCGATTTGCAACGCCAAAGCTTTGCCGGTCTCACCGAAGCCGACGATGACGACATGCGTGCGCGCACCGGCAACAACCGCATCGTCGAGATCGAGCGGGTGATCGGCGAGCAAGCCGCGCACCATGTTCCGCTGCAGCGACATCATGCCGAACTCGTAGGTCGGCGAGCGCTCGACCAGCAGCAAACTCGCGGCCTGACGTAAATCCGGATCGCCGACGGCGGCGCGCGCTTTCAGCGGCGGCAGCGTGTGCGAGCGCGATTTCTGCACGAGCGCCTTCGCCTTCAACACGGCCTCGACATTCAGCATGTCGTCATCGCACATCGCGACCAGCGCACTCGCGCGGTGCAGCGATGCGGCGCGCAACGTGCCGAACGTCACCGGTCCGCCGGCCTGGATCACCGGCACGTTGAGCCGATGATAAGCCTCGTCGTCGCTCTTCTCGTTCATCTCTATGACGACGACTTTGGTCTTGCCGTCGCGCGCGAGATTCTCGACCAAGTTATAAGCGCGCTCGCCGCTGTCGCAGACGACGACATGGCCGCGCCGAAAGCGCGCAAGAAATGCGCGGATGGTGCGGCCGAACGTTTCGAAGATCGCGACCGTGACGCTAAGCAGCAGCGCAAGCGGCATCAGCACGCGCGCGACCAGCATCGTCCACGGCTGTTCCGGCGAGTTCTGCGGCGTGCCCGGCGGCCCGGCAAACGGCTTGAACAGCATCTCGGCTGTATGCAGAAAGCTCTCGTACCAGAGAATGCCGCCGGACAAACCGAGCGGCGGCCGCGCCAGCATGTCGAAATAGCCGATCAGCGACAGGATTGTGCCGATCAACAACATGCCGAAGCTGGCGATATACTTTTTGTTGAAATCCACGGAAACGTCTCAGGGGTCAGACAGCACGACCGGAAGCGCGATTGGCCGCATCGGCAAAGGCCGTGCCGGCAATCGCGGCCCCGGCCGGACGATAGCGTGGATGCAAAGCCGTTAATTGCGAAATCAGTGTGGCGGCGCCGCTATCGATCCCCAGATCGAGGAGATCGCGGAAGATCGTCCGGCGGCGAAACAGGCTCGCAATGATATCCGGACCGAAGCCGCCGCCCTCCTGCGGCAGCTCCCCGGTCAGCACCTCGTAAGCCATGATGCCGAGCGCATAGAGGTCGGTGCGCACATCGATAGTGCCGCCCCGCGCCTGCTCCGGCGGCATATAACCGGGGGTGCCGCCCGCCGCGCCGTCGCCGGATTTGCTGAGCAGCGCGATGCCGAAGTCGACCAGCACCGGCGCGCCGCTCGGGCGGACGATCACGTTGTCAGGCTTCAAATCGCGGTGAATGACCCCCGTCGCATGCACGGCCGCAAGCGAGAACGACACGCGCGAGAGAACGTCGTAGGCGCGTCCGCGGTCGAACTTGCCCTTCATCGCGTCGCGCAGCGTCTTGCCTTCGACGAACTCCTGGATCAGCAGCGAGTCGCCGCCGGGCTCGGCGAGCAGACCGTAAACGCGCGCGATGCCGGGATGATTGAGCCGCGACGCTGCTTCGACTTCGGTACGCGCCGCTTCGAGCAGACGGCCGCGCAAACCTGGATCGTAAATCTCTTTCAGAGACGAACGCTTGATCGCGACTTCTATACCGAGTTCCAGATCGTAGGCACGCATCACCTTGCCGAAGCCGCCGGCGCCGAGCGGGCGCTGACGCACAAAACGCGCGGCCGTGTCCACCGAGGCCTCGGCCGGAACGTCTCGCGAAAGCCCCGCACCCTCTTCGCCGCCGCGCGACGACATGCGCGAGCGCACTTGGTCCGCATAACCGTTGAGCCCGCGCGCGACAGCACGGCGCAACGCGGCGCCGAGCGTGCGCTCGGCTTCATCGCCTTGCTTGAGCGCTTCGAGCGCCTGCGCATGCAGCAAACGCACCTGCACTTCGCGCGTTGCAAGATCGTCGGCCGCGTAGCGCGCGATCACATTCTGCAACACGCCGGCGGCACGTTCGGCGTCGCCTTCCGCGAGTGCCTGCTCGGCCTCGACATGCGCGATCTCGACCGCCTCGAATGACTCTTTGTCGGCCGGCGCATACGCGATCGCGGCGTCGATCGCGGCGCGCGCCGTCGCAAGCTCGCCGGCAGCGCGATCGATGCGTGCCGATTCAAGCCGTTCGAGCATCAAGAGCCGCGATGACGCGCCTTCCAGCGTGCGCCCCGCCGAATCGCGCAAGGCGCGCGCCTTCTCGATCAAGCCGGCGGCGACGAGCGCCTGCAGGAGATTGACCCAGGCGCGCTGATATTCGCGTTTCGGCAACGCATCGCCGCCGATCGCGAGCGCGCGGCCGAGTAAGGCCTGCGCATCGGCGGGGCGACCATTCTCGATCTGCAGGCGGCCCGCTTCGATGAGCGCCAGACCGGTGGTCAGCGGACTGCCGAGGAAACTTCCCTCCGCAACGGCCCTGAGCAATGCGAACGACGCCTCGCGCCCATCGCCGCGCCAAATAAAGACCGTGGCAATCGCCAGCAAAACCTTCGCGAGTTCTTCCGGGTCGTCGGCTTCCTCCAACAAACGCCGCGCATCGTGCAGATCGCCGAGCGCCTCGCTGCCGAAGCCGAGCCGGTTGGTCGCGATCGCGCGGGCGCGCAGGAGCTGCGCCTTGAGGCGCGGTTTGCCTTCGACAGCCGTTTCGATCTCGCGCAGGCGCGGCAGGATCATGTCCGCCGGCTGATTGGCGGCCAGATCCGTGAAACAGCTTTCGATGATATCCTTGGGATCGGGCGCCGGCGGCGCAGTCATGTCTTCCCCTCGCCGCCAACGCTCATACGGGCTTGCATGGCTGATCATAGCCCGGTCACCGACCGGAAATAAAGCTTCGCAAGTCTGGTGCAAAGCTTGACAATGCCCCAATCCCAACACAGTGGGTGGCTCAATTTCGCGCCGCGTGCCCTCGCTCCGAAATCCCAAGGGAGTCCAATGCCAACAATACGTCATCGTACTGGCCCACTGGCCGGCAAAGAACAGAACATCGATCCGCGCGTCGAACGCATCACCTTCGGCCGCGATCCCGCCGCCTGCGATGTCGTATTCCCGCCCGATCTGACGGTCGTGGCCCGCCGCCACTTCGCTTTCATCCGCAAACCGTCGGGCGAGTGGATGTTCGAAGACTTCGGCGACCCCTATGTCGCGATCAACGGCGATGCAGCCGAGAGTGACGAGGCGGTCCATTCCGGCGCGCTCGTCGAGCTCGGCAAGAAAGGCGGCCCCTCCTTCGAAGTGATCTTCGAAGGCAAGGAGATCGATGCCGCGCTGCCGATGACGGCTGTGCAACAAAAGGTCACCAGCTCGCGCGAAGCCGCGCGCCGCGCCCGCACCTACGCGATGGGCGGCACCGCCGCCGCCGTCGCGATTGCGCTGTGTGTCGGCGCTTACGCCTTCTTCAGCCGCAGCGACGCTTCGAAGCTCGAAGGCGCCGTCGCGGAACTCGAGCGCAAGCAAGCCGCCGCAGCTGCCGACAGCATTCCGGGTCCGGTGCGTGACAAGGTCATGGCCGCCGCTCACGTCGTCGTCGTGCAGTTCGCCGACGGCCGCGTTTCGGCGCAAGGCACGGCGTCGCCGATCGGCGAGGATCTGCTCGTCACCAACGCGCACGTCGCGGAACTCCGCGAGCAGCTCGGCCCCAAGGATAAGCTCATCGTCCGCTCGCCGGGCGAGAAGGGCAAAGTCTACGAGGTCATAGAGCACAAGCTCCACCCCGGCTATCGCGCTTATTCGTCGTGGAAGGATGCGGACCCGATCTTCGTGACGGCCGCAAAGTCTTGCGCAACCTGCTTGCCCAACGTGCTCGCCGGCAGCCCGAGCTATGACGTCGCGCTGTTGCGCGTCGCGCGTGGCTCGAACCTCTCGCCGATCCTTGAAGTCGCCACCACCGAAGAGTTGATGGCGATGCGTCCGGGCCAGGCGATCGGCCTCGCCGGTTATCCGCTCGAGCGCATCATCGGCAGCGAAGTGCAGGGCCTCAGCGCGACGCCGAGCATCCGCACCGGCATGATCACGGCGATGACCGACATGTTCAATCTGCCGGGGGATGTGAAGCATCGCCGCCTCGTGCAGCACAACATCCCGGTCACCGGCGGCAACTCCGGCTCGCCGATGGTCGCACCGAACGGCAAGCTCGTCGCGCTGCTGAACGCCGGCAACATCGTTAAGGCGGCCGACGGCGGACGTATCCCGAACGCCGCGATCGTGAACTACGGCCAGCGCGCCGACCTCGTGCGCGAACTGCTCGACGGCACGGCGGAGGCCAACCTCAAGTCCGAACTCGCTTACTGGACGCAGCAGACGGCCAGCATGCAGCGCGGCTTCGAGGTCATCGTGCCGATCCTAGTGTCGCAGTCGCGTCCCTCGAATGTGAGCGAAACCACCAAGCCGCAGCTCGTCAGCGAGTCGAAAGGCGCACTGACGAAGTCGGAAGCTTTTTCGGCGAAGGATCGCGAAGGCAAGGACTCGATGCGCCGTCAGCGCATTCAGCCGATCCAGCTGAAGGCGAACGTCCCGACGACGATCGTCGCTTACGCGAACCAGCAGACGCCGTTGCAGCTCTATCTGGTCGTCGACGGCCAGATCGCGCAGCAGGACGAACGCGGCACCTGGTTCCCGGCGATCACGGTCCGCAGCGACAAGGATCAGTCGGCCGAGGTCTATATCGTCGGCGCCGACAAGGACACGGAGTATCGCCTCCAGCAGTATTCCTGGGCGGCTCCGGGCTCCTGAGTCCCCGACACATTCTGCGAAAAGGGCAGCTTCGGCTGCCCTTTTTTGTTGGCGGCCGCGCGCTGTACAGCCGCACACGATCCTGCTCTGCTTTGGTAAATCGCGAGGCAGACGCCATGATCGACGCCGCATTTCGCCAAGCCCTGACCGGCATTTCCGGCATTCTCGTCACGCCGTTCGATCGCGACGACAAAGTCGCGCCCCAGCGCCTGCGCCCGGTGATCGACCGCGCGATTGCAGCGGGCGTGCACATCCTCGTCGCCAACGGCAACACCGGCGAATTCTACGGCCTCACCACGGCCGAAGCCGAGGTGATGGTGCACTCCGCCGCCGAACAGATCGGCGGGCGCGTCCCCCTCCTCGCCGGCGTCGGTCGTTCGATCGGCGATGCCTGCGCGCTCGCACGCGCGTCGCGCAAAGCCGGGGCCACCGCGCTGATGGTGCATCAGCCGCCCGATCCCTTCGTCGCGCCGCGCGGCGTCATCGCATACGTGCAGCGCATCGCCGAAGCCGGAGATGGCTTGCCGCTGATGCTGTACTTGCGCAACGACGGCATCGGCCTCGACACCATCGCGGAGCTTTGCCGCGTTCCCGGCGTCGCCGGCGTCAAATGGGCGAGCCCGACGCCGCTCCGTCTCGCCGACGCAATGCGCCGCTGCGATCCGAGCATCGTCTGGGTCGGCGGTCTCGCCGAGACATGGGCGCCGCCGCTCTACGCCGTCGGCGCGCGCGGCTTCACGTCGGGCCTCATCAATGTGCGCCCCGATCTCTCGGTCACGATTCACGCGGCTCTCGACAAGGGTGACTACGCGCAGGCGATGACGTTGATCGCGTCGATGGAGGAGTTCGAAGCCATTCGAGCCGAGGAGCAGAACGGCACCAACGTGACGGCGGTGAAATCCGCGCTGCAACTCATGGGCAATGATTGCGGCCCGACGCGGCCGCCATCCGCGTGGCCGCTCACCGACAAGCAACAAGCGCGGCTGCGCACGCTGCTCGCGTCGTGGGAGTTGCTCTCGGCGGCTTGAGCGCCGCGCACCTCCAGCCAACAAAAAACCCAGCCGTTCGGCTGGGTTTTTCTTATTCGTATGCGACGCCGACTACTTATTCGGCTGGAACTCGAGCAGTGCCTTCGTCATCTGGCTGAACAGCACCGCCGAGTCGCGGAAATGCGTTGCCGAGACGCCGTCGCCGAAGAAGTGCACGTCCATCTCGTAGGTTAGCGAGCTGTTGCTCGGATCGATCGAGAGTTTGGTGAAGCGCTTCTGCTGGTTCCAGGCATTGACCCAATTGATATCGATGCCCTGCTGCTGATTATAGTAGATCACGAAGGTCGCGGTCTTGCAGATGTTGTTCTCGCAGTTCTGGTGCAGCAGCGCCATGTTCTGGCCCTGCACCTTACCCTTGAGGTGACGCGCGTTCTGGATCGTGATGATTTCGAGATCCGCGTAACCGGCTGCGCGCAGAACCTGCTGCGAAATTTCCGGCGTCGTGCCGGCGAGCAACGGCGCGGCCGAAGACTGCTGCTGCGGAGCGCCGCCACCGCCGCCCGGACCAGCACCCGGGCCGCCGCCAGGACCACCACCCGGGGCAGCACCGCCGCCTTGGGCCGGCTGCTGCTGGATACGCGGCTGCGCAAAAGCGTCGGCGGAGACGAGCAGGCCGAGTGCGAGGAACGCGGCGGTGAGCAAAGTGCGGCGCATACACGGATTCCTTTTCGTTGATTCAAGAGCTAAGCTTCGGCGGGGATTGTTATCGAGGCTAATTCCGCATTGCAAGGTAAGGCTTGGGAAAGGTCGAAACTTAAGGATTGCGGCAACCGGGCGCAGGTGCCCGCCTCCGAAATACACCCGGTTCTTCACGATCAAGCCGGAAACGTCGCATTGAAATGCCGTAATGTTTCGGCAAATATCATCCCAGGTTTGCACAACAACACGTCTGCACAATAACCAGAGGTCATCATGTTCAAGGCTTCCTCGATTGCTCTCGGCTTGGCCGCACTTTGCGCCACCGGCGTTGCTCATGCCCAGACGGGCACTGACGATCTCACGAAATTCACGGCGGGCCGCAGCGCTCTTTCGGCTCAGCCGGCCGGCACCCTTGGCGCATCGCAGCAGCAGGCTCCGCTCGCCGCTGGCGTTGACGGCAAATTCCGCGTCGGCGTCCCGGCTCCGGGCGCTGTCGCAACCTCCGAGCCCTCGATGGCGATGAATGCCGGCATGTCGGCCGCAGGCCCTTCGAATCCGCTGCAGGGCATTACTCCGGCGCTCAGCGATGCAAAGTTCGGCGCGAAGGATAATGGCGCTCAGGCTGACGGCGGCAAGTTCTCGCAAGTTCTGCCGGCCGGTACGGCCCTGCTCGGTGTCGAGTCGAGCCAAGGCGGCAACCTGAATGCTTCGGCCTTCGGCGCTGCGAATAACGTCAAGCTCGGCGTTCAGTAATCTCTGAAATCTCCTGTTTGAGTAAAAGGCCCGGCCGCAACGCCGGGCCTTTTCCGTTTCGGCTTTCGCGCCGCGCGCGACATCGCTAGCCTCGCGACATGCCGAAACATTTTCCCAACGCCTGCGACTGTCACACCCACGTCATCGGATCGAAGACGCAATACCCGCTGATCGCGAAGCGCGCCTATACGCCGATGCAGGCGCCGCTCGCCGACCTCGTCGCGATGCTGACGCGGCTGAAGCTTGAGCGCGTCGTGATCGTGCAGCCGAGTTTTTACGGCACCGACAACACCTGCACGCTCGATGCGATAGCGGAACTGGGTGACCTCGCGCGCGGCGTCGCTGTACTCGGCAACGACACGCCGAACAGCGAGCTAGACGACCTGCACCGCCGCGGCGTGCGCGGCCTGCGCGTCAACGTCGCGACCGGCGGCACGAACAAACCCGTCGAGACGATTCGCGACGGCCTGAATGCGGCGGCGAAACTCTGCGCCCGCAACGGCTGGCATCTGCAGACTTTCATTCCGTCCAGCGCCATCGCACCGCTCGCGCCACTTTTCGCCGACCTTCCCGTGCCGATCGTCATCGACCATTTCGGCCTCATCGCGCCGGGCGAGGAAGAAAGCGCCGCCGCCGACGCCCTTAAGCGCCTGCTCGCGAGCGGTCGCGGCTGGGTAAAGCTTTCCGGCACCTACCGCATCACGACGCCGCCGTGGAGCGGAATGACGGCCCTCGCCCAAGCGCTTGGCGCCGCCAATCCGGATCAGGTCGTTTGGGGCTCGGATTGGCCGCATACGCCCGGCGGAAAGTCCGGCAAACCGGCGAGCGACCGCGAGGAGCCTTTCCAGGATATCGACGCGCAGGCCCTGCTCGATCTCATCGACACGTGGTTTCCGGACGAGACGATGCAGCGCAAGCTGCTGGTCGACAATCCGGCGCGCCTCTACGATTTCTGAGCCAGTTCGTCGACCAGTGCGCCGACACGATCCGCGAAGGCTTGCGTGCCGAGAGGTCCGCCGAGATCGCCCGTGCGCCATTCCGGCTTCGCAATCGCGGCATCGAGCGCGGCTTCGATGATCTCGGCCGCCCGCGTGAGCCGGTCGTCGTTGCGCTTCTCGCCGAGCCACGCGAACAACATCGCGGCGGAGCCGATCAGCGACGACGGATTGGCGCGATCCTGTCCCGCGATATCCGGCGCCGAGCCGTGTTGTGCCTGCGCCACCGCATGCTCCGCTCCAACATTCAGCGACGCCGCCATGCCGAGGCTGCCGGCAATCTCTGTTGCCTGGTCAGACAGAATGTCGCCGAACATGTTGGTCGTGACGACGACATCGAATTCGCTCGCATTGCGCACCAGATGCGCCGCCATCGCATCGATCAAGCGCTCCTCGTAAGCGACCTCCGGAAAGCGCTTCGCGACATCGCGCACGCATTCGAGAAACAATCCGTCGGAGACGCGCAGCACATTCGCCTTGTGCACGGCGGTGACGCGTTTGCGTGGCCGCTGCATCGCGATCTCGAAAGCCGCTTCCGCGATCCGGATTGATCCGCCGCGCGTCACCTTGCGCACCGCAAGCGCGAGATCGGGCGTCGGCATGAACTCGCCGTTGCCGAAGAACATCGTGCGGTCAGCGTAGAAGCCCTCGGTGTTCTCGCGCACGATGACAAGATCGACGTCGTGCCCGCAGCGCGGCGGAAACCCGACGCGGGAGCGCGCCGGCCGGATGTTGGCGTAGAGGTCGAGTTGTTTGCGCAGCGCCCCGGATGGATTGCGCCCGCCGCGATCCGGCGGCGGATATTCGAGATGCGAGACGGGGCCGAGGATCACGCCATGCGCGAGCCGCGCCCGCACGATCACGTCGTCCGGACACGTGCTGCCATGCGCTTCAAGCGCCGCGAAACCGACCTCCGTATGCTCGAAATGGAGATGCAGCCCCAGCGCGCGATCGACTGCCGCGAGAACATTCAGCGCCGCGCGGGTGATTTCCGGACCAATTCCATCCCCGGCGAGCACCAAAAGGCGAAGTCCTTCGCTCATCGCTGCCATCTCCTCCCTGCATTTGGGTGCGGCACTATTCTGCGCTACACCCCTCCGACCCGAGGGCCAGACGAATGAGTGACGATATCCCGTTTCAGAAGAAATTTAACCTCGCGCCAGGCGTTGTCGACGAAGTGCTGCCAGGCATTCGCCGCATCGTCGCGCCCAATCCGGGACCGTTCACGTTCACCGGAACCGTGACCTACATCCTCGGCCACGGCAACGTCGCCATCATCGATCCAGGGCCGGACAGCCCGGAGCATGTCGCAAAAGTGCTGCAAGCGATCGAAGGCGAGACGCTCACGCACGTCTTCATCACGCATACGCATCGCGACCACTCGCCGGGTTTGCGTCACGTGAAGGCGAAGTTCGACGTACCGGCTTATGGCGAAGGCCCGCACCGCGCATCGCGCCCGCTGCATGAGTTCGAGACGACGATCGACGTCGGCGGCGACCAGGATTTCAAACCCGACGTCGTCATTCGTGACGGCGACGTGATCAAGGGTGACGGCTGGGCGCTCGAAGCTGTCGCGACTCCGGGCCACACGGCGAACCACATGGCCTTCGCGCTGCAGGGCACAGACATTCTTTTCTCCGGCGATCACGTGATGGGCTGGTCGACCTCGATCGTCGCGCCGCCGGACGGCTCGATGCAGGATTACATGGCATCGCTTGCCAAACTGCGTGAGCGCAACGAAGACCTTTACCTTCCGGGTCACGGCGGCGAAGTGCGTGATGCGCGCCGCTACGTGAAGCATTTCGTCGCGCACCGCAAAGCGCGCGAAACATCGATCCTGAAAAACCTCTCTGAGACGCCGACCGATATCCCATCGCTGGTGCAGAAGATTTACGTCGGCCTCGATCAGCGTCTGCGCGGCGCCGCGGCGCTATCGGTCCTCGCGCATCTCGAAGATTTGGTCGCGCGCGGCGCCGTGATGACAGACGGCGAACCGTCGATCAAAGGCCTCTACCGCGCTCTCGTCTGAGGCGTCGACTCTTCGTCGATCTCATCGAGCAACGCGCGAATGCGGCGCGCATTGCTGCCCCAATCGCGATCGCCGTAGCGCGAGGCCGAACGCACGTCGACCACCGTCGACGTTCCGCTGCCGCGCACACGGATCACGATGTCGTCGCGGAAGCCCATCACGGGCGTCAACGCCACCGCCTCGATGCGCCCCTCGCGCCGCGCCGCCGTCGGCGCGCGGAAATCGACGACGCGCCATTTGCGCTTGTTCACAATGTCGAGCGCGTTTTCGTATGCTTCGAGCGGCCGCACGTCGAGCCGCAAACTTGCGACATTCGGATACGCCGCACGCTGCTGCTGCGCGACGCCCTGCCCCGGATACTCGACCGGGTTGGCGCCACGCGGGCGAATGCGTGCGATCACTTCGAAGCGCGGCGGATCGTTGGTGTCGGTCGAAATGTCCGCGATCTTCGGCAGCTTATAGCCGCGCGCGACGACGAAACCCGGATACGCCAGCAGCGCCAAACCGAGGATCAATGCCGTTACGGCGTAGCGCAAACCAGGATTGCCGTCGCGCCAGATCACGATGAAGGCGCCGAACGCATAGAGGATGCCGATCCCCGCCACCGCAAACGATGCAATCAGAATCGACTGGCCGGGCAACGTCTCGATGAATTCGCCGCGCACGAGGATGACCGCCGCAAGCGCGACCGTCAGCGCGAACAGCACAAGCCGACGCGACCACACCGCAAGGCGCGACATCGGTTCGACCGGGATGTTGCGGCGGCGCATCGATTATGTCCCGCCGCAGATTTTTCGAAGCGCGGCCCATTCATCGGCCGACAGCACTTCGCCCTTGTTGGTTCCTTTCGCGGCGGCATCGATCGTGCGCGCACGCTCCGCCGTCGCCGGATGATTGGCGAGGATCGTGATATCGCCGCCCTTGCCCGCGATGCGCTTGAGGATCGTACCGAGCGCGCGCGGGTCGCCGCCGGACTTCTCGACCAGCTGAACCGCATAAAGATCGGCCGATGCCTCGGCCTCGCGCGAATAGGCAAGCTGCAACACAGCACGCGTCGCGATGATGACGGCGCCGCCGCCGACGAAATCGCCGAGCACGAGGCCGAACAGGAACGACAATCCGCCGGCCTGCAGCACGGCGCGCATGCCATCGCGGTTGGCAACGTGGCCGATCTCATGCGCCAGCACGCCGGCGACTTCGTCGGCATTCTCCGCCTGATCGATCAAACCTTGGAAGACGTAGATGTATCCGCCCGGCAGCGCGATCGCGTTCGCCTGCTTTTGCCGGATGACGCGGACACGCAGCGGCAGCGGCAACTGCGCGGCCTGCTCCATGCGGCCAACCATACGCCCCAATGCGGCGAGCCCCGCTTTTTCGTCGTCGGCATCGCCGCACTCGAACTTCGCGCCGTCCTTCTTCGACCCGAACACGGTCCGCACTTGAGCATTGACCGCCTCGCCGACGCGTTTCTCGAACGCATACGGAACATATGGCGCTAGCCGCGTTGCGAGTGCCGGGATGCCGAAGATGCCGACGAGCAGCAGCGATGCCACCGCAGCCATCGCCAGCACGATGACGCGGCGGCGCGAACGGCGCTGCGTCATGCCGGAGCGATCCAGCGGGATCGAAAGATCGTCAATCGCTTTGGCAAGATCTGGGTCGCGGACTTCGATGCGCTCGAGCGAGTCGCTGTTCATCCGCGCGATGCGCAGGATGCCCTCTTGCGACGACGACTGCTCGAGTTCGCCGTATGACCAGCGCGCCAGCGTCCGCCCATCCTGAGCTTCGACCAGAAGCGAACTCGGCGTCAGCTCCAGCGTCACGTTGTGCCGCTGCGTGCTCTTGCCGTCGAAGTAAACCGCCGGGCCTCCGGTCGTCATCCTCAGAAGCCTCCGACGTCGAGCGCATCGGCGAGACCTTCGCCGAACACGCCACTCTTCTCGCCTGCCGCGATGACGCTGTCGAGCACTTCAAGTCCGGAAAATGCGGTCGTCTCAAAGCTCAAGCGCCAGAAGCGGAACGCCACCGCGGTTTGATAAAGCACCGACGTGGCGAGCAGGAAGATCGCGTAACCGAAGACGCCGGCCGCATAGGCGATGATCTGCACGCTCATCGATTGCGAGAACTTCGTCGTGAACGCTTCAGCGCCGCCGAAGAAACTCGCGAACAGCCCGAAGAACATGCCGGCAAAGGCCGAGAAGGCAATACCCATTGCCATCGTCAGCAGGATGTAACGAAAGTACACCCAGTAGACCTGTCCGTTACGAACGCTTGACGTTGCCTTGATGGGACCGATCTGCACGCCCGAAATCCACCAGCGCATCGCGATGGCGCGGAAGATCGGGTAGAGCAGTCCGCCGACAACGGCTGCCCAAACCAAAGAGCCGATAAAAAAGCCGAGCGCGGCCACCATGGCCGGATTGCGCGTGCCGAAATTCTCGAAGGCTTTTTCCAAGTCGTCAGCTTCGACCAAGTCGGCAAGCGTCGTCCAATCGATCGCAAACATTGCGCCGATCACGACGAAGGCGACAGGCGCCAGCGTCACCAACCAAATCAGAATGCCGCGGAAGAAAAGACTCGTGCCCGATCCGGTAAACGAGCCGCTCAGGTTTCCGAAATGCGTGTTGCGCATTTTGTAGCGTTCGAGGTTCGCGGCCGCCCACGGATAGAGAAGCCCGAACGTCAGCAGGATCGCGATGCCCCACAGACTCGCGACGATCGCGTAACGCACCGCCGAACCTGTCTGGAATAAACGGACGCCGCGATACACCGTGCGGGTCAAGCGATAGCGCCGCGCGCGGTAGAACGCGAATTGGCCGAGCAGCGTGAAACCGAGAAAGCCGACCGTGCCTGCGTAAGGCAGGATCGAAGGCACGAGCGTGCCGACATAAATGACCGCGTTGAGCGGCAGCAGCAGCACGATCGCGAGCAGAAAGCCGATCAGCAATTCCTTCGCGGTGCCGGTGTATTCGAACGTATCGCCGGCGATCTCGGTGTTTCCCCAGAGATAGCGGCGAATGTCGGTCGTCAGCCAGAAGCGATAGATGCCGAGTGTGAGCAACATGAAGATGTTGCCGCGCACCAACATGCCAAAAAACGCTCCCTCGCGGCCGAGGAAGCGTCCCATGGGTGCGATCGCTGGCGCGGGTGGCGGCGGTGGAGGCGGCGCGGGCGGCTCACCAGGTGGTTGACCCGAAGCTCCGCCACTCCACGGACCGCCAACCGGTCCGGCCTGATCGTATGTCGTCATGCAGTCCCCAGAAAGACCGGGCTGTTACGCCCGGCCCCGATCAACCTATTCGGCCGCTGTCGCAGTCGGCAATGTGTAATCCTTGAACTGATCGCGCAGCGCCGTCTTGAGAATCTTGCCGGTAGCCGTATGCGGAATCTCAGGCACGAATGTGACATCGTCCGGCATCCACCATTTGGCGATTTTGCCGTCCATGTAACCGAGAATTTCTTCTTTCGTCGGATTCTCGCCGGCCTTCGGCACGATGATCAACAGCGGGCGCTCGTCCCACTTCGGATGCACGACGCCGATGACGGCGGCTTCCGCCACCTTCGGGTGACCGACCGCGAGATTTTCGAGATCGATCGACGAGATCCACTCGCCGCCCGACTTGATGACGTCCTTCGAACGATCCGTGATCTGCATCGTGCCGAACGGGTCGATCGTCGCCACGTCGCCCGTGTCGAAGTAGCCGTCCTTGTCGAGAACCTTGCCGCCCTCTTCCTTGAAGTAACCCTTCGCGACCGCGACGCCGCGCACTTTCAGGCGACCGAACGTCTTGCCGTCCCACGGCAGATCTTTATCGGAATCGTCGACGATCTTCATCTCGACGCCGAACGGTGACGAACCTTGCTTTGCCTTGACGGCGAGCACGTCCTTCTTGCTGAACGTGCCGTAGTCCGGCTTGATCGAGCAGACCGAACCGATCGGACTCATCTCGGTCATGCCCCAGGCATGCGCGACATCGACGCCGTAAACTTCCTCGAACTTCTCGATCATCGCGGGCGGGCAAGCCGAGCCGCCGATCAACACACGGCGCAGCGTCGAGAGCTTGAGATTGTTCGTCTCCATATGCGCAAGCAGCATGAGCCAGATCGTCGGCACCGCCGCCGTCATCGTCACTTTCTCGCCTTCGAGCAGATTGTAGATCGACTCGCCGTCGAGCTTCATGCCCGGCAGCACGAGCTTGCAGCCGGACATCGGCGCCGAGAATGCGATCGACCAGCCATTCGCGTGGAAAAACGGGACCACCGGCATGATCGAGTCGCGCACCGAGAGATCGAACGCATCCGGCGCAATCGCGGACATCGAGTGAATGACGTTCGAGCGGTGCGAGTAGACAACGCCCTTCGGATTACCGGTGGTGCCGGACGTGTAGCACATGCCGCAAGCCGCGTTTTCGTCGACCGTGACCCACTCGAAATCGCCGTCCGCTTCGTTGAGCCACTCCTCATACGGCACTGCGTTTTTCAGCGCAGTTTGCGGCATGTGAGCCGCGTCCGTGAAAATGACGTATTTTTCGACAGTCTTGAGCTCGGCCTGCAGCTTCTCCATCAACGGCACAAACGTCAGGTCGAGGAACATAAGCTTATCCTCGGCGTGATTGACGATGTAGATGATCTGTTCGGCAAAAAGGCGCGGATTCACTGTGTGATAGACAGCTCCAACGCCCGTGATACCGTACCATGATTCGAGATGCCGCCATGTGTTCCAGGCCAGCGTCCCAACTCGGTCGCCTTCTTTGATGCCTTCTTGCTGTAGCCGTTGCGCAACCTTCAACGCTCGTGTCCGCACTTCGGCATATGTCGTGCGATGGATGGGCCCTTCGACGGAGCGCGACACGACTTCGCGGTTGCCATGCTGAATCGCCGCGTGATCGATAATGCGATGGCACAACAGCGGCCAGTCTTGCATCAAACCTTGCATATCGTTTTCTCCCAAAACGCTCCGACAGTCACAATCGGTAAGCTTCTTACTGACGGTTTTACTGCGGTGGCGCGCCGAAGCAAGCGGGTAACGCGCTCGTTTGGCAGGCAAAATGCGGCCGCAGGGCTGCTGGCCCTAACGGCGCTCGCTGTCGTGCTCGCGGCGCTGACCGGAACCGCCGATGCGCGCCGCAGCAATCGCGGCAAGCCGGAAGCAAAGTCCGCGATGCTGCCGTCGACGGCGCCGTTCCCGCGCCCCCGCCCCGGCAATGGCCGCGCGAAGGCGAACGTGATGCCGGCCGCGCCGGCAGAGCGCGGAACCACGATGTCGATGATCCGCGTCCCGGAGCCGCAATGGCCGGGCTCGCCATCGGCAGCAGCACCCGCTCGCGCCGCACCGGAAGCATTGCCGCCGACACGTCAGCAGGTCGAACCGACCCGCCCGCCGCTCGACCGCGCGCCGCCGATCGACGCCGAGACGGCGACCAGCGTGAACGAAGCGGACTGCGTGAAGCGTCTCAACCAAGTCGCGGTCATCAGCGACATCCCGGCGATCCAGGGTCCCGGCTCCTGCGGCGTCCCGGATGCGGTGAGCGTCGAAGGCATCAAGACGCGCAACGGCCGCATCATCGAATTCAAGCCGCACGCGCAATTGCGCTGCGGCGTCGCCGAAGCCGTCGTCCGTTGGATGCGCGACGACATCGCGCCGAGCCTGGAGAGCGGCTCGCCGCTGCGGAGCGTGATGGTCGCAGCGTCGTATCACTGCCGCGCGCGCAACAACATTCGCGGCGCGCGTCTCTCGCAGCACGGCCTCGGCATGGCGATGGACGTCCGCGCTTTTAAACTCGCCGACGGCACCGAGCTGGAGCCGACCAGTTCGAGCGTGCCGAAAGCACTGCGCACGCGCTGGCGCGAAACCGCCTGCGAGCGCTTCTCGACCGTGCTCGGGCCGGGTTCCGACGGCTTTCATGAAAACCACGTGCACGTCGACCTGACGGTTCGCCGCAGCAACAGTTCGCTGTGCCGCTGGAACATCTATGGCGCCGACACACCCGCCATCGCGCGGGCGCCGTCGATGCCGACGTGGCCGCGCGTTGCCGCCGCGAGCGGCGAAGCGACTGCTAGCACGGGTGTCACGGCTCAAGAAAAAACGCTGACGCCGGAACTGCCGCCCGGCACGCAGCGGAGCGGCCGGCATTCGCGCCGCGATTCACGGCGTGAGGATCGCGCCAATGCGCGCGCGGCCCGTGCCGAAGAACGCAAGGCCCGCGAGGAGAAACGCCGCGACGTACGATCGTCCCGGCGTGACTCCGGCGCCGCTAGCCCGCCTGCCGCTGCTGAGACGCCGGCGCGCGGGGGACGATCGGCGTCAATGCGCCGAGACCAAGCACATTCTCGGCGAACGTCCCGCCAGCAAGAGCGCGAACTTCGCCGCGATTCGGTGCAATAATCTGCAGGCCGACCGGCAATCCTTCGCTCGTGAAGCCGCACGGGATCGATAGCGCCGGGCAGCACGCGAGCGTTGCCGCATAAACGATCGCAAGCCAATCGATATAAGTCTCGAACTCGACGCCGGCGCATCGGGCGAGATAGCGCTCTTCGATCGGGAACGCCGCGACGATCGTCGACGGACAAAGCAGCAAGTCGTATTTCTCGAAAAAGTCGCGCATACGGTTCATCAGCGTGACGCGCTGCGCTTGCGCCTTGCTGATCTCGTCGATCGTCAGCGCGAGCCCCTTCTCGATATTCCAGATGACTTCCGGCTTGAGCAGATCGCGATGTTCACGCATCAACTTTGCGCGTCCAGTTGCGAACGACAATGCGCGCAGCGTCTGAAAACACTCGTGAGCTTCCGACAAATCCGGATGCGCCTCCTCAACGATCACGCCCTCGCCCGCCAGTTTCTGCGCTGCAGCCCGTGTGATCTTGGCAACTTCGGGGTCGACCGGCGTGATGCCGAGATCTTTCGAATAGGCAACGCGTTTCGGTTTCCAGCCGGATTGCGCGGCCTTCAGGAATTGCCCCTCGACCGTCGGCAGCGAGAGCGGGTCACCCGCATGCTCGCCCGCCATTGCGTCGAGCAGCAGTGCGAGATCCTCGACGTTGCGTGCCATCGGGCCTTCGACACCGAGCGTTCCGTCGACCTGAACACCCGGCGTGTGGGCGACGCGCCCGATCGACGGCCGCAGCCCGACGACGCCGCAAAACGAAGCCGGATTGCGCAGCGAGCCACCCATGTCGGAGCCGTGCGCGAGCCACGCGGTACCGCTCGCCAGCGCCGCCGCGGCACCGCCGGACGAACCGGCCGCCGAGCGTGACGTGTTCCAGGGATTGAGCGTCGCGCCGAAAACTTCGTTGAAGGTGTTTGCGCCCGCACCAAATTCCGGCGTGTTCGATTTGGCATAAACGACGCCGCCATTCTCTTCCAAACGTTCGACCAGAATGTTCGACTTCGCCGGAATGTTCTTCGCGAAGATCGGCGAACCGTGCGTCGTCAGCACGCCTTCGACCTCGGTCAAGTCTTTGATCGGCACCGGCAGCCCGGCCAATATGCCGCGCTCCGCCGCCGGAAGTTTCATCAGACGGTCCGCATGCGCCCGCGCACGCTCGAAACACAATGTCGGCAAAGCGTTGACGGCAGGATCGACCTCAGCGATGCGCGCCTCGAGAGCAGCCAGCAGATCGTGCGGCGTGATGTCCCCGCGCCGCAACATGGCGACGACACTGCGTGCATCTTTTGTGATCAATTCGGCTGCGGCCATCGCGGCGTCTCCTATTCTCGTTGCGTCTATTAGGCGCACACCCGCAGGTTTTCGCAATGCCGCAAGGCTGCAGACCACCAACGCGGCGGCGAAATTATCCTTTCACATGACATTTTCGCGAGGCGGGGTGCACGCTCTATGCGTTGTGTGTTACGCATGGCGCCAACAAACATAACGCGTTAGAGCGCGACACCCACGGGGGAAACATGGCCGTCGATGCACTTGGCGTCGAGCCGTCCCAATCTACGACAGTCAATCGCGATGCCGTCCGTGCTCAGCGAACGCGCACGGCGTTGCGCTGGCTATGGTCGGGCAGCCTTCTCGCGATCCTCACCTTCCTGGTGCTCTACCCCGTCACGATGCTGTTGCTCGGCGCGGTCACCAACGCAAATCCGGTCGTTGACGGCTTCGCGAATTTCACCGTCTCGGCCAAGAATTTCGTCGAGGTCCTCAGCAATCCGAACGTTCACGCCGCGCTCGCCAACTCGCTGATCGCCTGCGGCGGCGGCACCGCACTCGCGGTCGTTATCGGCCTCACTTTCTCGTGGATCGTCGTTCGCACCAACACGCCGTGCAAGCGCCTCATCGCCGCCGCCAGCATGCTGCCGCTGTTCGTGCCGCCGCTCGTCGGCGGTGTCGCCTGGGCGATCCTTGCGTCGCCGAAGACCGGCCTCTTGAACACGATCATGAACGGGATGGGCATTCCGTTCCGCTTCAACGTCTATTCGATGACGGGCCTCATCGTCATCTTCGGCATCTACTACGCCCCTTACGTCTACATGTTCACGGCATCGGCGCTGCGGAACATGGACCCGGCACTCGAAGAAGCCGCCGAAGTCTCCGGCGCCAGCGCCTTCTCGACGCTCTTCACCGTCACCTTCCCGCTCATCATGCCGGCGATCATCTCCGGCATGCTGCTGTCGTTCATCGTGATGCTCGGCATTTACGGCATTCCGGCCGTACTCGGCACGCCGGCCGATATCCCGGTGCTGACGACCTACATCTTCAAGCTCACTAATTGGTCGCCGCCGCTTTATTCCACCGCCGCCGCCGTCGCGATCATACTGATGGTCGTGACCGGCTTCCTCGTTTGGCTTCAGCAGAAGGTGCTCTCCGGCCGCAGCTATACGACGGTCGCCGGCAAGGCGTTTCGCCCGCGCGCGCTCAATCTCGGGCCGTGGCGTTTCCTCACGCTCGGCCTCGCGATCCTCTATCTCTTCGTCGTCGTGATCCTGCCGATGCTGGCGCTCGTCATCGCATCGCTGCGCCGCTTCCTCTTCATCCGCGACTTCCAGGCGCTCATCAACTGGAAGCAATATTCGCTGATCCACTACGAGAAGCTGTTCGAAAATCCGCTTACGATGCGCTCCCTCATCAACACGATGGAGGTCGGCTTCACGACCGCGATTATCGGCGGCGCGCTCGCGTTCGCGATCGGCTACACGATCAACCGCACGCAGATGCCGGGCCGCCGGATGATCGACATGATCTCGACGCTGCCGGTCGCGATCCCGGGCCTCGTCGTCGGTGTCGCGTATCTCTGGGCGTGGATCGGCCTGCCGGGCGGCCTCTACGGCACGATGTGGATTCTCGCGCTCGCCTTCATCGCGCGCTTCATGCCGGACACCGTCAAAGCGCTCTCGACGTCGCTGATGCAGATCCATCGCGAACTTGAAGAAGCCGCTTGGATCTGCGGCAAGAGCCTCATGGGCACCATCCGCACCATCGTGCTGCCGCTCGCGCGTCCCGGCGTCATCGCCGCGATGACGCTGCTCTTCATCCTGGCGATCCGCGAACTCGGATCGTCGCTGTTCCTCTACACGAGCCAGACGATGGTCATGGCGGTGCTGCTGCTCGACTACTACGAGGGCGGCAACGTCGGCATCACGGCCGCTTTCAGCATCGTGCAGATCATTCTACTCGCCGTACTCGTCGGCGTTGCCAACCTGCTCTCGCGTGGCGGTGCCAGCGGCGGCAGCATGGGCCGCGCCGGATAAAATTCGAACGAACAAAGAAACGACAAGAGGGAGTCTCACATGAAAAAACACATCGATCGCCGTAGCGCGCTGAAAGTGATCGCCGGCGCAGCCTCGCTGCCCGCCGTCGCCTCGCTCGCACCGACCTCAGCATCCGCTCAAGCGCAATTCGGATCGAACGAGATCATCGAGGGCGCGAAGAAGGAAGGCCGTCTCGTTTACTACACGGCTGACTTCATCGAGACCGAGCAGGAAGTCATCAAGCAGTTCAACAAGCGCTTCCCGTTCGTGCGCGTCGAAATGGTGCGCGCGCCGGGCGGCCAGCTCATCACCCGCATTCGCACCGAAGCGTCCGCCGGCAAGCTGCTCGCCGACGTCGTCAATCACTCGGATCGCGGCTTGATGCTGACGATCGAGGACCTCTTCCAGGATTACGCACCGCCGAACGCGAAGGATTATCGCGAGGACCTTCTCGTCTCGCCGAAATTCTGGCCGCGCTCGACGCTCGGCTGGGCGATCTCTTACAACACCGAGCTGACGAAGAATCCGCCGAAGTCCTGGATGGATCTTACCAAGCCCGAATACAACAACAAGCAGATCGGCCAAGTCATCGCGCCGTCCGGCGGCACGACGTGGACTCGCGTGATGTTCGAGCGTGAAGTGCTTGGGGAGGACTATCACAAGAAGCAGGCCGCAACGGCACCGTCGCTCTATCCGTCCGGCGCCCCGCTCTCCGACGCCGTCGTGCGCGGCGAAGTCTCGATCGCTCCACTGCTCTACAACATCATCTACGTGAAGAAGCGCGATGGCGCGCCGGTTGAAATCTTCTTCCCGCCTGAAGGCGTGCCGGTGAACCCCTACGCGACCGGCATCACCAAGACGTCGGCGAACCCGAATGCCGCGAAGCTGTTCATGAACTGGCTGCTCTCGGAAGAAGCGCAGACCTTCATGATCAAGGAGCAAGGCAACCTCACGGGCCTCAAGAAGATGCCGGTCAATCCGCCGGGCTTCGATCCCGCCAAGGTGAAGCTGTGGGTGCCGGATTTCGGCCGCTACGCGAAGAACCGCGACGCTTGGGTCGAAGAGTGGAACAAGACCTACAACTACCGCCAGTGAGGTGGTCATCCCGGAAGCCGCAAGTCTCGCGCAGCGAGATGCGGCTGTCCGGGATCCATACTCACAGAACTAAGTTGGACGCAGGGCTTATGGATCCCGGCCCTCACCCACCGCGCAAGCGCGGTGATGTTCGGCCGGGATGACCAGCAGAACGAGACGAAAACAAATGTCCGAAGAACTCAAAGTCGAGCGTCTGCGCAAAGTCTTCTCGGTCGGCCGTCCGGCGATCGACGACGTGAGCTTCAAGGTCGCGGCCGGCGAAATCGTCGTGCTGCTCGGCCCGTCCGGCTGCGGCAAGACGACGACATTGCGCTGCGTTGCAGGCCTTGAACATCCGACCGAGGGCATCATTTCGATTGGCAAGGATGTCGTCTCCGCACCGGAACGCGGCATCTTGATGCCGCCGCGTCATCGCAACATCGGCATGGTGTTTCAATCTTACGCCGTGTGGCCGCATATGACGGTGCGTCAGAACGTTGCCTTCCCGCTTAAGCACCGCAAGACACCGCGCGGTGAGACCAACAAGAAGGTCGACGAAGCGCTCGCGATCGTCGGCCTCTCCGAATATTCCGAGCGTCCGGTCGTTGCATTGTCCGGCGGGCAGATGCAGCGCGTCGCGCTCGCCCGCAGCCTCGTCTATCAGCCGCGCCTGCTGCTGCTCGACGAGCCGCTCTCGAACCTCGACGCGAAACTTCGCTTGCGCCTGCGCGACGATCTGCGCCGCATCATCAAGCAGACCAACGTCACGGCGATTTACGTCACGCACGATCAGGCCGAAGCCGTCGTTCTCGGCGATCGCATCGGCGTCATGCGCGACGGCAAGATGCTGCAGCTCGCGAGCCCGCAGGACATCTACAACACGCCCGCCGATTTGTTCGTGGCGAACTTCACCGGCGCGTCGAACCAAATCGACGGCAAAGTCATAGAGCGCTCCGGCAACGAAGGGCTCGTCGAGACCAAATCCGGCGAGCGCTTGCGCGCGACGCTACCCGCCGCGCTGCAAACCGGCTCGCCCGTCAAGATCGCGCTGCGCCCGGAGGCTATTCGTCTCGGCGGCGGCGGTGACACCAACATCTTCACCGCAAAGGTCGCCGACTGCCGCTACCATGGCACGCAGACTGTCTACGATCTCGCTGTCTTCGGCGGCAAACTCGAAGCGCTCGAACTCGGCACCGAGGTGCGTTACCCGGTCGGCTCCGAGGTCAAGATCGCGCTGCCGCCCTCGCTGCTGTGGGGCTACGCCGCGAACGAAACGTCCGGCTCCGAGCATTAGTTCTCTGCGGTTCCACTAGCGCACGTTCTTGAAACGTGGACACGTTTTCTAAGCTTGAATTAGCCCACGTTACCCCTGCGTCATGGCCCGCTTCATGCGGGCCATCCACGTCTTTGTTGCATGATAGAATAGTAGGTCGTGGATGGCCCGGACAAGCCGGGCCATGACGATCGCGATGATCTGTGCTTGGTTTGTCGGCAGCGCTGCTTGCAGATCACTCCGCTCGCATCCCGGCGAACTTCACCACCTTTTCCCACTTCTCGATCTCGTCCGTCATGAACTGGCGGAAGCCGGCCGCATCCAACGGCATCGGCGTTCCTGCCATCTGCGTGATCCGCTCTACGATCTTCGGCTCGGCGACCGCCGCCATGACTCCGCGCGATAAAATCTCGATCACGGCCGGCGGCGTTTTCGCCGTCGTACACACGCCATGCCATCCACCAGTCTCGTAGCCCGGCAACTCGTCGGAAATCGGCGGAACATCCGGCATCGAGGCAATGCGCTCTTTCGACGTCACACCGAGCGCGCGGATCTTGCCGGCGGCGGCAAGCTCCATCGCTTCGGCGGCAGGCCCGATGACGACATCGATCTGCCCGCCCATGAGTGCCGCAATCGCCGGCGCGCCGCCGCGGAACGGCACGACCAGCATCTCGATGCCGGCCAGCATCTTGAACAATTCGCCATACGCATGTTGCGACGAACCGTTGCCGCCGGTGCCGATCGAAAGTTTGCCGGGATTTTTCTTCGCGTAAGCGACAAGCTCGCCGACTGTTTTCGCCGGCACCGAATTGGCCACGACCAACAGCCCCGGGGCGCGCATGATGCCGGCGACGGGCGCAAGATCGCGCATCGTATCGAACGGCAGATTCTTGTAGAGCGCCGCGTTGATCGCATTCGTCGTTGTGGTTTGCAGCAGCGTGTATCCGTCCGGCTCCGCGCGCGCGACCGACTCGGTACCGACGTTGCCGCCCGCCCCCGCACGATTCTCGATGACGAATGCCTGTCCCAATCGCTCGGCGAGACGCTGCGCGATCAGCCGCGCCGTCATGTCGGTGATGCCGCCCGGTGCAAAGCCGACGACCCATTTCACCGGGCGCGCCGGATAAGCCTGCGCAAAAGCCGAACGCGTGATCGCCGGCATCGCCAGCGTTGCGCCTGCAAGACCGAGCAAGCGGCGACGGTGCAGCATGGGATCCTCCCTTATTTTTGCGAAACGATCCCCCAAACTTGAGCTCTTGTCTACGATGCGGGCCGCATTGCAGGCGCGCGCGACCCTTGCGACAATGCCGCATGATCAAAGCTCCCTATGGTTCCTGGAATTCGCCGATCACTTCCGACCTCATCGTCGCGGGTTCGATCGGCCTCAACGAAATCCGCCTCGATGGTGACGCCGTCTATTGGGTCGAAGGCCGCCCGCAAGAACAAGGCCGCAACGTCATCGTCCGCGTTGACGGCGACGCGCGCATCGACGTGACGCAGAAGCCGTTCAGCGCGCGCACGCGCGTGCACGAATACGGCGGCGGCGCGTGGACGGTCGACAACGGCGTCATCTACTTCTCGAATTTCTCCGATGGAGTTTTGTATCGGCAGAAAGGCAACGCGAAGCCCGAAGCGCTGACGCCCGCGCCCGCCGAGAAAGGCAAAGGTTGGCGCTTCGCCGACGGCATTATCGATCGCAAGCGCAATCTGTGGATCGGCGTCGGCGAGGATCACACCGCCGGCAACGCGCATCCGGAGAATTACATCGTCGCGGTCGATCTCGCGAACGCGCCATCCGCGCCGCGCATCATCGCTCGCGGACACGATTTCTACGCATCGCCGAAACTCTCGCCGGACGGAGAACATCTCGTCTATCTGTGGTGGGATCATCCCAACATGCCGTGGAACGGCACGACGTTGGAAAGCGTCGCGCTCGACGCGAGCGGCGCGCCGCAGGGCGAACCACGCACCATCGCGGGCGGCGTCGCGGAGTCGATCTTCCAGCCCGAATGGCTGCCGGACGGCTCCGGCGTACTCTTCGTCTCCGACAAGAGCGGTTGGTGGAACTTCTACACCTACGATCTCGCGACAGCGAAGACGCGCGCGATTTGCCCGAAGGACACCGAATTCGGCTTGCCGCAGTGGGTGTTCGGCCTCTCGACTTACGCCTTCGTCGATGCGCAGCGCATCGTCTGCACCTACAGCGAAGGCGGCCTCGGCAAACTCGCGACTCTCGACCTCGCCGGCGGCACGCTTGCGCCGATCGCGCTGCCCTACTCCGCCTTCGGTTCGATCCGCGCCAACCAAAATACGGTCGTCTTCCGCGCCGGCGCGTCCGACAAACCCGTGAGTTTCGTTCGCCTCGAACTCGCAAGCGGCGAACACACGGTGCTCGCGAAAGCGACCGAGCTCGCCGATCGGCCGCAGATCGCCGCATGTCTCTCGATGGCCGAACCCATCGAATACCCGACCGAGAACGGCCTCGCCGCTTTCGCGCTTTTCTATCCGCCGAAGAATGCCGAATACGAAGCGCCGGCCGGCGAGCAGCCGCCGCTCGTCGTGATGGTGCACGGCGGTCCGACATCGGCGGCGCAGAGCGCACTGTCGCTCGGCATTCAATACTGGACGAGTCGCGGCATCGCTGTGCTCGACGTGAATTACGGCGGCTCCACCGGCTTCGGCCGCGCCTATCGCGACCGGCTGCATCTCTCGTGGGGCGTCGTCGATGTCGACGACTGCGTCAACGGCGCGAAGTACCTCGCCGCGCAAGGCCGCGTCGACGGTGGGCGGTGCGTCATCACGGGCGGCAGCGCGGGCGGCTATACGACGCTCGCGGCGCTTGCCTTCCGCGATTTCTTCCAAGGCGGCGGCAGCCATTACGGCGTCAGCGATGCGGCTGCGCTAGCGGCCGACACACACAAATTCGAGTCCCGCTACATGGATTGGCTCATCGGGCCTTACCCGCAGGAAGCCGCGCTCTATCGCGAGCGCTCGCCGATCCATCACGTCGACAAACTCGACAAGCCGGTGATCTTTTTCCAAGGCGACGAAGACATGGTCGTGCCGCCGAACCAGACCGAGATGATGGTCGACGCGCTGCGCGCCAAGGGCAACGCGGTCGGTTACTTCCTCTTCGCGGGCGAGCAGCACGGCTTCCGCAAGGCCGGCAACATCCAGCGCGCGCTCGATGCCGAACTTTATTTCTACGCCTTCGAGGTGTTCAGGACCGGCTTGAAATATTGAATTGGGAGCCGCAGCGCTTGCGCTCCCCTCCCCCGCAAAGCGTGGGGAGGGGTCGGGGGTGGGGGTGCTGTGAGCTTGAGAAAAAGCCCCCCACCCTGTCCCTCCCCACCACTCGCTTCGCTCGCGGGAGGGAGGGGACGACAACGTCGACGCCGAACTCTGTGCTAGCTCCGCGTCCCCAACCCCTGCATGAACCGGTCCGTGATGCGCGCGGGATCGCGGTCCGTGTAGCCGGCGGCGGGTTTATCGTCGATACGCACTGCGATGAACCACGGGCCGTCTTCCTTCAGCGCGCGATCGATCATCGCTTCGAAGCTCGCCTCGTCCTCCGCCCATGCACTCTGCTTCAAACCACACGCCTGCGCGATCGCGACATAATCCGCGCCCGCCGCAACCGCGACCGTCGGCTGACCACCGGTGACCTGAAACGCACCGTTGTCCATCACGACCGCGATGAGATTTTTCGGCTTCTGCGCCGCAATGGTCGCCAGCACGCCGAGCTGCATCAGCAACGAGCCGTCACCTTCGAGCGCGATTGCGCGACGCTGCGGCTGCGCCAGCGCGACACCGAACGCGATCGGGATCGCGAGCCCCATGCTGCCGAGCATGTAAAAATTCTGCGGACGCTGACCCGCGCAATAGAGATCGAAATTCGTATTGCCGATGCCGCCGATCACAGCTTCGTCGCCGAGCCGCGCGACCAGCCGCCGCGTCAAGTCGCTGCGATTCATCCTGTTGTCACCAAGCCTTGAAGCAGACTCCGCCATGACTACCCCGCAAACTTTTTGCCGCCGGTCAGCAACGGCGAGAGAATGAGACATGTGGGCGAGCGCGTCGCCACCGCTTGGCGGATCGTGCGCTCGGTGATCTCGCGGCATTCGTCAAGCCGCGCGATCGTGTGGTGCTGCATCGCCATTGCATCGAGGATCGGCCGCATCGTTTTCGCGACCAGCGCCTGCCCGCGATTGAATTCCCCGAGCGTGCCGCGCTCCGACACCATCATCAGCACCGGAATGTTGAACGGCACCGGCAGCGACGCGAGCGTATTCGCGAGCGTCGCAAAGCCGGAGGTCTGCATCAGCACGATGCCGCGCATGCCGCCCATCGCCGCGCCCGAGACGATGCCGACCGCCTCCTCTTCCCGCGCCGCCGGAAAAATCGTGAAGAACGGATCCGCTTCGAGATCGATGATCAGCGGCTTGAGCACATTGTCCGGCACGTAGACGACGAGCCGCACATCGTTCGCTTTGAGCGTTTCGGCGACGATCGCATGCCACGTCTGGCTTTGCGTTCCGGTGGATGAAATCTGCATGGGCGGCTTCATTGACAAGCGTTCGGAATTGGCCGATCTCGGGCCGGCCTGAGCGGCCATTCTGGCGCGCTCGCCTCCCTGTCGTCCAGCCCGCGGTTACGTCCATGGTCCCGAATAGCAAGCGTGTGTTTTATGTCGAACCGCACCGGTCGAACCGGTTTCTGGAGGTCTTGGGAGCGCGCCAAGACGTGACGCTCGATGCGCTAACGCACCAGAGCGATAAGGTCGAGATCTCGCGCGTTCTCGCCGGCGCGCATGCGTATCAGGTCGGCGCATCGCGCCAGGAACTCGTGCCGCATCTGCATGTGACGCAGAGCCTGATCGAACAGGCGCCGCATCTTCTCATCGTGTCGTCGAACGGTGCCGGCTTCGACACCGTCGACGCCAAGGCCTGCACGAAGGCCGGCATCCTCGTCGTCGCGCAGACCGGCGGCAATCGCGAAGCCGTCGCCGAGCACGCGCTCGGCATGATGCTCGCGCTCTCGAAGCGCTTCGTCGAAACCGATCGCTACATGCGCCGTCAGAACGGCATCAGCCGCAACGCTTTCATGGGTCACGACATCATCGGCAAGACGATCGGCATCGTCGGTCTCGGCAACGTCGGCACACGCACCGCGGAGCTTTGTCGCGGCCTGTTCCGCATGCGCGTCCTCGCTTACGATCCGTATCTCACGACCGCGCAGATCGCCGCGCACGGCGCCGAGAAGGTCGAACTCGACCAGCTTATGCGCGAGTCTGATTTCGTGTCGGTGCATTGTCCATACAACGAAGAGACCGCGAACATGATCGGCGCGCCGCAATACGCGCTGATGAAGCCGGATGCTTACTTCATCACGACGGCGCGCGGCGGCATTCATGACGAAGCCGCACTCGTGGATGTGTTGAAGGCTAAGAAGATCGCGGGCGCCGGTCTCGACGTTTGGGTCGACGAGCCGCCGCCCCACGATCACCCGCTGATGGCTTTCGACACTGTGATCGTGACGCCGCACACCGCAGGCGTCACGCACGAAGCCCGCGTCAACATGGGCCAGATCGCGGCCGATCAGATGCTGCTGGCGCTCGATGGCGGCCGTGCGCCGCGCATCCAGAATCCGGAAGTCTGGTCGGCTTATGTCGAGCGCTTCCGCAAGGAATTCGGCGTCACGCCGGCCTGATCACTTCTCGAGTTCGACCGTATCGAAATCGGCCGGCAGAATAATCTCGAGCACTTCGCAGTCGTCCGAATAGTCGAGCACCTTGTGCTTCACTTTCGGCGGCTGAATCCAGCACGATCCCTCGCGCATCACATGCGCGCCCTCGCCGGCGAATTCGGATTTGATCCAGCCCTTCAGCACGTAGACCATCTGAAAGTCGACGTCGTGGAAATGCAGCTTGGAGACTTCCTCCGGGCGGCACGGCGGTATGAACTGCACGACATGGGCTTGCGCGAGACCGTGCGTCGCCGCCGCGATCCCGAGTTCGCGATAGCGCGCGTAGCTGCGCAGCCCTTCGACGAACGAATGCGCGCCGAGATGGCTGGCGACGAATGTCTGCGGCGGGCGTTTCGCCAATGCGGCGCGTGTGCGCGGCTTCGCGGCTTTCTTCGCGGCGGGCTTACGCGCCGCGCTTTTGCGAGCCGGAGCCTTCCGCGCCGGAGCCTTACGAGCGGTCGTTTTGCGCGCGGCAGGTTTGCGAGCCGATACTTTGCGCGCGGTGCTCCTTGCGGCTTTCGCGACCTTGCGCGTTTTGGCTTTTGCCATCAGGGCCTCCCGGAATTTTGTTGAGGTCTCAGTGTCTGCCTCGTCGTCAGCACTGGCAAGCACAGAGTCACATTTCGGAACTAACGCGTGCGCGCCGAACAAGCTCTTTCCTTGCTGTCGGCTTCCCCCTTAAGCTCTGCACAACGGTTCGCGGGAGGACAAGCATGGCCGAGAAGGCAGCGCTCATCATCGGCGCAGGCGATGCGACAGGTGGCGCAATCGCGCGGCGCTTCGCCCGCGAAGGCTTCACGGCCTGCGTCGTTCGCCGCACCGCCGACAAGCTTGAGCCGTTGGTCGCCGAGATCACGAAAGCCGGCGGCAAGGCGCGCGCGTTCGGCGTCGATGCGCGCAAGGAAGACGCGATGATCGCGCTCGTCGACCAGATCGAGAGTGAAGTCGGCCCGCTCGAAGTTGCTGTGTTCAACATCGGCGCCAACGTCCGCTTCGGCATTCGCGAGACGACGGCGCGCGTCTATTTCAAAGTTTGGGAGATGGCGTGCTTCGCCGGCTTCCTCACCGGCCGCGAAGCCGCCCGCGTCATGGTCCCGCGCAAGCGCGGCACGATCCTCTTCACCGGCGCGACAGCGAGCGTGCGCGGCGGCGCAGGTTTCTCGGCCTTCTCGGGCGCCAAACATGCGCTCCGCGCGCTTGCGCAGTCGATGGCGCGCGAGCTTGGCCCCGAAGGCGTTCACGTCGCGCATATCGTGGTCGACGGCGGCATCAACACGGCCTTCATCCGCGACAACTTCCCGGAGCGCGCCGCGCTCTTACCGGACGACGGCATTCTCGATCCAGACGCGATCGCGGAAAACTACTGGACCCTGCATTCACAACACCGCTCCGCCTGGACGCACGAACTCGACGTGCGTCCGTGGATGGAAAAGTGGTGACCGGAGGAAACATGAGCACGGTGGAATTCTACTTCGACTTCGGCAGCCCGAACGCGCACATCGCGCATATCCGCTTGCCCGAGATCATCGCCCGCACAGGCGCAACGCTGGTGCCGAAGATCATGCTGCTTGGCGGCGTCTTTCAAGCGACCGGCAACGTGTCGCCGATGAACGCAACGTTCAAGGTGCCGTATATCCGCACCGACATGGCGCGCTTCATCGCGAAATACAAAGTGCCGTTCCGCATGAACCCGCACTTCCCCGTCAACACGATCAAGATGATGCGCGGCGCTGTCGTCGCCGAGGAAGAAGGCTTCCTGCCGAAATACATGGACGTTTGCTTCAACGCGATGTGGGCCGACCGCAAGAACATGGCGGACGACGCTACGATCGCGGAAGTCTTCACGGCGGGCGGCCTCGATCCGGCGCATATCGCGAAACGCTCCGCCGAGGACGCCGTGAAGGATAAGCTGAAACTCTACACCGGCGCGGCCGCCGAGCGGGGCATCTTCGGCGCGCCGACATTCTTCGTCGGCGATGAGATGTTCTTCGGCCAGGATCGCCTCGAATTTGTCGAAGAGGCGCTCAAGGGCCAATCCTACGCCCCGCCGAAGAAAGGCGCTGCCTAGGCGCAAAAAACGAAGGCCGTTCCGCGCCGCAGACCGCGCCCGCTTGCGCGACATCGGCGCGTCGTCTTTAGTCCGAACAAGGCGCGCCAAGCGCCCAACAAGAAAAATGGGAGGGATCGATGAAGCGGTCATTTCTCGCTATCGCGGCACTCGCGCTGAGCCTCGCAACCGCGCACGCCCAACAACCTTACAAAATCGGCCTGATCCTCGATATGTCCGGGCCATACGCCGACATCACGGGTGAAGGCAGCGCAACGGCCGCCCGCATGGCCGTACAGGAATTCGGCGGCAAAGTGCTCGGCCGCCCGATCGAGGTGCTGATCGTCGATCATCAAAACAAAGCAGACATCGCCGCCGCGACCGCGCGCGAATGGTTCGACAACCAGGGCGTCGAAGCGATCCTCGATGTCGCGGCCTCCGCGACCGCGCTCGCCGCCAGCGAGATCGCCCGCGCGCGTAACAAGATCATCGTCTTCAACGGCCCAGGCTCGACGCGGCTCACCAACGAAGCCTGCGGCCCCTACACGGTGCACTACGTCTTCGACAACTACGCGCTCTCGAAAGGCACCGCGGCCGGCCTCACCAAGCAGGGCGGCGACTCGTGGTTCCTCGTCGTTGCCGATTATGCCTTCGGCCACGATCTCGAACGCGAGGCGACGAACTTCGTGAAGGCGAGCGGCGGCAAGGTGCTCGGTGCAGTTCGCCACCCGCTCAACACCAACGATCTGTCGTCGTTCATCCTACAAGCGCAGGCGTCGAAGGCGAAAGTCGTCGGCTTCGCCAATGCGGGCGCCGACACGATCAACGGCATCAAGCAGATGGTCGAATTCGGTCTCGTCAAAGCCGGCCAGAAGCCCGCCGCCCTCCTCGCCTTCATCTCGGACATCGACAGCCTCGGCCTCGAAACCGCGCAAGGCCTATTGCTGACCGAAAGCTTCCTCGCCGACCGCGACGACGAGAGCAAAGCCTTCGTCAAAAAGTTCTCCGAGCGCGTGAAGCGCGCGCCGACCAGCGCGCAGGCCGGGGTCTATTCGTCGGTGCTGCACTATCTCAAGGCGGTGGAGAAAGCCGGCACGGCGGATGCGGCGCCCGTCATGAAGATCATGAAGGAGACGCCGATCAAGGACGCTTTTACCAACAACGGCCGCATCCGCGAGGATGGCCGCATGGTGCACGACATGTATCTGGTCGAGGTGAAGAAGCCGTCCGAGTCGTCCGGCCGCTTCGACTATTACAAGCTCGTTACCACGATCCCGGCGGAAGAAGCCTTCACGCCGCTCTCGGAATCGCGCTGCCCGCTGGTGAAGAAATAGCGCCTGAGCAACACACTCGGCTGTCATCCCGGCCAAGCGAGTTTGCGCAGCAAACCGCGCGAGCCGGGACCCACGTATCCCTGCCACACAGGGGAACATGGATCCCGGATCGGCATCGCAGCTTCGCTTGCTCGCCGTCCGGGATGACATCTGAGCCCAAAAACAAAAAGGCCGGCGATGACGCCGGCCTTTTTCGATTCAGTGAATGTCGGCGCCTAGTCGCGGCCGAACAGGTTCGCGTGCTGCTGACCGCGCGGGTTGAACGGCGAGTCGCCCTGCTTCGGGGCGAGAACGACGACCGTCGTCCCCGTCTTCACGCGCTCATAAAGATCGATGACGTCTTCGTTGGTCATGCGGATGCAGCCCGACGAGATCGCTTCGCCGATATATTCCGGCTGGTTGGTGCCGTGAATGCGGAACAGCGTGTCCTTGTTGCCCTGATAGAGATAGATGCCGCGCGCACCGAGCGGGTTCTTCGGGCCACCCGCGACACGATCCGGAATGTTGCCGAGACGGCGCTTGATGTCCGCGGTCGGGATCCAATCCGGCCACTCGGCAAGACGGCCGACCTTGGCGACGCCCGAGAACGCCAGCGCTTCTTCACCGACCGTCACGCCGTAGCGGATCGCGGTGCCGTCGCCCTGTACGTAATACAAATAGCGTGCGTCGGAATCGACCACGATCGAACCCGGCGCTTCCTTGCGGTGATAGGTGACGATCGCGCGCTGGTAAGCTTCCGGCGGCGCCACTTCCTTATAAGGCGTGTTCGCCAATAGAACTTTGTCGCGCGGCTTGAGGCTCGACTTCGGCGCCGGCTCACGCTTCGACGACATCATGGTCGCGCTGTTGCAGCCCGCCAACATGAACGAAAGGCCGATCGCTGCGGCCAGGACCCCACGGGTCAACATCTTGGTATCTTCCATCGAGGATGTGTCTGATCTAGGCCTAGGCATACGGGAAAACAGGTAATTTTTCCATGACCTACCGCGCTGCACGCGACACGGAAGCCGCAGCCTGTGGCCGCAAAGCCTCAAAACGACCCTCTAGCGGGGGTTGAGCGGTGCCCGTTTACATTGCGTTGATCATGCGAGAGGCAAACGCCAAAAAAATTGCCTGATCTTCGTCGCACTTCGGGTCCGCTAGCGCCTCATCTGGAGGACAGACTCCTGCCAATCCTGCCCCGAACGAGGCTCAAAACGGGGGCGGACCCAAGGAGCATTCCATGAATAAGCTGTCCCCGCGGCCCGATCCCCGCGATTCGCAACGCAAAATCCAAGAGAGCGGCTATCTCGAACAGCGTTACGGCCGAATCGGCATCCCGGCCGTCGCCGCCGCCGGAAGCCTGAAGAAGCCGGATGACCCGGAACGCGAGCAGCGCCGCCGCGTCCTGCAGGTCCTCGCCCGGTTTGAAGACTAGCGCTCTAGGCAGACATCAGAATTTCATTTGCAACTTTGGCGCGACAGAACCATAGGGGGAGCGCCCCTTCGGTTTCGGAGCGCCAATGCTCACTTACTTTGTTCCCCGCGGAACGTCCCTCGAGAAAATCAGTGGCGGTCCAGGCGTAGAGCCTCCCGAGGCCGCGATCTGGATCGACCTCGTCACGCCCACCGTCGAGGAAGACAAGCTCGTCGAGCGCATGGTCGGCGTCTCAGTGCCGACTCGCGAGGACATGGCCGAGATCGAGGTCTCGTCGCGCCTCTATATTGAGAACGGCGCGCGTTACATGACCGCAACACTGATGTGTCGTTCGGACACCGATGCGCCAAAGACGACACCGGTCACCTTCATTCTCGCCGGCCACCGCCTCGTCACGGTGCGCTACGATGAACCGAAGCCGTTCGCGCTGATCTCGCTCAAGCTCGTGCGCGCCTGCGGACCATCGCCGACTGGCGAGTCGGTGCTGATGGAATTGCTCGACGCGATCATCGATCGCACCGCCGACATTCTCGAAAAGAACGCGGCCGAAGTCGACATCGTCTCGCATCAGGTGTTCGAGCCGACGCAGAAGCGCGCCAACCGCACGCTGCAATACAATCACATCATGCGCTCGATCGGCCGCAAGGCGGACCTCAACTCTAAGGTCCGCGAATGTCTGGTCTCGGTCGGCCGGCTCGTCCTGTTCCTCGCCAATGAGGCGGACGGCATGAAGTGGCCGAAGGAATTCCGCGCGCAGCTCAAAACCATGCAGCGGGACGTGCAATCGCTTCTCGATCACGCGAGCTATCAGTCGAACAAGATCACCTTCCTGCTCGACGCGATGCTCGGCATCGTCTCGATCGAGCAGAACAACATCATCAAGACCTTCTCGGTCGCCGCCGTCGGCCTGATGCCGCCGACGCTGATCGCGTCGATCTATGGCATGAACTTCAAGCAGATGCCGGAGCTTCAGTGGGACTACGGTTATCCGATGGCCATCATCCTGATGGTCCTCGCCGCCGCGCTGCCGTATTACTATTTCAAATGGAAGAAGTGGCTGTAAGCCGGCGTCGTCCGCTCACATCAGATCGAGCGGGATCTTGATATAGGCGACGCCGTTCTCTTCCTTCGGAGGTAACTGCCCGGCCCGCATATTCACCTGCACGGACGGAAGCATCAGCGTCGGCAGCGCGAGCGTTTTGTCGCGCGCCTCGCGCATCTCGACGAACGTATCTTCGCCGATCCCGTCCGCCAGATGTTTGTTCTTCGCGCATTGCTCCGCGACCGTCGTGTGCATCACGACATCGCGTCCCTCCGGCGGATAGTCGTGACACAAAAACAGCCGCGTCTCGCCCGGCAACGTCAGAATCCGCCGCGCCGAGCGATAGAGTGTATGCGCATCGCCGCCCGGAAAATCCGCGCGCGCCGTGCCAAGATCGGGTGCGAATAACGTATCGCCGATGAACGCCGCGTCGCCGATCACGTAAGCAACATCCGCCGGCGTATGCCCCGGCACATGCAGCACGCGGCCTTCGAGCGGCCCGATGCGGAATGTCGCGCCGTCGGCGAACAGTTCGTCGAACTCCGCGCCGGTACCCGAAACATCGAGGCCGAAGTTGAAAACCTTGCCGAACGTCTCCTGCACTTCGACGATGCCTGCGCCGATGCCGATCTTGCCGCCGAGCTTGTTCTTCAGATATGGCGCGGCCGACAGATGATCCGCGTGCACATGCGTTTCGAGATGCCAGACGACCGTGAGCTTCTCGCGCGCGATGAAATCGACCAGGCGATCCGCGCTTTCGCGGCTGGTGCGGCCGGACTTCGGATCAAAGTCGAGCACCGAGTCGACGATCGCCGCATCCGAACCCGCGCCCGTGTGCACGATGTGGCTCACGGTCGACGTTTCGGAATCGAAGAAGCTCTCGACGAGAGGATTCATTGCGGTCGCTTGCATAACGGCGACTCTACCGCGTCCACACCTGCGCGCAACTATTCGCCGGTCTGCAGCAATGCGCCTTCTCGCCGCGCCGAATTCAGCAATCCGATGAACGCGGCCGACGCGGCGACGAAATAGAGCGCGTTGAGCCCGAAGGCCCACAGCATCAAATCGCCGCGAAACACCTTGTTGACCAGTAATTCGCGCATCCCCTCGAACACATAGGTCGGCGGCAGCGCCCAAGCGACCGGCTGCAGCCACGTCGGCAGCGCCGACACCGGGTAGTAAACGCACGCAAGCGGCAGCAGCAGAAACATGATGCTCCACGCGAACAGCTCGGCGCTCAGCCCGTTGCGCACGACTAGCCCGGACACGAGGATGCCGACTGACCAACTCGTCAGCATCAGCATCATGAAGAACGCCGCGAGCGCGAGCCCCATCGCATAGAGATTGAAGTCGAAGAACCCGATCGCCAGGAAACTCACCGGGATCATCCCGATGGCGAGCCGGATCAAACTCATGATCATCAGCGCGATGATGAATTCTGCCGGCCGCAGCGGCGACATCATCAGGTTCGCGAGATTGCGCGACCACATCTCCTCGAGGAACGACATCGAGAAGCCGAGCTGCCCGCGGAACAGAATGTCCCATAGCATCACGGCGCCGATGAACGCGCCGCCCGCCTTCACGAAGAAGGTCGAGTTCTGATTGATGTAGCCCTGCAAAAAGCCCCACATCAGCATCTGCACGGCCGGCCAATACACGAGTTCGACCAGCCGCACCCACGACGAGCGCAGCAGATACCAATAGCGCAGCACCATTGCGCCGATGCGCTCGAGCGAGCCCGTCACGACGCCGCCTCCCGTTCCGCCGCGATGCCGCGCCCGCGCGCGACGTCGAGGAAGACCTCTTCGAGATTCGCGCGGCCGTAACGCGTCAGCAAGTCGTCAGGCGTGCCGTCGTCAACGATCCGGCCCTGCTTCATCATGATGACGCGATCGCACAAGCGCTCGACCTCCACCATGTTGTGCGAGGCAAGCAGGATCGTCGCGCCGCGCTCGTGGCGATAGCGATCGAGCCGCGCGCGCACCCAATCCGCGGTGTCCGGATCGAGCGATGCCGTCGGCTCATCGAGCAGCAAAACTTCCGGATTGTTGACGAGCGCTTTGGCGAGCGACACGCGCGTCTTCTGTCCGGCCGAGAGCTTTCCGGCCGGCCGATCCAGCAGCTCGACGAGATCGAGTTCCTGCGCGAGCGTTGCGATCCGCGCGTCAAGATCGCGCACGCCATAGAGACGGCCGAAAACTTTGAGATTTTGGCGCACCGTGAGACGCAGTGGCATCTCGACATACGGGCTTTCGAAATTCATCCGCGCGAGCACCTGGTGGCGGTGCCGCAGCATGTCGACGCCCAGCACCGAAACGGCGCCGGAGGTCGGCAGCGTCAGGCCCATGATCATCGCGATGGTCGTCGTCTTGCCGGCGCCGTTGCCGCCGAGCAGACCCGTCACGGAGCCTTTCGGCAACGTGAAGGACACGCCGCCGACGGCAGTGCCGGTCTTGTACTCTTTGACGAGCTTGTCGACGACGATGGACATGGGGGCGCTTTGTCGCGCGTCGGAAGGCTGCGCGCAAGCCGACTTTGCGCGGGTGCTGTGAGACCGTTACAATGGCGCCATGCTGTGGCGCGTCGCTCCCGAATCTGGCCCCGAGCGCAATGTGCGCCTCGATACGCTCGTCCGTCTGCGTTGGCTCGCGGTGTTCGGGCAGACGGCGGCGATTCTCATCGTCCATCACGTCTTGGATTTCGAGCTCGATCTCTGGCCTTGCCTGATCGTCGTCTCGATCTCGGCATGGCTGAACATCGCGCTCTCGCTGCAGCAGAACCAGGAACCGCGCATCCGGCCGGATCGCGCCGCCTGGCTGCTCGCCTTCGACATCGCACAGCTCGCCGCCCTGCTCTATCTCACGGGCGGTCTGCAGAACCCGTTCGCGTTCCTATTCCTCGCTCCCGTCATCGTCGGCGCGATGGCGCTGCCCCCGCAATATACGTTGCTGCTTGGCGGCCTCGCGGTGTCGTGCGCGACATTGCTCGTCTTCGTGCATCAGCCGCTGCCGTGGGCGAGCGATGATCCGCTCACGCTGCCGCCGATCTACATGCTCGGCGTCTGGCTCTCGATCTTGCTCGCGCTGATCTATATCGGCGTCTATGCGTGGCAGATTGCCGAAGGCGCGCGAAAACTCTCCGACGCTTTGTCCGCCACCGAACTCGTGCTCGCGCGCGAACAGCATATGTCGCAGATCGACGGCCTCGCGGCCGCCGCCGCGCATGAACTTGCGACACCGCTCTCCACCATCGTGCTGGTCGCCAAAGAACTCGAGCGCGCGCTCGAAAAAGATTCGCCGCACACCGAGGATGTGCAGCTGCTCCGCAGCGAAGCGCAGCGCTGCCGCGAAATCCTCTCCAAGCTCACGGAGCTTTCCGCCGACGAGTCGTTCGACCGTGTCACGCTCACTGCACTGATCGAGGAGATCGTGCTGCCGCATCGCGAATTCGGCATCGACATCGATATCGTGATGCCGCAGGACCGTGCCGGCGAGCCGATCACACGGCGCACGCCGGCATTGCTCTACGGCCTCGGCAACCTCGTCGACAACGCGGTCGATTTCGCCAAGGAGCGCGTCGAGATCGCGGCGCGCTGGTCGAGCCAGGAAATCACACTCACCATCGCGGACGACGGCCCGGGCTTCTCGGCCGCCGTGAAGGATCGCCTCGGCGAGCCGTTCCTGACGACACGCGGACGGAAACGCGTCGGACCCGACGGCGAGCCGGAGGGTCTTGGCCTCGGTTTCTTCATCGCGAAAACGTTATTGGAGCGCTCCGGCGCGACCATCGCTTTCGCCAACAGAGCCGCTCCGGACCATGGCGCAGTCGTTTCCGTGCGCTGGAAACGCGCCGAATTCGACGATTCGCGGCCCTCCGGCGCGCAATCCGAAACCGCAAACGCTTGAGATTTCGCCATTAGTCACTAGGTTATCGGCTCAATCGCCCGCGTCGGGCGTGTCGCTACCTCAGCGACCTTAAGAGGGAACATGATGTCTGAACTTGCGTTCGACCTGCCTGCCGACAAAACCCTGCTCATCGTTGAAGACGACAAGTCGTTCCTGGTCCGCCTCGCGCGCGCCATGGAAGCGCGCGGCTTCGATGTAAAGACCGCCGAGACGGTGGCCGATGGCCTCGTCCAGGTCGCCCAAGCTCCACCTGCTTTCGCGGTCGTCGACATGCGGTTGGGAGACGGCAACGGCCTCGACGTTTTGTCGGCGCTCGCCAACCGCCGCCCGGAAGCGCGCGCGATCGTGCTCACCGGCTACGGCAACATCGCGACCGCCGTGAATGCCGTGAAGCTCGGCGCCGTCGACTATCTCGCTAAGCCCGCCGATGCCGACGACGTCATCGCGGCTCTGCTCGCGATCGAGGGCCGCAAGCCCGAGCCGCCCGCGCAGCCGATGTCGGCAGACCGCGTGCGCTGGGAACACATCCAGCGCATCTACGAACTCTGCGGACGCAACGTCTCGGAGACCGCGCGCCGCCTCAACATGCATCGCCGCACGCTGCAGCGCATCTTGGCTAAACGCGCGCCTAAGTAGTTCGCGCCTCAGCCATCGCGTCACGGCTCTGGTAGTGACGAAGTCCTCGTCGTTGCGAGGAAGCGCGTAGCGCTGACGAAGCAATCCAGTTCTTTCAGCGTAAGTCTGGATTGCCGCGTCGCGGCTCTGCGCTTCGCGCAGCCGCTCCTCGCAATAACGAGAGACGCGCTGGCAGAGAAGAACCCTAAAGCGGCAAGCCGACGGTGATCTCTTTCGTTTTCTCCGCCATCACGGCTTTCGACTTCCGCCGCGCTTCGTCATGGCCCACTTCATGCGGGCCATCCACGTCTTTCCTTGATCTACGCCTCGCAGCAAACATCGATCAGCGCATTTGACTCAGATCACTCTGTCGAATAGAGTAATCTGTATTGACCGAGGTATTTGATATGAACATTTCCCCCAACCAAGCTTCTCAAGCTCTCGACCAGATTTCCGCGACCGAAGCGAAAAGCAGCAAACTCTACGGCTATTCGCGCGGCGCTCCCCATCTCATCGTTTGGGGCATCGTCTGGCTAGTTGGTTTCGGCTTGACGGCGATATTCCCCGCAAGCGCGGCTTTGATCTGGAGCATCGTCACTCCGCTCGGCATTGCGGCTGGATTCATCGTCGGCCGGCGGCACGATGCCGAAAGCGGCCCTTATGACTGGCGTTACGCAATCATCGCACTTGCGTTTGCGGCTTTCTTCTTCGCCGCCTTCTCGGTGATCAAGCCGCACAACGCGAACCAGGTCGGCGCGTTCATCTGTCTCGTCGTCGGATTGATCTATGTCGTGATGGGCTTGTGGCTCGGCACGCGCTACATCGTCGCCGGCCTCCTCGTGACGGCATTAACGCTCGCCGGCTTCTTCCTCATGCAGAGCTATTTCTCGGCGTGGATGGCTGTGCTCGGCGGCGGCGCGTTGATCGTCATGGGTCTATGGCTGCGCAAGCCATGAACGCCTTCAACGAAGTCATTCACCAACCCGTTCGTCTCAAGATCATGGCTGCGCTCAACGCGATGCCCAAAGGCGAGCAGATCGAATTCGTTCGCCTCAAAGCCATTGTCGGCGCGACGGAAGGAAACCTTGGCGCGCACATTTCAACGCTGGAAAATCACGGCTACCTCGCCGTGAAGAAAGACTTCTTCGCCAACCGGCCACGCACGCGCGTAAGCCTGACGCCCACCGGGCGCCGCGCCTTCGAAGCGCACGTGACTTACCTGCGCGACATCATTGAGGGTGGTGGCGTTTAGCGTCTGAGCTTCAACGTTACAGCTTAAACCCCGGCGGCAGCGGCAGGCCGCCGGTGAGCTCCTTCGTCTTTTCGGCCATCACGGCTTCCGACTTGCGTCGTGCATCCGCATGCGCCGCGACGATAAGATCTTCGACGATCTCTTTCTCCTCCGGCTTGAGCAAAGACGCATCGACGCTGATGCCCTTGAGCTCCATCTTGCCGTTGAGCGTCACCGTGACGAGCCCGCCCCCGGCGAGCCCCGAGACTTCGATATGCTCGAGTGAAGCCTGCATCTCCTCCATCTTGGATTTGAGCTGCGCGGCTTGCTTCATCATGTCCATGATGTTCATCGAAATCTCCTAGTCATCAAAACTCTCGCCCTCGTTAGGCGGCGCGCCGTCATCCCACGGCGCGATATCACCATCTTCGTTCGGCGGCGACGTGAAAGCGGGCTGCTCGACCGCTTCGCCGCGCACCTGAACGCCGACGATCTGCGCGCCGGGAAAGCGCGACAGCACGGCCTGCACCAGCGGGTCGGCGGTCACGCCGGTCTTCACTTCTTCGCGCCGCGCATCTTCCTTCGCGCGCAATGACGCTTCGCCCTGCTCGGACGACAGCACGATCATCCACGGCCGACCGGTCCAATTCTTCAGCTTCTGTGCGAGATCGTTGACGATCGCCTTCGACGCGCCGGGTTCGAGCGCGATCTCGAGCCGCCCGTCTTCGAAGCGCACGAGCCGCACGTCGCGTTCGAGCGCCGTGCGCATCAGAATGTCGCGCTGCTCGGTCGCGAGCGCGATGACATCCTCGAAACGCGCCAGCGCACGCACCGGCGCCGTCTGCGCGGAGGCACGCGGCGCAGCGATAGCCGGAGACGATTCGACCGCATGGATCGCACGCGGCTGCGCATTCGACATGGCGCGCGGACGCTGACCGCCACCACCACCGGACGGTGCGGCGCCGCCGCCACCCGCAGGCGCCGAAGGTGCGCCGACGCTGCCGCCGTTAAGCAAATCCTCGGGCGACGGCAGACCGGAGGCATAACCGATGCGCACCAGCACCATCTCGGCGGCCTGGATCGGCTTCGACGATTCGCGAACCTCCGCGATGCCCTTCAGCAGCATCTGCCATGTCATCGACAGCACGCGCATCGACAGCGACGCCGCGAACTCCGCGCCGCGCGAGCGTTCGACTTCCGCGATCGATCGATCGTCCGCGACGCTCGGCACCACCTTGATGCGCGTCACGAAATGCGTGAATTCGGCAAGGTCCGTCAGCGCCACCGCAGGATCGGCGCCGGAGTCGTATTGATCGCGCAACTCGCTGAGCGCGGCCGCGATGTCGCCGCGCATCAGCGCCGCGAAGAGATCGATGACGCGCGTGCGGTCGGCAAGCCCGAGCATCTGCCGCACGTCTTCGGCGCGAACGGGCCCGGCCGCATGCGCGATCGCCTGATCCATCAGCGAGAGGCTGTCACGCACCGAACCTTCCGCCGCGCGGGCGATCAACTGCAGCGCGTCGGTTTCCGCTTCGACCTTTTCTTTCGTGCAAATGTTGCCGAGATGATCGACCAGCGTGCCGGCTTCCACACGGCGCAGATCGAACCGCTGGCAGCGCGACAGCACCGTGATCGGCACCTTGCGGATCTCGGTCGTCGCGAAAACGAACTTCACATGCGGCGGCGGCTCTTCGAGCGTTTTCAGCAGAGCGTTGAAGCCCTGCGCCGTCACCATATGCACCTCGTCGAGGATGTAGACTTTGTAGCGTGCCGACGCCGGCGCATAGCGCACCGCGTCGTTGATCTGGCGGATGTCGTCGACGCCGTTGTGCGAGGCCGCATCCATTTCGATCACGTCGACGTGCCGGCTCTCCATGATCGCCTGACAATGCGTGCCGAGCTTCGGCATGTGGATCGACGGCTTGTCGATCCCGTCCGCGTCGTAATTCAGGGCGCGCGCGAGGATGCGCGCCGTCGTCGTCTTGCCGACACCGCGAACGCCGGTGAGGATCCACGCCTGCGGGATGCGCCCGGTGTCGAACGCATTGGCAAGCGTGCGCACCATCGCCTCTTGGCCGATAAGATCGTCGAACGTCGATGGGCGGTATTTGCGGGCGAGCACGCGGTAGGACCCGGCCGGCGTGCTCATTTCGCCGCTGCCGCCCTGAAGGTCGAAACCCAGACTATTCTCGCCGTCGCTCATAAGGCCAAACTTAGAGGCTGCGCGCGCCGTTTGAAACCACCTGCGCCGGATTGCCCACGACCGTAGCACCGGCCGGAACATCGCGTGTCACCACGCTGCCCGCCCCGACCAGCGCATCGTCGCCGATCGTCACGCCCGGCAGAATAATTGCGCCTCCGCCGATCCAGCAATTGCGGCCGATTGTGACGGGCCTGCCGAACTCGACGCCGCTTTTGCGCTCCGCCGCATCGCGCGGATGATCCGCCGCGTAAATCTGCACCGCCGGCCCGATTTGCGTGTCGTCGCCGATGCTGACCGCGCAGATATCGAGGATCACGCAGTTGAAATTGAGGAAAACGCCCTTCCCGACCGAGATGTTATAGCCAAAGTCGCAATGAAACGGCGGCCGGATCACGGCCCCTTCGCCGACAGAGGCGAGCCGCTCCGCCAGCAAAGCCCGCCGCTCGGCCGGCGGCGCGTCGAGCGCCGCGTTGTAGCGGACCATCCACGCCTTCGCGGCCGCTTGGTCGGCTTGGATCTCGGTATCGCCCGGGCGGTATAACTCTCCGGCGAGCATTTTCTCTTTTTCGCTCTTCACGCGTCCTCCAAAACGACAAAAGCGGCCCGAGGAGCCTCTGGGCCGCTTTTCGAGTGGGAGGCTGACGAGCGACCCAAACCGGTCCTCGTTAGGGCTGCTTCCTTCCGGATCTGACCCGGTTGGCGAGTGATCTGTCCACTGCCAACCTCCCGCGCCGTATATCGTGGTTTTCGCGCTCGATGGCAAGAGACACAACCTGCCCCTTGCGGAACAACCATAGCGACACCATATGGCTTCTAACGACGAAATCGGCGCTTAGTCCGTAACCACGGATGTACTGGTACGAATAATGATAGCGACGAGGGAAAGGCCGGGTTTTGCCCGGCCTTTTTTGTTGGACAAACGGTCCCGCATCGGGTGAAGCCTGGTGCCGAAAAAGAAGATGACCGGAGGACATCCATGAAGGCCGCAGTCGTGGGCGATAAAGGCGTCGAGGTGCGTGACGTACCGGCACCGAAGCCGGGTCCCGAGCAAGTCCTCATTCGCGTGCGCGCCGCCGGTCTCAACCGCGCCGACCTTATGATCGCGGCCGGACATTTCCACGGTCACGCCGGCGGCGCCGGCACCATCCTCGGCCTCGAATGCGCCGGCGAAGTTGCCGAAGTCGGCAGCGGCGTAACCGGCATCAAGGTCGGCGATCGCGTGCTTTGCTCCTGCGCCGCCTCTTATGCCGAATATGCCGTCGCCGATATGGGCCGCGTGCATCGCATCCCGGCCAACAACATGAACTTCACGCAGGCCGCGACGCTGCCGGTCGCGCTGCAGACAATGCACAACGCGGTCGTCACGGCCGGCCGCCTGCAAGCCGGCGAGAGCGTGTTGATCCAAGGCGCATCGTCGGGCGTCGGTCTTGCCGCAATGCAGATCGCGAAAGTAATGGGCGCGAAATTCGTCGTCGGCACGTCGACAACTGCTGAGCGACGCAAGAAGCTCACCGAATTCGGAGCCGATCTCGCCGTCGACTCGCGCGATCCGACATGGGCCAATCAAGTGCTCAAGGCCACCGACGGCAAAGGTGTCGACCTTATCGTCGATCAAATCTCCGGCTACGTTGCCAACGACAACATGAAGGCGACGAAGATCCTCGGCCGCATCGTCAATGTCGGCCGGCTCGGCGGCTTCAAGGGCGAGTTCGACTTCGACCTCCACGCGCTGCGCCGCATCGATTATATCGGCGTGACGTTCCGCACGCGTTCGGTCGAAGAGGTGCGCGAGATCAATCGCCGCATGCGCGCCGATCTTTGGCAGCACGTCGAAGACGGCAAGATCAACCTACCGATCGACCGCACCTTCCCACTCGACAAAGCCGCCGAAGCGCTGGCGCATATGAAAGCCAACCAGCACCTCGGCAAAATCATTCTCGAGGTTTGAGCGCGCTTACTTCGCGCGGAGTTGGCCGATAGCGCTAAGCCAATTTTCCATGTGATAGGTTTTGACGATCTTGCCGTCTTTCACGGTTTGGATGTCGATCGCCATCATGCGAAAGCTCTTGCCCGTATGCGGCACACCGAAAAGATCACCGGCCGGCGTGCCGGTGACTTCGCCGCGTACGATGACGCGATCGCCCGCGACCAGCACTTCTTTGATATCGAACTTCATGTCCGGGATCGTGTTCGAAAAATTCGACACGACCTTGATCGACGTATCGCGGCCCCAGCATTCGCCCGGCAGATATCCGGCACAGGACTCGTAGTCGGCCGACAGCACCTGCTCTTGCGTCGCCTTCACGTCTGGGCGCGTCGCAACATTGAACAGGCTGTACCAGGGCGCGATGGCAGCACGCGCTTGTGCCTCGGTAAGGCCCTGGGCCGAAGCCTGTCCTAAGAACAGCGCAGCGAGAGCGCCGCACACCAGAGTAAATTTGAACATCGCCATCTGAACCTCTCCCTCGTGATTGCAATTACTATGACGGTCGTCATACATATTTACAAGCGGTAGATTGGGTCGATGGCGCGGAAAACCGATTCGAAATCTAAAACCGTGATGACGGCGATCAAGTTGTTCAGCCGGCGCGGATATCATGGGACTGCCCTCAATGATATTTTGGATGCGAGCGGCGCACCACGCGGGTCCCTCTATTTTCACTTTCCCAATGGCAAGGAGGAAATCGGAACCGAAGCCGCGACCCTTGCCGGCGGAGCCGTCCGCGCAATGATCGCAGACGCCGCTGCCAATTCGAGGGACGCTGCCGGATTCCTCACGCGCATCGTTCGCACCATGGGTGCCAACCTGGAGGCGTCGGGATTTACCGAAGGATGTCCTCTCGCCACCGTGGCGCTGGAAACAGCGGCCGAATCTGAAAGTCTCGGCGCTGCCGCCCGTGCGGCTTTTAAAAGTTGGGAGAAGGAAATCGACGATGGCCTCGCGCGCTACGACGTTGCGGCGTCGGCTGCGCTTGCCACGATGGTGCTCAATCAAATCGAAGGTGCGTTGATGCTGGCTCGTACGCACCGCGACCTCGAACCGATGCGTCGCGCTGAAGAGGCCGCCCTCATCCTATTGCGCGCAATATCCGCGCCGTCATGATCTCGTAACAGTTTCGGCTTACTGTGACCCATCGCGCCGCTGAAGTGTCATTCGCTTCACGTTATGTCCACGGATGTAATGGCATCGACGAAAAAACGGCGTGGAAGGTCGGGCAGAGCCCGGCCTTTTTTGTTTTCAGGGATCTGTATTACTCGTCATTGCGAGGAGCGGCTCTGCGCGAAGCGCCGCCGCGACGCGGCCATCCAGCTTTTAGCTGCGTTCAATTTCGAAGTAAGAACTGGATTGCTTCGTCGTGAACGCACAGCGCGCTTTGCGCGCCCGCGTCACTCCTCGCAATGACGAACAACACACAAAAAATTAAACGTGCTGGCCGCCGTTGATGTGGATCTCGGCGCCGTTCACATACGAGCCGGTCTCCGTGCACAGCACGTAGATGATCTTCGCAACTTCGTCCGGCGTGCCGAGGCGGTGCATCGGGATTTGCTCCTCGACGATCTTCTCCGTCCCCGGCGATAGAATGGACGTATCGATTTCGCCCGGCGCGATCGCGTTGACGCGCACACCGACGCGGCCGAAATCCATCGCCATCTCGCGCGTCAGCGACGCGAGCGCCGCTTTCGATGTTGCGTAAGCCGTGCCGGCGAAAGGATGCACGCGCGATCCCGCGATCGACGTGACGTTGACAACCGAGCCCTTGGCTTTCTGCAGCTGATCGATCAAACCGCGCGCCAGCATGATCGAGGCGAAGAAGTTCACCTGAAACACATGTACCCAAGTCTCGAATGTCGTCTCGATCGACGACAGACGTTTCCCACCATCCGCCTTCGGCGAGATCGCCGCGTTGTTCACCAGCGCATGCAGTTCGCCGTCGCTCAGCCGGCGTTTGATCTCCTCGATCGCTTCAAGCGTGTTCTGCGGATTCGAGAGATCGACCTGAATGTGATCTTCCGGCCCGGCTTCCCACGGACAGTTCTCCGGGAAGCCATGACGCGAGCACGTGATGACGCGCCAGCCGGCCGCCGAAAAGCGTTTCACGGTCGCATGGCCGATGCCTCGGCTCGCGCCCGTCAGGAGGAGCGTGCGGCGCGGTTGGTTCTGAGGGCTTTGCATGCTGGCGTTAGATAACTTTCTGCGGTGTCTCCGCAAGGAGATAGATCATCTCTCAAGGATAAAGCCGCTGCTTCGCCCATGCGGCGCCGATGTCGGCACGGCGAAACTCGATACGGTCGTGCAAGCGAAACGCGCGATCGTGCCAGAATTCCATCACGGTCGGCACCACGCGAAAGCCCGTCCAGTAAGCCGGACGCGGCACGCTACTCACGGCGTATTTCGCCGTCGTGACCGCGATCGCCTTTTCGAACGCCATGCGCGTCTCGAGCGGCCGCGATTGCTGGCTCGCCCAGGCGCCGATCTGCGACAACTTTGGACGCGTTGCAAAGTAGGCGTCAGCCTCTTCATCCGACACGCGTTCAACCGCGCCGCGAATGCGCACCTGCCGGGTCAGCGACTTCCAATGGAACAGCAGCGCGGCCTTCGGATGCGCGCCAAGCTCACGTCCCTTCTGGCTTTCGGTATTCGTGTAGAAGACGAAGCCGCGTGCATCGACGCCCTTCAGCAGCACCATCCGCAAGTTCGGTAGCCCGTCTGCATCGACGGTCGCGACCGCCATGGCATTCGGGTCCGCCGGCTCGGACTTTTTCGCTTCGGCGAACCAAGTCTCCCACAACGCCATCGGCTCGTCGGCCTGCGTAAAATCGCCGTCCGTCAACGCCGAGTTCTTACCGGAGATTAACGTTTTGCTGTCATTCATCGCTAAATGCCATTCGTCTCAGGGCGCGGCTAACGCCGCAAATCGCCGATGCATCAGTCCTATAGCGGCCTCATCGTCCAGCGTAAAACGAAGCTCGCGGGTAAAGCCTTAGCGGCGGCCCTGCTCGGCCTCTCGCTCGGCGGCTGCAGCTACCAGATGGGACTGTATGACAAGGAAGCCAAGGCGGAGGCCACCGGCTCGGTCGCCCAGCCCATCGGCCATACGACCCCGAAACCGGCCGACAGCGACCTCGTTCGCGCCAAACAGGCTGCGACCGACCTCCTCGCCCGCAATGCCAAGGATGCTAGCCAGACCTGGGAAAACCCGGCGACCGGTGCGACCGGTACCGTCACTCCGATGGCTGCCGCCTATGCGGACAACGGCACCGAATGCCGCGATTTCCTGGCGAGCTACGTTCAAGGCGAAGCACAGACTTGGTTCCAAGGCGATGCCTGCAAGACCGGCCGCCGCTGGGAAGTCCGCAATTTCAAGCCGCTCCGCCGCACGTAAAAACCGCAGCGCTACCGCGCTACGGCCGTTGCGAGACCGCGACAACGCCCCCACATTGACGTAGAGACTGAGCCGGGTGCCTTCATGGGCCTGGCCCTTTCGTTGATTGGAGTATCCCTATAATGCGCAACCCCTATGAGGTCTTGGGGGTGTCGCCTTCGGCGAGCCCTGAGGACATCAAGAAGGCGTTCCGCAAGCTCGCCAAGAAGCACCACCCGGACGCGAACAAAAACGATCCGAAGTCCGCCTCGAAATTCAACGAGGCGAACCAGGCCTATGAGATCGTCGGCGACCCAGCGAAACGCAAGCAATTCGACGGCGGCGAGATCGACGCTGAAGGCAAGCCCAAGTTCCAAGGCTTCGAAGGCTTTGGCGGCGGCGGGCCCGGCGGCTATTCGCGCGGCCAATCCCCTGAGGGTTTCGAGACCTTCACGTTCCGCACCGGCGGCCCCGGTGGCGGGCAGCAAGGCGGCTTCTCGGGCTTCGAAGACATTCTCTCCGGCATGTTCGGCGGCCAGGCGCCGCGCGGCGCTCGTGGCGCGCGCGGCAATCCGTTCGGCGGCGGCGAAGATTTCGTCCGTCCGACCGTCGGCCAGGACGCAACGGCCGATGTGACCGTCACGCTGGAAGAGGCCGCAAGCGGCGTTACCAAACGTATCGCGCTCGCGACCGGCAAGGAGATGGACGTCAAGGTTCCGGCCGGCATCCGCGACGGACAACAGATCCGCCTCAAGGGCCAGGGCTTCCTCGGCCACGGCGGCGGACCGACCGGCGACGCGCACGTGAAGGTGCATGTCGCGCCGCACCGCGAGTTCAAGCTCGACGGCGACAATCTCCGCGTTGATGTTCCGCTCACGCTCTACGAAGCCGTGCTCGGCGGTAAAGTCCGCGTTCCAACGCTCGGCGGTGCGGTCGAACTCGCGATTCCCGCCAATACGAATGCAGGCCGCACCTTCCGCCTCAAGGGCAAAGGCTTCCCGGCGAAAAGCGGTGCCGGCGACTTGTTCGCCACCGTCCGCATCATGCTTCCGGCGACGCCCGATCCGGAGCTTGAAGCGCTGATGCAGAAGTGGCGCGACGAGAAGCCCTACGACCCGCGCGGCGAGTAAAAGCTTGTGGCGAGCTCGTGATTTCGCCGGAGCCACAGCCTGCGTGATGCAAGCCGAAACTACGCTACGGCCTCAGTGGCCACGAATGTCTGAGGGTGGTGCGCCGTACAAACGTTTGAACGTGCGGTTGAAATAGGACAGGTCACCAAAGCCGCACTCGAATGCAATTGAAGCAATGGTGCGGTCGCTCCACCTTTGATCGGTCAGCATGCGGTTTGCACGCACAAGCCGACGGGTCAGCACAAAGTCCGAAAACGAAGTACCTTCGCTGTCGAACAGTTTTCGGACGTAGCTGTCGGAAATTTTCTGGCGTTTGGCGACCACGACCGCGGTTAGATCACCGTCGGCGAGATGTGCCTCGATATCGCCTTTGATGGCGCGCAGCCGCGCCGCCCGTATGCCGCGCCCCTCGGCGACGGCGGTCGCATCTCGAGTTGCGCCGATTGTCACAGCAACGAGATCGCAAAGCTGGGCGATAATCAGTTGGCGCGTCTGCGGCGCCGCGATTGCCGGATCATCGAACACGGCGTCCGCGTAACCTTTCAATAGATTCAACATGTCCGTGCCGCGCGGAATTCGGCGCAGAACAAAATCGTCGACGTCCTGCACCAGCGGAGCCAGCGACGCACGGGGAAGTCGGATAACTCGATGGTCGACAAGAGCTGGTCTGCTGATCGTTCGCCCAGCCGAATAGCTCAGCAGCATCGCATCTCCATCGCGCAGGGTCGTCTCCCCGCGGCGACCCGCCACCATGCTGAGTCCGCTGACGTTCAGATGAAAGCTGAAATCGTTGTTTCCATCGCCGCTGTCGCGATGCGCGTGCACGTGTCGCACACCCTGTACGGTTCCGGATAGCAAGCCAAAATCAGGCAACTGGCGAATGCCGAAATCGATATCGCAGACAAGATCCGGGATCGGATCGAACGTCACCCAGGTCAAGCCTTGGTCTTGCAGGGTTCGCACGGCATCGCCGCGTGCTTTTACACGTAGGGCATTCACGGCAGGTCTGGCCATATCGTGTTGCCTCGTCCCGCTCTCCCGTTGCCGATCTCTAGCGGAGCAGGTCGCGAAGCGTAACTATGGTGCGCAGTGCCGTCCAGTCCAGGTCCCGTTCCCGCCCAGTCCAAGCCCGATGGATGCCATCATAATAGCATTGAGCCCCAAGGAGATGTCGAATGCGCCGCTTCAGGATGCAGATCGTGATGGTCGCCATCCTCATCACATGCGGGCTCGCGCGAGCCGAGGATTGGCCCGCGCGGCCGATAACGCTGGTCGTGCCGTACGGGGCCGGAGGGGCAACCGATGTGATCGCGCGCCTGTTCGCGCAGCAAATGAGCCTAAGCCTCGGCCGCCAGATTATCGTCGATAACGTCCCGGGCGCAGGCGGCATGACCGGCGCTAACAGAGTCGCGAACGCGCCACCCGACGGCTATCAGATCCTCTTTGGCGGCAGCGGCAATCTGGTCTTCAACCAGATCCTTTTTAAGAAGCCGCCCTTCAACGCGATCACCGACTTCACGCCGGTAGCATTGCTGACAGAGCAATCTCTGGTGCTGATGGCGCGCAAGGACCTGCCGGGCACAGGTCTGCAGGATTTCATCCGGCATGTGAGGGCGAGCAAGACCGCAAGCTTCGGCTCTTCGGGTGCAGGCTCCTCGACGCACCTCGGTTGTCTGATGCTCAATCTTGCCATCGGAGTGGACGCCACGCATGTGCCGTACCGCGGCAACGGGCCGGCGATGCAGGACTTAATTGGCGGTCGCATCGACTATTACTGCGACCTTATCCAGACAGCGCTGCCGCAGGTGCAAGCCGGCGCCGTCAAGCCGATCGCGATCCTTTCGCCGACGCGTTCTCCGATGCTCCCCGATCTCCCAACTGCGGACGAACAGGGTCTTACGAATCTCGACACCACCAATTGGTACGGGCTGTTCCTCCCGAAAGATTCTCCTTCATCAATCGTGCAGAAGCTCCACCTCGCGGCAACCGCCGCGCTCGATACGCCCTCGTTCCGCGATCGGCTGCATGGACACGGTGTAGCGGTCGTCGCTCCGGAGCGGCGCAGCCCGAATTATCTCGCACGTTTTCTCAACGACGATATCGCGAAATGGACCGTACCGATCAAAGGGAGCGGCGTCACCGTGGACTGAGTTTGGTGGCGTTCGCTCGGCACTGGTCTTGGACAGCTTTTGGGGAGGACACAAATGCGAATAGCTCTACGCGCCGCAGCCGCAAAATTCGGATTGATCGCCGTCTTGGCGGCGCAAGGCGTCGTTGCAACCGCTGCCGAAGTCAAAGTCATGGCCGGCGCCGCGATGAGGGGTGCCTTCGGGGAACTTGTGCCTCAATTCGAGCGCGCCACCGGGCACAAGATCGTCATCGAGTATGGAGCGGGCACAACCTTCAGAAAGCAGATCGAGGCCGGTGAAGCGTTCGACCTTGTCATCATCGATGCCTCCGAAGTGGATGAACTTATCAAGCAAGGCAAGATTGCTGGCGATACGCGTGCGGACATCGTCCGGGCCGCTATCGGCGTGGCTGTTCGAGAGGGTACGCCGAAGCCCGACATCAGTTCGGTCGATGCCTTCGAAAAAACGCTGCTCAGCGTGGGATCATTCACCTACGCGCCGGACGCGTTATACGGCAGGCATCTGTCTCAAGCGTTCGATCGCCTTGGCATCGGCGAACAGTTGAAGACCAAGACCAAGCCCAATCCTCTCGCGCGTGTTGCGCCGGCCCTAGCCGCCGGCGAAGTCGATCTCGCAATTGCCGGCATCCCCACACTTCTGTCCACCAAGGGCGTGCAGATTGTCGGCGTCTTGCCGGGAGAGTTGGAGAACTGGCTCGTAAACACGGCAGGCGTCAGCGCGGCCGCCAAGGAACCTGACGCTGCTAAGACCTTCATCAAGTATCTTGCGACCCCGGAGGCCATCACAGTCATCAAAGCGAAGGGGATGGAGCTGCCCCTGGGTCGGTAGCGCCCTGAGGTGTCGCGCTCCGTAGACCATGCCGAACATCAATCGCGTCCTGCGCGTTAGTCTGTGTGTTGTAACAGGCGGTTACCTTCCGTGACCGGACCTTGGCTTGAAAGCGCGCGACGCCCTGTGCCATACCCGAATCCTGTATTTTAGGGTGAGGGTTTAAGATGGCTGAAGCCGCTGGATTGCTGAGTGGAAAACGCGGCTTGATCATGGGGTTGGCCAATAATCGGTCGATCGCATGGGGTATCGCCAAGGCTTGCCGCACCCACGGCGCCGAACTCGCCTTCACGTACCAGGGCGATGCGCTGAAAAAGCGCGTGGAGCCGCTGTGCAACGAGCTCGGCGGCTTCCTCGCCGGCCACTGCGACGTCACCGACGCGGCCAGCCTCGACGCGGTCTTTGCGGCCGTCGAAAAGCATTGGGGCAGCATCGACTTCGTCGTCCACGCCATCGCCTTCTCGGACAAGGACGAACTTGACGGCCGTTACGTCGATACGACCGCCGAGAACTTCAACAAGACGCTGAACATCTCCTGCTTCTCCTTCACGTCGGTCGCGCAGCGCGCCGAGAAGATCATGCCGAACGGCGGCTCGTTGCTGACGCTGACTTACTACGGCTCCGAGAAGTGGATGCCGCACTACAACGTCATGGGCGTTGCGAAGGCAGCGCTCGAAGCATCTGTGCGCTACCTCGCGGCCGACCTCGGCGGGAAGAACATCCGCGTTAATTCGATCTCGGCCGGCCCGATCAAGACGCTGGCCGCTTCGGGCATCTCGGGCCTGCGCTACATCATCAAATGGAACGAACTTAACTCGCCGCTCCGCCGCGCCACGACTATCGAGGAAGTCGGCGATGCCGCCGTCTACTATCTCTCGCCGATGAGCCGCGGCGTCACCGGCGAAGTGCATCACGTCGACTCCGGTTACCACATCGTCGGCATGAAACATCCGGACGCGCCGGATATCGCGACCGTCAAAGAATAGCAGCGACGATGACCTTCGACGCGCAGCGCGCCGCCGACCTGCTCATCGCCGCGCGCCGCGACTTCCGTCAGGTTGCACTCCCCGCTCCTGCTCCGGCGAATACCGCCGAAGCCTATGCGGTGCAGAAAATCGTCGCCGCCGCGTGCGGTCCTGCCGCCGGCTGGAAGGTCGGCGCGAAGTCGACCAGCGAGACACCGAACACATCGCCGTTGTTCCGGCCAATCGTGCGCCAATCACCGTGTCATTGGCCGGCCAATGAACTGCACATGATCGGAGTCGAGGGCGAATTGGCGTTCCGTCTTGGCCGCGATGTGCCCTCGCGCCACACGCCGATGACACCGGACGAAGTCTGGAATTCTGTCGCCAGCGTTCACGCCGCGATCGAGGTCGTCGACACACGCGTTGCCGATTGGAAGAACGCCGACCGCTTGTGGATCCTGGCCGACAACCAAGCCAACGGCGGTTTTGTCTTCTCTCCCAGCGGGAAATCGCTTTCGGGCGGCTCGTATGCCGACGCCGAAGTCCGCCTCACCATCAACGACAAAATCGCTGTCGAAGCCCGCGGTGGCAATCCGGCGGGCGATCCGCGCTGGCTTGTCGAGTGGTGCGTCGATCATGTCGCGCGCGAACGCGGCGGCCTAAAAGCCGGCGACTTCATCACGACCGGCTCCTACACGGGCATGATTTTCATCGAGCCCGGCGCAAAAATCACCGCTGAATTCGACAACATCGGCAGAGTCGCAGTAGAATTCCCCGCGTAGTTTTTACCTGCAAGATTTGAATTACTCTATTTTGGTCGGCAGACTCCACAACTCGCAGCAACTTAAGCGATATCTTCCCACCATTCTAATCTGCAAATCTCGATTAGACCCTCTCTAATCGGTGGCTTTGCCGCATCGTTACTGTCGAAATCGCGGTGAATACTTTGAGTCACCCTCAATTTCGGTTGAGCGTCCAAATTCTCGCTGTCACAAGTCGCAGCGGGACTAAGGGGCTCAGACATGCAGATAAAATCAAAAACACACCGCTCGGCGCTCATGCCGCGCGCGATTTTCCTTTTCACCACCGCGCTCGTCCTTCCAGCTTTTTTTGTCGAAGACGTTGCGGCCCAACAACAATTACCGACCGTCAGCGTACAAGCGCCCCGCCAGCGCGCTGCCCGTCCGCAACCCGTGCGCCGCGTCGCACGCCGCGCTCCGGCACCGCGCCCGGTCGCACGCCCGGCAGCGCCGGTCGGCCCGACGGTCGCCGGCGAACGCGCCAACGGCCCGGTCAACGGCATCGTTGCGCGCCAGAGCGCGACCGGCTCGAAAACCGACACCCCAATTCTCGAGACGCCACAGTCCGTCGCCGTCGTGCCGCGCGAGCAAATCGTGCAGCAAGGCGCGCAGACGATAGCGCAATCGATCCGCTATGTGTCCGGCGCGCAGGGCGATCTCTACGGTGCCGGCTCGGTGTTCGATACAGAAGTGAAAGTGCGAGGCTTCGTCGCGCCGCGCTATCTCGACGGCCTTCGCCTTCCCTACGACTCGACGATTCAATTCGCGCAGCCGCGCACCGAGCCTTACGGCCTCGAGCGCATTGAGATCCTCAAGGGTCCGGCATCCGGCATTTATGGCCAGGCATCGCCGGGCGGCATCCTCAACATGGTGAGCAAGCGCCCGACCACCGAGCAGCGCGGCGAACTCGAATTTCAAACCGGCAGCTACGGCCGCATCCAAGGCGCGTTCGACATCTCCGGCCCGATCGATAAGGACCGCCAGTTCCTCTATCGCATCGTCGGCCTTGGTCGCGACAGCGATACTTTCATCAACGGCAATCACGAAAACCGGTACTACATCGCACCAAGCTTCACGTGGCAGCCGAACATCGACACGAGCTTCACGGTGCTCGCCAGCGCGCAGCGCGACCGGCTCGACGGCCAGATCCACCAGTATCTGCCCGGCTTCGGCACGCTCTACTCCAACCCGAACGGCCGCATTTCGCGCAGCACCTACACGGGCGAACCCGGCTTCGACCGCGTCGCCTTCGATCAAGCCTTCATCGGCTACGAGTTGAAGCATCGCTTCAACGAGATGTTCGAATTCCGCCAAAACGTGCGTGCCGGACAGGCCGACATCGAGACGTTCTCGATGCGTAACCGCAACGGCCTATGCCCGCTTCCGGGCAATCCGCTTTGCGCCTTCGACGCTTACGATCCGGCACAGCGCATCACGACACGCGATGCGAACTACGTCGGCGGCAGCTCGAAGAACTTCGCAATCGACAATCAGCTGCAGGCTGATTTCCAGACCGGCTTCCTGCGTCACCGCATGTTGTTCGGCATCGACTATCAGAAGACCGAGATCACGACGGATTATCGCGGCACGTTCGCGGGCTTCCCCATCGACGTCTACAATCCGGTCTACGGCGCGACGCCGCTTCCGACCAAAGCAACGATGATCCCGTTCTTCAACTACACGACGAACAAGGATCAGCTTGGCTTCTACATTCAGGATCAGATCAAGTTCGATCGCTTCAATCTGACTCTCACAGGTCGTCACGACAAAGCCTCGTCTGAAGTTGCGAACAACCTAACCGGTGGTCTCGTCAACCAGGACGACTCGCGCTTCACCGGGCGCGTCGGGTTGAACTACGTGTTCGATAGCGGCTTCGCGCCGTATGTCAGCTACTCGACATCGTTCGAACCTGTCGCCGGCCTCTCGCTGGTGTCGGCAACCGGCGAACCCTTCAAGCCGACAACCGGCGAAGGCTTCGAAGCGGGCATAAAATACGCACCGCCCGGCACGAAGATGCTATTCACCGCGGCATACTTCGACATCAAGCAGAAGAACGTCGTCGTGAACACGCCGCTCTTTATTCCCTTCCAAGTCGGCGGCATCCGCGTGAAGGGCGTCGAAGCTGACTTCCGCGCTGAGTTGATGGATGGGCTCGACCTCATCGCAGGCGCTTCGCATCAGAAGCCGATCGTCGAAGAGCACATCGATCCGACGCTCGTCGGCAAGGACGTCTCGGGTGTAAACCGCGACGCGGCGTTCCTTTGGGCCTTCTACACGGCGAAAAACGGCCCGTTCGCGGGTCTCGGCATCGGCGGCGGCGTGCGTTACACGGGCGCACTCTGGGGCGACGATGCGAACCTGATCCGCATTCCGAGCTACACGTTGTTCGACGCCGCACTCACCTACGACTTCAAACATCTGCGGCCGGAATGGAAAGGCTTCCACCTGCGCGTGAATGCTTTCAACGTGGGTGACAAAGTCTACATCAACAACTGCTTCACGGGCGTTCAGTACTGCGCCTACGGTCAGCCGCGCACCGTCTACGCAACGCTGTCGTATCGTTGGGGCGAGGCACAAGCGCCGCTCATCACAAAGTACTGAGCCGCGCCATTGAGACAACGAAAAACGCGGCTGCGGGAAGACCTCGCTGCCGCGTTTTCTTTTCGCCGGTTGACACAAAATGCCGATCGAGCGATGTCAAAATTCACGGACGGATCAATAGTTTAGATCGCTTCTAAGCTAGTGGGCCAGGGACAAAAAAATGCAGACAAAAACCATCCGCCGTTGGTCTTGGGTCCACAAGTGGACGAGCCTTATCAGCATGGTCTTCCTGCTGCTGCTCTGCATCACCGGCCTGCCGCTGATCTTCCATCACGAGATCGATCACATCCTTCAGGAAGAGGTCGAACCCGCGAATCTTCCGGCCGATACGCCGCGCGCTAATCTCGACGTGCTGGTGAAAAACAGCATGGAAGGATTCCCGAGTCAGGTCGTTCAGTTTTTGATTTGGGATCGCCACGAACCGAACGTCATCGGCCTTTCGATCGGCGAAAAGCCGGACAGCGATCCGACCAACAATCGCTTCCTGCGCGCCGACGCGCAGACCGGCAAGTTGCTCGAGGAAGTGAAATTCCGCGGCACCTTCACTTACATCATGTTCAAGCTGCACGTGGACTTGTTCGCCGGGCTGCCCGGCAAACTCTTCCTCGGCTTCATGGGCTTGCTGTTCGTCATCGCGGTGATCTCCGGCATCGTCATCTACGGTCCATCGATGCGGAAGCTCGACTTCGGCACCGTACGCTACGGCCGCTCGCGCTTCATCCGCTGGCTCGATCTACATAACCTGCTCGGCGTCGTCACCATCGTGTGGGCGCTCGTCGTCGGCGGCACAGGCGTCATCAACACCTGGGCCGATCTCGTCATCAAGATTTGGCAGTTCGGCCAGCTCGCCGAGATCACCGCGCAATACAAAGACGCGCCGATCCCGGCGCAGCTTACGTCGATCAACGAGGCTGTGAAGATCGCGACCGAACGTCTGCCCGATAAGACGCCGTCGTTCGTCGCTTATCCGGGAACGACCTTCTCGTCGAAGTCGCACTACATCGTATTCATGAAGGGTAATACGCCCCTCACGTCGCGCCTCGTGACGCCGGTTCTGGTGAACGCCGCCGACGGAAAATTCTCCGATACGCGCGAACTGCCCTGGTACGTCAAGACGCTGCTCGTCTCGCAGCCGCTGCACTTCGGTGACTACGGCGGCATGCCGCTCAAGATCATTTGGGCGATCCTCGATGTGCTGACAATCATCGTGCTGATCACCGGCATCTACCTTTGGTTCAAGCGGCGACGCAGCAGCAAAGTCGCGCAGCCGGCGCCCGCGCTTGCGCCGGCCGAATGAGCGACACGATGAACATGCATGTTACGTCCGTGAAAGAACGTGCACGCGTTATCCGCAAGCCGCACAGCACGTGGAGCACCTTCGCAGTTCCAATCGTGATGGCGATACTATCGGCGGTCGGCCTCACGACGGCGCTTGTCGGCGACGATCATTGGGACTGGATTTCGTGGATCACGCTCGGCATCCCGATCGCCGTCATCTTTTGGTATTGGATCTCGCATCGCGTTGCGAAAGCGCGTTGATCTAAAAGCCTTGCGCAAAAAGCGCGTTCCGTCATCAAGGTTGCGAAGAACTAACGATAGTCTCACGCCCCTAACGGTATTGAAAACAGCCGCTAATAGAGCGGCGATCCATCGATGTATTGGGACATCCTATAATGACGTACATTCGCATTTTCACTGCCTTTGCCCTTCTCACTCTCACGACAGTCGCGGCCAGTGCTCAGCAACTTGCAGCAGCGGGCGCGAGCTGTTCGACTCAATACAAGTTGTGCGTAGAACGATGCCGCGGCAACCCGAACCCGGCATGCGTTTCCGATATCTGCGCCGGAAAGCTTTCGGAATGCCGGTCGACGGGTTGTTGGCAAGACGCGCCACGCTTCGGCGGCAAGAAAACTTGCGGCCTTCGCGGCTAAGTTTGCACCGTAGGAAGCGGTCGGGGAGTATTCCTCGGCCGCACAAAGTTAACGGCCGCTTGAACCTCGTCCAAAATCCCGGGGTAGGAGCGAAGCGGTTTGTACAAGAATCTCGTCTAATTTGACTGAAATCGCGGACGTCGCCGCGGGGCAGAACAATCGAACTTGGACGAAGACAATGCGCCTTTCCGAACCTTACCGCGGCTACAACATCGATTTCGTCACCAGCGGCCGCCTGTGGAAGGCGACGATCTTCGCAGCCTCGCTTGCGACCCCTTTCATCGACTCAACGTCGGCGCCGATCCTCGTCGAGGACCTTGAAGCCGCTCGCTCGCTCGCGCAAGCGCGCATCAATCTGACACTATTGGATTTCGCGTCGGCCGCATAGCATCGCGATCTTCGAAAGCCGCGCTCCCGCCGTCACTCGGCGGCGTCGCGCTCGATTGCACCGTCGTCGACGCCGATCTGCAGCACATCGCTGAAGCGATTGAACGCGCCGCAAAGCGCGATGCGCCACGTGAGTTCAACGATCTGCGCCTCGCTGAAATGCTCGCGCAGGCGATCGAAGATCGCGTCGCGCGTCCGATTCCAGTTGTTCGTGACCGTAATCGCATATTCGACGACGAGCCTGTCGACGGCGTCCAACTCCGGATGGTCTGCGTAGTCGAGCAGGCGCTCGGCACCCTCCTCCGACACGCCCTGTATCGCCAACTTCGGGGTGTGGTGCGAAACGCAATATGTGCAGCGATTGATCAGCGAAACGGTTACGAGGCAAAGTTCGAGATATCGCTTTGGAATTGTCGCCTCATCCGCAAGCTCGGTCAGTAAAGCCCAGGTATGCCGGAAAATCGGCGGACGCTGCGCCATGACGCCGGCCTGATCCTCGAACGGACCGTACGTCGTCATCTTATCCCAGAGCGGATGTAAATCGGCCGGCAAATCTTGACGCGTTTTCGTCGACACACGAGCCACGGCGCTTCTCCTGAGCTTCGTCTAGGCGCTTTGGCGAATGATCACGCAAATCGGCCCGAAGCACAAATACCAGGCTAACTAGTCGCCGGCGTCCGGAACCCTTTGAGCCACATTTTGGCGGCCTGCCAGTGGATGGCGGCAATCACCTTTAAGGTGAGAAGCGGAATGCTCACCAGCAAGCGCAGCAACGAGGTGTCGGTCAACTTGCGGCGCTCGCCGTGTAGTCGAGCGACAATCAACGGCCCTTCGCTATCGCCGCCTTCGATCTTGAGAGTGATGCGTTCGCCGGGTTCGGAAGCGTCGAAGCGATAGCGCATATTGTTGTGAAGAAACGGCGAGACATAAAACGCTTTCGCGGTCTCTTCGGTCCGTCCTTCACGCCATGGCAGCGCATAACGGTGCCGCTCACCGAACGTATTGTGGACCTCGTAAATGATCGCGAAGAGATCGCCGGCGTCGTCAGAACAGAAATACAAACTCAACGGGTTAAAGCCGTAACCAAAAACCCGCGGCATCGTGAACAGCTGCACGCGAGTGGCTTCTGGCAAGCCGGAGTCACGCAACGTGGCATCGGCTTGTGCGCGGAGGCTCGTCGCGCCCCCATCACCGAAATCTCGGTCGCGAATGCTGAAGACATTCGGCGCGTTGTGCGAGAATAGGCGGAGGCCGCGCGAGATATCGTCAAGGCGGTCGAGATCGAGCAGCATCCAGAACACGCGATACCGCAGGCGATGCAGTTTCGGCCGCAACCGCACATGCGACACCTCACCGACATAGAGGCAGGCGTTCTCGGTCACGCCGAAACTCCCAGCGAAACACTCGGCCGCTCTCCGACAACAATCCGGCTCGATGGATTCTCGAGTTGCCACGGCCGCATCACGCCGCCGATTGCTTCCGCGACGGCAAGTCCCGCCTGCAAGCCATCCTCGTGAAACCCCGAGCCAAAATAAGACCCGCAGAACCAGATATTTCGCTTGCCCTGGAGTGACCAAAGCTGGCGCTGCACCGACATGGCACGATCGTCGAACAGCGGGTGATCGTATTCGACGGCGTAGAATGTCTCACGCGGTGTCCGAGCGGGATTGAGCGTAACGAACAGCGGACGCTCCGAGCGAATCCCTTGCAGCAGGTTCATCCAATAGGTCACGGTCGGCCCTTGCTCGACGCCCATGCGATCGTCGCCGAGGTAATTCCAGCTTGACCAAACGCCACGTCTGCGCGGCATCAGACTCGGATCGTCGTGGAGGTGGACACTGTTGCGCGCGTATTTGAACGCACCGAGCAGCGAGCGCTCCGTTGCCGTCGGCTCGGCGAGCAACCGCACGGCCTGATCCGCATGCGTGGCGATGACGACGTGATCGAAGCGATCGCGCTGTCCTTGCGCATCGATGATCTCGACATTCCCATCGTCGCCGACACTCACCGCCCGCGCACCGCGTCGCGTCGGAAGGCCGCGCGCCAGCACGTCCACGTAGCGCCGGCTGCCACCCGACACGGTCCGCCACTGCGGCCGGTTGCGCCAGCGCAGAAGTCCGTGATTGTCCTGGAAGCGGAGAAACGATGCGGCTGGATAGTTCAGGATCGCCTGCGGCGACGCAGACCAAATCGCTCCCGCCATCGGCAGCAAATGGTCATCGCGAAACGCCGCCCCATAACGGCCGGCGGCGAGAAAATCGCTGAGCGTCGTCTGCATCTGATCGAGCGCGGTCACCTGCGCCGGTGCCTCACGATAGAAGCGCTGCAGGTCGTGCAGCATCGACCAGAAGCGCGGCCGGAACAGATTGCGTTTCTGCGCGAACAGTCCCGCAAGGTTGGCTCCGGAATATTCGAGATCGCCGCCGGCGATCGAGACCGCGAACGACATGTCGGACGGCTGCGTCTCGACGCCGATATGGCGGAATAGCGCGGTCAGGTTCGGATAGGTCGCCTCGTTGTAGACAATGAAGCCGGTATCGACCGCGACAGCATCGTCGCCCTGCCCGAACAAAACGGTGTTCGAGTGCCCTCCGAGCCGCCCGTCTTGCTCGTAGAGCACGACGTCGTGGCGCTGGTTGAGCAGCCATGCTGCCGATAAGCCCGAAATTCCGCTGCCGACGACGGCAATTTTCAGGGCGCCTCCATGCATGTCACAACGTCCGTCTCATGGCACAGACCTAACGTGGCCTCTGCAACAACATCTGATACGCTTGGCGTCCATCTTTGGATCACGTGATCCAAAGGGCCGGCTTCTGCGTATTGAAAGGCGATGAACGCCTCCGTAACGTTGAACCGGCAGGAATTTCGCCTAGCGCCCCTCGTCCGCCGCGCGACGCGCTGGGCGCGTGTTCGCTCACCAGCCAGGATCCGCACACCGGTGGAGACCCATACCGACTTCGGCGAGTTGATTGTGGCGATTGCCACGCGTCGCGATCGGGATGCGTTTGCGCGGCTGTTTGCATTTTATGCGCCGCGCCTCAAAGCCATGGCGATGCGGACAGGCGCTTCCGGCGAAATTGCCGAGGACATTGCCCAAGATGCAATGATCGCCGTCTGGCAGAAGGCCGCCCAGTTCGACCCTGCGCGCGCATCGGCCGGCACCTGGATATTCACGATCGCACGCAATCTGCGTATCGACGGCGTTCGCGCGGCACGTCGAGCGGATGCTCTCAACTCCGATTGGCCCGAGCCCGAGAGTGAAGCTGCGCCGGACGAGATCGTGAATGGGCTGGAGCAGGAAGCGCGCGTCCGCGCCGTCTTGCGCGACCTTTCAGCCGACCAAATGCAGGTCGTTCAACTGTCGTTCTTCGAAGGCCGCGCACACGGAGACATCTCGACCCACCTCGGCATTCCGCTCGGTACCGTCAAATCGCGGCTGCGGTTGGCACTGACGCGGCTGCGAGCCGCATTGGACGATCTGCGATGACGATTACTCATCACCCGAGCCCCGAAATTATCGCCGCTTATGCGGCTGGCACGATCGACGAAGGCCGCCGCCTTGTCGTCGCGACTCACCTCCATCTTTGCGCGACGTGTCATGACTTGCAGCGAGCGTGCGAGGTTGTCGGCGGCTTGCTGCTCGATGATGAAGCGCCCGCCGCGATGGCGCCTGGCGCAATCGAGGCTACGTTGGCCAAACTCGACAACGCACCGCCGGCCTCAGACAAACCGCTGACGTTGTCAGATTACAAACTCGGCCGCTGGCTTTGGCGCGGCCCCGGCGTTTACTGGCGCGAGGTTCCGACCACCGACGCGGGCGAGACGCGGAGCTTCATGCTGCGCGTCGCCCCGAACACGCAGTTGCCGCACCACACGCATGAGGGTTTCGAGTGGACTTGCATCCTGCAGGGCGCGTTCCGGCACGCCGGCGGAGTCTACGGCCCCGGCGATTTTGACGAAGCCGACGAAGAAACGCACCACACGCCGATCGTTGAACCCGGCGAGGACTGCATCTGCCTCGTCGCTATGCGGGGAACGATCCAACTCAAGGGCTGGCAGCGTCTGCTGCAGCCGCTGATCCGAATATGACGCTGTCGTCCTACCTCATCGGTCTCGTCGCCGTCAGCGCGGCGATGTCGCTCGTCATGACCGGCGCGTGGCTTGCCTGGCTACGCACGCGCAACTCCGGCTGGATCGATACGATCTGGACCTTCGGGCTCGGCACTGTCGGCTTCGTCGCGGCACTGTTCCCGGCCGGCGCGGCGTTGACGAACCGGCAACTCGTCGTTGCCGCGCTGATCGCAATTTGGTCCGCCCGCCTCGGCCTGCACATCGCGCAACGCAGCCGCGGCATCACCGACGATCCACGTTACGCGAAACTCGCCGCCGAATGGGGCGACAACGCGAAGACGCAGATGTTCATCCTGCTGCAGAAGCAAATGCTGGTCAGCATTCCCCTCGCATCGACGATGCTTCTAGCCGCGCGGAACATCCCGGGGCTATTGCGGATACAAGACGTTATTGCCGTACTGGTGTTGCTAGCCGCGATTGCCGGCGAAGCACTCGCGGATCGCCAGCTCCGCCGCTTCCGCAGCGATCCGGTCAACAAAAGCAAGGTTTGCGATGCCGGGCTGTGGCGTTACTCGCGGCATCCCAACTACTTCTTCGAATGGCTTGGCTGGGTCGGCTACGCGCTCTTCGCCATCGACCTGACGGGAGCTTACCCGCTTGGCTGGCTGGCCATCGCCGGGCCCGCCTGCATGTACTGGCTTCTCGTTTACGTCTCCGGCATTCCCCCACTTGAAGAACACATGGCAAAGCGCGCGGATTATCGCGCGTATCAGCATCGCACAAACGCGTTCTTCCTCGGCCCACCACGCGCGGCAAAGCCATGAGCCTACTCGCGCGCTCGATCCGCGTGGGCGAAGGCATCGCTTGGCCTGACACGATCAGCCGCGCCGTCATCCGCAGTCTTGTCGCGCGAACGCGTCGCAATCTCGACGCACAAGGCCCGAACGATGCCGTATTCGCCGAAGCGATGCGCGCTTTCCCGATCGCCGAATCGAGCGACAAGGCAAACGCGCAGCACTACGAAATCCCGGCCGAATTCTTCGCGCACGTTCTCGGCCCCTATCGCAAATATTCATGCTGCCGTTTCGAGGGCGGCGATACGCTCGCCCAAGCGGAAGCGCGCGCGCTCGCCGAGACGGCAACGCATGCCGACTTTCGCGACGGACAGAGGATCCTGGAGCTCGGCTGCGGCTGGGGCTCACTCTCGCTTTGGATAGCCAACGCGTTCCCGAATGCCCGGATCACGGCCGTATCCAATTCGCATTCGCAGCGCGGCTACATTGTCGAGCAAGCCGCTGCGCGAGGCTTGAAGAACCTCGACGTCATCACGGCGGACATGAACGCGTTCGAGCCGCCGGGACAGTACGACCGCATCGTTTCGGTCGAGATGTTCGAGCACATGACGAACTGGTGGCCGTTGCTCGAAAGGCTTCGCGACGCGCTCGATCCAGACGGCAGACTTTTCTTGCACATCTTCACGCACACGTTCGCGTCGTACCGTTTTGACCCGGACAACGCGGCCGATTGGATCGCGCAGCATTTCTTCACCAGCGGGATCATGCCAAGCGAGAACCTTCTCGCCGAATTCTCGAGCCTGTTCACCATCGAACAGTCGTGGCGCTGGAGCGGCCTCGACTACGCGCGGACAGCGGATCACTGGCTCGCCGCGTTTGATGCGAATATCGGCGCGATCCGGCCAATCCTCCGCGACACATACGGCGCCGAAGCCTCATTGTGGGAACGGCGCTGGCGGCTTTTCTTCCTCGCCACCAGCGAACTCTTCGGCCACGCCGGCGGCGACGTTTGGGGTGTGAGCCACTACCGGCTCAAGCCTGCTTAGGCCTGGCGAGCCACCAGAAGCGTCACGGCGTAATAGGCCAGCGCCGAAGCAACTGCGGATGCAAACGCGCCATAAGCTATATCGATAACCGTGATCTGCGTGGACCACACGCGCATCGTTGCGTGATTGGTGAGGTCGTATGTGGCGTAAGCAAGCGCGCCGAACAGGAAACCGAGCCGGACGGCGCTAACGACCGAATCCTCACGCAGCGCGGGCAGCACGGCGAACACGACCAGCCCGATCGGATAGGCGAGATAGAACACGACAGCCGGCGCGATGCGCACCGATGGAGCCAGCAATTCTCCAATGATCGGCCGATAAAGCGCGGCACCGAGCAGACTGAGCCATAAAAGATCGACGATACCGAAGACCAAAAAAGCCGTGATGTAAGCAGCGAGATACGTCATGCGCGCCTCCTGCCAACCAATACGACCGAGCCCGGCGATTGGATCATGATCTGGCACCGCATCAGCCATGGAAAGCGAATCGCCGCGGTTCGATACTTGATTCTTCCATAGTAGACTTGGCGCATGCGCGTGTTATGGTGACCGAAAGCGCTGCCCGGGCGCCCGATAGGGTGTTCGAACAACCGCAAAAGCGGAGTAGGCTAGCGCGGGGAGAGAATGATGAAGCTCGTCCGTGCATCTTTGTGCGCCACATTGATGGTTGCCGCCGCAATGTCCGCCAACGCGCAAGACAAGCCGTTCAAAATCGGCGTCATCGACGACATGTCGGGAACCTTCGCCGACAATGGCGGTCCCGGCACAGTTCTAGCGATTCAGATGGCGGTCGAAGACTTCGGCGGGTCGGTGCTCGGTCGCACGATCCAAGTGCTGACAGCGGACCATCAAAGCAAGCCGGACATCGGCTCTAGCGTGGCGCGGAAGTTCATCGATGACGGCGTCAGCGTTCTGCTGCCCGGCGGATCGAGCTCCGTCGGCCTCGCCGTGCAAGCTGTCGCGCGTGAACGCGCCATCACGACGCTGGTGAGTGGCGGCTATGCGCCGAACTTCTCGACCAACCAGTGCTCGCCGTACGGTACGCAGTGGGCGCCATCGACGCACGAACTCGCCAACTCGGTCGCCAAAGCGGTCGTCGACGAAGGCGGCAAGAAGTGGTTCTTCCTCACCGCGGACTATGTTTTCGGCCATGGCCTGGCGGCTGACGCGAGCCGCGCCGTGAAGGCGGCGGGCGGCGAAGTGCTCGGCGAAGCGCGGCATCCGCTCAACTCGCACGACCTCTCCTCGCAACTTCTGACCGCACAATCCTCCGGCGCGAACATCATCGGCCTTGCGAATGCTGGGCCGGACCTCGTCAACACGATCAAACAGATCCGCGAATTCAACATCAAAGCCAAACCCGCGACGATGCTCGTCTACGAGAACAACGTCGTCGCGCTTGGCCTCGAAGTCGCGCAAGGCCTGCGACTCTCCGCGCCGTTCTACTGGGACATCAACGACGCAACGCGCGAATGGTCAAAGCGCTACATGAGCCGCTTCAACAACAAAGTTCCGACGATGGGTCATGCCCTCGCCTACATCGCGACGACGCATTACCTCAAGACCGTGAAAGCCGCGAACACGGACGACGCGAAAGCGATCGCGAAGAAAATCCGCGAATTGCCGATCACCGGCGACATGATCCAGAACGCGAAGATTCAGGCGAACGGCCGCGTCGTGATGGACATGCATGTCTTCGAGGTGAAGAAACCGTCCGAGTCGAAAGGCCCCGCCGATCTCTACAATCGCCTCGCGACGTTGAAGAGCGAAGGCCTTTTCACGCCGGCCGACAAGAGCGGTTGCGAGCATCTCGTCACGCAGTAAGGCCTTGTTGCGCCGCTCAACCGCGGCGCACGATCACCACGTAATACTCGCAGATGGCCTTGCCCTCGTTGGCAAGGTGATACGCCTCATTGATCGAGAAAAACAAAGCGTCGCCGGCTTTGAGCGAATAGCTTCGCGCGCCGACACGCGCCGTCAGCTCGCCACGTTGCACGATTATGTGCTTCTGCGTCGGCACGTCGTATGCCGGCAGCAGCCCTGATGATTGGCCGGGCGGAATGCGATGCAATAGAATTTCGACGCCATTGTCGTTGCGCTCCGGCGATATGACCGAGCGTTCGAAGCCCGTCTCGCGATCGACGAACGGAACGCGATTTGCCGCACGCATCACGGCTGTCGTCGCGCTATCGCCGGCGGTTTCGAGCAGCCCCGACAACGATAAGCCGAGTCCGTTGGCGATCCGCGTGATGATCGCAAGCGTCGGCGACTTCTCGGACCGCTCGACCTTCGACAACATCGCGCGGCTCACTTTCGAGCGCTCGGCCAATTGCTCGAGCGTGAGCTCCTTCTGATGACGCAACGCGCGCACGCGCTTGCCGAGATGCGCGGCGGCATCCTCTTTCTTGGTAGAGCTTCGCGTTACGCGACGTCCGCCATCCGCTGTCGTCGGCGAGCGCCGCCCGGTATTCATCGCTTTCCCCTCAAGCGCCGGTCACGCGCCAGATCACATCGCCGACATCGTCCGCGACCAGCAGCGAGCCGTCCGGCCCGAGCGTCACGCCGACAGGGCGGCCGTACGATGCTTTTTCGTCCGGCGCAAGAAAGCCCGACAGTATGTCGCGCGGCGGGCCCGACGGCTTTCCGTTCGTGAACGGAATGAAAACCACCTTGTAGCCGCTCAGTGTGCTGCGATTCCATGAGCCGTGCTGGCCGATGATCATGCCGTCCGGAAAGCCTGGCAGGAAACCGGCCGGGTGCCAGCAGAGACCGAGCGATGCCGTGTGACCGCCGAGCGCATAGTCGGGCGTGATCGCGGTCGCGACCAGTACCGCATCTTGCTCAACGCGATCGTCGACGGTCTGCCCCCAATAGCAATACGGCCAGCCATAGAAGCCGCCTTCGCGCACCGACGTCAGATAGTCCGGCGGCGTCTCGTCGCCGAGACCATCGCGCTCGTTGACGACGGTCCACAGTGTCTTCGTGTTCGGCTCCCACGCAAGACCAACCGGATTGCGCAGGCCGCCCGCAAAAATGCGGCTCGCGCCGCTCGCAACGTCGAGTTCGTAAACCGCGGCGCGGCCCTTCTCGACCTCCATGCCGCTCTCCGAGATGTTGCTGAGCGAACCAACACCGACATACAGCTTCGTCTCATCGGCGCTTGCGAGGAGGCTGCGCGTCCAGTGCCCGCCAGTGCCGAACGTCGTCAGCCTGCGGCCATCTGCCGTGATGCTGTCGGCTCCCGCGACATACGGAAACGCGAAGACGCCGTCGACATTGCCGACGTAGAACGTCTCGCCGATCAGCGTCATGCCGAACGGCTGATTGAGTCCTTGCATGAAAGGCTGCTGAACTTCCGCTACGCCATCGCCGTCACGGTCCCGCAGCAGCGTGATGCGGTTGGCGCTGTCGCCGAGCGCTGCCGCGCGCCGCATCGTCGCCTGCATCGCATAACCGAACACGCTCTTCACCGGCGTCGGAATCTGGTTGGACTCTGCGATCAGCACGTCGCCATTCGGCATCACATAGATCCAGCGGGGATGCTCCAAGCCAGAAGCGAATGCGTTCACCTTCAATCCGGGCGCGACCGAGGGCTTCTGCCCCGGAGCCCAACCCTGCGCGCTCGGCATTTTCAACGTAGGAATCTTGCCTTGCGGCTTGCCTTCCGGGACCACCGGGCTGCTGCCCCAGGCCGGCGCCGGCGCAATCTCTTTCAGCTTTCGCCATTGCAACGCAATGCCGCCGACCACCGCAACGATCCGCGCGAAAATGCTAGACGCATCCATAGAGCTCGAAGTCCTTATTAAAAGATCGCACCGAACAACGCATCAGCGCTGCATCTGGATCAGTTTATCCGTCGGCATCATGTTGGTGTTGAGGTTATTCACGATGATCATCGAGCCGAACACGATCAAGCCCACGACGAAGACGCCGAAGGCGAGCGCAAGCACGTTATTGAGATCCTCCGGCGCGCTCGAAATATGAAGGAAGAAGACGAGGTGAACGCCCATCTGGCCGATCGCCAGCACGGCGAGCAAGATCGGCACACCTGGCGCCCACACGGTCGACGTCTGCGCGACCCAGAACGACGCCAGCGTAAGGATCACGGCAAAACCCAAACCGATCAGATAGGTACTGACGCTGCCCGTGGCTTCCGGCTTTCCGGGCGGTTCGTCTTGCGTATGCCGGGCGTCGCTTTCGCTCATCAGCGTGCTCCCAAATAGACGATCGTGAAAACGCCGATCCAGACGATATCGAGCGCGTGCCAGAACAGACTGAAGCAGCGGAAGCGCCGCACCACCATCGGCCGGAAGCCGAGCGTTCCGACCTGCGCCAGCATGACGACAAGCCAACACAGCCCTGCCGTCACATGCAGCCCGTGCGTGCCGACCAGCAGGAAGAATGCCGAGAGGAACGCGCTGCGCGACGGCCCGGCGCCCTCGTGGATCATTCCGGCGAATTCCGTGACCTCTAACGCGACGAAGGCCGCGCCCAAAACGAAAGTCACAGCAGCCCAGACGTAAACCATCATGCGGTCACGGCGCTCAATCGAGAGCGACATCAGCCCGCAGGTAAAACTCGACGCGAGCAAACATGCGGTCTCCAGCAGCACCCGCCCGCGATCGAACAACTGCGCGCCCGTCGGACCGCCGGCGGTCTGATCGGCCAGCACCGCATAGGCGGCGAACATCGCCGCGAAGACGACAATGTCGCTTAGCAGAAATAACCAGAAACCGAAGCCGACCACGACATCTGTGCTGGCCGGCCCGCGCTCCGAAATCGGGATGTCGTCGTTCTGCGTGAACGCGTCGGCAGCCATCGCTTACAACCTCGCCGATGGGGTTTTCGCCATCAGCGCATCGACGGAGATCTCGTCTTCGCCGTGAACGCGCCACGCATGCGCGAGCGTCGTCCCGATGATGCCGATCAGCCCGACGCTCGCCATCCACCAGATGTGCCAGATCATCGCAAAGCCAAACACGACAGAGAAGAACGCGATGATGAAACCGATCGGGCTATTTCGCGGCATCTCGATGGGCTTGATCTCCGGCGGCGGCGCAGCCTCTTCGTGACACCGCTTGCGCATCCAGAACGCATCGAGCCCGGTCACCTTCGGCAACACCGCGAAATTCCACGGCGGCGGCGGCGATGTCGTCGACCATTCGAGCGTGCGTCCGTCCCACACGTCGCCGGTCGTGTCGCGCCGCGCATCCCGCGTGCGAATGCTGACGACGAGCTGGACGATCGTGAGGATGATCCCGGCGAGAATGACTAACGCGCCGATAAAAGCCGCGATCATGTAGGGCTGCCAGCTCGGCTCCGCGTAATGCTGCATGCGGCGGGTCGCACCGATCAAGCCGAGGATGTAGAGCGGCATGAACGCGAGATAAAAGCCGATGAACCAACACCAGAATACGGCTTTGCCGAGCCGCTCGTCGAGCGAAAATCCGAACGCCTTCGGGAACCAGTACGTATAGCCCGCGAAGGCGCCGAACAGCACACCGCCGATGATGACGTTGTGAAAATGCGCGACCAGAAACAGGCTGTTGTGCAGCACGAAATCGGCCGGCGGGATCGCCATCAGCACGCCCGTCATGCCGCCGATGACGAACGTCACCATAAAGCCGAGAGCCCAATGCACCGGTGAGGCGAACCGCATGCGCCCGCCGTAAATCGTGAACAGCCAGCTGAACACTTTCACGCCGGTCGGCACTGCGATGATCATCGTCATCACACCGAAGAAGCCGTTGATGTTGGCACTCGCGCCCATCGTGAAGAAGTGATGCAGCCACACCATAAACGAGAGAACGCAGATCGCCATCGTCGCGATGACCATCGAGCGATAGCCGAACAGCGGCTTGCGCGCGAACGTCGCGATGACTTCCGAGAAAACGCCGAACGCCGGCAGAATGAGGATGTAAACCTCAGGATGTCCCCACGCCCAGATGAGGTTGATGTACATCATCGCGTTGCCGCCACCATCGTTGGTGAAGAAGTGGAAGCCGAGATAACGGTCGAGCAGCAGCATCGCGAAAGTCGCGGTGAGGATCGGAAAAGCCGCGACGATCAGCAGGTTGGAGGCGAGCGCCGTCCAGCAGAAGATCGGCATGCGCGTATAGCTCATGCCAGGCGCTCTCATTTTCAGAATGGTCGTCGTGAGGTTGATGCCGGATAGCAGAGTCCCGACGCCGGATATCTGCAGCGCCCACAGATAATAGTCGACGCCCACTCCGGGCGAGTATGCGAGCTCCGACAGCGGCGGATAGACCAGCCAACCGGTCTTCGCGAACTCGCCGACGACGAGCGAGACGTTCACCAGCAACACACCGGCTGCGGTCAGCCAGAAGCTCACAGAGTTCAGCAACGGAAACGCGAGATCGCGAATGCCAAGCTGCAGCGGCACCGCAAAATTCATCAGGCCGACCATGAACGTCATCGCGACGAAGAAGATCATGATTGTGCCGTGCGCCGAGAAGATCTGATTGTAGTGCTCGGGCGGCAGGTACCCCTGCGCTCCCGCTGCCGCGAGCGCCAGTTGCGAACGCATCATGATCGCGTCCGTGAAGCCACGCAGCAGCATGACGAGCGCGAGCACGATATACATAACGCCGATGCGCTTGTGGTCGACGCTCGTGATCCACTCACGCCAGAGATATGGCAGCCACCCTTTGACGAGAACAATGCCGAGCACGATCCCGATCGACACGACGACGAACAGCGACGCGACCATCGGGATCGGCTGATCGAACGGAATGGCGGCCCATGTCAGCTTGCCGAGCATCTCATTTCCCGTGGTGATGTGCGGGCGCGGATGGGCGCGTCGAGATCGGCATCGGCCCATGCATGTCCATCTTCACGATGCCGTCGAAGAAATTCGCCGTCACCGAGCCGAACGTGCTCGGCGGCAGCGCCATCGTGGGCTTCTCAAGCTCTGCATAACTTGTCGCATCGAGCGCGCGGCCGTTGCTTCGCGTCTCGGCAAGCCACGCTGCGAAGTCTGACTCCGACTGAGCAACGACATCGAAGCGCATGCCGGAAAAACCTTCACCGCTGAACTGCGCCGAAATGCCGGGATATGTCCCGGGCTTGTCGGCCTGCAGATGCAGCCGCGTCGTCATGCCGGCCATCGTGTAGATCTGGCTGCCGAGCTGCGGCACGAAGAAGCTGTTCATCACCGTCGCGGAGGTCAGCTGAAAGCTGATCGGAGTCGCGGCCGGAACAACGAGGCGATTGACAGCCGCGACGCCGTGATCCGGATAGATGAAGAGCCACTTCCAATCCATCGAGACGACTTGGATGCGGATGGGCTGCACGGTCGACTCGATCGGCTTTGCGGGATCGAGATCATGCGAGCCGACCCACGCGATGCCGCCGAGAAACACAATGACTAGCACAGGGATCGACCATACGACCAATTCGATGCTGCCCGAGTACGACCAATCCGGCAGATAGCGCGCCTTCGTATTCGTCTGACGGAACCACCAGGCAAACACGAGCGTCAGAATGATCGTCGGGATGACCACGGCCAGCATGATCGCCGTCGCATTGAACAAAATCGTCCGCTCGGCGAGGCCAATAGGCCCCTGCGGATCGAGCACGCCGGATTGCCAGGGCAAACTGACCCGCAAACCCTCGTTCATCGGCGCCGTCCGATCACTTGCGCAACATCCTTTTCATGCGTTGACGCTAAGTCCACATCAGCGTGCACGAGCCACGCAGCAGGTGCAATCGCCGTGTCGGCCAGGCTGCAACGATTGTGGATTTTCCCGAGGCTGCCATGCATCAGCGGGGATGTCGCACCCCGTAAGTATCTGTTGTCAATCGCGTGCCCGCTCCCTACCCTGCCGGAAAAATGGCGGGGAGCAAACAATGAACAACAAACACCTGACCTTCGATCGGCGTACGTTACTGATCGCCGGTGCCGCAACGATCTGCGCGCCCTATGTCGCGCGTGCGCAAGTCAACAAGATCCGCGTCGGCGTTCCGACGAAGACCTATTGGCCGACCATCATTTGCGAGACCGCGATCCGCCAGAAGCTTTTCCAGAAAGCCGGCGTCGATGCGGAACTCACGATCTATCGCGGCGGCGCCGAAGGCTTCGAAGCGATTGCCGCGGGCGCGGCCGACATAATCCTCAATTCGTCGTCGAGCGTCGCGGCCGGCTTGAAGAAGGGCGTCAACGCGCGCTGCGTCGCCAACGGCTCGAATGGCTATTACGGCTGGCAGCTCATGGTGCGGCCGGACTCGAAGATCACTAAAGTCGCCGAACTTGAGGGCAAGAAAGTCGGCATCACGTCGGCCGGCTCCGGCTCCGACATTCTGGCGCGCTGGACCAACGCGGACCGCAAGGTCAACTTCACGCGCGTGCCGCTTGGCGGCGGCGGCCTCGTGCCGAACCTGATGTCCGGCAACATCGACGCGACCGTGCTTTACTCGCCGCTCACCTTTCAGGTGCTGCAAAACAAGGAAGCCCGCACGCTGATCGACTTCGGCAGCGAAGTGCCGGCGCATTCTACCGGCGCGTGGATTGCGACCGACAAGATCATCAAGGAGCGTCCCGAGACGCTGCAGAAGGCGCTCAACGCGATTTACGGCGGCGTCGCCTTCCTGCGCGACGAGAAAAACCGGCAGAGCGCCGTGAAACTCATCGCCGAGATCGACGAGGTCGCGGAGCCGGTTGCGGCTGCCGAACTCGACGGCAACATCATGAAGCTCTCGACCGACGGCGAAATCCGTAAAGAATGGATGGAGCGCGCACTCGAAATGGCGAAGCTGATCGGCATGACAGATCTCGCGCCTGTCGAGCAAATGTACACGACGCAGTTCAAACCCATACCGACGGCGGCCTGATCCGCCGATGTCTCGCACGCACATTATCCTGACGCGGCTCGCGCTGCTCGCGATTGTAGTGGCGGCCTGGGAATTGGCGCCGCGTTGCGGCTTCGCGAACCCGCGCCTATTGCCGCCGCTGAGCGATGTGCTGACGATGCTGTGGCAGCTGCTTGGCCAGCCGCGTGTGCATGAGGCTATCGGCGTCACGGCCGCGGAAGTGCTCGTCGCCTTCCTCGTCGCGGTGCCGATCGGCGCGGCGCTGGGCATCGCATCCGCCGAGAACGAATACTTCGGCGACATCTTCAAGCCGATGCTGTTCTACGTGTTCAGCATCCCGAAATCGATCTTCCTGCCGATGTTCATTCTGATCTTCGGCATCGGTTTCCAGCAGAAGGTGGCCTACGCCGCTTTTTCCACCGTCTTCATCGTCATCATGAGCGCGACGGCGGCGGTCGAGTCGGTCAAAGCCGACCACGTGCTCGTTGCCCGCTCCTACGGCGCCACGCGCGGACAAATCCTGATGCGCGTCTACGTACCGAGCATGATGCCGGTGCTGCTCGAGACATTGCGCATCTCGATGATCTTTAATTTCACCGGCGTGATGATCGCCGAAATGTACGCGTCGCGGACCGGCATCGGACACTTGATCGCCAACTGGGGTGAGAATTTCCAGATGCGCCAGCTTTTCGCCGGCGTCATCCTGCTCGCCACTGTTGCGATCCTGTTCAACGAAACCGTCCGCTACTTGGAGGTCAAATGCAGCACGTGGCGAACGTGACGCAACTCAAAGAAGTTCCGAAGCGGACAGCGATCTCCGTCGAGAATCTCAGCCATGTCTATGGCGGAAACGACGGTGGCGTGCCGGCGCTCGAAGACGTCTCGATCAATGTCGAGGAAGGCCGCTTCGTCGTCATCGTCGGGCCGAGCGGCTGCGGAAAGACCTCGTTGCTGATGATGCTCGCCGGCCTGCGCCATCAGACGCGCGGCAAAATCCTTTGCGCCGGCAAGCCGATTGCCGAGCCGGATCCGGAACGTGTCGGCGTCGTCTTCCAAGAAGCGAGCTTGTTTCCCTGGCTCACAGCGCTCGACAATGTCGAGTTCCCGCTATCGTTGCGCGGCGCACCGCGCGAGGAACGCCGCCAACGCGCCGAGGCGATGCTCAAGCTTGTCGGCCTCGAAGGCTTCGGCGCTCGTTATCCGCACGAACTCTCCGGCGGCATGAAGCAGCGCGTGTCGATCGCGCGCGGCCTGGTGCAGGACCCGCCGGTGCTTTTGATGGACGAACCCTTCGCGGCGCTCGATGAGCAGACGCGCATGACCATGGGCCACGAATTGCTGCGCATCTGGTCGACGACGCGCAAAACCGTCGTCTTCATCACGCACAGCCTGACCGAAGCCGTGTATCTCGCCGACGAAGTGCTCGTGATGTCCGCTCGGCCCGGCAAGATCATCGATCGCATCGAGGTCGACCTGCCGCGCCCGCGCACCTACGAGATGATGGCGACCGATACTTTCGGCCGCCTGCGCGATCGCATCTGGCAGCAGATCAGGAAGACGCCTTGATGCGCTGGCCCTCCCCCGCCTCAGTCCGCTGGACGATCCTTGCGCTGTTGCTTGTGGGCTGGGAGCTGTTTCCACGCACCGGCATCATCCCGGAGCTGTTCCTGCCGTCGCTCTCGAAGACGCTCACAGTGCTGTGGAGCGACCGCGCCGAATACATCTCGGCGCTCGGAGTAACGGTTTACGAAGTCGCCTTCGCGATGCTGATCGCCTGCGGCTTCGGCATTCTGTTCGGTTCATTGATCGGCGGCCTTGCGGTCCTGCGCGACTTGTTGCTGCCGGTCTTCTCGAGCCTCTACGCCGTGCCCATCGTGATCCTCTACCCGATCTTCACTGCATGGTTCGGCATCGGCTCGGAATCCAAGATCGCCTTTGCGGGAATCTACGGCTTCTTTCCCGTCATGCTCTCGACGGCCGCCGGCATCCGCACGATCGAGCCGCACTATCTTCTGGCGGCGCGCAGCATGGGCGCGACGATCCCGCAGCAGATCACGCGCGTGATCATCCCGGCGTCTATTCCGACCGTACTCGCAGGGCTACGTCTAGGCGGCGCGCTGACCATCATCGGCGTCGTCGTCTCCGAGATGCTCACCTCGTCGGCCGGCATCGGCTATCTGGTCACTCGCTATCGCACCATCCTCGATAGCCCGCGTGTCTTCGCCGCGATCCTGATGATCCTCGTCCTCTCTGTTGCGTTCGATCTGATCGCCCGCGCGATCGAAAAGCGCACGCTCGTCTGGCAAACCGCCGGCCGCAAACAACGCATCGTCACCGAAACCGGCTCGACCGTGCCGGCCGCGGCTTAAGGAAATTCAAGGAGAAGACATGAACAAGATCCTCCCGACGACCGTGGTCGGCAGCTATCCGCAGCCCGAATGGCTGGTGAATCATGAGTTGCTTGCGACTGTGGTGCCGCGCACGCGCATGCACGAGCTTTGGCGCATTCCACGAGAGCATCTCGAACAGGCGCAAAACGACGCCACCTTGCTCGCGATCCGTGACATGGAGCGGTTGGGTCTCGACATCATCACGGATGGTGAGATTCGTCGTGAGAGCTATTCCAATCGCTTCGCGACCGCGCTCGATGGCATCGACAACGACAATCCCGGCATCGTGACTGCGCGGGGCGGACGCACGACCGAAGTTCCGCGCGTGGTCGGCAAGATCAAGCGCAAGCATGCGGTCGAAGTGCCGGACATGGAGTTCCTCCGCAAGAACACAAACCTCAAAGCGAAGATGACGCTGCCGGGTCCGTTCACGATGAGCCGCCAGGCGCAGGACGATTTTTACAAGGATGACGAAGCGCTGGTGATGGACTTCGCCGCAGCGCTCAACGAAGAAATCCACGATCTCGTGAAGGCCGGCGCGGATGTCATCCAACTCGACGATCCGTGGGTGCGCTCCGACCCTGAGAAAGCAAAGCTTTACGCCGTGAAGGGCATCAATCGTGCGCTGCAAGGCGTCAAGGTGCCGACCGTCGTGCATCTCTGCTTCGGCTACGCCGCCGTTGTGCCGGGCGAGACCAAGCCGGCCGGCTATTCCTTCCTCGGCGAACTCGCGCAGTGCGATGCCGAAACGATTTCGATCGAAGCCGCGCAGCCGAAACTCGACCTCGGCGTGCTCAAAGATCTCAGCGGGAAAAAAGTGATGCTGGGCGTGCTCGACCTCGGCGATCCGAAAGTTGAAACGGCGGACGTTGTCGCCGATCGCATCCGCGCCGGCTTGAAGCATCTATCGCCGGACCGGCTGATCCCTGCGCCTGACTGTGGGATGAAGTATCTGCCGCGCGAGATCGCCTACGGCAAGCTCAAGGCAATGGTCGACGGCGCCGCGATCGTCCGCAAGGAAGTGAGCTAGTCACTGCGCCGCGGCTGCGCGCGCAACTGCTGGCCAAGCTTTTGCCAGTCGCGTGCGAGCTCATGCCAGAGCTCGGCGTCTTCCGGGGCCGCTCGCGCTGCGAGCGCCTCGCAACGCGCCGCCTCGGCAACGCAGTCTTGGCTGGAGAGAAGTCCGTTCTCGTCGTGTCGAAACGTCAGCATGGGGAGCCTCGTTACAATCGCCCCATATTCAACCGACAGTGGAGTTGACGCCACCCTCCGGTTGAACCGTTATTAATATTTAAATTCCGAGATTATAAATACAGCAATTAAATGCGGCGACAGTCGCCCCGACTTTGCGGAGATGCACCATGCCGACAGATCGAGATACCAAACACCTCTTTGATTTCGAGGGTGCGATGGCGCTTTACGAGGCCCAACGGTGCCGTGGCGAGGCCCGCACGCTGCTCCACTTGGCCAAAGAAACCGTTGATCTGCCGAAGAAAACCGCGCTTCTGGAGCAAGCGACTGCTTGGCTCACGCGCTACACAACCGGCTTACGGTCCAAACGAGAGTGATGCCAGCCGGATTTCCGGCCCTCTCACCCACCGTCCCGGAGCCGCCGCGCCAGCACGCGCCAGCGCTCTGCGAGGTCTAGCCAAAGCTGGCGGTCATGCTCCTCTGCCCTTCCAGACAAAAGCTCGCAGCGGTCCGCCTCTGCCAGGTATTCCTGGATAGTAGCTTGCCGATTGTCGCCATTGCGAAATTTAACGGACATCGCGCGATATCCTCCCAAGTTTATTTCAATACCGCCAGCGCAACAAAAGGTTCCATAGCTTCGTACAAATAGTACACTCGTTGAGGGCGACTCTGCGGAGGCCAGAACCACGACAAGTGGTCTGCGAAGCAAAATGAGTGTCGAGAACGATAGTCCGGGCAATGTCCTGAGCTTCCCGCATCGCGAGCCTGCGCCCGATGATGACTACTGCCGATCTGAAGCCAAACGTTTGATCGCGCAGGCCGACTCTTTCGCCGAGCCTGAGGCGAAAGCACGATTGCTAAGAGAAGCCGGCGACTGGCTCTATCGCGTCACGTTTTCCAAACAGCCGGCGATGTTCGGCTTCGTCGTCAAGCACCCGAAGTCAACATCATGGCGGCAGCGTGCGCCGACCGCACCGACCGCGCGCGTCGCCGACGTGTTGATCACCAACCAGCTCCGCTTTCGCAACGCAAAACCGCGCGATCATTTCAAAGAAAAACACGCGCTGCACGATCTCGCCGAGCAAATGGTCGACGATCCGGAAGCGGTCCTCCGCCGCCTCGTCGATCTCGCAATAGAGATCACGGGGGCGGTGTCGGCAGGCTTGAGCATCCTCGAGCCGAATCCCGCACCCGGCATTTTCCGTTGGAAATATCTGCGCGGCGCATTGACTGCATTGACGGTGTTTCACGACGCGACGACACCGCGATACTACAGCCCGTGCGGTGTCGCACTCGACACCTGTGCGCCTGTCCTATCCGCGCATCCGGAGCGCTTCTACAGTTGGATCGCCGAAGCGAAATTCGTCGTTCCCGAAATGCTGCTCGTCCCACTCCACGTCGCCGGCAAAGAACCGCTCGGCACGTTGTGGATCATGGCGTCTGAAGCCGGTCATTTCGATTCCGGACACGCCGAAGCTATGATGGAACTCGCATCGTTCGTCGGCTTGGCGCTGAAGATGCACAACGAGCGAGTCTAGCCGCACGTCACTGGTGCGAATACATTGCGCGGCCCGCTGTCGGCACCTTCGCCATCAGGATCTGTCCTGACTCCGACTCCGTGATGTAGAGCGTCCGCCTATCTGCACCACCATACGCGACGTTGGTGGTGGCAAGCCCCGCGCAGGATTTGACGCGCGCCACCGGCTCGCCGATCGCATTGACGATCCACACCGTGCCGAGCCCGAAATGCGCAATCGCGAGGCCGCCGCTTTCATCGATCGCAAGACCGTCCGGTCCATTGCCGCCCGACAGGCGGATGAATGCACCAACCTTGAACGCTGCACCAGCCTGGTTCATCGGCACGCGCCACACGGCGTTGTCGCGCGTGACGTTGACGAAAACGATATCCTCCTCAAGCCCGAGCACCAGGCCATTCGGACTCGGAATGCCCTGCAGAATGGTGTCGAGCCGACCCGTGTCGGCACGCAGCCGATGCAGCCGGCCGGACGCATCTTGCAGGCCCGTGAGCCCTTGGTCGGTGAAATAGAGGTCGCCGTTCGATGCAAAGACGAGATCGTTGACGCCTTTGAACGGACCGAATTCGGAGCCCTGCACCACTGGCGTCACTGCTCCGCGCGCAGGATCGAGCAGCATGATGCCATTCTTGTAGTCCGCGATGAAGATGCGCCCGTCGCGGTGGATCTTCAGTCCGTTCGGCTCGCCGTCGTATTCGATGACCAACGTAAACTCGCCGCTCGGCGAGATGCGGAAGATGCGTCCCCACGCAACATCGACGACGTAGAGATTGCCATCGCGATCGAACGACGGGCCTTCGAGGAAGCATGGCGTCGGCCGTCCACCGCGCTGGATCGTCGCCCATTTCGACACGCGATCGGTGATGCGAAATTTATCGGGAACGCGGGCGAAGACTTCCGGTTCGATGGCGGGCGGCGGAGCGTACATGGGCGTGTCCTGAATTATTCTCTGCGCGGCGGCGCGGTCGTGTCGCGCACCATGAGGCCGACCGGTACTTCGACGATCAGCGGCGTCGGTGTGCCGGCGATTTTCGCCAGCAGATAATCCACGGCGCGCTCGCCGATTTCCTTTGCCGGAATATGCAATGTCGTCAAACCCGGCCGGATCTGCGAGGCGAAATCGAGATCGTCGAAGCCGGTGATCGACAAGTCTTGCGGCACGCGAATGCCCTGCAGATTGCACTCGATCAGCGCTCCGAACGCGAGCAGATCGTTGCCGCAGTAGATCGCAGTCGGCTTGCGTTTCACCGATAAGAGCGCGCGCGCCGCCAACTGCCCTTCCACGATACGATACGGCCGCTCGATCAACGCCTCGTCGAGCAGCGGCAGGCCTCGCGCGGCAAGTGCAGCGCGCACACCTTCGAGACGCGAGCGCGCGCGGTCATTGTCCCACGTCAGCCCCGCGATGACACCGAAGCGCGTATGCCCGAGATCGAGCAGATGGTTCGCAATGCGCGCGGCGGCCTCGGCATTGTCGAAGCCGACGCTCGGCATGCCCGGAGTGATCGTCCACGTGAAAACGAATGGCACACTGTGATCGTAGAGATAGTTGAGCGTCTCCGTATCGTGCTCACCGCCGACCAGGATGACGCCGGCTACGCCGTGCGCGACAAGCGCTTTCACCTTGGCGAACTCGGTCTCGCGGCTATAGCCGTTGCTTGCCAGAACGAAGCCGTAGCCGGAATCCGCGAGCCGTTCTTGCATGGCTTCGGCGGCAGCCGCGAAGCTGGTATTCTCCAGATGCGGAATGATCGCGCCGATCACGGGGGTTTCGCGCGACAGCACGGCACGCGAGCGGCCGTTGAGGACGTAGCCGAGTTTACGCGCGGCCTCTTCGATCTGGCGGCGGAGCTTAGGCGTGACAGGCCCCGATCGATTGAGCGCGCGCGAAACGGTCGCGCCCGAAACACCGACGGCCTTCGCAACATCTTGGACACGCACGCGTCCCGAAGGTGTTCGCTTTGGCCGCAAAGTCCAGCTCCCGCTACGTCGCGCCGACTGCCGGCGCGCCGATCAATCGATCATCAGCCCATGCGGGCCGAGATACCATCCGCAATACCAACCGCCGTGGAAGGGTTTAGCGCCTTCGAGTTCGGGCTCGCCCTTCGTCAACACCTCTTCGGCATAGTCTTCCGCATTGTCCTGCGGGCGATAGCCAAGCACATACGCGTCACGGTTATCCCAGAACGCACGCGTGTTTGCCGACATGCCGTAAGCGACGACGTAGTGAAGCTTCGGCGCTTCGATCGAACAGCGGATAAGCTCGACCATGTCGCGCGGACTGATCCACACAGAGAGATGCCGCGCATCCAACGGCTTCGGACGAAAGGCGCCGATGCGTAGGCTCACGACGCTCATACCGAACTTGTCGGCGTAAAGACGGCCGAGTGCCTCGCCCGTGACCTTGCTGACGCCGTAGAAACTATCCGGGCGGGGCAGCGCACTGCCGTCGAGCACATGCGCGCGGCGGTGATAGCCGACCGCGTGGTGGCTCGATGCAAAGACGACGCGGCCAACGTTAGCGCGGCGCGCGGCTTCGAAGACGTTATGCGTGCCGACGATATTCGCGGAGAGCACCTGCTCCCACTGGTTCTCCTTCGGCTCGACCGACATCCCGCCGAGGTGAACGACGCAGTCGATCCCCGCCATCATCCTTTCCATCGCGGCAAGATCCGTAAGATCCGCGCGAATGAAATCTTCGCCGGCTTTCGCCGGTTCGCCGTCGATGATGTCGGTGAGACGCATGAGTTCGTAGCGGCCCTTAAGCTGCGCGCGCGTCTCACGCCCGATCTGCCCCGCCGCCCCAGTCATCAATACGCGCATGACATCTCGTCCCTTAGTGCGTGATGCGGATTGCGTTCTGTGTGTCCGGTTCGAAGAAGTGCATCGCATCCGGATTGATCGAGAGGCGCGCGCCCTGTTTCACGGCGATCTTTGCATCCGGCGCGACGCGCGCGACAGTCGCGTGCGACTTGCCGATCTGCATATCGAGATGCATCTCGGAGCCGAGCTGTTCGATCACATCGACGATGCCGTCGACATCGTTACCGTTGCCGCCGAGCGCGATGTGCTCCGGGCGAATACCAACCGTCACCGGCTTACCGACAAAACCACGCAGCGCGGCCTTGTTCTTCTCGCCGACGCGCAGCGAAAAACCTTCGATGTTCACGGTCTCGCCGGATGCGTCCACCGTGCCCTGCAGGATGTTCATCGCGGGCGCTCCGATAAAGCTGGCGACGAACAGGTTTGCGGGCGTGTTGTAGACTTCGAGCGGCGTGCCGACCTGCTGCACAAGACCGTCCTTCATGATGACGACGAGATCACCGAGCGTCATCGCTTCGACCTGATCGTGCGTCACGTAGACCGAAGTTACCGGCACGCGCTCACGCAGGCGCTTGAGTTCGATGCGCATATGCGCGCGCAGCTTGGCGTCGAGGTTCGACAGCGGTTCGTCGAACAGGAACACCTGCGGATGGCGCACGATGCAGCGACCTAACGCGACGCGTTGCTGCTGGCCGCCGGAAAGTTGCTTTGGGCGCCGCTTCAAAAGCGGCTCGATGCTCAGAATTCCCGCGGCCTGCGCGATTTTCTCGGCGATGGCCTGTTCGTTCTCGCCACGATTGCGCAGCCCGAACGCCAGATTGTCGTAGACCGTCATGTGCTGGTAGAGCGCGTAGTTCTGAAACACCATCGCGATATCGCGATCTTTCGGCGGCAGCTTGTTCACGACGCGGCCGCCGATGCTGATGGTGCCTGAGCTGATCTCTTCGAGGCCCGCGATCATACGGAGTGTCGTCGACTTGCCGCAGCCCGACGGGCCGACCAGCACGGCGAACGCACCATCGGGGATCTTCAGATCAATGCTGCGCACGGCGGTGACGCCGCCCGGGTAGCTCTTGACCAACTGAGAGAGGACAACTTCGCCCATCGACTTCAACTCCAAACGTGTGCGCGGCCTCGCGCAAAAATCAGATCTTCAATCCGCTGATGACGTATTTCTGGCCGAAGAACGTGATCAGCAGCGCCGGTCCGAGAGCCATCACGGCGGTCGCGCTCATCAAATTCCATTCGATGCCGAGTTCATGGACGAACTGCGCCATCACGACGGTGAGCACAGGTGTGTTATGGCTCGTCAGCAGCAGCGCAAACAGAAACTCGTTCCAGGTCCACAGCCAGCACAGCACGGCGAGCGCCGCGATGCCGGGGATCGCGGACGGCAGCGCGACGCGGACAAATGCCCCCCAGCGCGTGCATCCATCGATCAGCGCTGCGTATTCCATCGAGGGATCGATGCCGTCGAAGAAGCCCTTCATCAGCCACGAGAAGAAGCAGATGTGGACTGCGACATGCGGCAGCAGCAGACCGAGATACGTGTCGTAGATGCCGAGGCTTTGCGTCAGGAGATACAGCGGCAGCACCCACGAGATGTAAGGTACGCAGCGGAATAGATAGATCGTCGAGAACCAACCAGTCGCGATCGGCCCCTTGAAGCGCGAGAGCATGTAGCCGCTCGTCACCGTGATGCCGAGCGACAGGATCGTTGCCAACGTCGCGATGATCGCGCTGTTGAGATACGCCTTTAGCACGGTCTTATTGGCAAACACCTCGACGAAATTCTCGAGCGTGAATTCGGTGCCGCGGTGGACGTAGAACATGCCCGATGCCGGACGCAGCGATGTCAGGATCAGCCACAGCACCGGAAACGCGATCGCGAAGCAAACGCCGATGACGACAAGATAGAAGAACGCGCGGCGCGCGCCGGGCGCCATCATGGCGAAGAAGCCGGTTTCGTCCGGCTGGACTGCGACCGGCGTATTGATGGCTTGCGTGCTCATTTCGACACCTCGACGGCACGATCCAGAATGCGATAGAGAATGACGCCAAACACGACGATGACGAGGCCGCCAACGAGCGCGGCCGCCGAGCCTTTGCCGAAGTTCATGCGCTGAAATGCTTCGACGTAAGCGTAGATGCTGAACATCTCGGTCTGCCGCGCAGGGCCGCCGCCTGAGATGACCCAGACTTGGTCGAAGACGCGAAAAGCGTCGATCGAGCGGATGACGACGCAGACCACAATGACGGGACGCAGCATCGGCAGCGTCAGCGAGCGGAATACGCGCCACGGTCCCGCCGCATCGATCGCCGCAGCCTCGAACGGCTCCTTTGGCAAGCTTTGCAGTCCCGCCAGCAACAGCACGGCGAACCACGGCGTCCACAGCCAGACGTCGGCGAGCACGATGATCATCATCGAGGTCCAGCGATACGCGAGCCACGCGACCGGCTGGAAGCCGAGACCTTCGAGTACGACATTCACGATGCCGAACTGATCGTTGAACATCCAGCGCATCATGATCGACGCGATGACCGGCGCAACCATCAACGGCAACAGAATGACGGTGCGCACGATGGACTGTCCGAAGAAAGTCCGGTTCAGCATCAGCGCAAGACAAAGCCCAAACACGAGCGAGAGCGTCACGCTGGCAACGAGGAACATCAGCGTGTTGGGGATCGCGAGCCCGAAGAAAGCCGGGTCCGTGATGACTTCGATGTAGTGCTTGAGGCCGACCCACGTTTTCTTCGGATCGTAGAGATTCCAATCGCGGAATGATGCGTTGGCGCCGAGAACGATCGGCACCACTTGGAACAGCGCCATCGTGATGGCGGCCGGCGCAATCAGCGCCAACATGAATCTCTCTTTCTCGCCGAAGAAAGAGAATACGCGTCGCATCGGGCCTCTCCACTTAAAGAAAGGCGGAAGCCGATATCGGCTTCCGCCTGTTGGCTAGATCGAAGGAGAGATCACTTCGTCTTCGCGGCAGCCGCGTTCACCAGCGGAGCCGCTTCCTGCAGCTTCTTCGCGATATCTTCGCGCTTGCCGTTAAGCGCGCCGACAACGCCGTCGTTGTAGGCCTTGTGGATTGCAGGCCATTCCGGCGTGTAGTAAGCGCCAGCGATCACCTGCTTCACCTTGAAGACAACTTCGTCGGCGCGGCGGAACAGCGGATCGGTCTCCGTCAGCGTCTTCCAGACTTCCTGGTTCGGCGGCGGACCGCCGGTGGCCTTCCAGAGTTCGATCTGACCTTCCTTGTCCTGCAGCATCGCGCCGAGCATCTGCTTGGCGACCTGCTTACGCGCATCCGGCACGCCCTTCGGGATCGCCCAGCCCCAGATGTCGTTCCATGCGACCGGCTCTTTGCGTTCCGGACCGAGCGGCAGGAAGCCGATGTTGATCTTGCCGGAAACCTTCGACTTCTTCGGATCGTTGAATTGGCCGTAGAGCGTGAGGTCGGCGACCGTGAAGGCCGCGTCGCCGGCCTGGAAGATCGCGTTCGCATCGTTGCGCGTATACGAGATCATCGCGGGCGGGCTGATCTTCGTTTTATTGATCGCGTCCCACCAATATTCGACGACCTGCTGCGAGCACTTCTCGGCAATCATCGGCTTCCAACCGTTGGGCGCGAGCTTTTTGTTATCGCGCTCGTAAGCCGGCGCGAGCACGTCGCAGTTATTCGTCCAGTTGGTCCAGAACCAGGTGAACCAGCTGTGGTTCATCGCCATCGAGCCGACGTAGCCCCACTTCACCTTGCCGTCCTTCTGCAGCTTCTGCGAGACGGTCGAAAGCTCTTCCCACGTCTTCGGGAGATCCTTTTCGTCGATCAAATCGGTGCGGTAATAGAAGACACCGAAGGTGTGCGCCATCGGCACGACCGTCGGCTTGCCGTCGTCGTTGAGGAACGCGACGTCGACCGTCTGCTTCTGGATCGAATTCATGCCGGCGACGTCGTCCGTCGTCGAAAGCCAATTCTTCCACAGCTGGCCCCAGTCGTCGTTGTGCCAGATGATGTCGTATTGCTCGCCGCCCGAAGTCAGCGTCGCCGTGACCTTCTCCATGAAGATTTCGTAGGCCATCGGAATCTTCACGACGGTGTGGCCGTTCTTGGCGGCCCACTTTTCCATAATGGCGATCGAAGCATCTTGGATCGGGTGCTTCATGTACCCGATCTTGATTTCAGCCGCAGAAGCGGCGCCGGCACCGAGCACCAAGCTCAAGACGCCTGCGGCAGCAGCAGTACGTAAATTTCCGGCCCAGTTCGCCACGTTTCTTCTCCCTGCTTCTTTTTCAAAGCACGATTTTTGGTTCTGTAACGCTATCAGCGTAGGCTTTGCCGCCGACGACAGTCAAGCTCGCCGCGCACATCGAAACTCGCTGTGCCACAATGTGTTTTGCGATTTTCGACAATCAAAAGAGAGTGTAATTTTTACACGTTGACGATGAACCGGGTGCTCTTTAGGGGTGAATGCGCACTTCACCACAACGAACAAAGACCGGAGGCAGCATGACCCAAGGCGCTCGCACACTATCGATCATGAGCGGCTTGGCCGTCGAAGCTGCCCTCAAACAAACGGTGTTTCCGGCCTTCTCCGCCGCGTCCGAAATCGTGCCGCAGCCGATCTTCGAGCCGACGACCGTTCTCATGCGCCGCATCAACGAAGGCGAGCGCGCCGACGTCATCATCGCGATCGACTATGCGATGGACGAGCTCGCCGAAAAGAAAATCATCCGCACCGAGACGCGCGTGCCGATCGCCCGTGCGATCCTTGGCATTGGCGTCAAGAAAGGCGCGCCCCGCCCCGACATCTCGACTGTCGAGAAATTCAAAGCGGCGCTCGTCAACGCACGCGGCGTTGCTTATTCGCGCGGCGGCGCCAGCGGCATCTACTTCACGGGACTTCTGGAAAAGCTCGGCATTTCCGACGAGGTGAGCAAGCGCGCCGTCACGATTCCCGCCGGCTTCACGGCGACGAAAGTCGCGAGCGGCGAAGCGGACCTTGCGATCCAACAGATCAGCGAACTCTTGGCCGTCGACGGCATCGACATCGCCGGCGCCTTCCCTGATGAGCTGCAAACCTCGACGGATTTCTACGGCGCGGTTTTCACCGATAGCGCCAACTCCGATGGTGCAGCCGAATTCCTCAAGCACGCGACATCAAGTTCCGCAGTAGCGGCCTATGAGCGAACCGGCCTGATTTCGCTGGTCACGCCGAACGCCGCGTAAGCAGACAGAAGGTCATCGCCATGCCGTCTCCCCGCATCGTCCTCCTTCACGCAACGCCGGTTGCAGTCGATCCCATTCGCGAAGCCTTCGCGCGCCGCTGGCCCGAAGCCGAGACCGTCAATCTCCTCGACGACTCACTCAGCGTCGATCGCGCGAGAGAGAGCGAGCTCACCGAGAAGATGATCGAGCGTTTCGTCGCTTTCGGACGCTACGCGCATCGCATCGGCGCCGACGGCATTCTCATCACGTGCTCGGCGTTCGGACCGGCGATCGATCGGCTGATCGCGGAACTTCCGGTTCCGGTGCTCAAACCCAACGAAGCGATGTTCCGCGCCGCTATCGCGCAAGGCGAGAACATTGGCATGCTGGCAACGTTTGGGCCTTCGGTCGGCACGATGACGGATGAATTCGACGAGTTCGTTCGCGAGTCGAAGTCGCCCGGCCGGATCACGACGATCCTGGTCGACAAGGCGATGGAACGCCTTCGCGCGGGCGACGCCGACACGCACAACACGCTGATCGCGGCGCGCGCGCCGGAACTGAGCACGATGGACGCGATCATGCTGGCGCATTTCTCGACGTCACGCGCCGCCGAAGCCGTGCGCGCGTCCGTGAAGGTGCCGGTGCTCACCGCGCCGGATGCCGCCGTCGATCGTATGAAGCAGCTGATCGTGTGATATGAGGGGAAAATGGCGCTCCCTAGGGGAATCGAACCCCTGTTTCAGCCTTGAGAGGGCCGCGTCCTAACCGCTAGACGAAGGGAGCAAGCGCGGGGCAGGAAATAGCCTCGATTGGCCGCCGGTGCAAGGCTATTTGGCCTGCCCCACCGGCAGGCGTATCTCGGCGAAAACCGGCAAATGATCGGAGATCGCGCTGGCGTCCGGATCGGTCCAGCTGCGCCCCAGCGCCTCCCGCGGCCGGCAATGCAACCGGTCGAGCCGGATGAGCGGAAATCGCGAGGGAAAGGTACGCACCCAGGTGCGCCCTGGCAAAACGCGCTGCATGACGCTGTGGACCCTCCCGCGCCAGATCCAGTCGTTGAAATCGCCCATCATCACGAGCACAGGCGCAGGCTGTTCGGCGAGCGCAACCAACGTATCCGTCTGCCGCCGCCGCTCACCGAACGACAGCCCGAGATGCGTAGCGACAACGCGCACAACCCCGGCCGGAGCTTCGACGTCGGCCTCGATCGCGCGGCGCGGCTCGTTCTTTGCGACCGAAATGTCGTGGATGCGGATGTTTGTGAGCGGCCAACGGCTGATCAGCAGTTGCCCATAGTCGCCGTCCGCGCCCGTGATCGCTTTCGCCTCCGCGCCGTGCGGCCCCAGCGCGTTACGCAGAAAGACGAACGGATGCTCCTGCGCCGGCCCAGCGCGGCGTGAGTCGACCTCCTGCAACGCAACAACATCCGGCGCGGCGCGCTTCAATAATTCGACCACGCGCGTCAGATCGAAACGTCCGTCGCGACCAACCCCGCCATGAATATTCCAGGTCGCAAAACGTATGACGCTCACGAACCGCGCCTCTGCTTTCGTGATGCGAATATCTGCACACAGATCGACACCGCGATCCATGCGGTGATTGCCAGAAGTAGCGCCGCGACGCTGCCGATCGTCGGCTCTGAGATGATCTGAAACACCTGATGTCCAAGCAGCGACATCACGACGAGACCCGGCGCCATCCCAAGCAGCGTGCCGAGCACGAAATGCGGCAAGCGAACGCTAATTGCGCCGGCTGCGAGATTGACGAACGAATACGGCGCGATCGGAATAATGCGCACAAGCGCGACCGCAACGACACCGCGATCGACGATGCCGCGCCGGATGCGATCGAGCCGCCCGCCGAGAAGACGCCTTACATAATCTTGCCCGAGCCACGCGCCGATCAGATACAGCACAACGGCGCTTGCGAGCGATCCGGCCGTCGCATAGGCAAGGCCCACCACCGGCCCGAATGTCGCGGCCGTCACCAGGATCAGCACCGTCACGGGAAATGCGATCAGTCCGCCGGCAACGAATGCGCCGACAACGACGAATGGCGCCCATACAGAGCCGTTGATCGCCGCAAAGGTCAGTCGCGTTGCTTCGGGGTTCGCATATTTCGACAGCGGCGTGAAATGCCAGGCAAGCGGCAGAGCCGCCATAGCGAGCACGACCAGCACCAATTTCAGGATCGTAAGCGGCTTCACGCGCGCCAACCAATCGGCGGCTTTGCCGGACGACAACTCGGCCGCCAACGGCTGCGGCGGATCCGCGATGCCTTCGATCGCGCCAGCAAGATCATCCGCGTCATCGTCTCCATCGTCGATCGGCTGCAAAGCGTGCCCGTTTGACGCCGTAGCATCAACAATGCCAACCAGCGACGCTTTCCGCTCGAGCTGCTGCGCAATCGTCTCGGCACCGACGCCGCAATGTTCGCCGAGCAGCGTATTGCGGACTTTGCGCACAGCCGCGCGCTGCTCGTCGGTCTTCGCGATAAAGACAAGATCGCATTCCGTGTCCGCGCCCATCGAGCGGTTGTTGAGATTGGCGGAGCCGACCCGCAGTAAGCGATCGTCAACGATGCAAATCTTGGAATGCACCATCGTGTGACCGATCTCCTCGCCGTCGCGCACCTCTGGACAGACGAAACGCACGCGCGATGAGACACCCGCATCATCGACGATCTTCATGAAGCGAATGCGGCCGTTGAGCATCGAGTTTGCCTCGACCCACGAGCCATAACTTTGCGGCGAAACGATCACGACTTCGAGCGCAGGTTTTCGCCGCAAGGTTTCGGCTAGCTTCTCGGCGAACGGCGCGTAGGTGAGAAACTGATTTTCGATGTAGATCTCGCGTTCGGCGCCATCGAGCATGTCGAGAAACAGCGCCTCGACTTCGCGCACTTCGCGGTGATACGCGCCGATCGGCTGCGTCCGCGCAATGCCGACATCGATGTCACGCAAGTCCGGCTCAAGGCCACCAGGCCACACGTTGTCTCTGCGCTGCAGCGGCTTCGGAGCTTTCCCGCACGCATCATTCCATCGTCCGCGTGCGATCTCCGCGATAGCGCGCGCCGCATCGCCATCGACCAACGCCTGCACGTCATGGAATGGACCGTAAGGCCGACCGTCCGGCGTCACGCGGCCCGGATGGTGCAGCTTGTGCTCAGGCGTATCCCAACGATGGTTCGTCAAATCGAGGCCGCCCGAAAAAGCGAGCGCGTCGTCGACGACGACGATCTTTTGATGTTGAGACGATCCGATCGGCAAACGATTATCGAGGCAGAGTCTGATTTGCTTCGGGAGTTGCCAACGCCAATTCGGAAACAACTCGCGCTCGAACGCGTAGAGCAGCGAATAGTCCCAAAGCAGAATGTTGATCTGCAGCTCGGGCCGCCGTTTCGTCAGCGCGATCAGGAAATCCGAAAAGGACGCGGGCAAACCGTCATCTGCCTCGCAGCTTTCGCCAACCAGCCGGCAGCGGCTGTCGATATCCCAACCGATGATGAAAACCGAATGCTTCGCAGCCATCAGTGCGGCGCGTGCCGCCGCATAGTATGCCGCTGCATCGATCAATATCGCGGCCCGCGGTGCCTTCTCGACGCGCCAGACGTTGCGTCCGGGGCTTGGCACCAGACACGCCTCATTGTCCGGCGGCGCGGGAGCGGCGTCGGGCTTCCTCAGCACCTGCATCGAAGCGTCTTGTCTGATAGCCGGGGCCCATCGTTTCAGTCGATCAGGACAGAAAACGGAGCCGGTAGCCCTATGGTTCCCTAACCGGTTACGGGGCTCCGAGGGACAGCTTGCCACGCGGTTGCAGCGTATAAAGGTCGTAAAGCAGCACGTCGGTGCGCCCGCCGGCCTCGACCGTGACGGCGATCCGGTCGGCTGAAACCGCCGTCGAAACCACCCGAGCCCCGGCCGGCAACGTGATCGCGGCCGTTTCGGCCGGCGGTTTGCCGCTTTGGGACACCCGATAGCCGATCAGGATGAAGACGCCCGCGATCGCGAGCCCCGTCAGCGCCATCGAAATTCCCATGATGCGCTTAACTTTGCTAAAGACGGCAGCCGCTTGCGGGTCGAGCGGCTCTTCATCCGGCGGCGCAGTTGTAGTCATGACACTTCCTCATACCGAAACCATCACGACCTTCGCCGAGGAGAAGGGTGAGCGGCTCGACATCCTGCTGGCCGGCCGGCTCGACGGTGTCTCGCGCTCGCGCTTGAAGGCTTTGATCCTCGCCGGCCACGTGATCCACGAAGCCGCCCAAGGGCCGAAGCCATTGACGGACCCCGGGTACCGCATCGCTGGAGGCGAGACAATCGCTATCACGGTGCCGCCGGCCGAGCCTGCTGCGCCTGAAGGCGAGAACATCCCGCTTAATGTGGTCTACGAAGACGACCAGCTGATCGTCATCGACAAGCCGCGCGGCCTGGTTGTTCACCCGGCCGCCGGCAATTGGACCGGCACACTGGTGAATGCCTTGATCGCCCATTGCGGCGAAACCCTATCGGGCATCGGCGGCGTGCGGCGGCCCGGCATCGTGCACCGCCTCGACAAGGACACGACCGGCTTAATGGTCGTCGCGAAAACCGACAAAGCGCACAAGAAACTCGCGGCTCAATTCGCCGACCACGGCCGCACCGGGCCGTTGACGCGCGGCTATCTCGCCTTTGTCTGGGGCGCGCCGGACCGGCCGCGCGGCACCGTCGATGCGCCGCTCGATCGTCATCCCCATCAGCGCGAGAAACAGGCCGTGCGCCAAAGCGGCCGCGAAGCCATCACGCATTGGGAATTGCGCGAAACATACCGAAACGACGACGCCAAGAAGGCCGCATCGGCTCCCGTAGCCTCGCTCATCGCCTGCAAGCTCGAGACAGGGCGGACGCACCAAATCCGCGTCCACATGGCGCATGTCGGCCATCCGTTGCTTGGCGATGAGACCTACGGCACCGGCTTCAAGACGAAGATCGCAAAGCTCCCCGAAGCCGCGCAAACCGCACTCGGATCGCTCGGCCGTCAGGCCTTGCACGCCTATCTGCTCGGCTTCGAGCACCCGGTCACCGGCGAGCATCTGGAGTTCGAATCGAAGCTCCCGGCCGACCTCGGCCGCTTGCGCGACGGGCTCAAGTCTTAAAGCCGGATTCCTAGCTCCAGCGGAGTAACAGACAGCCTGGCTGACGCGTATAGCCTCATGAAGGACGCTGCGCCGACAGGCCGGATTTCTTGTTGTTCGTCCCGAACCAGCCCGCCTCCACCCGCGATGCACATTCCTGAATGTGTCATCAGCGTAAATGGAATACCGGCGGCCGGCCGAGATAAACTGTGTCAAGACAATGGCTTAGGTTATCGAGACTTGCGGCCTGATGTCACATCGAGGTAACGCCGATGTAATGTTCGGAGGAACGCTTTTGGTGTATGTTGCGTTCGCGTTCTGATCTTCGCAGTTGCGAAAGAGGCAGTTGGCACCTGCCGGCCCGCAACACGACAGACGTAACAAAGGCACTGCCGGCTTGAGGGAAGCGGCGGTGTTGAATGCCCGCCAATCATGGGGGCATCGAACTTAGGAAAGGGCGCTCCATGGCCCGTGCTGCTAGTCTACCAATTCCTGCAGGCGAGGCAGGCTTATCTCGCTATCTGGACGAAATCCGCCGGTTCCCGATGCTGGAGCCGCAGCAGGAATACATGTTTGCCAAGAGCTGGCGCGAACACGGCGATCGTGAAGCCGCGCATAAGCTCGTCACCAGCCATCTGCGTCTCGTCGCGAAGCTCGCGATGGGCTATCGCGGCTATGGTCTCCCGATCTCGGAAGTGATCTCCGAAGGCAACGTCGGCCTGATGCAGGCCGTCAAGCGCTTCGAGCCAGAGAAAGGCTTCCGCCTGGCGACCTACGCCATGTGGTGGATCAAGGCGTCGATCCAAGAATACATCCTGCGCTCGTGGTCGCTCGTGAAAATGGGCACGACCGCGAACCAGAAGAAGCTGTTCTTCAACCTGCGTAAGGCGAAGAGCAAAATCTCCGCGCTCGAGGAAGGCGATCTTCGCCCCGATCAAGTGCAGATCATTGCCAAGCGTCTCGGCGTCACCGAGCAGGACGTTGTCGACATGAACCGCCGCCTCGGTGGCGACGTGTCGCTCAATGCGCCGCTGCGTGAAGACGGTGACTCGGGCGAGTGGCAGGATTGGCTGGTCGACGATAGCGCTAGCCAAGAGTCGCGCATGGTCGCGAGCGAAGAAGCCGACAATCGCCGCAAGGCGCTCGGCCAGGCGCTCGATGTTCTCAACGAACGCGAGCGCCGCATCTTCGAAGCGCGCCGCCTTGCCGACGATCCGGTCACGCTCGAAGAGCTTGCCGCCGAATTCGGCGTCTCGCGCGAGCGCGTGCGTCAGATTGAGGTGCGTGCGTTCGAGAAGGTGCAGAAGGCGGTGAAGAACCGTCTTGCCGAAATCGAAAGCCCCGCAATGGCGCCGGCCGCCTAAGCGCGCCGCAGAAACGAAAACAAAATGCCCGGCGATGAGCCGGGCATTTTTTTATGGCAAACAACTTGATTGTCGGCGGCGGCGCTATGCGCTGACTTTTACGAGTTTATTTCTGCCAGGCCGCGAAAGCTTCCTGGAATGCGCGCTCGCCCGGCGTGCCCTTCTCGATCGCGAGGATCGCGCGGCGATTGTTCGCGAACACCATCGGCACGTCGAACCACGCGCGATCTTTCAGAAGCTGCATGTTCCGCTGCATGTCGGCCTCAGCCGACGACAGGCCGATGAGGAAGAAGCCGTTCGTCACCTTGACGGCGAGACCCGCGAGCGGCGCGCCGCGCGACTGCTCGGCTTCCTTCATCAGGATTCCCGGCACCTTGTCGACGCTGCCCGACGAGAAATCCGCCGGCAGATTGAACAGGATCTCAACCGTATGGCTCGCCGGAAGCGCAGAGTCCGTATTGCGGCGGATCGACATCGTCATCGCGAACTTGCGTTCCGGAATTTCGATATCAACGCGGACGGCGAGCTCGGGCGCGAGCCCTGGTCCAGGCGACACCGTCTCGGTGCGCCAGATCGCCGAACCGCTCGCACGCGTGCCTTCCGGATTCGCCGGATCTTCCTCGTAGAGAACGACGCGTTGCGCGACCAGCGCCGGCGTGCCGCCTTGCGCGGCCGGTTGGCCGTCCTGCCCGACGCGATCGGACGCCTTTTGGCGCGGCTGATTCGATGTCGTCGCCGACGGCGCTAGATTTTTCGCCGCGCTGAACAGCGACGAGATCTTGTCACGCTGCCAGAACGCACCGCCGGCAAGTGCTGCCGCGATGATGACGAAGAGTAGAACGCCGATCAGACCGCGGCGCGCCGGGTTGGCCGGCTTCTCTTCGCCGAGCGGTTTGCGCGGCGCGGGGCCAGGCGGCCTGCGCCGGCGGATCGGCTGCGTGTCCCCAATTTCGGGCGGAGGTGGCGGCGGCGGAGCCGGCGGCAAGCCTCCTTGGTCGAGATCGGCAGCCTGCGGGTATTCTGGCTGGCGAGAAGCACGCAACGGCGGCGGAGGCGCAGGCTCGTCCGGATATTCGAGCGGCAACGGCGGCGGTGCCGCACGCTGACGCGGCGGTTCCGGCACTCTCGGAGGCTCCGGCGGACGGCGCGACTCAGGCGGCGGTGACGGCGCAGCACGCTCGAACGACGGCGGCGCGGGACGCTGCTCCGGCGGACGCGGAGCAAGTCCCGGCGGCACCGGCGGGCGCGGTGATTCGGCTGTGCGCGGTGCCATGCCGGGCGGCACGGCCGGACGCGGCGCCATGCCCGGCGGCACAGCCGGACGCGGCCCCTGCGGCGGAGGAGCTGGACGCTGCGAAGCAGCTGGCGGCGGCGCACTGCGCGGCGGAATCGGCGATTGAGGCGGAGCACCGGCCGGCGGCGGATTGTTGGCAGGCACCGGCGGCTGACGGCGTAGATCTTCCGGACGCGGCACCGGCGGACGGCTCGGCGCGCCTGCCCCAGGCATCGGCGGAACAGGCGTTGCGGGGCTTGGCGGCGTGCGCAAACGGCGCGCTTCGTCGGCCTCGACCTTGCGCACCGCATCCTCGAGCGCCAAGCGCTCGCGCGTGATATCGGCTTCGGGAAGCGGCGGCTGCGTCCCACGCAACTGCGCGACCAGCGCGTTGCGGGCCCGCTCATAGAGCGCGCGCCGCGCCTCGCCGGTGTTCTTTTCCAGACCGGAAACGGCGCGCGATAGCAGCGGGTAGTAGTCTGTCATCGGGTGACGAACACCTTCACGTACGCGACAAGGTTTACTTGATTAAGCTTCAAACGGGTTTTGTACAAGAATCGTGTCCTCTCGCTCGGGACTTGTCGAGACCAAAGCAACCGTGCAACCGACGAGTTCCTCGATCCGGCGCACATACTTGATCGCTTGGGCGGGGAGATCGGCCCATGACCGCGCACCAGCCGTGGTGCCTTCCCAACCCTCGATCGTCTCGTAGATCGGCTCGACATTCGCTTGGGCCGCTTCGCCGGCCGGCAGATAGTCGATGACCTTGCCGTCGAGGCGATAGCCGACGCACACCTGGATCTCCTCGAAGCCGTCGAGAATGTCGAGCTTGGTCAGAGCCAGGCCACGAATGCCGCTGGTGACGACGGTCTGTCGCACCAACACGGCGTCGAACCAGCCACAGCGGCGGCGGCGCCCCGTGACCGTACCGAATTCGCGGCCACGATCGCCGATGCGATGGCCGATCTCGTTGTCCTGCTCGGTCGGGAAAGGCCCGCCGCCGACACGCGTCGTATAGGCCTTGCAGATGCCGAGTACGTAGTTGATCGCGTTCGGGCCGAGACCGCTGCCGGTCGCGGCTTGACCCGCGACCGTGTTCGACGACGTAACGTAGGGATACGTGCCGTGGTCGATGTCGAGCAGCGCGCCCTGCGCTCCTTCGAACAAGATGCGGCGGCCTTCGCGGCGCTTCTCTTCGAGCAACGACCAAACCGAAGCCATATAGGGCAGCACCTTCGGCGCAACCGCGGCGAGTTCATCGCAGATCGCATCGCTGTCGAACTCTTCGAGGCCGAGGCCACGACGCAGCGTGTTGTGATGCGCGAGCAGACGATCAACCTTCGCCGGCAGCGTGTCGAGATCGGCGAGGTCCATCAGGCGAATCGCACGGCGACCAACCTTATCTTCGTATGCCGGACCGATGCCGCGCTTCGTCGTGCCGATCGCGCTCGCGTTCGATGATTCGCGAATCGTGTCGAGTTCTCGATGCAGCGGCAGAATCAGCGGCACGTTCTCGGCGACGCTCAAATTGTCCGGCGTGATCTCGACGCCCTGCCCGCGCAGCCGCTCGATTTCTTCGACCAGCGCATACGGGTCGACGACGACGCCGTTGCCGATAACCGACTGCTTGTTCTGGCGCACGACGCCGGACGGGAGCAGCGAGAGCTTGTAGACGTTGCCGTCGATCACGAGCGTATGGCCGGCGTTATGCCCACCCTGGAAGCGCACCACGATGTCGGCTTGCGACGAAAGCCAGTCGACGATCTTGCCCTTGCCTTCGTCTCCCCACTGGGAGCCGACCACCACCACGTTCGCCATCGAAATCCTCGTCAGAACCTGCGGGATGACGCCCGCGCGGGTTCAGCCACGCACAAGAATGCCGCCGGCGGCCATATTGGACCGCCTGACGGCATGTCGTTGGGACCATACCCGGTCTTGGGGTCAAAAACCAACCCGCAATCCGGTTTTCAGCGAGGTTTCTGAGCCTCAATTCACCGTCAGAGCGCCGTATTCCGTCATGGCCCGGCTTGTCCGGGCCATCCACGTCTTCTTTACCAGCGGCCAAAACGTGGATGGCCCGCATGAAGCGGGCCATGACGCCGAGAATGAATTGCAAGTGAGTGTGCTTGCTCAGCTTCCCGGCTGATAGACGACCGCTTTGTCGTTCGGCCATTTCACCCGCCAGGCGAATTTGATCTCTTTCTGCTCGCCGGGTTTTGCATCGACAACCCAACCGAGCACGCCGCGCTTGTCGCGCAAATCCTTGAACGTCGGAGCAGTCGTCGACGGCAGCATTTCGACCTGCACATCCTGGTGCTCGCTCACCGGCAATTGATCCTCGACCTGAATCTTCATCGGCCGCGCATGCCCGTTGCGAACCGCGATCTTGAATTCGCGCTCGTCGGTTTTCACCGTGGTGATGACGCCGCTGGTCCCTTCGTTCTTGCGTGATACGGCGCGCGTTACTTTGATCTTCTCGTCGGCGCCAAAACCGAGCCGCACATTCTCTTCCTTTGGCGTCGCCGGCATCACGCTGCGTCCGACAAACACGCCATCACGATAAATCGAGACGCGGCCCGGAAGCAGCGGCGCTTCGTCGTTGTGTTTGAACTCGGCTTCGAGGAACGCCGTCGGGTTGACGGCCGGCACCGCGCGCACCATCAGCTCCGGCTCGACCGAGCCCGTCGCGATGCGCAACGATTTTGCGCCTTCGTTCGCCGCGACGCTCACGCGACCCGGCACGCGGAACACGACTTGAAATCCGGAGGCATCGACGACGGCTTCTTGCTCCGCTGCGCGGCGCTCGCGCTGCTCGTCCGCTTGTGTGATGGGCGCCGGTTGCGCGACCGACGCCGGCGCACGCGCGCCGCCGTAATACGCCTTCGGCCGTGCATTCTCCTGCGGATATCGGACGATCAGCGTGCCGAGCTCCGGCGCATTACCGCCGGCCGCTGTGCGCACAGTCGACACCGAGAGCGCAACGTCCTGCCAGTCTTCACCGGTTTGCTGCACGATTTCTGCGCGTCGCACGATCTCGATTGCGGGCTTGCGATCCTTGTTTCCAGAATCGAGGCGCGCGTCGTAGAGCGGCATCCACCGCGCGCTACGCATCGTGTAGGTGATGCGAAATGTAGCTTCGCCGGCTTGTGCCGCCGCGAGATCGACGCGCACTTCCATTTTGCGCGGAGGATTTCCGCGCGCCTCGGCCTCCACCTTTTGGATCTCGCGATCGAGTTCGCGCTGCTTCAGTTTCGCTTCGCGAATTTTCACATCGACCGCGGCAAGCTCATCAGCCACGGCGGAAAAAGCCTGCCGCCAGTCACCGATCGGCCGCGCGCCTTCAGCCTTTTCGCCGGGACCGAACGGAACTTCGGCCGCATAGCGTTCGACGAATTTACGCCGCGCCGTCGCCGCCGCGATCGCATCATCGAGCGTCGCGCGCTCGTCGCGCAGCGCTTCAAGCCGTCGTTCGAGCGCGGGATTGTTCGCGGGTCTTTCGGGACGCGGCGGTCGCGCATCGATCGAGCCGACCGTTACCGGCCCGGTGCCCTCGATTCGTAGCGATGCGGGGTCGAGGCCGGGCGGAAAATCGCCGAGCACGAGCGTCGTATCGCCGCTCGGCACAGTCGTGCGGACGACGCGCGTGACGCTGGCGCCGTCCGGATACACCGTGACGGCGTCAACATTCGATGTGGCTTGTTGTTCGGCGGCGACAGCGGCCGTGATGGGTGCCGCGCAAACAAGCGCGGTCGCGATGGCGATCTTGCGCATCGTAAATCTCCCTCGTGGCGCGGCGAGGAGCACCGCGCGTCAGAGAGAGAACAATCCGCGAAAGTTGGGTGGCCTCAGGGCGGCCCGAAGGCCGCCCGTGGGCACGATTGCGGCGAGCTTAGAAATGCAGCGGCTTCGCGTGCGTGACCTGCGGCAGTTTCTTCACTTCCTCGATGACCTTGTCGGACACGGCCCCGTCGATTTCGACGAGAGCAATTGCGGCGCCGCCCTGCGCATCACGGCCGAGATGGAAGGTCGCAATGTTCACGCCCGCATCGCCGAGGATGCCGGCGAACTTGCCGACGAAGCCCGGCTTGTCTTCGTTCGCGACATACAGCATCGACGGGCCGAATTCGGCGTCGACGCGAATGCCCTTGATGTTGACGATGCGCGGGCGGCCGTCCGCATAGACCGTGCCGGACACGCCGCGCGTCTGCCGCTCCGTCGTGACCTCGACCGTGATCAAGCTTTCGTAGTCGCCTTGCGCTTCGCGGGTCGTCTCTTCGACGATGATCCCGCGTTCTTTCGCAACACTCGGTGCCGACACGACGTTGACGTCAGCAAGCATCGGACGGAGAAGCCCCGCAACGGCCGACGACGTCAGCGCACGCGTGTTGAGCTGCGCGACCGCGCCTGCATACGTGATGCGAACTTGCTTGATGCCGCTCTCGGTGAGCTGACCCGCGAACGAACCGAGCTTGTCGGCAAGGTCGATCAGCGGACGCAGCTTCGGAGCCTGCTCGGCCGTGATCGACGGGAAGTTCACGGCGTTGGAAATCGCACCACGCAGCAGATAATCCGACATCTGCTCGGCAACCTGCAAAGCAACGTTCTCCTGCGCTTCGCTCGTCGCCGCGCCGAGATGCGGTGTGCAGACGACATTCGGATGTCCGAACAGCGGATTCTCTTTTGCCGGCTCGGTGACGAACACGTCGAATGCCGCACCCGCGACCTTACCGCTGTCGAGCGCAGCCCGCAGCGCAACTTCGTCGACAAGACCGCCGCGCGCGCAGTTGATGATGCGAACGCCGTCTTTCATCGTCTCGATCGCCTTGGCGTCGATGATGTTGCGCGTGCGATCGGTCAACGGCGTGTGCAGCGTGATGAAATCAGCACGGCGGAACAGGTCTTCAAGCTCGACCTTTTCGACGCCGAGATCGACGGCACGCTCTTCCGACAAGAACGGATCGAACGCGATGACCTTCATGCGGAGACCCAACGCGCGATCGGCCGCAATCGAGCCGATGTTGCCGCAACCGATCACGCCGAGCGTCTTGCCGGTGATCTCGACACCCATAAAGCGGTTCTTCTCCCACTTGCCGGCTTGCGTCGACGTGTCGGCGGCGGGAATCTGGCGTGCCAGCGCGAGCATCAACGAGATCGCGTGCTCGGCGGTCGTGATCGAATTGCCGAACGGCGTGTTCATGACGATCACGCCCTTCTGCGTCGCGGCCGGAACGTCGACATTGTCGACGCCGATGCCGGCGCGGCCGACGACTTTCAGATTCTTCGCCTTCTCGAGAATCTTCGGTGTGATCTTCGTTGCGGAGCGGATCGCGATGCCGTCGTAGTTGCCGATGATCTCGGCGAGCTGGTCCTTGTCGAGACCAGTGTTCACGTCGGTCTCGACACCGCGCTCCTTGAAGATCGCAACGGCAGCGGGAGAGAGTTTGTCTGCAATAAGAACGCGGGGGGCCATGTTGTGCCTCATATATCGGTGAATGTGTGAAGCCGTTCATCCCGGCGAAAGCCGGGATCCAGCCCGCGCGCGGTAGCGCGCGAAAAATTGGAAGCGGAGTTCTTGGCTCCTGGGCCCGGCTTTCGCCGGGGCGAGCGGAGTGAGTTGCTAAGCCGCCTTCGGCAGCTGTTCTTTCGCGCTCGCGAAGGCCCATTCGAGCCACGGCACGAGCGCCTCGACATCGCTTTTCTCGACCGTCGCACCACACCAGATGCGCAAGCCCGGAGGCGCATCGCGGTAGTAAGCGATGTCGCACGCGACATTGTCCTTCTCGAGCATGCCGGCGACGTTCTTGGCAAACGCCGCTTGCGCATCGAGCGGGAGCGAAGCGATCGCCGGATCCGTGAAGCGCAAACATACCGAGGTGTTCGAACGGATCTCCTTACGCTCGGCCAGGAAATCGATCCACGGCGTTGCGGCGACCCAATCGGCGAGCGCCTTCGTGTTCGCATCGGCGCGCGCGATCAGCGCCTTCAGTCCGCCGACGCCCTTCGCCCAATCGAGCGCATCGACATAGTCCTCGACGCACAGCATCGACGGCGTGTTGGTCGTCTCGCCTTCGAACAAGCCGTCCATCAGCTTGCCGCCCTTCGTCATGCGGAAGAGCTTCGGCATCGGCCATGCCGGCACGTAGCTTTCGAGACGCTGCACAGCGCGCGGCGAAAGCACCAACATGCCGTGCGCAGCTTCACCGCCGAGTGCCTTCTGCCACGAGAAGGTGACGACATCGAGCTTCTTGAAATCGAGCGGTTGCGCGAATGCGGCCGACGTCGCGTCGCAGATCGTCAGACCTTCACGATCCGCAGCGATCCAATCGCCGTTCGGCACGCGCACACCGGAGGTCGTGCCGTTCCACGTGAAGACGACATCGCTCTTCCAATCGATCTTGGAAAGATCGGGCAGCGCGCCATAATCCGCGCGCATCACAGTCGCGTCTTTCAGCTTCAGTTGCTTGATGACGTCCGTCACCCAGCCTTCGCCAAAGGATTCCCACGTCAGCAGCGTGACGGGGCGCGCACCGAGCATCGACCACATCGCCATCTCGACCGCACCCGTATCGGACGCCGGCACGATCGCGATCTTGTAGTCGGCAGGAACTTCGAGCACTTCGCGCGTCTGCTCGATCGCGCGCTTGAGCTTCGCCTTACCGGGCTTCGACCGGTGCGAGCGTCCAAGCAGTGCATCAGTGAGAACTTGAAGAGACCAGCCGGGGCGCTTCGGGCACGGGCCGGAGGAAAAATGCGGAGTAACCGGCCGCACGCCGGGCTTCTGTATCGTCATAGTATCGCTATCCTTACAGATAGATGCCTCTCGTTGGGGAGAGGTGTCCCGCCGCGGGAGATAGGGCAGCGATACCGGCGCGTCAACACGATTCTGGCGTGTATGCAAACGACAACGGCGGCCACGAGGGCCGCCGTTGCGTGAATTTCGTTGATGTCGGAGACGCTTAGAACTTCAGACCTAGGCCTGCGCGATAAGTCGTGAACTGACCGCCCACACCCTTGCTCTCGCGAAGTCCTACATATTCGAGCTCTGCACGTGCGAAGAGATTTTGCGTGATCATCATGTCGACGCCTGCGCCAACTGAGAAGCCGAATGGAGTTGCGTTGTCGCTGACCAGCGAGCCTGCTCTGAAGATCGCCGGGTTGGCCACTGAGGTCACGACACCGACGCGCTCGGATTCGCCACGCGCTACGACAAAGCCGACAGAAGCGTAAGGAAGGAAAATTCCCGTCGACCAACCGGCACGAAAGCGTCCGCCGAACAAGTCGCTGATGTGCTGGGTCGAAGTCCCCGTCGCTAGAGCCGGAACTGCACCCGCTCCGAAGTTATAAGTCGTTGCGTTCGTAAGGGTAGACGATGTGCCGCGGTCGAGGCGGTTATAAGTGAACTCGAAACCGAGAACGATGTCGTCCCACTGCGCGTTAAAGCCGATAAAGCCGCCGTATGACGCAGTGTTTCCGGACCCGCGCGCAAACGGAAATACGAGGTCGGCGTTCCCGCCGAGCGGATCCGTGAGAACCCCATTGAGCGTCGTCAAGCGTTGCTGCGTAAAGCCACCGTGACCACCGACATAGGTGCCCGACCAATCGAAGCGCTGCTCGACCGGCGCATCGTACATCGGCCCGCGCAGATCGGCAGCTCCTGCTTCACTTGCGATTGTTATGGCTGCGAGGGCGAGCAGAATTTTGCGCATGCGATTGGCCTCTTGATTCGCGCGAACGTGTGTCGTCCGGATTGAGGCCTATAGTTAATCGTTAACCTTAATATTCCGTTATCTCGCAGGGGTTTCTGGCAGCTCGACGGAAATGTTCGATGCAAAAGAAAACGGCGCGGAGATGATCCGCGCCGTTTCGAGTTTGCTCAGACAGTGAGGATGATCGGAGGATCAGCCCTTGGTGACGACGGCCGGATAAGCCATCGGCGGTTGATTGAAGTGGTAGCGCAGACCAATCTTGATGTCGTGCGAGTCGATGTCGCGAATGCGGTAGGCATTTGCGCCGCCGCAAGCGCCGGCTGCTGCAGCCGAGCAGTTCAGGAGACCCGATTCAGCCGAACCCATGTTGAGGTAGCGGTAAGCGAGTTCGACCTTGAAGTTGTTCGTCACGTTGTAAGCGAGACCGGCGTGGAGAGCCCAAGCCATCTGCCAATCGGTCTTCGAGGTGTTCATGAAGCCGTACGAAGCGCCGCCGCCTGGCGTGAACGGGCCGAGATCGGATATGTGCGAGATGGTGTGGCCGGCCATACCGATACCGCCACCGACGAAGGCCGTGACGCCGTACCAGGTACCGAGATCGAAGTAGGCGTTTGCCAACACGACCTTTGAATTCATGTTGCCGTCGTACACGTCATAGAACGTGCCGCCGCCCTGCGTGTAGAAGCCGACGCCGCGGAAGCTGTAGCCGGTGCGATATTCAGCGGTCGCATCGAAGCGGAGCCAGCTGTTGAACTGATAGCCGATACCGCCGCCGATGAAGTACGAGTCGCTCATGCGGAAGCCGCTATTGACCATCGCGAAGTCGCTGCCGGCCGGGAGCGGGCCGAGCACATCCAGGCTGCGTGCGCGCGAGATGCCTGCACCGACGTCGCCGCGCAGGTACCAACCACCCGCGAAGCCATCGTCATAAGCGACCGGCGCCATCGGAGGCGGGCCCATCGGGGCAAGATCGGCAGCGTGTGCTGCGGAGATCGTGGTGACGGCGGCCGCGGCAGCGAACGCCCATACTCTCAAACTAGCCATTGCAATCGTCCTCTGGTCCGCGGGGGCGAATTGATTCGTCCCTCGTGTTTGTTCGACGCTGAGAAGTTGCCATGGAGAGGTTAAATGGAGCTTAACCCTAACTTTTAACCCTAACTGCAGGTTACTTCGGGTTGCTTTCGTCTACACCGGAAATGAAAAAAGCCCGCATCGCTGCGGGCTTTTTTGCATGTCGCGCTGCGTCAGATCAGTGATCGTCGAGTTCGCCGATATGCGCCTGCGAATAGCGCTCGACGCCGATCTTGGCGACGAGATCGAGCTGTGTTTCGAGGAAATCGATGTGCCCCTCTTCGTCTTTCATCAGGTCTTCGAAGAGGTTGCGGCTCGGGAAATCCTTCACGGAAGCGCAGTAGGCAGCGGCCTCCTGATACAGCGCGCGGGCGCCGACCTCGGCCTGCAGATCGCATTCCAGGACTTCCTTGACGTTCTGGCCGATATGCAGCGGATCGAGTACCTGCATGTTCGGGAAGCCATCGAGGAAGATTATGCGGTCGGTGAACCGATCCGCGTGATGCATCTCTTCGATCGATTCGGCGCGCCACTTCTTGGCGAGGTTCTTCAGACCCCAATTGTCCAACAGCCGATAATGGATCCAGTACTGATTGATCGCGGTGAGCTCGCTGCGGAGCCCCTTGTTCAAATATTCGATGACCTTTGGATCGCCCTTCATGGCCCGCTCCTGTTCGCACTCGGGTGGCGGATAGCTTCCCGCGCCGCTAGTTTCTAATCATTCTAAACTAGCTGGCGGCACCGCAACGTTCAAGACCGAAAGGCCGGCAAAATCCACGAATGTCAGGTGAATTAGGCCTTAGGCGGCCGAGGTAGAAGCAAATGCGACCTCGATATGCGTCGTGGTCTCGATCTCAAGCTGGGCGTCGGCGTGAGTTCCGGCTGGGCACGTCGCACAACCGACTGGGCAGGCGCCCTGCAGCGCTTCGTCCATGATCTTGCGGATTGTGCGGGCACAGCGTCCGCACTGCGCGCTGCAACCAAGGCAGCCGTAGACAGCGCCGGTCGATTGCGGCCGGGCGGCCGTGCAAACCTTGCGGACATCGGTGTCTGAAAAGACATTGCAGGAACAGACGATCATTGCCTCTTAGATACGGCGACAATCGCGAAAAGCAAAGCAAAAACAGCAGTTTAATCTAATTCTAAAGTACCGTAGCAACGCGATTCAGTTTAGAATGATTCTACCGGAAAGCGATTTTCGAATAGAATCCAAGGCTTTTCAGGGTCGCAAAAGACGAACCGCCGGCGCTCCTCGCGCCGGCCGGTTCTACAACTGCTGGTGATGAGGCGGCTGCTACGCGGCAGCGTCGGCCACGGCGCCCGCAATATCATCGACGAGCTGCTCGATAAGCACGGGATCATCGCCTTCCGCCATGACGCGGATGACCGGCTCCGTACCGGACGGGCGAATGACCAGGCGGCCAGAGCCATTGAGCTTCTGGGTCGCACCATCGATCGTCTTGACGACAGCCGGTGCTTCCAGCGGCTTGCCGCTGCGATAGCGAACATTTCGCATCACCTGCGCGACCGGTTCGAACTTGCGGCAAACTTCCGAGACAGGACGTCCCGAGCGCTTCACCACAGCCATGATCTGCAAGGCGGCGACAAACCCGTCGCCCGTCGTTGTGTGATCCGAGAGAATGATGTGGCCGGACGCTTCGCCGCCGACGTTGAAGCCATGCTCACGCATATGCTCGAGCACGTAGCGATCGCCGACCGGCGTGCGCGCGAGCGACAAGCCTTGCGATTGCAGATAACGCTCCAGACCGAGATTCGACATTACGGTCGCGACGATCCCGTCACGCGAGAGGCGGCCGTCTTCCTTGAAGCTCTCGGCAATGACAGCCATCAGTTGATCGCCATCGACGACGTGACCCTTTTCGTCGACGATAATCAGACGATCCGCATCGCCATCGAGCGCGATGCCGATATCGGCGCGCATCTCGCGCACTTTGCGCGACAGCATTTCGGGCGACGTCGAGCCGCAATCCTTGTTGATGTTGAGACCATCGGGCTCGACACCGACTGCGATCACGTCGGCGCCGAGTTCCCACAGTGCCTCAGGCGCAACGCGATACGCCGCGCCATTCGCGCAATCGACAACGACACGCAGTCCATCGAATTCGAGATTGCGCGGCAGAGTGCGTTTGGCAAACTCGATATAGCGCGCATGCACGCCTTCGATGCGCTTCGCGCGACCGACGTCTGCCGATTTCGCAAGACGCTTCGACATGTCGGAATCGATGAGCTCTTCAATCGCGATTTCGATTTCGTCTGACAGCTTATAGCCGTCCGGACCGAATAGCTTGATGCCGTTGTCTTCGTACGCGTTGTGCGAAGCCGAGATCATCACGCCGAGATCCGCGCGCATCGAACGCGTCAGCATCGCGACCGCAGGCGTCGGCATTGGGCCGACAAGAAAAACGTCGAGGCCGACAGATAGGAAACCGGCCGTCATTGCATTCTCGATGAGATAGCCGGACAGGCGCGTGTCTTTGCCGATCAGCACGCGATGGCGATGCTCGCCGCGCTGAAACATCAGCCCGGCGGCCATGCCGACACGCATCGCCAGATCGGCGTTCAGCTTGCCGTTGTTGGCTTTGCCGCGAATTCCATCTGTCCCGAAATACTTACGCACGTTGTCCCTCGTTGCGCGGAGCCCGCGCCTTGCGCTCGGCACCATCCCCGTTGGCAGCTGAGCTGCGTCTTTGCACTGGAAGCTAGCGCTATAAGCTTAAGGTCTGTTTGCCGCAATGCAGCTAGGCTGTATCATAACACCGTGATCGATATCGGCTGGGTCAACAAATGTAAACGATGGTTACAGCTTCCGGTACGAAATTGCGAACCGACCGCTGGCGCGCCTATCATAAAACCATCAATCGACGGCGGGCATAACCAAATGACCAAGGCTTTTTGGCTGGCAGCTCTTGTTTTCGCGGGTTTGGCGCTGCCGGCGGCGGCTGACGAGAAGAGCACGCCCCTGCCCGCCCATTTCCCGCTCGGCAAGGAGATGTGCTTTGGCCGCGTCTACGACGACGCGCACCTTAAGAGCCATCCGAAGCAACGCGTCACCAGCTTTCACCTCTTCCGCGATTTCTCGCCCGATCCGAACACAGAGAGTGAGCCATCGACGCCGCGGGAACTGCTCGAACAAGACGGCCAAGACGGTAACGTGAATGTCACGGCCTACGTCCGGCTGCGTGACCGCAAGGGCGTCTTCTTCAACGGCCTCTCATGCCGCAAATACGACGGCACCGTTCGCTGCAGCATCGATTGCGACGGCGGCGGCTTCAAGCTGCGCACAAGTAACGCATCGCTGACGTTGCAGAATGAAGGCTTCGTTGTCGTCGGCGGCTGCGGCGCAAGCGAGGACGAACAAGATCGGACCGAATTCGTCAAGCCCGGTGCAGACGACAAGACGTTCCGGCTCGATCCGCAGCCTGTCGCCGAATGCGCGGCGCTGCGCGAAAGCGAGCGGCCGAAATGGGCAAAGCTCGGCGAGTTTCTGCGCGTCCGCTTCACGCGCGAGACATGCTTCTCACGCACGTACGACGACACACACCTCGCGAAAAATCCGAAGCAGAATGTCCGCGCGATCAAAATCGCAAAACTGCCCGTGAAAGCTGACGCAGAGCCGCCTCTGTATCCGCTCAGCTTTCGTTTGACGTTGCGCTCCGGCGAGACCGTCGAACGCACAGCGACGTGCTCGCCCGACTCTTATGTCTACGCCTGCAACCTCAATCCCGACAAAGGCGAGCCTGGTTTCGAAATCACGCTTGCGCGCGGTGCCGGTGACAACATCGTCTTGCGTGATGCGAAAGGCGCGTTCGCAAAACTCTTCCCGCGCAAGCTCGGCGCGGACGACAATGTCTTCCGTCTGCAATCTGCGCGCGACTGCGCGCCATAACTTCTAGGAGTTCGTAGATGAAGCTCTGGGAGCTCGCTGCAATAGCCATCGCACTGTCGTGCATGATGACGCCGCAGGCGCAAGCCGCTTACGCGATCGCATTCAATTCGTCGACGGGACGCGCCGCCGCCGACAACTCATCGTTTGCGCTCGATCAGGTGAGGAAAGCCGCCCTGTCGAAATGCGGTTCCGGCTGCCGCATCGTATCATCCGGAAAAGGTAGCTGCGCAGCCGTCGTCGAGGCGGTCTCGACCGGCACATTCGCCTGGGGTGTTTCGACCGGAACGACCACTGGCTCGGCAACCAACGCCGCAACGCACGAATGCCGACGCAAAGGCGGCGTCCAGTGCAAACCCGCAGCGGCGATTTGCGATTAGCGCGTGAATTGCTTGGCGGCGAGATCGAGCGCCGCATCGAGCACCGGATCAGCGCCGCCCGCGTAAGCGAGCGGGCGTTCGACACGATGGTCAGGCGCCACGCCTGAACCTTCGAGTGACTTGCCGTCGAACGCGAGTCCCGTGACTGCAACGTACAGCAGCAAATCGCCCGGAACGACGTAAGCCGCAGCGGCCGAAACGGCGCCAGCAGTCGGCGTTCCGACGATCGGCCCAAACCCACCCTGCCGAAAACCTTGCGCGAAAATCTCGCCGGCGCTGCGCGTGCCATCGTTCGTCAGCAACACGGTACGCCCGCGGAACGGCGGCATCGACGCCGCATCCGTCCGCTCGCGCTGACCACGGCGCGCCCGCTGCGCATTTTCCGAGAATCGCGTTTCGCCCCAGTACGAACCGCGCTGATCGAGCGCTTCCAGCATCTGCCGCGCCGCGCCCATCGTGCCGCCGACGCGGCCGCGCATATCGACGATCAGGGCATCGAGTGGCGGCGTCTCGTCAGAACCATCCGCTTTGCGCTCGCGCTCGGTCGGTTCGATCTTCGCCAGCGCCTGCTTGAATGCATCGGCATCGTGCACGCCCCAGACATGCACGTAGCCGATGCGCTTGCCCGCATGTTCGATCACGCGCGCGCTGGCGATCGTAGCAGCCGACATCGCATGCTTCGGCCGCAGCGGAGCGACCGGGATGTAAAGCTTCGACGTGTCGCCGCCGCTGCGAGACCGTGTTTCGACGACCGCGACCGATCCAACCTTGCCGCTAAAAGACGCGATCGGCCGATACGGCTCGCCGTCCACCGCGACAATCTCGTCACCGTATTTCAAGCCGCCGTAGTCAGCCGGCGAGCCTTCGAAGACCGCATCGACGAAGTGTTTGCCGCCCTGCTCGCGCGTGAAGGCGCCGATGCCGGCGAAGAACGGCCCCGCGCCCCAGAATTTGCGCGCGATCAATTCCTTGACGCTGTCCTGTCCGCCGACGATGTCGACGAGGAAGTAATACGAATACTCGTCCGGCGTGATCAGCGCCGTATGCGACGTTTTGAGTTCGCCGAGCATCGCTTGGATGAGCCTCACGGCCTCCGCATCGTCGGACGCTGCGAGCACGGCCTTGCGTGTTTCGATCGCGCGCTGCTCCCAATCGATGCTCTTGAGTTTGCCGCCATCGAAGAAACGCTCCTCGATGCGCGTCGTCACCGCGTCGAACAACTTCGCCCGGTCGAGTTCCGGCGCTTTCGCGAGCGACACGGGCGCCTCGGCACGCAGCGGCGAGGCGTCGTCGCTCGGCGCCAGCGGCGCAACGAACGTCATCAGGAAAACGACGGCGAAGCCCTTGAGGGCTGTGCGGGTCTGCATCCGGCCAGCAGGCTCAGACATTATGGCGGCAGCGTGGTGCACAGCTTCACGAGGCCGCGACATTCCCTTTTCGAAAGCGGACGAAGAAACCGGCGCCGAAATCGAACGCGCTATGCGCGAATAGCGCACAAACAAAAAGGGCCGCTTCGCAGCGGCCCTTTCCGAATTCATCACCAACAAGCTTACGCCTGCGGCTGCGGCTCCATCGGACCCGATTCGGGACGCGGACGGTTCTTGCCGGCGGTCGGCACCGCCGAAGAGCGCGGGGTCGTATCGATCATGCTCTCGCGGTTCGGCTTCTTGCCGTCGAGCAAGTCCTTGATCTCGTCGCCCGACAGCGTCTCGAATTCGAGCAAGCCCTTGGCCAGTGCTTCGAGGTGATCGCGCTTCTCTTCCAGAATGCGGCGTGCAGCGTCATGGCCTTCTTCAACCAAGCGGCGCACTTCGCTGTCGATCTTCTGCGCGGTCGATTCCGAAATATTCTGCGTGCGCGAGACCGAGTGACCGAGGAACACTTCTTCCTGGTTCTCGCCGTACGCGACGGCACCGAGTTCCTTCGAGAAGCCCCAGCGTGTGACCATCATACGGGCAAGGCGCGTTGCCTGTTCAATGTCCGACTGTGCGCCAGACGTGACCTTGTCGTGTCCGAAGATCATCTCTTCGGCGACACGGCCGCCCATCATGATCGCAAGACGCGACGTCATCTGCTCGTAGCTCATCGACAACTTGTCGCGCTCCGGCAGCTGCATGACCATGCCGAGTGCACGGCCGCGCGGAATGATCGTCGCCTTGTGCACCGGGTCGGTCGCCGCCACGTTGAACGCGACAATCGCATGCCCGCCTTCGTGATACGCGGTCAGCATCTTCTCTTCTTCGGTCATGACAAGCGACTTACGCTCGGCACCCATCATCACCTTGTCTTTCGCGTCTTCGAATTCGCTCTGCGTCACCATGCGCCTGTTGCGCCGCGCCGCCATCAGAGCTGCTTCGTTGACGAGATTCATCAAGTCGGCGCCCGAGAAGCCGGGCGTGCCGCGTGCGATGGTCTTGAGGTTGACATCCGGCGCTAGCGGAACTTTGCGAACGTGGACCTTGAGGATCTGCTCGCGGCCGACGACGTCCGGGTTCGGCACGATGACCTGACGGTCGAAACGGCCGGGACGCAACAACGCCGGGTCGAGCACGTCCGGGCGGTTCGTCGCCGCGATGAGGATGATACCCTCGTTCGCTTCGAAGCCGTCCATCTCGACCAGCAACTGGTTGAGGGTCTGCTCGCGCTCGTCATTGCCGCCGCCCAGACCGGCGCCACGGTGACGGCCGACTGCGTCGATTTCGTCGATGAAGATGATGCACGGTGCATTCTTTTTCGCCTGCTCGAACATGTCGCGCACGCGGCTCGCGCCAACGCCGACGAACATCTCGACGAAGTCGGAGCCCGAGATTGTGAAGAACGGAACGTTGGCTTCGCCGGCGACGGCACGTGCGATCAACGTCTTACCGGTGCCCGGAGGGCCGACCAGCAGCACGCCGCGCGGAATGCGTCCGCCGAGACGCTGGAACTTGGACGGGTCGCGCAGGAACTCGACGATCTCTTGCAGGTCGAACTTAGCCTCGTCGACGCCCGCGACGTCGTCGAACGTCACGCGCCCATGCGCTTCGGTCAGAAGCTTCGCGCGCGATTTGCCAAAGCCCATCGCCTTGCCGCCCGCGCCCTGCATCTGGCGCGAGAGGAAAATCCACACGCCGATCAAAAGAACGAACGGCAGCCAAGAGACGAGGATCGACACGAACCACGGAACGTTGTCGCCCGGCGCGCGTGCCTTCACCTCGACGCCCTTGGCGAGGAGACGGCCGACGAGGCCCGGATCGTTCGGCTGATAAGTCGTGAAGTTGCCGCCGCCGTCCGAATAGACGCCGTGGATCTCATTACCCTGGATGGTGACTTCGCGAACCTTGCCGTTCTCCACCGCGGTCGAGAACTGCGAGAACGGGATGTCGCTCGGGCCCTGACGCGAGCCCGGGTTCTGGAACAGCGTGAACAACGCCAACAGCAACAGGACGATGATGACCCAGAGGGCGAAATTCCGCAGATTGGAGTTCATTCCGCTTCCTATCGGCGCGTGACGCGCCTGTCTCCCATTTCGGCCGATTGGCCCCTCGCCTGCGCGGGATTGTCCCGGCGGCTCGGCCGCGTACCCAATTCAGTAAAGAGCAATGTATGTGGCGTGAAACCGGATGCCAAGGGAATGGGCCCAAACTACGTCACTTCTGGTGAATGGCCCGTCTCCGGATATGCTTTTTCCCCGGTTTCTCGCCGGGTTTCTCGGCCTTGGCCGCGCTGCGGCGTTGCGGCGCGGGCGCAAAAGTGATGCGTCCTTGAGCATCGAGTGCGATCAGTACATCGCCGAGCGTCCGCCGCAGACGCTTTCGCTCCCGGATCGCAGCCTGCAAAACTTCCCAAAGTTCCTCGACCTGCTCGAGTCGAGGCCGATGTGGCTTCGCGGGACAGGCCGCGCGAATCTCGGCCATCAGCCGCCGAATAGCGACTTCTTCCGGCTGAATGACGAGTTCTTTGCTGTCGAGCACGCCGCAGGGACCAGGAAGCGCTTGCATCAGCGTCGCGATCGCTGTTTCGGCACGCTGCTGGCGCTCCGCGAGTTTGCCGAGTCGTTCTGCCGTCATCCCCTCGGCAGCAAGCGCTGCGGCGGCTGCACGCAACCGAGGACGCGCATAGGTTGCGTCGCGATTCATCGGGTCTTCGCTCCACGCGATCCCGGCCTTCTGGAGTGTGGCGATCAGCCGCGCCTTGGTGACGCTCAAAAGCGGTCGCGACAACGTGAAGTCGTCGGTCGGCTCGTTCGCGCGCATCCCGCCGAGCCCGGCCGGTCCTGAGCCGGCCGCGAGTCGCATGAGAACCGTCTCGGCTTGATCGTCGAGCGTGTGCGCCGTGATGATGTGCGAAGCGCCCTCCTGCTTCGCCAGTTTACCCAGAAGCGCGTAGCGCGCCTCTCGGGACTTCGCCTCGATCCCAGTCTTCGGCTTCGCGCCGCGCCATGTGAGCATGCGATGCGGCACGCGCAACGACTTAGCGAGCGCCGCGACGGACTTCGCCTCGCGCTTGGCTTCCACGCGCAAGCCGTGATCGACGGTTGCGGCGATAAACTCGACTGGGGATTTGGTTGCGTCGCGCCACTGCGCCGCGAGCCATAGCAGGGCCATAGAGTCGGCGCCGCCCGAGATGGCGAGAATGACGCGTCCGCGTTTCGGGAGCGCCGCGAACAGCGCGGCGAGGTCGCGCTCTACGAGCACTGAACGCGGGTACGTTCGCGCTCGACTGTCTGCTTCACGCCCGCGCTGGCGTTCGGATATTTGCGATTGACCTCACCGAGTGTCGCACACGCCGCATCCTTCTCGCCGAGCGCGGCGAGCGACTGACCGAGGCGCATCAGCGCGTCCGGCGCGCGGCCGATCTTGTTGTACTTCGTCGTCACGGTGAGGAACGACTCGGCTGCATCGCGGTAATTCTGCCGCTGGTAGAGGCTCTCGCCGAGCTGATAATGCGCATCGCCCGAGAGGCGATCGCTCGGATACTTCTTCAAGAAATCACGCAGCGAGGATTCCGCCTGCGCATATTCGCGGCGCTGCATCTGCGCTTGCGCATTCGCGAATTGATCGCGCGGCGTGTCCGTCGCCGGCGCAGAAACCGGCTGCGCACCGGTGCTGTTCGGGCTGCGCGTCGGCGGTGCCGGCAGCGGACCGGCAATTGTGCGAGCTTCACGGACGGGCTGAGCAACCGGCGCAGGCTCGCCCGGCTGATTGCCGATGGCGAGCGGCTCACCGCGCTCACGGCCGCCGCGCGGGCCGACCGGCTCTGCGCTTGCGACCGGTGCGGGTGCGCGCGATTCCGGCGAGCCGAGCGGCTTCGGCACGCCCGGCGCATTCGGATCGGCATCCGGATCGAAGGTATCGTTGCGGCCACGGCCGCCCGCGACGCTGCCGGTGGACGGGACGTTGGACGAATGCTGACGCAGCGGCGGCGCCGGCGAGCCCGGCTCATCCGGCGGCGGCAATTGGCTGCCCGACTGAACATTGCGCGGAGCGGACGGCGCTTCCGCACGCGGCGGCGCGGATCCACCGCGCGCCTGGAGCTGCTCTTCGAGCTGACGATTGCGATATTCGAGCTCTTCGACCTGGCCGGTCAGCTGACGCACCTTCGCGCGCAGCTTGTCGACCTGAACGGCGAGTTCGCCATCGTCGGCGCCCTGCTCGTTGTACCGGCCTTGCTCGTAGCGCCGCTGCTGCTGTTGCGGCTGGCCGGCCGGCTGGCGCTGATTTTCGCCGCCGCGCATACGCTCGCTGCCGCCGAACAGATTGTCGAAGAAGCCGCCGCCCGAACGCTGTTGATAGCGCGGATCGTCCTGATACTGCGCGAACGCAGCGGACGCGGTGAGCATCAAAGCAATCAGCGGAAGAGCAATGCGTTTCATCATCGTGGCTCGGCGGTTACGTGCGTGGGGTTAGAGATCGTCTGCCCCTGCGACCGAATTAAGGTGGTCGTCATAAACAAAACGTGCCCGGGCGTCTCCACCCGGGCACGGATTAGGCGATCGGCATATGCCCGAGACTAAGAGCTGGCGTTGAGAACCGTCACGGCGCGACGGTTCTGCGACCAGCACGAGATATCGTTACACACCGCGACCGGGCGCTCTTTGCCGTACGAGATGGTGCGCATGCGAGACGGCTCGATGCCGCGCGAGGCGAGATACTCACGCACCGCCTGCGACCGGCGAGCGCCGAGAGCGATGTTGTATTCACGGGTGCCGCGCTCGTCGGCATGGCCTTCGATCAGGAACGAATAGCGGTTGTACTTAGCCAGCCATTGCGCCTGCTTCTCGAGCGTGGCGCGTGCCTGAGACGAGAGTTCGGTCGAGTCCGACTCGAAGAACACGCGGTCGCCCACGTTCACGACGAAATCCTGCTGGCTGCCCGGAGCCGCCTGGCCCGCAGCGTAACGGCCGTCGCGGCCGGCCTGATCCATGGGGTTGCTGGCGCAAGCGCCGAGCGAAAGCGCGACTAGCAGCGCGCCCGTAAGCTTCGCGGCACGAATGTTCCGGAAGAATTGCATCACTCTACTCCTTCTCCGATCGCCGGATCTGAGCTTCCGGTTTACCGAGGGTTCGTTAAGCGAAGGTTCCGTCAACCTAAACGGGACCTTGCTGAAGGCGGTTAAAAGCCACACCAAGCCCTAAACGTCTCGGAATGGTTAATCGCGCCTAAACTTGACGAAAACGCTCTGAAACTGTGTGCCCCTGACTTGCGAACAATGTTCACGCCAGAATGTGGCACGATTGGGGCAAAACCGACAACTTCGCGAACATTGTTCACCGCGATGGTTAGCTGTTGCTTAACGGCAACGCGCCCACCGGCTCGATTAACGCAACAGAGGCGACCAGGCCGGGTCGGACGCGTAGGCCGGCGTCTGGATTTTGACCTCATAGCGTCCCGTGATGTCGACCGTATAAAGGCTCGGACCGGCGCCCTGATCCTTGAAGAACATGATCACGCGGCCGTTCGGTGCCCAGGTCGGGCCTTCGGCGTGATAGCCTTCGGTCAGGATGCGCTCATCCTTGCCGTCCGGCTTCATGACGCCGATGGCGAATTGGCCTTTGCCCTGTTTCGTGAACGCGATGTAGTCGCCGCGCGGCGACCAGACCGGCGTCGAATACGAACCTTCCTGGAAGCTGATGCGCTGCGCCGCGCCGCCGCCGGCGCCCATCACGTAGATCTGCGGCTTACCGCCGCGATCGGACTCGAAACAGATGCGCGAGCCATCCGGCGAGAACGACGGCGCTGTGTCGATCGCGGTCGAGTCGGTGAGCCGCATCGTCGCCTTCGAGCGAAGGTCCATCGCGAAGATCGACGAGTTGCCGCCCTGCTGCAAGCTCATCACGATGCGCTGGCCGTCCGGCGAGAAACGCGGCGCGAACGTCATGCCCTTGAAGTCGCCGACGACTTCGCGCTGGCCTGTGTCGATGTTCATGAGGATGACGCGCGGGTCGGCATCGCCATACGCCATGTAGGTGATCTCTGGACCCGACGGCGAGAAGCGCGGCGTCAGCACCAGATCGGAACCACGCGTGAGATAGCGCACGTTGGCGCCGTCTTGATCCATGATCGCGAGGCGCTTGGCACGGCGATCCTTCGCGCCCGTCTCGTCGATGAAGACGACGCGTGTGTCGAAGTAGCCTTTCTCACCCGTGAGACGCTCGTAGATCACGTCCGAGATAATGTGCGCGATGCGGCGCGGCGAGCCCGGCGGCGCAATGACGATTTCACCCGCGAGCTGCTTGCCCTGGTTGACGTCCCACAGACGGAATTCCGCGCGCGGACGCCCATCCGGTTGCCGCGCGATACGACCGACCGCAAGCGCATCGGCGTTAATGACCTTCCAATCGGCGAAACGCGGTGTTGCGTCCGAGTTCGCGATCTTCTCGATATAGGACGCGGGATCGATCGGCGCGAAAAGCCCCGAACGGCGTAGGTTATCGATGACGATTTTGGTCACGTTCACGCCGGCCGCTTCGCTACCGATGAAATCCGGCACCGCGATCGGGATTGGTTTGAACGAACCCTGCGTGACATCGAGGCGTGTGCGCCCGCCGCCTTGCTGCTGCGGCGCGCCTTGCGCTTGCAGATGCTGCGGCAAAATCAATGCGCCACCCGCGGCGGCGCCCAGCGCCAGAACACGGCGGCGCGTCAGAATTTTTGAAGAAGTATCGAAGCTCATCGTCTCGTGTCTTCTGGAGTTCGGAATGCGCGGTGCAAACTCATCACCCGCGCCATGAACGCAGCGTCATCCGCGATTCATCTGCCGCGGATCGAAGTTGATTTCAAAATCTTTCCACTGCTCGTATTTCGCAGTCGGCATGAACGTGTACGGCGCGCAGCCTTTGACGGCGCGCATCGCGGCGTCGGCGGCGACCTGATAGCCGGAACCCGCGACGCGATCGACAAGCTGCGGATCGGCCGACAGCGTGCCGTCCTTGTTCATGCGGATACGGAGCACGACCGCGATGTTGCGCACGTCCTGCCCGTCCGGCGGCGTCCAGCAATCGCGCATACGCGCAATGAAGCGATTCCAATCATTGCCGCTCATCGCCGCGCCTGCAGCACCGGCGGCCGGCGCAGTGGCAGCGGTGTTCACTTCTTCGCCCGTCGCGGCCTGGCGGCGCGGCTTGCGCTTATCGAGAAGATTCTGAATCGCGCTCGAGTCGAACTGCGATTTGTCTTCGGATTTCTGCTCGGCGAGCTTCGCAAGCTTGATGCGCTCCTGCTCGGCACGCTTCCGCTCTTCGGCCTTCTTCTGCTCTTCGAGCTTCTTAGCTTCTGCGAGCTTGCGCTGCTGCTCGGCCTTCTTGCGCTCAGCCTCGGCCTTCGCGGCTTCCTGGCGCTGCTTCTCGATCGCGGCGCGCGCGAGCGCTTCGGCGTCCGGCTTTTCCGGCTCGGGCGGCTTCTCGATTTTCTTCGGCTCGGGCGGCTTCGGCTCCGGAGGCTTCTCAGCCTTCTTCGGTTCCGGCGGCTTCTCGGCTTCCTTCTTCGGCTCCGGCGGAGGAGCAGCCGGCAGCGGCACGCTGGCTTGCGGAGCCGGTGCCTGAACGTCCGGCAAATCGGAAATCTCGGCGTCGCGAATTTCGACGGGCTTTGCTTCCGGCGCCTTCTTCTCGACGATCGGCTTCGGCGACGTCACCTTGTTCGGCTTCGTCATCTGATTGAATTCGCTGGCCGAGATAACGTCGACCGGCATGCCGGAGCTGGCTTCGGCCTTGAAAGGCTGCGGCGCGAACGAAAGCAGCATGAAGACCAGGATCGACGCGTGAGCGACGCCCGATGCGATCACATGCTTGTTCTCGCGCCAGTTCACCTTCATCAGGAGCCCTGCTCGACTTCCGTTACGAGCGCCACGCGCTTGTAGCCGGCAACTGAAAGCCGGCCCATCACCTGCATGACCATACCATAATTCACATTGCGATCGCCGCGCACATAGATGCGCTCTTCGGTGCTGCCGCCGCGGGCCTGGATAATCGCCTGCAGCTTGGGCACCAGTTCGTCGATCTTGATCTCGGAATTCATCAAGAAGACTTGACCCTTCGGATTGACCGAAACCGTCAGCGGTTCGCGATCCTGGTCGAGGCCCTTAGCCTGCGTCTGTGGCAGATCGATGGGCACGCCGACCGTCAACAGCGGCGCCGCCACCATGAAGATGATCAGCAGCACGAGCATCACGTCGACCATCGGCGTGACGTTGATCTCGGACATGACCGGACGGCTGCCGCTGCGCCTACCGCGCCGGCGTCCGCCCTTAGATCCGCCGATTGATCCTGCGCCCATTGCGCTCCTAAGCCCCGTGCCCGTTCGTTGCCGCCGAGCAATGCGCGTGTTTTAGCCACGCGCATGATCGGACGGAAAACCGGTATCCACTTTTCCTGATCATGCGCCTTACGCCCGCTCGTCGATTTGCCGCGACAGGATCGCGGAGAACTCGTCCGCAAACCCTTCGAGACGCTGGGTCTGCTTGTTCACCTCGGCGATGAACTTATTGTAGAAAATAGTCGCCGGAATGGCCGCAATGAGGCCCACGGCCGTCGCAAACAGCGCTTCCGCGATGCCCGGCGCCACAACCGCTAACGAAGTGTTCTTCGAGGCCGCGATCGACTGGAAGCTCGTCATGATGCCCCAGACGGTGCCGAACAGGCCGATGAACGGACCGGCCGAGCCGACCGTCGCGAGCACTAGAAGGCTTTTCTCCATGCGCTCGACTTCGCGCGCGACGGTGACATCCATCACCTTCTCGATGCGCATCTGCAAGCCGGCGAAGGAGCGCGCCTGGCCTTCGAACGAGCGCTTCCACTCGCGCATCGCGGCAACGAACAGAGCTGCCATCGAATGCGCAGGTTTCGCCGAAACCGTACGGTAGAGCTCCTCGAGCGACTGCCCCGACCAGAACGCGTTCTCGAACTGGTTCATCGCGCGCCGCGTGCGGGCGAACAGAAACGTCTTGTCGATGACGATGGCCCAAACCCAGACCGAGGCGGCCACCAGGCCGAGCATCACCAACTTGACGATGAAATGCGCCTGCCAGAACAGCGCAATCAGCGACATATCCGGGGGAGGCAGAGCCGCCTGTTCCATATCGTGTCCCTTCGGCCCATTGGGCCTGCCCAAAAAATCCCGTCCAGACACGCGCCATCAGAGGCAGCGCCGGCGCGGGCAAATTGTCTTCGGAATCCCTGTCCCCGTCCGGGACGGGTACCGAATCCCGGCGAAACTTGTTCAAACTACGGCGTCAGGCCGATAGCATCACGGGCTAGACAGCCCTATTCGTGGTTAAGGGCGAGTTACCGGCCAATAAGAAACCAATGGAAACGCTAAGTCTGACAATGCGATGACCCTCAGCGGACGCCCTCTCATCATCGCGTTGTGCATCGGCCAGGTTGGCAACCTGGTACCGCACGTGGCCGTTTCGGCCATCATGGCGGGTCATCTGATTCCCTTGTGGGGTCTAAGCGCGACCGAGGCCGGGATCATGGCCTCGAGTTACACGGTCGGCTACATGCTCGCGGTTCCGATCCTCGCGACGCTGACCGACCGCTTCGACGCCCGGCTGATCCTCCTCGCCGGCTCGGCGCTCAATTTTGCCGGAGCGATCGCCTTCGGTCTCTTCGCCAACGGCTTCTGGTCGGCTTGTCTTCTGTGGGGCCTCACCGGCATCGGCTTTGGCGGCGCTTACATGCCGGGCCTCAAGGCACTGACCGATCGCATGCCGCCCGGCGAAAGCTCGCGCGGCGTCGTCTTCTACACATCCGCATATTCGTTCGGAGTCGGACTTTCGTTTCTCGTCTCGCAAGTCGTCGCCGACGCGTGGGGCTGGCGCGCCGCCTTCTTCGTCACCGGCATCCCGCCGCTGCTGATGGTCGTGACGGCGTTTCTGCTCACGCCCGTGCGCCCCGCGACGCAAGGCGCGAAGATCGCGATCCGCCCCGTGCTGCGCAATCGCCCAGCGCTCGGCTACATTCTCGGCTACGGCGCACACTGCTTCGAACTTTACGGCGTGCGCACGTGGATCGTCGCGTTCTGGACCTTCGTGCTCGCGAACAATCCGGGAAACAACTTGCTGTCGCCGATCGCCGTCAGCGTGATCGTCACGGTGATTGCCGCGCCCGCCAGCATTCTGGGCAACGAAGCCGCGCTCCGCTTCGGCCGCCATCGCGTGCTGACCGTCGTCATGACGACATCCGCGATCGTCACCGCGATGGTCGGAATTCTTGCCGGCGCATCGCCGTGGATCTTGCTGCCGCTGATCATCCTGCAAGCGTTCACCGTCAATGCGGATTCGGGCGCGCTGACATCCGGCATGACCATCGCCGCCGTGCCGGAAAATCGCGGAGCCACGATGGCGCTGCATTCGACGGTCGGTTTCGGGCTTGCAGCGTCTGGCGGTTGGGCGAGCGGCGCCGCGATCGATCTCGGCGGCGGCCAGATGACGACATTCGGTTGGACGCTCGCATTCCTCGTCATGGGCGCAGTCGTCGCGCTCGGCCCGCTCGCGCTGGCGTGGTCGCGTCGTCCGCCGAGTTAGCCCGGCAGAAACCGCGCGAAAGGCTCGTTCGTCGTGCGCTTGAGGAAACTACGATAACGCGCGTAGTCGCGATCGCCTTCGACGATGCGGCCGAAAGCACACTCGCCCATACTCTGCAGCGGAATGAACGCGATCGGTGCCGCGACCGGAATAAGCTGCGAGCCGCGTTCGACCTGCAGCGTCGTAAGGATGCCGTACATCTCGCCTGCGATCGTCGGCCGCGCCGCAATGATGAGGCGATACTGACCGTGTCGGTTGGTGACGAGATAGATGTGGCCGGATTGGTTCGGCACCGAAACCGAGCCGAACTGCGTGAAGGCCGCATCCATGCGCTCGCTTTCGCGGAAGCGCAGGCATGAGCCCTCCTCGTCCCAACTGATCAGCGTGCGATACGCATACATCGCATTCGCATCGCCGAAGGACGGACGGATCGTAAGATACTCGCCTTCGATCCACGCCACCGCGGGACGCGAGTAGTAACCGAGATCGCCGGGCGCGACGCCGAGCGATGCAAGCGGAGGCGATGGCGGCTGGATCGGCTCCGCCTTGCGCGTGCGCAGCGGCACCGACAGCGCTTGCTCTAAACGGATCGTCGTCGCCAGCGTGAAAGGCCGCCGTCCCGCGAGCGCCTTCTCCAATGTCGAAATGCTGATCTTCGCGTCGTCCGCCAAACGCTGACGCGACATGCGCCGCCGCGCGAGTTCTTCCCGGACTGTCGCCGCGATGGCGCGACTTTGCTCTTCGGAGAGTTCTGCTTCGGAACTGATACTCAATCCAACCCCCAGCGCAGTGGAAACCTCGGCCGGGAACGGCCGAAGCGTCCGGTCTGACCCCGGACTGGTCCGCACATATCCGCACAACTGCGGCTCTCCTATGGCGTGTTTGGACGGTTCACGGCCGCAAAAGGGCAGACAAGACGCTCACCGGACAAAGCGAATGCGCCTCACAACGAGTGTGCGGCTTTCCAAGCGACAGACCGCCATAGGGGTTACCGCATGCATACGTATTCGCTTCCGACACAGCACCGAGCGCCGACCATCGCCGAATGGCTGGCGATCTCGGCGCCCGCAATCCTCTTCTTCGTCGTCATGGTTCTCGCGGCGCTGTTCGCACTGCCGGCGCGCGCCGCACAAGCGCCGATCTTCGTCAAACCGGGCGAAGTCCGTGCCGGCTCGCTGCTGCTCAAGACGAACCAGGAAGGCCGTTATGTCGGCGCACCGCGCGTCGCAACCGACGTCGACGTCACGGTGAGTGGACCGACGGCGCGCACCCGCATCACGCAGATCTTCCACAACCCGACCGACGGTTGGGTCGAAGCCGTCTACGTCTATCCGCTGCCGGAAGGCAGTGCGGTCGATACGCTCAAGATGGTCGTCGGCGATCGCGTCGTCGTCGGCTCGATAAAGGAGCGGCAGGCCGCGAAGGTGATCTACGAGAAGGCGAAGGAAGCCGGACAGAAAGCGAGCCTCGTCGAGCAGGAACGCCCGAACATCTTCACGAACTCGGTTGCCAATATCGGCCCAGGCGAAACCATCGTCGTACAGATCGAATACCAAGAACCGATCCGCCACATCGGCAATGAGTATTCGCTGCGCATCCCGCTCGTCGTCGGCCCGCGCTACAACGGCAAGCCGATCGCACAGACGGTCGACTTCACGCCCGGCAGCGGCTGGGGCAATTCGACCAACGTTCCGGACCGCGAACGCATCGAGCCGCCGGTCCTCGATCCGCGTAAGCAAGGCAAGATCAATCCGGTGCAAATCACCGTGCGCGTTGCAGCCGGCTTCCCGCTCGGCGAGCTCAAGAGCCACCATCACGCCGTGAAGACCGAAGCCGATGGCGATGCGCGCATCGTCAAGCTCGCTGAAGGTCCGGTGCCGGCCGATCGCGATTTCGAACTCACGTGGAAGCCGGCCGCACAACAAGCGCCGTCCGTCGGCCTCTTCCGCGAGCGCGTCGCAGGCAGCGACTACGTCCTCGCTTACGTGACGCCGCCGACCGGTGCCGCGACAGAAGACAATCGGCCGCGTGAAGTCATTCTCGTTGTCGACAATTCCGGCTCGATGGGCGGCACCTCGATGGTGCAGGCAAAAGCGAGCCTCATCTACGCTCTCGGCCGCCTCAAGCCGACCGACCGCTTCAACATCGTCCGCTTCGACGACACGCTGACGGTGCTGTTCCAGGACACAGTGCCGGCCGACGCCGAACACATTGGCCAAGCCAAGCGCTATGTCGACAGCCTGCAGGCGAAGGGCGGCACCGAAATGGTGCCCGCGATGAAAGCTGCACTGACCGACCCGCGCGGCAGCGATGGCAAATTTCTCCGCCAGGTCGTATTCCTGACCGACGGCGCGATCGGCAACGAGCAGCAGTTGTTCGAGACGATCACGGCTTTGCGCGGCCGCTCGCGTGTCTTCATGGTCGGCATCGGCTCGGCGCCGAACTCGTATCTGATGACGCGCGCATCCGAACTCGGCCGCGGCACCTTCACGCATATCGGCTCCACCGATCAGGTCGAGACGCGCATGCGCTCGCTGTTCGAGAAGCTCGAAAGCCCTGCGGTAACGAACCTCGTCGCCAAGTTCACGGTAAACGGCGCGGACGTCACGCCTGAGAGTTTACCGGATCTCTATCGCGGCGAGCCTCTGGTCGTTGCGGCGCGTGTCGGCTCGCTGTCCGGTGAACTCGTCATCACGGGCACGATCGGCGATCAGCCGTGGAGCGTGACGCTGCCGCTCGCCGGTGCGGCCGAAGGCAAAGGCCTTTCGAAAGTTTGGGCCCGCCGCAAGATCGACGATACCGAGGTTTCGCGCACGACGCGCACCGCGACGCCGGAAGCTGCCGATGCCGCGATCCTCAAGCTCGCGCTCGAGCACAGTCTGGTGACGCGCCTCACCTCCCTCGTTGCAATCGACGAGACGCCGTCGCGTCCCGCCGGCACACGCCTCACCCGCACCGAGGTTCCGCTCAACCTGCCGGAAGGCTGGGACTTCGATCTCGTGTTCGGCGATAGCGGCAATGCGAACGAGAATCGCCCGGCCGTCACGCCGGACGGAGAGCCGGAGCAGCGTCGCGCCGATCAGCAGAAGGTGCGTGCGCAATACGCTCAGCTTCCGATCCAGAAGGCGGCCGCTCCGCAAGCCGCGCAGGCGACGCCGACGACGGTCCGTCTGCCGCAGACCGCGACCGATGCCGAATTGCGTCTCTGGTTCGGCCTCCTGCTGTGCCTGATCAGCCTGCTGCTGATGGGCTTCGGCCGCGGCGTTGTGCGGCTCTCGCGATGAACACCATCGCGTCATACTCCGTTCCTTCTCCCCGCTTGCGGGGAGAAGGTGGCGCGCAAAGCGCGACGGGTGAGGGGCTGCGGCGAAGCAGAACGAAGATCGCCATCGCGGCTCTCCTCCTCGCCACCGGCCTCACCCTCGTCGGGCAAGCTGGTTACATCCACGCCAAGGCGATCCTCGCGCAGATCCTCCTCGACCGCGCTTTCTCGGAAACCATCTCGACCGGGCGGTCGACAAAACCGTGGAGCTGGGCCGACACGTGGCCGGTCGCGCGCGTCGAAGTCCTACGCTTGCACGAGAGCTCCATCGTGCTCGCGGGCTCAAGCGGACAAGCACTCGCCTTTGGTCCCGGCCAGCTCGAGAACACGCCGGAGGCCGGCGAGCGCGGCACCGCCGTCTATTCGGCGCATCGCGACACGCATTTCCGTTTCCTCGGCCGCGTCCAGGTCGGCGACGAAATCCGCGTGACACGCCGCGACGGCGTTCGCGTCACCTTCCGCGTGACCCGCACCGCGGTCGCCCGGTGGGACGAAGCCGAGATCGACCCGCAGGCGAGCGGCCGCAATCTCGTCCTCGTCACCTGCTGGCCGCTCGATGGAAAAACGCAGGGTCCGCTGCGTTACTTGGTGTTCGCCGAGGCGTCCTGATCCGCCTGCATCGCGATGCGCAGCGGTTTTGGAATCCGCTGCGCTTTGCCGCCGGCGATGAAGGCGACGCGCACGTCGGCAATCAGCAACTTGTCGTCACCGCGCAGCACCTCTTGATGCAGCATGATCGATGCGCCCTTCACCTCGTGCGGCGTCGTCCGCACGAGCAGTAGATCGTCCATCCGCGCCGGCAGCAGAAACTCCAACTTCATGCCGCGCACCACAAATGCGAAGCCAGGCGCTTCCGCGCTCGTCTCTTCGAACAGCGCGCGATGGTCGGTGCCGAGCAGACGCAGATAGTTCGTCCGCCCGCGCTCCATGAAGCGCAGATAGTTGGCGTGATAAACGATGCCGGAGAAGTCCGTATCTTCGTAATAAACACGCACGAGCTGCTCGTGCGTGCCGTTACGGATTTCGCCGTCGAGAGCATTTTGCATGCGCGACGGCATAGCGCCGTCGGCTACTTCGCGCAAATCACCGCAAGGGCCGATGTGACGATCTTCTCCAGCTCGGCACGCGGAACCTGCGCGCGTGAACGCACCGCGAGTGTATGCAATGTCGCGGTGGTCAGCGCGGCCAGAGCAGCAGGATCGGCCGGAGCCGAAATCTCGCCGCGCTTCTGCGCAGCGACAATGTGCTGGAAGAAGAACGCGTCCGTGCTGGAGAAGCTTTGCGCCAGAAATTCTCGCACGCCTTCGTCGACGGCCGCCACCGTCGTCGCCGTGCCGATCGTGTAGCAGCCGCGCGCGCCGTCATCGCCCGCGTAGTAGATATCCAGCGCGCCAGCATAAATGCGTTGCAACAACTCGCGCAGCGGCGGTTCACCCGCCAGCGCGCGCTTGATCAGATCGCGATTCCGCGTCCGATAGAATTCGAGCGTCTTGAGATACAGCTCCCGCTTGTCGCCGAACGCCGCATAGAGACTCGGCCGGTTCATTCCGGTCGCCGCCGCGAGATCGTCGAGCGACGTGCCGGCGTAACCGGCTTTCCAGAACACAGCGGCCGCCTGCTCGATCGCAACGGCGGGATCATAGGCGCGCGGGCGCCCGCGCCGCTTCGCTTCGCTGCTGACAGATTTTTGTACCATATCGCAAGAAATCCTTGACGGCCCCTATTTCATACGGAACAGTACAAAAATCAATAGGAGGACGCTGATGGAACTGTTTTATGCACCCCTGGCCTGCTCGATGGCGTCGCGCATAGCGCTTTATGAGGCCGACGCGAAGGTGACCTACACGTATCGGGACGGCAAGACGAAGACGCTGCCGGACGGTACCGACTATCTCTCCATCAACCCGCTCGGCTTTGTGCCCTCGCTGCGCACCGACGATGGCACCATCGTCACTGAGAATGTCGCGATCCTGCAGTACATCGCCGATCAGTATCCGGACGCGCATCTTGCGCCGAAGAACGGCACGCCGCGTGTCCGCCTGCAGCAGTGGCTGTCCTACGTCAGCAGCGAACTGCACAAGGCGGTCTATACGCCGCTTCTCTCCGCGAAGATGCCAAAAGAAGCGAAGACTTATGCGCTCGATATCGCGCATGCCCGTCTTGGCATCATCGATCAAACGTTGACCGGCCGCGATTTCCTATTGGACGCATTCAGCGTCGCCGATGCTTACCTGTTCACGGTGTTGCACTGGTCGCGCGCAACGCCGATCGATTTACGGAAGTATCCGGCGATCACCGCGTATATGGCGAAGCTGAAGCAGCGCCCAAGCGTCTCACGCGCTCTGGGCGAAGAGCTGAAAATGTATGCGGAAGAACAAGAGCGCCACAAAGCGGCGTGAAGGCACGAAGTTAGACGCCATGGCCCGGCTCGTCCGGGCCATCCACGTCTTGCTTTTTTTAGCGCTGGGAAGACGTGGATGGCCCGCATGAAGCGGGCCATGACGGAGATAAGTCGCTGACGCTGTGACTTTACTTTCACTCGTCCGGATCAGTCCCGCCGAACAACTGAAACTGCGACGGATCGCGTTGCGGTTCCGCAAGTCCGAGATGCCGGAATGCGTGCCCGGTGAGCAGACGCCCGCGCGGCGTGCGCTGCACGAAACCCTTCTGAATCAGAAATGGCTCGACGATATCTTCCAACGCGTCGCGCGGCTCCGACAATCCGGCCGCGATCGTCTCGATGCCGACCGGACCGCCCCCATAGTTCACTGCGATCATCTGGAGATAGCGCCGATCCATCGCGTCGAGCCCAGCCGCATCGACTTCGAGCTGCAGCAGCGCCTTGTCGGCAAGCTTGCGATCGATCTTCTCGGCTCCATCGACCAGCGCAAAATCGCGCACACGGCGCAGCAGCCGCCCCGCAATGCGCGGCGTTCCGCGCGCGCGCCGCGCGATTTCATTCGCGCCCTCTTCCGTTATGCCGATGCCGAGCACGCGCGCACCGCGTTTGACGATCAGCTCCAATTCGTCGACATCGTAAAAATTCAAACGGATCGGAATGCCGAAGCGATCGCGTAGCGGCGTTGTCAGCAGACCGGCTCGTGTCGTCGCACCAACGAGCGTGAAGCGCGCAAGGTCGATTTTCACCGAACGCGCGGCTGGACCTTCGCCGATAATGAGGTCGAGCTGAAAATCCTCCATCGCAGGATAGAGCACTTCCTCGACATGCGGATTGAGACGATGGATTTCGTCGATGAAAAGAACGTCGCGGTCTTCGAGGTTCGTCAGCAGCGCAGCAAGATCGCCGGCCTTCGCAATCACCGGTCCGGAGGTCGCGCGAAAGTTCACGCCGAGTTCACGCGAAACGATCTGCGCCAATGTCGTCTTGCCAAGCCCGGGCGGCCCGACGAACAACACGTGGTCGAGCGCTTCTTTCCGCTGCCGCGCCGCTTCGATGAAGACGCTCATATTGGCACGCGCCTGGCGCTGCCCGATGAATTCCGACAGGTTTTGCGGACGCAACGACGTATCGGCCGTGTCGTCCTCACGACGCTCCGGCGTCACCAGGCGCCCCGGCGTATTCATTCGGCGCCTCTACGATATTTGTTCGGCAGGAGTTCTCCGATCGTCGTCACGGCGGGTGCGCCGCCGTTCGGCACGATCACGCGCGCTTTCGGATCGTAGTCGTGAATGAGCTCGCGGCAAATGCCACACGGCGACACCACGGCGATCGATCCACCTTCGCCGGGCTTTGGATGGCGCACCGCGACAATCGTCTCGATCCCATGATCGCCGGTCTCGGTAATCGAACGGCCGATCGCAATCGCTTCTGCGCACACCGCGATCCGCCCGATGTAAGCGTCGATGTTGACGCCCGTCACGATACGGCCGTCGCGGGTGCGCATCGCGGCGCCGACCTCTTGCCAATCGTTGCGATAGCGTTCGCTGATGGCTTTGGTCGCCGCCGCGATCAGCTCGGCATCGCTATCGTTGATCGCAGAGGACGCCGGCGTCTGGCGTGCACCCTTCATCGCAAGTCCAATTCTAACTCGACTTCGTCGTGGATCGGGATGCCGTCGAGGCCGACCTCCGGGATTGTCGGCTTGATCGCGCGCATCGCGTCGATCATCCCGGGATGCAGTGCGGTCATCCGAAAGCCGCGCTTCTGATAGAAACGCATCGCGATTGTGTTGTCGTTGGTTATCGTCGCGCGCAGCGTCGACATGCCGGCATTCTTGCCGTGGGCGACCATGGCGTCGATCAGGCCAATGCCGACCCCTTTGAGGTCCGTGAACGCATTGACCGCTACGATATGCATCACACGTCCGACCGTTCGCCATGTCGCCATGCCATGCAGGCGTCCGTCCGCGAACGCACCAAAGCTTTCGACATCCTCCGGCCGCACGAATTGGCCGCCGATGATCAATTCCGAACCCGGCCAGCGCATGCGCAGCAGGGCCTCGAGTTCGTCGCGATCCTTCATCTCGCGGATCTCGAAGGCCGCGCCCGGCACCTTCACGGGCTCCGCCGGCGTCTCGCTCACCCCACGCTCGCTCACTTAGCCAGCTCCTTGAGCCCCAATCGGATCAACTTGGCCGTCTCCGCACCCTCGCCGGCTTCCCGCGCGGCGGCCGAGATTGCTGCGGCGGCCTGCGGCTGTCCATAGCCCAGATTGACTAAGGCCGAAACCGCATCGGCGAGCGGCTGCGGCGCCCGTTTTTCGTCCAAAGCGCCGGAAAGCCGCGCCACGGCGGGGTCGATATCCGCAAAAGCCGGGGCTTTGTCCTTGAGCTCAGTGACGATGCGCTCGGCAACCTTCGGGCCGACGCCGGGTGTTCGCGCCACCGCGGCCTTGTCCCGCATGGCGACCGCGTTAGCGAGATCGGCCGGCTTCAAGGTGCTGAGCACCGAGAGCGCGACGCGCGTGCCGACGCCCTGCACGGTCTGCAGGAGGCGGAACCATTCGCGTTCCGCGTCGCTCGTGAAGCCGAAGAGCTTGATCTGGTCCTCGCGGACATGCGTCTCGATCGACAACACCGCCGGCTCGCCCGCCTGAGGCAAGGCTTGCAACGTCCGGGTCGAGCAATGCACCACATAGCCGACGCCGCCGACATCGACGATCGCGAAGTCCTCGCCGTAAGAATCGATGATTCCCTTGAGCTTACCGATCATACGCGCGCAACTGCCCAGCCCATCCGGATCATTTTAGTGGGTTGCGTGTTGTACCCGCTCGGCCCCTCTCGGACCAGCAGATGATTTCCCAGTACAGAAACTTACGCACAGGCGTCCCGGTCTGGAAGGGCCGCCGAGCAACCCCCGTGGAAACGGAGCGTCTCGACCGCGATCTGACGACCGATGTGCTGGTCGTCGGCGCCGGGATCACCGGCGCACTGACCGCGCAGGCCCTCGCCGCAGACGGCATCAAGGTCGTGATCGCCGACCGGCGTGGCCCGGCCGAGGGAGCGACGCTCGCGAGCACAGCGCTTCTGCAATACGAGATCGACACACCGCTGACGATCTTGACGCGCAAGATCGGCGCCGACAAAGCTGCTCGTGCTTGGCGCAGATCACGGCTCGCCGTCGACTCGATTGCGGACCTCGTTGCGGAGCTTGGCATTGCCGACGTCGCGCGTCGCGACACGCTCTATCTCGCCGGCAACGTGCTCGACGCGAAAGGTCTTGAGCGCGAAAGCGTAGCGCGCCGAACGATCGGCATCGACTCGTATACGCTCGGCCGCGCTGCGCTTTCTGACAAATTTGGTGTTCGCGCAAACGCCGCACTACAGAGCCACGGCAGCCTCACGATCGATCCGCGCAAGACAACACGCGCGCTCCTCGCCAACGCAATTGAGAACAAGGCGCGCATTTTCGACCGGTGCGACATCGTCGACGTGCGAGCCAAACCACGCAGCGTCGTCGCGACAGCACATGGTGGTCACCGCATCACGTGCCGTTATCTCGTGATGGCGACCGGCTACGAAATGCCGAAATACGTGCCGCAGGAAGCGCATCAGATCATCAGCACGTGGGCGATCGCGACGCACCCGCAGCCGGGCCGGCTTTGGTCCGGCCAACCGATGATTTGGCAAGCTGCCGATCCGTACCTCTACGTGCGCACGACGGCGGAAGGCCGCGTCATTTGCGGCGGCGAAGACGAGGAATTCTCCGACGACGAGAAGCGCGACAAACTCATCGCGCGCAAGAGCAAGACGCTGGCGCGCAAGCTCAAGCAACTCCTACCCGCGCTTGACACGCGCATAGAGTTTGCTTGGGCGGGCTCATTCGGCCAGACGAAGACAGGCCTGCCGATCATCGGTGAGATCCCGCAAATGCCGAACTGCTGGGCCGCGCTCGGCTATGGCGGCAACGGCACGTCGTACGCGCGCATCGCCGCAGAAATCATCCGCAACGCCGTGCACGGCCACAACGACGCCGATGGTGATCTTTACACTTTTCCCAAGGCCTGAGCGCGCGCGACAGCCGAAAGGCGGTGATGCGCATGCGTCACCGCAATCGCGAGTGCGTCCGCTGCGTCGTCGCTTTTCGGGTCGGCCTTCGGCAACAACACGCCAATCATTAAGCGGATCTGCTGCTTCTCGGCGTGACCCGCACCGACCACCGTCTTCTTCACGAGGTTCGGCGCGTATTCGGCGACCCGCAAACCCGCCTGCGCCGGAACGAGCAACGCGATGCCGCGCGCCTGCCCGAGCTTCAGCGTCGATTGCCCGTCGCGATTGACGAAGGTCTGCTCGACCGCGGCTTCGTCCGGCTGAAACTCCGCGACGATCTTCGCGAGGCCGCCATGGATCATCACAAGCCGTTCGGCGAGCGAGGCCTTGTCATCGGTCAGGACGGTGCCGCAGGCAATGAAGCTGAGCCGATTGCCCGCGCAGGTCAGCACGCCCCAGCCGGTGCGGCGGAGGCCGGGATCGATGCCGAGAATACGGACTGGGTTCATACGTCTCGTTGCGATTCGGTACGCGCTAGATGTCTCACGGGGCGGTGCGCTTCGCAAAGCGACCTTGACTGTGCCGCCGCATCGGCCGATGCGGGACGCCGCACTGAGGCTTACCGTGAACGAACTGCCGACGCTCGCGACCTTCTCGCAAATCGTTGCCGATCCGAGATTTCTACTCGGCGTCGGCATCGCGGTCCTGTCAGGCGCCGTACGCGGCTTCTCGGGTTTCGGCTCCGCTTTGATCTATGTACCGCTGATGAGCGCCGTCTATGGCCCGAAGATAGGTGCCGTAACGTTCCTGCTCGTCGATTTCGTCACCGGCCTCGCCTTTGTTGCCAGCGCGATGCGGCAAGCAAATTGGCGCGAAGTCATCCCTATCGCGGTGTTTGCAATCGCGGCCGCGCAATTCGGCACGCTGATCCTGCAATATGCCGAGCCGACGACGCTCCGCTGGCTGATCTCGATCACGGTCTTGGTTATCGTACCGGTGCTCGCGTCCGGCTGGCGCTACACCGGCAAACCGCATGTGTTGATCACGATCGGCGTCGGCATTCTGGCCGGCTTATTGGGTGGTGCAGTGCAGATTTCCGGCCCGCCAGTGCTGATCTATTGGCTGGGCAGTCCGCACGGCGTGAACACCGTTCGGGCCAATTTTATCGCGTACTTCTTCCTGTTCGCGATCGGCCTGGTGGTCACGTACTTCTTCCGCGGATTGCTGACCGCCAACATTTTAGCGCTCACGGTGCTCTTCGCACCGCTGCATATCTTGGCGATGTGGGGCGGCACGAAGCTCTTCCACCTCGCGACCGAGAAGACTTATCGCCGCGTAGCTTACGTGATCGTATTGCTCGCCGGCCTCGCCGCGATGCCGATCTTCGATGCGTGGCTGAGGTGACGCCTAGGCGCTCAGCTTCGCCATCAACGCTTCGGAAATCTCGAAATTCGCATAGACGTTCTGGACGTCGTCAGAATCGTTCAGCGTATCGACGAGCTTCAGCAATTTCTCTCCGGTCTCGTCGTCGACCGAGATCGTATTCTGCGGCTTCCACGTCAGCGCGGCTTTGCGAGGCTCGCCGAACTTCGTCTCCAGCGCTTTCGCAACACCGGCCAGGGTCTCGCTCGTCGTGAAAACTTCGTGGCCAGTTTCGCCCGAGACGACATCCTCGGCGCCGCCATCGATCGCGGCTTCGAGCATTGTGTCCGCATCCGCAACGTCCGCCGGATACTCGACGACGCCGACGCGATCGAACATGAACGACACAGCACCGGTCTCGGCGAGGTTGCCGCCGCTCTTCGTGAAGGTCGAACGCACTTCGGAGGCCGTTCGGTTGCGATTATCGGTCAGCGCCTCGACGATGACGGCGACGCCACCCGGGCCGTAACCTTCGTAGCGGATCTCGTCGTAGTTCTCGCCGTCCGCGCCCGCCGCCTTCTTGATCGCGCGCTCGATATTGTCCTTCGGCATGCTCTCGGCGCGCGCCGCCAGCACTGCTGCGCGCAGGCGGGGGTTCATCGCCGGGTCCGGCATTCCGAGCTTCGCCGAGACCGTGATTTCACGCGCCAGCTTGCCGAACAGCTTGGACTTGATCGCGTCCTGCCGCCCCTTGCGGTGCATGATGTTCTTGAACTGGGAATGACCCGCCATAGCACTATGCCGTCAGAAGTTTGAGATTGGGCCGCGTTATAAGCCGAACCGGGGCCTTCGGGTCAATCCCAAGGCATATCCCAACGGTTAGTCCCAACGTTAATCCCAGAATGTCGGCCGTGTCTGCTCGAGCCGCCCGCCGATCCGCACTGCCGCGACCTTGGTCGCCAGGCCGGTCTTATCGTCCGTCTCGACCGCAATGCCGCACATCGTGGCCGGCCCCATCGCGGGCTCGAAGCGCCCGGCCGGAATGCGGCGCAGGAAGCGGCCGAGCGGCTCCTCCTTCTGCATCCCGATCACCGAGTCGAAATCGCCCGTCATGCCGACATCGCTTTGATACGCGGTGCCGCCCGGCAGCACTTGATGGTCGGCCGTCGGCACATGCGTGTGCGTGCCGACCACCAGCGTCGCGCGCCCGTCGAGGAAATGGCCGATCGCCTGCTTCTCGCTTGTCGCCTCGGCGTGGAAGTCGACGATGATCGCATCGGCGGCTTGGCCGAGTGGACATGCCTCGATCTCGTTCTCGATGGTGCGGAAGGGATCTTCCAGCGGATCCATAAAGACGCGGCCCATCGCGTTGATCACCAGTGCGCGGCCGCCCGTTTTAGTCTCGACCAATGCAGCGCCGCGCCCCGGCGTGCCTTTCGGGAAATTGACCGGCCGCACCAACTTCGGCGCGCGGGCGATAAAGACGAGCGCCTCGCGCTGATCCCACGCGTGGTTGCCGAGCGTGACCGCGTCGGCACCTGCTTCGATGAACTCGTGATAGATCGATTCCGTTATGCCAAAGCCGCCCGCCGCGTTCTCGCCGTTGATCACGACGAGGTCGAGCTTCCACTCTTTGACGAGAGACGGCAGCTTGTCCGTCACCACGTGACGGCCGGAACGTCCCACCACATCGCCGATAAACAGAATACGCAATTACGCCTCGCGACAGTCGATCACATCACGCTCCGTGAGCACAAAATCGAGCCGCGCGTCGTGCGGCTCGATCGGCACAGTTTCGACCTCTTGGCAGGCGAATGCCAGCCCGATTGCGATCACGCTCTTGCGCGCGCGCAACTCATTGAGCGTCATGTCGAAATAGCCGGCGCCATAGCCGATCCGATAGCCGCGACGGTCGAAGGCCGCAAGCGGTGTCAGCACGATATCGGGGTAAACCACCTTGGAATCGAACGCCGGTTCGCGGATGCCCCATTGGCGTTTTTCCAGCGGCGCATCGAGCGACCACTCATGCATATCGAGCGGCTGGCCGCGTCCGCGGATGATCGGCAGCGCCAGCGAAGCCCCCTCCTCCGCCCCGCGCCGCATCAGCGGCAGCGGATTGATCTCGGTGCGGATCGGCATGAAACCGGAGACGCGCTGCCCGCCGACGGAAAGCGGAAAACCGCGCGCCGCGATCACCTCGGCCGCCCGCGCGCGGTCCTCGCCGGATAGCGCATCGCGCCGCATCAGTGCTTCGGTGCGCACAACGACTTTGACCGCAGCCGGCCGCGCGGGCGTTACCAAGAATTCACTCGCTGGATCATCATGAGGTTGGATAGCATGCCGGGGGGCGCCGTCCAATTTTGCCCTCAGGAGATTGCCGCATGTCGCCGCGTGACCCTCTCGTCCACCCGATCCCGATCCTCGATCTCAGGCCGACGCAGATGACAGTCGGCATGCGCGAGGTGAAGGAAAAGCGCAAACGGTGGCGCGCGCAGAAATCGGAAAAGAAGCGCGCCGAGATTCTTGGCCGTCGCATGATTCCAGTCGTGCACGGTCCTGACGATCGGTACTACGTCGTCGACCATCACCATCTTGCCCGCGCGCTGCACGAGGAAGACGTCAAGAACGTGCTCGTCACCATCATTGCGGATCTGCGCATGGTCGACCGCAGCGCTTTCTGGGGCGTGCTAGACAACAAGCGCTGGTGTTACCCATACGATGCGAGCGGCGAGCGGCGCCCGTTCAAGGACATTCCGAAGACGATCGCGGAGCTGAAAGACGACCCATATCGCAGTCTTGCCGGCGAGCTCAGGCGCGCCGGCGGTTTTGCCAAAGACACGACGCCGTTCAGCGAATTCCTATGGGCCGATTTTCTCCGCCGCAATGTGTCGCGCAAGCTGGTGAAGGACGACTTTTCGCGCGCTTTGGAACAAGCAATAGCGGCCGCAAAGAGCCACAATGCGGTTTATTTGCCCGGCTGGTGCGGGCCTGCAGACGACAGCTAAAAGGAAAGTGCGGAGCCGCGATGGCCGCCAAGGCGCTCGATCCGGGAACCTACAGCGTAGGTGGGCGCCATGTGGCCAAGCCCAGGGGCGAGGTCAGGGACAGCTCCCGTTTGGATCGATAAGGCCCCGGAAATATGGTCCTTGTCGCACCTCACAGCATCCGCGACGTGAACTTAATCACTTTGTACCGCCGTTGCCAGCACGTAAGCTCAAGTCCGCGAAACAAAACCCGTCGCGTTCCGTCACGATCCCGGATTCGACCGCGAGCGCCTTCGCAAACATCGGTCCACCCGTCACGCAGGTGTGGAACTCGCCATTCTCGCCGCATGGGTCGATGCCTTCCGGCAGATCGCGGATCAATGCAGCGTCAAACGCGCGACCCGCAAAGTCTCGCGGCAGCTTCTTGAGATCGACGCAGGTTAGCCGCGCGGTCAACCCACCGGCCATCATCTCGCGCGCGAGCTGGTCGGTCGGCTCATCCCAAAGAGGAAACACCGGCGTGAGACCGAGCGGCCGCAATCGCTCCTCGCGATACGCGCGAATGTCGCGCAGAAAGAGATCGCCGAAGATCACATGCGTGACGCCTGCCGCGATCTGCGGCGCTAGTGCCGCTTCCATTGCGGCTTCGTACGCTTCATTCGGGCACGGATACGGAATGCGCACCGGGATCGGTGCGAGCCCGGCTGAGGCCAGCTGCGCCTGCCAAATCTCCTCGCGAACGCCATGCATGCTGACGCGGCGGAAAGCGTCTGTGATCGTAGTCAGCGCACCAACGATCTCGTATTGCGATCGCACGCGATGCAGCGCCCAGGCGCTGTCCTTACCGGTCGACCACGCGATGATGGCTTTCATCGGCGGCGCGCGGCTCCACCAATCCGCCGCAACACCGCATCCGCCGCGCGCTCGCCGGACTCCCACGCGCCCGCGAGGGTCCCGCATTGCGTGTCGTGCGTTGCCTCGCCCGCGAACCAGATACGGTCGCGCACGCCCTCGCTCAGAACTTTGCGCAAGCCTTGCGCGCCCGGGATCGCGACCGACGCACCGCCGAGGATCCACGGCTCTTTCGCCCAATGGCTCGATGTCGCACGGGCGATAGCCTTGATCGCGTCATTGCCGAATGTCTCGCCGATCCACTCGCGCGCGAAGGTCGTCAACGCACCAGGCCCGCGGCCGGCAAGCTCAGCCGCGAATTTTCCGCCAATGTCGATATAGGCAAGCGAACCTCCATCGACATTTGCCAGCATCGACGCCGCTTTTGTATCAGTCGCCTGCTCGAACACGCGCTCGTCTTTCGCGAGGCCGAGCGGATTGCCCGGCAGATCGACGACGATGCGCTCGAGCGTTCCGAGCGGCAGCTTCGTGAACGCCTCGCCGAAATTCGCCGGAAGAGCGGGCTCAAACTTGATCTTCTGCGCCGCAAGCACTGCCGTCGACGCCGTCACGATCGCAGCGCGCGCCGCGATGCCGCCGCGCGCTGTCTCGACGTAGGTGTTCTTCCACGTCGAGATGCGTGTCGCCGGTGACGACAACCGCACCGTCAGCCCCTGCGCGAGCTTAGCCAGCAAGGCACCGACGCCACCCCGCGCATAGGCTGCATCGCCGCGTTCGGCTGATACCGCGATGTCTTGCGCAGCGATTTCAGACAAATCGCGCCCGCGCTCGAAGGCGCCGAGCATGAAGTCAACGCTCGGCCGCCATTCGGTGACGTCTTTCGGAAAGAAGCTCGCGGCGTGCACGGCGCGGCCTGCGCGACCGCCTTCTTGAATCGCGCGGCGCGTGCGCGCGAGACTCGATAGAAAAATCTCGACCTCGCCCTCACGCGCGACGCGCTTGCCGACGCGCAGATGCGTCGCCGGCGATGCACGAACAATTTCGACCTTCTGCGATGCCGCGAGCCGCGCGATCGGATTGGCGTCCGCTCCGTACAGCACGTTCGCGCCGAGATCGGCATGTCCGCTGCCAAAATTTTGCGTGTGCGCACGGCCGCCGATGCGATCGGACGCTTCGACGATGACGACGCGTCGTCCCGCCTCAGAAAGCCGCCGCGCCGCAGCAATCCCGGCTGCACCGGCGCCAACGATCACCACATCGAAGTCGGTTGCTTGCGCTTGCGCGAAAGCCGGCAGTGCGAGCGCCGCCGAGCCGCCTAACGCGAATGCGCGTCGATTGATTGCCGCCATACTTAACCGAGTCTTGAAAAAGTGCCCCTGGACCAGCCTTTTGTGCCCGATAGACCGGAAGTTCAACAGTCGCGTGAACGAAACTGCAAGGAGGTTCGACCTAAAGTTTAGGACAATTCAATGGCGCGGCGAAACGCGCCTGACAGGGAAGAAATCGATGGGCTGGCTGACCGATCGGCTGAGCAACATCATTGCGCGGCACCTTTCCGAACCGTACCGCGGCTACGAGCCGCTGGCTGCGAGTTCTCCCGAAGCGCTGCGCCGTCTGCTGCAGCCCGGCGACGTTCTGCTGGTCGAAGGCAACACCCGCGTCGCCGGCGTCATCCGCTATCTCACGCAATCGATGTGGTCGCATGCCGCGCTTTACGTCGGCCCGATCGCCGGCACGCGCGACGAGAACGGCGATCCACACGTTTTCATCGAAGCCGAGCTTAACGTCGGCGTCGCCACCGCGCCGCTATCGAAATACGCACAGTTCCACACGCGCGTTTGTCGTCCGGTCGGGTTGAGTGCGCAGGATTGCGCCGCCGTATGTTCGTATGCGCTCGCGCGACGCGGCCTCGACTATGATCTCAAGAACATCACGGACCTGATGCGGTACCTTTTGCCGCTGCCGATGCCGAAACGTTTCCGCCGCCGCATGATGGCGCTCGGCTCGGGGGATCCGACGAAAATCATTTGCTCGGCGCTGATCGCACAGGCGTTTCAGTCGGTGCGTTATCCAATCCTCGCGAAGGCGACGTCAGCGCCGACACGCAGCGCTCGCCGCGAGATTCTCGAAATCCGCCATCACTCGCTTTACGCCCCGCGCGACTTCGACATCTCGCCGTATTTCGCCGTCGTGAAGCCCACGATCGAGAGCGGCTTCGACTACAAGAAGCTACACTGGGCCGATCTTCCGCTTCCGCCCGAAGAAGAAACCGAAGACCAGCCGCTCGAGCCGGCCTACGGCGAGCCTGCCTACGCGCGCGCTCGCGCCCCTCGCAATTTCTGACCGGCGCATTACTTTCGGACGTCGTTGTTGTTCGAAGGAACCCGCATGTTCACAGCCGCCGCCCGCGCGCTCCGGCAAATGGTCTCGAAGCCTTTCCGCGCGATCCTGCTGAAATCCGCCGGCATGGCGGTGCTGTTCCTCATCGTGCTAGGTGTCGCGCTGCAACGCCTCGCTGCCTGGGGCGCGGAAAGCGGCGGCGCATGGTTGCGAGCGACCTGGACGTGGTTCCCGAACTGGGCCGTGCAGACGATTGAATGGATCCTCGGCATCATCGCGGGCGTCGGCGTGTTTGCGGGCGTCGGCGTGTTTGCGGGTGTCATCTTCCTGATGCCGGCCGCGACGGCACTGGTTGCCGCAATCTTCGCCGACGACATCGCGGCTGAAGTCGAGAAGACTTACTACCCGAATGATCCGCCCGGCGCGGCTTTACCGCTCGCGCGTTCGCTGTGGGAGAGCGTGAAGGCGGCGCTGCTCTCCATCGGCGTCTATCTGCTCGCCGTGCCGTTCCTGCTCTTCGGCGGCGCCGGCGCCGTGATCTTCTTCGTCGCGACCGCATTCCTGCTCAGCCGCGAATACTTCAATCTCGCCGCCATGCGGTTCCGTCCGCCGCCAGAGGCGAAAGCGCTGCGCAAGGCCCATTCCGGCGAGGTTTGGGGCTCCGGGTTGATGATAGCGGCGCTGGTGTCGATCCCGGTGGTCAACTTTGTGACACCGTTGTTTGCCACAGCCTTGATGGTACATATGCACAAGCGGCTCGCCGAATCACGCTGAGGCCGCCAACAGGCTGATCAGAATGGCGATTCAAAAGCGCAGCGCACTCTGGTTGATCCTCGGACTGCAGGCTTTCGGCGCGACGACCGCGCAGGCGCAGACGACCTTCGAGAAACTCAAGAATTTGGTCGCGCCGAAGACCGACATGGTCGCCAAGGAAGCGTTCGGTGCCGCTAAGCAGCCCGCTAATCTGCAAGCACGCGTCATCGGCTTCTATGCGCGCGGCTGCCTCGCCGGTGCACAAGCGCTCCCCGTCAGCGGCGAGACGTGGCAGGTCATGCGCCTCTCGCGCAATCGCAACTGGGGCCACCCCAACCTCATCGAATTCCTCGAACGCTTTGCCAAGCAAGTGCCGAAGGTCTCGAACTGGAACGGCATCATGGTCGGCGATCTCGCGCAGCCGCGCGGCGGCCCGATGCTCACCGGACACGCGAGTCATCAGATCGGGCTCGATGCCGACATTTGGCTGACGCCGATGCCGAAGCGTCTGCTGTCGCGTGAAGAGCGCGAGGAAATGTCGGCCGTCACCATGCTGCGCGAAGATAAGAAAGACATTGATCCAAAAGTCTGGACCACTGGACACACGCAGGTGATCAAGGCCGCCGCGAAGGCGCCAGAGGTCGAACGAATCTTCGTCAACGCTGGAATCAAAAAAGCGCTCTGCCGCGAGGCAGGCCCGAGCGACCGCTCGTGGCTTGCGAAGGTGCGTCCATACTGGGGGCACCACTACCACTTCCATGTTCGCTTGCGCTGCCCGGCTGACAGTCCTGGCTGCGAGGGGCAAAAGCCCGTCGCCGAAGGCGAGGGCTGCGCCGACAGCGACTTCGCGTTCTGGATGAAAGACTCCGTTCTCAATCCGAAGCCAGCGCCACCAGGAACTCCGCCCGCAAAGCCGAAGCCACCCATGATGGTGTCGCAGCTACCGGCCGAATGCCGCCAGGTCGTCGTCGCACCGTAACTACTTCCGATCCTGCAGGATCATCTCGGCGCCCTTCTCGGCGATCATGATCGTCGGCGAATTGGTGTTGCCGGAGGTGATCGTCGGCATGATCGACGCATCGACGACGCGCAATCCCTGCAGCCCGATCACGCGCAATCGCTCGTCGACGACCGCGGTCGGATCGCTCGGCAATCCCATCTTCGCCGTGCCGACCGGATGGAAGATCGTCGTCCCGACGTCGCCCGCCGCCGTCGCCAAATCCTCGTCACTGACGACTTTCGCGCCCGGCAGATATTCTTCCGGCCGATAGCGTGCCAATGCGGGCTGCTCCATGATCTTGCGCGTGACGCGAATGCAATCCGCCGCGACCAGCCGGTCTTCCTCGGTCGAAAGATAATTCGGTTTGATTTTCGGCGCGTCGCCCGCCTGCGCGGAGCGCAACGTCACGGCGCCACGGCTGGTCGGCCGCAAGTTGCACGCACTCGCCGTGATCGCCGGAAAGCCGTGCAGGGGATCGCCGAACTTCGGCAGCGACAACGGCTGCACGTGGAACTGAATGTTGGCGCGCTCGCGCGACGGATCGGAGCGCGTGAAAGCGCCGAGCTGCGACGGCGACATCGTCATCGGCCCGCGACGGCGAAACGCGTAATCGAGCCCCATCAGACCACGCCGGAACAGCGACGCGTAAGTCTCGTTCAGTGTCTTGCCGCCCGAGACCTTGAAGATCGTGCGCAATTGCAAATGATCTTGCAGATTGCCGCCGACGCCGCGCTTATCCGCAACGACATCGATCCCCTGCTCCCGCAGCGCTTCAGCCGGTCCGACGCCCGACAGCATCATCAGTTGCGGCGAGCCGATCGCTCCAGCGGCGAGGATCACCTCACCGCATTTCGCCTCGCGCAAAGTCCCGTTTTGCCGCCACGCGACGCCGGTCGCGCGCTGCCCATCGAACAGAATGCGCTCGGCCTGACACCCCGTCTCAAGCTTCAGGTTCTGCCGATACAACACGGGCTTGAGAAATCCGCGCGCCGCCGACCAGCGCCGCCCGCGCTTCTGATTGACGTGGAAATAACCGACGCCCTCATTGTCGCCCGTATTGAAATCCTCGGTGCGCTTGAGGCCCGCTTGCTCGGCGGCTGCGATCCACGCATCGAGTAGATCCCACGACAGCCGCATCTGCTCGACGCGCCACTCACCCCCCTTGCCGTGGAGATCGCTCGCACCGAGGAAATTGTCCTCGTGTTTCTTGAAATAAGGCAGCACATCGTCCCAACCCCAGCCGGACAAACCGAGCTGACGCCAATGGTCGTAATCGGCCGATTGGCCACGCATATAGATCATGCCGTTGATCGCCGAGCAGCCGCCGACGACCTTGCCGCGCGGGTAGATCAGCCTGCGGCCATTGAGGCCCTCTTCGGCCTCGGTGTTAAACATCCAGTCGGCGCGCGGATTGCCGATCGCGAACAGGTAGCCGACCGGAATGTGGAACCAGATCCAGTTGTCGTTGTCGCCGGCTTCGAGCATCAGCACGCGATTGCGCGGATCGGCCGACAGGCGGTTCGCCAGCACGCAGCCGGCCGAGCCCGCCCCCACGATGATGTAGTCGAATTGTTCGCTGGTCGGCGTCACGGCGTTTCCTGGCTCCTCTCGCGCAAGTTGTGGAGTTTGCCTGCGCTTGGCAAGGACTTAGCCGTTATCCGGCTTGCCCTTGGCAAGTTGCACCGCGGCCGGTATACGCGCCCCAATACACGGAGACATACATGAAGCTCAGCGCACGCAACCAACTCAAGGGCAAGATCGTCGGCGTCACCAAGGGCGCGACCACCTCGCACGTCAAGATCGACGTCGGCGGCGGCAAGGTGATTACGTCCTCGATCACCAATCAGGCCGTCGAAGAACTCAATCTCAAAGAAGGCGACGTTGCTTATGCGATCGTCAAGGCCTCCGACGTGATGATCGCTGTTGACTAAGCTGCAGCGGCGCGACTGACAATCAGTCGCAGATTCTTGAGGAATCTCCGGCTTTTGCTCGGGGATTCCTCTTGCTAAGGTCTCCCCGTGGTTGCGCTGCCCGTGCGCCACGTCATATCCGGAACGACGGTCCCGGCATCCTGAAATTTCGCGCCGCGAGTTCATTCTCGCGCAGCGCGCATGGAGCCTGTCCGTATGATTATCCGCCGCCACATCCTTGGCCTTGCCGCTGCCCTCGTCCTCGCCGGTCCCGCGATGGCGCCGGGCGCCTTCGCGCAAGAGCCGACCCTCACCGTCTTCGCCGCCGCGTCCATGAAGAACGCGCTCGACGACATCAACACCGCCTTCACCAACGAAACTAAGATCAAGGTCACGGCGAGCTACGCCGCGAGCTCTGCGCTGATGAAGCAGATCGAGCAAGGCGCGCCGGCCGACGTCTTCGCCTCTGCCGACCTCGAATGGATGGACTACGGCAACCAGCGCAAGCTGGTGAAATCCGACACCCGCGTGAACCTTCTCGGCAACCGCCTAGTGCTCATCGCGCCGGCAAACTCGAAAACGTCGAGCGTCACGATCAACAAGGACACGAAGTTCACCGAGCTGCTCGGCGCTGATGGCCGCCTCGTCACTGGTGACGTGCGCGCCGTGCCGGTCGGCAAATACGCGAAGGCCGCGCTCGAAAAACTCGGCCTGTGGGCGCAGGTCGAACCGCGCATGGCGATGGCAGAAAACGTCCGCGCCGCGTTAGCGCTCGTCGCGCGCGAGGAGGCACCGCTCGGCATCGTCTACGAGACCGACGCCAAGGTTGAGCCGAAGGTGAAGATCGTCGGCGCTTTCCCGGAAGGGTCGCACGAGCCGATCGTCTATCCGGCCGCTGTCACCACGCAGGGCAAGCCGGACGCCGCGAAGTACATTCAGTTCCTGCGCTCTGATGCCGCTAAGGCGATCTTCGAGAAGTACGGCTTCACGTGGCTTAACAAGCCGGCAGCGTGATCCGCCGATTCATTGGTACATGTTGATGCTTCCGCGCTCTCGTCATTCCGCTCCGGCGGCAAGATGAGAGCGCGGACGCGCTACTCACATTGTCTGCACAAATGCCGACGCTAACTCCCGAAGAATGGACCGCGATAAAAATCTCGCTGCGCATTGCCGCGTTGGCGACGATCCTCGCGTTGCCGCCCGGCATCGCGATCGCCTGGGTGCTGGCGCGTAAGCGTTTTTGGGGCAAATCGCTGCTCGATGGGCTTGTCCATCTCCCTCTCGTCATGCCCCCCGTCGTAACCGGCTATCTGCTGCTGATCTGGCTTGGCCGTCGCAGCCCGGTCGGCTCCTTTCTCGCCGACACCTTCGGAATTGTTCTTTCGTTCCGCTGGACCGGCGCGGCCGTCGCCTGCGCCGTGATGGGCTTTCCGTTGCTGGTCCGCGCCGCCAGGCTGTCCTTCGAAGCGATCGATCCGCGCCTCGAACAAGCGGCGGCAACGCTCGGCGCAAACTGGTTCTGGCGATTCTTCACCGTTACGCTTCCACTCGCGCTGCCCGGCATCATCGCCGGCATGGTGCTGTGTTTCGCCAAAGCGCTCGGCGAATTCGGCGCGACGATAACCTTCGTCTCGAACATTCCGGGCGAAACGCAGACGATCTCCGCCGCGATCTACACCTACACGCAGATCCCGAATGCCGACGCTCAGGCGGCCCGGCTTGTCGTCATCGCGATTGTCATCGCGTTGATCGCGCTCGTTGCCTCCGAATGGCTCGCCCGCCGCGCCGGCGCCCGCGCCTACGGTTACGAATGATGTTGTCGCTCGACTTCGCGAAGCGCCTCGGCCAAGTCGACATCGTTGCGAAATTCGATGTCGACGCCAAAGCGGCCGCATTGTACGGCCCGTCCGGCGCCGGAAAATCGAGCCTCATTAACATGATCGCCGGCTTGATCAAGCCGGATCGCGGCCACATCGCGATCCGCGGCGAGACCGTGTTCGACAGCGAAGCGCGCATCAACGTCCCGGCGCACCAACGCAACGTCGGTTACGTGTTCCAAGATGGCAGGCTGTTCCCGCATATGACCGTGCGCAGCAACCTGCACTATGGCCGCCGCATGCATCGCCTGCCACAAGATCAAGCAGCCGAGGATCGTGTGGTTGCGCTGCTGAACCTCGGCAATCTGCTCACGCGACGGCCCGGCAATCTGTCAGGCGGCGAGCGCCAGCGCGTCGCCATCGGCCGCGCACTGCTGATGCAGCCGCGCATTCTCTTGCTCGACGAGCCGCTCGCCTCGCTCGACTCCGCTCGCAAGGCCGAAGTGCTGCCCTACTTCGAACGCCTCCGTGACGAGAGTGGCGTGCCGCTCCTATACGTAAGCCACTCGGCCGACGAGATCCGCCGCATGGCTGCAGTTGTCGTCCGCGTCGCGGACGGCAAAGCTTTCGGCGTCGAAGATGCTGCTGGCCTCATCGCATAGGTCGCTTACGCTTCAACAAATGCCGCGAGGGCGTTGCAGAATTCATCTGGCGCTTCCTCAGCGACAAAATGGCCGCAGTTTTCGATCACGACGCTCGTCAGCTGTGGAGCTTCAACCCGAAGATTGGTCGCGAGGCTGTCGCCAACGCTTTGCCGTCCCGTGATCGTCATCACGGGCATCGAGAGCGAACGCCCTCTAATCGTTTCCACGAACTTCGCATCATCGCGTAGCGCACGATAAAGATTGAAACCTGTTGTCATTCCGCCCGGCGTCGCATAGTGCCGCGCATACTCATCGATTGCAGCGTCGTTGATCGCTCCGCGCCGAAATGACCACTCGCGGATCTGCCGGGCGATGTATTCGCGCTCGCGTCCAGCCGTCAGCATCTCGGGAAACCCTTGCGCCATGTGGAAACCGTAGTGCCACATGCCGCCACGCAGCGAATCCATGCCTTCTGTGCCCGGTATGGAGCAGTCAGCAAGAACCAATCTTCTCACGACTGACGGATACGTGTGTGCAAGCACGTAGGCCGCCTTGCCGCCCATATCGTGACCGACAATGTTTGCGTCGGTGAAGCCGACATGCCGCACCAAGTCGCGGATGTCGTCAGCTAATGTCCGCTTGTCATAACCACTTGCAGTCTTTTCGCTGAGCCCGATGCCGCGCAAGTCAGGGGCGATCACCGTGAACGAACGCGAAAAGCGCTCGATCGCGCCGTGCCATGCAAACCACGTCTGCGGCCAGCCGTGGAGCAGAACCAACGCCGGGCCCGACCCGGCCGTGACGTAATGCAGTCGCACACCATTGACAGTCGCAAATTCGCTACGCGCGCCGGCGGGCAACTTCGCTGGACTGCCGCCGACAGGCGAATTCGCCCGCGCCGTAAGTGACTGCGCCGCCGCAAAACTCATTCCCAACAAAACCGTCCGCCGATCAATATGCATCGAAACTCCGCCTCGAAATGACGAAGCGACAGGAAGCCACCGCCGCATTTTTGTCGATCCGCTATGGCGGAATGCTTTCCATAACTGAGGGTTATTGATCGATGGATGTGAATATTGCTCTGCGCACGTTTGTACGCACAGTCGAAACGGGATCGCTCACCGCTGCAGCGCGCGATCTTTCGATCACGCAACCCGCCGTGACAAAGCATCTGCGAAATCTCGAACACCACGTTCAAGCGCGGCTCTTGGAGCGCACGTCGCGTTCGCTTCGGCTCACCGCGCACGGAGCGGCGCTCTACGAAACGAGCCGCAACGCTCTCGCGGACATCGATGCCGCCATCGAAGGTGTGCGTCGCCAGACAGGCCGCATCGAAGGCAAGCTGCGCATTCATGTGCCGTCGTGTCTTGGCACGCGCTACTTTCATCGCTTCGTGATGGAATTCAAGCAGCGGCACCCCACCGTCTCTATCGATCTCATCCTCGACCATCGCCAAGCCGATCTGCTGCTGGAGAATTTCGACCTCTCGGTTGTTTATGGCAAACCGACCGGACAGGATCAGATCGCGCGGCGCATCGGCTTCGTGCGGCGTATCATCGTGGCATCGCCGGATTTCCTGCACCGGACCGGCAAGCTCAATATCAAAAAGCTTTCCGAGGTCGACCTCGTCGCCACCACGACGATCTTGTCGCCCCGCGGCTTGCTGCCGCTATTGCACAAGGGCCGTTCAATAGCTGTGCCGGTTCGCCCCGCACTAAAGACCAACAATGCCGAAGTCTTGATAGCGAGCCTCAAAGGCGGCCTAGGCCTCGGTCCAGTACAGCAACTGTTGGTTTCGGATGCCCTCGCGGACGGCAGCCTCGTCCACGTGCTCCCCGATTACGAGGTGAAGCCGACTGAAGCCTTTTTGGTCTACCCGACGGCCAAATTCTTGCGTCCGGCCGTCCGCTCGTTCGTCGACTACGCAATGCCGAAACTGCGCGCGATCGAAGGGATCGACCAGCGCGCTAGTGCTTAAATCCCAGCTGCCGTAGCACGTCGTCGACCGCTTTGTTGACGCGTTGGGCGCGCGTGAGTTCACCCTCTTTGGCTTCCGGGTCGACGAGGTCCAAACCGACCGTGATGACGCGGCCGTCGGTGACGCGGTCCGCGATCAATTCGATCGACCCCAGATGCACGCGATCGTTCTCAACAGGGTGATCGATCTGCGATGCGAAGAAATCCGCCAATGTCATGTTACGCTCGTCACTGGGCACGTCGACGCCGTAGATCTCGGCGAGCGCCGCCAGCGTCGCGTCGCCCGGCACGTAAAAATCGCCGAGCAAGCGTGAATCCGGCGAAGCCGGCGCCGGCGCGTTGACGAAGAAGCGATCGAGCGCCTGCGCTTTTTCGGGCGGCGCCAGGAAGTAGACGTAGTCCTGCTCGCGGATCGGCCCCGCCTCCTCTACCGAATGCACCCGCTCGTCGCGCACGACAAGCATCAGCTTCGCCCAAGACGGGATAAGCCCCTGCCGCCGGAACAGACTATTCGGCGTCACCGCATAACCGACAAGCTCTTGCTCCAACTGCCCCGGCAAATCGAGTTCGACGCGGCGCGGCGCCGTATCGATACGCGGCAGCGATACGCCGAGACGGTTAGCCGCGAAGGTGAGCGACCAGCCTTGCACCAGTAGCGAAACCAGCACGACGACGAAAGCGACATCGAAATAGATCGTCGCTTTCGGCATCGAGACGAGCAGCGGGATCGATGCGAGGAAAATGCCGACCGCGCCGCGCAACCCGACCCACGAGACGAACACCTTCTCGCGCCAGGAGAAGCGGAATGGCTGCAGGCAGAGGAAGACGGCAGCCGGCCGCGCGACGAACATCAGCGTCACCGCGATGACGGCGGAGGCGAGCAGCGTCTCCGGCAAGCGGCCTGGCCAAACAAGAAGGCCGAGGATCACGAACATCACGATTTGCGCCAGCCACGTCACCGCATCCATGAAAGTGATGACCGTGTTGTGCGCGCGCGTCGGCCGATTGCCGACGACGAGTCCCGCCGCATAGGCCGCCAGATAGCCGGAGCCGTGCAGCAGGTCGGTCACGCCGAACACCACCAGCGCGCCGGTCGCGACGAAAGGAGCGTGCAGGCCCTGCGGCAGGTCGAGACGGTTCAGCACCCAAACGATCAAGCGGCCGCCGACGACGCCGATGACACCGCCCAACACGAACTCGATCGAGAGTTCGCCGGCGACCTTCAGCCAGGACGCCGTGCCTCCGCCGCCCTTCACCAAAATCTCGACCAACATGATCGTCAAGAAAATCGCGAACGGGTCGTTGGTGCTGGACTCGACTTCGAGCGTCGCGCCGACACGGGGGCGCAGACGCAGACCGCCCGCATGCAGCAGGAAGAACACGGCGGCAGCGTCCGTCGATGCGATGACGGCGCCGATGAGCAGCGATTCGATCCATCCAAGCCCGAGCATGTAGCTCGCGACCGGCATGACGATCGTCGCCGTGATCAGCACGCCGATCGTCGCCAAAAGGCCGGCAGGTCCGAGCACGCTGCGGAAGGTCGTCATGCGGGTGCGCAGCCCGCCGTCGAACAGGATCAGCGCCAGCGCCACGATGCCGACCGCATAAGCCGTGCTGACGTCGTTGAATTTGATGCCGCCGATGCCCTGTTCACCCGCCGCGATGCCGATGATCAAGAAGATGAAGAGCAATGGGGCGCCGAAGCGCATCGCGATAAGGCTCGAGAGAATGCCGGCCAGCACCAAAACCGCGCCCAACAGCACCGTTAGGCTGACGGCGTCGATCGATGCCATTCCGTATTCTTTCCTTTGCTCAGGGCCCGGCCACGGCGGCCATCTCTTCAATGCGACAAATCTGGCCCACGATGCAACGGTTCATGTCAACCAAAGCAAAGCTTTCGTGAAAAATGCGGCGATAAGCGCGTAGAAAAATGAACGGCGAACGCCTAACTAGAAGAAACCCGTCCTTCAACCGATCTAACCTTCGGAGTTACTGCGCCGCATGGAGCACCACACGCCGCTTATTTCCACGATTGTCGTCGGCTTGGTGTTGGCGTTTCTCCTCGGTGCTGCAGCGCAGCGGATCAAAGTCTCGCCCCTCGTCGGCTATCTCTTGGCGGGTGTCGCCATGGGGCCTTTCACGCCGGGCTTCGTCGGCGACCAGAACCTCGCCAATCAGCTCGCCGAGATCGGCGTCATTCTGCTGATGTTCGGCGTCGGCCTGCACTTCTCGCTGAAGGATTTGCTCTCGGTCCGGGCTATCGCGATCCCGGGCGCTATCGTCCAGATGGGCGCGGCGACGCTGCTCGGCCTCGCCCTCGCCTGGGCGCTGAAATGGCCGCTCGGCGCCGGCATCGTCTTCGGCCTCGCTCTTTCGGTCGCCTCCACGGTCGTGCTGCTCCGCGCGTTGCAGGAGCGCCGCCTGGTCGAAACGGACCGTGGCCGCATCGCCGTCGGCTGGCTCATCGTCGAAGACCTCGCGATGGTGCTCGCCTTGGTGCTGATCCCAGCGCTCGCCGGGCTCCTCAAGGGCGAAGGCATCACGGCCAGCACCAACGACATCATCATTCAGGTCGGCCTGACGCTGACCAAGGTCGCCGTCTTCGTCGGCTTGATGCTGGTCGTCGGCCGCCGCGTTATCCCGTGGACATTGCACTACGTCGCCCATACGGGCTCGCGCGAACTCTTCCGATTGTCAGTGCTCGCGATAGCGCTCGGCTTCGCATACGTCGCCGCAACGCTCTTCGGCGCATCCTTCGCGCTCGGCGCGTTCTTCGCCGGCATGGTCCTCGCCGAATCCGAGCTCAGCCATCGCGCCGCGCAGGAATCGCTGCCGCTGCGCGACGCCTTCGCGGTTCTGTTCTTCGTCTCGGTCGGCATGCTGTTTGATCCGATGGTCGTCGTGAAGGACGCGCTGCCGGTGCTCGCGACGGTCGCGATCATCGTCGTCGGCAAGTCCCTCGCTGCCTACGCGATCGTGCGTCTCTTCGGCCATTCGCAGATGACGGCGTTGACTATTTCGGCCAGCCTCGCGCAGATCGGCGAATTCTCCTTCATCCTGATCGGCCTCGGTGTCAGCCTCGCGATCTTGCCCGAGCGCGGGCGCGATCTCGTGCTCGCGGGCGCGATCATCTCGATTATGCTGAACCCGATCCTATTCGTGCTGCTCGATTGGTTCACACAGCGCGAAGCGGCGAAAAGCGACGCCGGCGCGGCAGAGGCGCAGCAGGAACAATCCCGCGCCGAAGTCCCGGTCACGAAGCTCACTGACCACGTCGTGCTGGTCGGCCATGGCCGCGTCGGCCGCGCGATCAGCCAGGAACTGATCGACCGCAAAATCCCGCTGCTCGTCATCGAAGCCGGCGAGAAGGCGACGCAGAAGCTCAAGGAAGACGGCGTCGAGGTGATCAACGAAAACGCCGCCGACCCCGTCGTCGCCAAAGCCGCCAATTTCGGCCATGCGCGCTGTCTGCTGGTCGCGATCCCGGATGGCTTCGAAGGCGGACAGGTCGTGCAGCAGGCGCGCAACATCAACGAAAATCTGCCGATCATCGCGCGCTCGCACTCGGACGATCAAACGCAGCACCTGCGCAAACTTGGTGCATCGCGCGTCATCATGGGCGAGAACGAGATTGCTCGCGCGATGTTCGAAGACGCGCGTTCCCTCGGTGCCGATACGGCACCGACGCATGTCGATAGCTGGCTCGACGATGGAGCGACGCTGTCCGAAGTCGAGGGCGGCGCCAAAACCGTGGCGGCCAAAGCCGACCCGCCCGCGACAACGCCTTAGAAGTTCACCTTATCGCCGCCTTTGAGCTGCAGGATTTCGCGCGCCTCGTCCGGCGAGGCGATCTCGAGGCCGAGACCCTCGATGATCTTGCGCACGTTGGTGACCTGCTCGGCATTCGACTTCGCGAGCTTGCCGGGGCCGATCCACAGCGAGTCTTCGAGCCCGACGCGCACGTTGCCGCCCATCGCGGCCGCCATCGCGGCAATCGGCATCTGATTACGCCCGCCGCCGAGCACGCTCCAGCGATACTCGTCGCCGAACAGGCGATCCGCCGTGCGCTTCATCATCATCACGTCTTCCGGATGCGGCCCGATGCCACCCAGAATGCCGAACACCGACTGAATGAAATACGGCGCTTTGATCACGCCGCGATCCGCAAAGTGCCGCAGCGTATAGAGATGGCCGATGTCGTAGCACTCGATCTCGAAGCGCGTGTTGTTGTTCGCGCAGGTCGTCAGGATGTTCTCAATGTCCTGCAGCGTGTTCTTGAAGATGCGGTCACGCGAGCCTTCGAGATACGGCTTCTCCCAATCGTGCTTCCATTCTTTGACGCGCGGGATCATCGGGTAGAGCCCGAAATTCATCGAGCCCATGTTGAGGCTCGCGACCTCCGGCTTGAAATGCGCGGCAGGACGCAGGCGCTCCTCGACCGACATCGTCGGCGCGCCGCCTGTCGTGATATTCACGACGCAGTTGGAGCTCTGCTTGATGACCTTGAGGAACGGCTCGAACGCTTCCGGCGATTGATCCGGCCGGCCATCCTGTGGATTGCGCGCATGCAAATGGACGACGGCAGCGCCGGCTTCAGCGGCGCCGATCGCGGCGTCGGCAATTTCCTGCGGTGTGATCGGCAAATGCGGCGACATCGACGGCGTATGGATCGCGCCGGTGACCGCGCACGTGATGATGACTTTACGGCTCGCCATGTTCTTCTTCCTTCCGGTCAGCTATCCGCTTGTGATGACTTATGTGCCGCGAGCGCGGCGAGGCGCTTGTCGCGCCAGGCCATGCGGGCTTCGAGACGTTCGCGATCGGGCGCAAGCCCCCATTGCTTCAAAATGCTCTCGACATTTTCGCCCTCGAACACCGACGCCTTCGCGGGCTCGGCCTGCAGGCGGCGATAAAAGCCGGTGTAGCGCGCGCAGTAATCCGCCATCCCGCCCGGCGCATTGAGGTCGATGGTCTCGAACGGCCCCATGAACGACCAACGGAGCCCGAGCCCATCCTTCAGCGTCTTGTCGCAATCCTGCGGCGAAACGTAGCCTTCGCCGACGAGGCGGAACGCCTCCGCGAGCAACGCGCCCTGCAGGCGATTGAGGATGAAGCCTTCGATCTCCTTGTTGACGACGATCGGCACCTGCCCGATCTGTTCGTAAACCGCTTTCGCGCGCGCAATCGTTTCCGGAGAGGTCCACGGCGCGCCGACGAGTTCGACCAGCGGGATCAGATGCGGCGGGTTGACCGGATGCGCGACCAAGCAGCGCGCGCGGCCCTTCAGATTCTCGGTGTATTTGCTGGCAACGATCGCCGACGTCGACGACGCCAGCACGACATGCGGCGCGGCAAGTTCGTCCATCTCGGCGAAAATCATGATCTTCGCTTCGAGAACCTCCGGCGTGTTCTCTTGCACGAAGTCCGCGCCTTGCACGGCCTCAGCTACAGAGCGTGCGACAGAGACCCGCGCGGCCGCCACCTTTGCGTCCTTTACGAGACCGTGCCGCGCTTGCTCTTCGAGCCCCTCGCCGACGAGTTTCAGCGCAGCTTCGGCAGCGCCCGGCGCCGCATCGTAAAGTTTTACGTTCCAGCCCGCGCGAGCGAACACACTCGCCCAGGCGCGGCCGATCAATCCTGAGCCGATCATCGCGGCAGTGGGCATCAGCAACCTCTCTTGGATGTCAAACTACAACCACAGCACCTTGCGGCGAAGGTCAAGGTCGTCGCGCAGCGCTTTCGACTCGCCGGTCCACGTGACGGAACCGCGCTCCAGAACGACGGTACGATCCGACAGCGCGAGCGCCAGATCGAGATGGTGATCGACGATGATGAGCGCGATATCGCGGCGTAATTTGTCGAAGGCTTCGAACAGTTCCTCGGTCACCGCGGGAGACAAACCTTCAAACGGTTCGTCGAGCAGCAGCACGCGCACGTCGCCGGAAAGTGCTCGCGCCACCGCAACCATCTGCTGCTCGCCGCCTGAGAGATAATCCGCCGGCGTATTCCAGCGCTCTTTGATGCGCGGGAAGATTTCGACGATGCGGTCCTCGTCCCAATGAATGCCGGCGCCCGTGATGCGCTTCAGTCGACCGAGTTCAAGATTCTGCGCGACCGTCATCCCGGCGAAGAGCCCGCGCCCTTGCGGGACAAAGCCGATGCCGGCGCGCGCAATGGCATCGGCTGGCTGCCCTTTGATTTCCTTGCCGGCGAGCGTGATCGTGCCGTTCTGCGGCGGCGCGATGCCGACCAGCGTTTTCAGCAACGTCGATTTCCCGGCGCCGTTGCGGCCGAGCAGCGCGACAATCTCGCGCTCGTGCACCTCAAGCGAGGCCGCATTGAGGATGTGGCTCTTGCCGTAGAACGTATCAACGCCCTGCATCGACAATAGCGTCGCTGTACCGGCTGCCGACTCACGCGTCTTCGCCGCGACGGCAGAAGAGCCCGAGCCGATGTAAACTTCACGCACTTTATCGCTGCTGCGCGCATCCTCGACGGTGCCGTCAACCAGCACAGCGCCTTCGTTCATCACCGTGACGCGGTCGGCAAGCTGGAACACGCGATCGATGTCGTGTTCGACCATCAGCACCGGAATTTCCGCCGACAGTGATTTGATGATCCCGGCAACGCGCGTTCGCTCTGCGGCCGCGAGACCGGCGAGCGGCTCGTCGAGCAGCAGCACGCGCGGGCACGTCGATAGCGCGAGGCCCATATCGAGCAACCGCTGTCCACCGTAGGACAGCGACGCGGCTTCCGCACGCTCGATGCCCTTGAGGCCGAGATACGCCATCAGCTGCGTCGTCTCGGTGTTGACGTCGGCAAGATCATGCGCCGGCTTCCAGAAGCCGAAGCGCGACGGACTGCGCGCCTGCACGGCGAGCCGCATATTCTCTTCGATCGGCAAGCCGCCGAACAGATTGGTGATCTGGAACGAGCGGCCGATGCCGGCGCGCGTGATGTCCTCAGGGCGCAAGCCTGCGATGGATTTGCCTTCCAGCGTGATCGTGCCCTGATCCGGTTTGTAGAACCCGGATAGCAGATTGAAAGCCGTCGTCTTGCCGGCACCATTCGGCCCAATCAGACAATGCAGCGTGCGATCCGCCACCGCGATGCTCACGCCGTTGACGGCGCGAAGTCCGCCGAAGCTCTTGTGCAGATCCTTCGCATCAAGCACGACGCCACTAGAGGGCTGACGCGCGAAGCTATCGGGCAGCGGTAGCCCGGCTGTGATCTGCCGCGCCGACATCGCGGCATCTTCGGTGACGACTTTGCGGAACGGCCGCAGCAGTTGCCCCGCAACACCGACGAGCCCTGTCGGCGAGAAGACGATGAAGCCGACAAACAGCAGGCCGAAGTAGAACAGCCAATGCGGAGTCCAGATCGACAGGAACTCGCGGAACAGGATGAAGAACAGAGCGCCGAGAGCCGGCCCCAGGAAACTGCGCATACCGCCGATAACGACCATGGCGACAAGTTCGCCCGAGAACGCCACCGCAAGCGGCTCCGCCGAGGCGAAGCGATGGTTGAACACCGAGAGCACGCCGGCGAGACCGACGATCGTCGCCGAGAGAACGAAGCCGATCAGCTTGTAGCTGTTGGTCGGATAGCCGACGAAGCGCGCGCGCTGCTCGTTCTCGCGGATCGCGACCAACACGGTACCGATTGGCGACGCGTGGAAGCGCCACAACAGATACGTCACGGCGAAGCCGACAACAGCGACGACCGTGTAGTAATTTGCGTCACGTTCGAGGTTGAAGCCGAACACTGTCGAGCGCGTGATGTTGCCGAGTCCGCTCTCGCCCCCGGTGAAATCGGTCCAGCGATACGCAACGGCAAACAGGAGCGCGGTAAGCGCAAGCGTCAGGAGCGAAAAATAGACGCCGCGACGGCGCAAAATAAGCGCGCCCGCCAGCACCGATGCAACCGCGATGAAGACGATCGCGAATAAGATCGGCAGCACGACGTCATTCGGAAACCAGTACTTCTGGCTGAGCGCCGCCGCGTAAGCACCAAGGCCGAACCAAGCGCCGTGACCAAAAGAGACAAGATTCGTATGGCCGACGAGAATATTGAGACCCAGCGCCGCAATCGCCACGACGACGAGATCGATCGACGTGCGCATCGGCAGGCCAATGCGATCCAGGACAAACGGCAATGCGACCAGCGCAGCGGCCGTGATGATGAGGGGCGTATAGTTGCGGCGCATCACTCGAATCTCTCGATGCGCTCGCCGAACAACCCGCGCGGACGCACCAACAGCACCAGCGCCATCAGCAGATACATCGACGCTTCACCCCACGACGGGTTGAAGTAAATCGTCACGCCCTTGACGACGCCGACCAACGCGGCCGCAGCGATGACGCCCCAAAACGAACCCAAGCCGCCGATCACAACGACGACGAACGCCGATGTCAGGATTTCCGCGCCCATCGCGGGATGCACGCCCGAGATCGGCGCCAGCATCACGCCGGCAAGACCCGCGAGACCGATGCCGAGCGCCGCAATCGCTGTCATGTAGGGCGACAGCGAAATGCCGAGTGCCGCGACCATATCGGGATTCTGCACGCCGGCGCGCACGACGCGGCCGAAGGCCGTGCGATAAACGATGAACCACGTCGCCGTAACTGCGAGTGTCGCGATGCCGAGCACGATCACGCGGTAGCGCGGATAGATGAAGTCGCCGAGAAAGATTTGCCCGCGCAATTCGGGCGGGATCGAGAACGGCTGCGGCGATGCGCCGAAGATGATGCGCAAGCCCTGCTCGATCACCATCGCAAGCCCGAATGTGAGCAGCAGGCTGAGGATCGGGTCGGCGCGATAGAAGCGGCGGAACAGCAAGCGCTCGATGACGACGCCGAGCATCGCGACGAGCAGCGGCGACAACACGAAAGCCGGCGCAAAGCCGAGGCGCTGTGTCAGCACCACAGCGGCGTAAGCGCCGATCGCGTAGAAGCCGCCATGCGCGAGATTGACGATGCCGCCGAGCGAAAAGATAAGCGATAGCCCGAGCGCGATCAGCAGGTAATACGCGCCGGACAACAGGCCGTTCAGAACTTGTTCAAGGACGAAGACGAATTGCACGCCGCAAACTCAAAGCTGGAAAAGGAACACCCTCCCGCCCTGGGCGGGAGGGTAAGCGCAACGCGTTACGCCGGCATCTTGCAGGCGCCATCCTTCGGCGGCGCGAGGACTTCGAGATCCTCGCCCGGCGCCGGCACGGTGCCGAGCGCCTCGTAGATGTCCCACTGATCCTTTTGCTTCGACGCTTCCTTCGCGCGGACCGCGTACATCTCCATGATCATCTGGTTGTCGTAAGGCCGGAAGTAGCCCTCGCGCGACTTGCCGATGTCGAACTTCGCGCCTTTGCGTAGATGCTCCGAGAGCTTCACCGACTCGTTCGACTTCATTTCGTTCATCGCCTGCGCGGTGAGCTTGAAGGCGTGATAGTCGCCCCACGATTGGTTTTCCGGCGGCTTGCCGTACTTTTTGGTGAACGCCTCGACGAACTTCCTCGAGCTCGGCGTGTCGACGAGGTGATGCCACGGCAGAGGCCAGATGCCGGCGAAATTGCCTTTGCCGGCGCCCCACGCCACGACAGTATCGAAGCCGAAACCGCCGATCGGGAACGGCAGGCCATATTCGGCATATTGCTTGATGAAGTTGGTGATCTGGTTGCCGGCGAGATTCGACGCAACGACGTCCGGCCGCGCCTGACGGATCTTGAGAAGATACGGCGAGAAGTCGGTTGCATCGGTCGGCACGAGTTCATCGCCAACCAATGTGCCGCCATGCTTCTGCAGGAAGCCGCGCGCGACGCGCGAGAGATCGTGACCGAACGCATAGTCGGCCGTCAGCGTGAACCACTTCTTCCCCTTCACGAGATTCTCGCGCAAGAAGTAGTTGCCAGCCGTCTCGACATACATCGAGTTGGCGGCCTCGATGTGGAACATGAAAGGATTGCAGTTCGCGCCGCGCAGCGCGTCCGAGTTACAGCCTGTATTGATGAAAACGGTCTTGAGCCGGTTTGCGACTTGGCCGATCGCGAGGCCAGAAGCTGACGAGATTTCGCCGATGATCATCGAGACCTTGTCGCGCTCGACCAACCGCTCGGCCTTCGACGATGCGGTCTGCGGATTGACGGAGTCTTCCAGCACCAGCTCGACCTTGCGGCCCATGATGCCGCCGGCAGCATTCACTTCCTCGGCCGCGAGCTTCACGCCCATCACGGCATATTCGCCGACCGGGCCCAAGAAGCCGGTGAGCGGCGTGAGGTGACCGATGCGGATCACATCCGACTGCGCGCGCGAGATTGCCGGCATGCCGACGCCGCCGAGCAATGCCGCGCCGGCGGCGCCCTTGATCAGCGAACGGCGAGAAACTCTGTGGATCATTTCAAATCCTCCCTGGGCGTCTTGTCCCTAGACTTGTTCTTGCTCGGGCGCTTTTCGCGCTCTCGACGTTTCGTCACGCTTGCCGTGAACTGTGATCACAGATACCGTGACGTCTTCCATTTGGCAATACCGTCAGGAGCAACTTCGTGAAACCGCAGGCACGGCGCAACCCCGCTAGCGGAGAGACGCTGGGCGAGAGCGTCAACGCGAGCCTGCGCGAGCGCCTGATCGGCGGCGAAGTGTCGCCCGGCGAAAAGCTTTCGATCCGCGCCGTCGCTGAATCGCTCGGTGTCAGCATGACGCCGGTGCGCCACGCCGTTTCGCGGCTGGTTGCCGAGAACGCGCTGGAAGTTCTGCCGAAAAGCGCCGTCCGCGTGCCGCCGATGTCCCTCGAGCAGTATCGCGAACTCACCACCGTGCGCCTCGCGATTGAGGGAATGGCGGCCGAGGCCGCCGCAAAAAACCGAACCAAGGCCGACATCGCACGGATCAGCGCCGCAGACGCCGCCTTCCGCCGTCAGCAACGTGCGGCGCGACCGGATCTCGGCGCGGCGGTACGCACCAACAAAGATTTTCACTTCGCGGTTTATCGCGCATCCGCAATGCCGACGCTTGTGCGGATTATCGAAGGCCTATGGCTGCGCGTCGGGCCGATCATCAATCTCGATCTGCGTTCGAGCGCGATGCGTCTGCGCGCGCACGTCGCCGAACAGCACCACGCGGCCGCGCTCGCGGCGATCGAACGCGGTGACGCGAAAGCCGCTCGCGCCGCGATCGTCGCCGATATCGCAGGCACTGCGCGATACATCGAACAACAAAATTGGCTGACCGAAGATTAGGGAGAAGCGATCCGTGGACATGGGAATCAGCGGCCTGCGCGTGCTCGTCACGGCAGGCGCGAGCGGCATCGGCCGCGAGGTCGTTCGTGCCTTCATCGCGGAAGACGCCAAGGTGCACACCTGCGATGTCGACCGAGATGCACTCGCGGCGTTGAAAACAAGCGATCCGAAAGTTACGCAGTCCGTCGCGGATGTCTCCGATCGCGATCAGGTCTCGAAACTTTTCGATGATGCGCTCAAAGCGCTCGGCGGTCTCGATGTGCTCGTCAATAACGCCGGCATCGCGGGACCGACCGGGAAGATCGAGGACATTCATCCGGACGATTGGGACCGCTGCCTCGCGATCAACATCACGGGTCAGTACAATTGCGCGCGGCTTGCCGTGCCGCATCTGCGCCAGAGCCAAAACGCATCGATGGTCTGCGTGTCATCACTCGCCGGCCGGCTCGGCTTCGCGATGCGAACACCCTACGCAGCGGCGAAATGGGCCGTCGTCGGCCTCATGAAATCGCTCGCTATCGAACTCGGCGAAGACGGCATCCGCGTCAACGCGATCCTGCCGGGCGTCGTCGAGGGCGATCGCCAGGAGCGCGTGCTGCAGGCGAAAGCGCAAGCGCGCGGCGTCTCCTTCAATCAGGTGCGCGACGAAGCGCTCGCCGCCGTCTCGATGCACACGATGGTAACGCCGCAACAACTCGCCGACATGATGGTGTTCCTCGCCAGCCCCCGCGGCCGCACGATCTCGGGTCAAGCCATCTCGATCTGCGGCGACACCCAGATGTTGGCTTAACCGGGCAGCAAAAAACCGCCGCTCCCGCAAGGAAGCGGCGGCTCCATTTAGTGCGACGAACTCGCGCGCAAGCGTTGTTGCTCAGCGCCGTAAGCTCGAACCGAATCCCTCAGGCGTCAGTGGACGCTGACGGCTTGCAATTCGTGCTGGAACGCGCCAGCGATCGCCGACTCGCGGCTATCGGTCAGCATAATAGGCGTTCCATCTGCTGCGTTCAGCGTGAAAAGCTGCACGCCCGGCTGGATATCCGGAGCCTGCGGGAACAGGCTCTTCACGTCTTCGGAGCGAATTGCCTTCACGTAGGCGATGCTGCCATCGCCGAGGTGCTGCAGTGCTTCCTGTGTCAGAACATTTGTCATGGCATTCTCCTAACAGTCAGTCGCGAAACTCGTTCCCCGCGTTCACTTGCCCTTCCCCGTGTCCCCGATGGTAATCGACCGTACGATCCGCTCCGGTTCGGGGCGGGCGAGGTCGACAGCAAGGAGACCGTGGTTGAGGTCAGCCCCCAGCACGTCCATTCCATCGGCGAGGACAAAAGTGCGCTGGAACTGCCGCGCCGCGATTCCGCGGTGCAGGTATTCCCGCTGCTTGTCGTCGACTTGTTTGCCTCGGATGACGAGCTGGTTCTCCTCCACCGTGACGTCGAGCTGATCTCGGGTGAAACCAGCCACCGCCAGGGTGATACGCAGCCGTTCGGGGTTCGCCCCATCGCGCGGAAGGCGTTCGATGTTGTAGGGCGGATAGCCGTCGGCAGCTTTGCTGACGCGGTCGAGCGCTCGCTCGATCTCGTCGAAGCCCAGAAGAAACGGACTGGATAGCGAAGAAATTCGCGACATCTCAAAGTCCTTGGCTTTAAGCGACTTTGGACTAGGGTCCTTAACGGCACCCCAACGACCGACCTGCCCGAAGGCTGCTCCGGTCACCACTCAATATGGTGGGTTCTGCGGGCCCCGCAAGAGCCTCCGTTTAGCCAGCAAAAACAATCGGTTGACAAAAGAGTGTCCAGGCCGCCTCGCGCCGAATATTTCTTTCCCTCGACGCAACGCGCGCGATCGAAAGCACCATATGATATTGCATATAGCATCATTTGATGCCATTCTGGGCTATGGCTGCATCGACAACCACCCCTCTCGCCACTGATTCGTTAACGGCGAGACCGCCGCAAACTTTTGCGAGCGAGGACGACCGCAAGCGCCTGACGCCGACCGCGCTCGAGGCAGTCCGAAACCTCGCCAAATCGTGGGACGTCACCGGCGACGAGATGGCCGCTTTGCTTGGGGTCTCCTCCAGCACCTGGGATCGCATCCGAAGCGCGTCCTGGCGACAATCGTTGTCGCAAGATCAGCTGACTCGCGCGTCCGCGATGATCGGCGTTTTCAAAGGTCTCCATCTTCTCTTTGCCGACGGCATGGCCGACCGCTGGATCAAATTGCGCAACAGCGGGCCATTGTTTTCCAACCGCTCACCCATCGAAACCATGATCGAAGGCGGCATCCCGGCGATGCTCGAAGTCCGCCGCTACGTCGACGCACTGCGCGGGGGCTTGTGACGACCCTACCCTTCCCGGTGACGCGCATTGCGTTCGAACGAACCGTCCGGCTCGTCTCGTCGGCGCGGCTGCGCGATCCCGTTTTGCTCAAGCTCGTCGACCAAGCTTCGCTCACCGATCTCGCCGAGATCGAAAGCGCAACAAGCGGCCGCCTTCTCACGCAACATCGAACGATGCCCGGTCTCCTCGCATCCGGCTTTCCGCACGCAAATTTTGTCAACGCGGCCTTCGCTTATTTTCGGCCGCGCGATCTCAATCGCTTTAATGGCACGGACCAAGGCGCGTGGTATGCGGCGCTGAGCGTCGAAACCTGCCAGGCCGAGGTCGAATATCATCTCACACGCGAGCTCACGCGCGTCGGCGAGTACAACGCCACGGTAGAGTATGCTGAAATGTTTGCGAGCTTCGCAGGCGAATTCGTCGACCTACGCGGCGTTGTGCCGAAACCCGAGTGCCTCGATCCCGATACGGCGATCGGTTATCCGGCCGGCAACGCTCTCGCCGCGATCACGCGCGCCGCGCATCACAACGGCATCGTTTATCCGTCTGTCCGGCACACGAGCGGCACGTGTCTTGTCGCGCTATGGCCGTCTGCAGTTCAGTCCGTCGCGCAGGGACAAGTCTTACGCGCCGTATGGTCCGGCGCGCCGAAACCAAACTGGACCGCTGCCTAAACGTCGAGGCGCTTCGATCCATCGGTGCTGAAGAGGTGCAACTTCTCGCGCTTTGCGATCGCCGTAATCTTCGTCCCGATCGCCGGCACGATCTGCCCCGGCGTGCGCACGATGACATCGCCGCCGCGTCCGAGCGTTCCATAGACGAAGCTTTCCGGCCCGACGCGCTCTGCCGCATCGACCGTCAGCGGCAACGTCAGACCGCCATGCGGCGCGGCTTCGCCGATCTCGAAATCTTCCGGACGCACACCGAGGATAGCGCCTTCGGCCGGCACATTGATGCCGGAGACTAGCGTGCCGAGATCGGCCGCCGAGAGCTTCAGCAGATTCATCGGCGGCGCGCCGATGAAGGTCGCGACGAACGTCGTTGCGGGCTTCTCGTAGATCGCGAGCGGATTACCCATCTGCTCGACGCGGCCGCCATTCATCACGACGAGCTGATCCGCAAGTGTCATCGCTTCGAGCTGATCGTGCGTGACGTAGATCGACGTCGTCTCGAAGCGGCGCTGAAGTTTCTTGATCTCAACGCGCATCGAAACGCGCAGCTTCGCATCGAGATTCGACAGCGGTTCGTCGAACAGGAACGCCTTCGGCTGCCGCACGATCGCGCGCCCCATCGCGACACGCTGGCGCTGGCCACCCGAGAGCGCACGCGGCTTGCGTTCGAGGAACGGCTCGATCTCAAGGATCCTCGCCGCGTCCTTCACCAGCTTGTCAATCGTGTCCTTCGGCGTTTTCCGATTGCGCAGTCCATACGCCATGTTGTCGTAGACGGTCATGTGCGGATAGAGCGCATAATTCTGAAAGACCATCGCGATGTCGCGCTCGGATGGCTCGATGTTGTTGACGACGCGGTCGCCGATCTTCACTTCGCCCGACGAGATGGTTTCGACGCCAGCGACCATGCGCAACAGCGTCGACTTACCGCACCCAGATGGGCCGACGAGCACGCAGAAGGAGCCGTCCGGAATATCGAAGGTGATCCCCTTCACGGCTTCGAAGCCGCCGAGATAAGTCTTGCGGACGTCTTTGAGGGTGATTTCAGCCATTCACTTTTCCGTCTCGACAAGACCACGCACGAACAATTTCTGCATCAGGATCACGACAGCGACCGGCGGAATCATCGCGAGCATCGCGGTCGCCATCACGATCTGCCATTCGGTCAAAGCATCCGACGTCACGATCATCTTCTTGATGCCGATGACGATGGTCTGCATGTCGTCGCGCGTCGTGATCAGCAACGGCCAGAGATATTGATTCCAGCCGTAAATGAAGAGAATGACGAACAACGCCGCCATGTTGGTGCGCGAGAGCGGCAGCAGCGTATCCTTGAAGAAGCGGAACGGGCCTGCCCCATCGATACGCGAGGCTTCGACGAGCTCATCCGGCACCGTCATGAAGAACTGCCGGAACAGAAGCGTCGCGGTTGCCGACGCGATGAGCGGCAACGCGAGACCCGCGTAACTGTCGAGCAATCGTAGGTCAGATGCGACCTGATAGGTCGGGAAGATACGCACTTCGACCGGTAGCATCAGCGTAATGAAGATCAGCCAGAACGCTGCCATGCGGAACGGAAACTGAAAGTAGACGATCGCGTAGGCCGACAGCAGCGAGATCAGAATTTTGCCGAACGTAATCGTCAGCGCCATGATCAAACTGTTGAGCAACATGGTCCCGACCGGCTCGCGGGTGGTGCCGCTCGTGCCGACGAAAATCGTGCGGTAGTAGTTTTCGAAGAAATACGGTCCAGGCGTCAGAGGCATCTGGCCGTTGGAGATGATCGTCGGCTCGTGCGTCGACGCGACGAACGCGAGATAAACCGGGAACGCTACGATCGCGATTCCGATCCACAGCACCGCGTGCGGGATGAGATTGCCGAAGCGATTGTTCTCGACCATCAGCGGCTCCCGCCGGTTTGCGGAAGGAGTTGCATCAGTACGTCACCTTGCGCTCGATGTAGCGGAATTGGATGGCCGTGAGCCCGATTACCATGATCATCAAAATCACGGATTGCGCCGCTGACCCGCCGAGATCGCCGCCGAGCTTGCCGTCGTGATAGACTTTGTAGACGAGCGTCTCGGTCGCCTTCGAAGGACCGCCCCCCGTCATCGCATCGATGATTCCGAACGTGTCGAAAAACGCGTAGACGATATTGACAACCAACAAGAAGAACGTCGTCGGCGACAGCAGCGGGAAGATGATCGTCCAGAAGCGACGCGTCGGTCGCGCGCCGTCGATCGCCGCCGCTTCGATCACGCTTCGTGGGATCGCGGCGAGACCGGCGAGGAAGAACAAGAAGTTGTACGAAATCTGTTTCCACGTCGACGCCGCGATGACGAGCGTGAGCGCATGATTGCCGTTGAGCAGAGGATTCCAATCGACGCCGAGATCGCGCAGGCCTTTGGCGAGAATGCCGAGAGAGGGTTGGAACATGAATGCCCACAATACACCGGCGACGGCGGGCGCCACGGCGTATGGCCAGATCAGCAGCGTGCGATAGATGCTGCCGCCGCGCATCGGCTTGTCCGCCATCACGGCCAGTAGCAGCGCTATCGAAAGCGACGAAAACGAAACGGCTGCCGAGAAGATGATGGTCGTCCAAATGGTTCGATAATATTCGGGCTGCGCGAGCAACTCCTTATAATTCTCGAACCAGACGAACCGCGTCGACAAACCGAACGCGTCCTGCAGCAGAAACGACTGCCACACCGCCTGGCTCGCCGGCCAGTAGAAGAAGATCAGAACAACGGCGAGCTGCGGCGTTAGCAGCGCATACGGCAGCCATTTGTGACTGAAGATCGCGCGCTTCATTCCCGTATTTCCACTGTGCCTGCGCCTCCCCTCAGGCTGTCTTCCCGGCCAAGCCTGCGTACGCGGAGCGACGCAGGCGCGAGCCGGGATCCATGTATCACCGGGATTCAAGGTTCCCGGATCGGCCGCGCCGTCTGACGACGGCTTGCCGTCCGGGATGACAGTTATTGGGCGTGGCGGACCACGCCAAAACTAACGCGAAACCTGACGTTCGAACTGGCGCAGCATCGTGTTGCCACGCGTGACTGCATCGTCGAGTGCCTGCTTCGCCGACTTCTTGCCGGCGAGAGCCGCTTCGTATTCCTCGGCCCAAACGTCGCGCAGCTGAACCATGTTGCCAAGACGCAGGCCGCGCGAATTCTCGGTCGGCTCTTTGTTGGTCAGCTCGAGCAGCGGCGTTTCGAGATACGGCGCGTCCTTGTAGTAGCCACTATCCTTCGTCTTCTGATACGCCGCCTTGGTAATCGGCAGATAGCCAGACGACTTGTGGATCTCGACCTGGCGGTCGGTGTCCGACAGGAACGTGAAGAACTTCGCGACGCCCTTGTATTCGTCGGGCTTCTTGCCGCCCATCACCCACAGCGAAGCGCCGCCGATGATCGAGTTCTGCGGTGCGCCCTTCTGGTCCGGGTAGTACGGCATTGGCGCGGCGCCGAAAGCGAACTTCGCATTTGCCTTCACGTTGCCGAAGAAAGCCGACGACGTCAGGAAGATCGGGCATTCGCCGGCCGTGAAGCGGCCTTCGCCCGTGTTGGTGCGCCCCGAATAATCGTAGGTCTTGTCCTTCTGCAGCTCGACCAGTGACTCCAGATGCTTCACATGCAGAGGGCCGTTGAAGTTGAGAACGGTGTCGAAACCATCGAGGCCGTTCGCCTTCGTCGACAGCGAGACGTTATGCCAAGCCGAGAGCTGCTCGGTGTTGACCCAGGTCACCCACGCATTGGAGAAGCCACAGGTCGCGTAGCCTGCCGCCTTGAGCTTCTTGGCGGCTTCAAACGTTTCCGGCCAAGTTGCCGGCGGCTTTTCGGGATCGAGGCCAGCCTTCTTGAAGGCATCCTTGTTGTACCACATCACGGTCGACGACGAGTTGAACGGGAACGAGAGCATCTCGCCCTTCGACGTCGAGTAGTAACCGGTGATCGCCGCCAGGTAGTTCTTCGGATCGAACGATTCTCCGGCATCCTTCATAAGCTGGTGAACGGGCTTTACGGCACCGGTCGCTGCCATCATCGTTGCGGTACCAACTTCAAACACCTGCATCATGTGCGGTGCATTGCCGGCGCGGAACGCCGCGATGCCGGCATTCATCGTGTCCGGATAGCTGCCTTTGTAGGTCGGGACGACCTTGTACTCTTTCTGCGAGGCGTTGAACTCGTCGGCGAGTTTGACGATGACCGCGTTATTCGCGCCCGTCATCGCGTGCCACCACTGCAATTCGATCGGCGCCTGTGCCAAAGCGGCGCTCGCCGAAATGGCGACGGCCGAAACCCCGAGCGTGAAACTGCGGATCATCTCTTAGTCTCTCCCTGAAGCATTACCGCCGGTCGGCGGGCCACGAACGCGCTAGCAACGGGTTGCGACGCGTCCGTGACAATCGTTAGTTGCACTTTACGACGGCAAATCGGGGGAGCGATAGCCCCCCGGCGCGGTGGTTGGCCCCATAGCCACACGGTTTCGGCGTTGCTAAAGGTTCCGGATGGCCGACGCAGGCGCAAAAACAACAACGGTCCGCATCTTCGTCTCTTCGCCCGGCGACGTTCAGGCCGAGCGCGAACGCGTCGATCGTATCGCCCAGAGGCTCAATGCAGCCTTCCTGGGAGCTGTCCACATCGAGACCGTCCGTTGGGAGCGCAGCGCCTACACGGCCGATTCGACCTTCCAGCGGCAGATTGTGGATCCGGGCGCGTGCGACCTCGTGGTCAGCATCTTTTGGCAGCGCTTAGGCTCGGAACTTCCGCCCGACTTCGAACGAATGCGTGACGGTCGCCCCTACCCGAGCGGCACCGTCTACGAACTTGTGAAGGGCCTGCAGGCGAGCCAGCAGTCCGCCGGAGGACTGCCGCACGTCTTCGTCTACCGCAAGATGGCCGACGCTGCCGTACCAATGACGGACCGCGAGCGCTACCGGCAGGCGCACGAGCAGCGCGAGGCTTTCCTCGCCTTCTGGGAAGAGTGGTTCGTCTCCGAGCAAGGCCACTTCAAGTCCGCGTACAACACCTTCAACTCGCCGGACGACTTCGAAGAAAAGTTCGAGGAGCATCTGCGCGCCTGGCTGCGCAACCAAGGCTACGGCGTCGGCGCGCATTCCTGGCCGCTCGCCGAACGCGGCTCTCCGTTCTGCAGCCTCGAGCCGTTCGATGCCGGCCACGAGGAAGTCTTCTTTGGCCGCGAGCGCGAGATCGACCGCGCCATCGAGGGGCTGACCGCAAGCGAGAATACCGAACGCCGCCGCCCGTTCTTGCTGTTGCTCGGCGAATCCGGCTCCGGCAAATCCTCACTCGCCCGCGCCGGCATCGTACCGCGCATCCTGCGCGGCGCGCTCGGCGGCGAGCCGGCCGCATGGCGCGCCGCCGTGTTCAAGCCCGGTGCTGCGGCCGACCCGCTCGCCGCATTAGCCGAAGCATTGTGCGCGCCAGTCGCGCTACCGGAAATCCTCGCCGGCGATTTCAAATCGTCCGCCATGCTCTCTGCCGTGTTCCGCGCGAAAGTCGGCGGTGCGCCGATTGTCGGAGCGCTCGATCGTGTCGCCGAGAATGTGCGCGCATCGCTCGGCAGCGATCAGCCGCCGCGCGGCGGCCTCGTCGTGCTTGTCGACCAAATGGAAGAGCTGTTCGGCCCGGACGTGAACGAGGAGACGCGGGAACAATTCGCCGCCGTCCTCGCCGATCTGCTCGCCACCGGCCGCGTCAGCGTTATCGGCACGCTGCGCTCGGACGCTTACGCGGAATTCACCCGCTCGCCCGGCCTGCTCGCGCTGAAAGAGAGTGGCGCAACGCTCGACGTCACGACGCCAGGCCCTGCCGAGATCGCCGACATCGTGCGCGCCCCGGCTGAAGCCGCCGGCTTGAGCTTCGGCGCAGTATCGGACAGCACGAACCGTCTCGACGACGTGGTCATTCAGGCCGCCAGCGGACGCGACATGCTCCCGTTGCTACAGTTCACGCTGTCGCGCCTGTTCGACATGATGCGCGAACGCTTGCTCGCGAACGGCCGCACGCTCGCCACCGCCGAGGCGGGCGACCTCATCTTCACCCACGACGATTACGCCTCGTTCGGCGGCCTCGAAGGTGCGATCGGAGAGCGCGCCGAGGAAACCTTCGCGGGGCTCGACAAGGCGGCGCAGGAGCGGCTGCCGCGCTTGCTGCGCGCCCTCGCCGCCGTCGACACCAGCGACAAATCGCAGACCGGCACGCTGCACCTCTTTGAAGTCGCGACCGACAGCTTCAAATCCGATCCAGCCGCTACAACGCTGATCGACGCGCTCGTCGGCGCTCGCGTCCTCGTCACCAGCCGGGAAGCCGACGCGACCGGCGGCCGCCACATCCGCCTCGCGCACGAGGCTGTACTGCGGACCTGGGACCGCGCCCGCGAAATCGTCGCCGACCATGCGGATTTCTTCCGCGTCCGCGCCGACCTCATCGCGGCGGAGCGCCGCTACGCCCGCGCGCGCACCGAGAAAGGCGCCCGCAGCGCCGCCGCATTCCTTTTGGCCTCCGGTGTCCCGCTCGCTGAAGCGCAGCAGATCCGCAGCCGCTTCGCCGACGAACTCCCGCCCGAGCTGACACAATACATCGATCGCTCCGCCAAAGCTGCCGGCGCGCGCCAACGCTGGATGAGCGCCGCCGTCGTCGTCTTCGGCGTGATGGCAATCGCCGCAAGCATCGCGGCATTTTATGCGGTTCGCTCCGAACAGGCGGCGGTGAAATCCGAACAAGCGGCGTTGCGCTCCGAGCAAGCCGCCGCGCGCAATTTCACGCTCGCGGTTGCGCAGGCCGATACGCTAGTCACGCGCATCTCCGAGGAACTCAAAGACCTCGCGATCTCGCGCGACGCTTTGCGGCGCATGCTCAACACGATCGAGCGCCAGTTCAGCGAGATCGCGAAGATCAACCCGGATCACCCACGCCTGCTGCTCAGTCGCGCCCGCATGCTGACGGCATTCGTCGACAATTACCTCGACCTCAGCGAGACGACGGAAGCCCTCCAACGTGCCGAAGAATGCGTCGCCATCGCACGCCGCCTTGTCGCCCGCGAGCCCGGCAACAGCGAGATGAAATCGGCGCTCGGCAATTGTCTCGATCGCCAAGGCCATACGCTGCGCGATCGCGGACGTTACGACGATGCCATCGCGACCTATCGCGAAGCTGTAGCGTTGCGCCGCGAACTCATCACAGCCGAAGCCGACAAAGCGCTCTGGCGCCGCGATCTCGCCGACGCGCTGCGCAGCCTCGGCTATGCCCTCGTCTCCGCAGGCCGGAACGAGGAGTCGCTCACTGCGCTCGACGAAAGCGTCAAACTCGCTCGCGCTCTCGCGAAAGACGCACCTGACGACCAAACGACGCTGCGTGTTCTGACCGATAGCCTGAACACCAACGCTATCGTGCTCTCGCAACTGAAGCGGCCGCAAGATTCGCTCGCCAACTATCGCGAAAGCGCGACGGTCGCGCGACGGCTGATCGCGCTCGACGCCAGCAACACGACGTGGCGGCGCTATCTCTCGAACATCCTCGCTAACTCCAGCGCCGAGATGGTCGCGCTCGGTCAGCAGGCAGAGGCGTTGAAATCGCTGCAGGAGAGCCTGGAAATCCGCCGTGGACTGGTCACGCTCGATCCCGGCAACATGATCTGGCAGCGTGAGCTGTCCTACATTCTCGTCGAGATCGGCACGCTCTACGCCTCGATGCAGGAGAAGGAGAAAGCGCTGCTTTCGCTGCGCGAAGCCTCGCTCATAGTTCGCCGCCTCATCGAGATCGATCCGAGCAACGTCACGTGGAAGAACGAACTTCGTCGTCGCCTGCCGCCGGTCGTCGAACTCCTCGTCAGCCTGGGCAAACAGGACGACGCCGTCGCGCTCGTGCTCGATGCTATCGCACTCTTCCGCGATTCCGTGAATGCGAACCCGGCCGACACGCGACAGAAATTCGAACTCGGTTATCTCGTGAGCTACTACGCCGTACTGCTCGTCGAACGCGGCGACTACGGCAAGGCACAAGGTGCAAACGAAGAAGCGCTAGCCCTTATGCGGCCGTATCTCGCGGAAAATCCCGCGAGCGACGAAGCACTGCAGAACGTTGCGAACACACTGTTCAACCTCGGCCGCTCGCGCGTACTGCAGAAAGACTGGACCAACGCCGCGAGCGCGTTTGAGGAATGCATCGCGTTGTGGCGCAGAGTTCTCGTCCTGACGCCTGACGCCTTGCAACCGCAGCTCGAACTTTCCGAAGCACTTCGGCACTACGCTGCGTCATCGGATATTCGCGAACCGTTCCGCCGCGAGGCGCTCGGAATTTTGCGCAGGCTGCAAGCCGAAGGAAAATTGCCGCAGGGCTATCAGGCCGCGATCGACGAGCTTGAGAAAGACCTCAAAGGCTGAGCGCGCGGCTCGACACGATGCAATCGCATCGCCCGATCAAACTCGAATCATGTCGAGGGAAGTTGGTGGAGCCAGGCGGGATCGAACCGCCGACCTCTTGCATGCCATGCAAGCGCTCTCCCAGCTGAGCTATGGCCCCGAAACTATTGCTTCGCCCTAGGGGTGCAAAGCGCGGCCCTGAAAATCACATTTCAGGTGCCGCCTCAAGAGTCTTTCTTTAGGTCTCGTCTTCCTTGTCGATGTCGCCACCGATGATGTCGCTGACATCGTCGTCGCCATCTTCCTCATCTTCCAGGAAGGTGTCGTCGTCTTCCGACTCGTCGTCCTCGACCTCTACGTCGTCATCATCGGTCGGTGCCTTGGCGACCTTTCCGGTCGATTCCTCGGCGTCCGCATCCTCGAGCGGCACCGTTGCCTCATCGGCCGGCTCCGATTCGGCGACCGCTGCTTTGCGCGGCTCCGGCCGGCCACGGCTGGTCGGCAGCACGATTTCGACCTCCGAACCGCACTTGGGGCACATGATGGGGTCTTTTTCGAGGTCGTAGAACTTCGCGCCGCAGTGCGGGCAAAGCCGCTTCGTTCCGAGCCCGGGTTTTGCCAAGAGACAACAATCCTTGAGGTGTTTGGAAATTCGGGGCCATCCCTTGGCCAAACGGGCGCGCCCTGTCAATAGGGCTCAGTATCCTCAGAACACTGCAGTTTCGGCAGTCTACCGTGTCCGGGCCAAAACCCTACGCGTCGCAACGGCGAGATGACGTAGCGAGCAGGCTCGTGTTACCAGGGCGCCGCACAGAACTCTCGACCCGAACGGACCGATCTTGAACGCTCATTCCAACCCGAAGCCGCAGCAGGCGCGCCGCAGCAGCGCCCTCAAGGGCCGCATTCGCGTCCCCGGCGACAAGTCGATCTCGCATCGTGCGCTGCTGTTCGGAGCGCTTGCGGTCGGCGAGACCACCGTCACCGGCCTGCTAGAAGGCGAAGACGTTATCGCGACCTCGAAAGCCGTCCAGGCCCTCGGCGCGACCGTGGTGCGCAAGGGCGAAGGTGACTGGTCGGTGCGCGGCGTCGGCGTCGGCGGCTTCCTGCAGCCGAAAAACACCCTCGACTTCGGCAATGCCGGCACCGGCGTGCGCCTCACCATGGGCGCGGTCGCTGGCTGCCCGATCCGCGTCGCATTCGATGGCGACGCGTCACTGCGCAAACGCCCAATGGGCCGCATTCTCGATCCGCTGAAGCAGATGGGCGCGCGCGCCGTCGAAGAAGCATCCGGAACACGCTTGCCGCTCGTAATCGAAGGCGCGCGCGATCCGATCCCGATCACCTATCGCACGCCGGTCGCCTCGGCGCAGATCAAATCAGCGGTTCTGCTTGCTGGCTTGTGCGCGCCGGGCGAGACCACCGTCATCGAGGACGAAGCGAGCCGCGACCATACCGAGCGCCTGCTCACCCACTTCGGCGCCGAAGTCGTCAGCCTGCCGGAAGGCCAACACGGACGCCGCATAACACTCATCGGCCAGCCTGAGCTGCGCCCGGCCCCGATCGTCGTGCCGGGCGATCCGTCATCCGCCGCTTTTCCGATCGTCGCCGCTTTGCTCGTGCCGGGCTCGGAGGTCGTGCTCGAAGGCGTGATGATCAATCCGCTCCGCATCGGCCTCATCACGACGCTGCGCGAGATGGGCGCCGACATCGAGACGCTCGATTCGCGCTACGAAGGCGGCGAAGACATCGCGGATCTGCGTGTTCGCGCGAGCACGCTCAAGGGAGTCGATGTGCCGGCTGAACGCGCCCCATCGATGATCGACGAATATCTCGTCCTCGCTGTCGCGGCTGCTTTCGCGACCGGTGAGACGCGCATGCGCGGCCTGAAAGAGCTGCGCGTGAAGGAGTCCGATCGTCTCGCGGCCACCGCGGACGGGTTGAAAGCGAATGGCGTCGATTGCGAGATCGACGGTGACGACCTCATCGTGCGCGGCAATGGCCGCGCCGCGCCGGGCGGCGGCACTGTCGCAACCCACATGGACCACCGCCTCGCCATGTCGTTCCTTGTCTTGGGCCTAGCGTCCGAAAAGCCCGTGACGGTCGACGACTCGACCTTCATAGCGACCAGCTTCCCGGCCTTCACGGAACTGATGCGCGGTCTTGGCGCCGAGCTGTCATGATCATCGCCATCGACGGACCGGCCGCCTCCGGCAAAGGCACCCTCTCGAAGAAACTGGCCGCCCAATACGGCCTTCCGCACCTGGATACCGGATTATTGTACCGTGGCGTCGCCAAGTCAGTGATCGACAACGGCGCAGGTCTCCAGGACCGAACGGCGGCCGAAAAAGCCGCAAAATCGCTCAATCTAGCGAGTTTCGACGAGATTTCGCTGAAATCGCACCAGGTTGGCGATGCTGCCTCGGTGGTTTCCGCCTATCCGGAGGTCCGGGCAGCCCTCGTCGACCTCCAGCACCGCTTCGCAGCTCAGCCGAAAGGCGCCGTAATCGACGGCCGCGACATCGGCACGGTCATCTGCCCGAATGCCGAGGTCAAAATCTTCGTCACCGCCAGCCCCGAAGCGAGGGCTGAGCGCCGTGTTTTGGAACTTCGTGGCCGCGGCGAGGCCCCGGATGCGGCTAAAATCCTCGCCGACATCCTGGCCCGCGACGAACGGGACCGGAACCGGGCTGCTTCCCCCCTCATTCAGGCGGACGACGCGCACTTGCTCGATACGACGCATTTGTCTATAGACGCGGCGTTCCAGGCAGCCATCGATATCGTCGAGGCCGTCAGGGCGGGCCGGAGAGCTTAGGCTCCCGTCATTGGAGGAAGCCCGCCGACGTCCTTTGCGCGCGTTGCTCGCAACACCAATCAATCGTTCCATCACGCACGGTCAATGCGCCGGCCTGCTCGTCATCGAGTAGTCGCCGAAGGTTCGCGGAGCTTTCGGCCCGCGCGCGACGGAACGCCATCTGAACCCACCTGCCGACGCGCCGCTCAGGAGAACTCATGGCTACTGCCAATTCTTTTTCGCCCACGCGCGATGACTTTGCCGCGATGCTCGACGAATCGTTCGGCTCCGGAGAAATGACTGAAGGTTCCGTCATCAAGGGAACCGTTGTCGGCATCGAGAAGGATCTTGCGATCATCGACGTCGGCTTGAAGACCGAAGGCCGTGTCGCCCTGCGCGAATTCATGGGCCCGGGCCGTCAGAACGAAATCAAGATCGGCGACACCGTCGAGGTTTACCTGGAGCGCGTCGAGAACGCGCTCGGTGAAGCCGTGCTGTCGCGCGACAAGGCACGCCGCGAAGAAAGCTGGGGCAAGCTCGAGAAGGCCTTCCAGGCCAACGAGAAGGTCACGGGCGTCATCTTCAATCAGGTCAAGGGTGGCTTCACGGTCGACCTCGACGGCGCCGTGGCGTTCCTGCCGCGCAGCCAAGTCGACATTCGTCCGATCCGCGACGTCGGCCCGCTGATGAATCAGCCGCAGCCGTTCCAGATCCTCAAGATGGATCGCCGCCGCGGCAACATCGTCGTCTCGCGCCGCACGGTGCTCGAAGAGACGCGCGCCGAACAGCGTCAGGAACTGGTGCAGAACCTCGAAGAGGGTCAGGTCATCGACGGTACCGTGAAGAACATCACGGACTACGGTGCATTCGTCGATCTCGGCGGCATCGACGGTCTCCTGCACGTCACCGACATTGCGTGGCGCCGCGTCAATCACCCGTCCGAAGTGCTCAACATCGGTCAGCAGGTGAAGGTCAAGATCATCAAGATCAACCACGAGACGCACCGCATCTCGCTCGGCATGAAGCAGCTGCTCGACGATCCGTGGCAGGGCATCGATGCCAAGTACCCGCTGCAGGCGAAGTTCACGGGCCGCGTGACCAACATCACGGACTACGGCGCATTCGTCGAACTGGAGCCGGGCATCGAAGGCCTGATCCACGTTTCGGAAATGTCGTGGACGAAGAAGAACGTTCACCCGGGCAAGATCGTTTCGACCTCGCAGGAAGTCGAAGTACAGGTGCTTGAAGTCGATCCGGTCAAGCGCCGTATTTCGCTCGGTCTCAAGCAGACCGTGCGCAATCCGTGGGAAAGCTTCATCGACAAGTACCCGATCGGCACGGTTGTCGAAGGCGAAGTCAAGAACAAGACCGAGTTCGGTCTGTTCCTCGGCCTCGACGGCGACGTGGACGGCATGGTCCATCTCTCCGACCTCGACTGGAAGAAGCCGGGCGAGCAGGTCATCGACGACTACAAGAAGGGTGACATGGTGCGTGCCCAGGTTCTCGACGTCGACGTCGAGAAGGAGCGCATCTCGCTCGGCATCAAGCAGGTCGGCGGCGATCCGTTCGCTGCTGCCGAAACGTCGGGTGAGCTCAAGAAGGGCGCAGTCATCACCTGCGAAGTGACGGACGTGAAGGAAGGCGGCATCGATGTGAAGATCATCGGCACCGACCTCGAAACCTTCATCAAGCGTTCGGAACTCGCACGCGATCGTTCGGAGCAGCGCTCGGAGCGTTTCGCGGTCGGCCAGAAGGTCGATGCCCGCGTCATCCAGTTCGATCGCAAGTCGCACAAGGTCAGCGTCTCGATCAAGGCACTGGAAATCTCGGAAGAGAAGGAAGCGATCGCGCAGTACGGCTCGTCCGACTCGGGCGCGTCGCTCGGCGACATTCTCGGCGCCGCCCTCAAGCAGCGCGACAAGAACGACAAGTAAGCGTCGCGCTTACGCAAACACGAACGGGCCCCCGGATCGCATCCGGGGGCTTTTTCTTTGCGCCGGATTTTTCTTTCGCCACAATGATTTGACGAAATCGCGCAACGGCTTGTTCACGCAACCGATAGCCTTGACGGAACGCCTGCGTCTCGTCACTGTCCGCGCAAATTCGCGAGGGATTTTTTCAATGTCACTCGAAGCAGATGCGATCGTTGATCGCCGCCGCATGCGGCGCAAATTGACCTTCTGGCGCGTCGTCGCGGTTGTGTTCGCGATCGGCGCCATCGTTGCGCTCTCGACGCGCCTGTTCTTGGCGAGCGGCGAGCGAGGCGGCGCTTATGTCGCACGCGTGAAGATCCAGGGCGTGATCCGCAACGACGACGAACGCACCGAGGCGCTCGACCGCCTGGCGAAATCGAACGCCAAAGCCGTCATCGTCCGCATCGACAGCCCCGGCGGCACCGTCGCGGGATCCGAGCAGCTTTACGACTCGCTGCGTAAGGTCGCCGCGGCCAAGCCGACCGTCGTGGTCGTCGATGGTCTTGCGGCGTCCGGTGGCTACATCGCCGCGATGGCGAGCGACCAAATCTTCGCACTCGACACGTCGCTGGTCGGATCGATCGGCGTTCTATTCCAACTTCCGAATGTGTCTAAGCTGCTCAACACCGTCGGCGTGAATGTCGAGACGGTGCGCTCCGCCCCGCTGAAAGCCGCGCCGAATGGCCTTGAGCCAACAAGCCCGGAAGCGCGCGCAGCACTCGAGTCACTGGTCCAAGACTCCTTCGACTGGTTTAAGACACTCGTCCAAACGCGCCGCAGCCTCGATCCCGCACAACTGACGCAAGCGTCAGATGGACGCGTCTTCACCGGCCGTCAGGCCATCGCGTTGAAGCTGATCGACCGCATCGGAAACGAGCAAACCGCGCGCGAATGGCTCGCGGTGGAGAAGAAAGTGCCAGCCAGCACCCGAATTCGCGATTGGAAGCTCAAAGCACGCCTCGGCGACATGTCATTTTTGCATCTTGCAACCGTCGGCGCGCTCGACGCGCTTGGTTTTGGCAGTGCAGCACGTTGGGTCGAGGGCCACGGAGTTGTTCAAGCAATCGACCGTGCAAACCTTGACGGTCTGTTGGCGCTTTGGCACCCTTCGGTTAATTAACCCCAAGATTCAACGACAAGATCACTTAAGATACAAAGTCATACGTGACTGTTGGGGCGCCAAGGGGGCGGCAACCGAATGATCAAGTCCGAATTGGTTCAACGGATCTCTGCGCAGAACCCGCACCTTTATCAGCGTGACGTCGAGAACATCGTCAACGCGATATTGGATGAGATCATCAACGCGATGGCACGAGGAGACCGCGTTGAATTGCGCGGCTTCGGCGCGTTCTCCGTCAAAGCACGCCCTGCACGAACGGGACGCAATCCGCGGACCGGCGAACATGTTGCCGTCAACGAGAAGAGCGTGCCGTTCTTCAAGACAGGCAAAGAGATGCGCGAGCGTCTCAACAAGGACAACCCTGAAGCGGCCAACGACGACAGCGACGACGAGTGAGTTGCTCGGAGGATTGACGCGCCAATCGCTCGCGACCAGACTCGCGCTTTCATTATCTAGGTTGGCTCGATCCTTTCAATGTTACGCAAGCTTTTCATGATGTTCGTGGTGGTGCCGCTCGGCATCATCTTTGTGGTGTTCGCCGTAGCGAACCGCCACTTCGTGACGGTCTCGCTCGATCCGTTCGGCGAAGCCGCTCCCGAACTCTCGGTCACGGTTCCACTTTTCATCCTCATCATTCTGCTGATGGTCGTCGGTGTATTGATCGGCAGCCTCGCGACATGGATCAGCCAAGGCCGTTGGCGCAAAGCCGCGCGCCAAAGCGAATCCGAATTGCGCGCGTTGCGTGTCGAGCGCGATGCATTGCAACCAGAAGTGAAGCGCAACGAAGTGCCGCTGTTGCCGCCGCCGGTCGTTTGATGCGCATCATCACGGCGCAAGAAGTAGCAGCAACACTGACGTTTCCGGCGCTTATCGCGGCGCTCTCTTCAGCGTTTCGCGGCAACTTCACGGTGCCCGTCCGCCATCATCACACGCTCGATCGGCCGACCGACAACGCGACGTTGTTGCTGATGCCCGCATGGGGCGCGGGGCGTGACGGCACGCCCTATGTCGGCACCAAGATGGTGACGGTGTTCCCCGAAAACGTCGCGCGCGGCGAGCCTTCGGTTTACGGCAACTACTTCCTGCTCGCCGGCGACAGCGGTGCACCGCTCGCCGTCATCGACGGACCCGAGCTCACCGCATGGCGCACTGCGGCTGCCTCGGCACTGGCGGCAAAAAGTCTAGCGCACGAGGATGCATCGCATCTCACGATGATCGGCGCCGGTGCGCTCGCGGCGAAACTTGTGCGCGCACATGCGAGCGTCCGGCCGATCCGCCGCGTTACGTTGTGGAACCGCGGCCGCGAGCGCGCCGAACAACTCGCACACGCGCTGCGCGACGGAGATTTCGCGATCACCATCGCGGACGATCGAGAAGCTGCCGTGCGCGATGCCGACATTGTCTCCTGCGCGACGCTGACGCGCACGCCGCTGATCGAAGGCGCGTGGCTTAAGCCCGGTGCGCATGTCGATCTCGTCGGCGGCTTCACGCCCGAGATGCGCGAGGCCGACGACGAGACGATCCGCCGTGCCGGGATTTACGTCGACACGCGCGCGGGCGCGACCAAAGAAGCCGGCGACATCGTGCAGCCGCTCGTCTCCGGCCTACTCAAAATCGAAGATATTCGCGGCGACCTTTTCGACCTTTCTCGCGGCAAAGCGTCGGGCCGGAAAAACAAAGACGAGATAACGCTTTTCAAATCCGTCGGCACCGCGATCGAGGATTTGGCCGCCGCGATCCTGCTCTGGGAGCAGATCTCCGTCGCTTGAAGCGCAAGGCTGGCCGCTTATTTTCCACGCCGTAACCGCCGGAACACCGTGCTAGCCTGCCGCATCGCCACGCAAAGAACGTGAGCAAAAGGGAGAACGCCATGATTTCTCGGCGAACGATATTGGCTGGCCTCGGCGCGACCGCTCTCACGGCGACGGCGCGAAACGCGGCCTTCGCGCAGGACACCAAACAACTCGTGATCGACGCGCACGGCCATTTCACGACCGAACCGAAGAGTTTTCTCGATTGGCGTCTGGCGCAAATCGCGGGTCTCAAGGATCCAAGCCAGAAGCCTTCCCCGGCGAGCCTGAAGATCACCGACGATCAGTTACGCGAAGCCGTCCAGCCGCAGCTCAAATTCCAGCGCGACCGCGGCACCGACGTTGCGATCTTCTCGCCGCGCGCCTCCGGCATGGGCCATCACATCGGCAACGCCGAGACTAGCGCCGATTGGTCTCGGCTGTGCAACGAGTTGATCTACCGCATCACCCAACTGATGCCGGAGAACTTCATCGGCGTGGGCCAATTGCCGCAATCGCCTGGCGTCGACCCGAAGAATTGCATCGAAGAACTGGAGCGCTGCGTGAAGCAGTACGGGTTCGTCGGCGTTAATCTCAATCCGGACCCGAGCGGCGGGTTCTGGAAAGATCCGCCGCTGACCGATCGTTATTGGTATCCGGTCTACGAGAAGCTCTCGGAACTCGACGTGCCGGCAATGATCCACGTCAGCGCCTCCGCGAATGCAAACTTCCATGCCACCGGCGCGCACTACATCGCGGCCGACACCGCCGCCTTCATGCAGTTCATCCAGGGCGATCTCTTCAAGGATTTCCCGAAGCTCCGCGTCATCATCCCGCACGGCGGCGGCGCGGTGCCGTTCCACTGGGGCCGATACCGCGGTCTCGCTCAGGATATGAAGAAGCCGCCGCTCGAAGAGCACTTGCTCAAGAACGTGTTTTTCGACACCTGCGTCTATCACCAGGCCGGCATCGACATGATGTTCCGCGTCATACCGGTCGAGAACATCATTTTCGCGTCCGAGATGGTCGGCGCCGTGCGCGGCATCGATCCGCAGAGCGGCCACCACTTCGACGACACCAAGAAATACATCGATAAACTCAACCTCTCGGCCGAAGACCGCCGCAAGGTGCTCGAAGGCAATGCCCGTCGTGTCTATGGGCTGGATCGCACCGCCTTCATGAAGAAGCGCGGCTGATCGCTTGACCTAACGGCGCCGATCGCTCAAGTCAGCGCCGTCATGTCCACCATAGTCAAGATCTGCGGGCTGAAGACCCTCGATACGCTCGACACCGCGCTCGATGCCGGCGCCGACATGGTCGGATTCGTTTTCTTTCCGAAGAGCCCCCGCAACATCGGGCTCGCCGACGCCGCCCGCTTCATCGCCCACGCGAGTGGTCATGCCGAGACGGTCGCGCTGGTGGTCGACGCCGACGACGCCTCCATCGCCTCGATCCTGGACGAAGCAAAGCCGGACTGGCTCCAGCTGCACGGCTCTGAAACGCCGGAACGGGTCGCAGAAATCCGCAAATCGAGCGGAAAACGCGTCATGAAGGCGCTGCCGATCGCGACTGCGGCCGATCTAGCGGCAATTCCGGCTTTCGAGGCCGTCGCCGACCGCCTACTTTTCGACGCCAAGCCGCCGAAGGATGCCACCCGTCCGGGCGGTCTCGGGGTGCCGTTCGACTGGAATTTGCTGCACGGGGTTGAAACCAAGGTGCCCTTCATGCTGTCTGGCGGCCTAGACCCCGACAATGTCGCTGAAGCGCTTCGCATCACGCACGCACCGGGCGTCGACGTCTCGTCCGGTGTCGAACGCGCGCCTGGCGAGAAAGACCCCGATCGCATCCGGGCTTTCATCCGGGCGGCGCGGGGCGTGACCTGAGCAAGACCCAAAAGGGACTTTGATGAACGTTTCGCCGACCCCGAATTCTTTCCGCAACGGCCCGGACGAGCGCGGCCACTTCGGCATGCATGGCGGACGCTTCGTTGCCGAAACGCTGATGCCGCTCATCCACGAGCTCGAGGCGGCGTACAACGACGCGAAGAAGGATCCGGCGTTCAAGCGCGAGATGACGCACCATCTCAAGCATTATGTCGGCCGTCCCTCGCCGATCTATTTTGCCGAACGCCTGACCGAGGAAATCGGCGGCGCGAAAATTTACCTGAAGCGCGAAGACCTCAATCACACCGGCGCGCACAAGGTGAACAACGTGCTCGGCCAGATCATGCTGGCGCGGCGCATGGGCAAGAAGCGTATCATCGCCGAGACCGGTGCCGGCATGCATGGCGTTGCGACCGCAACGCTCTGCGCGAAGTTCGGCCTCGAATGCATTGTTTACATGGGCGCCGTCGATATCGAGCGGCAGCGCCCGAACATGATGCGCATGAACGCGCTCGGCGCGAAGGTCGTTCCGGTCACATCCGGTTCGAGCACGCTGAAAGACGCGATGAATGAAGCGCTGCGCGATTGGGTGACCAACGTCGGCTCGACCTTCTACTGCATCGGTACTGTCGCGGGCCCGCATCCCTACCCCGCCATGGTGCGCGACTTTCAATGCGTCATCGGCGATGAAGTGCGCGTGCAGATGCAGGAGGCCGAAGGCCGCCTTCCGGACTCGCTGATCGCCTGCATCGGCGGCGGCTCCAATGCGATGGGCCTCTTCCACCCCTTCCTCGATGACGCAAGCGTCGAAATCTACGGCGTGGAAGCCGCCGGCCATGGCCTCGATAAGTTGCACGCAGCGTCGATCGCCGGCGGACGTCCGGGCGTGCTGCACGGCAACCGCACGTATCTGTTGATGGATAAGGACGGCCAGATCGAGGAAGCGCACTCGATCTCCGCCGGTCTCGACTATCCGGGTATCGGCCCCGAACACGCGTGGCTACACGATGTCGGCCGCGTCAATTTCCTCTCGGCGACGGACGACGAAGCCGTCGAGGCTTTCCAGCAGCTCTGCCGCATCGAAGGCATCATCCCGGCTCTCGAAAGCGCCCACGCGCTTGCCAAGGTGCCGGAGATCGCAGCCAAGAAACCGAAGGATCACTTGATGGTGGTCAACCTCTCGGGCCGCGGCGACAAGGACCTCGACTCGGTCGCCGCCCGGCTCGGAGGCAAAATTTAATGACCACCCGCATCGACACCCGCCTCGCCGACCTCAAGGCGCAAGGCCGCGCCGCGCTCGTGACCTTCCTCACCGCCGGCGATCCGGACCCAAAACTTTCGCTCGAAATCCTCCGCGCTCTGCCGAAGGCAGGCGCCGATATGATCGAGCTTGGCATGCCGTTCACCGACCCGATGGCGGACGGCCCGGCGATCCAAGCGTCCTCGCAACGCGCGCTGAAAGGCGGCGCGACACTCGCCAAGACACTCGACATGGTGCGCACCTTCCGCAAGGACGAAGCCGCCACCCCGATCATTCTGATGGGCTACTACAACCCGATCTACATATACGGCGTCGACAAGTTTCTCGCCGACGCGAAGGATGCCGGCGTCGACGGCCTCATCGTCGTCGATCTGCCGCCCGAGGAAGACGAGGAGCTTTGCCTCCCGGCGCTCAAAGCCGGCCTCAACTTCATTCGCCTCGCAACGCCGACGACAGACGACAAGCGTTTGCCGGCCGTGCTCGCGAACACATCCGGTTTCGTCTACTACGTCTCGATCACCGGCATCACCGGCACGGCAAAGCCTGACGCGAATGCGGTGGCCAAAGCCGTTGCGCGCATCAAAGGCCACACGAAGCTTCCGGTTGCGGTCGGCTTCGGCGTACGCACCGCCGAGGACGCGCGCGCGATCGCGTCGAAGGCGGACGGAGTCGTCGTCGGCTCCGCATTGATCGATGCTCTGAAGGGAACGCTCGATGCCGAAGGCCGCGGCAACGGCAAAACCGTGAGTGCAGTAACGAGCCTCGTGTCCAGCCTCGCCGAAGGTGTGCGCAGCGCTCGTTCGGCTTGATTTTCCATCTGTTTTCGCGTGCGTGGCGGGTTAAAATCGCCACAAAGCACAATTAGATTAGGCACGTTCGCTCGAATATTTAGCCGCAATTTTTTTGCGTCACCACGGATACACGATGAACTGGATCACCAACGTCGTCCGCCCGAAGATCAAGAACCTCTTCAAACGCGAGGTTCCGGAAAATCTATGGGTGAAGTGCCCCGAGACCGGGCAGATGGTCTTTCACAAAGATCTCGAAGCGAATCAGTTCGTCATTCCGGGCTCCAACTATCACATGCGCATCGGCGCCACCGCGCGCCTGCAGTCGCTGTTCGACAACGGCCGCTACGAAGACATCATCCCTCCGGAGGTCGCGACCGACCCGCTGCGCTTCCGTGACGAGAAGCGTTATGCCGATCGCCTGCGCGACGCGCGCACCAAGACCGGCATGCAGGACGCCGTGAAGATCGGCTACGGCGAGGTCGAGACGCTGCCGGTGACGGCGGCCGTGCAAGACTTCGACTTCATGGGCGGCTCGCTCGGCATGGCTGCCGGCGAAGGCATCATCCGCGGCTTCGAGACAGCCTTGGCGAAGAAGACGCCATTCATCCTGTTCGTCTCGTCCGGCGGCGCGCGCATGCAAGAAGGAATTCTCTCGCTGATGCAGATGCCGCGCACCACGGTTGGCGTGCAGATGCTGCGCGAGGCGGGTCTGCCCTACATTGTCGTGCTGACGAACCCGACCACCGGCGGCGTTACAGCGTCTTACGCGATGCTCGGCGATCTCCACATCTCTGAGCCCGGCGCATTGATCGGCTTCGCAGGCCCTCGCGTGATCGAGCAGACGATCCGCGAGAAACTCCCCGAAGGCTTTCAGCGTGCCGAATATTTGCTCGATCACGGCATGGTCGACATGGTCGTGCATCGTCACGACATGCGCTCTACGCTCGCGCGCCTGTGCCGCGTGTTCATGAAGGCTCCGGCCTACGACGTTTCGCTGCCGACGCACGAGAAGCCTGCCGCCGATCTCGTCCAGCTCGCCGCGCAGACGCCTTGATCGCACCGATGGCGCCATGAATTCCGTTGACGCCATCGCGGCACGCCTTGCCGAACTTCATCCACGGAAGATCGATCTGTCGCTCGGGCGCATGCACCGGCTGCTCGCGGCACTCGGTCATCCGGAGCGCGACGTACCGCCCGCCATTCAAGTGGCCGGCACCAACGGCAAGGGGTCGACCGTCGCATTCCTGCGCGCGATCCTCGAAGCCGCCGGCAAGCGCGTCCACACTTACACGTCGCCGCACCTCGTCCGCATCAACGAGCGCTATCGTCTCGGCGCACCGGGCGGCGGCAAGATCGTTGACGACGAAACACTCGCCGCTGCCTTCCTCGAATGCGAGAAGGCCAACGCCGGCGAAGCGATCACGCAGTTCGAGATCACAACGGCCGCAGGATTTTTGCTGTTCGCACGGCATCCCGCCGACGTGTTGCTGCTCGAAGTCGGCCTTGGCGGCCGCCTCGATGCGACGACCGTCATCGATAAACCTGCCGCAACCGTCATCACGCCGATCTCGCGCGATCACGTCGAATTTCTCGGTGATACTATTCCGCTCATCGCAGCTGAGAAAGCCGGCATCATTCGTCCGGGCGTTCCGTGCATCACGGCGACACAGCCGAGCGAAGCGCTTACCGTCATCGAGCGCACGGCCGCGAAAGCGCGCGCGCCACTGCTCGTCGCCGGCGAAGACTGGACCGTCGGCGAAGAGAACGGCCGCCTCGTTTATCAGGACGATGACGGTTTGCTCGATCTTCCGGCGCCGCGCCTATCCGGCCATCATCAGTTCGAGAATGCCGGAACCGCGATCGCGACGCTACGCGCGCTGAAAGACTGGCGCATCCCGACCGAAGCTTACGAGAAAGGCGTCGCGGCCGCCGAATGGCCGGCGCGCATGCAGCGCATCGCATCCGGCAAACTCACCGAGATCATTCCGCCGGGCGCCGAACTTTGGCTCGACGGCGGCCATAACGCGGCCGGCGGCCGCATTATCGCGGCAGCGCTTGCCGACATCGAAGAGCGCGTGTCGCGTCCGCTGGTGCTCGTGGTGGGCATGCTGTCGACGAAAGACATCGACGGCTTCCTGCAGCACTTCTCGGGTCTCGCGCGCCGCTTGATCGCGGTGCCGATCCCGGATTCAGAGAAAGCCGTGCTGCCGGAGCAGATCGTCGAAGCCGCCCGCCGGGTCGGCATCGCGGCGGAGGCCAAGTTCAGCCTGACCGAGGCACTCGACCGCGCCGCGCAACTCAAGACGACGCCCCCGCCGCGCATCCTGATCACCGGCTCCCTCTATCTGGCCGGCGACGTCCTGCGGCAAAACGAAACGCTGCCGACGTAAGCTTGTTTTTTAGGAAATTATGCCTTAGTCTATTATTCCTAGACCGGAGGCGTGATTTGCAGACTCATTTTCGAGAATTGGAGCTCGCGCATCGCGAGCTGATTTCCCTCAAGCAACAAGTCCTTGCGGCTCGTGCGGACGAGAAATTTGCGGCTTTTCTCCTCGCCTTGAAGGAGAACTTCAATCCCGATCAACCGCGCGACGAGTTGGGTCGCTGGACGAGCGGTGGCGGGGCGTCCGCGCAATACGACGACAACGTCATCGACAACGAGAGCGCGTCGTCTCTCGACGGCGCGGAATACATCGCGGCCGGGTCTGTCAATATTGACTACTCGAAAGCTTACACTGGCGACCCAAGGATTGACCGCACGACCAGAACCCTCAGCGAAACGCTAGGCAACGTCATGGAGAAGATGGACTTTATCCCAACATGGACGCCTCAAATGTACGGCACTGCGGTCCACACCGCTTTTGGGTGGACCGTCCGGGGAATGGGAATAGAAGGCATCGGCTACTATGATGTCGAACAAAGCTTCCGCGATGCAGGCCCTATCGGGTACGGAGCGCCCGGCAGCATCCGGACCGACGTCGTGCTCCGAGATGACACTGGACAGACTCTTGCAATCTACGATGTGAAGACTGGAAACGCCGAAATTTCGCCCGCCAGAGCGAGAGATATTCGGTCCAACGCGGGCGTTGTGGATCGGTGGGTGCCAATTATTGAATTGAATGTCATTCGCGGAGCATCCATCAAATCTCGCCCAGCAAAGCGCATCATCGGACACGTCATTGCGCGTTTGTATCGCGATCGTGAACTAGCGCAGAATCTTCGGATGGTCCGAACCGGCGGCGTTGTACGTTGATGACGCGCTGAATCTCTGCTCGGAAGCGATGTCTATCTCCAACGAAGGCTGCGATATGTGCCGCTTTCGACTTCAGTTGGAATTGAGATTCATAGCCGAAGGTTTCCCAAGTTGCGACTTTGTCAAAAAGCTTTCGGGCCGTGTCAAAATCGTCTGCCAATCCAGCAGCGATAGCTGCCTCGAAAGCACGGCGATCCGGACCTGTTGCCTTGCGCCAATCACCTGTCGGGACCAGAGCAAAAAGCTGACGGCTAATATCTGAAATCAAAGCGAGGTCGCGGCGCAAACGCTCAACCTCTCGAGCTGCCTTTTCGGCATACTCCTCCATGATAGGACGAAACTGCTTGGCACTTTCGAAACGCACAAAATCCGCGATCCGATAGCCGAGGTCGAAGCTTTGATAGTCTTTCTCATACCAAAGCCAGCTCGCGCTAACGACGAGGTAAGTCCCCTTCTCCCAACCGCTTGGATCAAACGTGACTAGTATGAGCCAATAACGCTCGTCCGAATACCAAGTGCGCGACTGTCCTTTCCGAACACATCCAATCGGCGCGAGCGCAGCCTTCGCTGCCGCTGCAATGATCTTCCCGTGCTCGTTCTGCTTTGCCATACCGACGCCGTCGTTCGGCATCGATCATAAACAAAATGCCCGGCGCGAAGGCCGGGCACTCGAAAATATATCAGCGAGCGGAGTGCGTTACGCGACAGCGCCCTTGATCCACTGCTCGAGCTTCTGCTTCGGCGCAGCGCCGACTTGACGCGAGGTGAGCTCGCCGCCCTTGAACATCATCAGCGTCGGGATCGACATGATGCCGTACTTCGAAGCCGTCGCCGGATTCTCGTCGACGTTGACCTTCACGATCTTCACCTTGCCGGCCATTGCGCCCGAAATTTCTTCCAGCGCCGGCGCGATCATCTTGCAGGGGCCGCACCACTCGGCCCAGAAATCCACGACCACCGGCTCCGACGACTTCAGAACCTCGGACTCGAAACTCGCATCGGAAACTTTGGAAACGCTCATAGCGACCTCATCGCGTGTGATCAGGAAAGAGGACGACCGGCCCTCTGTCCGATCATGCAGAGAACTGGCGAATCGAAAAAACGATCCAACGGATCGAATAGCTGTGCCCGGAACGGAACTTAGCGCGAACCTTGCGGCGCTCTAAGCCTGAATATAGAGCGCGATTGGGAATCTGCCAGGACCCATCGGGAGGCGGAAACTAGGGATCGCCTTACCGATAATCAAGACCCCGCCAAGCCGAATTCCACCGCCGCGCGATCCAGGAATTCTGCAGTGATTTCTTGAGCTTGCGCGGTCTCGGTCCAAATCAGCACAGCTCGGATGGTGCGGTTTGGGTAGAGCGGACCCAACAAGGCCCGGTAGAGCGCGAGCTGCGTTGCATATTGCGCAAGGCTGCCGCCTTTGCCGGCATCGCGGTCGGTTTTGAAGTCGGCGATCAAGACGTCCTGCTCAGTGACAGCGAGGCGATCGATCTGACCCGAGACCGTAAACGTCTCACCATTCAGCTTCGTCAGCGTACCGACGAGCGGCACCTCGGCTTGGCTACCAGGTGCGAACACGGCCGCGAACCGAGCATTACTGACGATGCTCATCACGTTGGCGATGATGGATGCACGCTCTTCGGCCGGCAGCAGCGCACTGCGTTGCGCGAGAAAAGTCTCCGCCGCCGTTTTGCGATGCTCCGGTCCGACATCGGGCAGCGATTGCAGAAGGCGATGCACGACGACGCCACGCTCACGCGCGCGCAATGCGGCAGCTTCCTGCTCGGGCGAACGTGCTCGGCGCTTCGCCAGCGCTTGCGACGGCGAAATGCGCGCATCCTGACTTGCCGCGGCAATGGGTTGACGCAACCACGCCGGCGGTGCTTCCGGCGCGGCCGTAACGACCACAGGCTTCGGCCGTGGCAATCCAAGCAATTCCGGCGACTTCTGCCAGCGCCAAACGATCTCGCCATCCGGCGCACGCCGCTCGACCGCGCCGGGCTTCAACGCCTCGCTGACGAGATCGTACCAGCAGTTCTCCGGGTTCTTCTTTTGCCGCCGCGCGCCGCAAACGATCAGTTTGTCTTGTGCACGCGTCATCGCAACGTAGAGCAACCGCAAATGCTCGTGCTCGGCGGCGCGATGCGCCGTGAGCCGTGCCGCATTGCCCGCAGCGGCATCTTCTTGTTTGCGCCCGAGCCACAGCAACGGCGAGTCCTCGCGCGCCGTCGCCGACACGATGCTCGGCTCCGGTCCACGCGGCAGATTCGTCGTGTCGGCCAGAATGACGATCGGCGCTTCGAGACCTTTCGCGCCGTGCACCGTCATCACGCGCACCTCGTCGCGCGCGACGTCCATGTCGCGTTTGACTTCAGCATTCGCGGCCCTCAGCCACGCGACAAACCCTTGCAGCGACGGCGGATTGTTCCGCTCATAGTCGATCGCCAGCGCAAGAAACTCGTCCAGCGCGTCGTCGGCCTCGTGACCAAGTCGCGCGAGGATTTGCCGGCGACCGCCATCCGCGCCGAGCAGGCGCGCGTAAAAATCGAAAGCGCCTTCGCTACGCGCACATTGTTCCAGCTCTTTGAATCGCGCAGCGACTTTGGCGAAACGCGGGTCCGCCGCGCCGTCGAGCACATCGCGCAATGGCTTTTTTCCGCGCCCATATGCGAGTGCGAACAGCGCATCGTCGTCGAAACCGAACAACGGACTCTTCAGCACTTCGGCGAGCGCGAGATCGTCATCGCGCATCAGCAACGCGTCGGCGAGCGCCATCAAATCCATCACGGCGATATGGTCCGTGAGTACGAGGCGGTCAGCGCCCGCGACCTCGACATTCGCGACCTTCAGCGCGCGGATCACGGCTTCGAACAACGGCCCGCGCTGGCGAACCAAAATCAAAATATCGCCGGGACGTAGCGGCGCGCCGTCGCGCGCCTCGACCGGCTCTTTTGCTGCAATTGCACTCGCGACATAACGCGCGATACGCCGCGCCAGAATAACCGGCGGGCTCTCTTCACTCACCGCGTCGAATGGCGCATCCCACGGCTCAGGCTGTTTGCGCTCGGGCGGATCGGCCAGCGGCCAAATCTCGATGCTCCCGGGAGCGTCGGCGCGCACTGCTTCGTGCAGCGTCGCGACCGGATCATGCGCGAGACCCGCATGTGCACGCGGATCCTTGAATACTTCGTCGACCGCGCCGAGCACGTCGACAGTCGAACGGAACGAGTGCCGTAGCGGCACGCGCGAGAACGTCAGCTTCGCGCGCTTGTGAAGCTTCTCGTAGTGCTGCCGCTTCTCGTCGAACAGATGTGGCGCCGCCCCTTGAAACGAATAGATGGATTGCTTCTCGTCACCCACCGCGAAGATGCTGCGACGGACATGCGCGCGCGCGCCTTGGCCCGCGAAGAATTCCGCTGTCAGCATCGTAATGACGTCCCACTGCGAAGGGCTTGTATCCTGCGCTTCGTCGATGAGGAGATGGTCGATGCCGAGATCAAGACGATACATCACCCAGGCCGATCCGTAAGCGTCGAGCAACGCGCGCGTCTTCTCGATGAGGTCATCGTAGTCAAGCAAGCCGCGCCGCGACTTTTCACTGCGATACCGCGTGACGATCTCGAATGTCACCGTCGCCAGCGCAGCCGCACGATCGCGCGCGACGATCGCGCGACGCCGCTCCATCAGTCCGGCAAGTCGCTCCTTCTCGACATCGAGCCGAGCCATCAATTCCGGATAGTCGGCTGCGAGCCCTTTCGTGGCCAGGCTCTTGCGCATGCCATCTTCGGTGCAGAAGACATCGAGATAATCGTCGAGACCGCTGCCGCCGTTGGACAAGGCACGGCGCAGGCGTGCGCCCTGTTTCTTGTCGGATTCAGAGCCTTCCGCGAACACTGCGGCAGCATTCGCCCAATCGGTGCGCGGCAGTCCGCGCGCCAAGATCTCCGCATCGATGACGTCCGTTGTATCGTTCGCCGCAACGCCGAACGTCACGTTAAGCTCTTCAAGCGCAGCCTCGGCGCTCTCGGCGCGTTTGAGCCATGCCTCATAGGCCGAGCGGCGCATCACGGCCTGCTTCACCACATCCGAGAAGGTAATGTCGGCCGCGACGATCAACGCCGTCGAAAGCGCAGTCGCGAGACCTGTACCGGGCTTCTGCGCCGCCTCGAGCAACACCTCGATGCGCAGCAGATTGATCAATTCATCCTGTGCGCGCTCCTCCATCACCTCGAACCCGGCCGAAACTCCGGATTCGAACGGGAACTGATGCATCAGCGCACTGCAGAAAGCGTGGATCGTCTGAACCTTCAAACCGCCCGGCGTCTCAAGCGTCTCGGCGAACAAGCGGCGCGCGCGCAGTAGACGCGCCGCATCCGGCGGCTTGCGCTCAATCTTGCCGATCTCGGCGCGCAAGCTCGCGTCGTCCATCGTCGTCCACGAGGCGAGCGTTTTGAAAACGCGCAGTGCCATATTTGCGGCCGCGACTTTCGTGAAGGTAAGGCAAAGGATTTTCGACGGGTCGACGCCATTGAGCAGCAGACGCGTCACGCGCTGCGCAAGAACGTAAGTCTTGCCGGAACCCGCATTGGCCGACACCCAAGCCGAGCCGGCCGGGTCCGACGCCTTAAACTGCGCCGCCTCCAACTTCTCGGGAATTTTCTTCGGCGCCGCCATCTATTCTTCCTCGACCACGCCGCCGGTCGCCGACCATTCGCGCACGCGCGCGAGCAGATCGAAATCGCCGTAGCGTTGGCGGAACTGGGGCCGCGAGCGCGAGAGATACGGCTGCTTCTCGTCCTCGAACCGCAGCAGCAATTGCTTTAAATTTTCGAACGCGCGCACGGCTTCAGCATCCGGCGACGTTTTCTTCCAAGTCTCCTCTTCGGAGAGTTCACGCACCAAACCCGGCGGCTCTTGCCCCTTGAGCTGCACGTAGGTGAGCCCCGTCACGCTCGATCCAGCCGGCACATCTTCGAAGCCGCCGCCTTGCGCGATCGCGGCTTCGAGCGTGAGCTGCGGCGCAAGACCGCTCAGCACCTCCTTCGCGCCCTTAGCGTTGCCGGTCTTGTAGTCGACCAGCGCAAAAGAACCGTCTCGGCGCTTCTCGATGCGATCGGCGCGCGCCGATAACTTGAACATGCGATCGCCGATCAGGAATTCGAGTTCGCCGCGCTTCTCGGCGAACACCGTATCGACATCAACACGCCGCGCCGGCTCCCATTCGGCGAACCAGCGCGCGACGCGCAGAAAACGTGGCCACCAAAACGCTTGCGCATCGGGATGCGCCGCCAGAGGCTCGAATGCTTTGCGCCCAAGCTTGATCAATTCAGCGTAGGGATCACTCGGCAATCCGTCCGCATACAGATCGGTGAAATCTTCAATCGCGTTATGCACCGCGCTGCCGCGGTCGCGCGCGCCCGGCGGGGTATCGACCGGGTCGAGCTTCGCAAGCCCAAGCACGCGCTTTGCGTAAATCGAATATGGATCGCGCAAAAACTCCTCGATTTCCGTGACGCTGAATCGTGTCGGCCGCGCGGCGAGCGGCGGCTTCGGCTCCGGTGCCGCAATCCGCGCGATCGTTTCCGGCATATCGAGCGAACGCGCCCACGCGCGATATTTCTCGCCACGCTGCAGCGCAAGCTTCCATGGGCCTTCGCCCAGCACAGCTTGCAGCCGCTGCGTGAAACGCGACGGCACGGTCGGCGCCCCGCCGACTTTCATCGAGCGCGTCATGATCACATCGCGTGTACCAAGCGCTTGCGCGAAATCGTGCGCCGTGAGGCCGATGCGGCGCTCCGGCAGGTCGAGCCCAAGCTGCTGCCGCATCGGTCGGCTGAGCCACGCGTCCGACTGCATCTGCGGCGGCCACACGCCTTCGACAAGACCGCCAAGCACGAGACGATCGACCGTCTGCAATCGCGCTTCCAGCAAACCGAAAATCCGCACGCGCGCCGTGCGGTCCTCCGGCGGACGGGTGACGCGACCCGCGAGCACACGCTCGAAGAAGGCCGGGTACTCAAACGCCGGCATGCGGAATGACTGCGCGGCGCCGGATTCGGCAAGTTCCGCCAGTGCCGTATCGATCAGCTCCGCCTCGCCGTCATCGTGATCGCTGAGCGCATCGAGCACGGCACGATGCCGCGCCGCGAAGTCGGCGAGTGAAGACTGCTGACCGGCCAACGACTCCAGCGGTTCTAGCGCAGCATGGAGAGCTGTCGCCAACTCGTCCGCAGCGTCAAACTGCCATTTGTCGAGCTTTGTACGCTGGTCGGCGCGGTGCACTTTTCCGCCATCGATATCGGCTCTCAGCAAAGCCACCGCCTGAATCAACGACGCACTGCCTGCCGCGGGTCGCGGGCCGCGCAGCACTGCACGCTCGAGCGCGACGGCGGCTTTGGCAAAACCGCCCTCACCGCGGCCAAGGCGAAACTGCGAATGTTTGACCAGCGCGAGCAGCGGCACCGGCTCGGCGCCGCGCAACGCCACCGTCGCGGCAAGCCGCGCGAAAATCCCGGCGCCCGATTCCGACAACGCCTCACCGCCGGAATCTTCGACCGGCACGCGCCAACGCGCGAGCGCTGCTTTGACGCGGCGGGCCAGCGTGCGATCCGGCGTCACCAGCGCGGCGGTGCGTTTGGGATCCTCCATCGCCTCGCGCAGCGCGACCGCAATCGCGAGCGCTTCTTGCTCCACCGTCTCGGTCTCGATCACGGCGACATCGTCGAATCCCGCCGCCAGCGCATCGCCGCCATCGAGCGTCGCCCAATGTTCCGTCGCGGCCGCGGGACGCAGCGCTTCGCTGACCAACTTATCCCGGATCGCCAGCGGCGCGGCGACAAGCTCTTCCACCTCGTCGCGCTCGACGCCGACGAGATTGAGAAAGCCAAACATGCCGTATTGCGGATGCGCGACGCTCGGGTCGGAGAAACCCGGCGGCGTCCCGCCGATCTTGCTCCACGACTCATTGTCGAGCGAGAGATCGAGGCCCGGAAGCACAACGGTGCCTTGCGGCAGCCGTGCGATTTCGGCGAGCAAGCGCGCCGTCGCGGGCATCGATGCGGTTGAACCCGCCGCGATGACAGGCCCCGGCGCGCGGTTCCGCAAACGCTCGGCCTCTGCAGCCAGCAGCGCGTCGCGTCGCGTCGAGAGATCGACGAGCCCCTGCTCCTTCAGGAAAGCCGGCCACGCTTCGCCCGCGATCCCCAGAAATCTCAGCGTCAATTGCCAGTACGGATCGAAATCGTCAGGCACCAGCTTGTCGAGCTGCTTCCAGTCGACATCGCGCGTGACCATGTCGTCGATCAGTCTCGCCAGCGCGTCGGCGAGATCGAGAACATGCGCGGGCGTACCGGTGATCAGTGGAGCGTCGCCGCTCGCGATCTCCTTCGCGTTGGCAAATTTCTCAACTAGCCCGGCAAGAACCAGCCGCCGCTCCAGCGGGGAAATCGCCGGCGGCACCGTCAGCGCTTCTGCGCGACCTGCGTCCGCGAATACGAGTTCGTCTTCGTCGACGTCGCCGATCGCGATCAACCGCGGCAAAACCGCCGTTCCGCCGCGTCGCAGAAACGCTTCACGCGCGAGACGACAAGCGCGCCGCGTCGGCAGATAGATCGTCGCACGATTGAGCGAGAGCGGATCGCCGGCGGTCGGAAAATCCGCGAACAGTTTGTCGCTCGCCAACGCCTCGATCAGCGTCGGCAGAAACGGTGCCGACGCTGGGATCGATAGAATGCGCGGGCGCCGCGCCATCACGATCTCAAGCCGAACTCAGCAGAACCGCCCGCTCTGCCTCGGCGATCGCGTCCGGCGTTCCGACATGCATCCAAGTGCCTTCCATGCGCAGGCCGTGCAGGCGACCGGCTTCTTCGGCGCGGTCGAACAGCTTCGTCAACGAGAATTCGCCCTGCGGCGCATCCGCAAACAGCTTCGGTGAGAGCACCGCAACACCCGCATAGACGAACGGCGCGACCAGACGCTCCTTGCGCCGCTGCAGCGACCCATCGGTCAGCATTGCGTAGTCGCCGAGCCCGTCATAGCCGATGCTGGTCGCCGTCGCCGCCATCAGCAGCAGTACGTCCATCCTCGCGGGGTCGAATGAGCCGGCCATGCGTTCGAGATTTGGCTTCGGCCCTTCAATCCAGATCGAGTCCGAATTGACGTGGAAGAACGGCGCGTTACCGAGCAACGGCAGCGCTTTGACGACTCCGCCGCCGGTGCCAAGAATTTGCCCGCTCTCGTCCGAGATCGTGACCTTTGGCTTCTTGCGGTTTGCCGTATGCGCTTTGATCTGGTCGGCCAGATAGTGGACGTTGACGATCGCCTCTTCGACGCCCTGATCGGCCAAGCGATCGAGCATGTGGTCGAGCAGCGCGCGGCCGCCCACCTTCACGAGGGGCTTCGGCATCGTCTCGGTCAGCGGCCGCATCCGGGTTCCAAGCCCGGCCGCCAGCACCATGGCGCGGCGAGGCCGCGAAGTGTCGGTCATTATTCTTCGGTTCCGTGATTCTAGAGGTCGAAGGCTAGCACACTGCCCCCGGCCAGCCACGTCAGGATGGGGCCTCAAGCCTTCAGCGGCGGTACATTCTCGTCGTACCAGGCCTTGAGTTTGGCCAGCGACGGATGCGCCAGGGAGCGGCGCATATTGCGCCATACGCGCGGTTGATGACGGAGATATTGCGGCTTCCCGTCGCGCTTATCGAGGCGGGCAAAAATACCCACGATTTTTGTCGCTCGCTGCGCGCCCATCAGCGCGTAAAGCTCGACGAACTGAACCAGATCGAACTCACGATCGCTGGCCCGCCGCCCCTTCATGTAGCGGCTGATCAGCGTGTCTTCGAGCGAAAGCGGCACGTCGACGCGCGCATCCTGCAGAAGCGAAACGACGTCATAAGCCGCCGGCCCGAGCAGCGCGTCCTGGAAATCCAGAATGCCGAGCCGGTCGAGCCCCTGGCGCTCTTCGCGCCACATCAAATTCGGCGAATGGAAATCACGGAGCACCCAGGTCGCCGGCGCGTTCATCGCCGGCTCGAGCGCTTCCCGCCATAGCGCGACATACTCCTCGCGCTGCTCGTCGGTCGCCTGCTTGCTTTGCTGCGGCAAATACCAATCGAGTAACAGTTCGACCTCGATCATCATCGCGTCGATGTCGTAGCGCGGGATGCGATGCTGCACGCCCGGCGCAACCGGAAGCGTGCCGGGCAAATCGTGCGCATGCAGCGACACCAGCGCGTCGATCGCGGTCGCATAGCGCTCGTCGATCGGCGACGGAGGATTGCCGGAGACAACCGGCTCGTTGCCGAAGTCTTCCAGCACCAGCAGCCCTGCATCGAGATCGGCCGCCATGATCTCAGGCGCTGCGAGCCCGCGCTCGCGCAAGCCGCGCGCCATCGCAACGAATGGCGTCACGTCCTCGGCGAGATGCGCGATCTGACTATACGGCTTGCCGTCGCGCACGATGGGGCCGTCAGGCCGCCGCGGTGCGATCATCAGAATTGCGCTGCGCTCGCCATCGACGAGGCGATCGTAAATACGCGTCGACGCGTCGCCTTGCAGACGCACACGCTCGGCCGAACCGAAACCTGCCTCCGAGAGGAAGCGCTGGAAAGTCAGCAGCTTCGCGATATTTTCGGGAACCGGCGGCGCGATATCGAGTGTCACGCGGCGATATTGCGGTCCAAGCTCCGGCGCCATCGCGAAGTGGATTGACATGCGCGGCGTCGGCAATTGGCTGCCGCCGCGATCCGGCCATTCGACCAGCGTCACAGCGCCGGCAAACAGTTCGTCGATGCCGAGTTCAAGCAACTCGTCTTCGTGACCGAGCCGATAGAGATCGAGGTGCACCAGAGGGAACTGCGGGAGATCGTAGGTCTGCACGAGCGTGAAGGTCGGGCTCGGAACTTCGATGCTCTCTTCTCCGGCGAGATGCCGGATGAGCGCACGCGCAAACGCCGTTTTGCCGGCCCCGAGATCGCCGGACAGCGCGACGAGATCGCCCGGCCCAATGGCCGGCGACAAATCTGCTGCGAGCCGACGCGTAGCATCCTCGTCGGCCAAGACGATTTCGGTGCCGGCGTTTTGCATCATGGTGAGCATGACGCCTTTACTCGGCCGCGTCGCGAAGCTTCAGCGGAAAGATACACGTAACTGTTGTCCCCTGGCCTTCCACCGATGTGAGGTCGACCCTTCCCCCATGTAATTCCACAAAAGACCTGACAATGGAAAGACCTAGGCCGGCACCACGGTGCGGGGAACCGCGGGAATCTGTCTCAAAGCGGTTGAACACACGCTCCAGTTGTTCTGCCGGAATGCCTTTGCCGTGATCCTCGACAGTCAACGCGAGTTGCTCGTTGTTGCGTGAGGCCACAAGGCGAATGGTACCATTGGGTGGAGAGAACTGAATGGCGTTAGAGAGCAGGTTATAGAGAATCTGCCGCACCCGCCGTTCGTCGGCCGGAAACGCGCCAATGTTCTCATCCGCGAGAACCTCGAGACGCAACGAACGCTCGTTGAGGCGGTCCTGCAGGCCCTCGGCCGCAGCCGCGATGGTCTTGCGCACATCGACCGCGCCGACGTCGAGCTTCATCGCGCCGGCATCGATCGAAGCAAGATCCAGAATGTCGTTGATGATGGCCAGCAGCGCGCCGCTCGATGACGAGATATAGCCAAGATACTCGCGCTGTTTGCCGGTCAGCGGACCGGTCGTGTCGTCATGCAGCAGGTGCGTGAAGCCGATGATGTTGGTCAGCGGCGTACGCAACTCATACGACACGTGATGCACAAAGTCGCTTTTGAGATCGTCGGCGGCGACCAGCGCATCGTTGCGCTCGCGCAGCGCGCGCTCGACGTTGACGGTGTCAGTGACGTCGAGGAAGCAGACCAGCGTCGAGCCATCCGGCAGCGGTACGGTCTGACAATCGAGCACCGCGCCGTCGGTCCGCTCGAGCCGGCTCGCAAGCGTCTCCCTGCGTTCGAGGCCCGTGACGGCGGTGCGCAATTCGCCCCACCACTCGGCATCGCGATAGAGCGGCGCGGCCCATGAGATGACGCTCTCGATATGCGGACGGCCGGCGAGTTGCGCCGTCGTGATCTTCCACATGCGCGAAAACGCCGCGTTGAAGAGCCGCAAGCGTCCGTCGCTGCCGAACACCGCGAGCGCTTCGGAGAGATTCTCCAACGTCTCGCCTTGCACGCGCATCACGGCGTCGTAACGACGCTCGAGATCGAGCCGCTCCGTCACGTCGTCGAACACGTAAGTGATGCCGCCACCCGGATCTGGGGTCGTCACGACACGAAGCGTCTTGCCGTCCGGCAGATGCCAGAGTTGCTCGCCTGGCTCGACCGCGCGATAGGCTTCGTGCAGTTGCTTGCGCCACTGACGGAAATCGAGCTGCTCGGGAAGTTTCCGCGCTGCGCGCAATTTGTCGAGGATCGCTCCGTCCGTCGGGTTTTGATCGAGGAAGCTCGCGTCGAGATCCCACAACGTGCGATAGGCCGCATTGGTAAACGTCACGCGCTGATCCGCGCCGAATACCGCGACAGCGGTCGGCAGCTGATCGAGCGTGCGGTTGTGTGCTTGGACCTTCTGCGCGATCTCGTCGCGCATATTCTCCACTTCGGTGACGTCGAGACCGATACCAGCGCTACCGCGATCCGACGGCAGATCGAGCACGTCGAAGAGCCGGCGGCGGCCTGCGATAACCACCGGCGTGCGCAACGCGAATTGTTGTCCGCCCGCATGCGCCCGCTGCCACTCCTCGCGCGCCGGACGATCCAGCAATTCGACTTGTCGGTTCAGCACGTCGTCGGATGTCGGCGACGAAACCGCTGCGGCGTATGCCGGATTGACCCAAATGATATGGCCTTCGCGGTCGCGCGCCCATAGCGGCGCCGGGATTGCGTCGAGCAGCATGCGCACCGGCTCGATATCGGCGATAAGGCGCTGGTGCGCGTCGCGCAATTCAGCCAGCGCACGCTCCAGGCCGCCGACATCCTTGAGCCGCAAAATGGCGCGGCCCGAAATAGCGCGGCCTTCCGCCTCGACGTAGCGCCCAGCCAGCGTCGGCGTCATCATGCGGAAGCCTTCACCGCGTGAGCGCAACGTTGCGACGGCTTGTTCGAGATTGCGCGCCTGCTCGGGCGGCAGCCAACTGCCGAAAGTCAGCACGCGGCGCGGAATGGGCGTCGCCGTAATCGCGCTGACATCGCCGATGAAATCGGGCTCGTCGCGACCGGCTTCCCACAACACATAGACTTGCGGCTCGCTGCTGAGCAACGCGACCGCGCGGTCGGCCTCCGCGCGCAATGCAGCCCCTTCGGCGCGCGCCTTCGTTTCGGCGGCGGAAAGCCGCGCGCGCGAACGCACCAGAATAATCGCAGTGAGTGTTGCAAAGCTCGCAGCGCCGATGATCAGCGCGGAGCCGATCACGGCCTGCCGCGACACAAGTCCGAGGCTGGATATGAAGCCGGGATCGCTTGCCTGCACGGACGCCGCAAAGGCCCCGCCCTGCTGAGTCAGCCAGGCGAGCCCTGTCGATGCCATCAGTCGTGCAGATGCGCTCCCGCGATTGGCCGGGATGGCCATGCCTCATGCCCCTCTTGCGATCTACGTCCGCGCTACAATCCGCAGATCGCCTTGCGGGGAACGGCCGCTCGTCCCCCGAATCACAGCAATGTAACCGGAGGTTTCAGGGTCGTTAAGAGTCCAGATCGTGAACTTGAAAAATGAGCGGGGACAGCGGCTCAAACGCCACTAAATGGCGCTGGCCGGAGGTGTCGTAACGCCGGTCGAACCGAACCCACCAGTCCCGCGCGCCGTCTCATCCAACGTCTCGGCCTCGATCAACCGAGCGGAGAGCACGGCCGCGATGACCACCTGCGCGATGCGGGCGCCGCGCTCGATCAGCGCCGGTGTTTTCCCGTGGTTGATCAGCAAGACTTTGACCTCGCCGCGATAATCGGCGTCGATCGTCCCCGGCGCGTTCAGCACCGTGAGCCCCTGCTTCGCGGCCAGCCCGGAGCGCGGACGCACCTGCGCCTCGGTGCCGGGCGGCAGCGCGAAGGCAAGTCCGGTCGGAACCGCAGCCCATTCGCCCGGCGCAATCGACATCGGCGCATCGGCGGCCACCGCCGCATGCAGGTCGAACCCGGCCGCCAGCGCCGATTGGTACGCCGGCAGCGGAAGGTCCTGCCCGTGCGGCAGGCGCATGATCTTTACGTCCACGGAAGTCATTTCTTGGCCAACATCTCACCGGCGCGGGCAACCAACTGCCGCGCGACATCGCTCTTCGACTGACTGGGCCACGTCTCGACACCTTTGGCCGAGACAAGATGCACGCGGTTGGTGTCGCCACCCATCGCGCCGCCCGTCGGCGAAACATCGTTGGCGACGATGAAATCGCAGCCTTTGCGCGCGAGCTTCGCCTGCGCGTGCTCGATCACCTTCTCGGTCTCGGCCGCAAAGCCGATCACGAGCTTTGGCCGCTTCGCCTTGCGCTGCGCGATCGTCGCGAGGATGTCGGGATTCTCGACGAAGGTCAGCGACGGTGGCTTGCCGCCCTTCTTCTTGATCTTCTGGCCGCCTTCGTTGTCGACGCGCCAGTCCGCGACCGCCGCCGCGAAAATCGCGATGTCGGCCGGCAGCGCCTTTTCGACCGCCGCCACCATCTCGCGCGCGCTTTGTACTTTCACGACCGCGACGCCGGCCGGATCGGCAACACCGACCGGCCCCGACACCAACGTGACGCGCGCGCCGGCCGCAGCAGCCGCCGCCGCAATCGCGTGGCCCTGCTTGCCGGACGAACGGTTCGCGATGTAGCGCACCGGATCGATCGCCTCATGCGTCGGCCCGGACGTGATCAACACATGCTTGCCGGCGAGCGGACCTTTGCCGACCGCGCCGCCGAGCAACTTTTCCACCGCCGCGACGATCTCGAGTGGCTCAGCCATCCGGCCCACGCCCTTCTCGTTGCTCTCGGCCATCTCGCCCGCATTTGGGCCGACATACGTCACGCCGTCTTTTAGCAACTGCGCGGCGTTCCGCTTTGTCGCGGCATGCGCCCACATATAAGGATTCATCGCCGGCGCCATCAGCACCGGCGCGCCGGTCGCGACGAGCACGGTTGAAGCAAGATCGTTGGCGAGCCCGTTCGCCGCCTTTGCCATCAGATCGGCGCTCGCGGGCGCGACGACGACGATGTCCGTGTCGCGTGCCAGGCGGATATGCCCGATATCGAACTCGTCGGTCTGATTGAAGATGTCCGTGAATGCGCGCTCGCCCGCAATCGCGCCGACCGCAAGCGGCGTCACGAATTCCTGCGCGGCCGCCGTCATCACGACGCGGACCTTCGCGCCGCGCTCGCGCAACCGCCGGATCAGGTCGAGGCTTTTGTAAGCCGCGATCCCGCCCGAAATGATGAGGAGGATGCGTTTCCCGGTCAGCGTCATCAGCGCCACCATACCATGATCGCAAGCAGCGCGGCGATCACCCAAAGGACGAACACGGTCCCGCGATTCCGCCGCGCTTCCGCCGCGCCGATCGCCGCGATCGTGTCCGGCGATAGCGTGATCCCGTTGCGCGTCGCCGCATCGAGCTGATCGAGCACATTGACGCCGCGCGACAGCAGCGCCGGAACTTGGCCGAGGAATTTGCCGAGTTCGGATGCGTTGCCGGCGGCGCCTTCGATCATGCCGGCCGGGCCGAGATGACGCTCGACCCATTCGCGCACGACCGGCTCCGCCGTCGTCCACATATCGAGCTTCGGATCGAGCGAACGTGCGACGCCCTCGACGACGACCATCGTCTTCTGCAGGAGCAACAACTCAGGCCGCGTGCGCATGTCGAACAGGCCCGTCACCTCGAACAGCAAGGTGAGCAGCTTCGCCATCGAGATGTCTTCGGCCTTGCGATTGTGGATCGGCTCACCGATCGCACGGATCGCCTGCGCAAAACTCTCGACCGAATGATGCGGCGGCACGTAGCCGGCCTCAAAATGCACCTCGGCGGTCCGCCGGTAATTGCGCGTGATGAAGCCGTACAGAATCTCGGCGAGGAAACGGCGCTCTTTCAAGCCGAGCCGCCCCATGATGCCGAAGTCGACGAAAACGATGCGGCCTTGCGCGTCGACGAACAGATTGCCCGGATGCATGTCGGCGTGGAAATAGCCGTCACGCAAAGCATGACGCAAGAACGTCTGCATCAGCGTCCGGCCAAGCTTCGGCACGTCGATGCCTTGCGCCGTCAGCGCGGCATGATCCGACAGCTTGACGCCCGTAATCCACTCGGTGGTCAGCACTTCGCGCGCAGTGCGATCCCAATCGACCGCCGGAATATGCACGCCTTCGTCATCTTTCGTGTTTGCTGCCATCTCGGACAGCGCAGCGGCTTCGAGCCGCAAATCCATCTCGATCGTGACCGACCGCGCGAGCGTGTCGACTGTCTCGACAAAACGCAGCCGCCGCGCTTCTGCCGAGCGCGCTTCCGCCTGGCGCGCGAAGTAATCGAAACGGACGAGATCGCCGCGCAGCAAGCTCGCGACGCCGGGGCGCAAGACTTTAACGGCAACCGTCTTCGGCCCGTCCTCGGTCGCGACATCGCAACGATGCACCTGCGCAATCGACGCAGCCGCAACGGCCGGACCGAAAGTCGTGTAAGCCTCGCGCACCGGACGCTCTAACGCGCGCGCGACAGTCGCCTCCGCTTCGGCTTGCGGAAACGGCGCCATGCGATCCTGCAGCGTTTCGAGATCGCGCGCGAGCGCGACACCAACCACATCCGGCCGCGTCGCCAAAAACTGTCCGAGCTTCACGTAAGTCGGCCCGAGCCGGCCTAGCGCTTTCGCCAAACGTATGCCGCTTGCAGCGTCGGTCTTGCGTTCGAAGATACGACCGATCTTGACGGCAACGCGGGCCGGCCACGGCAACGGCTCGGGATCGATCAGTGACAGCACGCCCTCGCGCGCGAAGACGAAACCGGTGCGCACCATCGGAATAGCGTGGAGAATGCCGATCACAGACGCCAGCCTGAATGCATCGCCACGATGCCGCCCGTCATCGGCGTCCATGTCGCGCGTGCGAAACCGGCCTTGCGCATCATCTCGGCAAAGACCGGCGGCTTCGGAAAACGGCGGATCGACTCGACGAGATAGCGATACGACTCCGCATCGCCCGCGATAGCCTGTCCCATCGCCGGAATAACGTTGAACGAATAGAGGTCGTAAACCTTGTCGAGGCCAGGCACATCGGCCTGGGAAAACTCGAGACACAGAAAGCGTCCGCCCGGCCTCAGCACGCGATACGCTTCGCTGAGCGCCGCATCGATGCGCGGCACGTTGCGAATGCCGAATGCGACCGTGTAGGCGTCGAACTGCTTGTCCGGAAACGGCAACGACTCCGCATTCCCCTCGATGAACTCCGCAGCGCCGAGCGCGACGTGTTTCTCCAAACGCTCGCGACCGACGGCCAGCATTTCGCCGTTGATGTCGAGAACGGTCGCGTGTGTGCCTTCACCGCCCGCTTCGAGCACGCGCATAGCGACATCGCCGGTGCCACCCGCAACATCGAGATGACGGAACGGCGCGTCATTGCGCGGCGGATTGACCGCCGTCACCAGCGTGTCTTTCCACGCACGATGCAGCCCGACCGACATCACGTCGTTCATCAGATCGTAGCGGCGCGCGACCTTGTGGAACACGTCGTCCACGAGGCGTTGCTTTTCGCCGGAATCGACGTCGCGGAAGCCGAAATGGGTGGAGTTATCGCTCACGCCTACTGACACCTTTTTGCCCCGCCTAACATAGCGCCTCGGAGGCGAAGAGGCTATGAACGCTCAGGAACAAAATCGCAAGCGGTTAACGATCCCGAGCGCCCCGAGATGCCCGAGCTTCCCGAAGTCGAAACCGTCCGCCGTGGGCTGCTGCCCGCGATGGAGGGTGCGCGATTCACCAAAGTCGAGACGCGGCGGCCGAATCTACGCTGGCCGTTCCCGGAGCGCATGGCCGAACGCATGGCGGGAACGCGCGTCCAAGCGCTGACGCGCCGCGCCAAATACATGATCGCGGAACTCTCGTCCGGCGAGTCGCTGATCATGCATCTCGGCATGTCGGGTTCGTTCCGCATCGAGGATGCGAAGGGCAAGAATACGCCCGGGGAATTTCATCATCCTCGCAGCAAACTTGCCGCGCACGACCACGTCGTCTTCACGATGGAGAGCGGCACCGAAATCGTCTTCAACGATCCGCGCCGCTTCGGCTTCATGTTGCTGATGCCCGATGCCGAACTCCGCGCACACCCGCTACTCGCCGGTCTCGGGCCAGAACCTCTCGGCAACGCGTTCGACGCTGCAATGCTGGCTACCGCTTGCCGCGGCAAGCGGACATCACTCAAAGCCGCCTTGATGGATCAGACCGTCGTCGCCGGGCTTGGCAATATCTACGTCTGCGAAGCGCTGCATCTGTCGCATCTGTCGCCGAAGCGTGGCGCCGCGACGCTGGCAAACCGCAACGGCACGCCGCACCCCCGCGCGGTCGCGCTCGTCGATGCGATTAAGATCGTGCTGGGCCGTGCGATCCGCGCCGGCGGCTCGTCGCTCCGCGATCATCGCCAGACCAACGGCGACCTCGGTTACTTCCAGCACGATTTCTCGGTCTATGATCGCGAGGGCGAGCCCTGCCGTACAACGGGTTGCGGCGGAACGATCAAACGCATCGTCCAGCAGGGACGCTCGACGTTCTATTGTCCGAAGTGCCAGAAGTAATTTCGCGTCGCCGCCGCATCCTCCCACCCTCCCCTGGAGGGGGAGGGTCGCGAACGAAGTGAGCGGGGTGGGGTGACCTGCAACGCGAGTAGATTTCACCCCTCCCCGACGTCTCGCCGCGCTACGCGCGCTCGCCATCGACCCTCCCCCTCCAGGGGAGGGTGGCGACTATCGCAATCGCCGAGTTTAGCTGATCTTGCGGTCGTCTTCCGGCGGCAGGAAGCGCGCGTCGAAGATGTCTTCGACTTTCGGCTTGTTCTTGAACGTATAACCGATTGCTAGTTGTTCGAGCGCCGTATCCATGCGCGGCCCACGAATATCGCCGAGACCATTCATCCGCACATCCGCCGTCATCATGCTGTAGCGCACGACAGTGAGCAGCCGTTCAAGTTCAACATCGCGGCTTGCGCCGTTGTTTCGCCGCATCACGGCATCGATCGCCGAACTCGGATCCGTGATCGCAACCTTGAGGCCCGCAAGCAAGCCGCGCAGAAACGCCTGCAAGACATCCGGCCGCTCGGCCATCAGCTTCGTCGTCGCGAAGATCGAGTTGCCGTAAAGCTGCAGCCCATAAGACGACATCATCATCGTCGTGATGTCTTCGGCCGGGACGCCCTTGTCGCGCAGCGTGAACGGCGTACCGAATGCCTGCCCGGTCACGGCGTCGATCTCACCAGCCGCGAGCATCGGCTCGCGCACCGGCATGCCGACATTCACGACCGTGATCTTCGAGATATCGATGCTGTTGAGCTTCGCGAAAATCGGCCACTGCGCGGTCGCCACTTCCTGCGCGGGCAGCCCGAGCTTCTTCCCGTCAAGGTCAGCCGGGCCGTAGATGCCCCGGCTCTTGCGGCCGACAATCGCGTAAGCCGGTTGATTGTTGACGATGAACACGGCCTTCATCGCGGCGCTGGGATTTTGATCGCGGAAGCGGATCATCTGGTTGATGTCGCCGACGCCGAGATCGTACGTGCCGCTCGCAACGCGCGAGATCGACTCGTGGCTCTGCGTTGCCATGTCGATCGAGACGTCGAGACCCTCGCGCTTGAAGAAGCCGCGTTCGAGCGCAACCCAAAATGGTGCGCTCGGCCCTTCGAGCCGTCCGTCCAGCGATAGTCTTAGAGGATTTCCGTTTTGCGCTCGCAGGCGTCCCGTACCGGCGACTGTCAGACCCGCTGCAGCCGTCAGAAACATGCACTCGCGTCGGGTGACGCCGATACGCATACGTGCCGTCCTGTTCCCTGTCTCGATTCCCGAGATCGTTGAAATAGGAACGCTACGCCGACGTCCCTGCGGGACACCGCAAAGACGTTTGCGAGCGAATGAATGACTATACCAAAGATCATGTCCGTCGTGTGGACAAGACAACAAATGATTCAGTGTGTTACGAACACGGTTTACGCGGCAGCATGTCGCAGCGTTGTTAAGAATAGCGGCTACCCTCGATGAGCCCATTTCAGCCTTTTCGCGCGCCCTACGCACCACCGGACGAGAAGATCGCGCGAAAGCTGTTGGCGAACGCGGCCGATAACGCAGAGGCCGAAGCCCGCATCTCGGCGACCGCGACCCGGTTGATTGAGGCGGTGCGAGCCAAATCCGGCGGTCTTGGCGGCATCGAGGACTTCCTCCGAGAATATTCGCTGTCGACCAAGGAAGGCCTCGCTCTCATGGTCTTGGCCGAGGCCCTCCTTCGCGTGCCGGACGCCGCAACCTCCGACGCATTGATCGAGGACAAGCTCGCGGCAGGCGACTGGACGAATCGCGAGACGCGCTCGGACGCCCTGCTGGTGTCCGCATCCGCCTGGGCGCTCGGCATCACGGCCCGCATCGTCCAGCCCGGCGAAACCCCGGATACGATCCTGGAGCAGGTCACGAAGCGCCTCGGCATGCCGGCAGTACGCGCGGCCACCAAGCGCGCCATGCGCCTCCTCGGCAGTCATTTCGTCATGGGCGAGACGATCGAGGCAGCACTGCGCCGCACCGAGCCGGAATATCGCTATTCCTTCGACATGCTCGGCGAAGGCGCGCGCACGGCAGCAGACGCCGAACGCTATTACGCCTCCTACGCGGACGCGATCGAGAAGATCGGCCGCAGCGCCAAAGGCACGCTTCCGGCGCTGCCCGGCATCTCGGTGAAGCTTTCTGCGCTGCATCCGCGCTACGAAGCCGTGTCGCGCGAGCGGGTGATGATCGAGCTCGTGCCGAAGATCGTGAAGCTCGCCGAGCGCGCCAAGGCGCATCAGCTGAATTTCACGATCGACGCCGAGGAGGCCGATCGGCTGGAGCTGTCGCTCGACGTGATCGCGGCTGTCGCGGCCTCGCCGACGCTCGCCGAATGGGACGGCTTCGGCCTCGCCGTTCAGGCCTACCAGAAGCGCGCTCCCGAAGTCGTTCGCTGGATCATCGGCTTGGCCCAAGGGCTCGGCAGGCGCTTTATGGTGCGTCTGGTGAAAGGCGCGTACTGGGACAGCGAAATCAAACGTGCGCAGGAACGCGGCCTCGCGGATTTCCCGGTCTTCAGCCGCAAGCCGATGACGGATCTCTGTTACGAGGCCTGCGCTCGAGAATTGCTGGCCGCCCGGCCGCATATCTTTCCGCAATTCGCGACCCATAACGCGCTCACGGTCGCCGAAGTGTTGGAGCATGCCGGCAATCGCGAGGGCTTCGAGTTTCAGCGCCTCCACGGCATGGGCGAAGCGCTTTACGACGCGCTGCTCGGCGGCGATCCGCAGCTTGCTTGCCGCGTGTATGCGCCGGTCGGCGGCCATCGCGATCTGCTCGCGTATCTGGTACGCCGCCTGCTGGAGAACGGCGCGAATTCATCATTCGTGTCAGCCGTCACCGATCCGAACGTCCCGGTAGCCGAACTGATCGAGCGGCCCGAACAGGCGCTGAAATCCGGCATCCGGCATCCGCATATCCGCTTGTCGGCCGACATCTACGCTCCACAGCGTAGGAACTCCGCCGGCGTAGAGTTCGGCGACGCCGCAGCGCTTGCCGCGTTGACCGAAAAGTCCGCCGCGACGCCTAATAGGCGCTGGGCCGCAGGCGAAACCCGCACACCGCGCAAAATCCGCTCGCCCATCGACGGTGCCGTGATCGGCGAAGTCCGCGAAGCCTCGCCTGCCGACTGCACCGCCGCAATCGATCGCGCTGCCCGCGCATTCCCGGCCTGGAATGCGCGCACGATTGACGCCCGCGCCGCAATGCTCGAACGCACCGCGGACGCGATCGAGGCAAGCCGCGATCTCCTCGTGCTGTTGCAACTCGAAGGCGGCAAGACGCTCGACGATGCAGTCGCCGAGATCCGCGAAGCCGTCGACTTCTGCCGCTACTACGCCGCCGAAGCGCGGACTTCGCTAACACCGCAGACGCTCCCCGGCCCGACCGGCGAGACCAACGTGCTGCGCCATCGCGGGCGCGGCGTCTTCCTCTGCATCTCACCGTGGAATTTCCCGCTCGCGATCTTCCTCGGCCAGGTGTCGGCCGCGCTCGTCGCCGGCAACACGGTGATCGCCAAGCCGGCCGAACAGACGCCGCTCATCGCGGCCGAAGCGTTGCGCTTGCTTCACGCGGCGGGTGTGCCGGCCGATGTCGTGCAACTCGTTGCCGGTGACGGCGCGGTCGGCGCGTCGCTCGTGGCTGACCGGCGCGTCGCAGGCGTTGCGTTCACGGGCTCGACGGAAATCGCGTGGAAAATTAACCGGACATTGGCTGCAAAAAACGGCCCAATCGTCCCCCTCATCGCCGAGACCGGCGGCATCAACGCGATGATCGTCGACTCCACCGCCCTGCCCGAGCAAGTCACCGACGACGTCGTCACGTCCGCCTTCCGCTCCGCCGGTCAACGCTGCTCGGCGCTGCGCTTACTCTGCCTGCAGGCCGATATCGCAGACCACATGCTGACGATGATCGAGGGTGCGACCGCCGAGTTGAAACTCGGCGACCCGCGTGACGCATCGACCCACATCGGCCCCGTTATTGACGCGGATGCGCGAGATCATCTCGCACGCAAAATCGCGGCTGGCCGCCTCCGCTTCCGCCATCCTGGCAAAGGTGTAGCGGGCGGCACTTACGTCGCGCCCGCGATCTTGGAGATCGACACCGCGTCCGACCTCACCGAAGAGGTTTTCGGCCCAGTTCTCCACGTCGTCCGCTACCGCGCCGGCGATCTGCCGCGCGTCATCGACGCGATTGCCGCGACGGGCTACGGCCTCACCCTCGGGGTCCACTCGCGCATCGCCGCCACGGCGGAAAAAATCGCGGCACGCCTTCCCCACGGCAACGTCTATGTGAACCGCAACATGATCGGCGCCGTCGTCGGCACTCAGCCCTTCGGCGGCAGCGGCCTATCCGGCACCGGCCCGAAAGCCGGCGGCCCAGCCTACCTGCACCGCTTTGCCCTCGAGCAGACCGTCACCACCAACACGACGGCTGCCGGCGGCAATGCCAGCCTCCTCGCCGAGGCCGATGAGTAAAATTCGACCTATTGCGGCAAGGCGTCTATAACCACACTTAAGGAAGGAACCTGATTACGTCGTGAGGCCCGGCGACAATCAACTGATTCAGAAGGCAAATTTACTAGTTTAGCCGCGTATCAGGCTGGGCCATGGACGACGTCGTACTCATCATCGCATTTGTTATCACTGCGATCTCTGCAGGCGTGCTTCTCGCGCACGCAACGCAGCTTCGCGCGCAGGTGCGCGACCTGCATGCGAAGCTCGAAAAGATAACCGACAGCAATTGGGAGCTGCGCGACAGCGCCGAGCGCTCCCGCAGCTTATTGCAGGCGCAGGGTGACCTGATCGTCCGCCACAGCACCGATGGCATCATTACTTACGCCAACGATGCCTATTGCGAACTCGCCGGCCGCGGCCCGGAAATCATCGGTACGCCCTTCTCGATGACGGTCGCCGAAGAAAAGCTCAGCGCCGTCCTTTCCGACGGCACACAAGTTATCGACCAAGAAATCATCGACCCAAACGGCAACCCACGCTGGATCTCGTGGCGCCGCGTCATCGTGCGCGAGCCGAGCCACGGCCGCACCGAAACGCAGAGCGTCGGCCGCGATGTCACCGCCCGTGTCCTCTCCGAGCGCGAACTCGGCGAGGCCCGCGACAGCGCCGAGAAAGCCAACGTCGCGAAGTCCCGCTTCCTTGCCTCGATGTCGCACGAAATCCGTACGCCGCTGAACGGCATTCTCGGCATGGCGGATCTCTTGGTCGAAACTCCGCTGACGCCCGAGCAAACCACTTATGCCGAAGCCGTAAAGACCTCCGGCAAAAACTTGCTCGCGCTGATCGAGGACATTCTCGACTTCTCGAAGATCGAGGCGGGTAAGCTCATGCTCACGCCCGTGACCTTCAACATGACGACGTTGATCGAACAGGTCGTCGAATTGCTGGCACCACGCGCGCAGGCGAAAGGTCTCGAGATCGCGTCGTATATAGATGATCAAGTGGCCGGCGACGTCTACGGCGACTCCGCGCGTCTGCGCCAGGTGCTGCTCAATCTCGCCGGCAACGCCGTGAAATTCACCGAAACCGGCGGCCTCTCCATCACGGTCGAGCGCGGCGAGCACGAGGACGAGGTGCTGATCGAGGTCACCGACACCGGTCCCGGTATCGGCCTCGAAGCACGCGAGCGCATCTTCGCGGAGTTCGAACAGGAAGACACCAGCGCCAGCCGCAAAGCCGGCGGTACAGGTCTCGGTCTCGCGATTTCGCAACGCATCGTCGAACAAATGGGCGGCAAAATTCGCCTCGACAGTGCGCTCGGCAAGGGCTCAACTTTCCGCTTCACCGTGCAGCTGCCGCCACGTCGCGAAGGCCCAAGCCAGCGCCTCCACGTCAATCTCGCCGGCGAGGCGATCTTGGTCGTATCAGCGTCCGTCATTGGCGCGCCGATCGTGCGCCGTCTGCAGCGCTGGGGCGCGCGCGCGTCTCTGGTCGACTCGGCCGAATACGCGAAGATCTATCTGCGCAGCGGCGGTTGGAACACCGTGCTCGTCGATCGTGCGCTCGGCGTCGCCGACATGACGGCAATCGCAGAGGTGACGCCGACGAGCGCGCGCAGCGTCGTCCTGCTTGCACCTACGGAGCGTGACCAGCTGCCCGGGCTGCAAGCCTCGGGCTATGCCAATTACCTCATCAAGCCAGTGCGCGCCGCGTCGCTCGCCGCCGTCGTCGGTCAGCAACCGATGATCGACGATCACGTCACGCTTGTTCCCGAAAAGTCCGACGACGCGGCCGAGACCAGCAGCACGCTGCGGGTGCTCGTTGCCGAAGACAACGAGATCAACGCGCTGCTTGCGCGCAGCCTGCTGACGCGGCTCGGCCACGATGTCACCCTGGTCGGCGACGGCGAACAGGCAGTCGAAAGCTGGCGGGCTGCCGGCGAATCTGAACGGCCTTTCGACCTCATCTTGATGGACGTGCAAATGCCGGTGCTCGATGGCATGGAAGCGACCCGCAGGTTGCGCGAACTCGAAACTGGGACAAATCGCGCCCGCACGCTCATTATTGCGTTGAGCGCCAATGCGTTTCCGGAAGATCGCGAAGCTTGCTTCGCATCCGGCATGGATGGCTTTCTTGTGAAGCCTCTCGAACGCAATCATCTCATGGGTTACCTCAGCCAGGCTGCGACCCGCGTGTCACATTAGTTTCTCGAATCAGTGGCTAATGCAGGGTAGATTGGTATTGCCAGCGGTTTGGTAGGCCAGTCGCCGGCGCCGGGGAATGACGATGGACGGTTTTGCTGCAAGCGGTATGCGCGCTCTGCTGTACAATGAGCGCGTGTCGGCATTCTTTCCGAATGTGATGCCCACGCTGCGCGCCTACAGCGGCTTCAGCATCGCGGGCGTCAACGACGATCAGCCGAGCGCCCTCGGCCGCATCGGCACCCTCGAAGTCCGCCTCGCCCGTAAACCGAAAGACGTGCGCCGCGCGCAGCGGTTGCGCTACCGCGTGTTCTTCGAAGAGCGCGGGATGATCGCAGACGCCACCACGCGCATCTCGCGGCGCGACGTCGATCCTTACGATGCGATTTGCGATCACGTGCTCGTCCTCGATCACAACGAGAAGTTGCGCGGCCTCCGCCGCAAGCCGCGTGTCGTCGGCACCTATCGGCTACTCCGCCAGCATCTCGCCGAGCAGAACGGTGGCTTTTACACTGCGAACGAATTCGACATCGCGCCGCTGATCGCGCGTCATCCGCAGGCCTCGTTCATGGAACTCGGCCGCTCTTGCGTACTCCCTGCCTATCGCACGAAGCGCACGGTCGAGCTTCTGTGGCACGGCATCTGGTCGCACGTGCTGCGCAATAAGGTCGACGTGATGTTCGGCTGCGCCAGCTTCGATGGCACCGACCCGCAGGCGCATGCCGAGGCGTTATCGTTCTTGCACCACTATGCGGCACCGCCGGCCGAATGGAGCGCCAAAGCCCGCGCCGGACGCGGCGTGCCGACGAACATCATCCCGAAAGACAAGCTCGACGCGAAAGCCGCGCTTCGCGCGCTGCCGCCGCTCATCAAAGGCTATCTACGCATCGGCGCTTATGTCAGCCCGCAAGCCGTAATCGATTACGAATTCCGCAGCATCGACGTTCTGATCGTTTTGCCGACGTCAGCGATCAGCGAGCGGTACATCCAGCACTTCGGCCCCGGCGCCGAACGCCACGCGGCGTAGATCCGACAACTCGACCATCACATAGTCGGCGCCTACCATTTGTGCTATAAGTCCCTGATGGCAGATACCCTCGACATTGCCAAATTGACTAAGAAGGAGCGGCTCGACCTGATCGGCGAGCTTTGGGACAGTCTTGCGCCCGAGGACGTGCAGCTTTCACCGGAGCAAGAAGCAGAACTCGGCCGTCGCATGGCGACGTTCAAGGCGGATGCAAAAGCCGGTATCGCGTGGGACGAATTCAAGACGGAGCTAAAGAAGCAGTTCCGATAAATGCCTCGCGTTTCTCTTACCCTAGCTGCGCGTAACGACATCCTCTCCGCGATGAGTTGGTATCAGGCAAACGCCGCCGAAGTCGTTCCTCAACTCACGAACGCTTTGGACACCGCACTCAAGCGAATTGCGGAAAACCCGAAGCAATTCCAGGTCTCGGCCTTCAGCACGCGGCGTGCCCTACTAAGGAAGTTTCCGTATTCGGTGATCTTCCGCGAGACCGCTCACGAGGTTGTCGTTGTGGCAGTCTATCATATGAGCCGAAATCCGAAGGCTTTGAGGCGACGCTAGCCTACAACCTGCGCAGCGCGACGTCTGACACCAGATGGTTCGCGCCCTTCTTGAGAATGAGCCCAGCACGCTGACGTGTCGGCAGAATATTGTCCGTCAGATTGACGAGATTGATGCGCTCCCAGATCGACGTCGCCGTATCGATCGCTTCCTTGTCGCTCAGTTTCGCGTACCGATGGAAGTATGATTTCGGGTCCGAGAACGCCGTGCCGCGCAAACGCAGAAAACGATCGACGTACCATTCGCGCAGCACCGGCTCGTCGGCGTCGATGTACACCGAGAAGTCGAAGAAGTCGGAGACGAACGGCACCGCCGATCCATCGCGCGGCGGACGCCCGGCCTGCAAAACGTTGAGCCCTTCGACGATCAGAATATCCGGACGATCGACCTCGACGCGATGGTTCGGCATCACGTCGTAGACGAGATGCGAGTATATCGGCGCCGTGACGGGACGCCGGCCCGCTTTCACATCCGACAGGAAACGGAGAAGCGCCGAGATATCGTAGCTTTCCGGGAAGCCCTTGCGCTCCATCAGATTCTCGCGCTCGAGCACTGCGTTTGGAAACAGGAACCCGTCCGTCGTCACGAGATCGACGCGCGGCACATTCGGCCAGCGCGCGAGAAGCGCCTGCAGCACACGCGCCGTGGTCGATTTGCCGACAGCCACCGAACCCGCGACGCCGATGATGTAAGGCATTTTGGCGTCGCCAGTGCCGAGGAATTTCTGTTGTGCTCGGTAAAGACGCTGCGTCGCCGCGACATACATCGACAATAAGCGCGACAGCGGAAGATAAATGTCCTCGACCTCAGCCATGTCGAGGCGATCGTGCTGCGAGCGCAGCCGAGTCACCTCTTCCTGCGTTAGCGTCATCGGCGTATCTTCGCGAAGCCGTGCCCAATCGGCGCGCGAGAAATGGCGATACGGCGAGAGCGGCCTGTCAGTGCGCTGGTCCATGACGCGAATTCCCAGAGCTTAAGCGCGAACGCGCCCAGCCTTCTCCTCGAGTCCCGACATGCCGGTGCGGCGTGCCAGTGCAGTCTCGACTTCGGAAAACGGAATGCCGCGTGCTTCGAGCACGACCAGCAAATGATAGAGCATGTCGGCGGCTTCGGACGCGACGCGCTCGTCGCTCTCCGAGACAGCAGCGATCACGGTCTCCACGGCCTCTTCGCCCATCTTCTTGGCGCAGTGGCCGATGCCTTTGTCGAGAAGCTTGCGCGTATAGGAAACGTCCGCGCTAGCGGCCGCGCGTTCCTTCACCCGCGCCGCAAGGTCCCGCAATGTGAAATCTGAACTCACGCTTCACTCCCGGGCATGGCCCAGCCGGCTTCAGGGCTAGGCCCCGGGCTTAGGAATAGCATCAATTGTGACGGATTGGCTATCCGCTTGGGGTTAGCCTTAAGGGTCAAGCCGCATCGGCAAACCGGCCTTCGCCATATGCTCTTTTGCGGCCCGCACCGTGTATTCGCCGAAGTGGAAGATCGAAGCCGCCAGCACGGCCGTAGCGTGCCCGTCCCGGATACCATCCACGAGATGGTCGAGATTGCCGACACCGCCCGAGGCGATGACCGGCACCGGCACCGCATCCGCGATCGAACGCGTCAGCGCGATGTCGAAGCCGCTTTTCGTGCCGTCGCGATCCATCGAGGTCAGCAGGATTTCGCCGGCGCCGAGATCGACAACCTCGCGCGCATATTCGATCGCGTCGATGCCGGTCCGGTTGCGGCCACCGTGCGTGAAGATCTCCCAGCGATCCGCCTCGCCGGGTGCCGAGACCTTCTTCGCATCGATCGCAACCACGATGCATTGCGAGCCGAACTTCTCGGCCGCTTCGCCGACGAAGGCACGGCGGTTCACCGCAGCTGTGTTGATCGACACTTTGTCGGCGCCGGAGTTGAGCAAATTGCGGATGTCGTCGACGACGCGCACGCCGCCGCCCACCGTCACCGGCATGAAGCACGCTTCGGCGGTGCGCCGCACGACGTCGAGGATCGTGCCGCGATTTTCGTGGCTCGCCGTGATGTCGAGAAATGTCAGCTCGTCCGCGCCCGCGGCGTCATACGCGATCGCGGCCTCGACCGGATCGCCCGCATCGCGCAGGTCGACGAAGTTGACGCCTTTGACGACGCGACCATCCTTAACGTCGAGACACGGTATGACGCGAACCTTGAACATGCGTTACGCGCGCCCGTGTGCCGCGATCAGCGCCAGCGCTGCCGCCGGATCGAGACCGCCGTCGTAAAGCGCGCGGCCCGCAATCGCGCCGCCCAGTTTTGCCGAACGCGGCTCAAGCAACGCGCGGATGTCGGCAAGTGAGGCAAGGCCGCCCGATGCGATGATCGGGATCGAGCATGCATTCGCCAGCGCGATCGTTGCATCGAGGTTGAGGCCCTTGAGCAAGCCGTCGCGATCGATGTCCGTGTAGATGATCGCTGCGACTCCGGCATCTTCGAGCCGCGTCGCCATGCCGGCAGCGGTCAGCTTCGAGACCTCTGCCCAGCCTTCGACCGCAACTTTGCCGTCACGTGCATCAAGCCCGACCGCAACGCGGCCCGGAAATTCCCGCGCCGCGATGCGAACGAACTCCGGATCGCGTACCGCCGCGGTGCCGATAATGACACGGTTGACGCCCTTCTCGAGCCAGCGCTCGACCGTCGTCATGTTACGGATGCCGCCGCCGAGTTGCACCGGAACGCTTACCGTCTCCAGAATGCGATCGACCGCGTCCGCGTTCATCGGCTTGCCGGCGAAAGCGCCGTCGAGGTCGACGATGTGCAGATACTTGAAGCCCTGGCTCTCGAAAGCATGCGCTTGCGCCGCGGGATCGCGATTGAAGACCGTCGCGCGCTCCATGTCGCCTTGCTTGAGGCGAACACAGACGCCCTCTTTAAGATCGATGGCAGGAAAAAGGATCACGGTGCCCACTTGAGAAAGTTGGCGATCAGGGCCAGTCCGAGTTTCTGGCTCTTCTCGGGGTGAAATTGCGTGCCCGCGATGTTGTCGCGGCCGACGATGGCGGTGACGGCGCCGCCGTAATCGGCCTCGGCGATCACATCCAAGCGTTCAGTCGGCTTCAGGTGATAGGAGTGCACGAAATAAGCGTGCAGCCCATCGGTGCCGACACTGATATCCTTCAGCAGCGCGTGCGGTTTGAGCGCATCGAGCGTGTTCCAGCCCATGTGCGGAATCTTTAGCGTGGCGTCGTCCGGCTCGATTTTGCGCACTTCGCCTTTGATCCAGCCGAGACCTTCGGTCACGTGATGTTCGAGACCGTGCTCAGCCATCAACTGCATGCCGACGCAGATGCCGAGGAACGGCTTGCCGCGCTTGCGCACGTTGTCGTTCAGCGCATCCGTCATACCGGACACCGCATCGAGCCCGCGGCGGCAGTCCGCGAAAGCGCCGACGCCCGGAAGAATGATGCGGTCCGATTTGGCAACGACATCCGGATCGCTGGTGACGTTTACGGCGCCGGCGTAGTGCGATTCACGCGCGGCGCGCTCTACTGCCTTCGCGGCCGAGTGCAGATTGCCGGACCCGTAGTCGACGATCGCGACACTCATCGCAGCGCTCCCGGATCCGGGAACAGTCCGACGACGCCGTGATCCTGCGGCCGCGACCAGCGCGCCGACATATTCGCGGCGTAAGCGGGTGTCGGCGCCGCGACAGCCGGCGACAATTCCTGCGTCCACTGATCGAAGAAGCGCTGCTCGGCGAATTCCTGATTGCGCCTGGCCGAAAGTCCCGCCTCGGTCCAGCCCCACCACTTGAGCTTGCGGCGGATCAGCGTGCCGCCCTCCATCGCAACCAGCGACGCCAACGCGATGAAAGCAAGCGAACGCGCGAAACCACCAACCTGTAGCCACTGCAACGCAAATCCCAATGCCACGCTCGCCGCGATGTAGACGACGAACGCGAGCCACAGCCGGCGATAGAGCAGCCACACCGGCGTCAGCCAGAAGGCCCACCAGTAGAAGCCGTCGCGCACGAACACGAATGTCTCGGGCCCGCGCTTCGCTTCGGGCTTGCTCAGTGGCGGCTCATGGACCGTGTAAATCGCCATGGGTCCTCTACCTTAGTTGCCGAGCGACCCCTTCGTCGAGGGCACTTCGCCGGCTGCTCGGGGATCGATTGCGATAGCGGTGCGCAGCGCACGCGCCAGCCCTTTGAAGCACGACTCGGCGATATGGTGATCATTCGCGCCGTAAAGCGTCTCGACATGCAGCGTGATGCCGGCATTCATCGCGAAAGCCTGAAACCACTCGCGCACCAGTTCGGTATCGAACGTGCCGATCTTGTCGCGCGCGAAGGTCGTGCGGAACACCAAGAACGGACGGCCCGAAATGTCGATCGCGACGCGCGTCAACGTCTCGTCCATCGGGAGATGCAGGCTCGCGTAGCGCGTGATGCCGCGCATGTCGCCGAGCGCCTGCTTCACGGCCTGGCCGAGCGTGATGCCGACATCTTCGGCGGTGTGGTGGTCGTCGATATGCAGATCACCCTTCGCCTTCACGGTGAGGTCGATGCGGGCGTGCCGCGCCAAAAGGTCAAGCATATGGTCGAGAAAGCCGATGCCGGTCGCGATTTTCGCAACGCCGCTGCCATCGAGGTCGACTGCGACCTCGATGTCGGTCTCTTTCGTCTTCCGCTTCAAAGAAGCTTTGCGTGCCGATGCTTTGGCCACTTCAAGTCCTCTAAACGCTGATCGCCCCTTTGGGGGGCGATCTTTTACGCCCCAAAGGTCTGCGGGGCGGTTTCTATCAGGTGGGAAAGCCGAGCGCTATGCCGCGATATCGCGGCGAAACGCTCTAATTGTCGTCGTCATCGTCCATGAACCAGCCGGACGGCTGGCGCTGCGGCCGATAAAGCCCGCGCTCTTCGAAATCCGGCGCGCCGGCCCGCATAACGGCGCGGCGCGGCGCCGAGCGTGCCGCAACGGCGCCACCGCGCGGATTGGCACCCGTCACGACGATCCGGGTGTTGCCCATGCCGCGCTGGCGGACGAGCGCGAACAAGGCTGCGGCATTGCCCGGATGCAACCGGACGCAACCGTGCGAGGCCGGGCCGCCGAGGCGGCGCAATTCCGTCGTGCCGTGAATCGCGTAGCCGCCGTGGAAGAAAATCGCATGCGGCATCGGCGCATTGTAGTATTTGCGCGAGAACCATGAGCGTTCCAGGCGCTGCGGCCGGAACTGCCCGTTTGGCGTGCCGAAGCCGGCGCGGCCGGTCGAGACGGCCCAGGAATGCCGCGGCGTGCCGTCGACCGAGACGGTCATTCGCTGCGTCGATTTGTTGATCGAGACGAGAACACTGGCCGAAGCCGAGCCGCTCAGCGCGGCCAACACGGCAGCCGCCGCCAAAATACGCTTGAACATGGTCCCTCCGGGACTCTGATTTTTGACGCCTTCGGCGACAATAAAGCCGGAGGAAACCTGCCTCGTAAAGTCACGGATGACTTACCGGTTAACGGCCATATTCCCGTCGAGCACGGTTTTTCCGGGCCAACGGCAGAGATCGTTGATGATGCAGGTCTCGCACAGCGGCCGCTGCGCTTTGCAGACGTAACGCCCATGCAGGATCAGCCAGTGGTGAGCGTGCAGCATGAACTCGGCCGGGATCGCTTTTTCGAGCCCGAGCTCGACCTCGAGCGGGTTCTTGCCCGGCGCGAGGCCGGTCCGGTTGCCGACACGAAACACATGCGTGTCGACCGCCATGGTCGGCATCCCGTAGGCCATGTTGAGCACGACATTCGCGGTCTTGCGGCCAACGCCCGGCAGCGCTTCCAATGCTTCGCGTGAAGCCGGAACTTCGCCACCATATTCGGCGATCAGACGCTCGGACAAACCGATGACATTCTTCGCCTTCATGCGGAAGAGCCCGATCGTTTTGATCGCCTCGCGCAGGCGATCTTCACCGAGTGCGACCATTTTCTCCGGCGTATCGACTGTGGCGAATAGCGGCCGCGTCGCGCGATTGACGCCCGCATCCGTCGCCTGCGCCGACATCACGACGGCGCACAGCAGCGTGAAGGCATTGACGTGTTCGAGTTCACCTTTCGGCTCGGGCGAGACCTTTTGAAAGCGGCGAAAAGCTTCGGTCACTTCCGCCGTCGTCCACGGCTTGAGCTTACCGCCGAGCGCCGCCGCATCCGCATTGGCGCGTGCTTTGACGGGCTTGACCGCAGCGCGCGCGGGCTTCTTGCCGGGAACTTTCTTCGGCGGTTTCTTGCTCACCGGCTTCTTTGCCGGGCGTTTCGCGGCTGTCGCTTTTCGAACCATTTCTTCGGTATATTGGGCCGCATGGATACCGGCAACAATACCGGCGAGGAGAGCGGCGAACGGCCGATCTTTTCTGCCGTGATCACGCCGCATCGTTCGCTCGGCCGCACCGGCTTCATCGTGCTGATGACGGTCTTCGGCGCCGCGAGCTTCGTCTCCGGCGTCATCTTCGCGCGCATAGGCGCGTGGCCGATCTTCGGCTTCTTCGGCCTCGACGTGGTGCTGGTTTTCCTCGCCTTCCGCACCAACTACCGCCGCGCCAACGCCTACGAACGCGTCGTCGTGCGCTACGAAGAGATCGAGGTCGTGCGGGTCGACCATCGTGGCAATCGCCAGGAATGGCGCATCAATCCGCTCTGGGCGCAGATCGAAAGCGAAAGCGTCGAGGAGTTCGGCATGACGCGTCTCATGCTCGTCGCACGCGGCAGCCGACTAAACGTCGCGATCCACCTGGGCCCTGAAGAAAAAGCCAGCTTCGCCACCGCATTGACGGCAGCCGTGAACGAAGCCAAACGCGGCCCAACCCGCAACGTTTTTGCGTCGTGAGCGCGTTCGAAACGAAGCCAGAAACCGGGTGGTTGCGGCGCGTTGAGCGGCCTAATTGAGGGAGCATGATCTGACATGAAAGAGAGAGCCATGCTATCTCCCGACCGCATCCCCGACACGCTGCCGCTGATCGCCCAAGGCGAAGACTATGAGGTCGTCCGCAAGGCGATCGCCTACATCTCGCAGAACTGGCGCGAGCAGCCCGAAATCGAAACCATTGCGAGCGCGATCAGCGTGCCAGTCACCGACCTGCACCACCTGTTCCGCCGCTGGTCCGGCCTCACGCCGAAAGCCTTCCTGCAGGCGATCACTCTCGACAACGCGCGCAAGCTGCTGCGCGATTCCGCCAGCGTGCTCGACGCAAGCTACGAAGTCGGCTTGTCCGGCCCAGGCCGCCTGCACGACTTGTTCGTCACCCACGAGTCGATGTCTCCCGGCGAATGGAAAACCGGCGGCGAAGGCCTCGTCGTGACTTACGGCTTTCACCCCTCGCCGTTCGGCATCGCGCTCGTGATGACGACACCGCGTGGCCTCTGCGGCCTTGCCTTCGCGGACCCCGGCGAAGAACGCGAAGCGCTCGACGATATGCGCGGGCGCTGGCCGGCTGCGACTTATATCGAGAACTATGTGGACACTGCGCCGGTCGCCGAGCGCATCTTCAACTCGGCCTGCTGGCGTCCGGATCAACCGCTCCGCGTCGTGCTCATCGGGACCGACTTCGAGGTTCGCGTATGGGACACGCTGTTGTCGATCCCACTCGGCCGCGCGACGACGTATTCGGACATCGCCAACCACATCGGCAAACCGAAGGCGCCGCGCGCCGTCGGCGCCGCGGTCGGCAAGAATCCGATCTCGTTCGTCGTCCCGTGCCATCGCGTGCTCGGCAAGAGCGGCGACATCACGGGCTATCACTGGGGTATGACGCGCAAGCGCGCGATGCTCGGCTGGGAAGCCGGCAAGGCGGCCGTGAACTAGCTGAGGCGTCATGGCCCGGCTTGTCCGGGCCATGACGGCGCTTCAGATTTCCTTACGCAGCAAGATCGACTTTCGATGCCACCGTCGAATCCGCATTGAGTCGATAGATGATCGGCACGCCCGTCGCGAGCTCGCGCTTGAGGATCTGCTCCGGATTAAGCTGCTCGAGCACCATCACGAGCGCGCGCAGCGAGTTTCCGTGCGCCGCGATGATCGTGCGCTTGCCCGACAGCACGCCCGGCTGAATGTGCTGCACGTAGTACGGCAGCGCGCGCGCGATCGTATCCTTCAGGCTCTCGCCGCCCGGCGGCGGGATATCGTACGAGCGGCGCCACTGCAGCACCTGCTCGTCGCCCCACTTCTTGCGCGCGTCGTCTTTGTTGAGGCCGTTGAGATCGCCGTAGTTGCGCTCGTTCAGCGCAAGGTCGCGCGTGATCGGAATATCTTTCAAACCCATCTCGCCGAGCACGAGATCGAGCGTGTTCTGCGCGCGCTTGAGCGCCGACGTATAGGCGACGTCGAAGGTCAACCCCTGCGCCTTCAGCTTCGCGCCGGCGGCCTTCGCTTCCTCAACGCCCTTCTCGGTCAATTCGACATCGCGCCAACCGGTGAAAAGGTTCTTGAGGTTCCATTCGCTCTGCCCGTGGCGCACGAGCACGAGAAGTCGTTCGGTCATCTCTTCTTCCTTCAATCGCTCAAACCGAGCACATCCATCATCGAATACAATCCGGGCTTCTGCTTACGGCCCCAAACAGCGGCCTTCAATGCGCCAGCCGCAAACAGCATGCGATCGCTCGCCTTGTGCGACAGCTCGATGCGCTCCGACCCTGAGACGAACATCACAGTGTGATCGCCGACGACGTTGCCGCCGCGCAATGTCGCGAAGCCGATGTCGCCGCGCTTGCGCGCGCCCGTATGCCCATCGCGCACGCGCTGCGAATGTGCATCGAGATCAATGCCGCGGCCTTCCGCTGCGGCACGACCGAGCAGCAACGCCGTTCCGGACGGCGCATCGATCTTCTGATTGTGATGCATCTCCAGCACTTCGATGTCGAAGTCCGCATCGAGTGCCGCCGCAACCTTCTTCGTCAGCGCCGCAAGCAGATTGACGCCAAGGCTCATATTGCCCGATTTCACGATCACGGTTTCGGTCGCCGCATCCGCGATCTGCTTCTCGTCGATCGCGCCGAGACCGGTCGTCCCGATGACGTGGACACAGCGCGTCTTGGCGGTCACGGCCGCATACGCGACCGTCGCAGCCGGGATCGTGAAATCGATCAGGCAGTGCGCGGCTTTTAGCGCCGCCTCGGCATCGCTGGTGATTTTGATGTTGTTCGCCGGCAGGCCGGCCAGCATGCCGGAGTCTTGGCCGATATTCGGTGAGTTCGACACATCGAGCGCGCCGACCACCGTGAACCCGCTGGCTTCCGATACGGCGCGAATCAGCGTGCGGCCCATGCGCCCGCCCGCCCCTGCGATCACCACTCTCAAATCCGACATGGCCGTCCTTTACGATTCCGCCGGCTGCGGGCCGTCATAACCCTCGATGATGATGATGTCGGCCGTCGAATGCGGCGCGCGGCGCAGAATGTTCTCCTGATATTCCGGCGAGTCGTAGCAGGCGCGCGCCGTGGCGACGTCCGGAAATTCGATCACGACATTGCGGCCGCGCGCAGCGCCTTCAGGATTATCGTATTTTCCGCCGCGCACGACGAAGCGTGCGCCCCATTTCTTGAAGATCGCCGCATTCGCGGCCGCGTAGGGCTTGTAGCCGTCCTCGTTCTTCACATCGACGCGTCCGATCCAATAACCTTTGGCCATGGTTTCTCTCCGGTTCTTATTGTGATTTTGCTTCGGTGATTTCGGCGACGATCGCTTCGGCGGCGGCTTTCGGATCGCTCGCGGCCGTGATGGGCCGGCCGACGACGAGATAATCCGCGCCTTCACGGATCGCGCGGCCGGGCGTCATGATGCGCTTCTGATCGCCCGCATCGGCACCGGCCGGACGCACACCCGGCGTCACCAGCACCATCTTGTCGGCCGCGATCGGGCGCAGAGTTGCAGCTTCCTCCGGCGAACACACAAGGCCATCGATGCCGATCTCATGCGCCTGTCGCGCGCGCAGGCTGATGAGGTCCTTCACACCGTAAGCGTAGCCCGCATCCTTCATGTCGGCTTCGTCGTAGGACGTCAGCACCGTCACGGCGAGAATGCGCAGCCCCGAAGTGCCGCGCCCTTCCACCGCCGCGCGCATCGTCTGCGGATAAGCGTGCACAGTCAGGAACGTCGCGCCCATGCCGGCAATGCTCTCGACACCGCGCGAAACCGTGTTACCGATGTCGTGGAGCTTGAGGTCCATGAAGACCTTCTTGCCCGAGCCGATCAGGCGCTTGGCGAAATCGAGACCGCCCGCATAGGTGAGCTGGTAGCCGACCTTGTAGAAGGTCACCGCCTCGCCGAGCTGCGAGACCATCGCTTGCGCTTGTTCGACACCCGGTAGATCGAGAGCGACGATCATGCGGTCACGGGGGTCAAGCGTCATGCGGCATCCTTTCGCGCCGCTTGGTATCACTCGATTCTCGGAGAGTCGATTGCAAAGAGGCAGTCGGGCTTGCTGCGTCAGCAGTCGAAACTGTCTGAAACCGACCGCCTACTGCCCACTGCCTATTGCCGAACTTCTTGCCACATCGACCAACCGCTGCACCGCATTCTTCAGCGCACCGGCGGCCCGCGTGTCGGTCAAATTATCGCGCTCGTCGAACGCGTTGGTTGCCTCGCGCACCGCTACCATCTCGGGAATGACTAAAGCGCCGCAGCCGACTTCCAACACCTGCCGCAGCGCCATCAGCGAGCGCATCGCGCCGAACGGTCCCGGCGATGCCCCCGCAATCGCAAACACGCGGTCCTTATAGGCGGCCAGCGGAACTTCCCGGCCCTCGCGCACCCGCGACACCCAGTCAATCGTGTTCTTTAGCAGCGGCGTCACCGACGCATTGTATTCGGGGCTGACGATGAAGATGCCCTCATGCGTGCAGAACAGCCGCTTGAGCTTGTAGGCGTTGTCGGGCGGCCCGTTAAGCGTCTCGAGATTGCCGTCGTAGAGCGGCAATGGGAAATCGCCGAGCGAGATGTGCGTCACCTCGGCGTCCGCAATCACCAGCTCCTTGACGGCAAGCGCGGCAAGACGAGCGTTGAACGACCCGTTGCGGATCGAACCGGCGAAGACCAGGATTTTCGGATTGGCCATGCGCTAAGCCGGCGGCTTAGCGCTTGCGATAGACCCACACGCGCGCCGGCGGCAGGTTTTTCCAGATGCGATCGGACGCTTCGACGCGCACGCCACCGATCGACTTCGGGATGGGCGGCACAACCGCGTAGGTGAATTGTACGAACGGCGCATCGGCCTTCATCAGCGTCAGAGCCTCGCGCAGCAAGCGAACGCGCATACGCAGCGGCTTGGTGAACAGCGGCAACCCCGACACGACGGCAGCGCCCGGCTTGTCGACGATGCCGTGCAGCGTCTCTTTCAGAGCGTAAGCATCGCCCTGCACAACCGTCGCGCGCGGGAAGCGCGTTCGCAGCAACTGGCAGAATGTCGGATTGAACTCGATCAGCACCAGGCGGTTTTCCGCGATGCCGTGCTCGATGAGGGCTTCGGTGATCGGGCCAGTACCCGGTCCAAGCTCGACCACCGGGCCTTCGCCGGTCGGATCGACGTAACGCGCCATGGTGCGCGCGAGCGCGCGGCTTGACGGCGTGACAGCACCAATCGCCAGCGGCTTTTCGAGCCACGAACGAATGAAGTGCACTTCGTCATCGAGACGAAGAGGCTTCTGGGTGCGCGTAAGGGACTGAGTTCGCATCTTTGTCAGTTATGTGACAATCGTAACCCCTATGGGTAGTGCCCACAAGCCACATGGTCAAGTCATAGGCAGCTATTGTCGCTGTGCACTCCCCAGCCCATCGATGAAATCCTTCACTTTGGCGAAGAATCCTGTCGATTCCGGGTGGGTTTCCTTGGACGAAAGTTTGTCGAATTCTTGCAGCAGCTCGCGCTGCTTCTTGCTGAGATTCTGCGGCGTCTCGACGACAACCTGAACGTACATGTCGCCGACCTGCCGTTGCCGCAGCACCGGCATACCCTTCGACGTCAGCCGGAATCGGCGCCCAGACTGCGTGCCTTCAGGCACTTTCACGCGCGTCTTGCCGCCGTCGATCGTCGGCACTTCAAACGTTCCGCCGAGCGCCGCGGTCACCAGCGAGATCGGCGCGCGGCAGTGCAGATCCGCACCATCACGTTGGAAGAACGCATGCTGTTCGATGCCGAGGAAAATGTAGAGATCGCCGGCCGGACCACCGCGTTCGCCCGCCTCACCTTCGCCCGAGAGACGAATGCGCGTGCCGTCTTCGACACCCGCCGGAATGTTCACGGACAGCGTGCGCTCGCGCATAATACGGCCGCCGCCCTGGCATGAGCCGCATGGATCGTCGATCACCTGGCCGCGCCCCTGGCAGCTTGCGCAGGTGCGCTCCATCGTGAAGAAGCCCTGGCTGTGGCGCAGCCGTCCGGCGCCGCCGCAGGTCTGACACGTCTTCGGCTTCGAGCCGGGCTTCGAGCCGGTGCCAGAACAAGCTTCGCACGCGACCGCAGTCGGGATGCGGATCTCTGCCGTCTTGCCCGCGAAGGCTTCCTCCAGCGTGATGTCGAGATTGTAGCGAAGATCGGCGCCACGCTGACGGCCGCCGGCGCGGCCACCCGCCTGCCGAGCCCCGCCCATGCCGAAGACGCCTTCGAAAATATCCGCAAAGGTCGATGCGAAATCGGCGCCGAAGCCCGGACCGCCGCCCTGTCCAGCCGCACCGTGGCCATTCTCGAACGCCGCGTGACCGAAGCGATCGTAGGCGGCGCGCTTCTGTCCGTCCTTCAGGACGTCATAGGCTTCGCTGATTTCCTTGAACTTCGACTCGGCCGCCTGGTCGCCCGGATTTTTGTCCGGATGCCACTGCATCGCCAGTTTGCGATAGGCCGTCTTGAGTTCGCCGTCGCTGACCTGACGCGTGACTTGGAGCGTTTCGTAGTAGCAGACCTTGGCCATCATATTCTCTGTCGTGTCGCACCTGGCAGCGCTCGCTCGGGCGCTGAACCGCACGCTTTGAAAGACAAAGGCCGCCTCCGAGTCCCGGAAGCGGCCCCTGTTATGTCTTTATCGAACGCAAGGCATGAGTCTTACGCCGACTTCTTCTTGTTCTTATCGTCGTCGACTTCGGTGAACTCCGCGTCAACGACATCTTCCTTCTTGGCACCAGCCTCGGCGCCCGGTTGACCTTCGGCACCTTCAGCTTGGCTCTGCGCATACATCGCTTCGCCGAGCTTCATGGAGGCCTGCGCAAGCACGTTCGTCTTGGTCTTGATGTCCTCGACGTCGTCGCCCTTCACGGCTTCCTTCAGTGCTGCGAGACCGTCCTCGATCGCGCGGCGCTCAGCCTCGCCGACCTTCGAACCGTGCTCCGACAGCGCCTTCTCGGTCGCGTGGACCATCGCATCCGCGTGGTTCTTGGCTTCCGCCTTCTCCTTGCGGACTTTGTCGTCAGCCGCATGCGCCTCGGCGTCCTTCACCATCTTGTCGATGTCGGTGTCGGACAGACCGCCGGACGCCTGGATGCGGATCTGCTGTTCTTTGCCGGTGCCCTTGTCCTTCGCCGACACGTTGACGATGCCGTTCGCGTCGATGTCGAACGTGACTTCGATCTGCGGCACGCCGCGCGGCGCCGGCGGGATGCCGACGAGGTCGAACTGACCGAGCATCTTATTGTCGGCCGCCATCTCGCGCTCGCCTTGGCTGACGCGGATGGTCACCGCGCTCTGGCTGTCTTCGGCGGTCGAGAAGACGTTCGACTTCTTGGTCGGGATCGTCGTGTTGCGGTCGATCAAGCGCGTGAACACGCCGCCCAGCGTCTCGATGCCGAGCGAAAGCGGGGTCACGTCGAGCAGCAGCACGTCCTTGACGTCGCCCTGGAGAACGCCGGCCTGCACGGCCGCACCGATCGCCACGACTTCGTCCGGGTTCACGCCCTTATGCGGCTCCTTGCCGAAGAACTGCTTCACGACTTCCTGGACCTTCGGCATACGGGTCATGCCGCCGACCAGAACGACTTCGTTGATCTCGGCCGGGGAAACGCCGGCGTCCTTCAATGCCTTGCGGCACGGCTCGATCGTCTGCTGGATGAGGTCGTCCACCAGCGCTTCGAACTTGGCGCGCGTCAGCTTCAGCGTCAGATGCTTCGGACCGGATGCGTCCGCCGTGATGAACGGCAGGTTGACCTCGGTCTGGGTCGTCGAGGAGAGCTCAATCTTCGCTTTTTCGGCAGCTTCCTTGAGGCGCTGCAGCGCGAGCTTGTCCTTGCGCAGGTCGATGCCCTGCTCCTTCTGGAACTCGTCCGCGAGGTAGCCGACAAGACGCATATCGAAGTCTTCGCCGCCGAGGAACGTGTCACCGTTCGTCGACTTCACTTCGAACACGCCATCGCCGATCTCGAGGATCGAGATATCGAAGGTACCGCCGCCCAAATCGTAGACCGCGATGGTGCCGGTCTTCTGCTTGTCGAGACCGTAAGCGAGCGCAGCCGCCGTCGGCTCGTTGATGATGCGGAGCACATCGAGACCGGCGATCTTACCGGCGTCCTTGGTCGCTTGGCGCTGCGCGTCGTTGAAGTAGGCCGGGACCGTGATGACAGCTTGCTCGACCTTCTGGCCGAGATACGCCTCGGCGGTTTCCTTCATCTTCTGCAGCGTGAATGCCGAGATCTGCGACGGCGAATAGGTCTTGCCGTCCGCCTCGAGCCACGCGTCGCCGTTCGACGCCTTGGTGATCTTGTAGGGGACGAGCTTCTGGTCCTTGGCGACGGTCGGGTCGTCGTAGCGACGGCCGATCAGGCGCTTGACCGCGAAAAACGTACGTTCCGGATTGGTGACCGCCTGGCGCTTGGCCGGCTGGCCGACGAGACGCTCGCCGTCGTCCGTGAAGGCGACGATGGACGGCGTCGTGCGCGCGCCCTCGGCGTTCTCGATGACCTTCGGTGTGGAGCCTTCCATGACCGCGACACACGAATTCGTCGTGCCGAGATCGATGCCGATGACTTTAGCCATAGTAAAACTTCCCTCTCATTGCGGCAGGCCAGCCCGGGCCTGAAATCAGCTCCCGGAAGGGGCGTCCTTAAGGCACCCATGTGCCGTCGGATCAGCCCTCAAAGGCCCCCTTTGCTACCCTTGCGCCGCGAATCCGCGGCTTCGAGGGGCATATAGGAGAGGCCGCATTTCGCCGCAAGGCAGCGGGGTAAAGGAAATTGCTGTGCCGCATGGAGAAATCGGGAAAATCTTGGGTTCCAGGCCTAACGGCGACGCCACCACAACGTGCCGCCCTGAATGGTGGTAGCCTGCTCATAATCGTTGAGCAGTTCGGCAATCACCGGGTCCGATTTCGCCCAGGCGTACCAATCGAACGCGTAGTGATTAAATAAGATGACCTCGGGTTTCTTATCCCGAATATCGGCGATCAGAACGGCCTTCTCGCGAGCGATATGGTCATCGAGCCGCCGGTCGGCCTCAGGACTGACGCCGCCGAACATGCGACGCAGCCGGGCGCCGTGCGCGGCCCAGATGCACGGCAGCGTGCCGACCCACCTCCCGCCGAGCCGGCGCACCAACGGATGCCCCGTGCTGATGTTGGAGCCGATCAGGAGCATCGTGGGATGCGGGCGCACGCGCTCCAGCATGGCGCGCACCGCAATTTCAGGCTCTGCCTCGTCGGAGGCCAGCCAAATACCCCCAAAAATCGCTACGGCCAGCGCCCACGCCATTGCTAGTCCGATTCGGCGCGATGACAGGCGCGACCCAAGGACGAGAATCCCGAGGGCAGTCAATGCGAGCGCCAGCATCGGGTAAGCGTGGTACGCCCAGCCCTTGCCTTGAACCAAAAAGGAAACTGCCGCTCCGACCGCCCCCGCGAAAAGGACCACGGTTGCGGCCGGCCATCGTCCACGCTCGATCATCAAACCGATGACAACGAGAACCAGGAGAGACGGCAAGGCAGGCTGCAGAATAAGGAGCCACAACGGTTCGCGCAGCCACGTATAGGTGTCCGCGACCATCGGCAAAATGACGGTGAAAAACTCTGGAAAGAACCACCAGGCCGCTACGACGTAGAGAAGCGCGACCGCCGCGGCCGCTACGTTGACGATGGCAAAAAGCCCGATGAGCCGACCAGAGCGCCAAGCTGCCGCGATACCACCGGCCGCGACGACTGCTGCGAGTGGCGGCTTGACCGCAACCGCGATTCCCGAGGCGATCCCCGCCAGCAGCGCCCAGCCAAACGGCGCGACAGATCTCTCTGCCTGACGGGCTTGCACAAACAACGAAGGTAGGAGCAGCAGCGTCGCGATATGCTCGCGCTGGCCAAAGGTCAAAGTCGGCAAGATCAAGAACACAGCCGAACCGACAAGGCAGAAGGCGACCGGCTCTGCATCTCCTAAAATCGACGTTCCGCGGACAAGCCGCATCGTCAACGCGAGCGAGAATCCCGCGAGCGCGAATACAAAAAAGTCGACAGCAAGTTCCGGCCGAACGCCGATCAGTTGCGCCGTCCAAACGGGAAACATGTAGATCAACACGCTGGCCGGCGGGTTCGGCTCGAATACATCGACGTAAAGACGCCCGCCGCGAAGCAGCGTTTCGTTGATCGTGATGATCCAGCTAACGTCGGTGTCGGTGCCGTATCGCCAGCGCAGCAGAAGCGCGGCGGTACAGATCAAAGCAAAAGCGGCAGCCGCCCCCGTTGCTCCGACGGCTCGCGGCGACAGCGGCGTTGCGACCCGCTGATCAAGCACCTGACTCATGTCTTCCGCCGCCATAGCCAGCCGCCGCGCACCGGCATGACTTCTTCGTAGCCGTCAAGCAACCGAGCTAGGTCCGGGCTCCGCCGCGCCCAGGCCTGCCAGTCGACCGAACTCTTGCCGAACAGGATGAAATCGGGCGCATGGCGCGCGATATCTTCGGTCACGATCCTTCGCTCGCGCTCGTCGTAGGAGCGAAGCCGCGCGTCGGTCGCGGCATCGATCTCGTGAGTCGCGCGATAACGATTGCCGCCGGCACTCGCCCACATCTGCTGCAGTCGCCCGACCCAAACGCCGTCGACCACGCGGACGAGCGGATGGCCCATACCGATGTTGTTGCCGATCATCAGCATCTTCGGATGCGGATGCATGCGCGCGATCGCTGGCGCGATCTCGATCAGCCGGCCACTCATCGTCATCCACGCGAGCGTGCCAAGCAAAACGACACCGAGGGTCGCCACGAAAGCAATGCCGCGGATCCGGAGCGGTACGTCCGCCGGCCTCTGCTCAACAAGCTTTGTGAGCGGGATTGCAAGCGCGAACAGCGCGAAGGAGAGCATCGGAACCATGTGGTAGCTCCAGCCCTTGCCTTGGATCACATAAGCGACGAAACCGCCAACCGAAGCTGCGACCAGCGCAAGCACCGAAGTCGGCCATGGTCGCGGACAAACGAGCGCAACGAGCACGAGACACACGACCCACAACGGGATCGGCAGTTGCGCCAGGAGATCACCCCAAGCGATGCGGTACGTGAGCAGCGTCTCGGCGACAACCGGCGCGATGTCAGTGAAGTATTGCGGGCAGAAAACATAAATCGCCGCCGTGTAGAGGCCGAACCATCCTGCCGCGATGAAATTCTCCGGCGCGAGTAGAACGCGCAGGCTACGCGCATGCCACGTCGCTGCCAGCAGAAAACCGAGCAGCGCAACCGCTAGCGGCGCTTTAACTGCAACGGCTATTGCCGAACCAAGGCTTGCGATGAAAATCTCGCCCCACGACGGCGTTTCGCCGCCGGCACGACGCAGCGCGAGCAGCATGGTCGGCAAGAACGTGATAACGCCGATATGCTCGCGCTGAGCGAACGTGATCATTGGGAGCACGAGCAGGATCGCGGCCGCGATCGGCAGCAGCGCCGGCATCGCGAGCAAACACAACGCCGCGCTCTTGCGTACCTGGCTCACCGCGAACCAAAGCGATGCGACTGCCAACGCCGTCACCGATAAGTCGACGACAAGCTCAGGCCGCAGATGAAGTACCCGCGCCAGCCACACAGGAAGCGTGTAGATGTAAACCGCCGCCGGTGGATTGTTCTCCATGGCGTCGATGTAGAGCCGCCCGCCATCGAGCAGCTTCTCGTTGGCCGTGATCAGCCAGCTGACATCCGTATCGGTTCCGAGCCACCACCGGCTCACTGCAAAGATCGCGACGACAAGCCCGAGGCAAACGGCCGGCGCAACGCCGACCGCTTCGGTCTTTTTCGCGTAAGTTTCGGCTGTCGAAGCCATGGATTTTCCGGCACAATTTTCGCGCCGGAGCATAGCGCCTGGTCGTTAAGCTTTTCGAAACCGGGCCGCCTCGTTTTTGAGCCGAATACGCCATTTCCGCCGGTTTCAAGCCGGTCTAAGCTGCCGAACATTACCGATGGAGGTCCGCATGCTCGATCGCCGCCAATGGCTCGCCGGCACCGCAACTCTGATGGCTTCGGCGCTCGCGTCATCGCCGCTATGGGCCGCCGACAAGATCAAGCCGGACGCGCAAAGCGTGCTGATCGTCGTCGACGTGCAGAACTGCTTTCTTCCGGGCGGCAGCCTCGCCGTGAAAGACGGCGAGCAAATCATCCCGCTCATCAATCAGCTCGGCAAAGCCTTCCGGCATGTCGTGATCACGCAGGACTGGCATACGCAGCGGCACATCTCGTTCGCGTCGAGCCATCCCGGAAAGAAGCCGTTCGACGTCGTGAAGTTACCCTACGGCGATCAGGTCTTGTGGCCCGATCACTGCGTGCAAGGCACAGACGGCGCGGCGCTGGCGAAAGATCTCGATTTGCCGCACGCGCAGCTCATCATCCGCAAAGGCTTCAACAACGAGGTCGACAGTTATTCGGCTTTCCTCGAAGCCGACAAGAAATCATCGACCGGCCTTGCGAGCTATCTGAAGGAGCGTGGCTTGACGAAGCTGTTCGTCGTCGGGCTCGCCACCGATTTCTGCGTTGCCTGGTCGGCGATCGATGCGCGAAAAGCCGGCCTCGAAGTTACCGTGATCGAAGACGCAACGCGTGGCATCGATGCGCAGGGTTCGCTCGCCAAAGCCTGGGCCGACATGTTGGCCGCGGGCGTCAAACGCATTCAAACTGCCGATATCGCAGCCTGACCCTCACGAAGCCTTGGGTTGTGCAGCCGAAGCTTAAGGCGCAATAGTGGGCCTCCCGAGACTGTAACGGACCAGAAATGCTTGAGTTTTTCGCGCGCGGGACTGCCGCGCTCGTCCTCGTATGCTGGAGCGCTGTGGCGTTCGCGCAGGAGCCGACCTATCCGGCGACGCTGCGCGTCGGCATCGTGCCGCCGCCGAATTTCGTCGCCAGCCCGACCTTCCCGGGCTTCGAGCACAACGATCGCGCGATCCGCATGCTGCTCAGCGAACTGCCGGGCTATGTCTTCGAGGGCCTGCAGAAGGAGGTCGACGAGGATCTCAAAAAAGCGCCCGGCCTCATCACGCGCGAGGACGTCGAACTCAAGAGCGGCGCGAAGGGCTTCATCCTCAAAGGCACGCTGAACAGTCCGCAGGGTCCGGTTTTCAAATGGACGATGGCCGTTCGCTCCGGCGACATTACCGGCATTGTCGTCGTCGAAGTGCCGGACGCCGTGAAGGAGTTCGCCCCTTACGACGCCGTTCGCGCTTCGCTCGACACCGTCACGATCCGTCAGACGGTTCCGAACGAAGAATATCTCGCCGCGCTCCCCTTCGCGATCAACGATCTTGCCGGTTATCGCTTCGTCCGCGTGCAGCCCGGCAACGCCGCGATGCTGACCGAAGGTCCGAAGGATGCGGTCGAAATCATTGAACAGCCGCTGATCATGATCACGATCGCGCCGATGCCGCAGCAGCCGAAGCCGGAGGAGCGCGACGGCATCGCGCGCCGGTTGCTTGGCGAGACAGGGGCATTGAAAGATGTTCGCGTGACGCAAGCGTCGCCGCTGCGCATCGCCAATCAACAGGCTTACGAACTTCAGATCGACGCGAAGGATGCAAAGTCCAACAACGACCTTAAAGCGATCCAATGGATCCGCTTCGGCCAAGGCACGATCATGAAGATATTCGCCGTGACCAACAAAGACGCGTGGGAGACGCACTATCCGCGCCTGCGTCAACTGCGCGACGGCATCGGCCCGAAATAACCGGCGCAATTCACGCAGGCAGCCGCTCGCGTTCTCGCGAGCTTCCGCTCCGAGTTATGCTGCGTCCGGCAGAACCGGACCGGGGGAGAGTGGAGCGCCGGGAAGCGCAAACACGTCTCCGCTGCCACGACGCGGTCCTTTCGGACCGCATCGCTTCGGGCTGCGGCATCGCGCGGAACGCCGCGCGCTCGCCTCCCGACGCTCCACCACGGCTCTGAGCGGACCACGTCCGCCGCGGTTCGGGCCGCGCTTCGGACGGCCTTGCGGCCACGTCCTCAAGCCAGCTCCTGGCGCCCCGGTCGTAATGCCGGGAGGGCGGAGCCCCGAACCGCCCGAGTGCGGGGTTACGACTCCCGCCCGCGGGCACCGTCCCAAAAGCCCATCCTGCGAACGTCTCCGGAAGACGTCCCCCGTGGCCTTGAGTGCGAACAAGATGCGGAAGTTAGGAATTTATGTCAAGGAATATTTTCAGGATATCGAATCTGTTTCGGCTGTCATCCCGGAAGCCGCCTCGCAGCGCGAATGCGCGAGCGAGCGGCTATCCGGGACCCATGTATCCCTGAGCTGATCGTTATCAACGGATACGTGGGTCCCGGCTTGCGCGTACGGCCGCAAAGCGGTCGTCGCTTGGCCGGGATGACGGCTGAAAAAACTAAGCCCCGCCCGATCGAGCGTCTTTCTCTATCGCGGCGCTGCCGCTGCAGGCCGCTGCTGCTGCGTCGGCGACGACGTGTCGCCTTGCGGCACGGGGATGAACGGCAAGGCTGAACCCGGCAGCATTGTCTGCGGCAGGACGCCGTTCCAGCGCTCGACCGCAACGAGGCTCGCGTAGCCCGGATTGTCGAGGAACGCTTTCGCCTTCGCGGCAATAGCGCCGGCTTCAGCGTTACCGCGTAGGCGGATCGCGTCGGCCTCGGCCTGTGCGCGCTCGCGCGTCTGCTGTGCCTGCGCTTGCGCCTGCACGATGCGCTTTTCGGCTTCGACCTTCTCGCGCTCGAGTTCGTTACGCGCCTGCCGCGTCTGTGCTTCCGCTTGCGCGGCAGCTTCGATCGCGCGGACGTAATTCGCCGAGAAATCGATATTTTCGAACTGCACGCTCTCGATGATGATGCCGTCCGGCATCGACGTCTTGATCGCCTCCTCGATCTGCTGACCGAGCCGCACGCGATCCGTCACCACCTGCTGCGCCTGATACTGCCCAAACACCTTCTTCAAGCGGTCCGGCACGATCGGATCGATCGTCCGCTCCGGATATTCGGTGCCGTAGGTCGAGTAAATCTCGTCGATCTTGTCGAACGGCACGCGGTAGTTGACCGAAAGACGGATCGAAGCCTCCTGCACGTCGCGCGAATACGACAGCACCTTGTCGTAGATGCGTTTCTCGGTGCGCGTCGACATCCGCGTCACACGATCGATCACCGGCAGTTTGAAATTGAGGCCCGGCGGCGCGATCTTCGTCACTTTGCCGAAGCGGAGAACCACGCCCGCTTCGCCCTGCTCCACCGTGAAGAACGGAGCCGCCGAAAAGACGAAGAATAGCGCGAGAGCGACGAGACCGAGAAACACCCAAGTCCCCCAGCCGAGCACACGCATCCCGCTCGATTGGCCAGCCTGCGGCATCGACATGATTTCTCTCCGTTCCTCACGTTGCTTTTCACGGTCGCGGTTGCGCGGCGCCAACGTCGTTGTCCTTGGTTTCTTTTTACGCCCGACAGACAAAACACCCTGGCGGCGCGCCGTGAGACGAACCGATTCCAGGGTGACAGCGGAGGTATCATGGCAAAGGCCGTATAGCCAAGCTATGGCGGCTTAGCTGCAAGCGGCGGAATGGCGCAGGACTATCCAAAAGCTAAATTATGAGTTACATGTAACCTAAACTGGTGGAACGATGGCCCCGAGATCGCAAGCGAAGTCGACCCGCGTGAAAGTGCAGGAGCATCGCCAGCGCCTGCGCAACCAAGGCTTGCGACCGATCCAAATCTGGGTGCCGGATGTCCATGCCCCGGCATTTCGCTCAGAAGCGCATCGCCAGTCGCGTGCGGTCGCACGCAGTGCCGGGGAAGCGGACGATCAAGCCTTCGTCGACGCAATCTCCGAATGGACCGACGAATGAAACGTGGGGAAGTTTGGACGGCCTCTGGCGGGCCGGACTACGCGGGAAAACCGCGCCCCATCGTTATCATCCAAGACGATAGCTTCGACGCGACGAGTTCGATCACGATCTGTCCGCTGACAACGAACACAACCAACGCGCCGATCTTCCGACTTCTGATCGAGCCGAGCGAACAGAACGGCTTGCGTATCGCAAGCCGGCTAATGGTCGACAAGATAACGACGGTCCCTAAATCGAAAGTCGGTTCACGGCTCGGACGGCTCGACGACGAAGACGTGCTGCGCATCAATCGCGCAGCACTCGTGTTCCTCGGCCTCGCTTCGTCGAAGCGGTCGACGCAATAGCTCAGCCCTGCCCGCGCGTATTCACTGCTTCGTCGTCGTTCGAGGCCGCCGTCGGAGCCACTTTCGGACCGCCCTTCGACACGCCAACCAAGGCAGGACGCAGCACGCGATCGCCGATGACGAAGCCTTCCTGCACAACCTGCGCGACCATTCCGGCCGGCACACTCGGATCCGGCATTTCGAACATCGCTTGGTGGAAGTTCGGGTCGAACTTCTGGCCCTTCGGATCGATCTTTTTCACGCCGTGCTTCTCAAGCGACTTCACGAGTTCGCGGTCGGTGAGCTCGACGCCCTCGATCAGCGCCTTCAGCCCGCTCTCCGCACTGGCGCGCAGTTCCGCCGGCACGGCATCGAGCGCGCGGCGCATGTTGTCGGAAATGCCGACCATGTCGCGTGCAAAACCCGTGATTCCGTACGTGCGGGCATCCGCGACCTCACGCTCGGTGCGGCGGCGCAGGTTTTCCATTTCGGCGAGCGCACGCATCCAGCGATCGCGCATGTCGTCGCGCTCTTTGATGGCTTGCTCGAGCGGATCGATTTCGGGCGCGGCCTCCGGGGCTGCTGCCTCAATGTTCGGGTCCGTCGGCTCAGGCGCTTTGGCGCCGTTGTCGGTCATGTCGTCTATCCATCGTGGTGGAAGCTGTTTCAGCCCCGGATATCAGGGCTGGAGCGGCAAAAATCAAGTTCCGGTGAGCAGTTTTGCCTAACCGCCGATCACACGGCTCACCAACCGGGAGGTATAATCGACCATCGGGATGATGCGCGCATAATTGAGCCGTGTCGGCCCAATCACCCCGATGACCCCGACAATACGTCCCGAATTGTCGCGATATGGCGCGACAATCGTCGACGAGCCGGACAGCGAGAACAGCTTATTCTCCGAACCGATAAAAATGCGCACGCCCTCGGCTTGCTCGGCCCGGCCGAGCAAATCGGTCACGCCGCGCTTGGTTTCGAGGTCATCGAACAACAGGCGGACGCGTTCGAGGTCTTCCAGCGCTTTGAGATCGTCGAGCAGATTCGCATGCCCGCGCACGATCAAACGCCGCTCGTCATGCGCGCCGCCGGACCAGCTCGCGAGCCCTTCGGAGATCACCTTCTGGGTCAGCTGATCGAGCTCGGCGCGGCTCTTCTCCAGCGCGCGATCGAGTTCGGCGCGCGCTTCGCTGATCGTGCGGCCCCGAATGCTCGCGTTGAGAAAATTCGTTGCTTCGATGAGCGAGGACGTCGGTAGCCCCGCCGGAATCGCAACGATTCGGTTTTCGACTTGCCCGTCCTCGGCAACCAGCACGACCAGCGCACGCTCGGGTTCGAGCCGCACGAACTCGATATGCTTGAGCCGTGCATTCGCTTTCGCGGTGAGCACCACGCCGGCGGCGCGTGTGAGGCCCGACAGCATCCCGGTCGCTTCGTGCAATACGGATTCAAGCGTGCGGCCGCTGCCGGCGACGCGCTCCTCCATCGAGCGGCGATCGGCTTCACCCACATTGCCGACTTCCATCAGCGCATCGACGAAGAAGCGTAAGCCTACCTCGGTCGGCAAACGTCCTGCCGATGTATGCGGCGCATAGATCAGGCCGAGCGCTTCGAGGTCCGACATCACGTTGCGGACCGAAGCGGGCGACAACGGCGTCGCGATCAGTCGCGAAAGATTGCGCGATCCCACCGGCTCGCCGGTCGCGAGATAGCTCTCGACAACTTGGCGAAAAATGTCGCGCGAGCGCTCGGAGAGCTGCGCGAGCCCGATGTCCTGCATGCCGATGGGTCTGTCTTGCGCCAACTTGTTCTCCCGGAAGGTAGACAATGTCTATCAGCGCAGAGAATTCAAGTGTTTGCCGTTTTCTCGGAGTCATCCCGGAAGCCGCCGCGCGCGATGCGGCTATCCGGGACCCACGTATCCCTGCAATCGCTGGGGAACGTGGATCCCGGCTCTCGCGCGGCTCGCCACGCGAGCAAGGCGCTCGGCCGGGATGACAGCCTGCGGTTGGGGAAAGGTTTGCCTTTCCGCCCCCATGCTCTAAACAGCCGCACGAATTGCTTTATCTGGAGTAGTGCCGATGCGGCCGAGCCGCCGAGAACCCGACGAAATGCGCCCCGTTACGCTCGACCGAGGCGTCGTCAAATACGCCGAAGGCTCGTGTTTCGTGAAGTTCGGCGACACCCACGTGCTCTGCACGGCGACGCTCGAAGAGCGCCTGCCGCCGTGGCTGAAGGGCCAGGGCCGCGGTTGGGTCACCGCCGAATACGGCATGCTCCCCCGCGCAACGCACGAACGCACGCGCCGCGAGGCGTCCTCCGGCAAGCAGGGCGGGCGCACGCTGGAGATCCAGCGCCTCATTGGACGGTCGCTGCGCACCATCGTCGACCTCCCGGCACTCGGTGAACGCCAGATCACGGTCGACTGCGATGTGATCCAGGCTGACGGCGGAACCCGCACGGCGTCGATCACCGGCGCGTGGGTCGCGCTCTCCGATTGCCTCGCCTGGATGCGCCAGCGCGAGATGATCAAGACCAATCCGCTGCGCGATCAGGTCGCCGCGATCTCATGCGGCATCTACAACGGCACGCCGGTGCTCGATCTCGATTACGCGGAAGACTCCGCCGCACAGACGGACGCGAATTTCGTGATGACCGGCACGGGCGGCATCGTGGAAATTCAAGGCACCGCCGAACAGAAGCCGTTCAGCGAAGAGGAGTTGATGCAGCTTCTCGCGCTCGCTCGCAAAGGCATCACGCGCCTCGTCGACTTGCAGAAGACGGCGGTCGGATGACGCATCGCCAGATCACCGGACGTCTGCTGATCGCAACGCATAACGCGGGGAAACTCGTCGAGATGCGCGATCTGCTGTCGCCGTACGGGATCGAGGCAGTGTCGGCCGGCGAGATGAACCTGCCGGAGCCGGACGAAACCGGCGTCACGTTCATGGAGAACGCGCGCATCAAGGCGCATGCGGGCGCTGCCGTCAGCGGACTGCCGGCCTTCGCGGACGACTCCGGGCTGAGCGTCGATGCGCTCGGCGGCGCGCCCGGTATCTATTCGGCGCGCTGGGCGGGTCCGTCGAAGGACTTCAAAACCGCGATGCAGAAGGTGGAAGACGCGCTGCAGGCGAAAGACGCGACCACGGCGGAGAAACGCGGCTGCCGTTTCGTTGCCGCACTCTGCATCGCCTGGCCGGACGGACATACGGAAGAGTTCGAGGCCCACTGCCCCGGCACGTACATCTGGCCGCCGCGCGGCGACAAAGGCTTCGGTTACGACCCTGCCTTTCTTCCCGAAGGCCACACAAAAACCTTCGGCGAACTGACGCGCGAGGAAAAACACGGCCTCCCGCCGCTCGGCCCCGGCCTCTCGCATCGCGCCCGCGCCTTCGTCCAACTCGCGGCCGCGTGTTTGAAGAAACCCTGAGCGGATGGCGTTCGGCGTCTACATCCACTGGCCGTTCTGTCTCTCGAAGTGCCCCTACTGCGACTTCAACAGCCACGTGCGTCACGTGGGCGTCGACGAAGCGCGTTTCGTCAGCGCGTTCGCGCGCGAGATCGCGGCGACGGCCGCACGCACCGGCCCCCGCACGGTGACGTCGATCTTCTTCGGTGGCGGGACGCCGTCGCTGATGAAGCCCGAAACCGTCGGCGCAATTCTCGACGCGATCGGCGCAGCCTGGACCGTTGCGCCCGACGTTGAAGTCTCGCTCGAAGCCAACCCGACATCGGTCGAAGCGACGCGCTTCCGCGGCTATCGCGCCGCAGGCGTCAATCGCGTCTCGCTCGGCGTGCAGGCGCTCGACGATGCGGCGCTCAAAGGCCTCGGCCGCATGCACACGGCACGCGAAGCGCTCGATGCGGTCGCGGTCGCGCGCGGCATCTTCGATCGCTATTCGTTCGATCTCATCTACGCGCGGCCCGGACAAACTATCGCGGCCTGGCGCGAAGAACTCGCGCAAGCGATCAGCGAAGCCGCCGAACATCTCTCGCTTTATCAACTGACCATCGAGGAAGGCACACCCTTCGCGGCGCTCCACGCCGCCGGCAAACTGACGATCCCCGAACCCGACGAAGCGCGCGCCTTCTACGATGCGACGCAGGAGCAATGCGGCGCGCTCGGCCTGCCCGCTTACGAAATCTCCAATCACGCCCGCGAAGGCGCTGCCTGCCGTCACAATCTCGTCTACTGGCGCACCGACGAATATGCCGGCATCGGCCCCGGCGCGCACGGACGTCTCAACCTCGCAGGCATCCGCCACGCGACCGCCACCGAACGTCACCCGGAAACGTGGCTCGAACGCGTCGAGCGCAACGGCACCGGCCTCATTCTCGATGAGGTTCTCGACGGCACGCAGCGCGCCGACGAATATCTGCTGATGGGACTGCGTCTTACCGAAGGGATCGACCCCGCGCGCTATGCTTCGCTCGGCGGCAAATCGATCGACACGCAACGTCTATCGAATTTGCGCGACGGTGCACTCGTCCAAGAAACGCAGACAGGCCGCCTCCGCGTTACCCGCGACGGCTTTCCGCTGCTGAATGCGATCGTCGCCGAGTTGGCGTCTTAAGTCCCAGACCCAAACGTCTTCGGCGCCGGAGCGGTGACCATCGGGCCGGTCGGCGTGACGCGCATGACGGCGAGGCCGCGTTCGTTGAGACCATCAGCGCGGAAGCGGAAGACACCGTCGACGCCCGTGAAGCCTGACGTATTCGTCAGCGAGCCATCGGAGAACTTTGCCGCGCCTTGCGTCTTCACCAGCGCGGCGACGAGCGACACGGCATCATACGACAGCGATGCGGCGCGCAGCGGATCGCTGTTGTATTTTGCGCGGTAGCGGCTCGTGAGACCGCGGAAGCCGGAGCGGTCCGGCGACGCGAACCAGCCGCCCTGCAACGTCGCTTCTTGCGAGATGCGCTGATCGTCCCACAGCCCGGTGCCGACGAACTGCACGCGCTTGCCGTTGATGCCGGCGCCCGCAAGCGCTTGACCGGCGCGCACGACAAACTCGGCATCGCCCGGTAGGAACAAAACGTCAGCGTGGCCGACGCCGAGCGCGACACGCTTGGCGACCTCGCCCAAATCGCCGTCGCCCGGCGCGCGTTCCGACACGACGATCTGCCCGCCGACGCGCGCGACGGCGGTGCGGAACGCCGCATCGACGACATTGCCGTAAGCCGTCTGCGGGATCAGCGCCGCGTATGATTTCTTCCCGCGAGACGCCGCGAAATCGACGACACGATCGACGTCCGTCTCCGGCAGGAAGCTCAAGAGATAAATGCCGCGCGCCGCGACCGACGAGTCCGTCGAAAAGCCGATCACCGGCACGTTGCGCTGCCGCGCCACCTGCCCCACCGCCTGCACGGACTGCGCGAACAACGGCCCGAGAATAATCTCCGCGCCTTCCGACAAAGCCGCTTCGGCCGCCGCACGTGCGCCCTGCGCATTGCCGCCGTCGTCCTTGACGATGAGCTGCACATTGGCGACGCCGAATTCCTCGAGCGACAATTCGGCCGCGTTGCGCATCGCCTGCGCGGCCTGTCCGGCGTTGCCGCCGGTGCCGAGCGGCAGGATCAATGCGGCCTTCACGGTGCCGCCGCCGATGGTCGTGTTCTGGCTCGGCGGCGCGGCCGCCTGCTGCGGGGCCTGCGGCGTCTGCTGGAGGCCGAGGTCGAGACCCGCGCAGCCCGCAACTAGTGCGAGTGCTGCCGTCGACGTAAGCGCCCTCAGCGCGGCCCGGCGCCCCGTCGGCGGTGCAGAATTGAAGTCAGAAATCATATCGCCATGCATTTCTGGCAATGCGGCCGTCTCGGGGATAGTTTGCCGCCATGCGCCAAACGTCCTCCGGGGAATCGGCCCCATCCCGCCGCAGTTTTATCCTTGCCGGCCATCAACATGAAGCGCCGCCGGTTGCGCCCGGATTATACGTCGTCGCGACCCCGATCGGAAATCTGCGCGATATCACGCTGCGTGCGCTCGAAACTTTGGCCGGGGTTGATCAAATCGCCTGCGAAGACACGCGGGTCACACTGAAACTGCTTGATCACTACGGTATCAAGAAACCGCTCATCCAATATCACGAGCACAACGCTGTCGCGATTCGCCCACAGATTCTTGCGGCGCTCACCGGCGGCACGCGCATCGCGCTTGTCTCGGACGCCGGCACGCCGCTGATCTCCGACCCAGGCTTCAAATTGGTACGCGAGGTACGCGAGGCTGGCCTGTCAGTCATCGCCATTCCGGGCGCTTCGTCGGTCCTTGCCGCGCTAGCAAGCGCCGGATTGCCGACCGATCGGTTTTTCTTCGAAGGCTTCCTCTCCGCCAAGCAGAATTCTCGGCGCAACCGCATCGGCGAACTCGCGCGCATCCCGGCAAGCCTCGTCTTCTTCGAAACCGGGCCGCGCCTCGCCGCTGCGCTGGGCGACCTCGCCGAAGGTCTGCCGGGCCGCGAAGCCGCGGTCTGCCGCGAACTCACCAAGCTGCACGAAGAGGTTCGGCGCGGATCGCTGACCGATCTCGCGGCACACTACGCAGACGCAGCGGACCCGCGTGGCGAAATAGTCGTCGTCGTCGGCCCGCCGATCGAGACCGGACCACCAAGCGAAGACGAACTAGACGCCATGCTGCGCGATGCGCTCACGCGCGGCTCCGTGAAGGATGCCGTTGCCGAAGTCGCCAGTATCTCCGGTCTCGGCCGTAAGGAAGTCTATCGCCGCGCACTCGAACTCAGCGAGGGCCGCGATGGCTGACGAGAAGCGCAAGCCCAAGTCAAAGCCAAAACAAGTCACGCGCACGATGATCCAGCCCGGCGCGATCAAAGCGCAGGCGGAGAAAGAGCGTCTCGCCGCGAAAGCCGCGACCGAAAAGCCGTCGCGTGCGAAGAAGGAAAAGCCGGAGCCGAAGCCCGAGAAGCAAGCTGCATTTCGTCTTGGTCTTTCGGCCGAAAGCCGCGCCGCGTCGTTGCTGCTTGCGAAGGGTTACCGCATTGCGTTTCGCCGCTGGCGCACGCCACACGGCGAAGTCGACGTCGTCGTCCGCCGCGGCAAGACGCTCGTCTTCGTCGAAGTCAAAGCGCGCGAGACGCGCGATGACGCGGCCTTCTCGGTGACGCCGAAGCAGAAGAAGCGCATCATCGGCGGCGCCGAGTTTTGGTTGATGAAGAATCCGCACGATGCGAATTGCTTCATCCGCTTCGACGTCGTGCTGGTGACGCCGTCCGGCCCACCGCAGCACATCGAAAACGCTTTCGACGCGAGCAGTTGAATTAGTCCCTCGCGCAGTCGGCCAGCGTGAAAGCGCGGCCCTGCTCGGCGCATGCGCCTCTAGCGTCCCCTCTCCCGCTTGCGGGGGAGGGACAGGGAGGGGGCGCCTAAGTCAAGCCCAATACCCTTATTTGCATTGCGCTACGGAGGCACATTGAAAAACCCCCTCCCCAACCCTCCCCCGCAAGCGGGAGAGGGAGCGCGCCGAATTTGCGGCGCGTCTGGAGACCCTTCTTCGCCTGCTACTTCGGCCGCACCGCGTCCGCCGTGCCCTGAATGAACGCGACGATTTGCGTCACTTGAGCTTCCGTCAGCTTGCCCTTGAACGTCGGCATGCCGCCTTCGACGAACGCACCGTTGAGCAGCAACTCCGGAGAATTCTTCAACACCTCGGCTTTGGTGAAACCGAGATTCGGAATGTTGCCGCCGTTGTTGACGCCCGGCACGCCGTGGCAGAACAGACAGTTCGACACGTAGAGCCCGAGACCCGGCGCAACATCCTCCGGCTTATACGCAACGCCCTTCACAAGTTCGGCAGGCGCACGCTGCACCAGCGGCGGCATCGTGCCCTTGCCGTCGAGCTTGAACGTGTAGACGCGCCCCGGCCCGGCCGTTTCGGTCGCGCGCTGCATCTGTCCGTAGACGCCGCCCCATCCGACCGCGACCGACACATATTGCTCGCCGTCGAGCTCCCACGTGCTCGGTGCGGCGACGACACCGGAGCCGACCGGCGTCTGCCAGAGCGGCTCGCCGGTCTTCGCGTTGTAGGCAATGAAACGCCCGTCGGCGGTGCCTTGGAAGACCAAGTTTCCGGCTGTCGTCAGCGTGCCGCCGTTCCACGGCGAGACATAATTTGCGCGCCAGACTTCCTTCTTCGCCACCGGATCCCACGCCGAGAGATGGCCGTAAGGCTTCATCGTCGGGTCGACCGTGTTGAACAGGAAGCCGAGATTCCAACCGAGGTTGGACATCGCGCTGCCGGGCCGATGCTCGTTGTATTGCCACTGCTGCACGGGCTGCTGCACCAGCGGAATGCCTTGCGCCGGCAGATAGACGAGGCCGGTGTCGGGATTAAACGACATCGGGTGCCAGTTGTGCGCACCGTAAGCGCTCGGGATCGTCTCCCACGGCTTGTCCTTCGCGCGCGCGCCTGGATTTTCGATCGGCCGGCCCTTCTCGTCATACTCTTTCGCCCACGTCGTCTCGACGAACGGCGTTGCCGAGATGAACTGGCAATTGGTGCGATCGATGACGTAGAAGAAACCGTTCTTCGGCGCGTGCAGCCACACTTTGCGCGGCTGCCCGTTGATCGTGAGGTCGGCGAGCAGAACGTGCTGCGTCGACGTGTAATCCCAGTTGTCGCCCGGCGTCTGCTGATGATGGCAGACGTATTCGCCGGTCTCCGGCTTCAACGCGACGACGGAGCCGAGATAGAGATTGTCGCCGCCGGCCGGCGAGCGCAGATCGCGATTCCACGGGCTGCCGTTTCCGGTGCCGACATACATGATGTCGAGCTCCGGATCGTAAGCCATCGAATCCCACATCGTGCCGCCACCACCGGCGAGCCACCACTTGCCGGCCGGATCCCACGTCTTCGCGGCCGCTTCCATGCTCTTGTCTTCGAACGGCTTCGACGGATCGCCCGGGACCGAATACCAACGCCACTTCTGCTTGCCGTCTGCCACGTTGTAGGCCGTGATGTAACCGCGCACGCCGAACTCGGCGCCGCCGTTTCCGATCAGCACCGCATTCTTGTAAACGCGCGGCGCCCCCGTGATCGTGTAGGACATCGCACGATTTTCGATCGTGTCGACCTTCCACAGCATCTTGCCGGTTGCCGCATCGATCGCATGCAGGAAGCCGTCGTACGCGCCGACGTAAACCTTGCCTTCATGCACCGCGACGCCGCGGTTCACGACATCGCAACATCCCTTGTAGCCGTAATCCTTCGGCACTTGCGGATCGTAGCGCCACAGCTCCTTGCCGGTGCGCGCGTCGAGCGCGTGCACGACACTCCACGACGCCGTGACATACATCACGCCGTTAATGACGATCGGCGTCGCCTCGACGCCGCGCCGCGACTCCAGCGACGTTGACCACGAGAGACCGAGCTTGCCGACATTCTCCGCGTTGATGCTCTTGAGTTTGCTGTGGCGCGTTTCCTGGAAGTCGAGCCCGTAGCTCGGCCAGTTCTTCGTCGCCTCGCGATTCTGGATGATGGACTGTTCGTTGGTCGAGGCCGTCGCGGCCTTCATTTGCTCGGGGGTCAAACCCTGAGCACGCAGATCAGAGATACAGAAAACCGCAACGGCGGCGAGAGCCGCCGCCCACAATCGCTTCCTCATTGTTTCCTCCCTAGCGTTTCGCTGGGTACGCGCCGAATTATGCGGATCGGCGTCGGGAGAAGTGTAAGGCGGCGGCGTTTTCTGTCCCATGCTTTCTTTGCAGACCGCCATGCGACAGAAAGCTTCGCGTGCAAACGATGCTGCGCCGCAGGCATAAAGTATCGAAACGGTTACTCTGCGTTCGGCTGGCCAGGTGACCCGACTTGCGCCGCACCGCACCGCCGCCTAAATCCTTGACCGCACCGCTCAAAACGAGCGGCGCACACCCTGCCCCGAGGACTTCCCATGCCGCTCCGCGTAGCCGTCCAGATGGACCCGATCGAACGCATCAAGATTGCGGGCGACTCGACTTTCGCGCTTCTCCTCGAAGCGCAGGCACGCGGACATCAACTCTCGTATTACACGACCGACCGCCTCGCGATGGTCGACGGCGAGATTTTCGTCTCGTCGCGGCCGCTCACCGTGAAGGATCAAGAAGGCGATCACTTCAAGCTGGGCGAAGAGACGCGTCACAAAGCGTCCGACTTCGACATCATCCTGATGCGCCAAGACCCGCCGTTCGATCTCAACTACATCACGGCGACTCACTTCCTCGAGCGCATTCACCCGAAGACCTTCGTCGTCAACAATCCGGCCGAAGTGCGCAATGCACCCGAGAAGGTTCTCGTCACGCTATTCCCGGACCTGATGCCGGCGACGCTCGTCACCCGCGATCTCGCCGAGATCAAACGCTTCCGCGCCGAGCACAAAGATATCGTGATGAAGCCGCTCTACGGCCACGGCGGCGGCGCGGTGTTCCGCATCACCCACGACGATCTCAACTTCGGTTCGCTCTACGATATGTTCGCGACGACATTCCGCGAGCCCTGGGTGGTTCAGAAATTTCTGCCGAACGTGAAGCACGGCGACAAGCGCATCATCCTGGTCGACGGCGTTTTCGCCGGCGCTGTCAATCGCGTGCCGGCAGCCGACGATCTACGCTCCAACATGGTGCGCGGCGGCGCCGCCGAAACGACGCAGCTCTCGAAGCGCGAACAGGAAATCTGCGAACGCATCGGCCCGGCGCTGCGCGAGCGCGGTCTGCTCTTCGTCGGCATCGATGTTATCGATGGCTCGTTGACGGAGATCAACGTGACGTCGCCGACCGGAATCCGCGCGATCAAGCGTCTCGGCGGCCCGGATGTCGCCGTGACGATCTGGGATGCGATCGAGAAGAAGCGCTAGCTTTTAGCTCGCGAGCGAGCGGTTCATTCCGTCGTCTTTATCAAATGTTGATTGAGTTCGAGCGCAGGATTGGGCGTGCAAGTTCCTGCTCGCTTAAGAATGCACGCGTTTGACGCTTCTCCTTGATCCGAATCAAAACAACGCTGCAGCGTATAGTCTTTCGGCATCTGCGAGACCGCATAACGTCGCGTCAGGATAACGTTATACGCCGGCGTTGTGTCTGCCACCTGCGACGAGATCGGGATGAAGTAGAGCGGCACCGCGCGGTGCATATAGGCTTGTCCGCCAAATTCGGTCCAATGATGCAAATGGACTAAAAGCCCGCACAGCTCCGGAACCTTCGCGATTTCAAATTGTGCGTCGAAAGGAGCGCGATCGGTTCGCGGTTCGCGGAAACTTGGCGAGACGAATAACGACGCGGATGTGACGAGCCAGATCAGACACGCAAGCCGTGTCGCCGCGAAGGCGTCGAACGGCAACATATTCTTGCGCAGCGCGGCACGCAGAAGGTCGGCCGAACTCAACGCGGCAACGATCGCAAGACACACCGTTGCGGGGAAAACGAACCGGTACTCTTTGTGCGGGATCAGCGAATGCGTAACGATGATCGCGAGCGCAACAGCGATCCACAACATCGATGCTCGCCATCTGAGCATACACAGCACGAGGAGAATGGCGCCGACACCGGTCCAGATCACGCCGAGGATGATCGATAGATACGCACTGAACGGCGAGGTGCCGTACTGAGACGCACGTCCCTCGATCACATTCGCGACGATGCTTCGCCAGTAAGAAGCGAAGGGCGATCCCCACCAATACCAATCGGCCAAACCGAAGATCGCAATCGGTAGGCAGCCGCCGACCGCCAGCCAAGGCCAAGAACGCAAATCGGTGCGCGCAATGATGATGGCGCCTACCAGCAGGGCAGGCGCGAGCTGAATCCGCAGCATGACGCAAAAGCCAAAGCACGCGCCGATCGCTACCAGCCGTTGAATGCTAAACGCTTGGGTCGGTGTCGCGAGGGCAAGACCGACAACCAGGAACGTCGTCGCGATCGCTTCGGTGAGGGGACGCCCTGCAAAGTAGACGATCTCGAACCATGTCGCGGCAACGAAGCCTGCGATGACGCCATGCATGATGCTTTCACGCAGTCCCATCCGATACACGGCGGCGACCGCGACTAACGAGAGTCCTGCCAAAAACGTGCGTGCGACGACGAGGTAGCCGATCGGCCCACCGACCCACGGCTCGACGATGGCGAATAGTCCCGACAAAAGTCCTGGCAGGACTGGCGAGCGGATGCCGGTCCGGAACTCCCACGGCAAAACGCCTGAACCGAAAGCCCAGCGATGGGCTTGTTCGAAGGATTGATAGACCTCGTCAGGGAAATGCGGCCCGGGAAGATACAAGAATGAAACGATGCGCAGGGCCAGCGCAAAAACCAGCAACGCGGCGAGCACCAGATTCTGTTGTCGCGTGGATAAGTCGAGATCGTCGGGCGTGGCCCGGTCGACGGAAGCAATCACAGAACTCACCGTAGCGTTTCGTCAGATCGGCGAAACGCTACAGCGATGCAGTAAAAATTCTCTTCGGGTACCTAGCTCGCGAGCTTGAGCACCGGCGAGGTCCACAACGGACGCCCATGGACTTGCACCTGCTGGCGATAAGCCGCGCGGTGAATGTCTTCGATGAGCTCTTCGATGTCCGCGCTCGCCGCATCGACGCCAAGCCGCGCCAGACGCGCTTTCTCGAGTTCGGCCGCCGCAACCCCTTTCAAGTCGATCATGACGCTCTCCCGTTGAGCCTGTCATGGCGATGAAGCCCGCGGCCCAATCCTCAAACTTTATCGAAGTCGAAGGTTCCCGCGGAGTCAATCGAGACGCGTGAACAACGTGAGAGCATCGTAAAGCGAGTCGTTTTGTTCTGCAAATGTTCTTGTGCGTTTTCGCGGCCTGAGTTACGCTGTTTCCATTAGCGCGTGACGCGGCGGAGCCGATCAACGCGACCAACGATATTTCGAGCGCTCGGTTTTCGCCGGCGCATGCGCGTGGGGGCAATTATGGTCCAGCGGGTCGCGACCGTCGCTTTTCAAGGCATCGACGCGCGTTCGGTCGACGTTCAAGTGCAAGTCGCGCCCGGCATGCCGGCGTTCAACGTCGTCGGTCTTGCCGACAAAGCCGTCAGTGAAGCGCGCGAACGGGTTCGCTCGGCGCTGGTCGCGTCCGGCCTCGCGTTGCCGGCGCGCCGCATCACCGTCAACCTCGCACCGGCCGATTTGCCGAAGGAAGGCAGCCATTACGATCTGCCTATCGCCCTCGGTTTGATGGCCGCCATCGGCGCGATCCCGCATGATGCGCTCGACGGCTTCACGGTGCTTGGCGAACTCGGCCTCGATGGCTCGCTCGCCGCCGTCGCGGGGGTTTTACCGGCCGCGATAGCGGCGAATGCGCGCGACCATGGGTTGATCTGCCCGTCAGCCTGCGGCGCCGAAGCCGCCTGGGCGAGCCCCGAGATGGAGATCATCGCGGCAAGCTCGCTGATCCAGCTCGCCAATCACTTCCAGGGCACGCAAGTGTTATCTCGACCGCTGCCGCGCATCGCCGAACAGAGCAACGCCGGAATGCTCGACCTCGCCGACATCAAGGGCCAGGAAAACGCCAAGCGCGCGCTCGAAGTCGCCGCCGCCGGCGGCCACAACATGCTGATGGTCGGCCCGCCAGGCTCGGGCAAATCGATGCTCGCCGCGCGATTGCCATCGATCCTGCCGAAATTGACACCAGCCGAGTTGCTCGAAGTCTCGATGATCCAGTCTGTCGCCGGCGCGCTGACGAGCGGCGGGCTGACCAATAGCCGCCCGTTTCGCGCGCCGCACCATTCGGCCAGCATGGCGGCGCTCACCGGCGGCGGCCTGCGCGCCCGGCCCGGCGAGATATCCCTCGCGCACAACGGCGTGCTCTTTCTCGACGAGTTGCCCGAGTTCCAGCCGCAGGTGCTCGACGCGATGCGCCAGCCGCTCGAAAGCGGCAACGTCGCGATTGCACGCGCCAACCACCGCATCACTTATCCGGCCCGCTTCATGCTGATCGCCGCGATGAATCCTTGCCGCTGCGGCCGCGCCTACGATCCGGGCTTTGCCTGCAAGCGCAGCGTCAACACGCGCTGCACCGCCGAGTATCAGGGCCGTCTGTCCGGCCCGCTGCTCGACCGCATCGATCTTCATGTCGAAGTCCCGGCCGTCACCGCTGCCGCTTTAATCCTGCCGGCGCCCGCCGAGGGTAGCCGCGAAGTCGCGATGCGTGTCGCGCAGGCGCGCGCGATGCAAGCAGAGCGCTACGCTGCACTCGGCCAGCCGCAGGTTCGCGTCAACGCGCAGGCTTCGGGTCCACTGCTTGAGGAGATCGCACGCGCCGACGCAAGCGCGATGAAACTCCTGCACGAAGCCGCCGATGCGATGCGGCTCACCGCGCGCGGCTATCATCGCGTTCTGCGTGTCGCGCGGACGCTGGCGGATCTCGATGAGGCGGCTGACCTCAGCCGTCTGCATCTTGCCGAAGCGCTCTCGTATCGCGCACTTGCCGACGAAGTGCGCCGCGCAGCGTGAGGGGAGCGAATGTCGCAGGCTTTTACGAAGCACACGTCTTTACGGAGCACGTCTTCACGAAGCACGTCTTCACGAAGCCGCGAGTTGGCTTGCACTTGAATGCTCGCGACCGCACTCTCCGGTCACACCTTGTCACCGGCGCGTGACGCGACGCCGCCACAGCGGCGGCGCCAGAACCGAGGAGATAAAATGAGCTGGCAACCGGCCGAGAAGCCCGAAACAGACACCCCGAGCTGCCCGGCACTCGAAACCGTCATCATTCCGCGCGCCCATGATATCGGCGGCCTCGAAGTGCGGCGTGCGCTTCCGTCCGCCAAACGTCAGATGATTGGCCCTTTCATCTTCTGGGATCAGATGGGCCCGGCCGAGTTCATCACCGGCAAAGGCATCGACGTTCGCCCCCACCCGCATATCGGCCTCGCCACCGTGACCTATCTGTTCGAGGGCGAGATCATGCATCGTGACAGCCTCGGCACCGAGATTCCGATCCGTCCCGGCGCCATCAACCTGATGACGGCCGGCAGCGGCATTACGCATTCTGAACGCACCTCGGCAGATGTGCGTGCCAGCGGCGGCCCGCTGTTCGGCATCCAGTCATGGCTGGCGCTACCAAAATCGCACGAGGAAAATGCGCCCGCTTTCGTCCATCACAGCCGCGACGAACTGCCGACGCTGGAAGATGAAGGCAAGAAAGTCCGCCTCATCTCGGGCGAACTCTACGGCATGAAATCCCCGGTCAAAACAGCGACCGACACCATCTATGCCGACGTCGTGCTTGACGCCGGCACGGCGCTTCCTTTCCCGGCGACTTACGACGAGCGCGCGATCTACACACTCACAGGTGATATCGAAATTGCGGGCGATACATTTGGTCCCGGTCAGCTGCTCGTTTTCCGCGCCGGTGACGAAATCACCGTGAAGGCGAAGTCGGCTGCTCGTCTGCTGCTGTTCGGCGGCGAGCCGATGGATGGCCCGCGCCACATCTGGTGGAACTTCGTCTCGTCGTCGCGCGAGCGGATCGAGGACGCAAAGCAGCAGTGGAAGAGCGGCGCTTTCCCGCGTGTGCCGGGCGAGACCGAATTCATCCCGCTGCCGGAGCGGTAACGATGATCACGTGATGCGTTTTGGGATCTCGGAGAGATCGCCCGAAGCGATGCGATAGATCGCTGGTCATCCCGGCCGCGCGCTAATTGCGGCACGCCATGTGCGCCGCAAGGTGCGTAAGTGCCGGGATCCATACTCCCTGCCGTCTCGATACCATTGTGCTTATGGATCCCGGGCTCGCGTGGCTCGCGCAGCGCGCTTTTGCGCGCCGCGAGCTACACGCGCCCCGGGATGACCAGCGCTTTACTGACAGGCAAAAAACTTGGCTGAGGTGTTGCCATCAAGTGAGGATCTGAGCATCACCGGCCCGGCAGCACGATCACTTTCGGCTTAGCAGGCATCGTCGCCTTCGAGATGACGACGGACGGAATGTCGAGCGTCTCGATGTCGAAATGCTCGCCGACGCGTTCGAGGAAACGGTTCAGCGTATATTGGCTGAAGTAATGCATCGGGATGACGATCTGCGCCTTCATGGCGCGGACGACGTCCACCATGCCGTCGAGATCGAGCGTGTAGGAGCCATCGACCGGCACCATAACGACATCGATGCGGCCGATCTCGTTGAGCTGCGTCTGCGTCAGCGTGTGATGCAGATGGCCGAGATGCGCGATGCACATATTCGCCATCTCGTAGATAAAGATCGAATTGCCGTGCCGCTCGGTGCCACCGCCGTAGTTGCGGATGTTGGTCGGCACGTTGCGCACGCGCGTGTCTTTCAGGTGCACATCGTGACGCGCCGGGCTGTCGCCCTCGCCCCAGCCGCGCAGCACATGCTTGATCGCCGGGTCGGGATTGTCCGTGTAGTGCGTCGAGTGCGCGCGGTTCATCGTCGCGATATCAGGCGTGATGCTGGGCCGCACATAGTCGTTGTAGTCGGTTGCGATGCGGACGAGCCCGGGGCTCTCGATTAGAAACGTCGAATGCCCAACATAGGTGAAGCGCACTTCGTCGCGCTTGAGCGCCGCGAGCGTGAAGCCGGGCCGCGACGAGATGAGCCCCGGACAATTCTCCATCATCTCGGGCTTCGGCGCCGGCGCCTGCGCGAAAAGACTGGCGGCGAAAGTTTGGCTCGGCATGGCCACGAAGGCCAAACACAACACAGCCGCGACCACAGACAGGAGTTTGCGCATGCGCCCTCGCTCTTACCGGCGAGCGAGAGCTTAGAGCATTTTGAAGTGAAGTGGACACCGGTTCACGTCAAGAAAATGCGATCACCGAAAACCTGCATTTTCCGTGTGACGCAGATCGCATCGGCGCGATCGCGCTGCGCCGGAAAGTCTCAGCTCTGCGGCGGCGGTGCTCCGGCAGCGCGGCGGCGACGGCGATCTTCGGCCGCAGCGACATGACGCTGCTGAAGTTCCGCCAGTGCCGCGCGTATCTGCTCGCCTGTTTCGCCGCGGACGCAGCGCGCCATCGCATGCGCCGTGTAGATGACGACGCCATGCCGATTGTCGTCAACCGCCTGCACCCAATACTGCTCGACGCGGCCACCGGCGCGGTTGAGCTGGTCCGCGAAGGTCGACTGATACTGCCAGCGCACTGTCCGGTCCTGCGGGTCCGTGATCACGATGACACGCAGGCCGCGCCTCTGCGCGATACGTCCGACGAGCTGAACCGGGTCGAAATACTGCAGCAAAGGATGTTTCTCGGGTCGTCCGCCGCTGTCGAGCCGCGCCAGCAGGCCGGCACCCGGCACCGCGCAGCCGATGTCATCGCGCAAATACAGCAAGCCCCCGACCAGCGATCCGCCGCCCGACTGCCCCATCAGATGGAAGCCGGCATAGCCGTGCTTACGCTTGATCGCGTCGAGCGCCATGTTGACGACGTAGAGCTCGAGCCACGTTTTGCGATGACCGTGAAAGCCGGAGGAACCCTCGACGCCGGGGCGTCCGAGATAAATCGCCGGGCCTTGCGCGAGCTTGGAGAAATTGTCGGCCATACGCTGCAACACTTCGGTGTTGATGTCCTGGCTCGGGTCGGTCTTTTCGAACGTGCCGTCGCGGAACGCGAAGCGGCCCATGCGGTCGCCCTGCAGGAACACGACGGGCTGTTGCCCTTCGCCGCCCGTGGTCGAGAGATAGTAGCGGACGCAATAACCCTTATCGCCGACGACAACCCACACGGCGTAAGGCATCGCGGCACATTGCTGCGGCGGGATGTACATGCCGCGCGCCATCTGCGCGGCCGGAATGATCTCGGCGCGCGCCGGCAGGATCGCCGCGACCACCGCGGCGACAGCTGCGACAAAGCCAAGACGAAACGACATTCCCCATGCTCCCGAGTGCTTCTCGGAAGTTTGTCGCGGGGCGAGCGTTCGAGGTTCAAGGCGCGGCGGCGCAAAGAAAAAGCGCGGCCCCAAGGACCGCGCTTTAAACTTTAGCCTCGGTTCAGAGGCGCTAGCCTCCCGAGACTCGCTGCCGATCGCTTAGCGATGGCGGCGGTGGTGACGGTGCTTGCGGTGCTTGCGGACCGGGCGCACTTCTTCCAAACGCAGTTCGCCGAAGCCGCCGGCAACGTTCAGGCCGAGCTGGCCCTGAACCGAGAGCGGCTGCAGGCTGACGGTGCGGTTGGAACCGCCGACCAGCACGTTGGCGCCGACGCCACCGATGACGGTCGCTTCGCCGGTCGCACCGACGTAGGTGCCGGTCAGAGCGCCACGGCGCGGGTTGCTGGTGCTCATCTGGACCTGCCAGGCGATCTCCGAACCCTGCGTGACGCCGATATCGACACCGAACTTGCTGAGCGTGCCGACATAGTGTTCAGCCGGGCCGGCGAGCGGACGGAATTCGCAATCGACGGCCTTGCGCGAACCGACGACGTAACCGGCGCCACCGGCAACCGAGCAAAGCAGCGTGCCGGCGCGGCCGTATTGAGCCGATGCGGGAGCCGATGCGAGGCCGACGAGCGCGGCAGCAACTGCAGCGGCGAGAACTTTCTTCATGGAAAACTCCTGAGATTCCAAAATCAGCGGTAACTCCGGACGGACCGTGCTCGTGGTATGAGAGGGAAAATACCGCTGGATTCAGGTTCCTCAGCCCGCGGATTCTTCGACGCTAACTTGTGAGACACTTAAAAGCCCGGAGAGTGCGTCGACGATAAAGTCCTTAACTTTGGCAACATCTTGGCCTTTTGCGGCAAAAGCGCGCACTCGGATACTATCGTCCCCTTCAATAATGTCATACCGCTCGATTAGGCTCGATTTCACGAACTCGTCGAGCCGAGCATTGATTTCGTCTATGGCTGCCATGGTCCCCCGCCACCTAATGTCGGCCACCGGCATAGCACGCCGCCAGGGCATGCCGGAAGCATCCCGCTACTTTTAGACGGCCACCAATATGTGGCCAAACCGAAGTATTTTCAACGGATTAGGCTAGTTCCGCCGCATCAGCGACACTCCTGCCCGACCCGGTCGAGCGCCTGGCCAAGGCCGCGCAGCGAGAACTTGTCGGTCGTCTGCGTCCCGCGCGCCGATTGGCCTTTCAGGGTGAGGTCCGAGCCTTTGCGCATCGCGTCGATCATCTGGGTCTCTTCGCCGTTGCTGCGCGCCCAGGCATTGTCGCCCTGCGTCTGCAGCGAGAACTTGGCGGTCCCGATCTCCAAAACGGTCTCGCTGTTCCGCCCAAACGGGTAGCCGATGATGATGTTGATCTCGTTGCGCACATTCTCGGCCGGCCGCGTCGCCAGATAGAAATACACCGGATCGCGCGGCCGGTTCGGCGGCACTGTTTGAGACGAGGACGGCTGCGCCATCGCGAAGCAGACCTTGTTGCCGTTGGCGACGCCCGCATAAGCGCCCCAATCGCCGAACTGTTGCACCAGGCTCGGTTTGACGTCGCTCTGCGCACCCGCGAGCGAAGACGAGACCGCAAGCGCGGCACCAACCGCCGCGATCAAGCGCAAAGACAACATGGAAGGGCCCCTCTTGATTGTGTCGACTCGCCCCGCGACAGCAACGTGACCGCTATATAACGAAATTGGCGGCGTGAAGGCATACGGGTTGGTCGCGGAATACGCGTTCGCGATGCGAAAGTTCGCGCAGCGAACCGTGCCCCCTTCGCCCCGCCGCGCGATGCGGCTACAAGAGAAACGTCCTTTCCTTCTCACTAGGTTCGATCATCGATGAAAGCCGTTCTCTGCGAAGAATTCTGCACGCCCGAGCAACTGAAAATCGCCGATATCGCGGACCCTGTCGCCGAAGTCGGACAGGTCGTGGTCGGCATCAAAGCCGTCGGCCTCAACTTCTTCGACATCCTGCAGATTGCCGGCAAATATCAGATCAAACCACCCTTCCCGTTCTCGCCCGGCGCAGAGATTGCCGGCGTTGTCGAGAGCGTCGGCGAAGGCGTGACGTCGCTCAAGAAGGGCGACCGGGTGATGGGTTCGGTCGGTCACAACGGCGCGCGCGAACGCCTCGCTGTCTCGGCCGACCAGGTCTACAAAATTCCCGATGCGCTCGAATTCGATCGCGCCGCCGCGCTGATCATCACTTACGGCACGACCTATTACGCGCTGAAGGATCGCGCGCGTCTGCAGCCGGGTGAAAGCCTCGCGGTGCTCGGCGCAGCCGGCGGCGTCGGCCTCGCCGCGGTCGAGCTCGGCAAGCTGATGGGCGCGCGCGTGATCGCCTGCGCGTCGTCGGATGAGAAGCTGGCTTTCATCAAAAAACATGGCGCCGACGCCACGATCAATTACTCGACCGGCAACCTGCGCGACGCGCTGCGCGAAGCGACGGGCGGCAAGGGCGTCGACTGCGTTTACGATCCGGTCGGCGGCGCTTACACGGAAGCCGCCGTGCGCGCACTCGACTGGGAGGGCCGCCTCCTCGTCATCGGTTTTGCCGCCGGCGAGATTCCGAAGCTCCCGCTCAACCTGACGCTGCTGAAGAACTGCGACATCCGCGGCGTCTTCTGGGGCGCTTGGACGCGGCGCGATCCGAAGGGTTTCGCGGCCAGCATGCAGCAGCTCATTCAATGGGCGGCCGAGAAGAAGATTTCGGCTCACGTCCACGCAAGCTACAAGCTCGACGATATCGTTAAGGCCTTGGACGACATCGCAAACCGCAAGGTCATGGGTAAGGCAGTCCTGACAATCTAATTCCCCTAGGTCGCTTAGAAACGAAGCCGTCATCCCGGCCAAGCGAAGGCAACGCGCGGAGCGCGTACCGCCGAGCGCGAGCCGGGATCCACGTATCCCAGCGAGCGAGTGGGGTACATGGGTCCCGGATAACCGCATCGCGCTGCGCGCGGCGGTTTCCGGGATGACAGCCGAGAGGATGAGAAGCTAAGCCTCGATCGTTTCGCGGCTAAGCACCTTCGATCTGACGGATTTGGGGCTCGCGTTAGAGCCCCAATCCCCCTATGTAGGCCGCATGCAAGTCCATTCGGCCTCCCCAGCCCCGCTCGAAAAAGCGCCGCTTGAGCGGTATGTCGCGCCCGCGCGCCCGTCGCTGGCAGGCCTGACACGCGCCGAATTGGCCGAGGCTCTGGGCGCGATCGGCGTCGGCGAGCGCGAACGCAAAATGCGCGTTCAGCAGCTCTGGCACTGGATCTATTTCCGCGGTGCCAAATCCTTCGGCGAGATGACCAATGTCGCGAAGGGATTGCGCGCTTCGCTCGAGCAGCAATTCACGCTGGCGCGGCCCGAACTGGCGGCGGAGCAGATTTCCAACGACGGCACCCGTAAGTGGCTGATCGCGCTGCCGGGCGAAACGCCGGGTGAGAAGCCGCACATGGTCGAGTGCGTCTACATCCCGGAGAGCAATCGCGGCACGCTCTGCGTATCGAGCCAGGTCGGTTGCACGCTCAACTGCTCGTTCTGCCACACCGGCACGCAGCGTCTCGTGCGCAATCTCGCGCCGTCCGAAATCATCGGTCAGGTGATGATCGCGCGCGACCGCCTCGGCGATTGGCTCGGTCAGACGCGCGCGACCGGCCCCGGCCTGCCGACGTCCGGGGAGCGCGCCGTCACCAACATCGTCATGATGGGCATGGGCGAGCCGCTCTACAATTTCGACAACGTGCGCGACGCGTTGCTCACCGTGCAGGACGGCGAAGGTCTCTCGCTCTCGCGCCGCCGCATCACGCTCTCGACCTCGGGCGTGATCCCGAATATCCCGCGCGCCGGTTCCGAGATCGGCACGATGCTGGCTGTTTCGCTCCACGCCGTGCGTGACGATCTGCGCGACGAATTGGTGCCGCTCAACAAGAAATATCCGATCAAAGATTTGATGCAGGCCTGCCGCGACTATCCGGGCCTCTCCAACGCGCGCCGCATAACCTTCGAATACGTGATGCTCAAGGGGATCAACGACAGCCTCGCCGAAGCGAAAGAACTCGTGCGTTTGCTCAAAGGCATTCCGGCGAAGATCAACCTGATCCCGTTCAACCCGTGGCCCGGCACAAAATACGAATGCTCGAACTGGGATCAGATCGAGAAGTTCTCCGACGTCGTCTTCAACGCGGGCTACGCCTCGCCGGTGCGCACACCGCGCGGCCGCGATATCTTCGCGGCGTGTGGCCAGCTCAAGAGCGAGACCGAAAAGCTATCGGCGCGCGAGCGTATGGCGCTGCGCGCGATGGCGATGACGGACGACGAATAGCAGCGCGGCCATGACCATCGGCCGTTTTTTCCTCGTGATGTTCGCCGGTTTCGCGGCCTGCTTCGCGGCCGGCGTCGTGCTGACCGTCGCGGCGCTCAAACCCGAATGGAGCGGCATGTTCGTCGATGCTTTCGGCGACGACTCGCTCAACTACATCGTCGCTTTCGGTGGCCTCTTCGCGTCACTCGCCGCATTTCTCCCGACCATCGCGATCATCGTCATCGGCGAAGTCTTGCGCCTGCGTTCCGTGATCTATTACGCGCTCGCTTTCGCGGCGATGTCGCTGTTCCTCTTCGCTTACGTCAGCGATTGGAGTCTGATCGCGTTCAACGTCGACGGCCACGCCCGACGCCAGCTCGAACTGATGGCGGCTGCCGGCATCGTCGCGGGATTCGTCTATTGGGCGATTGCCGGACGCACGGCCGGCGGCAACTTAGTTGCTACGCGCGAACAATAATCGCACCGCAAACGCACCCATAATCCCGGCGAACGTCCAGTCGATTGCCCGCATCACGCGCGGCGAGCGGCGGATCGCGGCCGTGAACTGCTCCGCCATCAGAATCAACACCGCGCAGGTCGGAATTCCGAGCACCAGGAAGTAGAGGCCAAGGAACAGCAGCTTCTGGCTTGCCTGCGGGTCGGTCGCCGAGACGAATTGCGGCAGGAAGGTCAAGAAGAACATCACTATTTTAGGATTCAGCAGATTGACGCCGACACCCATCGCGAACACCTGCGCGATCGGCCGCTGCACACCCTTGCCGGGCTTGATCGTCAGCGCCGATCCGTGCCGCACCGCCTGCACGGCGAGATACACGAGATAAGCCGCGCCGACGATCTTGATCACCGTGAACGCCGTCGCCGACGCCGCCAAAATCGCTGACAGCCCGAACGCCGCCAGCAGACTGTGCACCAAGAGCCCGGTCGTCGCGCCGAGCATCGCGGCCATCCCGCGCGCACGGCCTGACCGAAGCGTTTCGCCGAGGAACAGCGTCATGTCCGGCCCGGGGGTAATCAGCAGCAGGAAAGATGCGGCCGTAAAAGCCGCGAGCACTTCGAAAGACGGAAGGAAATTCATCTCAACTTATCCTCTGAAGCAATGGTTCCAGAGCTGTCATCCCGGCCAAGCGAGGCGAACCCTCGCGCGAGCCGGGATCCACGTATCCCTGTCACTTCGTTACTTTGAGACCTCGCCGGACGCAACCAAGCTCGGCCACAAATCGTGCCAATCCTCGTTTTGCTCCTCGACGAGTTTGATCTTCCATTCTCGCCGCCATCGTTTGATCTGCTTCTCGCGCTCGATCGCTTCGGAAATATCATCGTGCACTTCGAAGTAGACGAGACGCTTCACGTCGTGGCGCTTGGTGAAACCCGGGACTGCACTCTCGCGATGCTCATAGACGCGGCGTATGAGATCGTTCGTGACGCCAACATAGAGTGTACCTCGACGCGCGCTGGCTAAAATATAAACGTAATAAATCATTCAAGAATCCGCAGCTGTCATCCCGGCCAAGCGTGCGTATCGCGCAGCGACGCACGCGCGAGCCGGGACCTACGTATCCCTGCAAATACTGGGATACATGGGTCCCGGATAGCCGCACGGTTCGCAAAGCGAACCGGCAGCTTCCGGGATGACAGCCTACTGTGCGGCGGCGCGGTTGCTCAATCGCCTCGTGTCGGCTACGCAATCTCTCAAAAGACGGAGAGAAGCGCATGACGACTTACGAAAACATCATCGTCGAAACCAAGGGCAAGGTCGGCATCATCCGCCTCAACCGCCCGCAAGCGCTGAATGCGCTCAACGCCGGGCTCATCGCCGATCTCGACAAGGCCGTGAAGGGTTACGAGGCCGATCAGAACATCGGCTGCATCCTCATCACGGGCAGCGAGAAAGCCTTCGCGGCCGGCGCCGACATCAAGATGATGCAGAGCATGGGCTTCACCGACGTCTTCCTCGGCAACTTCATCGGCGATTGGGACGGCGTTGCGCGTGCGCGCAAGCCAGTGGTCGCGGCAGTCGCGGGCTTCGCGCTCGGCGGCGGCTGCGAACTGGCGATGATGTGCGACATCGTCATCGCGGCCGACAGCGCGAAATTCGGTCAGCCGGAAATCAAGCTCGGCGTTATTCCTGGGCTCGGCGGCACGCAGCGCCTCACGCGCGCGATCGGTAAGGCAAAGGCGATGGACCTCTGCCTTACCGGCCGCATGATGGATGCGAAGGAAGCCGAAGCTTCCGGCCTCGTCGCTCGCGTCGTGCCGGCTGCAGAGTTGATGGACGTCGCGATGAAAGCCGCCGAGACGGTTGCCTCGATGTCGCTGATGGCGACGATCGCCTGCAAGGACTCGGTCAACGCCGCGTTCGAGACGACGCTGTCGGAAGGCATGCGCGCCGAACGCCGCATCTTCCATCCGCTCTTCGGCACCGAAGACAAGATGGAAGGCATGACAGCCTTCGTCGAAAAGCGCCCGGCAAAGTTCAAGAATAAGTAACGCGCTAAACTCAGCTGTCATCCCGGCCAAGCTCGGCTGGCGCGCTTGCGCGCAAAAAGCCGAGCGCGAGCCGGGATCCACGTATCCCTGCGGGCGATTGGGATACATGGATCCCGGATAACCGCTTCGCGCTAACGCGCGGCGGTTTCCGGGATGACAACCTCAATCAGACCGGCCGCTCTTTTTCCGGCAGCGCGATCACGCGCTTCACGCCGTTGAGATCGTCCGCCCAGGCGAGCCGCTCCTGCCGCAGCATGTAGTTCACATGCGCCAGGCCTTCCGAGAACGCGAAGCTCATCTGATGCGGATCGGTGATCGGCCGGCGGAAGATCACCGGCACCAGGTCGGACGCAGAGATCGGCCCCTTTGCGGCAGCCGTCGCGACATCGGCGCAGCGCGCTTCGTGATGCGCGATGAGTTGCTCGATGCGAGCATGCAGCCCGTAGAACGGCAACTGATGCCCGGGCAGCACGAGCACGTCCGCCGGAATCTCCGCCTGCAACGCACGCAACGAGCGCAGGAACAAGCCGAGCGGGTCGCCGCTCGGATCGACCGGCCACACCGAAATGTTCGGCGTGATCTTCGCGAGCACCTGATCGGCCGCGAGGAAGATCTTGTCGCTCTCGCAGTAGAGCATCAGCTGCTCGGGCGCGTGACCATCGCCCGACAGAACGTCGAAGCGGCGCTTGCCGATTCGCAGCGTGTCGCCCGCGACGAGACGCGTGAAGGTCGGCGGCAACGGCACCACCATCTTGAGATACGAATGCCCGTTGGTCGAAACGCGCGCCGTCGTCGCATCGTCGACACCGTGCACTTTGTAGAAATCGTGATACGGCTTCGCATCGAGCGCCGCCGGCGAGAGCGAGATGTTCAGCGAGTTGAGATAGCTCGTCTGGCTCGTCAGCAGCGGAATGCCGAAGCGCTCGCACAGCCAGCCCGCCAGCCCGATATGATCGGGATGGAAATGCGTGACGATGAGGCGCGTCAGCTTGCGGCCCGCGAGCGGCCCGGCGAGCAGCGCGTCCCAAAGCTCGCGCGTCGCCGTGTTGGCGATGCCGGTGTCGAGCACCGCCCAGCCTTCATCGTCCTCGATCAGATAGATGTTGATGTGATCGAGCCGGAACGGCAGCGGCACGCGGATCCAGAGGATGCCGGGCGCGACTTCTTGGTAAGTCCCGGTCGCCGGCGGCGTCGCGAATGGAAAGCGGAGTTCGTTCGTCGTTGCGTCCATAATGCTTCGTAACAATCCGGTTCTTCAAAGAAGGTCAAGCTTCTCGGCTGTCATCCCGGCCAAGCTCGGCTATCGCGCAAAGCGCGAATGCCGAGCGCGAGCCGGGACCCACGTATCCCTGCGGACGATTGGGATACATTGATCCCGGATAACCGCTTCGCGCTAACGCGCGGCGGTTTCCGGGATGACAGCAGGGTTCCTAAACAATGCGCTGGCTCGCCGCCGAGCTAACCAATGCGCCGGCCAGAACCTCGAGCGCCCGAACGAGCTCCGCCCGGCTCGCCGCAGCGCCGAGCGCGACGCGAATGGCGTGCTCCGGAGCCGCGTCCCCAACCGCAAAAGCCTCGCTGGTGACGACCCCGACGCCCTGGCGTTGGATGTGTCCCGCGAACTCGATACGGCTCCAATGCTTCGGCAGCGGCACCCAGATATGGTGGCCGTTCGGATGCGCGCGGTAGACATGCCCGCGCAAGGCTCGCGCCGCGAGGCTCTGCCGCGCGGTCGCTTCGTTGCGGATCGCCGTGATGATCTCGTCGAGGCTGCCGTCGCGCACCCAGCGCGTCGCCAGCGCCAACGTCAGCGAGACCGGCATTTGAACCATCGCGCGCAACGCCGTGGAAAAGCGCGCGGCCTCCTCGCGCGTCGGCGTCAGCAGAAACGAAACGCGCAGACCCGGTGCAACGCATTTCGCCAAGCTCGCCGCGAGATACGTGCGCTCCGGCGCGAGTGCCGCGATCGGCGTCACGTCCGGCGCGAGTGCGCCATATGCGTCATCCTCGAAGACGACGAGATCGTTGGCGCGCGCGATCTCGACGATTGCCTCACGCCGCGCCGCCGACATTGTCGCGGTCGTCGGAGAGTGAATCGTCGGCACGAGATACAGCGCTTTGGCGCGCTGCCGCTTGCATGCATCCGCCAGCGCTTCCGGCACGAGCCCTTCCGCATCGATCGGCAAACCGACCAGCTTCACGCGCGCGACATCCGCCGCCGCCATCAGTCCCGGATAGGTCAGGCACTCCGTGAATACGATATCGCCGGGGACAAGCTTTGCCGACAAGAAGCAGAACAACGCGGCCTGTGTGCCGGGAAAAATCACCAGTCGCTCGGCCTCCGCTTGCGGCACGCGCGCACGTAGCCACGACGCCGCGGCATCGCGCTCGTCGGCGCTCCCGCCCGCGTCGCGATAATTGAGATACGACGAGAAACCGAACTCACGCCGCAGCGCCGCGAGCCCGCGCGTGATGCGGCCTTCGAGATCGGCCTCGAGTGGCTGCGGCGGCAAATTCATCGAGAGGTCAGTCGCGACGCCGCTCGCGAGCCGACGCGGCGACTGCGCAAGCGACTCCGCCACGAACGTACCCTGCCCGACCCGCGCCTCGGTCAGCCCTTCGTCGCGCGCCTCACGGTAAGCGCGCGTCACCGTCGTGAGGTCAACATCAAGCGCCAGCGCAAGCGCGCGATGCGTCGGCAACTGCTCGCCGCGATGCAACCGCCCAGACTCTATGTCGGACCGCAACGCATCGACGATCCGCGAATACAGCGGCCCTTCGCGATCGCGGATTGTAGGGGTCCATTCCATGCAAAAAAGCCATACAATTGTTGAATGCATGGACCATACATCTTATTGTCCGGCTATCCAAGGAGCCAGACGATGTCCCTGTCCGAAACGCTGATCGCCGCCCGCCCTTATCTGCGCGCCGCTATGGGCCGCTGCCCGCATTGCGGCGAGGGCAAGCTGTTCGGTGGGTTCCTCAAGGTCGTCAACCACTGTGAGGCCTGCGGCGAGGAGTTTCACCACCACCGCGCCGATGACTTCCCGGCTTATCTGGTGATCGTCATCGTCGGCCACATCCTGGTGCCGATGGTGCTCTGGGCCGAGACGCACTACGCGCCGACCTATTGGACCCACCTCTTCCTGTGGCTGCCGTTGACACTGATCATGACGTTGGGTCTCTTGGCGCCCGTGAAGGGGCTCATCGTTGCGCTCCAGTGGCGTATGGGAATGCACGGCTTTGAAGCATCGAAGCGCGCCCGCGACGGCGCGCTGCTTCAAGGGTGACGTGACCGCGCCTCGCCAGGGAGGCGCATATGACCCAGCCGAAACTTCACTTCCACGGCGCGGCGCAGATCGTCACCGGCTCGTGCTATCGGCTCGAACATGCCGGCAAGCAGATCCTCATCGACTGCGGCATGTTCCAGGGCACCAAGTCCGAAAAGGAACTCAACTACCGCGCCTTCCCGTTCGACCCGCGCGCGATCAGCGCGATGCTGCTCACGCATGCACATATCGATCACGCCGGCCTCATTCCGAAGCTGACGAAAGCCGGATACGCCGGCCCGATCTACGCGACCGCCGCGACTGTCGATCTCTGCGCCGTGATGCTGCCGGATAGCGGGCATATCCAAGAGGTCGAAGTCCAGCAGCTCAATCGCCGCAACACGCGGCGCGGCCGCGATCCGGTCGAGCCGATCTACACGTTCGCGGACGCCGTCGCGGCGCTCACGCAATTCCGCCCGATCCAGTATTCGCAGTGGCTCGACGTCACCGACGCGATCCGCGCGCGCTATTGGAACGCCGGCCATCTGCTCGGCTCCGCCTCGGTCGAGATCGAACTCAAGGGCGCCGGAAAAGACGGCGGTCCGTTGCGGCTGTTGTTCTCCGGCGACCTCGGCCCGGACAACAAACTTCTGCAGCACGATCCGGAAGCGCCGGCCGGCGTCGACTACGTCATCTGCGAGTCGACTTACGGTGACCGAGACCGCATCGACGCGACCGAAGATGAACGCCGCCGCTTGTTGCGCGAGGAAGTTCTCGCCGCCGCCCGCAATCAAGGCGCGCTCCTGATCCCGTCCTTCGCGGTCGAACGCACGCAGGAACTGCTCGTCGATCTCAACCGCATGATCCGCGACAAGGAGCTGCCGCCGACGCCGATCTTCATCGACTCGCCGCTGGCGACGAAGGCAAGCACCATCTTCACCAAGCACGCCGACGAGATCGAACACGGCAGCGAACTCACCGAAGCTCTCCATTCGCACAACATCCGTTTCACGGAGAGCGTCGAGCAATCGAAAGCGATCGCGCGCATTCGCGGCTTCCACATCATCATCGCGGCGAGCGGTATGGCGGAGGCCGGCCGTATCCGCCATCACCTCAAAGAATGGCTGTGGCGCGCCAATGCGACCGTGCTGCTCGTCGGCTTCCAGGCGGTCGGCACGCTCGGCCGCATCCTGCTCGATGGCGCGAAAGAAGTGCGGATCATGGGTGAAGAGATCAACGTGAAGGCGCGCATCCGCACGATCGATCTCTATTCCGGTCACGCTGACGGACCCGAACTCGCCAACTGGGTCAAGCGCCGCGCGCCGATCCGCGACGCCGTGTTCCTCACCCATGGCGAAATGCCGGCACAAACCGGCATGACGGCTCGCATCGCCGATCAACTGCCAGCCGGCCGTATCCTCTCGCCCGCGCTCGACGCGACCTTCGAACTCGGCGTCGACGGGCCGACGCAGATTTCCGCCGGTGCCGCGCCGCCACGCATCGAACCGGCCGCAGTCGGCCGCAAAGACTCCCACAACGATCTCGCCGAACTGCTCATCGACATCAACGAGCAGCTCGATAAAGCCGCCGACGAACGCGCGCGCAGCGTCATCGTCCGCCGCCTGCGCCGCGCCCTCGGCGGCGACGACAATCCGCTGCGCGAGCCTGCCCGCGAGGCGCGGCGCGAGCAGTAAAGCTGTCGGAGCGTGGGTAAACTGTAGTATACTCGGTAACGCCCCACACTCCGCTCACTCCCGCGAAAGCGGGAGTCCAGTGCGTGCGGGAGCACGCGTAGAAAAGCTATTTGCAGCATCCTTCGGGGGCTTACTGGATGCCCGCTTTCGCGGGCATGAGCGGAGGGTAGATTTTTGGCAACAACCAAATGGGACAGCGCTGATTATCTGACCTCGTCGAAAGCTGTCGCAACTTATCTTCAATCGGCTTTCGAAGACGGTGACCCTCGTGTCATCGCTCACGCACTTGGCAATGTCGCACGCGCCCAAGGGCTGCCGCAAATCGCAAAAGACGTCGGCGTTACGAAGGCTGGACTTTACAAAGCCCTCAGCCGGGACGGCGACCCGCGCCTCAGCACTTTCATCGGGACGCTACGTGCAATGGGCTTCGAACTGCGCGTGAAGAAAGCAGCCTAATCATGTCACCGGTTTCGCGGCACCGAGATCGCGCTTCTGCAACATGTCCCAAGCAGCTTCGGCGCTCTCCGCATAGTCGAATAGATCGAGGTCGCGCGGGCTGACCATTCCGGCCTCCACCATCGCATCGAAGTTGATCACCGAGCGCCAATACGTCTCGTCGAACAGAATCGTCGGCACGTTGCGCGCCTTGCGCGTCTGCGCCAGCGTTAGAATTTCGAACAGCTCGTCGAATGTGCCGAAGCCGCCCGGGAACACGACGAGCGCATTCGCCCGCATCGCGAGATGCATCTTGCGCATAGCGAAGTAGTGAAATTGAAACGTGAGATCCGGCGTCGAATACGCGTTCGGAAACTGCTCGTGCGGCAGCGTGATGTTGAAGCCGATCGATGGCGCGCCAGCATCCTTCGCGCCGCGATTGGCCGCCTCCATCACGCCCGGGCCACCGCCGGTCGCGATCACATTGTCGCGAATGTTGCCAGCCGGTTTGAGCGCGCCGCCGCGCTCGGACGCGATGCGGCCGAATTCACGCGCCTGCGCGTACCAATAAGCCTGGCGCCCCGGCCCATCCTCGCGAATACGCGCTGAGCCGAACACGACGATGGTCGAATGCACGCCCCACGCACGCAAAGCCTCTTCGGCCTTCGCGTATTCCAGCAGAAAGCGCACGCCGCGCATCGAGTCGCCGAGCAGGAAATCCTGGTCGAGCGCTGCCAGGCGATACGACGGCGAATTGATCGCCGCGCGATTGTCAGGGCCATCCGTCAATGCATCACACTCCGGCACCGCGCCTTAGGGGGCGCTTGGCCTTTTCTGCCACACATGCCGCGCCTCAAGCGACCAACAGCTTTGCGAGCACACGGGTTTGCGAAGCGCGTAGAATTCAGCTACATCCAAGTCTTATATAAGACTTCAAGAGGCTTGACGCCCGCATGACCACTGTCCGTCTCGGCACGGCCACCCCCGGTGGCGGCTTTCCGGTCTATGGCGACGCCTTCATCGCGGCGATCGCGGCTGCGGACCCGGACCTCAAGGTCGAACCGCGCAACACCAAAGGCTCGACCGAGAACGTGCCGCTGCTCGAAGCCGGCGATCTCGATATCGCGCTGGTCCAGGGCGAGGTCGTGTACGAGGCTCTCTCAGGCATCGGTCGTCCGCCCGCCAATCTCGCCATCATCGTTGCGATGTATTCGACGCCCGGCATGTTCGTCGTCCGCGCCAACACGCCGTATCGCACCATTCGCGATCTCGTCGGCAAACCGGTCGCCTTCGGCGCCAAAGGCTCCGGCCTGACGATCCTCTCCCGCTATGTGCTGGATGGCCTCGGCCTCGAACAGCAGCGCGACTTCCAGGCGATCTATCTCGACCGCGCCGGCGACGGCCCCGCAATGGTGATGGACGGCCGCGCGGCGGCGCTATGGGGCGGCGGCTCCGGCTGGCCGGGGTTCACGGCGGTGACGAATGGACCGCAGGGCGGCCGTTTTATCGTGCCGAACGCGGACGAGATCAAAGCGATCCTCAGCCGCCACACATTCCTCAAGCCGCTCTCGGTCGAGCCCGGCTCCTTCCCGGGGCAGACCACGGCGACTAACTCGGTCGGTTCGTGGAGCTTCGTGATGGCGCGGCCGACGCTCGCCGACGATGTCGCGTATCGCCTCGCCCGCGCGCTGCATCGCTCGGAAAAACTCATCGGCGAAAAACTCGCGCAAGCGCGCGAGACGAGCCTCGCCAACACGGTCGCGGCTGCACCGCGGCAAGAGCTGATCCATCCGGGCGTCCTGCGCTACATGCGCGAAGCCGGCATCGCGAAGTAAGTCATGAGCGTGGACTCGAAAGCCGCACCGAACAGCATGATGAGCGACGCTTTTGCGTCGCTGCGCAAACTCGCGCCTGGCCTCGGCTTCGCGGCCGTGATTTCGATTATCGCTTACATTGCGGCGCCGCTCGTTGCGAAGGTCGCGCCGATCCCCGCGATCATCATAGCGCTGATCATCGGCGTCGCGCTCAACCCGGTCGCCGTGCGGCCCATCTATCAGCCCGGCATCACCTTCGCGGTGAAGAAGATCCTGCGCTGGGCGGTCGCTTTGCTCGGCCTCAAGATTGCGCTCGGCGATATCTACGGCATCGGCCTCGGTGCCGCGCTGATCGTCATCGTCGCGATGGCTGCGACGGTGCTTGCCGGCCTCGCGATGGCGCGCCTGCTCGGCCAGGCCGAGGAATATGGCGCACTCGCCGGTGTCGGCACAGCCGTCTGCGGCGCGTCCGCAACGCTCGCAACTGCGACCGCCCTGCCCGACTATCGCGGCAAGGAAGCCGACGTTGTCTTCGTCGTCGTCGCCGTCAACGCGCTGTCGACCGTCGCGATGATCGCCTATCCGGCGATCTGCCGCTGGCTCGGCTTCTCGGATCACCTCACCGGCGTGATGCTTGGCGCGACCATCCACGACGTCGCGCAGGTCGTCGGCGCGGGTTATGCGGTGTCGGATACGGCCGGCAACTCGGCCGTCATCGTGAAGCTCTACCGCGTGTTCCTGCTGCTACCGGTCGTCATGATCGTCGGCTGGTACTTTGTCCGCCGCGGCGCTGCTGCCGGTCACGCCAAGGTGCCGGTGCCGGTCTTCGCGATCATGTTCCTGGTGCTTTGCGTGATCAACAGCGTGGTGCCGCTCGCGCCGCCGCTGATGCCGATCTACGCGCCGATCAAAAGCTTCCTCGGCGAGGCTTCGACCTGGGGCCTGCTGCTCGCGATCGCGGCACTCGGCCTCGGCACGTCGTTCGGCGCCGTGCGCGCGCTCGGCCTCCGCCACATCGCGACCGTCACAGTCACGACGATCGTCATCCTCGTCGTCGCGACCGGCGGCTTGATGCTGCTGCGCTAACAGCGCGGACCAAAAACTCAGCCAACGTCGAACGTGACGCCCTGCGCGAGCGGGAGCGCGTTCGAGTAATTGATCGTGTTCGTCGCGCGCCGCATGTAGCCGCGCCAAGCATCCGACCCGGACTCGCGTCCGCCGCCGGTTTCCTTCTCGCCACCGAACGCGCCACCAATCTCGGCACCGGACGGCCCGATATTCACATTGACGATGCCGCAATCGGAACCCGCCGCGCTCATGAAACGCTCGGCCTCGCGCAAGTCGGTCGTGAAGATCGACGATGCGAGCCCTTGCGGCACGGAATTGTGCAACTCGATAGCCGCATCGAGATCGCTGTAGCGCAAAACGTAGAGGATCGGCGCGAAGGTCTCGCGCAGCACCGGGCCGTCGTGCTTCGGCATCTCGACCAACGCCGGCGTGACGTAGGACGCAACCGCGCCGAAGTCGTCGTGAACGCCGCCGCCATGCACGGTCGCGCCCATCGCACGCGCCTCGTCGAGCGCCTTCTGCATGCCGTCGAGTGCGCCGCGATCGATCAACGGCCCGACCAGCGTTCCCTGTTTGCGCGGATCGCCGATCGCAACCGACGCGTACACCTTCGCGAGCTTCGGAATGAATGCGTCCGCGACGCTCTCATGCACGAACAGCCGCCGCAGCGTCGTGCAGCGCTGACCCGCCGTGCCGATCGCAGCGAACGCGATGGCGCGCAGCGCGAGATCGAGATCGGCCGATGCAGCGACGATCGCGGCATTGTTGCCGCCGAGTTCGAGGATGGGCTTCGCAAACCGCGCTGCTACGCGCGGACCGACCTCGCGCCCCATGCGTGTCGATCCCGTGGCCGAAAGAATGGCAACGCGCGGGTCGTCGACGAGCGCTTCGCCCACTGCACGCCCGCCCTGCACGAGTTCGACGAGACCTTCCGGCGCATCGCCGAAGCGTTTCAGCGCGCGCTGCATGATCGCGTGCGTCGCGAGCGCGGTCAGCGGCGTCTTCTCGGACGGCTTCCAAATCACCGGATCACCGCAAACGAGCGCGAGCGCCGCATTCCACGCCCACACCGCGACCGGGAAATTGAACGCCGTGATGATTCCGCAGACGCCGGCCGGATGCCACGTCTCCATCATGCGGTGGCCGGGCCGCTCGGTCGCGATCGTGAGGCCGTAGAGCTGGCGCGAGAGACCGACGGCGAAATCGCAGATGTCGATCATCTCTTGAACTTCGCCGAGACCCTCGGACGTGATCTTGCCGGCCTCGAGCGTGACGAGGCGGCCAAGATCGTCCTTCGCGGCGCGCAGCTCTTCTCCAAGCAAGCGCACCAGCTCGCCGCGACGCGGCGCCGGCACCAGACGCCATGTCTTGAAGGCTGCGTGTGCGCGGCCGATCACTGCCCCAACGTCGGACGTCTCGGCGACATGGCCGATCAGCTTGCCGTCGATCGGGGAATGCGCGGCTAGTCCGCTCGATCCGAGCGGCGGCACGCCGAGCGATGTGAGGATGGAAAGCGCTTCGTTCTTCGGTGTCTGCATGGCGGTCCCGGCTGCGTTTGGCGGGACTTTAGTGGCTCACGCCGCCGGAAACCACAACCGCCATTCGCATTGACGTAGGCCTGGCGTCGCAACCAACGCCGTCATGGCCCGGCTTGTCCGGGCCATCCACGACTTGCTTTTCAGGTCGCGAAGAAAGACGTGGATGGCCCGCATAAAGCGGGCCATGACGGAGTGAACAATCAAGTCCCCGCGCGCGACACTTCCGTTTCTTTGCTCGTGATGAACTCAAGCAGCACCGGAATTCCCTCTTGCGTCTTGGCTATGCCGCGCTTGATCGCCGGGATGATGTCCTCCGGCTTCGTGATGCGCTCGCCGTGGCCGCCGAAGGCGCGCGCCATCGCGGCGTAATCGCCGGAAATGTCGGTCGAGCGATATTTCTCTGTCGAGATCGGCATCACCTTCAGCTCGATCGCCATCGAGAAATTGTTGAGCAGGATCGACATGATCGGAATGCGCTCGCGCACTGCGGTTTCGAAATCCATGCCCGTGAAGCCGATCGCGGCGTCGCCCCACACATTGATGCAGAGCTTATCCGGCTTCGCCAGTTTCGCGCCCATCGCAAGGCCGAGACCGTAACCGAGCTGCGTCGTCTTGCCCCACCCGATGTAGGACAGCGGCTCGACGCACTTCCAGAACGGCGAGAGCTGATCGCGCGGCGAGCCGGCGTCGTGCGTGATGATCGTGTTCTTGATGTCGACCGTGTGCTGCAGGTCCCACAGCACGCGATACGGGCTGAGCGGCGCATCATTGCTGGTCAGCTTCGGCATCCATTTGGCGAGCCACTCTTTGTGCGAAGCGGCGATCTCGGCCGCGACTGCGCTGGCGTCACGATCTTGCTTCACGGCTTTGCCGACTTCTTCCAGCAGCGCATCGAGGATCAGCCCCGCATCGCCGATCAACCCGACCTTCGCTTCGACGTCCTTGTTGAGATGCGCCGGATCGAGCGTCGCGTGAATAATGGTCTTGCCCTTCGGCATCGCGACGCCGAACGACGTTTCGGTGAACGAACAGCCGATACCGAAAATCATATCGGCCTCGGCGAGAAACTTCGGCACAGCGCGCGGCATTGCGAGACCGCCCGAGCCGAGCGAGAGCGGATGCGTTTCCGGGAATGACGACTTGCCGCCGAGGCTCGTCGTCACCGGGATCGCGAGGCGTTCCGCGAGTGCTTTGAGCTGCGGCCAGGCCTTCGCATAGTGCACGCCCTGCCCCGCATAGATCACCGGCCGTTTCGCGCTGACCAGCAGCGCGGCCGCGTCCTTGATATGCTGCGGATCGGCGCCGTAACGCGTGCGCAGAACCGGCGTGTAGTTCAGCGGCTCCGGAACCTCCTCGTTCCACATATCGGTCGGGATCTCGACGATCACCGGGCCGCCGCGGCCATTCTTCAGTTGCGTAAAGGCGCGGCGGAAGATGTTACACACCTCAGCCGCGAGGATGATCGGCTCGGCCGATTTCGCGAAAGGCCGCATCGCATAGGTCGAATTGAAATTCGGATCGATATGCGCGATGCGCCGCGCGTAACCCATCGGCAGAACCAGCACCGGCACCGACTCGCCGTAGCATTGCGCAACGCCGCCCATCGCGTTCTCGGCGCCCGGTCCATGCTGCATGCAGAACGCACCGATCGTGTGACCCGAAGTGACGCGCGAAATCGCGTCCGCCATGTGAACGCCGATGCGCTCCTGCCGCACCATCACGGGGCGAATGTCGGCGGCGGCCGCATGCTCGATCAGGTGGTTCACCGGATAACCCGTCAGGATCTCGATCCCTTCGCGTCTCATGATTTCGGCGATTGCGGCTCCGAGCTTCACGGGCATTCTCCATGCATCATTGCGCCTCGGCAGTCTCCTGCCGAGGCTTGAACTTCGCTGACAATGTGACGGCTACTCCTTGACCGCGCCGGTCAACGACGAGACGTAGTAGTCGACGAACAACGAATAGAAGAGCGCAACCGGGATCGAGCCGAGCAGCGAGCCGGCCATCAGCGCGCCCCACTGGTAGACGTCGCCGGTGACGAGCTCGGTCAGAATAGCGACCGGCACCGTTTTGTTCGATGAGCTCTGAATGAACGCCAGCGCGTAGATGAACTCATTCCACGAGAGCGTGAACGAGAATATGCCGGCCGAGATCAAACCCGGCACCGCGAGCGGCAACGTGACGCGGCGCAGGATCTGCAGTCGCGTCGCACCATCGACCAGCGCGCATTCTTCGAGTTCGTAAGGGATCGACTTGAAGTAACCGATAAGCAGCCAGGTGCAGAACGGCACCAGGAATGTCGGGTAGACGAGGATCAGCGCCAGCGGGCTATCGAACAGGCCGAACTGCACGATGACGGTTGCGAGCGGAATGAACAGGATCGATTGCGGCACCAGATACGCGAGATAGATGCCGAGACCCGTATACGAACTGCCCTTGAAGCGCAGCCGCTCGATCGCATAAGCGGCGAGCGTCGAGGCCAGCAGCGACAAGAAGGTCGAGCAGATCGCGACGATCATCGTCGTCCACAGCCACTTCGGGTAGGCCGTGTTGAACAGCAGATGATAGATGTGGTCGAGCGTCGGCGACTTCACCCAGAACGGATTGTTCGCCTTGTAGTTCAGGAGTTCGCCGTTCGGCTTCAGCGCCGTCAGCGACATCCAGTAGAACGGGAACAGCAGGATGAGCACGAAGCAGGCGAGCGGCAGATAGATCAGCACCACGCGCCGGCTGCGCGAATCCCAAGACATCGTCTCGGGTGCGGAGGACGACGAATTCTTCGCGGCTTCTACCGGTTGAGCGGCAACAGCATCAGTCATTGTCGGATCCTTGCTGCCACTTGCGCCGGCCGAGGCCGAAATAGCTGAACAACGTCGCGAAGATGAGGAACGGGATCATCGACACGGCGATCGCGGCGCCTTCGCCGAGTTCGCCGGACGTGATGCCGCGTTGATACGCGAGCGTCGCCAGCAAGTGCGTTGAGTTCACCGGGCCACCGCGCGTGATCGCATAGACGAGCTGGAAGTCCGAGAACGTGAAGATGATCGAGAAGGTCATGACGATCGCGAGGATCGGCATCATCATCGGCAGCGTGATGTGGCGGAACCGTTGCCACCCGGTCGCGCCATCCAGCATCGCGGCTTCGTAGAGCGACGGCGAAATTGTCTGCAGGCCAGCAAGTAGCGAGATGGCGACGAACGGAATGCCGCGCCAGATATTGGCGGCGATCAGCGAGAAACGCGCGGACCACGGCGTGCCGAGGAAGTCGAAATTCTTGTCGCGCACGCCGAGCACGTCGACGGCGAGATACGAGATGATCGAGAACTGCGGATCGTAGATCCACCAGAAAGCGATGGCCGACAACACCGTCGGCACGATCCACGGCAGCAGCACGATGGCGCGGATCAGGCTTTTGAACGGCAGATGGTTGTTGAGAAGGATCGCGAGCCAGAAGCCGAGCGCGAATTTACCGATCGTCGCGACGCCCGTGTAGAACACGCTGTAGAACACAGCGCTCCACCACACCGGGTCGCTCAAGAGATACGAGAAGTTCTCGAGCCCGACCCAGCCGCCGCGTCCACCGATCGTCTTGTCCGTGAAGGCGAGATAGACGCCGAGCGCCAGCGGATACGAGAGGAAAACCAGCAGCAATCCGATCGCCGGCGTCAGACAGACGACGATGAGGAATGCCTTGTTGTCGAACACGCGGGTCAAAAGTCCCGGCCGCGCGTGTTCGCCGTCCCATGCTGCTACTGTCGTCGACGCCATACGCTTCTGCCCCGCCGCAATTTCTTATTCTGAAAAAGTGGGCCCGGCCGCGAACGGCCGGACCCGTGTCGTTTAACGCCGGAAGTAACGCTGCGCGCGGCGCTCGGCCTCGCGTGCGGCCTGCTCCGGCGTTGCCGCGCCGGTAGCGACGGCGGCGCACATCTGCACCATCACGTAGTCGGCGTTGACCGCGCCGCTCGCTGCGGTGATCGGGCCCTTGTAGCCGTTCCAGAAGCCACTGTTCATCGTATCCTTGAACAGCTTCACTTTCGGATCGCCGTTCCAAACAGCCGCATCGGCATAAGCCGCGAGCGGCTGCGCCCAATAACCGTTGTTGGCGTTGAGCCACGGCTCATACTGTTCCTTCTCCAGCATGAACATGAGGAAGGCGCGCGACGCATTCGGGAACTTCGAGTGCTTGAACACCATCGCGTTGAGCGTGAGGCCGGCCATCGGCGCGGTCGTGGCGAGACCCTTCGGCATCAGCTGATGGTCGGTGTCTTCCGCGATCGCCTGCAGCGCCGTATCGTTCTTCATTGAGAAGTAGAGTGACACGCCGTTCGACGTTAGGCTGATGTCGCCGGCCGAGTAAGCGCGGTTGTTCGACACGTCGCCCCACGATGCCGTACCGTCGATGAAGTTCGGATAGATCTTCTTCAGGTACGTGAGCGCCGCGATCGTCTCCTTCGAGTTGATCGAGACCTTGCCTTCTTCGTCGAGCAGCGCCGCATTGTGCGACCACATCAGCCAGTTGGCGAAGCCGTTGCCGTCGCCGACTGCGTTGCCGAGCGCGAAGCCGACCGGCTTCTGGCTCTTCTTCAGCTTCTCGAAGAGATCGGCGAGCTTGTCGTGATCTTCCGGCACGGTGTCGTAACCGACCGCCTTGATCATCGACTTGCGGAACACCAGCGGGCCACCGGACGAGCCGAACGGAAGGCCGATCCAGCCTTTGCCGTCATGCTTCTTGCCGTAGCGCTGCGCCATGCGCATCCAGCCGCCATACTTCTTGTCGAGATATTCGGCGACGTCGGTCAGCTCGATGAGCTTGTCCTGATAAATGTGCGGAGCATCGCCGAAGCCGATGATGAGATCCGGGCCGGCTCCGCTGTTCGCCGTGACGGCGGTCTGCTGGTTGATGTCTTCCCAACCGACGAAGTCGACCTTCACGTCGACGCCGGTCTTTTCCTTAAAACGCTCAGCGTTGGCGCGGAAGACGTCTTCGTCAGGCTTCACGAAGCGGACCGGGCGCAGCATGCGCAGTGTCGCGCCGCTTTCGATCTTCAGATCCGGTGTCGGCACATTGGCCGCTTTGACATTCGAAGTCTGGGCCTTAGCGCCGGTCGCGGCCAGCGCTGCGGCGGAAACGCCGAGCGCGAGCGCATCGCGGCGGGTAAAATCACGCATGTTGTTCCTCCCTTGGAATCTATTCGCGATTTGAGCAGTGCTTAACGCACGTCTTCTGTTACGAAGCGTGGACCAAAGCCGAGCGGTTCGCAACGGCGAAATGTTGTGGCGGCCCGCCGCAGGCAGGCCGTAACTTCACGAAGCCGTCAGGAAAGCTCAGCTATTCGGACCGCGCTCCATCGAAACCGGCTGCCAGCGCTTCAATTCGGTTTTTTGCAGTGCGGCCGGATTGACGCAACTCATCGGCCATTTGCCGGAGAGAACCAGCGCCAGTTCGTTGCCGACGCGGCGCTTGCGCGCTTCGTCGAATCGCGCCGATGCGGACGCAACGTGCGCCGTCAGCGTCGCGCTTTCCATCTTCAGCAGTGGGTTATTGTGCGACGGCGGCTCTTTCTCGAGCACGTCGAGCGCCGCATGTGCGATCCAGCCCTCCTGCAGCGCCTTGATCAGCGACACCTCGTCGACCGTTGCGCCACGGCCGGTGTTCACGAAGATGGCCGACTTCTTCATTTGCTTAAAATGCTGCTCGCCGAGCATGTGATGCACTTCCGGCCGCGCCGGCGCATGCATCGATACGAAGTCGGACTGCGACAAAACTTCCCCGAGGCTCGCCGGCAGCACGCCATGCTCCGACATCAGCGTCTCTTCGATGAAGGGATCGTAAGCGATGACGCGCAGGCCGAACGGCTGCGCACGCCGCGCCACTGCACGCGCGACGCGGCCGAACGAGATAAGGCCGAGCGTCATGCCGGCAAGACGCGGGATTTTCAGAAGCGCCGGGCGCCCTTCGGACCAACGGCCTTCGCGCACCATTTTGTCTTGCTCGATCAGACGGCGGAAGCCGGCGAGCAGCAGCATCATGGTGTGATCCGCCACCTCTTCGATGAACGTGTCCGGAATGTTGGTGACCGGGATACCGCGCGCGGTCGCGGCTTTGATGTCGACGCTATCGACACCGACGCTGCCGAGCGAGATGACTTTGCACTTCTCGAGGCTATCGATGATCGCCTTGGTCATCGGAATGCTCTTGGCGTAGATCGCGTCCGCGTTCTTCGCCGCCGCGATGAAACCGGCCTCGTCGTTCGGTGCTTCGACGATCTCGGCGCCGATTGCTTCCAGCGCCTCGCTTTCGAGCGCATAGCCGCCGCCGGCCGTGGTGAAGCTCGCACCCTTCGGGGTGACGACCGTGAATTTGGGCATCGGTTTCCTCTTGTTTTTATTCGAACGGATGCGCGGCGCTCGGAGCACCGCGCATCTCAAAGTATCGAGCGAAAGATTAGCTCTTCGTCTCGGTCACGGCGGCTTTCGCCGCGTTCAGCATGATGCCGACGTCGTTCGCGATGGTGACGAGCTTGAAGCCCATCTTGATCATGCGCTTGGCATAAGCCGGGACGCCGCAGTGGATGCCGGCCGCAATGTTGCGCTTGCCGGTCTCCTTCAAAAGCATCTCGTAGATCTTGAAAATCTCGTCGTCCTCGACGTCGAGCTTCGGCGTCTTGCCGAGCGAGAACGAGAGGTCCGACGGGCCGATATAGATCGCGTCGATGCCCGGCACATCGAGAATCGCGCCGATATTGTCGATCGCCTTCTTCGTCTCGATCATCGGGATCATCAGGATTTCGTCATTCGCGGTCGTCTGATACGCGCCGGCTTCGCCATACACCGCAGCGCGGATCGGGCCGTTGCTGCGCGTGCCGCGCGGCGGATATTTGCCGTATTGCACGAACGCTTTCGCTTCGGCTTCCGTGTTGATCATCGGGCAGATGATGCCGTAAGCGCCGGCGTCCAAAACCTTGCCGATGATGCCCGGCTCGTTCCACGGCACGCGGACCATTGGCACCACGCCGGACGGCTGCATGCCCTGGAAGCACGAAACGCAGGACAGATAATCCTGGATGCCGTGCTGCATATCGACGGTGACGCTGTCCCACCCGGCGCGACTGTACATTTCGGCTGCAAATCCGCTCGGAATAGCGGCCCAGCCGTTGACGGTGGCCTTGCCTGCTTGCCAGGCGGTCTTCAATTTATTGGGCATGTGTTTCCTCGTTGAATTGCCGGGGACGCTATCGATCCTGACGACTGAAAGTCAACGTCGCGGGCTTGCGCGATACGGCGAAAAGCTAAATCGTTTCCGCGCGTTCAACCGGACAACAATCACAATGCATTTCGTCTCGCGCCGCAAACTTTACGTCGAACACGGCGGCGCCGATGGCGATGCGCTGATTCTGCTGCATGGCATGGGCGCGAATGCCGCCGCGTGGCATCGTTTTCTTCCGCTCGTCGAAAAAAATTGGCAAGGCCGCTGGTTCGCGCCGGATTTGCGCGGACATGGTCGCTCGCTGCGCGAAGGCCCCTACGGCATCGCGACGCTCGCCGCCGATGTCGCAGAGTTGATGGCCGAAATCGGCGCGCCGAACGCGACGATCCTCGGTCATTCCTACGGTGGCGCCATCGCGGCGCTCGTCGGCACCGGATGGTACGGCGTCAATCCGGCGCGCATCGTATCCGTCGGCGCGAAGCTCGTTTGGTCGGCCGAAGAGATCGCGCAAAGCCACGCTATCGCGGCAAAACCCGCGCGCGGTTTTGCGACACGCGCCGAGGCGGTTGAGCGCGCGCTCAAAGTCGCCGGCATGTTCGGCCAGTGCGATCCGGAATCGCCGGAGGCACTCGCCGGCGTCCGTGAGGAAAACGGTCAGTGGTGGACCGCATTCGATGCCCGCGCGCTCGCCGGCGCCGGCCCCGATATCGAGCAACTCTTCCATCTCTGCTCCGCGCCGAAACGGCTCGCGGCCGGCGAAAGCGACCCCATGATGTTCTTTGATGCGATGCAGCGCGTCGACCCGCATGCCGAAAAGATCGCCAATGCGGGCCACAATGCCCAGTGGGAACAGCCCGAAGCAGTCTGGCGTTTCTTCGTAGGCGGCTGATAGGCTGCGCCAAATCCTTGGAGGCGTCGATGCGTCTCGGTTGTTTGATGTGCGCATTTCTGGCGTTCGTGCTCAGCCTCATCGTCTGGCTGACACCGGCGCCCGCGCAATCCGTCGACGAACTCACGGCCTCCGTCGTGCAGATTCGCACCTTCATCAATCCGGACGCGCGCACGGGAGAAAATCTCGGCCGCGAGCGCGAGGGCTCAGGTGTCGTCATCGACGACAACGGCCTCGTGCTCACCATCGGCTACCTAATGGTCGAGGCCCACTCCGCGCAGATTACGACAAACACGGGACGGACGGTTTCGGCGGACGTCGTCGGCTACGATCACGACACCGGCTTCGGCTTGCTGCGCGCGTCGCAGCCGCTTGGCGTCAAAGCGATGCCGTTCGGCAAATCATCAGACATCAAGGAAGACGAGCCGGTCATCGCGATGAGCTACGGCGGCTCGGGCCGCGCGCTGCCGGTGCGCGTCGTCTCGAAGCGCAGCTTCGCCGGTGAGTGGGAGTATCTCCTCGACAGCGCCTTCTATACGACGCCGCCGCATCCGTTCTGGAGCGGGGCCGCACTCGTCAGCCGCAACGGCAAACTGGTCGGCGTCGGCTCGCTGATCATCGGTGACATCACGGGGCAGAACAGCCGCACACCCGGCAACATGTTCGTGCCGATCGACCTCTTGCCGCCGATCCTCGCCGATCTCATCGCGGACGGGCGCGTCGCCGGCTCCGGCCGTCCGTGGATCGGCCTGACGACTCGCGAGATCGGCGGCCGCTTCATCGTCGTCCGCGTAACACCCGGCGGCCCGGCCGAGAAAGCCGGCATCGTGCGCGGCGATATCGTCAACGAGGTCGCTGGGGAGCAGCCGAAGGATCTAGCCGACTTTTACCGGAAGATCTGGGCCCAAGGCGCCGCCGGCGTCGATGTCCCGCTGACGGTTGAGCATGGCGGCGACGATCGCCCCGTCACGGTGAAATCGATCAACCGCCTCGACCACCTGCGGCTGAAATCGACATTGTGATTGTCATCGGAGCGGCGGCCACATGCGGGCCGTGTGCACGATCGCAAGGATGACAATTCTCTCATCCTTTACTTCATAGACAATGCGATAGCTCTTGTGAGGGATGAGTTCGCGCGTGCCCGCGACACGCCCGGCTCGCCCGAGCATTGGATGCATCGCGAGCCGACCAACGGAATCGCGGAAGCGGATATCCATTCGCTGTGCAGCAGTAGGATTATCGGACGCGATAAAGTCAAAGATCGCTGCACGATCCTCTTCCGCCTCATGCGTCCAACACAGCTTCAAGGCTTACGCGCCAACCCCGCCCGCTTTGCAGCGAATTTCGCTTCCACTTGATCGTTCGGCGTCACGCGCCCTGCGCGGGCCGACGCACGCGCTACGTCGACCTTGCGGCGAAGGAACTCGTCATATTCCCGCATTTCTCGCTGGCGTTGCACAAACTCTCGCATCAATTCTCTGACCACTTGTGATGCCGGCCGATCGAGAGCTTGTGCTTCTGCCATGAATTCATCGCGCAAAGCCGTATCGAGCTTCATCGTGAACACGGCTTCTTTAGCCATGGCTCACTCCATATTGGTGATGAATTCGTATATACGATATCATTACTTATGTCGCAAGTATGCGAGGCGCTTGCGCGCACTCGCTCAATCCCTATAGTCCGCGCGATTTTTCGCTGGACCCCGAGACGGCCCGGCAACGCATTCGGAAGGGTGGCCGCAAGGCCTTGGATGATATGGCAAAAGGTGACGTGAAGAAGGTCGTGCTGGCGTATTCGGGGGGCCTCGACACGTCGATCATCCTGAAGTGGCTGCAGACCGAATACGGCTGCGAAGTCGTCACCTTCACGGCCGACCTCGGCCAGGGCGAAGAACTCGGCCCGGCGCGCGACAAGGCGATCCTCCTCGGCATCAAGCCGGAAAACATCTTCATCGAAGACGTGCGCGAGGAATTCGTCCGCGATTACGTTTTCCCGATGTTCCGCGCCAACGCGGTTTACGAGGGCGTCTATCTGCTCGGCACCTCGATCGCGCGTCCGCTGATCGCCAAGAAGCAGATCGAAATCGCCGAGAAGGTCGGCGCCGACGCGGTGTGTCACGGCGCGACCGGCAAAGGCAACGATCAGGTCCGCTTCGAACTCGGCTACTACGCGCTCAAGCCGGACATCAAGATCATCGCACCGTGGCGCGAATGGGATTTCAAGAGCCGCGAGTCGATGATCGCCTTCGCGGAGAAGAACCAGATCCCGATCGCCAAGGACAAGCGCGGCGAAGCACCCTTCTCGGTCGACGCCAACCTTCTGCACTGCTCGTCTGAAGGCAAAGTGCTGGAGAACCCGGCCGACGAAGTGCCGAGCTACGTGTATTCGCGCACGGTCGATCCGGAAGCCGCGCCCGACAAGCCGACCTACATCACGGTCGATTTCGAGAAGGGTGACGCCGTCGCAATCGACGGAAAGAAGATGTCGCCCGCGACGCTTCTCACCAAGCTCAACGAACTTGGCCGGGTCAACGGCATCGGCCGCCTGGACCTCGTCGAAAACCGCTTCGTCGGCATGAAGTCGCGCGGCATGTATGAGACGCCGGGCGGCACGATCCTGCTCGTTGCGCATCGCGGCATTGAGAGCATTACGCTCGATCGCGGCGCCGCGCATCTCAAGGACGACCTGATGCCGCGCTACGCGGAGCTGATCTACAACGGCTTCTGGTTCTCGCCGGAGCGCGAGCTCTTGCAAGGGTTGATCGACAAGAGCCAGGAACTCGTCACCGGCCAGGTTCGCCTCAAGCTTTACAAAGGCGGCGCTTATGTCGTTGGCCGCGAGAGTCCGTATTCGCTCTACGATCAGGACCTCGTCACCTTCGAGGAAGGCGCGGTCGCTTACGATCATCGCGATGCCGCGGGCTTCATCCGCCTCAATGCACTGCGCCTGCGCACGCTCGGCCAGCGCAAGAAGCGCATGGACGGGAAGTAATTCGTCATTCGTAGCCCGGGTGGAGCGGCACACAGTGCCGCAAAATCCGGGAAAACAAGCGATAAATGGCCCCGGATTTCGCGCGCGGCTTCGCCGCCGCTTCATTCGGGCTACTTCGCGCATTCCTTGTCACATCACCGTCGCGTTGACGTCAGCGGCCTGTTAGGCTGACGCGGCATCTCCTCTTTCGTCTCATTCGAAACAGGACGCCGCCATGATTCTTCGCAACCGACTTTCGCGCCGTTCATTCCTTGCCGCCAGCGCGGCCGCAATCGCGATGCCGCGCCTCTCATTCGCGCAAGCGCGTCCCGTGATTTCGCACGGCGTGCAATCCGGCGATCCCTCGGTCGGCTCCGGCGTCGTCTGGACGCGCGCGGACCGCCCGTCGAAAATCCGCTTCGACATTGCGACCACCGACAGCTTCAAGAACGTCATCCGCCAAGTCACGCTCGACGCATTGCCGGAAAGCGACTTCGCCGTGAAGGCACTGATCGAAAACCTGCCGGCCGGACAAGACATCTTCTTCCGCGCAACGCCGTTCGATCTGTCATTCCCGACCACAACCGGCGAAGCCGTCGTCGGCCGCTTCAAGTCGGCTCCGGCGGACAAGCGTTCGATCTCATTCGTCTGGACCGGCGACACGGCGGGCCAAGGCTGGGGCATCGATGAAGCGCGCGGCGGCATGCGCTGCTATGCGACTATGGCGAAGCATCGCCCAGATTTCTTCATCCACTCGGGCGATACGATCTATGCCGACAACCCGATCGTTGCCGAAGTAAAATTGCCGGACGGCACGTTGTGGAAGAACGTCGTCACCGAAGACAAATCGAAAGTCGCCGAGACGCTCGCCGAATTCCGCGGCAACTACAAATACAATCTGCTCGACCGTAACGTTCGCGCCTTCAACGCGGAAGTTCCGATGCTGGCGCAGTGGGACGATCACGAAGTGACCAACAACTGGTCGCCGTCAAAATCGCTGCAGGAAGACAAGCGCTATACGGAGAAAAACGTCGCGCTGCTTGCGGCCCGCGCCGCCCGCGCATTCCACGACTACATGCCGATCGCCGCGACTCCGCAGGAAGCCAATCGCGTCTATCGCAAAGTTTCTTATGGCCCGCTGCTCGACATCTTCTTCCTCGACATGCGCACCTATCGCGCCGGCAACGGAGCGAACGCGCAGAAGGAAGAAGGGCCGGAGACCGTCTTCCTCGGTCGCGAACAAATCGCATGGCTCAAGCGCGAACTCACGCAGTCGCGCGCGACGTGGAAAGTCATTGCCGCCGACATGCCGCTGTCGATCATCGTGTACGACGACGGCGTGAAGAAAGTTGGCTCGGAAGCTGTCGCGCAAGGCGACGGCACAGTCGCGGGCCGCGAGTTTGAATTCGCGGAGTTGCTCTCCTTCATCAAACACGCGCGCATCAAGAACACCGTGTGGCTCACCGCCGACGTGCACTACACGGCGGCGAATTACTACGACCCGAACAAGGCGCAGTATCAGGACTTCGAGCCGTTCTGGGAATTCGTGTCCGGTCCGGTGCATTCCGGCAGCTTCGGCCCCGGCGGCATCGACAACACGTTCGGTCCTGATCAGCGTTACTATAAGGGCCCGAAGCAAGGCGAAGCGCAGAACCAGCCGCCGACGGTCGGCTTGCAGTTCTTCGGCCATGTCGCGATCGATGGCGCGAGCGAGGTGATGACCGTCACGCTACGCGACGTCGAAGACGCGAACCTCTTCCAGGTGAAGCTCGAACCGAAGCTTGGCTAACCGAGCGCAACAAAAAAGCGGGGCACAAGGCCCCGCTTTTCTTTTTTGCTAACGCGACGCTTACTGACCGGCGCCTTCGCTATTGCCCGAGAGCAGCGGCGTAATACGGCGGATCGCAACGCGGCGATTTTCCTGCGATGCGCCGCTCGTCTGCACCTTGAGATCCTGCGCGCCGTAACCTTGCGACGTCAGGTTTTCGGCCGGAACGCCGAAGCGGTCCGTGAGGATGACCGACACCGACTCGGCACGGCGATCCGACAGCGACAGATTGTCGACGTCAGAACCGACCGCGTCCGTGTGTCCTTCGACCATGAACACTTCCTGCGGGTTACGCTTGATCGCGCGATTGATCGCTTCCGCGATATCGGCAAGACGATCGATCTGATCCGGTGGCACTTCCCACGAACCCGTATCGAAGTTGATTGTGTCGATGTCGACGCGCGGCATACGCGCGCGCACCGGCGCCGAGAAGCGCACCTCGTCGAGCGTGTAAGCGCGTTCGATACGCTCCACCGGAGGCTGCTCGAACGTCTCGTAGAGATACGCGCCGGCAGCACCGGCCGCGAGCGCGGCCGTCATGCCGACGATGTAGCGCTCGCGCGGAATTCGCACGCGCGGCGGCGGCAGATCAACGTAGTAGCTGCCGGCGTAACGCTGACCTGAATAGCGATTGTCGTAGCGGTTCTCGATGATCACCACCTCGCGCCCGTCGGGTCCCATGCGCGAACGGCGCAGCAGGCGGCCGTCCGGATCCGTGTAGGTCATGACGCGCGTGCCGTCCGGACGCTCGATGATCGTGACGCTTTGATCGCCACGGCGCTCCTGACGCACATCGCGTGCGTTGTAGCGGAAACGCGCGGACTCATCGCGCCGCACGATCGTGCGGCCATCCTCGCGGATGATCACGCGATCTGGCTCGCGAATGAACGTGCGGCCACCTTCCGTCGTCTCACGACGCTCGCCGCGCATCTCGTCCATGCGGCGGAGCGGACGTCCCGATGCGCCGACCGGAACCGGCGCGGCGCCGGCAACGAGCGGCTGCGGAGCCGGCGGCGGACCAGCCTGACGCGCCTGTCCGGGCACCTGCACGGGCGGTTGTGCGACGGGCTGAGCCTGCTGCGCGGGCGGAGCACCCGGCGGCTGACCGGGCTGCCCCGGCTGTGCCTGCTGCGGGCCGCCCGGCGGACCACCACGGCCACCCGGAGGCTGACCTTGCGCGGCCGGACCACCGGCAGGCGGTGCACCCGGAGGCTGAGCTTGCTGACCTGGGGCACCCGGAGCACCTGGTGCACCGGCCGGACCGCCACGCGCGGCGGGGCCACCCGGAGGCGTCGCGCCCGGAGGTTGAGCTTGCTGGCCTGGAGGCGTTGCGCCCGGAGCGCCGGCTGGCGGCTGAGCTTGAGCGGGCTGACCCGGCGCCGGAGCCCCGGCAGGCGGTGCGCCACGCGCAGCCGGAGCTGTCGGCGCGGCCGGCTGGCCCTGAGCGGCGGGAGGCGTCGGCTGGCCTTGTGCGGCCGGCGGCGTCGGAGTGCCCGGCGCGCCGGGTCCACCCGGACGACCGGTGCGCGGCGCATTCGGATCACGCGGCTCTCGTGTTTGACCTTGAGCGGCCGGACCACCCGGCGGCGTGCCCTGCGCTGACGGCGGCCCACCCTGCGGGCGGCCGGCACGTGCCGGCGGCTCTCCGTTCGGAGCGGCGCCCGGAGGGGATTGACGTTCGCCCGCGACAGGAGCGCCCGGTCCACCCGGACGGCCGGCGCGATTGGCCGGCGGCTGGCCTTGCGGCTCTCCGCGCGGCGGCTGTGCCTGAGCGGCCGGTGGCGCGGCGGCTGGAGCGCGCTGCGGCGACGGAGCAGCCTGCGGGGGAGCTGCTGGGCGCTGCGGAGGGGCGGGCTCGGCGCGCGCAGGCGGAGGTGTGGCCGGGCGCGCAGGCTGGGCCGTCGGCGGCGGAGCTTGTCGTGCCGGCGGCTGTGCAGGAGCGGCGGTCGGCGGAGGCGCTTGCCGTGCCGGCGGCTGGGATGGAGCAGCCTGCGGCGGCGGGGCCGGACGAGCGGCCGGAGGCGGGGCGGCCGGGCGCTGTGCCGGCGGCTGACCGGCCGGAGGCGGCGGACGCTGGCCCGGCGGCTTCGGCTTGGACGGATCTTCGGCGGGCGCCTGCGCCATCTGCGTCTGCGCGCGCGTCATGGATGGTGCAACCAGCAATAATGCGGCCGGAATAACGGTGGTGGCGAGCAGGCTCGCCTTGGAGATTCTCATCAAATATGTCCTCTTAACTGTCCCTGAGCCCAAAACACGCTGGTTCAAGCCTACCGCGCTGAATTCGTTCCCCTTTGACCATCCTGCGCTCTAGCTGGGCGATACGGTGGCAAGACTACGGCTAAATATCCGGCAGGCACGGATTTTTGGCCGCGAATCCACACGCGTTCGGGTTGCCGTTTGCAGCCACCCGTGATACTGCGGCGCAGCAAATTTTGGCCTCGGGCCGCGCGACGCGCTGGCCGGGCCGCGAGATTCTGGAAAACCGATGAAACTTCGTAACGTCGCGATCATCGCGCACGTCGACCATGGCAAAACCACGCTGGTCGACCGCCTCCTCCAACAGGCCGGCTCCTTCCGCGAAAATCAGAAGGTCGCCGAGCGCGCGATGGACTCCAACGACCTCGAGCGCGAGCGCGGCATCACGATTCTCGCCAAGGCGACCTCGGTGCTCTGGCAGGACACCCGCATCAACATCGTCGACACGCCGGGCCACGCCGACTTCGGCGGCGAGGTCGAGCGCATCCTGAACATGGTGGACGGCGCGATCGTCCTCGTCGATGCCGCCGAAGGTCCGCTGCCGCAGACGAAGTTCGTCGTCTCGAAAGCGCTCAAGATGGGCCTCAAGCCGATCGTGGCGATCAACAAGGTCGACCGTCCGGACGCACGCGCGACCCAGGTCGTCAACGAAGTGTTCGATCTCTTTGCAGCGCTCGACGCAACCGACGAGCAGCTCGACTTCCCGATCCTCTACGGTTCAGCCAAGCAGGGCTGGATGGCGGATAGCCTTGAAGGCCCGACCGACAAGGGCATGCAGCCGCTGTTCGATCTCTTGCTCAACCACGTGCCGGAGCCGAAGACCGAAGAAGGTCCGTTCCGCTTGCTCGGCACGATCATGGAAGCGAACCCGTATCTCGGCCGCCTCATCACGGGCCGCATCACCTCCGGCATCGTGAAGCCGAACCAGAACGTCAAAGTCCTGGATCATACCGGCAAGCTGATCGAGAACGGCCGCGTCACGAAAATTCTCGCCTTCCGCGGCCTCGAGCGCGTCTCGCTCGACGAAGCCGAAGCCGGCGACATCGTCTCCATCGCGGGCCTGCCGAACGCGACGGTCGCGCACACGATCGGCGCTCCCGAAATCGAAGGCCCGCTTCCTGCTCAGCCGATCGATCCGCCGACGCTCGCGATGCTGTTCCGCGTCAATGACTCGCCGCTCGCCGGCACCGAAGGCTCCAAGGTCACGAGCCGAATGATCCGCGACCGCCTGCTGCGCGAAGCCGAAGGCAACGTCGCGTTGCGCGTTTCGGAATCGACGGAACGCGACTCGATGGAAGTCGCCGGCCGCGGCGAATTGCAACTCGGCATTCTCATCGAGACGATGCGCCGCGAAGGCTTCGAGCTTTCCGTCTCGCGTCCGCGCGTGCTGCTCCGTCGCAACGAGGCGAACGAACTCGAAGAGCCGATCGAAGAAGTCGTCATCGACGTCGACGAGGAACACTCCGGCGTCGTCGTGCAGAAAATGTCGGAGCGTAAAGCCGACATGATTGAGATGCGGCCGTCCGGCGGTGGCCGCACGCGCCTCGTCTTTTACGCACCGACGCGCGGCCTCATCGGCTATCAGGGCGAACTGCTCACCGACACGCGCGGCACCGCGATCATGAACCGCCTGTTCCACGCTTACGCGCCGTACAAGGGCGAGATCGCCGGCCGCCGCAACGGCGTACTGATCTCGAACGAACAAGGCGAAGCGGTCGCTTACGCGATGTTCAAGCTGGAAGATCGCGGCCCGATGATGATCGAGCCGGGCGCACGCGTTTATCGCGGCATGATCGTCGGCGAGCACACGCGCGACAACGATCTCGAGATCAACGTGCTCAAGGGCAAGCAGCTCACCAACATTCGCACGACGTCGAAGGACGAAGCCGTCCGCCTGACGCCGCCGATCCGCATGACGCTCGAAAAGGCGCTCGCATACATTCAGGACGACGAACTCGTCGAAGTGACGCCGAAGTCGATCCGCCTGCGCAAGACGCTGCTCGACCCGAACGAACGCAAGCGCGCCGAGCGCGCCAAGGAAGCCGAGCCGGCGTGACGTTCGGTTTGTACCGAGAATTCGAAATGGCCCGGTTCGTCCGGGCCATTTTTTTGCGCCGATGGCCCGCCGTTATGGCCGGGCCCGGTTTAGTTGGAACATTGCTCGGCGTTAGCTCTCGCCCCGCCCAAACGCCTCACCACCGTCATGGCCCGGACAAGCCGGGCCATGACGGAGTTTGGCGGATCGGGTTTGCCCGCAACTGCCGAGTAGCCATTCTGCAACTGCGAATGAGTTGCAATTAGTATCAGGCTATGCGCACTCTGTTGCGAATAACTCGCAACAAGGCGGCGCGTGACGTGAGTACGAGGCTTGAGACATCCACCAAGGGAAGCTTCTGGCTCAATCTTGCGAATGATTTGCACTTGCATTCGCAGAAAGCGCTTGGGGCCGCGGTGCTTGCCCTGGCGCTTGCCTCACCCGCCGCTCGCGCCGAAGAAGCCCCGACCGGCATCCCGCCTGTCTCGATCGCCACGAGCCTTCCGGCCAACGGCGACCCTTTGAACATCCGCGCGTGGCTCGCCGCGCACGGCATTACCTACGGTTCGACCTACACGAACGAAATTCTCGGCAACGTCTCGGGCGGTTTACGCCAAGGCGGCCTCTATGCCGGCAAGCTCGAAGCATCCGTCGGCCTCGACTTCGAAAAGATCGCGGGCTGGAGCGGCCTGACCTTCTTCGGCAACGCCTTCCAGATCCACAACACGTCGGGTTTGCGCGACAAGCACTTCTTCAGCTTCATCACGATCAGCAACATCGAGGCTGCGCCGTCGACCCGGCTCTCCGAACTTTGGTTCGAGCAGAAATTCTTCGCCGACCGCGCGAGCTTTCGTTTCGGCCAACTCGCCGCAGACGCCGAATTCTTCTTCAACGACTCCTCGAAGATGTTCATCAGCAGCGATTGGCCGACGATCCTTGGCGCCAACCTGCCGAGCGGCGGCCCCGCCTACCCGCTCGCGACGCCGGGCGTCCGTTTCAAATACGAACACAACGCCAATTGGACCGGACTCGTCGCGCTCTACAATGGTGACCCCGGCAGCCAATTCGGCGCCAACCGCCACGGCATCAACTTTCGCGTCAACGATCCTCCGTTGCTGATGACCGAAATTCAGCACCGGCTGAACCAGGAGAAAGACGCAACCGGCCCTGCGACGACACTCAAGCTCGGCGGCTGGCATCACTTCGGCCAATTCAAGCACATGCACTTCGACGATGCGGGCGTCTCGCTCGCGAGCCCGGTCAGCAACGGCCGCGCGCGTTTGTTCGACGGCACGAGCGGCATCTACGGCATCTTCGATCAACAGATCTATCGCCCGGCCGGCGGCGATGCGACGAGCGGCATCAGCGTGTTCAGCCGCATCGCCGCGACATCCTCGGATCGCAACATCGTCGATCTCTTTGTCGATGGCGGCATCGTCTTCGCGGGCTTCGTTGCCAATCGTCCCGATGACCGGTTCGGCGCGTCGTTCATTTATGCACGCATGTCGGATCACGCGCGGCAGTTGGACTACGACAGGCTCGCCGGAGCGATCGGCCCCGTGCGGGATTACGAACTCACCGTCGAACTTACCTATCTCGCACAGATCAAACCGGGCTGGACCGTGCAGCCGCTCGTGCAATATGTCGCGCACCCGGGTGGCCATGTGCCGGATCCGAACGATCCGACACGGGCAGTACGCAACGGCGTGCTGTTCGGCATGCGCTCGACGGTTATTTACTAAGAACAACCGTCAGCATTCTAAGTTTCTGCGCAAAGCACAGACCTTTCCGTCGTCATGGCCCGCTTCATGCGGGCCATCCACGTCTTGCTTTTAAATGCAGAAAAAAGTCGTGGATGGCCCGGACAAGCCGGGCCATGACGGAGCAAGGAGACGGAGCAAGGAGACGGAGCAAGGAAATGGCGCCGAGCCTAGTCGTCAATCCCACGCCAGCGCGCCGCCGTTCTGATACTCGATCACACGCGTCTCGAAGAAGTTCTTCTCCTTCTTGAGATCCATCGCTTCCGACATCCACGGGAACGGATTGTCGGTCTCCGGGAACACCGCCGACAAACCGATCTGCGCCGCGCGACGGTTAGCGATGAAGTGCATGTATTGCTCGCACAGCGCCGCATTGAGCCCAAGGAACCCGCGCGGCATCGTATCGCGCCCGTAAGCGGCTTCGAGTTCGGCAGCTTCCCGGATCATCGTGCGTATCTCGTTCTGAAACGCGGCCGTCCACAGATGCGGATTCTCGATCTTGATCTGGTTGATCACGTCGATGCCGAAATTCAGATGAATCGATTCATCGCGCAGGATGTACTGATACTGCTCCGCGATGCCGACCATCTTATTGCGCCGGCCGAGCGAGAGTATTTGTGCAAAGCCGGTATAGAACCACATGCCCTCGAAAATCACATAGAACGCGACGAGATCGCGCAGGAACGCCTGATCAGCGGCCGGCGTGCCGGTCTTGAAATCGGGATCGTCGAGATGTTGCGTGTGCTTGAGCGCCCATGCGGCTTTGTCGGTGATCGACGGCACCTCGCGATACATGTTGAACAGCTCGCCCTCGTCGAGGCCGAGACTTTCGACGATGTATTGGAACGTGTGCGTATGCACGGCCTCTTCGAACGCCTGCCGCAGCAGATACTGCCGGCATTCCGGATTGGTGAGGTGTCGATAGATCGCAAGCACGATGTTGTTCGCGACAAGACTCTCGGACGCAGCGAAGAAACCGAGGTTGCGCTTGATCGAGCGTCGCTCGTCGTCGGTCAGACCATCGCGCGACTTCCACAGCGCGATGTCGGCCTGCATCGATACTTCGGTCGGCATCCAGTGATTGTTGCAGCCCGCGAGATACTTCTCCCACGCCCATTTGTATTTCAGCGGCAACAGTTGATTGACGTCGGCGCGGCAGTTGATCATGCGCTTGTCGTCGATCGAGACGCGCGCCCCCGCGCGGTCGATCGTGCCGAGTCCGGTGGCATCGCCCGCCGGCATATCGGGCGGCGGCACGATCACGGCGGCTTCTGTTTTGGTGTCGGACCAGTCGAGCATTTGAGATTCCTAGAAGAGAGAATTTGCGTTGAGCGCCATCCCGCACTCTGCGGTCATCCCGGCCGAGCGAAGCTCGCGCAGCGAGCTGCTCGCGAGAGCCGGGACCCACGTATCCCTGCGATCGCTGGGGCTACATGGTTCCCGGATAGCCTTGCTTGCTACGCAAGCAGCGGCTTCCGGGATGACAGCTGTGGTTTGCGGCGCCGTTGTTGACTTATTGGCAGGCTTCACAAGTGGGGTCGTTGATCGAGCACGCATTCGGCGCTTCGACACCGTTCTGCAGCGGTGCGTCGGAGAGCGCCGGCGCCGCGACCGCAACAGCGGACACGCCATTCAGCTTGCCGTCCGTTTTCTTCACGGTCGATTTCTCGACATGCGTCGCCGCGAGCGCGCGCAGGTAGTACGTCGTCTTCAACCCAAGCCGCCACGCCTGCCGATAGGCTTCGTCGAGCTTCCGGCCGGACGGTTGCGCGATGTAGAGATTGAGCGACTGTCCTTGATCGATCCACTTCTGCCGCCGTGCCGCAGCACGAATGAGCCAGCTCGTCTCGATCTCAAACGACGTCGCATACAGCGCCTTCACGTCCGCCGGAATCCGATCGATGGCGGCGAGCTTGCCGTCGTAGTATTTGAGATCCGAAACCATGACCTCGTCCCACAGCCCGCGCTCTTTGAGATCGCGCACCAGCGACGCATTCACCACGGTAAAATCGCCCGACATATTCGCCTTGACGTAGAGCTGGCTGTAGCTCGGCTCGATCGACTGCGAGACGCCGACGATGTTGGAGATCGTCGCCGTCGGCGCGATCGCCATGCAGTTCGAATTGCGCATGCCGGTCGTGACAACACGCCGGCGCAGCTTCTCCCAATCCATCGTCATTGCGGTGTCGAGCTCGACATCGCCGTCGCGCGCTTCGCTCAAGATCGCGAGCGAGTCGATCGGCAGAATGCCGCGCGACCAGAGCGAACCGTCGAAGCTCGGATAGCGACCGCGCTCTGCCGCAAGATCGACCGAAGCCGAGATCGCGTAATAGCTCACCGCCTCCATCGATGTATCGGCGAATGTCACGGCCTCCTCGGAAACCGTAGGCAAGCGCAACTTTTCCAGCGCATCCTGGAAACCCATGATGCCGAGCCCCACGGGCCGATGCCGCAAGTTGGAACGCCGCGCTTCCGGGATTGTGTAAAAGTTGATGTCGACGACATTGTCGAGCATCCGCATCGCGGTCTTCACGGTGCGTGCGAGCCGTGCCTGATCGAGGCCGTCGCGCGTCACATGTGCCGCGAGGTTGACGGAGCCGAGATTGCATACGGCGACTTCGTCCGCCGACGTGTTGAGCGTGATCTCGGTGCAGAGGTTCGACGAATGCACGACGCCGGCATGCTGCTGCGGCGAGCGCAGATTGCATGCATCCTTGAAGGTGATCCACGGATGCCCGGTCTCGAACAGCATCGTCAGCATCTTGCGCCAGAGATCGACCGCAGCAACGCGGCGGAACACCTTCATCTCGCCGCGGTCCGCCTTGGCCTCGTAAGCTTCGTAAGCGGTGCGGAAGTCCTTGCCGTAGAGGTCATGCAGCTCCGGCGTTTCGTCCGGCGAGAACAGCGTCCACTGCCCTCTCGCCTCGACGCGCTGCATGAACAGATCCGGAATCCAGTTCGCGGTGTTCATGTCGTGCGTGCGGCGGCGGTCGTCGCCGGTGTTCTTGCGCAGATCGAGGAACTCCTCGATGTCGATGTGCCACGTCTCGAGATAGGCGCACACCGCGCCCTTGCGCTTGCCGCCCTGATTGACAGCAATCGCCGTGTCATTGGCGACCTTGAGGAACGGAACGATGCCTTGGCTCTCGCCGTTCGTGCCTTTGATGTGAGCGCCGAGACCGCGCACGGCCGTCCAGTCGTTGCCGAGGCCACCGGAATATTTCGCCAGCAGCGCATTGTCCTTGATGGATTTGAAGATGCTGTCGAGATCGTCCGGCACCGTCGTCAAGAAGCACGACGAGAGTTGCGGCCGCTGCGTGCCCGAATTGAACAGCGTCGGCGTCGACGCCATGAAGTCGAACGACGAGATGAGATCGTAAAACTCGATCGCGCGCGCCTCGCGGTCGATCTCGCGCAGCGCAAGTCCCATCGAGACGCGCATGAAAAACGCCTGCGGCAACTCGAAGCGATGGCCGCGCACATGCAGGAAGTAGCGATCGTACAGCGTTTGGAAGCCGAGATAGTCGAACTGAAGATCGCGCTCGGGCTTCAGTGCGGCCGCGAGCCGTGGAAGATCGAAACGCGCGAGTTCCGGATCGAGCAAGTCGCTCGCGATGCCGGTCTTCACATAGCCGAGGAAATAATCCGGATAGCGCGCCGCCATTTCGGCTTGCGTCGCCTGCTCGGGCGTGCCCGACACGAAACTTAAAGCTTCGCGGCGCAACTTATCGAGCAGCAAACGCGCGCTCACCTTCGCGTAGTTCGGTTCGGTCTCGATCAGCGTGCGCGCCGCGAGGATCGGCGCCTGCGCGAGTTCGTCGAGCGTGATGCCGTCGTAGAGATTGCGGTGCGCTTCGGTCAGCACGGCTTCGATCGAAACGCCGTCGAGCCCCGCGCAGGCTTCCGCCACGATCGCGGAAAGCCGAGCGCTGTCGAGCGGCACCTTGCGGCCGTCGTCCAACGTCATCGCCATCGTCGGCGCAGACACGACGGGTTGCGTGGCCGCGGCTGCGCGCTCCGCCGCACGCTTCTCGCGATAAAGAACGTAAGCGCGCGCGACCTTGTGATGCTCGCTGCGCATCAGCGCGAGCTCGACCTGATCCTGCACGTCTTCGATATGGAACGTGCGGCCCACGTCCGAGCGGCGAGTCAGATTCGCGACGACCTGCGCGGTCAGTTCGGCGACGCTGTCGTGGATACGCCGCGATGCGGCGGCCGCCGAACCTTCGACCGCGAGAAACGCCTTGGTCAGTGCGACCGCGATCTTGCCAGCGTCAAAGGACGTTACGGCGCCGTTGCGGCGGATGAGTTGATAGCCGGGCGCCGCCGCTTTTTCGGCGCTCGTCGAAACTTGAAACGGCACGGCCGCTTCGTTGACTTCAGTGATGAGAGACATTTTGGCCCCAACAGTTTTTTGGGGGCAAAGGCCTGAGGGGACGCGCGTCCCGAACCCGAGCGGTAGACGCCGCACGAAATCGCAACCGCACCACCGGGACACCCCGCCCGTGGACGAACACTGTCGCGGCAGGTCTCCTGGCTCGCGGGTCATCGCGGCTGTCCAGTCTTCCCAAAGCCAAAGGCCTCAGTGACGCGAGCTTTCGCTCTAACGGACAGTCTCGCTCGCCGCTTACAGTTGCGGGGGCAGCGCCGGCCTGGGTGCGAACACCGCACCGGCTTCCCTCTTAGCTCTCGATCTTGCGATCAAGAGACCATCGACAACTACATATAGGGGCGAAGGGTTGATTCGTGTCAACGCAAACGTGCACCGGACCCAAAACTTCACCCGCAATTCACAGCGCCATCTGCGTGAAGCCGAGCGCGAAGAGAATGTACCGGGCGGCTTTGCCGATCGTGACGAGAATCAGGAACGGCCAGAACCTCACGCGTAGCGCGCCGGCGATCACCGTGAGCGGATCGCCGATGATCGGCACCCATGAAAACAGCAACGACCACAAACCGTAGCGATTGAACATCGCTTCGGCGCGCGCGTATTGCGCCGCACTCAACGGAAACCATTTGCGGTCGCGAAAGTGGACGATGCCGCGTCCGATCAACCAGTTGACGATCGCGCCCGCGACATTACCGACCGTCGCAACTGCAACAAGCGCCCACACTTCATTCGGTCGCGCCGAGATCGCAGCGGCGAGCACAAGCTCAGACGACAGCGGGAGAATCGTTGCCGATAAAAACGCGCTGAGCAGCAAGCCAGCGTAGATCGAGAAGACAGTCAGACGCGCCTCGCGGGTATTGGAATCGGGTGCTGTTTCATTCGGACACAGCGCCTCGTTGCTTTTACGTCACGGTGCACAGGATCGTTAACGAATTATTAGCTATACGCTTGCCCAGGCGTGCGTTGGTGAGATTGAATTCGATTCATGAGCACCGTCATCACCGAGGTCCGCCGCGCTAAAACTTGTGATGCTGCCGCCCTCGCCGAGATTCACGACGAGACGTGGCGCAACACATATCGCGGCATCATTCCTGGCAGCGAACTCGAGAAGCTGATCAGCCGCCGTGGCCCGGCGTGGTGGCAGAGCGCGGTGCGCAAGGGCAGCCGAATCTCTCTTTTGGTGTTCGGCGAACAGCTTGCCGGTTACGCGAATTACGGGCGCAACCGCGCGCGCAGCCTCTCGTATGAGGGCGAGATCTACGAACTCTACTTGCGTCCGGAATTTCAAGGGCTTGGCTTCGGCCGCCGCCTCTTCAGCGCCGCCCGCCGCGACCTGCAGGCGAGCGGAATGAAGAACTGCGTCGTCTGGGCTCTGTCCGACAACGACAACGCGATCGAGTTCTACCGCGCCCTCGGCGGCCGCGCGATTGCCCGCTCGTCTGAGACATTCGGCGATAAGTCCTTGGACAAGATGGCGTTCGGCTGGAACGGCTGAGTTAGACTTCGCCGTCCGGCAGCGGCACGTTGCCCTTCTTGCCGACGACCACCCGCTTATCCACGCCGCACTTGAAATCGCGAGCCTTTTCGTCCGCGAGCTTACGCGCGAGTTCGTTCGCGTCCGGGTTAGCCACCGCATCCACATAGCCGACATGGCAGACGCCATCCGGCCCGACCTTCGTCACGACGAGAATGCGCCCGGTTGCCGTGATCGGCCCGGTCGCGTTTTCCTGATCCTTCTCGGAGATCGCATTCCAACGCAGGATCGTCGCAAATGGCTTGGTCTTGCCGGCCGCCGTCTTCTCGACGCGCCACTCGACCGTGCCCTCGTAAGCGTTGTTGAAGCCCGGCAGTGACTGCGAGCGTGCCCGGTCATGTTTGCCGGTCTTGCCATAGCTGATCTGCATGCGCTGATCGCCGACCGTGACGCGCACGGCGTTGCCGTCGTGGCCGGCACATACCCAACCGCTTTTCTGCTTCTTGCAGGTCTTGGTGTCGAATTTCGTATAGACGCTTTCGACCGCTTGGCCGATCGCGAAGCTTGATGCGGCCGTCAAAGCCAGAAGGCCGAGAGCGAGGGTACGCAGCATTGCAGTATCTCCTTCGTCCGGCCCGACGGCCTTGTGGAAATCCTCTGTGGCTTTTACGCGGCCGGCTAAACCATCGGCTCAGGCAGTCCCGCCCGCGCCCGCGCCGCGATCAGCGTATTGAGCAGAAGGCACGCGATCGTCATCGGGCCGACACCACCGGGCACCGGCGTGATCGCGCCTGCGACTTTCTCGGCTTCCGCATAAGCGACGTCGCCGATAAGGCGCGACTTGCCGTCTGGCAGAGCAAGCCGGTTGATTCCGACGTCAACGACCGTCGCACCAGGCTTCACCCAATCGCCGCGCACCATCTCGGGCCGTCCGACTGCGGCGAACAGCAGGTCGGCGCGGCGGCAAACGTCCGCGAGGTCTTTCGTCTTCGAATGCGCAATCGTCACCGTCGCATCTTCGGCGAGCAGGAGCTGCGCCAGCGGCTTGCCGACGATGGCCGAACGGCCGACCACGACCGCGTCGAGACCCGCCAGCGTGCCGCGCACACCCTTCGCCAGAATCACGCAGCCACGCGGCGTGCATGGCACCAGTTTCGCGGTCCCGGCCGACAGCCGACCGGCATTCACCGGGTGCAATCCGTCGACATCCTTGCCAGGATCGATCGCGTTGATCACGCGGTCGGCGCTGATGTGCTTCGGCAGCGGAAGCTGCACCAAAATGCCATTCACCTGCGGATCAGCGTTCAATCGCGCAATGATAGCCAGCAGATCGTCCTCGCTGACATCGCCCGGCAAACGGTGATCGAACGATCGCATGCCGGCCGCCGCCGTGCGCTTGATCTTGCTGCGGACGTAAACCGTCGAAGCCGGATCGTCGCCGACCAGCACGACCGCCAGCCCCGGCTGCACGCCGTGGTCACGAATAAGGCGCGCGACGTCGTCCGTCACGCGCCCGATAAGAGCTTCGGCCGCAGCCTTTCCGTCAATTCGCTGTGCAGTCATTCTCTAAAAGACGTTCGGGTAGATGTAGTAGATGATGAGCCGCTCGAGCAGAATGATGAGCAGGATCAACACCACCGGCGAGAGGTCGAGCCCACTCATGTTCGGCAGGCGGCGGCGGATCGGCGCCAGCAGCGGCTCGGTGATGCGGTAGAGGAACTCGCCGATCGTGGCGACGAACTGGTTGCGCACATTGACGACATTGAACGCGATCAGCCATGACAAAACGGCCGACGCGATCAGCAGATAAATGTACAGCTGCAAGACGATAAGGACGATATCCAGAATGGCCTTCATGGGGTCCTTCGGATGGCAAATGGCGGCGCGGATGCGCCGCCGGAAAGGTGCGCGGAGGTTTAGCGGCACCGGCCGCCCGGGACAAGTCGATAAGCCGGTATCGCGCTGATCAGAACGCCGTGAAAGCCGCAAATCCGGGCCTCGCCGCCGGCCCTTGCCAACTTGACAGGCCGCGGACCCCCGCCATAAATGCCCGCGTTTCCTGGCAGGCCCCGTCCTTGCGGCGGCGGCGGACGGGGCTGTAGCTCAGATGGGAGAGCGCCGCAATCGCACTGCGGAGGTCAGGGGTTCGAATCCCCTCAGCTCCACCAGGGCTTCTCGTATCAAAAAATATTTCCCTTGTGATCAGCTTAGATAGGCCGCGTCTAAGGCTTGCTTACCAACAACAAGGTGTCTCTCAGACTATCCTCGATTGCACCCCAGGGCCGTTGATCCTGTGAAGTCTCCGTCAAGCCAGTGGCGATTTCAAAACAAACCTGCTCGTTCATGCTGAGATTTGTTTGATACACGCAGAGACTGGTTCGTCTGGAGAACACTAAGCATGACTCCGCTGCTTTGATCGCCGAGCTGCCCGCTTGGGCAATCGCTTGAATCCGATTGAGAACATCTAATCCTGACATGTTCTTGATCGACAGCACAGTAAGAGGCAGCGTGCCAAAAACGAGACTGAAATCCAATTTTCCGCAGAAGGTGTGCTTGATCTGCGAACGTCCTTTCGTGTGGCGAAAAAAGTGGAAACGTGTCTGGCAGACAATTGAGACCTGCTCAGAAAGATGTCGCGGGGAAGCTCGTCGACGCCGAAGGAGCTCGCGTGCGATCGTTAGTGTTTATCCTCGGTGATCAGCTCAGTCGAGATATTTCGTCGCTAGACGGTTTTGACGCTCGACATGACGTCGTGTTGATGGTCGAGGTGGCGGACGAAACGACCTACGTCAAACATCACAAGCAGAAGATTGCGTTGATTTTGTCCGCGATGCGGCATTTTGCCGAGGAGCTGACAAGATCCGGGATTGCCGTAGAGTATGTGCGTCTGAACGACCCAAACAACACTGGATCGTTCAGCGGCGAGTTAGCACGCGCAACGTCGCGTTTTAAGCCTCATCAGATCATCGTCACGGAGCCCGGTGAATGGCGGGTCCGACGCATGATGGATGACTGGTCCGTAGATTTTGATGTTCCAGTAGAAATCCGCGACGACGATCGTTTCATGTGTTCGCGCGCTGAGTTTAGGCGCTGGGCGGGCGACCGCAAAAACTATCGCATGGAATTTTTCTACCGAGAGATGCGTCGTCAGTCGGGTCTTTTAATGGATGACGCGACGCCATGCGGGGACCGCTGGAATTACGATTCCGAGAACCGGAAACGTCTGCCTTCTTCAGAACGACTGCCTAAGCGTTCAACGGTTGAGCCGGATGCTATAACTACGGATGTGTTGAAGCTGGTTGCTGAATGTTTTGGCGACCACTTCGGCGATCTTGAAACGTTTGGTTGGGCAGTGACGCGGGAAGACGCTCTTTGCGCTCTTGACCAATTCGTCGCAGATTACTTGCCAAAATTCGGCAGCTACCAAGACGCGATGGCTCGTGATGAGCCGTTCGTTTTTCACGCCGTGCTTTCTCCTTACCTAAACATTGGCCTTCTTAAGCCTAAAGAAGTCTGCTTGGCAGCCGAACGAGCATTCCGCGCAGGACACATTCCATTAAACGCTGCGGAGGGCTTCATCCGGCAAGTTCTTGGGTGGCGCGAGTTTGTCCGCGGAGTCTATTGGCTTGAGATGCCGGGTTACGCCGAAACCAACGCGCTGTCTGCTACGAGACCGCTTCCGTGGTTCTACTGGTCCGGCGATACGGACATGAGTTGTTTGTCCATCACGATCGCTGACACGCGAAGGAATGCTTACGCCCATCACATTCAACGATTGATGGTGACGGGAAATTTCGCCCTTCTAACTGGCATAAGACCCTCCGAGATCGAAGAATGGTATCTCATCGTTTATGCAGACGCGTTCGATTGGGTTGAACTGCCAAACACGCATGGGATGGTGATGTTTGCCGACGGTGGCATGCTGGCATCGAAGCCATATGCGGCATCTGGCGCTTACATCGACCGGATGTCTGATTACTGTCGTGGATGCCGCTACAATCCAAAAATAAAGTTGGGCGAAGGCGCGTGTCCGTTCAACCTGCTCTACTGGCGCTTTATCGCGATGAATCGAGCCGTTCTACAGCACAATCCGCGTATGCGCATCGTGTATAAAAATCTCGATCAAATGTCCGGCCAAAGATTGCAGCAACTTTTTCGTGAAGCCGACGAATTTCTGAATCAGTTAGACCAGCCAACGCCGCAGCGAGAACAACAAGATCTCTTCAGCTACAATCGCCAACAAATCGAGTAAAATCCGCACTTCGACGTCAGAATGCTTGTCCGCTTTGCGCCCCAAGCCGGACGTTCGCTCAAACGCTACCGTCGTCCAGAAGCGGACTTTTCGCCGTTGTCGATCTGATGACCGCTATGCGCCCCGAAGCAGACGCGCCGGCTGCAAGCGATTGATGTCACGCTTTCAACAAGGTCATCCCCGCCCGAACTCCAGGTCGCCTTTCTAGGCGTTCGGCCCAGGTTTTGATGTGATGGAAGTTGCCCGAGCGCTCGACCAACTGTTTGCGCAGCAAATAGTTAGGGTAGAGCATGATATCCGCAAATGAGAACTCGCCGGCGATGAAGTCGCGATCTGTCAATTGCTGATCGACATAGCTGAAGTAGCGAATAAAGCGCTGTTCGAAAATTTCAATCGTAGACTGCACCTTCTCTGGCGCAACAACCGCGACCTGCTGCAGCCCGGCGCTCGCACCACCAATATCGGTAGCCGCATGCATAAACCATTGCATTGCTGCGTTGTAGGTTGTCGTATCGGCAGGAATATAGCGGCCAGCTTTACGGCATGCGTGTAAAACGATCGCACCTGATTGCGCGAGGATGCGCCCTCCTTCTGGCGCGTCATGATCGACTATCGTAGGGACCTGCCCGGTTGGATTGATTGCCAGATACTCAGGCGACTTGTTCGCTTTTCTGCTGAGGTCCACTGGGAACACTTTGTGCGGCAACCCGCATTCGGCCATAGCAAGTGTCGCTCGAAGACCATTCGTCGTCCCCCATGCGTAAACGTCAATCATCCTGTTGCCGTCCCGGAATTTGCGCTGGCTTTGTCATTCTACTTTGATGCCGGCTTCTTTGATTAGCTTTGCCCATGCTTCTGCTTGTCCCAAAAGCCAGTTCTTGTACTCAGCGGACGTATTTGCGCGTGGCTCGACTTTCAGTTGCTCAGCGCGAGCCGCCAGCTCCTTGCTAGTCATGATTTGATTTACGACAGCGTTGATCTTGTTAACGACCTCGTCTGGCGTGCCGGCGGGTGCAAACACACCCTGTGAAATGAATGACGAGAATCCTGGGAAGCCTGTTTCCGAAATTGTCGGCACGTCTGGCGCAAGCGACGAACGCTCAGACGAAGCGATTGCGATAGCTTTGACCTTACCGGCTTTTAAAAATTCTGAAACGCTTGGAAGGCCGCTAAACACCATATCGACATGGCCGCTAATAGTATCGCTGATCGCTGGACCACTGCCCTTGTAGGGAACGTGTGTAAGCTTAATGCCCGCGTCAGCCTGGAATTTCTCTGCCGTTAGATGCGGGCTACTACCATGCCCAGCAGACGCGATCGTCAGCTTGCCCGGCTCCTTTTTGGCCGCTTCGAGCACATCGCGAAGGGAATTGAAGCGAGAGTTAGCCGGCACGACGAGCACGTTGGCAAAGCGAGCTACATCCACAACAGGGATCAAATCTTTCGCCGCATATGGCAAGTTCGGGTAGAGCGAAGGACTGACCGTATAGGCTGAAGCATCCGACACGAGCAGAGTTCGTCCGTCGGGAGCCGATTTTGCAACGTGATCTGCTCCGATTGCGCCACCAGCGCCGGGGCGATTATCCACAATGACGGTTTGGTTGAGCGCTTCTGCAAGACCGGGCGCGATCACGCGTGCAAATAGATCGGACCCGCCGCCGGGATTGAATGGCACAACCAACCGCACGAGCGGCTTCGAGCTTTGGGCTGACAATACTAACGGTGCTGCAGTCACCAGCGCGGCAAGGCTGAGCGTCAGAAAGCTCTTTTTCATGACCTTATCTCCGAAGTTGACAACGGCGTGTTGGGGTCAGTCGGTGATCTTAGAATGACGAGGCACTAACTCGCCCTGCCCTAAGCCCACCTTTCTTTCTTTGCGCTACTAATTCGAAGCGGCAGACCTCGATGAGTATGGCCCGCTGAGCAAGTTACGCCAACGTTCCTAATTTCCGACCGAGACGCCGCTTTTTTCAATTATTCGCCGCCATGTCGCAAGTTCAGCTTCGAAACGCGCGCGGTGAGCTGCGGGCGTCCACTCGCTTTCAGGAAAGAATTGCGTGCCAAATGCATCGAATCGCTCGCGGACAAGCTTGTCTTTAAGTGCAATCTGCAGCGCGCTGTTGAGCTTCTCGATGACCGGCGCCGGCGTCGACGGGGGCGCGTAGAGTGCGTGCCAAAGAGTGAATTCGACTTGCGGTAAACCGATTTCTTTCACAGTCGGCAAACTCGGCACTACGGCAAGTCGCTGCGCCGACGTGACGGCGACACCCTTGACGGTGCCGGCCTCCAATTGTGGGACCGCGTTGGTGGATTGATCGAACAATAGATCGGTCTGGCCACCAACGAGATCGTTCATCGCGGGGCCCGTGCCCTGATAAGCGATCTGCGTCATCTTCACGCCGAGTGTTTCCTGCAAGAGTAGGATGCAGAGGTGCGAATTCGAGCCAATCCCGCCATGCGCGATGGTAGTCTTCGCACCATCCGCTTTCAATTTGGCGATGAGTTCGGCAGGCGTTGCTGCCGGATAGTTCTTTCTCGTTGCAAGAACCATTGGTCCCGAGTTGATTAACCCGATCGGTACGAGTTCGGTCGTGACGTAGCCGAGGTTCTTGTAGAGCGACGCGCCCGCGACCAGCGCGATGTGATGAATCAATATTGTATGCCCGTCGGGCTGCGATTTTGAGAGACGTAAGGCCGCTGCCGTGCCGCCGGCACCAACGACCGTCTGGACGATGACGGGCTGTCCGAGCGTTTGCGTCATAGATTGTGCAAGCAGGCGCGCGATCGCATCGCTTGGGCCGCCGGCCGCAAATGGAACGATGATCGTGATCGGCCGGGACGGAAACGACTCGGGCTGCGCCGCCGCAAAGCCGACAACGGCAAAATACCCAGCGACCAAGATAGCGAGCGCAGATTTCAACCTTCGCATGTCTTCCTCCTCGTCGGCGCTGCTTTATGTCGTTGCTTGTTGTGCGAAGCGCCGTATTTCATTGAGTAAGCCGATGGCCTCGTCGGCTGCCTTTTCGGCGCCCGGCACATCGCCGCGGACATAGACCGGACGCAGGTCTTCGATCTTGGCCAACATCGTGATGAGAGCCTCGTCGGCCGCAGCGAGCCGGCGGAATTCGTTCACGGTCAGCATGTAGGAATGCAGAATATCCTGATCGTCCTTCGTCACGCCCATGGCGTGATAGGCGAGATTGACCCAGTGCGTCGCCGACAGCATGGCAGCCTCGATGCGCATCTCGGCGTCTTCGCTGCGCAGTTTCGCAAGCGACTTCTCGATTCTTTCCGCCTTCTCGCGGTGCTTGGCGATGTTCATGCCCGAGCTCCACCCAAGCGCGTTTCAAGCAACGCGGCGCAGCGGAGATAAGCTTTGTCGCAGGCGCTGACCGTCTGCCGATCAATCGCCATATCACCGCGCGTACACGGGTCGCGATAGTGTTCGATGATCTCCATGACGGTCATCATCTCCGCGATGTCCGGCGGTATCGTTCCAGGAACCGGCGGGCGCCCGACGTGAAGCACGTCGCCGAGGGCGCGTAGCTCGGAACGGAACGCGTTGCCGCTATCGCCAGTCGCCACGGAGTAGACACCCGGTTGCGAGGGAAATGCACTTTCCTCTTTCGTCAGCCCGGCGTGATGCAGCGCTGCATTCACTGCGTTCGTCCCGGCCGTCATCGTGCTCCAGAACCAAAGCTCGAAATCCTCCAGCGGATCGAGACGCGCGCGCAGACTATTGAGCCGGGCGATCTTGTCGCGATGCGATGTGATCATCATGGGAGGCGTCCTGGGAATGCGATGCCGGCTTTGTCGCCGAGCGCCCGAAGTTCATTTTCGATCGTTGGCGAGAAACTCAGTCCACGGGTGCGTGCCGCGCGCTCTCCGTCTTCACCGCGTTCGCCCGGAATCCGAGCGCTGTCGCCGGACTCGCGATAGAAATCCATCCAGTGCGACATGTAGCCGGCATACGCGTCGCCCTGGCCGATCAGTTTCGGATTGAGGAACAAGAAGAAGGCACTCTGCCGCGGCAGCGCTCCGGCGCTGGGAAATTCCATCACGGGTTTGATGTCGGGATGCGCCGGCAAGGCCGCCGCCAAGCATTCGATCATCATCGCAAGGGCCATGCCCTTGTAGCCGCCGGTCGGCAGCAGGAGCCCGTCGGCCGCAGCCCGCGAATCCGTCGTCGGCTCGCCATCCGGATCGAGTGCCCAACCATCCGGGATTGGCGCGCCGTTGCGGGCCGCAAGCAGGATGTGGCCGCGTGCCGCGACGCTGCACGCCATATCGATGACGAACGGTGTTGCTCCATCTGCCGCGGGGGCCGCAAACGCAAAAGGATTGTGTCCCAGCGCGCGGCGATGAAAGCCTTGCAGGCCGAGTAGCGGGGGCACGCGTTGGCCCAGAAAACAGATGAGCCCGCGCTCCGCCGCTTCGAGTGCGAAGATGCCGAGAGCGCCAAGATGGCCTGTCTCGCGAACACTCACCCAAAGGATGGCCTCCTGGCTCAGCGCTTCGCTCGCCGCATCGACGATGCGGCGCCCCAGCACTTGGCCCAGCGCACCGTCGGCGTCGACCATCCAAACCGATCCGCGCCGGTCGATTGCAATGTTCGGCTTCGCATTGAAATCGCCGGCCTCAAGCCGCTCAAGATACGACTTGAGACGAGCCATCCCATGCGTGCCGATCCCCCGCATATCGCTGCGGAGCAAGATCTCGGCCGTCGCAACCGCATCGCCACCGGGCACACCGGCGGACTGTAGGACCTGCGCGGCCCACGCCGTCAATGCGTCGGTACTGTAGCGATTTGCGCTTGCGTCAACGGGGGATGGTGACATTGGCTTCCTTGATCGCAGCCGTCAGACGCGCGATCTCACGGTCGTTCTCTTGCGCGAAAGTTTTGCCGTCCTCCCAGAGGACTTCGTTTCCGATCGACGTCATCTTTTCGACTATCGCGGGATCCTTCATCACGGCGTGCATCTCGCGCTGAAGTCGCGCGACGACCTCGGGCGGCGTGCCGGCCGGTGCGAAGAAGCCGTACCACGTCGGAAAGCCGTCGAGATCGACGCCGAGCGCTTCTTTCGCGGTCGGCAACTCCGGGAAAATGGCAGAGCGGCGCGGCGACACCACAACGAGACCGCGTGCTTTGCCGGACGCGACAACGGAAACCATTGCGGGAACGGCTGCGGCGCCCGCCGTCAACGTGTTGCTGAGCACATCGTTGACGATGAAGGTCGCCCCTCTGTAGGCGATATTCTGAATCTGCGAGCCCATCTGTTTGTTGATGAGCTCGATCTCCACTTGCGGCAGCGATCCGACGCCCGGAACGCCGATGCTTACTTTCTGCGCCGGATCCTTGGCGCCGAGAACGAGGTCCTTGAACGTCTTGTAGGGCGACTCCGTCGCAACGACGATTACGGTCGGCGCGAAAGCCACTTTAGCGATCGGGACGAAATCCTTGATCGGGTCGTAGTTCACCTTGCTGACGAAGGGCATGACGGTGATCGCCGGGTTGGCGGTCACCAGCAAGGTGTAGCCGTCGGGAGCGGCACCCGCGACGAGTGCCGCTCCTATGGCGCCGGTTGCACCCGGCTTGTTCTCAACGACGACCGAACGGCCGAACCGCTTCTGCAGTTCGGCCGCCATGATGCGGCCCGTGATGTCGACACCGCCCGCGGGCGGATAGTTCGACACGATGGTGATGCCGCGAGACGGATAGTCGGAACTCGCGGCCGGCAGGCAAAAACAGAAAACAAAGACGCCCAGCGCTAGGGCAAACGGCTTCCCCCCATGCATTCCATCCTCCCGGTTTCCTTTTTTCTGTTCTTATTTTTGTTCTTACATCGATAGACCGAACCGGCTGATGGCCGACTCTTGAACGCTGAGCACTTCGGAGGTCGTCAGTTCTCCGCTCGCGATGCTGATCATGTGTTCGAACAGGCGCGTGCCCGCCGAGTCGATCGTCTCGTCTTTTTCGAGCACCGCTGAAACGTCGAAATCGACATTGTCCGAGAAGGTATCGATCGTGTTGCGATTGCCGCTGACCTTGACGACGGTCATCACCGGATGTCCGATCGGATTGCCGACACCGGTCGAGAACAACGCGAGCTGGCAACCCGCAGCCGCGAGACCCGTTATCGACTCGACGGCAGGGGCGGGGCCGTTCATGAAATGAAGCCCCGGCTTGGTCGGGCCTTCGCCATAGCCGAGAACGTCGACGAGCGGCGATGTCCCGGATTTCGCCATCGCGCCAAGTGCCTTCTCTTCGATCGTCGTCAAACCGCCCCGGATATTGTCCGGCGTTGGATTTGAGCCACGAAGATCGACGCCTTGGCTGATGATCTGCTGCTCGACATCGTTGACCTCGTGCAGAAATTTCTCGCGTACCGCACTATCGATCGCGCGGTCCGCGAACAGATGCTCGGCGCCGAAGAATTCGGAAGTCTCGCTGATGATCGCACTACCGCCGGCCGCCACGACCTTGTCGGCGACAACACCGATGGACGGATTCGATGCAAGGCCAGAGGTCGTGTCTGAACCGCCGCATTCCAGACCTAAAAGAAGCTTCGACAGAGGGAACGAGCGCCTCGTTTGCTTTGAGGCTTGACGCGCGAAGTTGGCGGCGAGGCGCGTGCCGAGCGCGATCGCCTCGATCGTTCCGCCTGCAATCTGGATGTCTACGCTGCCGACGGGCTTGCCCGAAGCCTTGATGAGGTTCACGAGTTCGGTTGTCGTATGCGGCTCTAGTCCGACAACCACGACGGCCGCGATGTTCGGGTTCCGGCACAGACCGGCGGTCGCATTCAGCGTAATGGCGCGATCCCGCCCCAACTGGCCCCGGATGTAGGAGCCCGGAATGTAGACACTGCCTTTGATCGCAGCCGCGATTCCGCGCGTCACTGGATTACACGTATCCATCACGGACACGATCGCCACCAAATTGCGGATGCCGGCCGATCCGTCCGGGCGCTCATAGCCTTGGAAGGATTGCATCAGCGCGCTCCCTGCTTGTCGCCACGGCCGCGAAGCGCTTCCACGTTATGCACGTGCACATGATCGCCGGTGGCGATCGCATCGGTCGCCTGACCGATCACCTTGCCGTATTTGAGAATGGTTTCGCCCTTTGCGATCGGTCGCAACGCGAACTTGTGGCCAAACGCAACGTCGCGCACTAAGTCGACAAGCCCTTTAGCATTGCCAGCTAGCTGAACGGCCTCACCCTTCCGCGCCGAATCGACCAAGGTTGCGACATTGTCGTCGCCGTTGAGCACTATCGCTCGCGCCACGCTGCTCTCCCATATTAGTCCGCTAGAGGACTCGGTGTTGTAGGAGCGCCAAGCTGAGTGGCAACTTTCTCCTACTGACACTGCTCCAGGACAGTTTTTGACTTGTTATGGAAAGAGCGTGATCTGGATCAGTGCGGAAGTCAACAGTCCTATATAGGACTTGTCGCGACTTGCCGTGTGCGTTCTTCGGCTGCTACCTCGGTCAACGTAAGTCGACGAGGACCGATGACCAAAGTCTCCAACATTGCAGAAAGCCTGATTGGCAGCATCGAGGATGGTTCTTTACGAGAGGGCGAACAGCTGCCTTCTGAAGAGAAGCTTGCAGCACATTATCGAGTAAGTGTCGGTACGGTGCAGAAGGCACTTTCGCGTCTCGCAAGTAGCGGGCTCGTATCGCGCGAACATGGGCGAGGAACGTTTGTTGGGCGGCCATCGATCGGACCGGCCGAACTCCGCTTTCTCCGCTTTCGTGATCCAGATGGTTCAATTCTTCCGTCCTACGTACGAGTTCGCTCTATTCGCCGCATCGCGCGAAAAGGTCCTTGGTCAGAGTTTCTGGGAGGTCAGGCTTTCATCAAAATTGAGCGTCTGATTAACTTAGGCGGACGCCTCGATGTCTTCAGCGAGTTTTGGTTGCGAGAAGCAGATTTTGAAAGACTTGAGGACGTCAGTCGTCAGCATCTCGAGCAGAATCTGCGCATAATTCTCAGCAAGGAATTATCGCTGCCAACACTGCGGGCCGATCAATGGATCCGCTGCGATCAGCTTCCAGACAAAGCAGCGAAAGTGCTTGGCTGCAGAACCGGGCAAATTGGCATGACCCTCGTGCTGCGCGGATACACACTACGCAATCGAGAGCTCTACTATCAGACGATCTACTCTGGCCCATTCTCAGAGCAATACCTGGTGGTTCGGTAAGTCAAATAGGATCGCGCTTCGACTTGGGGCTGGGTCAGAAGCTACGCCGCTTTGCGCCCCATTTCGGACGTTTAGACTTCGAGCCGAAAGAACCAAAAGTTGCCGTTGGCAGCCAACGGTGGGTTTCTAAGCTCTAGTGGCTAGCGCGCTCGACAACTACACGAGTTCCGAGTGGAGCGCTCGATCCGACGCGCAATTCGTTGCGGTTCGCACTGCGCTGGTTAGGGCAAAGACTAGCTTCGTCTCCGCCAAGATCATTTTCCGTAATGATTGCAGCTACTTATAGCGGCGATCGTCGGGTATTTTGTAGCAGGATTTGCGGCGCCATGTGGAGCATACTCCTCACTCCGGGAGCGAAGCCGGCTGTGGAAAACCAGTCATGCTGATCAGCACCTGGGCGATGTGGCGCTATACCTTCAGCGAGTTAGGCCTCCTGTGAGCTGATAACCCCGTCATGAAGTCACGCCGCATCAAGTTAGGTCGACTTGTCGGTCACGAATTTCACAAAGCACAGCGAGCGGTCAGAGACTCAGTCTCAGGAATGGAGTTGCTCAAGCTGCTCATCGGCCAACGCGCTGCCGCGCAGAAGGCTTTTCTTCAAGGGTGTGCAACTGCGTTGGTCCTCTCGCTCTGGATCGCAAGTCAGAAAGCTGCCCCTGGACTTGAGATTTCAATCAGCACTTTGAAGCTCGTTGTTCCATCGGTCTACGTCCTCTTTGTTATAGCTGGCGCTTCTCTCGCAGCGGCTATCAATGGCGCAAATTATTTGATCGTCAGTTCTCTTTTCCCGCGACTGTCGCGCGCGAGATTTGGTGGAGCGGACCCTGCGATCCTGCTCGACGCAAGCAACGCATGGAGCGACTCGTTGCTTCCCCAATTCCGCTTCTACAAATCAGGTCGCTGGCAAAAATTTTGGGTGCTGGTAACGCTCGTCGTCGTGATGATGCCATTGATGACAATCGCCCTAATTGTCTACTCGACGGCGGTACCGGCGGCGTTCAAGTTGGCGTTCCAAACTGATCAGAGAATTTATCACCGAGTGATAGCGGTCGCCGCCTTGGTGATGTTTACGTATCCCGCCGTGCTGATCGTCCTGTATTCGAAGTCCTTCCGCTTCCATCGGAACGCGAGCTTTATCCGATGGCTGTTCTTGTTCAGGGTTTACCGGCGCAGTTTCGTGAGCCCTGCAACGGTCAACTCATGGGAAGCTAACGTCGCTCGATGGGTAGCTGAGCCGAAAGAACCAAACCAAGGATTCGGTCGGTTATCTTTTCGATCGAAGTCTGCCGACGCCAAGTTCGGAAAGGTCGAGCCTGATCCGCGATCTTGAGGGGCAGACGGCCGGCCGCACGAATTCGTGAGCGGTTACGAAGCGAGCGGGTGGAACGGGCTTTGTGCGCCGAAGGATACGCCGGCCGACATCGTTGAGAAGGTGAATAGTGCGGTCAACGCTAGTCTCTCCGATTTAAAACTGGCGGCGCGATTGTCAGACCTCGGAGCGATGGCGATAGCTGGATCGCCCGCGCAGTTCGGAGCTCTCATTGCGTCGGAAAGCGAAAAGTGGGCGAAAGTGATCCGAGTGGCGAACGTCAAAACCAGATGAGAAGCGATGCTCAAGGCCGCGGTCTCCCGGCGCGCGGCAAATGCCGTCTACAGACGCTGAGCCGCCGTCCGCTTTCGGCCCCATTGCCGCCGGACGCTTAAGCTCGTCCGCAACCAAACTCCGCACGCCGAAGCATCGCGTGTTCTTGACGCAAAACTAGCATCGTGCATGTTGCGGCTCTCTACGCCCCACTCCTCTGATCGCAGCTCCAACGTCATGCAAGATCGCTCGTCATCTCTGGCGCCAGTATGTCTTCCTCCAGATTTTCAACCAAAAACCCCGAAGCTTCGGTTGCCGGATTTGGTTTGCGACTGCCACGCGCACATTTGCGGACCCGGCTCAGTTTTTTCTTACAGCCCCGACAGGATCTACACGCCTCCAGACGCTTTACTGAGCGATTATCAGACGATGCTTCGCGTGCTGGGTGTGAAGCGCGCGGTGCTCGTGCAACCAAGCGTTTATGGTTCTGACAACACGGTCTTGTTGAATGCTCTCAAAGAGGCAGGAAGCGAATTTCGCGGAGTTGCTGTCGTCGACCCAGCAATAAGCGACAACGACCTTGAACGACTGTCAACAGCCGGTGTCAGGGGTGTCCGGATCAACATCGTGGATGTGAAGTCCGGCGGCGCGGCCTTTGATTTCCAAAGTCTGCGTTTGCTCGCCGAACGCATACGTCCGCTCGGCTGGCACATGGAATTTTTGCTCCACGTTGATACGTTTCCCGACTTTGCGATCACATTCGAAAACTTTCCCGTCGATATCGTTTTCGGACATCTTGGGTACACAGCGCCTGGCACAACTCCGGACAACGGAGGCTTTCAAGATTTACTGAAGCTGCTTCGGAATGGGCGAGCGTGGGTCAAGCTGACCGGGCCGTATCGAATTTCTCGAGAGCAATTGCCCTACGCCGACGTCGTCACCTTGGCGCACGCATTGGTTGATGCGAACCCTGACCGCATCGTGTGGGGGACCGACTGGCCGCACGTTATGGTTCGCGGAGCCATGCCGAATGATGGAGACCTTTGCGATCTCCTGTCAGCATGGGTCCCGGATGAGACGGCCCGCGAAAAGATTCTTTGCTTGAATCCAGCAACGCTCTACGGTTTCGTTGATTAGACGCTTGTCAGATGAGACCGATTTCTTCGAAATAGCGCAGCGCGCCAGGATGGATAAGATCGCGGCGCGGCGCAGCCGCAATAGTGTTCTGCGGTGTCGTTTCCGTCGCCTGATCGATCTCGCCGACTAACGCGTCGTGAGCGCGGTCGAGCGCACGAACGAAGTTGTAAGCTGAACCATCGCTCAATGAACGCCGAGCAAGTATCAAGCTCCACGAACCAACGGAGGCGATTGCTTCAGGCTGGCCGGGATAGCTTCCAGCTGACAACGTCAGCGGTTTTAGAAACGCGTGCTTGGCGAGTATGCGGTCGCACTCTAGCGTTGTGGGCGTGATGAAGCGTCCACCTTCCGGGCCTGAAAAAATCTTTACAAACCCGGGCCAGCCCGTTCCTCCACCCCAAAGCGCCGCGACGCGACCGTCTATGACCATGTCAGGGCCGTCGCCAGCTTTGTCCAGAAAGACAGCGTCGAAGTCGCGGTCCTGGACAAGGCCGAGCCCATCGAGAACATATCGATTGAGAATTACGAGTCCGGATCCTTTGGCGCCGAACGCAACACGTGACCCAACGAGATCCGTAACCGTTTGCACAGGCGAGTCCGCGCGAACCGCAAACATACCCGGCGTGGAATACATGGCCGCCACGATCCACAAGTAAGCGGGCAAGCGACCAATTCCGGCAAATGCCTCATAGGCAACTTCGCCCTGAACGAGCGCAAAATCGAGTTCGTTTTGCTCGAGCAGCGGTACGTTCTCGGTGCTGCCCTTTGTATTGCGGCAAGCGATATACACTGAGCTATCGCGTTGGTTGACCGCCCTCGCTAACGCCTCCCCGTAAAAGGGGAAGCCACCGCCGGGTGTTGCAGTTCCTAGTGACAGGTTGATCGTTTCGGAGCTCATCAATGCACTCGTAAGTTTGCGCGCCGCTAAGCATCGCATTCGCGGGAGAAGCTATTTCTTTTCTTCCGGTTGGATTGCATCGCTGCCGAAAATTTCCGCTACGATCTGATGCGGTTCGATAGCGGCGGGAATCCCGCAGTACATCGCAATCAGCAACAGCACGTTTTGTATCTGCGGCAGAGTACAGCCGTTCGCTTTGGCGCCCTTAGCGTGGACCCGGAATTCAGCGGTTCGGCCAGTCGCGGCCGTCATGGCAAGCATCACGAGGCTCCGGACGTCATTCGAAATGCCGTCCCGGCTCCATACGTCGCCGTAGACATACGCATTGATGATGTGTTGCAGCGGGGCACCGAAGTCGCCCGCTGCTTGCATCCTTTTTTGCACGTCTGCCTCGCCGAAGAATTTTTGGCGGAGCGATAACCCTCTAGCGCTCAGTTCCTCGACATCCATCGCGTATTCCTTTTGTCCGGTCATTTACAGCTGCAGGAGCGAATTGTAGCTCCCAGCGCTAACTTTTTCGCAGTCCACCGATTTGACGGCAAGATAATGATCCTATAGTTTGTCCGTACAAATAACAATACCCGGGAGGATTTCGGATGCTGGCTCGTTTGGCATTTGTCGCAACACTCATGTTAGGAGCTGCCGTTTCGGCTGTTCATGCAGCCGACGATTATCCGAAGAAAGCAATCCGCATTGTCGTTCCTTTCCCTGGCGGTGCAGGACCGGATCATGTTGCGCGTCTGCTCGGCCAATATTGGCAGGAAGTGCTCGGACAAACGGTAGTCGTCGAGAATCGCACCGGAGCTCTCGGGAGCATTGGTGCTGCAGAAGTCGCCCGTGCAGCGCCTGATGGATACACAGTCATCATCGGAACAAACACGACACATGCCAGCAACGTGTCGATGATGAAAAACTTGCCGTACGATCCGGTCAAAGATTTTTCGCCAATCATTCGAACGACGACAACCGCAATGGTGTTGCTCGTGCGCCCGAACTTTCCCGCCAGTAACCTCGCAGAATTCCTAGCGTACGGGCGCGCGCATCCCGGGCTCGCAGCCGGTTTCGGTTCTGGCGCCGCGCAAATTTCTGTCGCGCAGTTGCAAAGTCGCGGCAAGCTTTCTCTCATCGCAGCGACGTATCGTGGTGTCCCGCTTGCAATGACTGACGCTATGAGTGGGTCGATTGATCTGACATTTGGCGACTTTTCGGTCTCCCTACCCCAAATGCAAGCCGGCACGTTGAAAGGCCTCGGCGTTACCTCGCCTACTCGAAGCACGCTCTTTCCTGATCTGCCGGCATTGGCAGAGGCGATGCCCGGCTTTCAGGCCGAAATCTGGTATGGGATATTCGCGCCCGCAAACACACCGCAATCGATTGTCGAAAAGCTGTATCGTGTCAGCAACGACTTTCTCTCGATGCCTGCGACGCGCGACAAGCTTGCAGCCGTTGGCGTTGTCACGGCGCCTATGAAGCCTGACGAGTTCGGCGTGTTTGTCCGCAGCGAAATTGCGCGTTGGGCGGCCGATGCTAAGGCTGCGAATATCGAGGCGAAATAGCATGCCAGAAACTGCTATCGGCATCGTCGGCCTCGGCTTGATCGGTTCCGCGATCGCAGATCGGCTCGCTTTAGCGAGCATTCCGGTATGCGGCTTCGACATCGACCCAGAAAGAATGGCGAACTTCGCTACCTCGGGCGGATCATCTGTGCCCTGGGCGGCTTTGCTAGAATGCAAAGTCATTTTCATTGCGGTGTATGACGGCGCGCAGGCCGAGCGCGTCGTTGCTGACCTCGCCGCCAGCAAATCAAACCGTACGATCATATGTGTCACGACGTGCGACCGCGACACGATCATGCGGCTGAATGATCTCGCGGACGCCGCAAAGATGCGTTTTGTCGAAGCACCGATCTCAGGTACGAGCGCTGAGGTCCGCAGCGGAACATCAAGCGTTTTTGTCGGTGCGGATACCGTTTCGCACGAGATTGCTCGCTCCGTTCTATCCCCGGTATGTTCAAATGTTGTCATTGTGGGCGACGTTGGATCTGCTTGTCTGATGAAACTTGCAATCAATCTCGTTCTGCAGAGCAACCGCGCCGCGCTCGCGGAGGGAATTGCCTTTGCAGAAGCCGTTGGCATCAGCGGCATATCGTTCCTGCATGCTGCCAAAATATCGGCAGCGTACTCACGCGTAATGGAAACAAAGGGAGAAAAAATGCTTCAGCGCGATTTCTCGCCACAGTCGCGCATTGGACAGACCCTCAAAGACGCCGACCTCATTCTCTCGGCTGCAGAAGCGAACGGACTGAAGCTACGTATGACCAGCGCGCAGCGGGCGATCCTAAGCGACACGATTGCAGCACAAGGGGCCGACGTCGACAGCTGCGCCGTTATCGCAACTCTATCGACGCGTTCAAAGGCGACGACATGATGCGCGCCGCAATCGCCGGGCTCGGCCGATGGGGCCGCGCGATCGTCGCGGCTTCGCAAGGCTGCAATGAATTGCGTTTCGTCGCCGCCGTAGAACCTGATCTGAATGGTGCCCGAGCGTTTTGTGCGGAGCACAACATCGGTTTGACTGATCAGCTGCAGGATATCCTCAGCGACAAGACGATCGACGCTGTTTTCATCGTCACGCCACACTCCCTTCATCGTGAGCAGGTTTTGGCGTGTGCTGCCGCGGGAAAGCATGTGTTTTGCGAGAAGCCGCTGGCACTCAAGGTAGAGGACGCTCGCGCGATGTTCGCCGCGTGCCGTGCGGCGAACGTCAAACTCGCCGTTGGCCACAATCGCAGGTTCTGGCCGTCGATGATTGCGCTGCGCGATACAGTTCTTAGCGGCGAGCTGGGCACGCTTCTCCATGTCGAAGGTCACAATAGCAATGAAAACTCGAAGGCTGTGCTGGCTGGCTGGCGGCTGTCCGCTACAGAATCTCCAGGAGGCGGATTAACAGGATCAGGCCTCCATATATTGGACAGTATGGTCGCAATGCTCGGACGAGTGAGCTCGGTTCAAGCTCTCTTAGCCACGCAACGACAAGAGGCGCCTCAGCTGGACACGGCAACCGCCATTTTGAAATTCGCGAGCGGAATGAGCGGCACTTTGTCCACCATCCGCATGACTCCATATTACTGGCGCGTCCACGTCTTTGGCACCGACGCATCGGCCGAAGTGCTTGGCGAGACAAGCATGATCCTGCGCAAATCGGGTCAAGCGCCAATACACCGTGAATTTCCGACGACGAATACTTTGCGTGCCGAGATTGATGCCTTTGCGGCGCAGTGCACTGCACGTGCATCCTATCCGGTAAACGAGGACGAAGTGACGAACACTCTGGCGGCTTTTGAAGGAATACTTGCTTCGATGCGGAACGGCACGGCTGTCGAGATCAAATGAGGGGACCAGCACCACGCAAGTTGCCACGCTATCGCGAAATCGCTGGCGAACTGCAGCGAGAGATCCGCTCGGGCCAATTTTCGATCGGATCGCTCCTGCCAATCGAGGCGCAGTTGATGGAGCGCTTCGGAGCGAGCCGGCAGACTATTCGGGAAGCGCTGCGAATTATCTCTGAGCAAGGGCTTATCGTACGCCGACCCGGTATCGGATCCATCGTCATATCGGCGGAGCCACCGACGCTTTTCACACACAGTATTGATTCGGCGTCGGAGTGGCTTCGTTATTCGAACGAAACCTACCGTGAAGTCGTTTCAACTAAAGAGATCACGGCCGACTTTCACGTCGCAGCCTTGCTAAAATGCGAGCCGAAGAAGCGATGGTTTCTGATCGAAGCGGTCCGACGTGCCGATGCGTTTGCGGCTCCGCTTGGATGGGCTCAGTTCTACGTTTTACCGAAGTTCTCCAGAGTTGTTGAACGCCGCGACCATGGCCGCACGCCGGTACACGAACAGATTGCCCGAACCTTTGGTCAAGTAATTGAACATGCTCAGCTGGAGGTCTTAGCGCGCGGCATGCCCGCCGATATAGCACCCTATCTCGGCGCCGAACCAGATTCGCCATCGCTTACGATGATACGGCGCTACTTCGGACAGAACGACGAGCTCTTCGCTGTCACCGTGACTACGCATCCGGAAGGCCGATACACGTACGTCATGGATATGCGCCGGGCTTTGAAATCCAACGCGTGAGAGTAGACGCTATCTAACGGTGCCATCCCAATGAAACAGCCAATAGTTGACGCTCATCATCATATCTGGCGACAGAAGGATCAGCCCTGGTTGCAAGGGCCTACCGTGCCCCGAATTTTCGGAGCCTATGAGGCTATCAAAAGAGATTATCCGATCGAAGAGTATCTATCAGATATTGATGGAACTGGCGTTTCGGCGTCGGTCTACGTGCAGACGAATTGGGCACCAGAGCAAGCTGTCGATGAAGTCCGCTGGGTGCAATCAGAAGCGGACCGAGCAGGATGGCCTCACGCCATCGTCAGCTTCATTGATCTGCAACGCGACGATGCACCGGAAGTGATGAGGGGGCAGGCGCAATCGCCCCTCATGCGCGGAGTGCGGCAGCAGCTTCATTGGCACGAGAACCCAATGTATCGCTTCGCTGCAACTCCGGATGCGATGAACTCAGTTCGCTTTACGCAAAACCTTGCACGGCTGCAAGATCATGACTGGTTATTCGAGTTGCAGATATTCAGCTCACAGATGAGAAACGGTGCAGCGCTCGCGGCTCAGTTCCCCGGTATTCGTTTCGTCCTAGCGCATGCAGGAATGCTCGAAGATCTTTCGACAGAAGGACGCCAAACTTGGCGCGAGGGAATGCTTCGCCTTGCGCAAAACACGAACGTGTATGTCAAACTGTCGGGCCTTGGAACGTTCATTAGAAAGAACGATGCGGATCACATCGCCGATGTCGTTCAAGAAACGATCGATATTTTTGGGGCTGAACGTTGTGTCTGGGGCTCAAATTTTCCCATTGAAAAACTCTGGACGAGCTATGGAGCGATTGTTAGTGCGATCGAGGCCGCGTTGGAATGCTTGGATACGCCGACACGCTCTATGATCTTATTTGATAATGCCAAAAGGCTGTATCGTATCGTCGACTGAGAGCCCTGCTTTCCCGCGGCGGCCACTGCTTGCAGCGCAACTCTACTAGAGCAACGCGCAATCGATCGAATAACGCGCTTCGGATGGAGGGCAGCTTTTGATTGACAGCGACCCTTAGCAGATGGCCCGTTCGTGTCCTCCCAACTTTAGGGGGCGCGCTCTCCTCATCCGCCAATCAAGGCCAAAGAGAACTCGCATCAGTTCGTCCTTGAACCAAGCGTGCCACGTCTGCGGTGTCTCGGTCGCCGAACAGCAGCTTGCTGCAAAGCTTAAGCCGAAATTCGAAAGGCCTCTTACGGTCCCATTCCAGACACTGCACTCGTCACCAAACCACCGACTTTCGAGCGAGCTCTGATGTATGAACGATGGAATGCGTCCCATTAACTATGCTCCGAATGACCTCTGGAGAAAGAAACGCTAGCGTCAAATGCATGCGTGCTGACCTAGGCGTCACCTTGAGGCGTTCCGCTAGCTCGTCGAGCGACCGAATCTCTCCTCGTAAAAAGCGATCGAGCGACCGCCTCGCCAACGCAATCGCTTTGATAGCGCGACTGCTTGACTCTGATATTGGTGGCTGGTTGAGTCCATGGGCTATTCCTTTTGCCGCGCATTTGGGGATCGGCGTCCAAGGAATTTGAATAACGGATTCGAAGCTTTGATCCATCAAGAAGCAGTCGATGCTTTTCGAGCGCACAACAATTTTTGCGATATGTAATGGCTCATCGCGTTGTTGGTTTTCCGATTGCAAAGCTTCAGCAACTCGGCGCTCAACCTCTGGCGCAGATATGCGCATCACAGTCCCAGCTTCGTTTTTGCGCCCTTGCGTGCATGCTGCGGAGATGTAGTAGCGATAGTAGACGTTGCGTTTCCGAGTCGTAGACGGACTCATACGATGACCGCGGTCGTCAAAGATCTTCCCAGTAAGCGAGAACTCCGATCCGAGACCGCGACTTTTCCGAGCGTGCGCTTGTTCGTTTAGGAGCGATCCGACCACTGCGAAAGTTTTGACATCCACGATCGCTTTGTGCTCGCCATCGACATAGTTTCCTCGATGTCCTAACTCGCCCAGGTAGATCCGATTTCGGAGAAGATGCGCGAGCGAGTGCTTGGTGAAAGCGACGCCTCCTCTCACCTTTCCGTTCCTGAGCAGAGTTTTCTTCGTCGTTACCCCACTTGAATGCAAATCAACGAGGACGCGGTCCAAGGATTTCAACTCGAGATAGCGTACAAAAATGCTGCGAACGCAGTCTGCTTCAGGTCGATCGGGAATGAGCTTGCGATCGACAACCGCATAACCGAGCGGCACCGTACCGCCCATCCAAATGCCTTTTCGTTTTGAAGCCGCGATTTTGTCGCGAATTCGCTCGCCCGTAACCTCTCGCTCGAATTGAGCGAAAGACAAAAGGACGTTTAGCGTCAAACGTCCCATGCTTGTCGTTGTGTTGAACGCCTGCGTGACAGACACGAAAGACACGCCATGGCTATCAAAGAGTTCGACCAGGTTGGCAAAGTCAGAAAGTGACCGTGTTAAGCGATCGACTTTATAGACAATGACATTGTCGATGCGCTTCTCACGAATAGCGGAAAGCAGCTTCTGAAGTCCGGGGCGGTTGATTGACCCGCCCGAAAAACCGCCGTCATCGTAGTTGCCGGATGCAAGTCGCCAGCCCTCGTGAGCTTGGCTCTTGATGTAAGCTTCCGAAGCTTCGCGTTGTGCATCAAGGGAATTGAATTCTTGCTCTAGCCCGTATTCGGTCGAGACGCGTGTGTAGATCGCACAACGCAAGATCTTGGGCGTGGACTTAGACACGCTTGCCAACCTGCGCCTTAGCACGAGGCGCTATTTTTTCGCGAAGACCAAAGAAACGCGGCCCGTTCCACCGTGTTCCCGTGATGGCGAAAGCGACTTGAGAAAGACTCCGGAAAGTCTGCTCGCCCCAACAATAACCCGTATCAGTGACGGCAACGCGGTGCATAACACGCTCGTATTCGCGGACGAGTATCGTGCCAGTCTTCAGCCGGCGTGGCGCATCCGGCATTTTGCCTGGTTGGCCCGAGCGTCGCGCTTCCAACCCGTCGGCGACGCGACTAAGATACTGTTCGGTTTCGCGATCAAGACCGCCGTAAGCCAGCTCTTGAAGACGATACGCCAGAATCCGAAACAGCAACCATTTTGTCAGATGATCGGGTGGTTCGCATTTTTGCGTCTTGCGCCATTCTGCTTTCAATTCATCGCGACTGAATTTTTGAAGCGCGATGATCTTACTGGCGATCGCACCAGATCGTCCGTTCGAATTTTTTGCTTCAGTCACCGGGAAGTCCCGATGCGGTAATAACGCTTCTGACGTCGGAGCTCGAACGCTAGATCCAGTCTAAGTTTCCTGCGAATGGTTTTCGTGAAGAACGCGCGGATTGTGTGCGGCTGCCAGCGGACCGCACGAGCGATTGCATGGATGGTTGCTCCGCTCGGCCGTTTCAGCAGCGCGATAACGATTTGCTGCTTTGATCTACTTTGAATCCGATCTGAGGAAGCATCTGTCTTGATAGCTGTTTTCGACTTAAGCCTTACATTTCGCAGCCTTCGGCGACGACGGTCTGTCATGGCGACTCCTGTTATGCGGGCTTTACTGCCCGCACGACCAGAAGTCGGCCGTGGCTTTAGGGCTCAGGCCGGCAGTAGCGCTGCACCTCTAATCGCAGCAAACCTGCCGCATTGACGCTCTCTTACGAACGGAAGTCCAGCAAAGTTCTGCAAAAATTTTGGATCAGTTGCCGCAGGCAGCGCCTCCTTGTGAACGCTAGTTGCCTGACCGTCGGCCCTCGCGATAGTTGCCGGCTGAGGAGCTAGCTATATAGGCACCGCTTCGGCACGTTTGAGGAAACGATCGCGAACGCGGCGTATAGATCGTACTTACTTCGTGGCGAGCAAGAACGACAGGCTAATAACTCAGCTCCATCGCGCCGATCGCTCGCCTAATGCCTGCTTGCCGACTGCCCGAAAGTCGCTGATTGCCAAGGTCTTTAAATTTTCGCGTCCTTCTTATCGCCGAACCGACCGATGCATATGTATCTCTCATCGCGTCCTACCGAGACCGGGGCGGCCGCGACTGAGAGACCCGTAGCGCTCCCGCCTTCCCGGCGAAAAGGTTAGCTACATGCCTACGTTATTGCCGAAAACTCATGCTCTTGAAGTAGCGATCGTCGCGCCTGCTGATCATACTCGCGCCTACTTACTGATAGCATTTGGCTTCGTGATCGCAGCGTTTGCGGTGATCTATCCATTGTTAGCCGGCCACTGACTACAACATGCGAAATCACACGAAGCGTAATGTTACCTCGAATTTCATCTTCGTCTGGCTCACGCCTATCGTATTTCTTCCGATACTAATCGCTCTGTACGTGGCTGGGTTTTGAGCCACCTTAACTAGAATGCAATTGAAGGCACTCAGGTCAGAGCCGGAGTCGCGCCGCGAGGCTTTTTCACCTCGTATGGCGCGCTCCGGTTAGCGTGCTTGCCTGCTTGTGGCTAGGCTCGCTTTCGGCGTGCGCATGATGCGTGAAAGACCGAGCGCACGATGAGGGTCTCAGACAGACCTGCTGGTGAGCCCGAAGAACCAGAATTTCGAATTTCTCGAACAGACCAGGCGCAGTTAACTCGCGCCAACCTTTAGAGCCTCTCGCCACGATCTGTGAACCCGAGACGACGCACCAATGCAGACGCGCTTTGTCTTTGAGTTAACGTCATAGTCTTCAAAAGTGGCTGTGCGGCGGAAAGCACGCGCTTGGCTGCCGATGCCTCAAGCCGCGTTCTCGTTTGATAGGTAGAGCCGCCTGGCGCTTGATTCGTCTCCCGCGAAAAGTTTCTAATTGCGCTCGCAACACGAGGCCAAAGGCGCTCCTGGTCGGGCCTCAACTCGAGAACGGCTTTGGCTTGCGCTATCTGTCCCTCGGATATTTCGGCAGCATGTAATGGCAATGCAATAAGTAGACTCGCAACGGCTACAGCCACTATCTTGGATCTAAGCATGACGTTCCTGTTGGTGTGTTATTGACGACGACGAAACGGCATTCACCGTCTGGGGCTAAGCAAATCCGATTTTAAGTTGACTGAGCTCGTTGTGAGCGCTGCCGCGATCTGTACGATACTTCGTGAAGCCACGGTGGTCTTACTTGAAGAGCTACGCATTGCGCGAACAGGTAGTTTCCTAGCGCAAAAAGCTTTCTCGAATTTCGCGCGTTGGCGAACTTTTAGCGGCGCGTGAGCACCATAGCGCTGCGCATCAAAGCTAAGGGGATGCTGCCGTTTGCTTTGCCTGCTGAACCTGTCGATGGTCTAAGCATGCGCAAATTCGCGATAAGACGCTCGATGACAGGAGCGAACTGCGAAGGAAACACGGTTGCATCAACTTAGGTTAGTGACGGTCGGCGCTTTTGCTGCTCGATAAGTGAGTCTTGAAAGTGAAACAGAACTTCTGATCGCCGAGCAGGATTTCTGAAATTGTTCGAGGGAAAGCTCAACAGGTAGTAGGGAATGGGTTTAGACCAAGAACAGGTAGAGCCGTTCACTATCCGGTCCGATTGGCTCATCGCCGAAGCCGACCGTCTTGAATGGCTCGCAGCGAGAATGTCCGACCAAGGACAGTCAGCGGCGCTAAATCTTGCTCGACGCCTACGCGCGAGGGCACTTCAGATCTCGTCCTTTAATCAAAGACTACGTTGAGCCTCTTTGAAAACAGGCCCCCGGCGATGTTGCTCGGTCGATCTCGATCCTCATGGGATTTTACGCGTCAAATTGCTAGCGTTGCGAGGACTAGCTCACCCACGCCCATAAGCCGAACAATACAGCGGCGGCTAAGACCGTGCTCAACACCAGGACTACCAAAACCGGACGATCTAGGAACCCTGCTCTGGCTTCGATCGCGGTCTCTGTCACTTGCCCGTCAGCTTCTTTTTTCATGAAATATCTCCTGTGTCAGACATCTGTGCCCCTCGCGACGGAGAGACGCTTTCACTGATGAATGTCCCGCAAATATCGTTTGACGTCATTTGTATTTGGACCAACTAAATTGATCGCGTTTCGCAATAGTTGATCCGAGATACATAGTGCTTCGGTCCAATATGCGAGGTCGGCCGTATCTTCGATGTTTATGCTAGCGCTATCGGGTTGATGCGTGGTCGTTGGCTCGTCGATCATTTCGTTTTCTCCGAAACTCGGTTGCGAGGCGCGCGTTATTTATGACCGAAAAGATAAATATGAGTGGCAAGAAGGTCTGGGAAATTTGTTGGACCCCGCACGGTCGCCTCAAACGGCGGAATCGCGCCAGCGGCACGCGATCGAATTGTCACACTGAGGCCAAGGTCAAAAGCTGCAAGACCCATCGTGTGGGCCTCCGCCGCTGTCAGTTGATATTGTTTCTTCATCTTGGTTATCCGTGCGATGACCGAAAGTTACAGTCTTAGAACCGACAAATGCCGCGAACAGAACGATCGCTGCGACTGCGCGTGGAAGACGCATGCAACGTTCTTGCGGACAATCATTTCCGACCAAAAGAGAGCACGTCGACAAATTTGAAGCCGACGTGCATTTCTATTTGCAAACGTTTGGAGCTAGCTATTCTCCGCCGCCCGGGGCGCTGCCCGGCGACGTACCGCGTTTGCCATCACCACCTGCAGGATCGGGCGGGGTGTTGTTCACGCGACCACTAGGCGAACTGCTACCGGAGTTGGTGCCGGCATTCCCGCCACGCTGCATCGGCTCTTGAGTTGTGGCAGGCGCCGCGTTCGGTTGCTGTGCAGGCTGGGTGGTCGTCGGCGACGATTGCCCTGTCGACGAGCCACTCGAGCCGGATCCACTGCCACTCTGAGCGAGTGCGAACACTGGGAGACTTGTGATAACGGCTGCAACAAAGACTGTTTTCGCTAAATTCATTGTGTATCTCATGTGTCAAAGCGTCCCCATGCAGACTCAATGGCCAGCATCATCGTTCGTTGCATTGAAGTGATAATAGATATTCTTGCGGCTAAACTTGCCGTCTATTGTTCGCTGAGTGCCGCGATCGGCAAGGGCGACTGCAAGACTAGTTGAGCTACCGCTGTCTAGAACCGCCCGATGGATGTCTATCGCACTGATCACATCGGCTCGCAGACACGCGCATCTCGCGCCCGGGCGATATTCTCACGCGTCGACCCGATGAAGAAGTTGTCGTAGCGGCACAACGCTTGTGAGCGTGCAGGTCGAAGTCGCTCATTCGATGAACGACTGAGGCGATATGGCGCTGCGCTGCCGAGATTGCGCGCGGAATGCATCGAGCGTCAGTACGCTGGCGTCCGCGCTCTCGAAAGAGTGTTTCACCAGGCACGATGCTCACGGAACACAGCGCTTCGATGTCTTGTTGCCGCCCTACCCTGGAGATTCTTATGAACCGCCACACACTTCCATCGCCAGCCGCCTCGTTGTTCTCACGCTGCGGAGGAGAGCTTGGCGGAGACCCCGGACGATAACAATCAGCCGAAGCGGATTACGAGCAGTCGAGCAAACTTTGTCCTCCGCGCTCACGAATTGGCTCGGCACGGTAACTGCGCAACACTCGATCAGCTTGAGCGCCATCTGTTCCGCGAATTTGTAAATTGCCGCGAGTGGTTAGACTTTTCGCTGCGTCAAGATTTGGCGCGCGCTATCGATCTTGCTCGTTTGCGACCACGAAATGAATAGCCACTCACTGCAAACGTTTCAGTCACCCGTTCCAAACGCAGCAGCGAATCAGGAAATTCGCATAAGGGAGGATGCAACAGTGTCAGGTCAGAAGATTTCTGAAGATGCCATTCGCTTCAAAGCATTCGAGCTCTGGGAACTTGAAGGACGGCCGGACGGTCGCGCGTCGGATCATTGGGCAGCAGCCGAGAACCTACTTGCAGACATTGCTCCGCACTCGGAGAAATCGAAATCCGATCTGAGCGATGAACTGGACAACGCTTTAGAAGACTCCTTTCCCGCCTCCGATCCTCCAAGCTTGTCACAATCAACCGGCTCAGAACCTGCTGGTGACCCGAAGACAAAACCGTGACGTTGCACACGGGACGACGCAATTCCATCTGGACGGTCTGAAGTGCCGGTGAAATCACTCGCACTGGCATTGATCTATGCTGGCCTGGGTTGGGCGGTTTTCTATGTCGGTTTGATATTGCTCATTTCACGCTCAATCGATTGGACGGAAGCTAGCTTCCCTGCCGCGATTGCGATCTTGCCCGTAGCAACAGGATTTGTCCTGCTAGCTCGTTCCGCCCCCGCTGGTCCCGAAGAGGGTAACTAGTCCAAGTCTTTGAGCCGCCTGTCCCGCGCTCCGCGAAAGCGCCGCGGCACGAAGCCTAAGCAACACGGTCGCTGCCGTTGAGCCACCGATAGATCGCATTTGAGCGCGCGCTAATTGCATCCAATGTAAGGTTAAGCGCGTGCTAGCGCGCTCATTTGGAACAATGCTCCATCAGGACAACTTAGCTCCCCGACCGAATTGAGGTCTCGAAGCTGGAGCGCGACGATGGCTACAATATGCAATCAAACAACTCGTAGAGCCGCAATTTTGGGCCTGTTGATTGCGCTGTCTGCCTGCGGCGACACCGCCAAATTAACGGATAACGAGAGTATCGGGGAGAACCCGACTTTGCCAGCGCCGAATGGACAAACGATACCTACTGTCAACATCGCACCCGCTCGCGGCTGGCAAGATGGTGGCATGCCAACCGCCGCCGCAGGTATGAAGGTTGTCGCGTTCGCGCGAGATTTAGATCACCCGCGATGGATCTACGTTTTGCCAAACGGAGACGTGCTGATCGCGGAGACTAACGCCCCCAAACGTGAAGGCGGCGGAATCCGCGGATGGATCATGGGTAAAATCATGGCGCGAGCAGGTGCCGGTACGCCCAGTGCTAACCGCATCACCTTGCTTCGCGATCAAGATGGCGATGGTTTCGCTGAAATACGCAGCGTATTTCTCGCTGGGCTAAATTCGCCATTCGGCATGGCACTTGTCGGCAGCAATCTATACATCGCCAACACTGATGCAATCGTTCGCGTCCGCTACGAAGAAGGCGCAACCGTGATCAAAGAGGCGCCGGTCAAATTCGTTGACTTACCCGGCGGTCCGATCAACCACCATTGGACTAAAGGCCTGGTCGCAAATCGCGAGGGCAACAAGCTTTACGCATCCATCGGGTCCAACAGCAACGCCGGCGAGAACGGTATCGCCAATGAAGAGCGTCGCGCAGCGATTTTGGAAATCGATTTGCCTTCCGGTGCCACGCGCATATTCGCTAGCGGACTGCGCAATCCCGTCGGCATGGCGTGGCAGCCCCAGACAGGTGAACTGTGGACTGTTGCAAATGAGCGCGACGAAATTGGTAGCGATCTCGTTCCCGATTATCTGACCTCTGTGAAACGAGATGCTTTTATGGCTGGCCTTATAGCTACTATGGCCAACACGTCGACAGTCGTCCGCAGCCGCCGCGTCCGGATTTAGTAGCTAAGGCAATCGCTCCAGATTACGCGCTGGGAAACCACGTTGCAGCGCTCGGACTGACGTTCTCTGATGGCGAGATGTTGGCCGAACAATTTCGCTCTGGCGCAATCGTCGGATTGCATGGGTCTTGGAACCGCAAGCCGCACAGCGGTTACAAAGTCGTGCATGTGCCGTTCAGCCATGGGAAGCCCGATGGCCTGCCTGTCGATGTGTTAACAGACTTTTTGAACGATAGAGGCGAAGCGCTCGGCCGGCCCGTCGGTGTTGCAATTGACAAGCGCGGCTTCTTGCTGGTGGCTGACGACGTAGGCAACGTTATTTGGCGTGTGGGTGGTGCCTCAACGAGGCAAGCCGACATCAATTGAGCGATCTTTGTCAAACCCGAACACCGCAGATCGAGCGTGCTTGCTGCTCATCCGGCTGCCTATTGCTAAACCTACTCGAATTCTTCGCTCATTAACGACATAGTTCGCCGCTCTTGCCCGTGCACGCGGCATCGTCGGCTCTACATTCTCATGCAAAACGATTGGTTGAAATGGAACGTAATTTAAGTGCCCATGTTGCTCACCTGATAATGTGGCCCCGCTCCTTCCGCCCCTTGATCCATACTCCCCGATCGAAACCTTCATCCGCGGTTCAAGATAGCCAGAACTGGTCACGTTAACATGCCATCCAATCAGTCATTGAAAATGCATATTGCCCGCAGCGGTTCGGAACCTTCCGGTAGAGGTTCCGCTGACTATTTCACCGGCAATGTTCGGATTGATCCCGTCTTTCCGGTTCGCGAGCCGGGACGGGCGACAGCGGCCCACGTGACATTTGAGCCTGGCGCACGAACCGCTTGGCACACTCATCCGCTTGGACAAACGATTGTCGTCACGTCCGGTTTAGGTTGGGTACAGAGTGAAGGCGCATCAAAGGAGGATATTCGCGTTGGTGACGTGGTGTATTTTCCACCGGGTTTGAAGCATTGGCACGGCGCATCTTTAACGGCGGGCATGTCTCACTACGCCATCCAAGAGGCGCTTGGTGGCAAAACAGTCGATTGGCTCGAGCATGTTACCGACGACCAGTATCGGAATTGACCAACAGCGATCAAAATCGACGGCGGTTGAAAGGGCATTGAGTTTTTTGCCGATGCCGCGATGATCGGAGTCGTATAAACTCGAAGCCGTTATGCTTTTTTTGTGACCACATTAATTGCAAACAGGATCAGCCTTACGATGCCGTTTCAGAGAATTGTGATGCGCTTGATCGAAGCCCACTGACTCACGATTTATCGCGGTGTTTGCTCCTTCTCGCCTCGACTGAGACTTGATCATTATCCTTCCCAAATTTAGCCGTCACCGAAACTGCGCTGCATGGCAACCGCACAGCGATTGTGCGACGCGCTGAACAGGCAAGTGTACGGCAGCTGCCGGGTCACTCATCGGCCACGTCATTTCGAGTAGATCGCAGGCTCGGATGAGTATTCGACGTGTTCAGTGCGCTTTTCCCGTTCATCCGTGATTGCACCAGCCTAGCTACGCACTGTCGTCCCTTCCGGAAGCATGTCGGGGCCATAACAGGTGCAATGGCGCCTTGATCTGATCTACGACAGTGGGCTCGGAACAATCCAAGACGCCATCCCTTATCGCGTCGCATCGCAATTCTGCGAACACATATGGAGGCAGCTGATGGGTTGGTTCACATCCGACATCAAGACGATGGACGATCTGTTCGTGCATACATTGCAGGATATCTACTACGCCGAAAATCAAATCCTGAAGGCGCTACCGGATATGATCGAAAAGGCTACCGACGCGAAGCTGAAGCAGGGCTTTCAAACGCACCTCGAAGAGACGAAAGGTCAGATCATACGTCTCGAGCAAGTCTTCGAGATGCACGGAGCAGAAAAAAAGGGCGTCACCTGTCCGGCTATCGACGGAATCATCGAAGAAGCGAACGATGTTGCTGGCGAGGTTGACGATAAGCAAGTGCTGGATGCGGCTCTGATCGCTGCAGCGCAAGCCGTTGAGCATTATGAAATGACGCGCTACGGCACTCTTGTAGCTTGGGCAAAGGTTCTCGGCCGAGCAGATTGTGCTTCGGTACTGCAGAAAAACCTCGACGAAGAAACCGCGACAGACAAAAAGCTAACAGCTCTCGCGGAGTCCCAGATCAACGCTAAGGCAACATGATCTATTCGAGTGGCGTCCCTGCAGGCTATGACGTGGGGACGCCCCAATTACCCACTCAGGTAGCGGATATTCCAAGGCCAGCGGTTGTAAGCCGCGATCCTAAACATGAAGAGCGATATGCCGCGCATTCACGCGGAGACATCGGACGCTGATAGCATTTTCGGTCGCAATCTCGGGTGTCGCTCGTGCTTTCTGGTTGAGCAGTTGTTCTCAGCTGGCAGGCTTTAAAAAAACTAAACCCGCCTCAAGTCCGCTGCATAGGACCGCAGCTTGAGGCGGGCTGTGCGATTTGCCGGCTGAGGTTAGCTCGGCCGTTCGCATCAGTCGTTCCATCTTGAGGCAATCGAGAGCTCGAATAACAAGATGTTTAGATCCTGAGCAGTTTGCCGCCATGCAGACATGCTAGCGGTGTTACATGGTTTTCTTTTTCGATTTCTTCTTTGTGGTTTTGCCGGATCCGGCCTTCATCGGCTTACCCGTCGTTCCGGATGTGCCAGATGGTGGAGTTGCGCTGGGCTGGGCCGTCGAGGAACCCGAGCCCCCTGACGACGCTCCGCCGGCTTGGGCTAAAACCGCGCCCGAGCCCATCACAGTAGCGGCGAGCACGAGAGCAAATAGTTTTGTCGTTGGCATGCGCTGATTTCCTTTTGATGTTTTAAGTGGAGGGACAAGACAGATAGCAGTAAGGTTGTTCCTACGAAGCCGAATGGGTTGATTTATGTTTGAACTATCGGGAGGCGCCGCAGTGAGATCGGCACAAAGCATCAAATCACACCTGTGCCGCCATTGGCTCCGAACACGCTTCCATCTGTGTAGGTGATTTCGCCGGAGGCTAGCAGGACGTAGAGCGCAGCAAGCTCGGCGGGTTGCCCTGCTCGGCCAAGCGGCGTGTCCTGGCCAAACTCACCCATCGTGCCCGGCAACTGTCCGCCTGCTACCTGGAGTGGCGTCCACACAGGTCCAGGAGCAACCGCATTAACGCGTATGCCCTTATTCGCCAATTGCTTCGCAAGCCCTTTAGTGAAAATTGAAATGCCGCCTTTCGTGGTGGCGTAATCAAGCAGTTCTTCGCCGGGGTTGAACGAGTTGACCGAGGCGGTATTGATAATCGCCGCGCCTGGCTTCATCAGTGGGACCGCGGTCTTGGTGATCCAGAACATGGCGTACAGGTTTGTCTTCATGGTGCGGTCGAATTGCTCGAAGCTGATGTCGTCGATCGACTCTTTCGACTGCTGATAGGCAGCGTTGTTCACCAGAATGTCGATACCTCCCAATTGACGTTCGGCTTCTTCAACTAGATCAATGCAAAATTGCTGTTGCGTCAGGTCGCCAGGAATGAGAACAGCTTTCCGGCCCTCGTCACGAACCAACCTCGCGACGTCTTGAGCATCTGGTTCTTCATTCGGGTAATAATTAATGGCGACGTCTGCGCCTTCTCGCGCGAACGCGATGACTGCCGCACGCCCTATTCCGGAATCGCCGCCCGTGACAAGTGCCTTACGTCCAGCCAACCGGCCTGACCCTTTGTAACTCTTCTCTCCGCAATCAGGGATGGGATCCATGTTGCGTTGAAGAGCCGGCCACTCTTGGCGCTGCTCTTTAAACGGCTCGTTCGTGTATTTGGTTTGCGGATTATCCATTGATTGCGCTCCAGCAGATTGCGTTGTCGAGGCCAATGCACTTGCAACGCCTCCAAGAGAAACGACCTTCAGAACGTCGCGTCGGGTGGACTTGCTCATTGATGATTCCAGCTTTTGCCACTGCTCGGGTCATACCGCGACGCAAGGAGCTTTTTCACAGACGACAAACCGTGTCGGCGCGAGTCGTTCCGTTGCTTCCGAGGCGCCCGAAAACGGTAGTTGAGCTTCGGTCACGCAAAATGCGGTGCGATTAGCGGAACTTGTTCGCGCCGGTTTCCTTTGCAAACGATAACAATGGGTGGCCCGATGAGCACCAAAGACTTTAGCGGCAAACGTCCGCAATTCTTGCCCGAAACGTTCTTTCCCGGACGTCTGGAAGGTTGGGGTATCATCGAAGGGCCGATGGGAGGTCTTCAAAAACGCTTCACTATTGAAGCGGCGGGAGAATGGAAAGAAGCAGCCAGAGTTGTGCGCTTCATTGAGACTTGGAAATTCGACGACGGGTTTAGCGACACGCTCGACTGGCAAATAAGCAAGAAGGCCTCAGGCCGATATGTCGGCGCCGAAAAACATCTTGTAAGCGAAGCCAAGGGTCAGCAGAGCGGATTTGCTTTCAGGTGGCGATACGCGCGCAACACCCCGCAGAAGGGCGGATCGTCGCTCCGGCTCTCCTTCGACGATTGGTTCTACAAGATCGACGAGAACGTAGTGTGTGTTCGCGGTCGTGCCTCTCGATTCGGCTTGCCGCTGCTTTATGCATTTGTGACCTATCGTAAAATAAGTTCAGTTTGAGCTCTACCAATGGTTCTACGCACTAGCAAAAAGCGGCGTGTGAGTATCGCTATCACAGAGGATGACAGCGGCCGCCGTATTGTCACCAAGTTTCAAAATGGCGCCATCGCGGAGCAACCCGTCGCCAGCACACCGAACAAACGAGCAAGATGGAAATTTCGTTATCCTACGTTAGATAAGTCAAAAAAACGCGGGGTATGAGCGCAAGCACCTGGCGAAGATTGTCGACACGCTACCGACCACTCGACTTCAATTGTGCGCTCGATTTCTGATGCGCAATTCGCGACGTGCGAGAACTAACCTCGCCGCTAACTGTTGTTTTGTCGGTAGAGGACAGCACCACTGTGAAAAGTGCCAAACAGCATCTCCAAGCCGCCCGTAAGCTAATCGCGCGTCCGGAAGCGTGGACACGCGGCACTTACGGCCGAGGCCCAGACCGTAAGGCCGCTAGGATCGGCACGGACGAAATTAGTTGTTGGTGTTTGATCGGAGCAATCAAGGCCGTCGATCCCGATAACAGCGAAGAAGCGATGGAGTGGCTCCGGCTTACGCTGCGTTACGAGTACGGCGATTTTATCAGCATTAGCCACTTCAACGACACGCACAGTCATCAAGAAATATTAGCGGCTCTCGATCGCGCGATAGAAGCGACTAACTAGTCATCGCAGCCCGAGCTAAACGACAACGCGTCTCCAACCTCGCCAGCCTCGCTACCGCAGTTCTCCGTTATCTCGAAGCAACTCGAGACGTCAGCATTTCTCTGCGTCCCGCCTTGATTTGAATCTGCCCACCGCAACAGAATGTGATGCCGATCGTTCCATATCCTGCGGCTATTCATTAAAAAATAGCGCTCCGCAAATGCCGGACAGAGTGGCGATGGATGATTAGACACCGACCTAGCTTTGCGGTGGTTAAGATAGCCGACTAACTCTGTAAGCGACTGTTACAGTTGTTCGAAGCAAATCGAAACGTTCTGCCCGGTCCCTGTATTGCCTTGCCAGTCGTAGAGCGTCACATGCGCTGATCTGCGATAGCGAATGCGCTGTCTCATCAAGACGCTTTGCTTCTGACCGAAGCCAATCGGGGCTAGTTTGCAACGTTAGATCGTTCTCGGTCATGCGCTCTCCGAAGCGGACGAGAAAATGCCCGCGCTATTACGGCGCGGGCAAAGTCACTGCGTGATTACGAGCGACCGCCGGATCCCTGGTCACAAGGCCGGAAACGTCCGTATCCGTCGTCGAAGTAGCACTGATTGCGGTTGGCACCGTACGGACGAGACGGTTCGATTTGGCGAGGCGAGTCAACGCGACTGCGCTGCGCGCCTCCGCCCGAATAGCGCTCGCAATCACTCCCCGATCGGTCAGCCGCGCGCTCACACGCAGCACGCGACGCGAAGTTGCAGTTTTGATCGACACACCAGCGCGCGGCATTGGCGGAGCCGATCGCCATACTTGCGAGACTCACGGCGGCAATGCCGCCGATAACAAGTTTGAACATGCGAACAATCCTTTTCCGAAATCGCCCTCGCGCCATGGGACACCTAGGAATAACGCGAGGGCTTCCTGCCGAAGCAGTCATACAGTTACGAATGAAAGGCAGTCCGGTTTCCCTGCTTAAAAATATCTCTGCTTTCGGCGCGCTAGCGCACCACAACACTCGGGCGCCGCTTGCTGCCTTTCGGATCGAACGAGCAAAAATAATGTGGACCAATGTAGGTTAATGCCTGCTGCGGCATTCGCTGCTTCAACGATGTCGGAGCGGGCTTGGACCGCTCTGACAGGAGCGCATCACCGTGCATATGTTCCGCGTCTTTCCGGTTGATCATCACGATCAAATCTGTGGCCCGCCTGTTGGCATATCGACCGACAGCTTGAATGCGGCAGTAGATATCGCGCTTAAACTTGCTCGAGATGGTCCGGTGGAGTTGTGGCAAGGGAACCAGCTTATCAGCGTGATCCGTCTACCTTGCGCGGCATCGCCCACTAGTCAGAAATATCCCCTGCTAAATGCACTTTTGGCCGGGCGACGGCTTAGCAAAGCAAAGGCGCTTATAGAACAATCCGACAGAGCGTCTGACGTAATCAGTAGAGGAAAAAGTCTACGCGAGGCTGCTGATTGCTTGAAGCGTAGCTGAGGTTGCACCAACCGAGCTGTCCAACGTCCATCCGAAAGGAGCTAGCGAGTGAGCAATGTTATCGCCCTCCGGGCCGTGTTCAATACGCGTCAGTTTCACGTGTCCTTTCGGGAAAGTCTTACGAGAAGCTTTTTGCTTCCTCGATATTCTCACGAGGTCTTTACGTTGGCGCCTGTTCGATTGTTTCGATCGAAGAGCGCGAAAGTAGAGTTATCGCTAAACGCGTCCGCCAGCGTAGGGCTCGCTCCGCGCGGCGCGATGATTTCGCCGCTCTCCACTTTGTCATCACGGGTTAGTGTTGCATCGGGCCAAGCGCCACAGCAACTTTCGATCGTCTCACACCCTTGACTGCCATGCTGCGCATTTAGCAGCAGCAACAGGAGAGATTTATGCATCGACGATCGGTTCTCATCGCAATCGGAGCAATCGCAGCGGCGCCTGCGGCGATGGCTCAAGCACCAAACTCAGTTTCAAAAGCCGGTGACGCGTCAAGGCCGCTCGCCAAACCTAAAAACGAGATGGAGTTTCGGATGGGCGTAATCGGTCCAGCGGAACTGTCGCTGGCAACAAGTCAAATCGCGATCGAACGAGCGACCCAGGCCAACGCGAAAGAGTTTGCGGAGTTTGAGCTTGAAGAAGCAAAGACTGTGACAGCGGTTCTAAAGGAACTTGGAACACCGGTCCCCGAAATGGACGCGAAAGCGAAGGCAACCTTGGAGAAGATAAAGAGCGCTGCCAAGGGCCCCGCGTTCGACAAAGCTTACATCGCTGCGCAGCTCGAAAATCATGAGCACCTGCGTGATTGGGCGACGGCTTATCTCAGCGTTTCCGGCTCGGACAAGAGCAATGCGGCAGAAGATCAGGGACGTCACCTCGCTATGCTCGCGCTTGCAACGTTCAAGGAGCACGTCGCGATCACCAAGCGCATCTCAAAAGAATTGACGAAGGCGTAGCGGAAATTTTCACATGAGTTCGCGGCGACTATAACATTGAGGTCGCATCAGAGACTGGATCATATTTTCGGTTGTTGCGGCAACTATCTGCTCGTCATCAGCTGAGAGATAAGACGACGGCTGCAGAGATTCTGTGGCCGTCGTTTTTCGCTAGGCACGCTCATGGCTACCCTCGCCAGTGGTTGCTTGCGAGGGCCACTAGGTCGAATGTCTGCAGTCCCGTGTCATCGATGGAGCTGTTGCCGTCTACCATCAAATCAAAATGATATCGCAGCATTCTGGAGGATGCCTCAAAGGCCCGCCTCCGCGTGATTGCGGAGGAGCAGATTGTTCGGGTTGAGCCCGTTGAGGGCTACCAACCTTTTGAAATCCAAAATGACAACGTTCCCTGGGCCAATGGTGATAAGGTCGCTCTGCTCCCAGGCCAATGGGAAAGTACGATAACGCGCATTGGTGAAACTATGGCAGCCAGCGTTCGTAAGGCGGTGCCTTCGTTGTACTTGTGAAACGATTATGAGCCCGGCTAGAACGTCCCGTGCGCAGATTTCAACCGCCCCGTCCACGAACCGGAAACAAGGGGTCGATGCGAACATTGCCGCTATCGAAAGCAAATTTGGATTCTTAAGTAGCTCTCTAAAGCGTCAAAGGGCTTCGATATTTCGACTCTTTCAGAGCAGCACGCTGCAGCCATTCTGCCGCTTCAGAAAGAAGCTGAGCCTTTCTTTCATGCCCATACGCTGTTTCCGCCATCCGCATCAATTCAAGCGCCTTCGAGCGACATTCAGCTGCTGCTCTTGGCAGCCCTATAGGAAACTGCACTACGTTTGTTGACTGGTTCACTGAGCACCTGATGTGGCAGCACGCTCAAGACATGGCCCTTTATCAAGCCGTCTGACCGCATAAATTAGCCGAGTTGTCTAACTTTTCGAGAAGCGATCCTGCCAAAATAATGGTTTCATGCACTAACATATGTATGCGGTAGCTTCGTTCCAGATCGATTTCGAAATCGACGACAACATGGAATCGAGGTAGTGAATACCTCGGTTAACCCCGATCGATGGCGTTGCTTCCGCCTGAGCCATAGCGCGCCAACTGAGATCAAACACGTGTAGCGCACTGCGCCCGTTGGTCTAAAACTTGCGACCAGTGACATCGACGGCCTGCCGGATTTCGTCGAGAGTGGGTACGCGAAGAAGTTTGAGGGCATCAGAACTACGCTCTATCAACCTCAGTTCAACGAACGCATCAAGCCAATCGCGCATTGGCCAGACGCCCCATTTCGCATAGAACAACTGAGCGTTTCTGATGATGTCGTGGAAGTGGTGTAAAGGCGGATCGATCACACCGTGATGTTGGTGAAAAGCGTATGCACCACCCATGAACATCAGCGGCAAACCTTGCTCCGCGGCGCGATATCCGAAGTCAGTATCTTCACCTCCGTATCCTACAAATTCGTCATCGAAACCGGACAATGCTTCAAACGCATTCCGCCGTATGCCGAACGCCAAGGACCAAAATAATCCAGGGTTTGTCTCGAGACGAAAGCCGTGAGCTGGAAATGTTCGGACGGGATGCATTTCGCTCGATGCAATGAGTGCTCTATCGCTCCAATCGCGGTCTTCGCGCGCGGCGAGATAGCGAGTGTCGGCACAAATGAGTGCATCATGCTGCGCTAAGGCATCATTCATGGCTTCCAACAGCGTCAGCGACGGCACGCAATCAACATCTAGAAACAATAGCTGGTCATTGCGCGCGTTGGCAGCAGCCACATTGCGCGCGCGAGAGAGATGCAATCCGTCTACGGCGACTTGGATTACCCTACTTTGGAATGGCGTGCGGATCTCACCGATAGGCACGTCACTCATATCGACCACGATAAACTCATCCGGCAATCGAGAACTGCGCTGCAGGCCCGCAATCAAATTAAGGAGATGGGCTTCACGGTTTTTAACGATCGTCAGCACACTCATCATAAGCGGCGTTGCCATATATCCAGACGGTATTTCACGTCCCGCTCCTCTGTCTGCACGCAAACTGCGTCGCTCAGGGCTGAATGGAGTTTCGAGACCACATCGTCGCCCGACTGGGGATAGTCCGTCTCGCCAATCCAGTGCACCATCAGAAGATCGCCGCCAGGTGCGAGCAAGCGCCTCAGCTCCGTCGCTGCCAATTGCAAATCAGCATCGTCCCAATAGTAAGCAACTTCCGACAAGACTATGAGATCGTATCGTTCAGCTTGCGGCGCGTCCCGGGGAAATGTCATGCGCTCAAACCGAACATGCCGCTGTAGCACGCATCGCTTAGCCGCCTTTGCCAACGCGATACTGCTTACGTCCACCGATAACAACGACAAAGTTAGCGGCGCAATTTGGCTCGTCAACGTTCCGCCCGCACACCCTATTTCAAAGCCATTCTCATAATTCCGGCCTTTGAGACTACGCACCGTGTGAGCATACTTTGCTTGCTCGTAGCGACTTGTCTCTAGTTGCCAGGGATCCGTTGAGCCTGCGAACATGTCTTCAAAATAATGAGGCGGAAGGCTACGCGATTTTTTCATGCCCGATAGCCCTTGTGTAAAGCACATCGCTTGCAGACATCCGTGCTTTTTCCGGAGAAATCCGAAAACCATCTCCAAAGGCCGGCGACATTTGACTTCGGTGCGCAGCCAACGCCATCTTTCGCCGTCCAGCGTTCATCGCGGCAGTCCGGACGGCGACGTGTGGCTGCGCCGGCAAGCTTGTCGCCCATACGAGGTATTCAGCAAGCACAATGCGGCAACCAGCGCTGCGGACGACATCAAGGGCGAGCGAGAACGCAGCTTGATGATCGCAGTGCGGTTCGTGGGCGGCAGTCACTGCGATCGCGTTGACGTGGTGAGCTCGGCAAATTGCGGCAAGGCGACGAACCGTGGACGCATAGTCTGCAGTAGCTGGCAACAATGGCCGCGCATCAGGCCACCCGAGATGAGTGAGGTGTCCGGAGTACGAAGGTGCCAAATAACGCAACGCGGCCGCTGCTTCACGACGGCGCATAGCCACAAGGCGCGCCCGTGACGATGCATTGACATGGTGATGCGAGCCCTCGCCGTTTGTCAGAATGGCGACGCCAGCCAGCTTTTTGCGGGACGCGGTGTCCGCGATAAGCGCGCCCGCCCCGAGTGTCTCATCATCAGGATGTGGCGCAATAACGAGCCACCGCGCATTCCTAAGGAAACTATCGGACAGAAGAATGGGTAGCGAGCGGGCCCTCACCACAACAAATCTCCATCTCCCCATGCATCGTGATCAAGCCAAGCGATCGCTGCTTGATCACGCGCTTGGTCCGGCCCAGCCTGTCGCAAATATAGCCCGAGGTCGCGAATGATCTTGTCGATACGCTGATCGTCGAACGCACTGCGCGTTCCAACAATGCGCGCCGACAGTTCCATTACATCCAGTGCGCTTCGCTCGACAACGCCACGCGCCATACGCACAACGCTCGGCGCATCGACCGACTCTTCGGCAGCGCGCCGAGCAGCCTCGCGAACCCAAAGATATGCAGTTCTCGCAGACGCGACGGCCTCGCCAAATTTCTGACGCTGCAGTGGATCGGATCGCGCATTGTCCGACATATTGGTTCGGGTTTCAGCCAGAAGAGCTTCAATGCCACCGAGCTGGACCGCCAAAAACCGCCATGCGCCGGCCGTGAAACGTGGTTCAATTGCGTAATCGCCGGGCTTTCCTAAATAATCCTGATTGCCAGGCTCGAAACCACTGACATCGTAAGTTCCGCTCATTGTCGATCGCATTCCGCGAACAAGCCATCGCGACGTATCAGCTCTTTTTCCGACATTTCCCGGAACGGAAATCAATTGGACTTCGCCTTCCGGCGTCCTTGCAGTGATTATCGCGAAATTCAAACCACCGGCTCCCGAGGCAAACATCTTCCTTCCCTCAAGGATGCGGCCGCTTTTTCCGCGGTGGATTTCAACACCGGGAGGCGGTTCAGTCGCCCACACTCCATAGAGCGCTCCCTTCTGGAGTCGATCGTACAACGCGTGTTTTTGAACTGAAGTGCCAAACCAGCCAAACAACTTCATTGCGTTGATGTGGCCTTCGAAAAGACGTCCGAGACTCAAATCAGAGCGACCGACGATACGAAGCACATCAAATAGGCTTGTGTTTTCTTCGAGCGCATCGCGGAACATCGCGCCCCCGCTTTCCGGAGGCGCAAAATGTGCCTGCGCACCTGTTTCGATCAAAATCGCCATACTTTGTTCTGGATAACATGGCGCACGATCGTAAGCGGCACCAAGCCTCACGAGTTCCGAAAATGAAGCGAGCAGTCGGACAATCAAACCCTCGGTGGCTTGATATCGATACGAAGGGTCTGAACGCGCGAGGGGCCTTTCAATTATCGACACAGGTGCATCCTTGATCTGCCAGCTGGCTGAGAAACTGTGCTGCCGAAGCGGTTCCGCGTTCACAATGAAGGCGATACTGAACTTGAGGCCTGATTGTTTCGGCCGCCTGCAAAACTGCGGGCCAGTTCGCCGATGTCGGCCAACTATCAAGAGCTATAGCTGCTCCAAGCGCCGCAAGCCGCTGCGCCTTGAGCGCTTGTTCGCGAAACGGTCTCGGCTGCCATATGCATATGAAAGGTCGGCCTGCAGACATTACGGCGCTGACGAGCCCGTCGCCGGCAGCGCCAATAACAACGCCCGCGTTGCGAAACTCGATCGCCGGATTGTCAACCCATCCAAGCAGCGTGAGGTTCTCGGGAGTGTGCTCCGGCGGCGAAACCGATCCGATCACACGCCACTTCAGCCAGGAGATACTTCGTGCAGCTTGCGCAATTTGCTCACCATCAGCGACCTGTCCACCGTTTCCTTGCACGACAAGAACCGAACCAGCGGCGGGCATCTCCGACTTAAGCCCAGATTGAGTTAGACCAGCGCAATAGCGTGTTTTTGCGCGAACCCACGCCTCGCAAGATGGATCATCGAGATCTTCATGGAATGGTGACAACAGCGCGACAGCCGAACGGAACGCTTCGGAATGTGGAATGTCATTCCTCTCACCAGTGAGCCGAACATAAACAACTGGGGTCGAAGCTAAACGAGCCAGCAATGCAATCTCGACGGAAACGTCGACAACTAGAAGCCGAGGCCGTACTTCACTTATCCAGCCGGTGAGTTGTGCAGCGCGCTTCCGCGTTCCCTCGCGGTGAAGCGGCGCAAAATGAAAGGCGTGGGGTTTATTGCGTTCGCGGTCGACCCCGTCAAACGGTCCAGTAGAATTTGCTCTATCATCAGCAAGGTCGATGCAAGCGATGTCGCCTGTCCGCCCCGCCAATCCAGTGCCTATCATGACAAAACGATCAGGCGCCGCGTTACAAATCGCGAGCGCACGCTGACGATGGCCGTCGCCGTGATGATGAACATAATATCCAATCGGGCTGCGCATTAGTCGCCCGCCATTTCAGCAAGTCGCATATCGTGCGGCATCGGCGGAAGGGTCCGTTCGGCCGCAATAATCTCAGCATCGGATGTCCGATTATCGCGCATACTTCGCCGCCAGCGCGCGCGCTCCAGCCAATGCGCGAAGGCTGGAACCATCAGTTCATGTCCCGCACTAAGCTTGGCGTCCATCGTACGCATCGTCTCCGCCATGCCACCAGCGGCACGACCGTCATAACGCGGCGATACCCTCGTCCAGACCCGTAGGGGATGCACAAGGCGTCCACCGGCCATCACGGCGGCGTCGACAAGCGCTCGATCTTCGCCAATCGGGATCAGCGGAACACCTCCTGCTCTGCGGAAAATGTCGAGCGTCAAAGCCAAGCTCGCGCCGGTGTGATCACCATGACGAGGCGGCGGGTCGTCAGGTCTGAGATCGATCGCGTCTTCGATCTCACGCACTTGCCGCCAATAGAGCGCCCATGACTTTTGCGCACGCGCAGACGCGGATGTTAGTGGCTCGCACTCGTCTAACTCGAGCTTCCCGCCGACGATGTCTGCCCCTGCCGCTATGGCGCGGAGGTTTTCTCTAACCCAATCGAGCGGCGGTCGTGCGTCAGCATCCGTCGTCAGCAAAACTCCGTCGAAGGTCAGTGTCCGCGCACCGAGTTGCATCGCTGCCGATCGGGCAGATCCGGCATGCGCTAGCGATTCTGAAAAAGAGCATCGATCAAGATGGATTTTGAGGCGCCCGCGATGTCGGATACGAGCCTCTTCAATCATCTGATCTGAACGGTCAACGGAGTTATTGAGACAAATCGCGATCGGAATTAATCCGTCGATATCTTGGTCGGCCAAAGCGTTCAATAAAATGGGCAGTCTTTGTTCTTCATCGCGTGCCGGCACGCAAATGCAAAACGCACTGCCAACGTCGGATGTGCGCGGTGTTGCATCACGCGGCCGCATCGTCACGCCAACACGGTTTGTCTGGTTGCGATGTCAGCGTTTTGAACCACATTGATTTTCACCTCTGTCGGTGATGGGCGCGGCTTGGATACGATGTGCGCCTTCGAAGCCGCTCGACCGAAGTGCTCCAGACTTCTTGCACCAGTCTTCGTAGACAGCTGACGATATAGCGCCTCGTAGTCATCGATCATGCGGCTAACGTCGCAACTGCGCTCAGCCATCGCCCGACAAGCTGCCCGATCAAGTGTCTGTGCTTGCTTGGCAGCTTGTGCAAGGGACGCGACGTCATCTTTATTTGCGAGGATGCCGCAGGTCGCATCGAGCAGTTCCGGAATAGCGCCTCTAGCGAAAGCGGCCACGGGTACACCGCACGCTAGAGCCTCGGCAACAACCAATCCATACGGTTCGTCCCAGCATGGCGTGCATAGCGAAGCACGAGCTCCACCAACCAACGCCGCTATCCCTTCATGTTTGAGATGACCTAGGTACACGATTGTCTGAGACAAGGATGGTCGAATTTCTCTTTCGAAATAATCCTCGTCGGAAATCGGGCCGGCAATACGCAATTCGGCGCCGATCGCACGGCAGGCCGCGATGGCAAAGTGCAATCCCTTTTCCGGGACGATGCGTCCGCACCAGACCAGATATGGTTTGCTGTCAGGCGCGGATTGAAAGCGAAATCTGTTCAAGTCAATGCCATTGAGGATCACGCGGCTTATTGGAACGACTGGCGTCCACGAAATCCTGATGGAGTTCGAAACCGCCACGAATGAAGCTTGAGGGCTACGACACAAACGGATTCCACTCTCCAACCAGGAAAACGGAGGCGTATGGAGCGTCGTCACGATTGGCATTGGCAGAACGTCGGCCATCGCTACGGGTAAATAGTGCAGCGAATTGTTATGGATGATGTCGAAATCGCTAAGCCGCAAACGATTCATTAGACTGAGATACGCGTGATGTTCCTGGAAAAACGCGTGATCCGGCGCTTCCGCAAGTCCTACCTCCGAGATCGATGTCTCATCGCAGATAGGTTCTAGATTGGAGCCGGGATCAGAATGTGTGGAAGCAAAAATAGTAACTGCATGCCCTCTGCTGACGAGCTGCGACTGCAGCATGTGCGTGTGCATCTCTAGTCCGCCGGCAAACGGCTCGCCGATAGGATGCTTCAAATGCGCGATGATTCCGATACGCAGGACTGACTCCATTCATAGCGCAGCAAAGCCGCTTATCAGCGCGATCATGCTCAGGGTTTTGGATTGGATGCAGCGCGCCGCTCGGAGCGTTCATAAAAGCGCTGGACGTAAAGCGCCGGGGCAACAGACGATACAATCGATTGTTCCGTGGGGTAACGAACTATCAGCGCAGGGCTCACCAGCTAGATTAACGTGTCGGTCAATACGGCGCCGCCGTCCGCCTTTGTGACAGTGATTTTTCGCAAGTGGAAAGCGTCCAAACTGGGGCGATGGCCAACGCTGATGACAGTAGCAGCTTGAAAGATCTCTTCGCGAAACAGTGCTAAGATTGAAGCTTGACTCTCTTCATCGAGAGCGGATGTCGCCTCATCCATCACTATGACGCTCGGGCGATGAAGCATTAAGCGAGCGAAAGCTACTCGCTGACGCTCTCCTCCGGACAACGTCTGGTCCCATCGATACTCTTCGTCCAAACGATGAGCCATGTAACCGAGCCCGACGCGTGCTAAAGCGGACGCCACCTCAGTATTAGTCGTCTTTAGATTTTCTCGCGGATAAACTATTACGTCGCGCAGCGTACCAAGCGGTAGATATGGCTCTTGGGGGAGAAATGAAATGTGTGCGCTATGCGGGACGGCGATAACGCCAGAACCCCATGGCCACAAACCTGCGAGCGCTCGAATAAGGGTGCTCTTCCCGGATCCGCTTTCCCCAACGATGAGAACCTTATCGCCGGACTGAATCCTGAACGAATTTTCCGCGATCAACGGAGAACCGTCAGCGAGGTCGATACGCAACCGCTCCCAGTAAATCGTGCTAGCGGAACTGACACGTAGCTCAATACGAGACGCAACATCTTCGACGCGCCTGTCGATCCCATCTAGCGCCGCTTGCAGTTCTTCGACGCGAGCGACCGAAGCGAACCATTCAGCCAATCGAATCAGATTATCGACAAACCAGATGAGCGCTGCCTGCACTGCCATGAACGCGGCGACGATTTGCATCACAGCGCCCAGCGTAACCGCGCCCGACAGATATTTTGGCGCGATCAGGAGAAGCGGAACGATTGGAAACAGGGCACTGTTGGCATTCAACACCAACGCGACAATACCCTGTTGTTTGATTACGCCGATCCAAGCCGAAATAACGCGACCGTAATTGTCCATGACGGAACGGCGTTCATCTTCGTCGCCACGGATGAGCGCGATACTTTCAGCATTTTCGCGAAGTCGTGTCATTTCGGCGCGAAAGCGCGCCTCAGCTTCGTTCTTAGCGATGATGCGTTGGACCAAGGGCCAACCGGTGAGGTAGGCGGCGTAGGATGTCGCAGCCGCGTAGCCAACTGCGGCGAAGGCCATGTAGCTCGGGATAACGAACTCGGTTGAACCAAGATGAAAAGTCGCCGATCCAGCTACGTGCCATAGAATAGCGGCGAACGTGATTGCGCTTGTCGCCGCAGTTATCAGGCCGATCGCGAATTCGACTAGCGGCTCAACAGATAAGCGTCCGTCTTCAGCAATTCTGTATTCGGGTGCAGGCAACTGGGGAGCCGAAAACTGCATACGATAGTATCGCTGATCCCCGATCCACGAGCTCGTGAGTTGCCCGGTGATAAACTCTCGCCAACGAAGCTGAAGTGTCATTCTGCTTAAAAGTAGGCCGGTCAGCATTAGCGCAGCCATCACGACGATCGGAGGTAGCCACGCAGCAACACTCCAAGCTGCTGAATGATCGCGCCGCTCCAAAGCATCAAAGAAGTAACGATTCCACGCGTTGATACTCACGGCTACCGTAAGCTGAGCGCAGATAAAAAAGGCGACCGCGGCGGTGAGTGACCAAGACAATCGAACCGTCGGGCCGGACCAGAAACCGGTTGCCAGCTTTAGAAAGCTCCGCCTTGCAGAGCGAGCGCGTATCACCAGACGGCCCGTGACATCAGCTGATCAGACTTTCGCGTACGCGAGCGGTCTTCGCCACTCATGCGCCGGGATAAAAGTACTTTGTCCAACCAGAACGATCGAACGGCTTCCACTCTCCTTCCGGCAATAGCAGGCGATCAAAGACGACGTTCATCACTGACGGGTTGTGCCCCAGCCCGATATGGCTCCCCCATACCTCGACGCTTTCTGCGTGAGCTCCGGCAGGTTCGACGCAAGATTGCCAGGCGCACACACCATCCGACTTACTGTAGATCGCAGTTGTCGGTACCGGCGGCGTCTCGTGCAAAGGACCAGCGTGATGATCATAAGCCTCCCGCGTCGCTGCGGGATTAAGGCGCTGATAAATCCAATAGGCATTCGTACTCGTCGGCTCACCCGCGAACGGACTCCCAAGGGTGATGACCGATCGAACGTGGTCAGGAACAACTTTGGCTAGTTGTCGTGCATAGAGACCGCCGAGACTCCAGCCAACCAAGCTGACTTTTTTGCCGTGCTTCGCGTGGAGGACGCGAATTTTTGCGAGCATTCTATCCTCGGTGCCCTGGCGGAGCCCGCAGTTACGTCCTTGTTGCCAACCATAAGCAACAAACCCGCGAGCATTTAGCTCTTTGCGAATAAGACGCGTCGACTCATCGCTGGCAAGCAATCCCGGAAGTACGAGCACGGGATGTCCATCTCCTTTTTTGAACGGAAGAAACGGAGTGGACACCGCAAGAAATGCCAGCTCTTGGATAGCTCTCATACCCTCCAACGCCAACAGGAGCTTGGATGGCGGAGCACCGGAGTACAAAACGTTCATGTATTTTCCTGCGGTCGGGGCGAACGCATGACAAGCAGGCCAGCAGCGCTTTGTTCCTTTTTAGGCAGTGGCGCGTTTCGTCGTTGGGCGTCCGTACGTAAACGCTCTTATCCGCGAGTTCCGGGCGTTGCTTGAGAGCCGGATGACAGCGCGCGCGGAAACATGAAAGTAATTTGCCGCCTGAGAGGCACTTAGTCGCTTCGCACTACGCCGAGAAATACACACCTACTCCTACGGCACTTTGATCAGCGAAAAATCAAGAGGCGCAATTGCTCCCCAAGATCATCAGTGCACTGCTGAGCATGCTCAATATAGATTTCGAAATGCCAACGTAGGTTAATGCCTGAGCCTTGATGTTTCACTGACCGCCGGCTTGCTCGATCACCGGATGCAAGACACTGTCCCGCATCGTGATGTCGTAGATAACCATTAGCGATTTTTAGATTATCGCTCGCCGCATAATTTTCGTTCGGCGTAGTGCAGACGCGTGGACGCGGAACGTCATTTGCCACGGGCGCGCATCGTCGTCTCCTGTTTTGAAGCGCTTAGCGCGCCCGACACAAATGCCATTCGCCTCCGAGCATTTTAATTTCGGAAAAGCTCGAAGGCCAACAGAAGGGCCGCGCATGGGATTGGGCAGCAGCCGAAAGCGTGTCAGCACGCTCTCCGCAACAGCGCCTCAACGTTAATCTATATCAATGCGCTACCGTACATAGTGATGCAGGATGGCCAGGGACTTCGAAAGTTCGAGAGTGCACGGTCGCCGCACGAATGCGCACATGCGCGACGGCGGGATCGCTGCCCACATCCCCAAGTGGAGCATCGGATGCCTGGCAAATTCCGAAAGATGGTTGATGGTAAGACCACCTACGAACCGGAGGGTTCAACGGGCCTACGAGCTGTCGCCAGGAATCTTTTAGCTATGGCGGCGCATCTCGGCGATACGCCATCCAGCTTGAGAATGAGAAGCATTGCGCATCGTTATCTTCTATTATCGGAAAACCTTGAAAAAGGTAGCGCCGCTAGTGAAGCTCCAGCTGCCGCACCGAACGGGCCGAATGCCGACTTATTGCGCGCTCGCGCACGAGAAATCTTCGCACTAGCTGCGAAAAATCCTGAAAAGCAGTGGCAACGGACCAAGCTGCTCGCCAATCAGTATTTGCGCGAAGCTGACAAACTTGATGCTGCCGAGAAAGTCGGTAACCCGCAATTTGACGTTCTCATTCGCTTGTAGACATAGGAGCGAAAGCTGAACGATCGCTCATTCGTGAGCGTTATCGCCGTATGTGTGTGTGGTGGGCTGCAAGCGCTTTCTCAGTTCGGATTCAGTGTCGCGTCACCGTCCACCTCGCCTCGACCTCACAAATGCGATCCCCATCTTCAGTCCGAACAAGGATCTGCATTTGCTTAGCTCCCCGCTGAACCAACTCGTAGGCCATCTCGGCTAAACCGAGCTCAGCTTGCTTTTCGGCAGCAGTATCGCCCGCAAACTCTGCACCGGTGTCGTCGATCGACATCTTGCCGTCCACGACGAGATCAAAATGATATCGCTGCATTCTGAGGAATGGCTCCGATGCCCGCCTCCGCCTGATTGCGAAGGTGGAGATAGTTCGGATTAAATCCGCTGAAGGCTGCCAGGCGTTTGAAATCCAATATGACAACATGCCCCCGAGCAAGTGTGATCAGGTCGGCCTCGCGTAGCACTTGGATCGAACGGTTCGCGTGGATAGCTGAAAGGCCCATCGTGTCTGCAATCTCGGCTTGTGTGATGGGCAGTTCGAACCGTCCCTCGCTGACTAAGCCGACAACATGCAAGCGAAGCAGCAATTCGCACAAGAGGTGGCCAATTCGCTGAGGTGCCTCGCGTGTTCCGATGTTGACTAACCACTCACGCAGCGTCGCCTCGTCGACAAGTGTTGCTGACCAAAGAGCAGTGGCCAATGCCGGCGTTTTCAACATTTCAAGAACCCGCTTTCTTGGTATCTCGACAACTTTGCAAGCCGACAGCGTTGAAATCGAGTGATCCATTTCCTTCAAAATGAAAATGTGAAGGTCGCAAAAGTCGCCGGGCACCAGATAGGCCATGATCTGCCGCTGTCCTTCTGAAGTGATCTTGTAGCGGCACGCAAATCCTTCAACGATCAGCAGAACATTTTCCGGCGAATCTCCTTCTGTTATCAGGTCGGTCTTTGGAGCTACCGTGCGGACGTTTCTCTCGACGTCGGATACAAGCGTCTTCTCCGCTTCCGTTAGCGGCACAAACGCTTCTAACTTTCGGATCAGCCGACTAGGCATGCAGCCCTCGCCTCAATCTTGTACGATACCGCACTTTGGACCAAGCGTAGGCTGCCGAGTTAGTTTTAGGCACTAACTTATGTTAAGCACGCTAGCTTGTGTAGCCTCTTCTGGGTCATATTGCCTGGCAGTGAGGTCCCCAAAACGTACGATTTCGTACATTTAGCGTTGTCGGAAAAACTGCACCGGAATCTTTGTCTAGACACAAAGCGCTACTGCAACGGACGTGCTGCTTTAGCGCAAAGTTTTTCGATGATGGGAGAACGGACTAAACGTAGATCAATGCCCGGCGACGCATTTTTGACTAGCGTGCTGTCGTGATCTTCACGCGAACACTCCGTTAAACAGCTGACGCTTTACGAGCAACGATCCGTGAGGTTGGGCCATGAGCACTGATGACCAAATCCGAGGGTCGGCGGGTCGTCTGAGCACCGTCGACTACCTCGCGCAGGTAGAAGAATTGCTTAGGCTCTGCGACGCTGCGACCGATGTGAGAAAGCAAGCGCAGCTGTTGCGAGAGGCAACAAACATTATGATTTCGAAACAGTCCAAATGACTCTGCCTCGGCTAACCGAATTGAAAAATTCGATGGTGCGATTTCGTACCGAGATTCGTTGGGGAAAAGCGGCGCTAGCGGCTTCGCGGTTTCCGATGATCGCCGTTAGCGCAGCTACACGCGAAAAACTTGAGTTTGATCGCATCTCGTATTGTGACCTGCCCGCGCGCGTATTCTATAGCGCCTTGCGCTTGGAGCGCCTCGGCAGCGACGGATACGCTTGCCCGCCGAACGGTGAGCATTTCGCTCATAAACGCCTGCGTGAACGCGAGTTGGTTGCCGGAAAGAGCTCTTGCACGCAATAGCCATCGCGCAAGCCGCTGTTCCAGCGTGTGTGCAGCAAGACATCCCGCGGCTCTGACAAATTCGGCGCTTAACCTGTGCTCATGAAGCCGTATCGCTTCGAATAGGCTCGGCCGCTCTTTCGCGATACCTCTGAGCCGCTTGGTGCGTATTGCTAGCGCCGAGACAGGTATCTGTACTATCGCATCGCATACCGCACCATCGGCCCCTAATGCGGCAGCACCGCCGACCATCCCATCAATGCCAATCATCGCCAATTCGGTGATTTGATTTGCCGCCATTCTAGCGACGTATGAAACGATCCCGGTTTGCGGAAAGTAGATCGCTTCGTTGACGTCACCGGTGTCGATAAGAATTGTTTTTTGCGAAAGCTCGATTGAAGTGAGATTTTCTCGAACAGCAGCCAAATCACCGGAAGTCAAAGAGAGTAGAAACTCATTCTCCAAACGCATCGTTGCTCCTGCCTAGGCGGGAGCGCTACTGCGTCTCTCAGTCATCCATGCCGATCTCCAAGATGATTGCAGTGATGTAATCATCGAAAATACCGATCGCTACGAAATGCATCGATAGGTTTGTACGAAGGCGTACCAGAACACAAGTTTTTACATCGCTCGGTTGCGAACGAGCTCGCGCTTCGTGTGCAACATTCCCACCTTACGAAGCCAACCGCGTTAGCGCACATGCTCTCAGTAAACGGCGTTGGTAGAGAGAAGTCTGAAACAGATGTCGGGCTATAGCAGTGACGCTTTAGAACTCTCAGAGGCCCTTTCAATTGCTCGAAAGCTGTCGAAGTATAGAGAACCGAGTCATTGGCGAAGCAGCGCCGAGATCGTAACAACCTTCGTGCTGTTCGCGGTAATTTGGGCAACTATGCTGGTTAGCTTGTACGCGGGCTATTGGATCGCGTTAGTATTGGCGCTGCCAGCAGCCGGGCTTTTGGTCAGACTGTTTTTGATCCAGCATGACTGTGGCCATGGGTCGTTGTTTTCCAGCCGAACGGCGAATGACTGGGTGGGGCGCATCATCGGCGTCTTTACGCTCACGCCATACGGCTTCTGGCGCCGTGCACATGGGCTTCATCATGCCAGTGCCGGCAATCTCGATCGACGCGGCATTGGCGACATCGATACGCTCACTGTCGCGGAGTATCTAAGCCTATCGAACGGAAGGCGCCGGCGATATCGGATCTATCGGCATCCTCTTGTCATGTTTGGGATCGGACCGGCATATCTCTTTTTGTTTCGACACCGTATCCCGCTTGGATTGATGCGCGCGGGTTGGCAACCGTGGGCAAGCGCATTGGCAACGAATGTATCGATAGCAACTCTCTCCGCATTGCTGATTTGGCTTGTTGGGATCGGACCGTTTCTTCTTGTGCAGTTGCCGATCACGTTAATTGCAGCTTCGATTGGTGTTTGGCTCTTTTATGTTCAGCATCAGTTCGAAGACACGCACTGGTCTCGCGACGGGATTTGGAATTTCCACCACGCTGGGCTTCACGGTAGTTCTCACTACGATTTGCCGTCTGTCCTGCGATGGTTCACTGCCAATATTGGCGCGCATCATGTGCATCACATGTGTAGCAAAATCCCGTTCTATCGTTTGCCGGAGGTATTGCGAGATCATCCTCAATTGATCTCAACAGGACGCTTGACGCTGCTGCAAAGTTTTCGATGCGTCGACAAAGTCCTTTGGGATGAAAGCTCGCGAAAGCTTATTTCTTTCCGAGAGATGCAGTCGATCTCTGCTATCGTTAGACCCCGATGACAATAGAGTAGCGCGCAAGAGCAAGACCGTGCCTCGGCTTAACGAAGTCTCAGCCGCGGCTGGGTCGGTTGAGATGTTCGAAGAGCAAACGCCATCTTCGCGCCAAATCTAGCCATCTCTCACGTTCGACGCCCGCGCAGCGATCAGCAAAACGGTCGCAGCGTTCCGCCTCGGCCAAGTATTCGGCTGCCTGCCTTGTCCGTGATCCCGTCGGCTTATCCGCCATCGCTTCTTCCCTACGGACTCAATCGGACTAACTCATGTTAGTTTCCTGCCGGCAGCAAAAAAACCAAGTGATTGAGTGTCGACGCCAAAGCAATCACGTAAGAAGAACGGACCTAACCTTGCTCTCAACCGGAGTAAGCGGGACTTCAGAAGCGCTTGAAGCAATCAGCCGCCTCTTGCGCGTTCGGGCAAGCAGAAGACCGTCCGCCCAGCGAGATCCCTCGCGTTATCGCTGCGTTGCATCGAGAGGCTTCTGACCTTACAGGATCCTTTGGCCGCAGCGCGAAATGTGAACTGAAAGCGTTACCGCAGGAACGCCTTCGGATTTTAGGGAGCGCCACCGCTTACAGGTAGGAATGCTACGCTGAGTTTGTCGCGGCCAAGATCTTATTTCAGGTACACGAGTTTCACACTCCAGTTCCCGCAAGAGCGTGTCGACGTCGCCGCCTACCGCACGGTCGGAACGGACACGATTGCGCCCTCCTTGGGAGACTGGACGACTGCGCCATGGGCGCACCTAAATGTCGCGCTGTTTTTACTCCGCCGCAGTGGCCGAACGCGCGGAAAATGATCGATTTCGCGAAGGGCTTGCGCGGCGAAGCTGCCTCTTGCTCGCGAGGGCCCTAAAGAAAATCCGCCAGAGCGTTGGCGGACTGAGTTCTGGGGCTGAGATTTTTATAGAGGGTCTATCGAGACACACAAATTGTGTCACACCCGCAGCAGCGTGCACTAACATATGTTGGTACGCGAGGAAGCTTGTCGTCGCGAATGGAAACGTTTTTTTTGCTAAGACGATTCCGCCGTGACGCGAGAGGCGTCGTTCGCGACGAAGACCACAACTTGATCCATGTTAATGACGATCAGGCAAGACGACGACCATATTCCGCCTGCGAAGGGCCGGCACCATGGAGGAGAACGAGAGTACTGAAAGTGACGTTCAAGTCGTTGCGCCGAGCACCAAGGTATTAGCCAGTCGCTCTCTTCGCGATTGGAGCGCCGCGCCCGTCGAGCGCCGAGTTTCGTTAGAAAACGCAACCGAAGAAACGCAGGTCAATATCCTCGTCAAGCGCTCGCGCGTCCAACTCGCTGCCCTTGTCATGCATCGAGTTAAAGATCACCGACTGATGCGAATTGAGATCGTCGCGGACGGTTCGGGTGAATGGTCTGCGGTCCCGCACGGCAAAGCTGAGCATATGCCTGCACTTAGTGCAAAAACTGCTGAAGCCGCTCAAGGCCTTAAGCAGTGTATCAGCTATTTCAAAAGCGTTTTCGAAAATAGTGCTCGCACAAAATGCGGTGCTTAAGATCGATGAGACTTTCTGTTCGCGTTTTTTTTTGCTAACAGGACTCGAGCCTAGCGGATGCAGCCGCAACCTTGAATTCAGTGAGCCGCGACAAAACACACCCGCCCCCAGCGCGAGGCTGAGAGCGGTTGTTAGGCACTCAAAGTGCTTGGTGTTTGCAACTGACCTGCTTCGTTCAACCGATTGATACCGCCGCTCCAATCCTAGGTCAGCGCATCGCGATGTTCGCCGCCGAGCGTACCCGACCAATACGCAGCTCCTGCGGAAACGATTGAAGCCGCCGCGAGCAAGAATGCAATGATGACTGCGGCTTTTCGTGCTTTGTCTGCCGCCTGTTTAGCGCTCTCAGCCGCAGCACGTGCTTGAGCTACCGCGGCATCTACACGGCGTCGAGCATCGTCTTCGCTGATCCCGCTTCGAGCAGCGACGAGCCTAACGAGGTAAGTTTTGTCTTCCTCGCTAATATTTCCGCGCAAAGCGGACGCCGCGAGGATTCGGCTGATTGATGCAGTCGTGTCCTGGCTATTCGCAGCGTTGTTCGACGCTGCCGGATCAGCTCGCACCATGCCATCGACGATCGAAGACAGCTGGTCGCCGCTTACTCGGCTCGCGCCGGCGCTAGCTGCTGCACCTGCTGCGGGTGCTGCGGCTGATGCCGCCTGACCGGCTACAGCCGATGCGGTCCGACCAATGCCCGACGCAAGCGAAGCTGCGAGAAAGGCACCCACCAAAATGCCAATTGCCCAGACAGCAAGGCCGTGAGCACCGTCGCGAACAGTGCGCTCATCAACTGTAAGCGCGGTGCTTGTAAGGCGACGAAAGCGGCCGGCAAAGTAGCCGCCAAGAGCAAATGACCCGATCATCACGACCAAGACCCAGAAGGCGCCTGCCGCCGATACCGTTGTAGCCGACGGATTGGACCCACTGTACGGCGAGACAGATGCGAGACCGATCGCGGTGCCAAAGGTGAAGAGGACAAAAGAGAGAGCGGTTGCGACGGCTGCCCCTGCAAAGATAGCAGCCCAATCGATGACAGATGCATTGCCGGCCGGTGACGGCTCAGCAGCGACGATGGTTGTGTCGGTCATGTGTATGATCCTTTAGCGCAGGCCGAGGAATGATAGAATGGCGAGCACTATGACGATTGCTCCGACGATGTAGACTATTGAGTACATGGCTTTCTCCCGGCAAGTTGACTGCGGGCAACGCGCTAGTGCCTCCTTTGTTGCGAGGCTCAGTCAATAGGGCTACCTGCAGGCCCGGACGCAAGATGCTTAAACGGTAGGCGCGGTCCGGTCCTCTCCAATTCGATAAGCCGCTTCGATCGATTTTGACGGTGACCAATCGCGAACTTTTGCAACAAGCCGCGCTTGATCGCGTTGCCGTCGTTGAATCGGGAGCTTCACGTGGAAAAAAGCACGACGCACTTGTTCGACGATCTTCATGAGGCTGCCGCGAAGGCCAGACGCAATCTTGCGAACTTATCATCTGCTGTTTTCAATGTTCGCAATCTTTACGAACGGTTGAGCCGCAGCCTGTCGGATCGCAGCGACATGAAATACGTGACGGCTGACGCGCGCATGTTGCAGGCAGTTCTGGACATGGAGCAAAACCCCGGATCGGCCACTTTAGCGCAGCTCGGCAGTGCCCTTGCCCTCTATCGCGTTGCAGCCCTATCAGAAGCCCAACAACCTCGCTAAGTGATCGCTAGTACAGCGGGAGAACCGACTGAACCGCCGGTTTGTCCCGCGTAAAATGCCCAGCTGCTTCTCCAGGGAAGTCGATCCAATGCGCTTCAGTTCACTCATGATCGCCGAGGCCACGTTGGGGATTGGTGCTCTTGCTACAGAGAACGCCGACGGCTCGTGGAATGCGGTGTGCCGGTTCTCACCGCGAGCTTCGGCCAACGCGCACGCATAAGCCACTTCGCCCAATAGATTGCGCGCAGAAGCGCTACTGATTTTGAAGGCCGGTCGACTCCGCGTAGAAGCCCTTGGTGTCCAAAGCGTGTCGCACCTTCAGAGATAGTGCGCCAACGTCTACCTCGTTTGGTGGACTCCAAGCACCTTGAGCATGCGGTGTTGGTAAAAGATGCTTGCAGCCTTCTCTAAACCAAGAGCGTTGCGGTTCGCGGTCGCTATCTTCGTCTGACCACGTCATTTCAAAATAACGCATCAACCAACCTTACGATCTACGTGCAACAAGATTAGATGCTACCAAGTGTGACGCCACCGATCTCTGTCTTTTCTGCTTTTACAGTGGTTAGCGTACCGACGGCGGATGTGGTTGCGAACTATCTAAATGGTCAAAGCGCGTACGCGCTTTGCGCGGCTTGTTGGCCAATGTTAGCCATCACTCGCAAACGAGTGTTTGGGCTAGGCGAAAAGATTTGAAGCGATTGCATCAACAGTCTCCGGCGTAGATCAGCGGCTTTGGCTCGAAGGGGCTAACGCTGGCGCACGCCGGCGCACGCCGGCGCGGACCCCAAAACCGCTAATTCACTAATCACTTTCTGGGGCCGACCGCCGGGTGCACGGCTACTGCCGGTATCGAAGCTTCGCGCATCAAAGCATCGATCTGAACCATGTAATGGAGCGTCCCTTGCTTTCTTCATCGAACCTCCTGAACACTTCGCTCGCTCTTCTAGCCGTATCGCGGTTGCCCCTTTTGATGACCGTGCTCGCTACGCTGAGCACGACTTTGGTAATAGTGAAGTCGCGAACGAAAAGCTGTTCTTGACGCGCCGTCCCACTCTCGAAGCAAGATCACGAGCCGAAAGATTGCATCGCCGTGCCGTCCGCGCGGAAAAAATTTATTCTCACCCCAGCAAGCACTCGGAGATGCGTCCAGCGATCTAGATCATTCGGCAGCGGCCCAATCGCACGAAGGTGATGGCACTACTCTGCACCGCTCGGCATTGCTCTGGCGGCGGCATGGAATGTGCGCCCTGCGTAATGTTGGCGAACGCAATCCATGAACTATTACGAAGAAGGCGAAGAGCACTGGAACACGTAGACAGAATTCCGGTTGATGAGCGGAGGAAAGATCGATGACAGACGTTCCTTTTCACGCTGACCTTCAGCACAACATTCCGGCTAGACAGATGTCACGCTATCAGGTGCTGAGCCATGACGGTTATCGCATCGTAACCACAGTCGTTATGGCGGCGTCGGATGCTGACGCCATAGCCGCGTGCAGTGCTTTCTTCGCAGAAGGTGCATTAGAGATTTCACAGGATGGCCGCCTCGTTCACACCTATGCACAGCAGGCCGCCGCTTAACAGTCAGAATCGTCGTGGAACGTGCAGCGTTTGCCGACGTTCGTTTGATGCGACTGTCCCCCGAGAAGTCGCTTCCTTGATGCCCCAAAGCTCCATGAATGCCTCTGCTGAGTCTCCCTCGGCAGAGGCATTTCCGTTTCGAAACGTCTGAAGCACTGCTGCGCTCGCTTAAAATCCGCACGAGAAAGGCCCGAAGCTCTGGGAGCCCGGGCCTTTGTGTTTGTCGCAGCTAACGCGCTTGCGTCCGATCGCTCGGACCATCCGTTGATCGCGAACTATCCGACCCCGCACCACCAGCAGCTGCCGGACTGCGCGATTGATCCGGCGTCACGGCGCCGCTAGGAGGCGGGTTAGGTACGCCAGGCTGTGTTCTCGCATTTCCGGCACCTGTGTTCTCGACCGGAGCGCGTTGCGGCGTGCTTGCGCTATCGAGAATTCTGTCAGAGGGCGCGAGCATGAGCCACCCTACGAAGCCTATTGCAAACACCAGAGCGGCTAAGAGCGCCCAGGTGCCCGTTCTTGCGGTAGCGCCGACCTGGGCCGGTACTTCGCGGTTTGGTTCTCTGTTTTCCATGAAAAGCCAACACGCGGCTGCAACCGACGTTCCGTAACGAAACCGATAGACCTTTCTGATTAAGTGATTCGTCAGCGGCTTCATGTGCAGGCGTACCGCTCCCTATGCCCAAAGCGACAAAAGCTCTTCAGATCGCGCGCAAACTCGCGTTAGCTTTACCGGCACCGCATCCTGGCTTCATCGAACCCGCGCGGCCCAACCTGAAAAAGGTGGCACCGACCGGTGATCGCTGGATTCACGAGATCAAGGGGACGGCTACCGGATGCAGTTGCATCTCGAAGATTGCGTGCCGCGAATATTCTCGCGCACCCGCAACGATTGGACTGACCGTTTTCCCTCCATTATCGCGACGGCGCTGGAGATCGACGCGCGAAACGTCATTCTTGACGGCGAGATAATTGTGCCAAACGAGAAGGGCGGCGACTTCAATGCAATGCAGAATTCTGTCGGGCCGAAGTCTCGCAAGCTTAAAGCTCAACATCAGTTCCAAGCCTTCGACATCATGTACCTGGACGGACTGGATTTGCGGCGTTGCCGGCTGATCGACCGCAAGGCCGTAGTAGAGGAGCTTCTCAAAGATGCGCCAAGCTACTTTCAAATCGTGGAGCGCATCGAAGGCACGCCCGGCCCTCAAGTCTACCGTAGTGCCTGCGGGCTCGGTCTGGCGGGAATCGTCTCAGCTCATGGATGGGCCGTACATCTCCGGCGACCGCATTGACTGGGTGAAGGTAAAGTGCGTTCAGCGTGCGCACCTGGTCGTCGTCGGCTACGTCCCACAGAGCGGCGGAACGGTGGCGGCCCTACGTCTCGCACGGCAGCAAGGCAGCGAGCTTGTGTACGCCGGCAAGGTCGGCACCGGTTTCAGCGCGAAGTCCGGCGCTGAAGTGCGCAAGAAGCTGGAGCCGTTGATGCGCAAAGCGGCTGCGCTCTCAAAGCCGTTGAAGAAGACGGATACGGTTTGGGTGGAGCCGCGCTTCGAAGCCGATGTCGGATTCCTCGAAGACACCGGCGACGCATTGCGGCATCCGAGTTTCAAGGGGCTCAAGGAAAGATAACTTCAGCGGCGATCTGAACATCTGGTCGCCGGATTTGTTGGCCCAAGCAGCATGGTTCTCCAAACTGCATTTCGAACCCAGACTAAGCCCGGCGTCCCCCCGACGTCGGGCTGCTTTTTGGAACAACCTACTACCTCGCCGCTTTCATCTCTCACATCCAGTGGAGGCAATCATGGCGAAGGCGGCAAAGGCGGCGTGGAAGCGACCCGGTTCTCCCATTGGAAAGACGGGACCGCGCAAAGCAAATCCAAAATACAAGCAGCGCTCCGGTCAGCCCTGGTCGAAGGACGAGATCAAGGAGCTGAAGTCGCTGGCGAAGCATAACACGCCGACTGGCGTGATCAGCCTCAAGCTCAAGCGTCCGCCGGCTGCGATCAGCAGCAAGGCGCAGCGTGAGGGCATATCTTTAAGGCCGGTAAACCGGTCTCCCTACTCTCGCCGTGCGACCACCCGATAATGTTTTTGTTCTTCTCCAGCCGGATGGGCCTACTCGGCTCAATCGCAGTCTCGATCCTTTTGAGCATCGTGTTGCTCTACGCCTGCGCGCGTTGAAACAGCTGATGTGATGAACGAGTAACACCTTGGGTCGCCGAAAGCGGCCCGCCCTAACTCATCCCGGAACAAACGGAGCGCCTGAGACTTCGCTCGGTATGGATTTCCGTTTTCTCTTCGACGACCTTGTCAGCGAGCCGCCGGATGAGCAGCCGCTGGGAGAGATTGTGAACTATGCGCAATGGCGCCTAGTGCACGGTTATCCCCCCATCCGCGCAGAAGCATGGGTACTCCGCTTCGGCAAATTAAAGAGCGATGAGATGAGCAACAAATCGAAGGCAGCAGAGAAGCGCCCAGTCACGATTGCGGACTCGACAGCCTTGTCGGGGCAAAACAAACCCGCAAAGGATCAGGACAATCCGGAAGACAAAGCAGTTCGGGTAGAAGAGTTGAATTCGCAAAACGACAAATAGTCGAAACCTAAGGCATTGCCACCAAGTCGGTCTTGGCACGCATGCTGCGAGCTCGCTGATGATGCCTATATGAAGCGGATCATTCGCGTGATCCTTGCAGATGCGCAGCTTAGCCTGGCCGCAGGCTTCCTCATAGGCTTAGTCTTGTCGCGTTGGTTGAGCGGCTAGCCCTCCACCTCGTTGTATTGTGCACGAAAGTGCTGGTCACTGTGCCGTTCAACAGCTGAAGGCTGGGGATCAGGCAGAGCTTACTGCGTCCCGGTCGTTAGCCGTCAGCGAGCGATACAAGACGCACTCGGCGTTACACGCTAGCGTCGCTTCGTGTGATTCTACATTGGAGGTAACATGGCTAAGGTTTCTACTACCATCAAACGCGCGGTGAAAAAGGCTGCCGCTAAGATCACGAAGACAGCTGAGAAGGCTGCCGCCAAGGTGAAAAAGGCTACGAAGTCTGCGGCAAAGAAAAAGACAACGAAGAAAGCTGCGAAGAAAAAGACGGCGAAGAAAAAGACGTGATCGCCGTACCACCGCGATTAAACAGAGCAGCTCCCGACTGTTGGTTGGTTAGATCGCGGTGACGAAACTAAGATCGAAATTGCGCGGTCTCTACAACGGAAAAACCAAGACTGCGGTCCGTTTCCGTTTCGCAGTTGTCGCGATGGATCTTGCGATAATCGCGTTCTTCATCGCGACTCCGATTTTGCAGAAGACGGCGTCGTTCTTATGGCTTGATTACTCCGTTGCCGCGCTGCTTTCAGTCGACATTGGTTGCCGAATGCTTGCCGAAAAGGACGTCCGCAACTGCGTCCGGCAACCTATGTTCTACGTCGACTGTTTCATCTTGCTGACCCTATTGTTTCCGTCGACGCTGGCGAACTTAGGCTTCCTTCGCATCCTTCGACTGTGGTCTCTGTCGCGCAGCGGTTTCTTGTGGGAGCCGCTAACCTCGTTGGGCTTCAAGACTTGGCGGGACACAGGCCACGCCGTTGTAAATCTCGTCACATTCCTCTTCATAACGACGGGCTTCGTCTACACGTTCTTTTTCCGTGCCGGCGAAGGCTCTGCCGGCTACATTGACGCGCTTTATTTCACCGTAGCTACGATCACAACAACAGGGTTCGGCGACATCACGCTTCCAGGCGTTGCTGGCAAGCTAACTTCGATCGCCGTGATGATTGTCGGGCTTTCGCTGTTCGTCCGTTTAGCTCAAGCGGTTTTCCGACCCTATAAAGTGACGTTCCATTGTCCAGCTTGTGCGCTCCAGCGCCATGAGCCAGATGCGGTTCACTGCAAAGCTTGCGGGCATATCCTTCAGCTTCCTGACGAAGGAGAGTGAACTGGCGAAGCTGACAACACCTCGATCCTACGGTGAGACGCTTGTTTGAAGCGTTAGATCCTTACATCCTGCTTTTGACAGGCGCAGGCTGCCTTATCGCACTGGTTGTTTGGCTACCCCTTGTTCTCCAACGACTCCCCCTCTCGCTGCCAATTGTATGCATCGCTATCGGCGCTGGCCTTTTCTCTCTGCCGATAACAAATCTGAAGCCTCTGCCGACGCAGTTTCCTATAATCACAGAACGGTTCTCAGAATTTGTTGTGATCATAGCCCTTATGGGCGCTGGTCTGAAGATTGATAGAGTCTTCGGTTTCCGACGATGGTCCATTGCTTGGCGGCTGATCGCAATCACGATGCCGCTCAGCATTGTGGCGATCACGCTCTTAGCAGGTTGGTGGATGGGTCTGTCATGGACCATCGCGTTACTGCTTGGCAGTGCACTTGCGCCTACCGATCCTGTGTTAGCTGCTGACGTGCAGGTTGGCCCACCAAAGTCCGAAGAAGAGGATGACGTTCGCTTTGGGCTGACCGCAGAAGCTGGCCTAAACGATGGCTTCGCATTTCCGTTTGTCAATCTGGCCATCGTGTTGGCCGTGGCAAGCACGAACAACTGGTTTGCGAACTGGTTTGCCTACAACGTCCTTTGGGAAATCATCGGCGGCACAGTGGCGGGCTATTTGATTGGCCGTCTATTCGGGTGGCTGACTTTTCATCTCCCAGGCAAGAGCAAAATTGCGCGAACTGGTGATGGTCTCATCGCGCTATCTGCGACATTTGTCTCGTACGGCGTGACTGAGTTGCTTCATTGCTACGGTTTTCTCGCCGTGTTCGTTACCGCGCTAACTTTCCGGCACGCGCACCGCAGTCATGATTTCAATGTTGATATGCATCAACTCACCGAGCAAATCGAACGCGTCGCAATGATGGTGCTCTTGATACTATTCGGAGGCGCGCTTGTGAGTGGCTTACTCAAACCGTTGACTAGCGTGGATTTGGCTGCTGCCTTCATTGTCCTGGTTGTGATCAGGCCGCTGGCCGGAATTGCAGGTATGATGGGTCATAAGGCGGCGTTTGTCGAAAAAATGACGATTGCGTTTTTTGGAATCCGTGGCGTTGGGTCGATCTACTATCTGGCGTTCGCCATGAACAAAATTGATCTGCCGAACGCTGAGCACGTATGGGCATTCGTCGGGCTAATTATCCTGATCTCCATACTCATGCATGGGCTAACGGTGACGCCAGTGATGCGCCTGCTTGATCGCACCGCAAACCGAGCTAGCCCGAGCTGAGGTTTGTCAGCTTCCGTTCTGTCTGAAGCGTTTTCTGCACGCCTTCCGCAAGCGGAACATGGCGGCTTTAACGTCGTTGTCGCGCCACGCGCTCTAACGCCCGCGCAAGCAACCGGTGCATTCAAATGTGGACGATCAATTGGACTGAGATTTTCATTCCGTCGGCCTCCATCGCCGAAATCATGATCCGCGGCACGATCATGTATCTCTTCCTTTTTTTGGCTCTGAGATTTGTATCGTCCAGACAGGTCGGGCAACTAGGGATTTCGGACGTGCTGGTTATCGTCGTGATTGCCGACGCATCACAAAATGCTTTTGCCGGCGAATATCGATCGATCACGGAAGGGGTGATGCTCGTGCTCGTCATCATCTTCTGGAATTACATAATCAATTTCCTGAGTCACCGAGTTCCTGGTCTACGCTTTCTCGCGTCGGCGCCGGCTGTGCCTCTGATATCTCGCGGGGTGTTGGACCGTCGGAACATGCGCGCAAATCTCATAACTCTCGAAGAGCTGGAAAGTCATTTGAGGCAGCATGGCGTCGAAAAGATTGCTGATGTAAAGCGCGCAATGCTTGAAGGCGATGGATCAATCAGCGTTGTCAAAGCAGCGTAAAAGACCATGAGTTTTGCCACCAAAGGCTTCGGCCGACGCTGCCGTGCGACATGACACGATAGGCGCGCCAATTCGTCGCGGCGGGAAATCGACGGGGCCTTCCACCGCATAATCGTTTGGCAATGCCGCGAAATCTGCCGTCCACGTTTCTGCAACACAAATGTTTGTCACGGCATGCGCTCCCTGGTTACGATAGTCAGGTGGGAGACACGCAGTGGGCTTACCGGATAGCATCGCCTCGGAAGGATGGTCGGCGTCTACCCGCGATCGCGAAGCGCTTTACAAAAGTGCGCTAGCGGCGGGGCGCATGGGGGCATGGGAAACTGACCTGGTTAAGCGGACCCGCACTTGGTCCCCGGAAGGAATGGCCCTGTTTGGCCTGAGTTTACCTGATGGTCGAGGAACAGTAGGCGGACCAGACGATGAGTATTGGCGTGCCCTGCACCCTGACGACCGTGGCCTCATGGCGAAGTTTCATGCGATCGCGCAAAAGCAAGATTCGTTTGCCGCCGAGTATCGCATTGTCTTGCCAAACGGAATAACGCGATGGGTTTCGGGTCGAGGCATGGTTATGGATCGGGGATCGGACGGCAGCGCCATGCGTATGGTCAGTATCGTCGCCGACATCACCGAACGTAAAGCAGCTGAAGACCACGTGAAATTTTTGCTGAGCGAGACCGCGCATCGATCAAAGAACTTGATGACGGTCATTAGCGCCGTCGCAAAACGAACGGCAGCGAACTCGAAGACCTTGAAAGACTTTGATGAGCGCTTTCAAGGCCGCCTGCAGGCTATGGCGCGATCGCAAGATCTGTTGGTTCGCCAAGACTGGCGATCCGTATCGCTGAAGCAGCTAATCTCGCATCAGCTCGAGGCTTTCTTGGATACAACCGCTAGCCGACTTGTGGTCAACGGCGAAGATTTAGATTTGAGCCCCGAAGCAGCAGAAGCAATCGGTCTAGCTTTGCACGAACTGGCAACGAACGCGGTCAAACACGGCTCTCTGGCGTCACCAACGGGCCGCATTGATCTCGCATGGCAAATTAAAAAGGGCGAAACGCTGGAACTTGTTTGGAAAGAAAGCGGCGCCGCTGTGTCTCCATCGCCGACCAGACAAGGCTTCGGCCATGTTGTACTCACCGAAATGATTTCGCGCGCGGTCAACGGCTCCGTCGAGATAGGCTACTCAACTGGCGCGCTCAGTTGGACTTTGCAAGCGCCGCTCTCATCAATCACGTCGCAGCGCGAGTGAGATCTGTTTCGACGACGCTGCCACTAAACGTTTACGCGCAGGTGATAGTCGCAAAAAATACGACAGCCTGAAGAAATCCTTTTGTTGAATCGACAGTCGAGGCTGATCGATAGCGCCCAGGAATTCGTAAGCCTATCGCGCCACCTGCAGCAACCGCTGTTTGGGCATTCGATCGAGATTCTTGTAAGCCATTCGCATCTCGGGTTGTAGCGACAGCTGCGGCAATAGGCCGACATGCGGTCGATATACGTTCCTGAAGCTGCAAAAGGCTTCGATGCGAGCGTGTCGCCGTCGGCAAACATCACCCTGCCATGCGTGTTCGGTAAGTCCACCCAGTCGAAAGCGTCTGCATAGACGACGAGGTACCAATCCTCAATCAGCAGGCTTGATGCCTGCGAGCAGAGCGAAATTCCCAGTCATCAGCAAGCGTTGAAAATAGTGCGCGTAAGCTTTGCGTTTCGTATCGGCGACCCGACCCTCACAGGGCCTCGCCGGTGAGGGTCCGTACCAATACGGTTAGTACTCTCGAGACATTCCGCTCATGATTGATTGCATCACGCGCGTAATATTGGCGTTGGCAAAAGGTGACTCGTAGTTGGCGAGAGCTTGGGTAGTGCTGTCGACTTGATCGTCGTTGCGGCCTCCGGGAAAAGACAACAATTCTGCCTCAAAGTCTGCTAGCCAGGAAGCTTGACGAGGCAGATATACCAACCCCGCTTCGAACTTCGGGGACTGCAAAGCCAGCCGAACTATTTTGTCGCCTTCCGGGCGCACACCGCGAACTGGTATGCCTTGCGACTGAAGATCGTCAAGTAAGCCGTACCCGATCCCGGCCTCCTCGATAAGGACTTGGTGCGATCCGGAGTACCGGTGCAATTTAGCCGCTAGTCGCCTGAGCTCGGTATACGACACGCGCTGTCGTGTAACATCAAGCAGATAGAAACGGTTGTTGACTATCGACCAGGTCGTGCAAACCGACCAGTCGTTAGCGCCTCCTTCTTTCGAAGCCGTGTCCCAGCTTTGCAGGATGAATTTGTGCTTGGCCAATGGAACGTCGTCGTACCTTTGCAGCCATTTCCGTTTGATCATCGCGCCGCCCGGCGGAACAGGTGCTTGCTGATACTGAGCCGCGAACATGTCAGAACCGATCGTGCGTTTGATGTGATCGAGAATCGCTCGCGGTTCATGGCGGGGTTAAGTACGTCGCCGACCGGTCGGTAGTGTGCATGATCGTAGCTGAGCGGGATCGAATCGTCGACTTCCGCAATGGCGGGTAGAATAAGCTGGTGCCATTCTTCATCGTCAGAGCGCAGTAAATGGCCAACCAAATCGTCTTGATGCAAGCGCTGCATGATGACGATGATCGCACCCTCTTGCTTGTTATCGAGACGCGATAGTAGCGTGTTCGCGTACCAAGTGTTCACAGCTTCGCGCTTTAGCTTTGAGTTCGCATCATCGGCTTTAAGCGGATCATCGATGATAATGATATCCCCGCCGCGGCCTGTGAGCGTCCCGTCGACAGAAGTAGCCAATCGAAATCCGTGTTGGGTAGTCTGCGTTTTAGTCTCTGTATTTTTGATTGGCGAAAGGCGCATGCTCGGCCACGCTCGGCGATACCATGGCGAGTTGACTACTATCCGAAACATGTTTGCGTGGTCGATCGCTAGTGACTGGGAATAGCTGACACACAAGACTCGCTTCGTCGGGTCGCGACCAAGCACGAAAGCAGGAAAACCGACCGAACCAATGATCGATTTCAGTGATCGCGGCGGCACGTTGATTATCAATCTCTTTAGCTCGCCTCGACGTACGCGCTCGAGATAGTAAGCTATCGCCCGAATGTGCCAATTCATGAAGAGAGTTTTATTTGGCGTCAGCGTGGCAAATGTTTTTTGGATGAACGCCACGAGGTCGGTCCGCAAGATTGCTGCAAGCAGGTTCTGATCAGTCATGTCGCCGTCCTTTTGCCGTTGCTCGCCGCTCTATCGCCTCTTCAATGAGCATTTCGTCAAACGCAGAAGTATCTTCTGCATCTTCATCAACACGTTCGCTGCTCATCGCATGAAGATATGAAAATGCCTTGATGTTTCCGGCGGCACTTTTATCGGCAAGTTTGCGCAGGCCGATCTCTTCAATCGTCATCCGGCACGTTTTCCCATTGATCGTAACCGTCACCTTCCGATTGAGCGCCTTACACGCTAGCGTGCTTCGGTCAGTTTTCTTCTTTGGCCGCCCTTTCATATTTCCGCTTTGACCAGGCTTAAACTGATGGGCACGCGGCGGCTTGCAATAGCCCACGAGATCCTCAACGTGCGTTTTTTCAGATGACGAGCCTTTCTTTCGCCTAGTCATCAGACCGCCCTTTCTTCGGCTGGCAGCCACTGCTCAGCGATCGCCGTTCGGCGAGCTCTTCGAAAGTTTCGCCGGTCGACTCAAGAACCGCATCGCGTCCGGTGTAGGCCTGCCATCGGCGAATTGAGACGTCCGCGTAGGTCGGGTCGAGCTCCATCACATACGCGCGTCGTCCAACTTTCTCAGCTGCAACGATTGTCGTGCCTGAACCGACGAAGGGATCCAACACGACATCGCCCGGCTTCGAGCAATCCAGGATAACGTCAGCGATCAATGCGGTGGGCTTGACGGTTGGATGCATCATGAGCTCCTCACGACGCCCGCGCTTGAAAGAGGTGACCCCGGCGTAATGCCAGACATTCGTCCGGGATCGACCGTGCTGGCCAAGCTCGAAAGTATTGAGATGCGGAGCCGAGCCCTTCTTGAAGATCAGCACGAGCTCGTGTTGCGAGCGATAGAAGGTCCCCATGCCTGCGTTTGGCTTTACCCACACGCAGACGTTCTTCATCTCGCCGAATGCGGTGAGGCCGGCCGCTTCGAGCACGCTCATGTGGCGCCAATCGATGCAGACATATGCGACACCTCCCTCCTTCAACTCCCGGGCGGCGTTACACAGCGTCGTCTTGAGAAAATTTGCGAACTCGTCGTCGCGCATCTCGCCAGACGCCACTAAAAATTCGCGATGGCCGGATTGTCGGCGAGCGTGCTTTCCGATCGACACGTTGTATGGCGGATCCGCAAAAATCAAAGTGGCGGCCGTGCCGCAAAAAAGCTTGTCGAAGTCGGGGGATTGTCGAGCATCACCCACAAGCAATCGATGCTTGTTGAGTAACCAAAGTTCGCCGTGCTTTGACACGGCCTCACCGACTTTCGGCAGAACGTCCTCGGCCGCCCGATCTGGTGGCGGCGAATGATCGAGCCGTAGATTATCTAGCTCGGCAATCTCGAAGCCGGTATCCTCCAAATCAATTTCGGTATCTTCGATCAAGATTGCGAGTTCGCCAAGCTCTAGAGCTAGTGTCTCGCGATCCCAGCCCGCATCGAGCGCGAGGCGGTTGGCGGCTATCGCATAGATACGCTTGGCCTCGTCAGATAAGTGGGAAATGCGGATGACCGGGACGCGCTCAAGCTCCAGCTCAAGAGCGACGGCGTGACGCAGATGGCCGCTGAGGATGACATTGGACTCGTCGGCGATAATCGCTCCGATGAACCCGTATTTTTTGATGAGCCGAGCGAGCTTGCGGCGTTGTTTGCGACTATGCGTTCGTGCGTTGCGCGCGGCAGGTTGAAGTGCTTTAGGTGGAAGGTATTCGATCGACTGATCGATGGCCGAGTGCGGCTCAAGTCGCGCTGTCTCGTGCGTTTCGCCAGATCGCTTAACGCGCCGCCATGCTTTGTCGCGATGAGGATCGATCGACCGCGGCGATTTCGGGTCAGTTGATGATTGCTTTTGATTGCGCATGTGCAGCTCTCCTTACGAAAAGAAATCTCATCTTTTCGAGGGGGTGGCGCTGCTGCGCTGCGCTAGGATGCACGTGATTGCGCCGCTATCAATACCCTGATCAGTTCATTGATTTTGTTGAATTTTTTTTGGCTCGGTATACCCAAGACGCCAACTCCGCGCGAATCCCTTATGCCGTTGAGGTTTGACGCCCGGCGAGGTCAATAAAATCGGGTTGGCCAACCGGACGGGAGCGCGATGTGTTCCTTCCCTCGCCATTGCATCAGCCGGAGCCTTCGCTTGCGCTCCCATCAAGCTCGGCTCGAATTCGCATCGGCCGTTTAATGCAACCTTCAGTGAATTCGCTCTCTGTCCGAAACTCTCGCGCTGTCGTTTGCCGGGGAATGATCCAGAAGCGGCGACATCCACGTTCGAAGCGCAGACTGCTTGTAAGACTTTTATGCTCAGAGAGCGCTGCTGAAAAGGATGAAAGACGTTCCCTGATGAGGGATACGATTTCCCTGTTTGATCTACTGTTTTTCCCTGTTTCGAACGATACCTAATGGCGCACAAGTCTCCACGGTCCAGCGGCTCCCAGCTCTATCGCGCGCCTCCCGGTTGAACCTTTTTCCGCGATTTCCCTGTTATTTTCCCTGATAGCAGGGAATTTTCAGCGTAGACTCGTTCGCTTCGAACGTGTGCACCACCAAGGACCTTAAGCACCTTGAGATTGTCCCCGTCGCCAATGATGATCTTGGCGGTTCGCGCCTCATTGACCCAAACGCTTGAGTTCTTCGCGAGCTGCTGGCGGCGTGATGTCGCGATACTCGCAGATTTTTGAGGTCGCGGCCGTGAAGCGTTCCCGCGCTTCGGCGCGATTGCCACGCAGAAGGTGCCACTGGCCGACGTAGAAATGTGCGTTGCATTTCGACGTGTAGTTTTCAGGCCCAGCATCCACCAAGACCTGCTCCGGTGTCTTGGTGCCGAGGAAAAGTTCAAAGATCAGCGGTGTGCGCTGCCACCGCTCCGCTTGCTCCCGCAGCAACGTCGCGTCGTCTTTTCCCATCCGGGCTTGCGCGATGTAGTGGAACGGCAAAGCCATCTCATTGCGGCGCGAGTATGGAGACTCGTCACTGACCGCCGAAAGGTCGGCAGCAGCCGCGGCAAAATCCGCGCGCATGAAATGCACGTAGCCGCGATTGGCCATGGCCTCCACAGCCGGGCTCGGGAATGCGTTCGGATCGGCAGCCGCGATCGCCTCTGTGTAGTTTGCGACAGCTTGCTCAAACGCGCCGAGATCAACCAGCAACCGACCGCGATACCCGAACGCGCTGCTGAGCCGCGGGTTGAGCCGGATTGCCTCGGTGAAATCCGCGATAGCGCGCTCGCGATCGTCCTTGAACTTCCACAGCAGCGCGCGCTCGACGAGAAACTCGGCAGCCCCGCTGCCCGGAGTGATGCGAATGAGTTGATCGTAATCCGCGATAGCGAGATCGGTCTTGCCTTCTTCATGCAGCACGCGAGCGCGAAACCGATATGGACCTGGTGCGTCCGGATCGAGACGAACCGCTGCGTCGAGGTCTGCGAGCGCGCGCTGCGGCGACCGGTGAACCTCATAATGGACGATCGCGCGGTTCACGTAGGCAAGGACGCGGCTGTCGCGGGACTCTCGCTTCGCCTCGATGATCGCTGTGCATTCCTTGATGCGCTGCGCGTGCGTGATCCGCGTTTCGCCCCAACATCCGCGCATGCGCGCGGAGCCCTGCGCATCGGCCTCTACGATCGGCATGACCGCCGCTGCGGCGGCCAGGGAAATGAGAAGAAAATAGGAGCGCGACATCTGCCGGTATCCCATAGCTTATATCATAAGCTGCATCGGGACCTTGGATTTGACAAGCGGCTGCGCGCCCTATGGGGCGCGAAAAGGGTGGAGACCGGTTAGGGGCCATTCGCTGTGCGGAACCGATCAGCGCTTTGCGCGTTTAATGCGTCGGATTCGGGGGAACGATGAACCGCAATTTCTTGTACATACTACTCGGCGCATTGCTCGTCGGCTCGGCCGTGCTTGGCTACTCGCTCTATCAGGAGCGCCAAAAATCCGGCGTGAACATTTCGATCGGCGGCAAGGACGGGCTGAAGATCGAAGGCAAGTAGCCACGGCTCGCAGTCCTTGCGCATGAGCACCGAACACAGAACTCGACCTGACATTCGATCAACCGTGATCCACCATGTGGGCCTCTGCAGCCCATTGGGCCGTCTTGATCATCAGAGCCTGACAGGCGTCACGCCGTCCGCGTGAACGTCCCCTGCCCGGTGATGTTCAGATTCTCCACCGTCACCGTCTCGGCGCGTTGGCTCGCGCCGATACGGAACGTCACGGCGCTGAGCCCGTACGCATTCTCGCCGGTCGGCTGATACGCAAAGACGTCGCGATTGTAATGGCGAAGCGCGAAACGTTTGAGCTTCGGGCCGAGCAGCAACTCCAAGCCGCTGCCGGTCGGCTCGATCCGCAGCGGCCCGTAGAGGTCGCTCGAGTAGTTGCCGAGGTAAGCGCTGGTCGCCAGCGCCGCTGTCGGCGCGGCGGGCGGCTTCGTGTAATCGACCGTCGTGCCGTAGTCGGGCGTCGAGATCGCCTTCATCCCGGCAGCCGCGATGGCGAACCAATCCTTCTCGATCTTTCCGGCAATCGCGAGATCGAGGAAACTCAGGCAAATCGCTTCCGGCAGTCCCACGGGCGCCGTGTTGCTGAGCACGATGATCCCGAGCCGTTGCTGCGGCATGAGATTGACGCAGGTCGCAGCGCCTGAAGCGAACGCGCCCGAATGGCTGCAGCGAATACCGCGCTCCTCGTAGTTCACGTTCCAGCCGAGACCGTAGAACCCCGCGCGATCGCTGCTCGGATTTGCCGCGTGCGAACTCACCATCGCGGGCCGATGTGTCTCGTCGAGCGCACCGGTCTTGATGATCTCGCGGCCTTCAAGAACACCGCGCCCGAGCTGCAAGCGCATCCACTGCGCCATATCGCGCGCCGTCGAGCAGACACCGCCGGCCGGCGACTGCGCATCCGGCTCGCGCACATATTTCGCTACCCACGCGTTGCCGTCTTTGACGTGGCCGACAGCGCGATTGGTCGCGGCCTTATAATCCGCGAAACGCGAACTCGTGCTGCGCATGCCGAGCGGCACGTAAAGCTTCTCGGCCGAAACATCCTCCCACGACTTTCCGGCAGCCAACGCAGCCGCTTGCGCACCCGCCGTCAAACCGAAATTCGTGTAATCATATTTCGAACGGAAGCTGGAAAACGGCTTCACGTAGCGCAGCCGATACAGAACCTCGGTGCGGTCGCAGCCGAGATCCTCGAGCAGATCGCCGGCGTGATCCGGAAGTCCGCTGCGATGACAGAACATATCGCGCAGCGTGACTTCTTTCGTTACCCAGGCCTCATGCATCGCGAAGGCCGGAAAATGCTGTACGATCGGATCGTCCCAGCCGACAACGCCTTCGCCGACCAAAGCCGCCACGACGCTCGACGCCACCGGCTTCGACACCGAGGCGAGTTGGAAGACTGTGTCGCCGTCGACAGTTTCCGGTCTGCCGGCTTGGCGAACGCCGTAACCCTTAGTCACCAACACCTTATCGTCGTGAACGATCGCGACCGACAATCCCGGCACGCCGGAATTCTTCATTGCGTCAGCGATCAATGGATCGAGGCTTGCGACCGCTGCCGCGACTTTATCTGGAGCGATCGCAGCAGCGCCTTGCGCCCGCGCCACGGCCGGAAGCGCCAGGCCTAGTCCAACTGCGCCGAGCGCAGAACGCCGCGACAGAGTCATCGTCGTGCTCTTGAGGTTAGTGCGGGCCCCGCCCGGAGGTCGCCGAACGCGGCGGCTCCTTCGTGCGCTTCACCGCCTTCGTTGGTTTGCCCTGCATCACCGAACGACAATCTGGGCTGAGCTGCGCCATCGATCTGCGCAGGCAGCTCACGATCTCCGGTTCATTCGGAATCGCACTGAGGCAGAGCCGAAACACATCCGGCGTGCACGCCTTCTGCTCGTCCTGGCTTCCGCGATCCTGCAACCGCTGTGCCTGCGCCGCAGAGACGCCGACGACGAGACCGGCGGCAAGCGCCAGAAAACTCAACCTGATGTGCTTCATGGTTTTCATTCTAAGCTGTTGAGCAGGACCGCCGGCATGGCACAAGATCGCCGCAGCGATGTCCAGCCCGTTTTAGGAATGTCAGATGAAGGCTTCCTTGACGGCAAAGTTCTGATTGCCATCTCGATGTTGACGCTCGGCGCGGCGTAGCGTCACAGCACGGCCAGCAGCACATAAATCGTCACCAGCGACATCAGCATCGTCACGATCACGGTCGGCGCCGATGATTCGGCGAGGCCCTCGCTGCGGTGCGCGAGAAGGAAAGCATTCGCGCCGGTCGGCATGCCGGCCGTGAGGATCGCGACCGCGAGCGACGCTTTCGGCATCCCGGCCAGCGTGCCGAAGCCCCACACCGCCGCCGGTAGCGCGAACAACTTCAGCACGCTCCCCGCCAGTGTTTCCATCGTGAACGAGCGGAAGCTGAACGGAGGCAAGCTGGCGCCGAGGCTGATGAGCGCGAGCGGCGTCGCCGCCGTTCCGAGGAAACGCAGCGTATCGCGGATCGGGATCGGCACAGGCAATTCCACCGCGCGCCAGAAGAAGGCGAGAAAGATCGAAAGGATCACCGGGTTCTTGATGATGCCCTCGCCGATCGTGCGAAACAGCGACATCACGCTCTGGCTCTTACCCGAGCGCCCGGCGTCGATCTCGATCAACACGCCCGCGAAGGTCAGCAGCACTGCCGAATGCAGCGCGATGATCGTCAGCAATGGCGGCAACGCCTCCGCGCCGTACGCCGCGACGACGATAGGAATGCCCATCATCACGGTGTTGCCGTAGGTCGAATTGAGACCGAGCATCGCGGCTCTCGACAGCGATAGCTTGATGAACCGCGCGATGACCAGCGCGATCGCGAACACCACCAGGCACGCAGCGAAATAAATCAACGTTACGCCGACGACTTCGATGCGTGGCGCCTGCGTGATCGCCGTGAACAGCATCGACGGCATCAGCAAACGGAACACGAGCTCGCGAAGCCCGCGCGTCGCCTGCGGGTCGGAGAGAAACGTCCGCTTCGCGACCCAGCCCAGAATGATGAGAACGAAGACCGGCAGGACGATATTGAGAATGGCCATGCGCGATATTGGCCCGCGCCCGGCTCAAAAGCCATCCGAACAATCCGCACAACATCGATCGCGCAAGAGAAACTTCCCGCTCCCGGTATCAAGCAGCATCGAATTTTCGCGATCGACGAGGCCCCGCAGTGCGCATCCTCTTTTCTTCGCGGCGAACATTGACCGACGGATTTGCGCCCGTCCTAATGCGTCCGTTCGATCATGAATCGAACCGCGGGTTTTGATGAAGCAGCTTGCACCGCGTCAAATAATGCTAAAGCGCCACGAAGCATTTTCGTGGTTTCTCTTGATCCGAAGGAACACGACGATGCGTCATTTCGATCTCCGAACCTCCGACAACTTCTCCCGCCGCACGGCTCTGCCGCCGTGTTGCTGTCGCTGCTGCTGAACCGCCCAAATTCCGCAACACGTCATCAATGCGCCGGCTCGCGTCGGCGGGAGATTTGTCATGTCCAATTCCTACATCATCGAAGTTGGCTCGCGCGCTGCCGGTCTCGTCGTGCGCAACGGCGCCAGCTTTCGCTTCTTCGCGGCGACACACGAATTTCAGTCTCTCGAAGGCGCAGAGTTTCGCACCGTGCGCGCAGCCGAGGCTGCAGCCAGAGAGCTGACACACCGCCGTAACAACAAGCGTGTAGCGTCTACCAAGATCGCTGCATAAGTATCGTGCGGCTCCGTGGAACCAAATCCGCATTCCGCACGTTGTCTGGCGATGGGAGCTGAGCGCCACATGCAGACATACGTCATTGTAAGCCACGACGGTGTCGGTCTCGTTTCCACATCTCTGAAAGCAAAAGACGATGCGACGGCTCTCGCGATGGTGAGCCGCTTTATCGGCGACTCGGTCATCGAGGTCAGCACGGACAACCGCATCCTCCTTGGCAAGCGTTCCCTCCTCCGCGCCACGCCAAAGCTGAGCGCCGCCGAAACGATCGCGGCCTAAATCTCATCAGCTCACACCGAAGTCTGTGCTCGTAATTTAGAGTTGGCAAATCCGTTTCGTTCGTTATAAAGAACGAGCCCGCAAATGGAGCCATCATGAGCGACAAGCTGGACATCGATCAGATCGATCGGAAAATTCTCGACGTTCTTCAACGCGACACCAACCAATCGATTGCCGATATCGGCTCGAAGGTCGGGTTGTCGCAGACGCCGTGCTGGAAGCGTATACAGCGCCTCGAGCGGCTCGGCATCATTCAGAAGCGCGTCGCGCTGCTGGATGCGAGCAAGCTGGACTTGAGCGTGACCGCCTTCGTCACCATCAGCGTCGGCGATCATTCAGAGCCTGCGCTGCAGCGGTTTCGGACCGAAGCATCACGCTTTCCCGAGGTTCTTGATATCCATCGCATGGCCGGCGAGCACGACTATATTCTGCGCGTCGTCCTTCCCACCGTGAATGCCTACGACACCTTCTACCGCAAGCTGATCGACACGGTCTCTGTGCCGCTCAAGAAGGTAACGTCGCATTTCGCAATCGAGTCCGTGAAGGCGACGACCGCGCTGCCGATCATAGCCGCACCGGAGAGAAGGCTCGAAGCCGCCGAATAACATCGTTCTTTATGAAGAACATATTTTTCACGCTGAGCCGCTCTCGCAGAGCGCTGTTGCTGCCGGATTGATCCTCCGCAGCAAAACTCAATCGCCGCCCCGCCGCATCCGGCGATCAATACATACCACGCCGGGCCATCTCGGCGCCTTGCCGGTCGCTCTCCTCGACGGTCAGGCCCTCACAGTGATCGACCAGCATCGCGCCGTAGCTCGGCAGATCGTCGCGGTTGATGAAGTGAGCCGGATCCCACAGCTTCGCGCGGTTGATCGACTTTGCGCAGTGCAGATAGGCCTCCAGCACCTCGATCAATAGCCCGATGCGCGGCGCGCGGCCCTGCACGGCCGACCCCTCCAGCAAAGCCGCATCATTGGTGACGCGGGCTTTGCCGTTGATGCGCAGCGTCTCCGCCATGCCCGGCACAACGAACAACAGACCGACCATGCCGTTCTCGAAGATGTTGTCGTAGCTGTCGAAGCGATTGTTGCCGATACGATCCGGCAGGAGGATGTGGCGATCGTCGAGCACGCGCACGAACCCCGCCGGGTCGCCGCGCGGCGAAACATCAGCGCCGTTCGCCCCATGCGTTCCGACGAGACAAAATGTCGACCGCGCCAGGATCGCACGGCAGTGCTTGTCGAGCCGCTTGATCACCTTATCGGTCGCGCGCGACATGGCGGGCGGATGCATCGCCCGCACCTCGTCGATCGAGGTGAGATAGCTCACCGCCGCAGGATCGAATCCACCCGCCAGTCCGTCGCTCATTGGCTCACGATCCGTTTCGTTCGGAACATCATCAGATCGTACTGAAAATCCGCGACCTGCTGATACATGTTGCTCTTCTTCATGAACTCGCGCTGATGATTGAACATCGTCGCGAACTCTGGATTTGATCCGACGAGGCCTTTGTAGAAGCCTTCCGTTTCCTCGAAGATCTTCATCAGCACTTCGTTCGGGAATAGCGAGACCTGTACGCCCTGCGAGATCAGGCGCTGCAACGCTTCCGGATTCTTCGCATCGTAGTGCGCCAGCATGTCGAGCGTCGTCGCTTGCGACGCGATCTCGATCGCCTTCTTGTAAAGCGGCGGCAGCTCGTTGAATTTCTCGAGGTTGAACACGCCGTGGAAGATCGTGCCGCCCTCTTGCCAGCCTGGCGAATAGTAGCGTTGCACGACCTTGTGGAAGCCGAGCTTCTCGTCGTCATACGGCCCGATATATTCGACCGCATCGATCGCGCCGCGTTCGAGCGCCGGATAGATATCGCCCGGCGCGATCTGTTGCGGCACGACGCCGAGGCGTGACGCGATGTTGCCGGCAAGGCCCGCGATGCGCATCTTCAAACCACGCAGGTCGTCGACCGTCTTGATTTCTTTCTTGAACCAGCCGCCCCACTGCATGCCCGTATTGCCGCACGGATACGCGACGACCTTCTGTTTGCGCAGGAATTCGTGCGTCATCGTCATGCCGCCGCCGTGGTAGTACCAGGCGTTCTGCGCGCGCGGGTTCATCATGAAAGGCGCCGACGATGTAAGCGAATAAGTCGGGTCTTTGCCGACATAAAACAGCAAGCCCGTGTAGGCCGCCTCCACGGTGCCGCTCTGCACCGCATCGAGCGCTTGCAGCCCCGGGACGATCTCGCCGGCCGCGAATTGCTGAATGACGAATTTGCCGTCCGTCAGGTCGGAGACGAGTTTGGCGAAATATTCGCCGGCGCCGAACGTGATGTCGACGCTTTTCGGGAAGCTGGAGGTCATCCGCCAGCGGATTTGCGGAGCTGATTGAGCGATAGCAGGCGCGGCGATTGCGGCAGTGCCGCCCAGCGCGAGGGCGGACTTCAGGAAGACACGACGTTTCATCGCGAGGGTTCCCCGTTTTATTGCCGGCGTCCTCGTCCAAGCAAGGAGCTTGCCACCACGGGTTGCATGATCCTGCCACGCCAATCAGCCTACGGTGGAAGCCGCGATGCTCAGATTTCTTGCAAGCCGCGCGTCGAAACGGCGGCGATAATGAGCTTCTGAGAGAGCGAGCCGACGATGAAACAACGCAATGACGCCGCCCGGATCGGCATCGTGATCTACGAGGATGTCGAGCCGATCGATGTCGGCGGCACTGCCGGCGTCGTCTCGATGGCAACGCGCGTCCTGCCAAACATCACATCGGTGCTCATTGCGGAGCACAAAGGGCCGATAAAACTGGCAGGCGGCGTCACCGTGTTGGCGGACTACGATTTCGCTGTGCCGCCGCCCTGCGACGTCTACATCGTCTGCGGCGGGCCGGGCTGGCGCCGCGAGGTCCGCAACGACGCAATGATGGCGTTCCTCCGCGCCCGGCAGAAAGCCGAGATCGCCTCGGTTTGCACCGGCGCGCTCATCCTCGCCGCCGCCGGCACGCTCGATGGGCTGCAGGCAACGACGCGGCGGACCGCCGTCGGCGCGGAGACCAGCGCCCCGCTCGCCGATATGACCGGCTACGCTGCCACGGCCAAGCCGATCCCGGCGCTCGTCGTCGAGGATCAAGGCGTCGTCACGAGCGGCGGCGTCTCGCTCGCGATCGACGGCATGCTGTATCTGATCGGCAAACTCTACGGCGAAGCTGCGCGCGACGACGTCGCCAAGGTGATCGAATACGACCGCGCTTTTTCGGCTAACCGCGATGCGTTGGGCATCGTGACTGCCGGGCCTAGTCGCTACGCTAACCGCGACTCGTCTGCGTAGCGTTCGATACGATCCGCCAACGCCATCTCGTTAGGCCCGGCCATAGCTATCGCGCGCGATACAGAAGGGATACAGCGCGCATAAGCTCCTCCGAAAGCCCGTTTCACATCCGCCACTGTCGCACCTTGCGCGCCGACACCCGGCGCAAGGAACAATGCATTCGGCAGCCGCGCAACGATGCCGGCCGTCTCGTCGCCGAGCGTAGCGCCGACCACGGCGCCGATTGGCCCGACGTCATCAGCCGCGTTCTGCCGTGTGATTGCCTCACAGAATGATTCCGCAACACTCAAGCCGCCGGCTGTCCGCGCTGACTGCAGGAGCGTGCCCTCCGGGTTCGATGAGCGCACAACAACGAAGACAGCGGCTCCGTGCGACTTCGCACGCGTGAATAAAGGCGCCAGTGCGTCGATGCCAAGATAGGCGTGCGCTGTCACCGCGTCACTGCCGAACGCACTGCCTGCGCCAAGAAAGGCATCGCCATAAGCCGTCGCGGTCGACCCGAGATCGCCTCGCTTCGCATCGACGATCGTCAACGCTCCGCCGGCGCGCGTTTGCCAAACGACACGTTTGAGTTCTTGCATCCCATCAGGTCCGAAGCGCTCGAAGAATGCGCTTTGCGGCTTGATGACGGCGGCGCGCGGCGCCGCGATGCCGACGAGCGTGTCGCAGAACCGAACCAAGCCACTAAAGTCGTGCGGCAAATCCCAAGCAGCCAGTGCTTCCGAGGAAGGATCAATCCCAACGCAGAGATGACCGCGCTCGCGAGAAAGCGCGAGGAAACGGTTCGCAAACGAATTCTGCAAAATAGCCCACCTGAAAAATGAACTGAAAAACTGTCAAACGGCTTCGTATAGATCGCGGAAAAGCTAATGCACACAGCCGCAGATTGATGCGGGCAGAAAAATCCGCCCGCCGCTATCAAGCCACCAACAGCGCTGACGCATCGTCCATCGAGATTGGATCGTCAGAGAGCAGCGCGTCGATCGCCTTCTCCTCCCAGTCGAAATTTGTCAGCTGGGTCGGCGTCGATTTGTGCAAGCGATGTTCGAGTACGAAGCGCGACATCACCATGCGACGCGCGTCGCCGCCCTTCATGCCGAGGTGACGGCCCTCGGTGGCCATCAATGCTGCCGTCAGCGCGTGATAAAGCTTGCCGGCCGCGACGCGGCTGAAGCGTTCGTATTGCCGGCTCTTTGCAACTTGGCTCGCGAAGTCGAACGCGTCCGCAAGCCCGCCTTCGAGCCGCGTGCGGAACTGCCCCGGAATTCCGGCAGCGTCGGCGAGGCGATCCGAAATGTCCTCGCGCAAGTGTTTATCGGCACCGGACTTCGCGATCGCACGATTAATGACATCGAGCGACACGATATTGCTCGTACCGTCCCAAATCACGCCGAGATAAGCGTCGCGCACCAATCGCGCGTTCGGCCAGTCCTCGATATAGCCGTTGCCGCCGCGCACCTCGAGCGCACCGCCCGCCACCGTCACGTTGTCGCGGCACGCACGATATTTCGTGATCGGCGTCATGATGCGCAGGATCATTTCGGACTTCTTATCCGTCTCCGCCTTGTTCGCCGCAAGCGATGCGTAGAGCACAGCCGAAAGCGCCTGCTCGGTCGGGATCATGATCTTGAGCAGTTGGCGCCGCAGCAGCGGATACTCAATGATCGTTTTGCCGAAGGCGTTGCGGTGCCGCGCCGTTTGCAGCGCCTCGTTGAGGCAGCGGCGCATCATGCCGGCAGCGCGGGCCGCATGCGAGACGCGGCCCGTATTGACCATACCGAGCATGTGCTTGAGGCCCTGATCGAGCTGGCCAAGTTCGTAGGCGATCGCCCCTTCGAAGCGGATTTCGCCGCTAGCCATCGTCTTGCTGCCGAGTTTGTCTTTGAGGCGCGCGATGCGATACGCATTGCGCGTTCCGTCGTCGAGAGTCTTCGGCATCAGAAACAGGCCGAGCCCGCGCCCGCCGGCCGGCGCGCCTTCGGGCCGCGCCAACAATACGGCGAGATCGGCGTCCGTGTGCGAGCAAAACCACTTCTCGCCGTAGAGCCGCCAGTGATCGCCCTCGCGCACCGCCGTGAGTTCATTCGCGCCAACGTCCGAGCCGCCCGCTTTCTCGGTCATGAATTGCGCGGACTTCTTCAGCTGCGTCAGATCTTGGCTGATCATGTCGGCGAGATACTTCGCTTTCAGCTCCTCGCTACCGTAGCGGCGCACAAGTTCCGACGAACAGTCCGCAAGGCTGATCGGGCACAAGAGCCCGAACTCCGCCTGTGCGAACAAATAGAAGAACACGAACTTCGCGAGTTCCGGCATCGGCGCATCCCAGCCCATCACGCCGGCGCGGTTCGTCATTGCGTGCATGCCGAATTTGCCGAAGCCGAGCTCCTCCATGCCACGATACGACGGATGGTATTCGATCCACTCTTCGTCGCGCCCGAACTGGTCACGATAATGCAGCACCGGAGGATGCCGCTCCGCGGCGTCAGAAAGCTCGCCGAGCTTGCCGCCACCAAGCGCGCCGAGTTCGCTCAGGTGCGGCGTCAGGTGCTGCAGCAGCGGTCCGTCCATGTAGAGCGGAAGCAAGCTGCGCAGACTGTGGTCGACCTCGAAGAAGTTAAGCCCTTTCGCGGTTGGCGCGAGGTGCTCGGAACGTTTGTTGGTTGCGGCGCGGCCGCTGAGCAAGCTCGCTGCGTCGGGACGGACTGCGATATTCATATGAATCTCCTTCGCGCGTTATTGTTGTTCAATGCCGACCGACTTGATGACGTCGCGCCATTTCGGAATTTCAGTGCTCATATACTGCGACAGATACGCCGCGTCGGTTGACGGCGCGCGCACGATGCCTTGGTTATCCAGCAACATCTTCGTGGCCGGATCGTCGAGCACCGCCGCAAGTGTTGCGTTGAGTTTCGCGACGATATCCGCGGGCGTTCCCTTCGGCGCGACGATACCGAATATAACGCTGGAATCGAAGCCCTTGATCCCCTGCTCGTCGAGCGTCGGCACATCCGGCATGATCGGCGTGCGGCGGCCGGCCGTGACACCGAGCGCCTTCATTGTGCCGGCCTTCACTTGCGGCGCCGCGAGATAGACATCGAGAATGCTCAGCTGCACCTGCCCGCCGATCAAATCCTGCATCGCCTGCGATGCGCCGCGATATGCGACCTGCACGAGATCCGTGCCGGTCTGCTGATTAAACATTACGCCGGCAAGATGCGTCGAACCGCCGACGCCGGCATGCGAAAAGCTAAGCGCGCCTTTGTGAGCCTTGCTATACGCAACCAGCTCCGCGATCGTCTTCGCAGGGAAACTCGGATGCGCGACGATCACGTTGGGCAATGCGCCGATCATGATGATTGGGTCAAAGCTTTTGATCGGATCGTAAGCAAGCTTCTTGTAGAGGCTAACGTTGATGACCAGCGGCCCCGATGTGCCGAGCATCAGCGTGTATCCATCGGGCGCAGCATTGGAAACGAAGTCCGCCGCGATGTTGCCGCCCGCACCTGCCTTGTTCTCCACGACAACCGGCTGGCCGATCCGCGACTGCATCGCGCCCGCGAGAGCACGGCCGAGCGCATCGGTCGGGCCGCCGGCCGTGAACGGAATTACGAGCTTGATCGGGCGCTCGGGAAACTGCGCTTGCGCGGGCAGTGCCGAAAGCATCGCCACGCCAATCGCCGCCGCGCATTGCGCCAAAACCTTCGAAAACATCGGTCCTCCCTCGGTCCGCGCTGATCCGCGAACTCTTTCGGGAGATTATTGAGCCTGCGGCCGATACAGTCCAATATCGCTTTTGGTTGAATTGAGACCGAATTTATATCAACGGAGTGCCGTAATGGACGTCCGCAAGCTGCGCTATTTCACGGTACTGGCCGAAGAGAAGCATTTCGGCCGCGCCGCTAAAAAGCTCTCGTTGTCGCAGCCGCCCCTGAGTTACGCGATTAAGCAACTCGAGTCTGAACTCGACGCTCGGTTGTTCACCCGCAACACGCGCGCGGTCGAGCTCACGCCGGCCGGACTTGCGTTGCGCAACGAAGCCTTCGCGCTGCTCCGCCGCATCGACGAGATCAAACGCCAAGTGCGTTCTGTCGCCGACGGACAGGCCGGCGTGCTTCGCGTCGGCTTCGGCGGCTCGATGCTATATCGCGGACTACCCGACATTCTTGCGGACTTTTCGAAGAAGCTCCCGCTGATCGACATCAAGCTGCGCGAAATGGGGTCGGTCGATCAGATCGAAGCCATCCAGCGCGACGAGATCGACCTCGGCTTCATTCATGGCCACGAGACGCCCGCAGGCCTCGATGGTTTCCGTTATCACGCCGAGCCGTTCGTCGCGTGCCTGCCGGCGACGCATCGTCTCGCCAAGCAAAAGCGCATCAAGCTTGCGCAGCTCGCCCAAGACGATTTCGTGTTGTTCCAGCGCCGCGGATCACCCGCCTACTACGAGTCGATCATCGGCACCTGTCTCGCCGCCGGTTTCGCGCCGAGGGTTCGTCATGAAGTCGCGATCTGGCTAAGCGTGGTATCCCTAGTCGCAAGCGGCACCGGTGTCGCGCTGGTGCCGCGTTCTTTGCGGAATTCTGCACTCGCAGGCGCCGTTTTCATTCCGATCGATCAAACCGGAATCCTTTCGGAGACACACTGCGTGTGGAAACCAGAACGGCTCGTCGACGCCGGCCTCGCCAACGCAATCGGCCTCATCCGCGCCCGTGCGTCCGGACGCGGAAAGCCGCAGCGCTAGGCGTGCGTCGGATAATCCGTATAGCCCCGTGCGTCACCGCCGTAGAAGGTGGCTTTATCGGGCTGCGCGAGCGGCGCGCCATCTCGGAAGCGCTCGACCAAATCCGGATTGGCGATGAACGGCTTTCCGAACGCGATGAGGTCCGCGCGATCCTCATCGAGCGCTGCCGTCGCCAGCGTCTCCTCGTAGCCGTTGTTGGCGATATACGTTCCGCCGAAGCGCTTGCGCACCGACGCATAGTCGAACGCGATGTTGTCGCGTGCGCCGCCTGTGGCGCCTTCGATGACATGGATGAACGCGATCTTGCGCTTGCCGAGTTCATCCGCGACATAGTCGAACAGCGGCTGTGGGTCGCTGTCCGCCGCATCGTTCGCCGGCGTCACCGGCGACAAACGAATGCCTACGCGCTCCTTGCCGATCGCCGCCACGACAGCATCGACGACTTCGAGCAGAAACCGCGCGCGGTTCTCGATCGAACCACCATAATTGTCGGTGCGCTTGTTGATCCCGTCGCGGAGGAATTGGTCGATCAGATATCCGTTCGCGCCGTGAATCTCGACGCCGTCGAACCCGGCCTCGACCGCATTCCGCGCGGCCTGCGCATAATCTTTCACCGCCGCGGCGATCTCGTCCGTCGTCAGAGCACGCGGCTCCGATACGTCCGCGAATGTGCCGCCGACGAAAGTCTTCGCCTTCGCGCGCACGGCCGAGGGAGCGACCGGAGCCGCGCCATCCTTCTGCAGCGACGTATGCGAGATACGGCCGACATGCCAGAGCTGCACGACGATATGTCCGCCGCGCGCATGCACGGCATCGGTGACTTTCTTCCAGCCCGCGATTTGCTCTTTCGAGTAGATGCCGGGCGTGTCCTGATAACCCTGCCCTTGCTGGCTGATCTGGGTTGCCTCGGTCACGATCAAACCGGCCGACGCGCGCTGCGCATAATAGATGACAGATAATTCGGACGGAACGAACCCGGCCCCGGCGCGATTTCGCGTCAACGGCGCCATGACGACCCGGTTGGCGAGCGTGATGTTTCCGAGTTTATAAGGGGAAAGAAGCTTCGAATTCGTCTTCGTCAGCATGTGTCTCACCACGTCGTCATTGACTGCGGTTGATTTAGAAACGATCGATCCGAAGTCAATGCATAGCTCCCACGCAAAAAGGCCGATACGGCGAAGCTCATTCCGGCTGCCGATACGCGCCGTCCCAATAGAGCAACGGATCCACTTCCTCGCTCCACAAGCGCACGTCGGCGACGCGGCCGAAGAAAACCGTGTGGCTATCGGCCGCCAGCGCCCGCGTTACGATGCAGTCGAAACTCGCGAGCGAGCCGACCAAGGCCGGCGCTCCGGTCGCAAGCGTTTGCCATTCGCGGCTGAGGAACCGCTTCGACCGCTGCGCAGGATCGCCGAAACGCTTCGCCAATGCTTCGTCGCCGGCGCGCAGCACGTTGACGCAGAAGCGACCGGACCGCGCGATCGGGTCATGGCTTGTTGCAGCCTGATTGATGCAGATGAGCAGCACCGGCGGCTCCGCCGAAACCGACGTCAAGCCCGTCGACACGAGGCCGTATTGCTTGTTCTCATGCGCGGTCGTCACGACGGTGACGCCGGAGGCGAGTCGCCGCATCCCACTCTTGAACAGCGAGACGTTCGTGTCGCTCAAGCGCAGCGGATCGTGCGGCTCCGCCGAACTCACTTCATGGATGCGAATGTGTCTCGTCACCATCGTGATCCTTCTTCAGCAATTGATCGAGGATTTTGCCCTCAAGCTTTGCGAGCTCCACGGAGCCGCGGCGGCGCGGACGTTCGAGCGGCACCGAGACATCGAGCGTTATGCGCCCTTCGTCGATGAGCACGACGCGATCCGCCAGCGCCAGCGCTTCGGCGACATCGTGTGTGACGAGAACCGCCGTGAATCCCTGACGCAACCAGATGCGCTCGATCAGCGACTGCATCTCGATCCGCGTCAAAGCGTCGAGCGCGCCGAGCGGTTCGTCGAGCGCCATCAGCTGCGGACGGCTCGCCAGCGCACGCGCAAGCGCAACACGCTGCCGTTGGCCGCCGGAGAGCACCGAAGGCCAATCGTTCGCGCGGCTTTCGAGCCCGACCTCTGCCAGCATCGCCAGAGCCGTCGCGCGGCGTTCGGCGGGCGGTGTGTCGCCAAGGCCGACCTCGACATTCTCGACGACGCGCGCCCACGGCAGCAGGCGATGTTCCTGGAAAACGATGCGCGTCGACGCTTTGCCGCCGTTCGCGCCGGCAAGCGAAAGCGTCCCGCTGCTCGGCCGTTCGAGATCTGCGATGAGCCGTAGCAACGTGCTCTTGCCGCAGCCGCTGCGCCCGATCACGGCGACGAACTGGCCCGCCGGGATCGAGAGACTCAGTCCGCGCAGCACCTCGTTCTCGCCGAACGATTTCTTGACGCCGCCGATCTCGACACGCGCGCCGCCGATAGCCTGCCGCGTATGGATCTGCGGTTCTGGGCGCACGACCTCGGTGCGCTCCAGCAACGTAAAAGGAAGAGTCGCGATAGCCATTGTGTCCTCAGCGCGTTTGGAATGCGGGATGCCACTGGAGCGAAAGCCGTTCCAGCAGACGCGCGACGGAATCGGCTAGTTTGCCGAGCAGCGCGTAAATCAAGATCGAAAGCACGACGATATCGACCAGCAGGAACTCACGCGCCTGCATCGCCATGTAGCCGAGCCCCGACGAAGCCGAGATCGTCTCGGCGACGATCAGCGTCAACCACATGATGCCGAGCGCAAAGCGCAAGCCAACGAAGATCGAGGGCAGCGCGCCCGGCAGGATCACGCGGCGGAACAGCGTCGCCGGTGTCATGCCGTAGATGCGCCCCATCTCGATCAGCTGCGGGTCCACGGTACGAATGCCGTGGAACGTGTTGATGTAGATCGGGAAGAACACACCGAGCGCGACGAGGAAGAGCTTCGCCTCTTCGTCGATGCCGAACCACAGGATCACCAGCGGGATCAGCGCGAGGTGCGGAATGTTGCGCACCATCTGCAGCGTCGAGTCGAACACCTTTTCGGAGCGCGCGGACAATCCGTTGGCGAGACCGAACGCGAAGCCGATACCGCCGCCGATGAGGAAGCCGGCGAAAGCGCGCCAGAAGCTGACCCACATGTTGCGCGGAAGCTCGCCGCTGAGCAGCAGCTTCCAGCCCGCGATCACGACATCGCTCGGCGCCGGCAGAACGCGCGACGGAATGAATCCGACCGCCGACAACGCCTGCCAGATCGCGAGAATCGCGACCGGCAAGAGCCACTGCGTCACGCCTTCGAAGGCGCTGCTATTCGTACGAGATGCCATCACGTCACCTCACGAGCGCGACGCGGTCTGCCGCTGCGGCAGACGGTCGTTCGCGATCGTCTCGCCGAACGGCCCGTTATTCGCGTGCGGAAAATCGACGACGTTGCTGCGATGGCCAAGCGGCAGCAGCGGGAACACGAGTTCGGCGAAGCGATAGGCTTCTTCGAGATGCGGATAACCCGAAAGGATGAAGGTATCGATGCCGATGCTCATGTATTCCTTGATGCGCGCCGCAACCGTTTCGGGATCGCCGACGAGCGCCGTCCCGGCGCCGCCGCGTACGAGCCCGACACCGGCCCACAGATTGGGGCTCACTTCGAGCTTGTCGCGCCGCCCGCCATGCAGCTCCTGCATGCGCTTTTGGCCGACCGAGTCCATGCGGCTGAACGTCTTCTGCGCGGCCGCGATCGTGTCATCGCTGACATGACTGATGAGTTCGTCGGCCGCGCGCCACGCCTCCGCATTCGTCTCGCGCACGATGACGTGCAGGCGAATACCGAAGCTGACTTGGCGGCCCTTCTCGCGCGCCGCCGCCGCAACGACGCCGAGCTTCTCGGCCACCTGCGCGGGCGGCTCACCCCAAGTGAGGTATTTGTCGATCGTTGCCGCGGCGACATCGGTCGCTGCCGGTGACGAACCGCCGAAGTAGAGCGGCGGCCGTGGTTTCTGATAGGCGGGAAACAGCAGGCGGCCATCTTCGACCCTCAGGTGCTTGCCCGCATAATTCACGATCTCGCCGGACAGCAGCCCGTTGTAGATGGCGAGGAACTCGTTGGTGACCTCGTAGCGTTCGTCGTGCGAGAGGAATACCCCATCTCCCGCATTCTCCACCGGATCGCCGCCCGTCACGACGTTGATCAGCAAACGCCCGTTCGAAATGCGATCGAGCGTCGCCGTCATGCGTGCCGCCAGTGTCGGCGACAGCAATCCGGGCCGCACCGCGACGAGGAAACGGAGCCGCTGCGTAACCGACGCCAGCGCGGAGGCGACGACCCACGAGTCCTCGCAGCTTCGCCCCGTCGGCAGCAGCACGCCGAAGTAGCCGAGATCGTCCGCCGCCTGCGCGATCTGACGCAGATAATTTAGATCGACCGGACGCGCACCGACAGATGTTCCGAGATAACGCCCATCGCCATGCGTCGGCAGAAACCAGAGAACGTTGGCGGATGTTGCTTTCACGATGCTCATGATCCGGCCTTTCGCACGATCGAGGAAACCAAGATCGGCTTCGGCAACAGACCGAGCGCGAAGAACGTGTCCGCGATCTTCTGCTGTTCGGCGACGACTGACGTATCGAGCGGCTTGATCCCGTAGGTCTGGCGCTTCAACGCGATTTCCAGGATGGGCGCCGGAATACCGATGCCTGGGCTGAGTTCTTCCGCGACCGCGCGCTCGTTACCGCTCGCCCACTGATCGATCTCGCCAATGGCCGAGACGATCGTGTCAATCACTTGCGGATTCGTATCGGCGAATTTCTGATGCGCGAGATAGAATTGATGGTTTGGCGCTAATCCCGTGCCATCCGCGAGCGTCCGCGCCTGCGTTGCGACTTCTGCCGCCGCCTGGAAGGGATCCCAAATCACCCACGCATCGACCGCGCCGCGCTCGAATGCGGCGCGTGCGTCGGCCGGCGCGAGGAAGATCGGCTCGATCTCCGAATACTTGACGCCCGCGCTTTCGAGCGCGCGCACAAGGAGATAGTGGACGTTCGAACCCTTGTTGAGCGCGACCTTCTTGCCCTTCAATTCGCCGAGTGTCTTGATCGGGCTATTCTTCGGCACGAGGATCGCCTCGCCTTTCGGCGCCGGCGGTTCATGCGCGACGTAGACGAACGGCGCGCCGGCGGCCTGCCCGAAGATCGGCGGCGATTCGCCCGTGTGCCCGAAATCGATCGCGCCGACATTCAGCGCTTCGATCAGCGGCGGTCCTGACGGAAACTCCTTCCACTCGACGCGATAGCCGAGCGGCGCGAGCTTCTTCTCGAGCGAGCCCTTCCCCTTCAACAGAATGACGTTGCCGTATTTCTGAAAGCCGACGCGCACGACCTTGTCTTGCGCCGACGCGATCGTCAGCGGCGCACCGGCGATCAGCGCCGATAGCGCAAGCGTTTTGAGAGCGGAGAAAATGTTCATTGGAATATCCTTGGATGCGTTGATGAAAAACGTTGGGTTACGATTGCGCGCCGCTCCACACGGCTTCGCGCACCGCGATCTTGCGCGGGATCAAACCGAGTTTGTGATAGCGGTCGGCGATGCGTTGCTGTGACGCGACAATCTCTTCGGTGATACGGCCTGACGGGAACGTGGCGCGGCTCGCCGCGAGCGTTTGCGCTTCGAGCGGAACGCCGGTCACCGCCGCCAGTGTCTTCGCGACCTCGTCGCGATTGGCTTCCGCCCAGCGCCCCGCCTCATCGAGAGCATCGAGCGACTCTCGCACGAGCAGCGGCGAGCGCGCCGCATAGTCTCTATTGGCGATGTAGAATGCGAACGACTTCTCGACATCCTGGCCTTTCGCGAGAATGCGTGCGTTCTGCGTCTTCTCGGCAATCGCGAGATACGGATCCCACACCGCCCAAGCGTCGACGGCGTCACGCGCGAACGCCGCTCCGGCGTCCGGCGGACTCAGATACGTCGGCGTGATGTCGTCGTAACCGAGCCCTGCTTTCGCCAGCGCGGCGATCACCACGTTATGCGCACTCGGATCCCTTCGTGAACGCGACGCGCGCGCCTTTGAGATCCTTGAGGTCGCGAATGCGCGAGTTCGGCTTGACGACGATCGCCTGCCCGTTGTTCACCGGCACGCCCGCCACGTAGACGATCGCGGCTCCTGCGGCCTGCGCGAAAATCGGAGGTGAATCGCCGACGCCGCCGATATCGACCGCGCCGGCATTGATGGCTTCGAGCAGCGGCGGTCCGGACGTGAACTCGATCCATTTCACGCCGAGCCCGTGTTTGGCGAAGCGCTTCTCCAGCAATTGTTGTTGGCGTGCGATGACCCACACGCCGGATTTCTGATAGCCGATACGGAGTTCTTTATTGGCCTGCGCGAACGAACCGGTTGACGGCAAGGCAAGCGCAGCCGTGGCGGCAAGCAGCGTGCGACGAGAGAGCATGTTTCTGTCCTAAAGAGGTGTCGGCTGCGCGCGGCAGCCTGTGATCAAAATTGAGAACGGATCGAAGGGATCACGAACATCGACACGACATCGGCGCGCCGTGTCTGTTCGTCCCATTCATGCGAGCCAAGATGATGTTGGCATCAGTCATCGCGATCAAAAGCTCCTGCCATCCTGCGATGGTTGACGTCGAATATACTCATTCGACGAACGCAATGTTCGTTGCACCGGACGCCTGTTGTCAACGAGATGGAAATTCTCTCAGTCCGGCAATCGCTGCGCGTCGTTGCTTCGTCATGCGCACTCCGCGCATGGTCCTGTCTCTTTCCGCGAAATGATTTCCCGACAGTGGAATCGCACGCTGCGAATTTTGCTGCGCATCGCGCAACAAAAAAGTTTCATTCTCGCTGAGAGACGAAACGTCTGCGCGTCAACGCCAATTCGCGATGCGGCCTTGCCGCACAATCGTGCGCACCGGCCGCTGACCGAACCAATACGCAAGTTCCGCCGCTTCGCCGACATTCCAAAGCAGGAAGTTCGCCGGCCGCCGCGCCGCGATCGTGCCGTGCGTATCTTGAAGATCGAGTGCGCGCGCCGCGTTTGTCGTAACACCGGCGAGCACTTCATCGACCGTCAAACGAAACAGTGTGCAGGCCATGTTCATCGTCAGCAGCAAACTGAGACACGGCGACGTCCCCGGATTGTGATCGGTCGACACCGCGATCGGCACGCCGGCCGCACGGAGCGCCGCGACCGGCGGGTGCTGCTTTTCACGCAGCGTATAGAACGCCGCCGGCAGCAGCACCGCAACGCATCCGGCCTTCGCCATCGCGTCGACGCCGGCTTGCGAAAGATACTCGATGTGATCGCACGAGAGTGCATCGTAACGCGCCGCGAGGATCGCACCGCCCTGATCGGTCAATTGCTCCGCATGCAGCTTCACGCGCAAGCCCAACGCCTGTGCTGCTTGAAACACGCGTTCCGTCTCCGCCACCGAGAAGGCAATATTCTCGCAGAAGGCATCGACCGCATCGATCAATCCCTCGGCCGCAAGCGCCGGCATCATCTCGTTGCAGACAAGATCGATGTAGTCGCCGCTACGCCCCGCATATTCAGGAGGCAAAGCATGCGCACCGAGAAACGTCGCGCGCACCGTGACGCCATAAGCTTCGCCGAGCTTGCGCGCGACGCGCAATTGCTTGCGCTCGTGCTCCAGCGCGAGACCGTAGCCGGACTTGATCTCGATCGCACAGACGCCCTCGGCGAGCAGCTCTTCGAGCCGCGCCGCGCCGCTCGCGAACAACTCCTCTTCGCTCGCCGCGCGCGTCGCCTTGACGCTCGAGACGATGCCGCCGCCAGCGCGCGAGACTTCCTCGTAGGTCGCGCCTGCGAGCCGCATCGCGAATTCGTTGGCGCGCTTCCCTCCGTAGACTAAATGCGTGTGGCAATCGATGAGCCCCGGCGTCACCAGCGCGCCGCCGCCGTCGTGCTTCTTCGCAGCCGCATACTCAGCCGGAATCGCCGTGACCACCCCGGTCCACCGAATGACGCCGTTCTCGACGACGATCGCGACATCACGTCCCTCGACCGAACGGAGGTTCGTCCAAACGCCATCAGCCGACGGGAGGTTAGAAAAATTCCGCATCATCTAGTCTCCGATCGGTCGCCAAGTCGCCACCGCAATCGCCGCGTCGGAGCCATCTGGCACGAGTCGCCGCGCCACCGGCGCATCGATCCAACGCAGGCCGTCACCCTTGCGCAACTCATGCCCCGCAACATCCCAGCCGCCCGCAAGGCACAGCAGCACACCGCAGGGTGCAACCTTCAGCGTCGTCGTCTCGGTCTCGACCCGCAGCTCCGGCGTACCGAAACCACGCCGACTCATCACGTTGAAGTCGAGCGTCTTGCCTGCGATCAACGTTCCGTGGATCGCGACGTCTCCGCTGAACGAAAACGGCTCATGCGGCGTGTCGAGCCGATGATCGATGGCTCCATCATCCGAGCGCAACTGCAGGCCCTCGCCCTCGATCAACATGATCTGCCGATCGATTCCGGCGAACACCGAGAACGGCCCATCCGCCGCAACCGTCGCGAGACTGACACGCCACAGAAAATCGCCGAACCCGGCGCCGGGCGGCGACACCGCAATCTCGCGCGTTACCCCGCCGCCGTTCCTCCACGGCGTTGCAGGCAACGTCTCGATCGAGAACGCTTCCACTCAAGCCTCGCGATTGATCATTGGCAGATTGAGGTGTTGCTTCTTCGCGGTCTCGATCGCGAGCTCGTAGCCCGCATCAGCGTGACGCATCACGCCCGATCCGGAGTCGTTGACCAGGACGCGGGCAAGGCGCTTCGCAGCCGCATCCGTGCCGTCCGCGACGATCACCATGCCGCAGTGCTGCGAGAAGCCCATGCCGACGCCGCCGCCGTGATGCAGGCTGACCCACGTCGCGCCGCCCGATGTGTTGAGCAGCGCGTTGAGTAGCGGCCAGTCGCTCACCGCGTCCGTCCCGTCGCGCATCGACTCCGTCTCGCGGTTCGGGCTGGCAACTGACCCCGTATCGAGATGGTCGCGGCCGATCACGATCGGCGCTTTGAGTTCGCCCGACTTTACCATCTCGTTGAAGGCGAGGCCGGCTTTGTCGCGCTCGCCGAGGCCGAGCCAGCAGATGCGCGCCGGAAGCCCTTGGAAACTGATGCGCTCGCGCGCCATGTCGAGCCAGCGATGCACATGCTTGTTCTCGGGGAACAACTCTTTGATCTTCGCGTCAGTCTTATAAATGTCCTCCGGATCGCCCGAGAGCGCGACCCAGCGGAACGGGCCCTTGCCCTCGCAAAACAGCGGCCGCACGTAGGCCGGCACGAAGCCCGGAAAATCGAACGCGTTGGCGAGGCCGCGATCCTTCGCGACCTGGCGAATGTTGTTGCCGTAGTCGACGACAGGAATCCCGAGCGTCTTGAAATCCAGCATCGCCTGAACGTGCGCGACGCAGGCGTCGGAAGCCTCGTCAGTCAAACGCTTATGCTGCGCGGGGTCGCGCTGCGCGCTTTTCCACTCCGCCACGGTCCAGCCGAGGGGCAGATAGCCGTTGATGAGATCATGCGCCGAGGTCTGATCGGTCACGAGATCCGGCTTGATTTCGCCCGCCTTCGCGCGCCGCACCAGCTCTGGGAAAATCTCAGCCGCATTTCCGAGCAACGCGATCGAGACCGCTTCCTTCGCGGCCGTATGCTGCTTGATCAGCGCAATCGCGTCATCGAGATCGCGCGCCTGTTTGTCGATGTATCGCGTGCGCAGGCGAAAATCGATGCTCGATTGCTGACACTCGACGACCAGCGACACCGCGCCGGCGAAGGTCGCGGCGAGCGGCTGTGCGCCGCCCATGCCGCCAAGACCGGCGGTCAAAATCCAACGCCCGACGAGACTGCCGCCGTAATGCTGGCGCCCCGCCTCCGCGAAGGTCTCGTAGGTGCCCTGCACGATCCCTTGGCTGCCGATGTAAATCCAACTTCCGGCCGTCATCTGGCCGTACATGAACAGGCCCTTGCGATCGAGCTCGTTGAAATGCTCCCAGTTTGCCCAGCGGGGCACGAGATTGGAGTTCGCGATGAGAACGCGTGGCGCATCCGGATGGGTCTTGAACACGCCGACTGGCTTGCCGGATTGAACCAGCAGCGACTCGTCGTCGTTCAGAGCTTTGAGCGACGCGAGGATCTGGTCGAAGCATTCCCAATTGCGCGCCGCGCGGCCGATGCCGCCGTAGACGACGAGGTTCTTCGGGTCCTCGGCGACATCCGGATCGAGATTGTTCTGGATCATCCGGAAGGCGGCTTCGGTCAGCCAGCTCTTGCAGGATTTCTCCGGTCCGCGCGGTGCGCGGATAATGCGGTTCGAGCCGTAGCGAGGATCGAGCGGCGCGTTCATGCAATCTCCTTAAAACGTAGCAGAGGACAATCTACCTAGATCGGCGTAATCTCCATCGCACTCTTACACATATTTAATGCACCGGCGTGGCGCAGTCGGCGTAAGGCTAGGCTAAATAGCACCATGGACCAGACCACGAATCCGAAACCGCAGGCGCCGCATCCCGATGCGATGCCGCGGCAAGACCCGGCCGACAACCCCGCGCTGAAGCGCAAGTCGGGCCGCGGGGTCTTTTTGACCCTGTTGCTCTTGGTCCTGGTCGTTGGCGGCATTTACTGGTGGACCACCAACTACCAAACCGCTCAAGCGCCGGAACGCGGCCGCCGCGGCGGCGGCCCGATGTCAATCGTTCCGCAGACCGTCGCCAAGGGTGACGTCAACATCAACATCGACGCGCTTGGCACGGTCACCTCACTCGCGACCGTTGTCGTCCGCACGCAGGTCAGCGGCCAGCTCATCACAGTCGCCTTCAAGGAAGGCCAGGAGGTCAAGAAGGGCGAACTTCTCGCCGAGATCGACCCACGCCCCTACGAGGCCGCGCTCGCGCAAGCCAAAGGCCAGCTCGCGCGCGATGAAGCTTTGCTGAAAGGCGCGCAGGTCGACCTCGAACGCTACAAGGGTCTCGCCGCGCAAAACGCAATCCCGCGCCAAACGCTCGACACGCAAACCGCTCTCGTCGCGCAATATCAAGGCACGGTCGCCTCCGATCAGGCGCAGGTCCGCGCCGCAGAGGTCAATCTCGCCTTCACGCGGATCACGGCACCGAGCGATGGCCGCATCGGCCTCCGCATCGTCGACCAGGGCAACTACGTGACGCCAGGCGACACCAACGGCCTTGTCGTTATCACGCAGCTGCTGCCGATCAGCGTCATGTTCACGGTGCCGGAAGACAATCTGCAGGCGATCGCCAAGCGTTTGCGCGAAGGCGCGAAGCTCCCCGTCACCGCCTTCGATCGCGGCGCACGCCGCAAAATCGCGGATGGCACGCTGGAGACTTTCGACAGCCAGATCGATGCGACCACCGGCACCATCAAGCTGCGCGCGAACTTCACCAACGAACAGCGCACGCTTTATCCGAACCAGTTCGTCAACATCCGCTTGCTGGTCGACACGCACAAAGACGCCGTGGTGATGCCGACCGCAGGGGTGCAACGCGGCGTGCCCGGCACCTTCGTCTACATCGTCAACGACAACAACACGGTCTCGGTTCGCAAGGTGACGCTCGGCGCCACCGAAGGCGACAAGGTCGAAGTGCTGGATGGATTGAAGCCTGGCGACAAGATCGTCGTCGATGGCGCGGATCGCCTGCGCGACGGCGCGGCGATCAACGTCCGCTCCGAAGCCGACCAGAACGTGACCCCGGCCGCACCGCGTCAGCGTGGCAACGGCGAAGGCCGGCGTCGCCGCGAAGACGCACGCGGACAGCGCGAGACGCCGGAAGACACCGCGCCGCCGCCTGCCGCGACTGATCAGCCGGCGCAGCCAGGTCCCGGAGGGCAACCGGCTCCCGCAGGGCAGCCGGCTCCCGCAGGGCAGCCCGCCCCGTCAGGGCAGCCCGCCCCGTCAGGGCAGCCCGCCCCGTCAGGGCAGCCCGCCCCGTCAGGGCAGCCAGCTGCACCGCGATGAGCCCGTCACGCCCGTTTATCCTTAGGCCGGTCGCGACAACGCTGCTGATGATCGCGATCATGCTCTCGGGCATGTTGGCGTATCGCTTCCTGCCGATCGCGGCGCTGCCTGAAGTCGACTATCCGACGATCCAGATCCAGACCTTCTATCCGGGCGCGAGCCCGGACGTGATGGTGTCGTCGATCACCGCGCCGCTCGAAGTGCAGCTCGGCCAGATGCCGAACCTCAACCAGATGAGTTCGGTGAGTTCAGCGGGCGCCTCCGTCATCACGTTGCAGTTCAACCTCAACATCTCGCTCGATATCGCCGAACAACAGGTGCAAGCCGCGATCAACGCGGCCGGCAACCTCCTGCCCTCCGACCTTCCCGCCCCGCCGACCTACGCCAAGGTCAATCCGGCCGACGCGCCGATCCTCACGCTCGGCGTCACCTCGGCAACGATGCCGCTGACGCAGGTGCAGGATCTCATCGATACGCGGCTTGCGCAGAAAATCTCGCAGCTGCCCGGCGTCGGTCTTGTCGCGCTGAGCGGCGGCCAGCGCCCCGCCGTGCGCATCCGCGCCGATATCCGCAAGCTCGCCGCTTACGGCCTCAACATCGACGACCTGCGCTCGGTGCTCAACACCGCCAACGTCAACACGCCGAAGGGCAGCTTCGACGGCCCGATCCGCGCGCAGACGATCAACGCCAACGATCAGATCCGCGATCCGAAGGATTACGCCAACCTCGTCGTCGCCTACAAAAACGGCGCGCCGGTGCGCCTCAAGGATGTCGGCGAAGTCGTCGACGGCGCGCAGAACGACAAGCTCGGCGCCTGGATGAACAGCAAGCCGGCGATTATCGTGAACGTGCAGCGCCAACCCGGCGCCAACGTCATTGCGGCGGTCGAAGGCATCAAGGCGCTGCTGCCGCAGTTGCAGGCGGCGCTGCCGGCTGCGATCGAAGTGCAGATCCTGACCGACCGCACCACGACGATCCGCGCCTCGGTGCGCGACGTGCAGTACGAGCTCGCGCTTGCCGTCATGCTGGTCGTGCTGGTGATCTTCGTCTTCCTGCGCTCGACGCGCGCGACGTTGATCCCGAGCCTCTCGGTGCCGCTCTCGCTCGTTGGCACGCTTGGCATTATGTACCTCGCCGGCTTCAGCCTCAACAATCTCTCGCTGATGGCGCTCACCATCGCAACCGGCTTCGTCGTCGACGACGCCATCGTCGTCATCGAGAATATCCAGCGCTACATCGAAGAAGGCGAAACGCCGCTCGAAGCCGCGCTGCGCGGCTCGGAACAGATCGGCTTCACCATCATCTCGCTCACCGTCTCGCTGATCGCCGTGCTGATCCCGCTGCTTTTCATGGCGGACGTCGTCGGCCGCCTATTCCGCGAATTCGCCATCACGCTATCGGTGACGATCCTGATATCCGGCGTCGTCTCGTTGACGCTCGTGCCGATGGCTTGCGCGAAACTCTTGCGCCCGCCCGAAGACACGCCGGAGAATTGGTTTCAGCGCAAAAGCCGCGAATTTTTCGACGGGCTCGTGGAAGCCTACGGCCGCACGCTCAAGGTCGTCCTCAATCACCAGACGCTGACATTGCTCGTCGCGCTCGCGACATTTGTCCTCACCGGCGTTCTCTACGTGATGATCCCGAAGGGCTTCTTCCCGCTGCAGGACACCGGCGTCATCCAGGCGATCTCGGAAGCGCCGCAGTCCGTCTCCTTCGCCGCGATGGCCGAGCGGCAGCAGAAACTTGCCGCCGTCATCTTGCAGGACCCGGATGTCGAAAGCCTCTCTTCATTCATCGGCGTCGATGGCACCAACACGACGCTCAACAGCGGGCGCTTGCTGATCAATCTGAAGCCGCACGAAAAACGCAAGGCGCACGTCACCGAAATCATGGAGCGACTGAAGGATAGCACCGCGTCGCTCACCGGCATCCGCGTCTACCTACAACCCGTGCAAGATCTCTCGGTCGAAGGCACGGTGAGCCGCACGCAGTATCAATTCATTCTGCAGGACGTCGACGGCAAGCAGCTCGCCGAATGGACACCGAAGCTGATCGAGCGCCTGCGCGAATTGCCGGAACTCACCGACGTCGCGACCGACGCATCGAACAACGGCCTCGCGGTCTTCGTCGACATCGATCGCGATCAGGCGGCACGCTTCGGCATCACGCCCGCCACGATCGACAATGCGCTCTACGATTCCTACGGCCAGCGCATCGTCTCGACGATCTTCACCAACTCCAACCAATACCGCGTCATTCTCGAAGCGGACCCGTCGCTGCAGACATCGCTCGAAGCACTCAAATCGATCTATCTGCCGTCGTCGGTCGGCCGCACGCCGGTGCCACTGTCGACGCTCGCGACGATCCGCGAGACGGTCGCGCCGTTGCAGATCTCGCATCTCGGCCAATTCCCGTCCGCCACCGTGTCGTTCAACCTGACGCCCGGCGTCTCGCTCGGCGAGGCCGTCACGGCGATCAAAAAAGTACAGGCCGACATGGACCTGCCCGCCAGCATGACGACGAATTTCCAGGGCGCGGCGCTGGCGTTCCAGAATTCGCTGACGAAGCAGATCTTCCTCATCATCGCGGCGATCGTCACGGTCTACATCGTGCTCGGCGTGCTCTACGAGAGCTTCATCCACCCGATCACGATCCTCTCGACGCTGCCGTCTGCCGGCATCGGCGCGTTGCTCGCTCTGATGGCGACAGGTCACGAGCTGACCATCATCGCGATCATCGGCATCATTCTGCTGATAGGCATCGTGAAAAAGAATGCGATCATGATGATCGACTTCGCGCTCGATGCCGAACGCAACGAGGGCATGAAACCCGAAGACGCGATCTATCAGGCCTGCCTGCTCCGCTTCCGCCCGATTCTGATGACGACCCTCGCCGCTGTTCTCGGCGCACTACCGCTGATGCTCGGAACCGGCGCAGGCTCGGAACTGCGCAATCCGCTCGGCGTGTCCATCGTCGGCGGCCTGCTATTCAGCCAGGTGCTGACCCTCTACACGACGCCGGTCATCTATCTGTGGTTCGATCGTCTCGCTCAGCGCTTCAGCGGCAAGGAGGAGCGATACATCCCGGCAGGTGAACGGCCGTGAATCTCTCCGCACCCTTCATCCGCCGCCCGGTCGCAACCACGTTGCTGACCATCGGACTGGCGGCTGTCGGCATCGTTGCCTTCTTCCAGCTTCCGGTCTCGCCGCTGCCCGAGGTCGACTTCCCGACTATCTCGGTCCGCGCACAACTGCCCGGCGCGAGCCCCGAGGACGTCGCCAACACCGTTGCGGCCCCGCTCGAGCGTCGCCTTGGCACTATCGCGGACGTTACCGAGATGACGTCGCAGAGCTCGACCGGCTCGACGCGCATCACGCTGCAGTTTGCGCTCAACCGCGACATCAACGGCGCGGCGCGTGACGTGCAGGCCGCGATCAACGCGGCGCGCGCCGATTTGCCGACCAGCATGCGGTCGAACCCGACCTACCGGAAGGTCAACCCGGCCGACGCGCCGGTCATCATTCTTGCGCTGACCTCCGACACCGTATCGCGCGGCGACATGTATGACGCCGCCAGCACCGTGCTGGCGCAGAAGCTCTCGCAGGTCGAAGGCATTGGCGAAGTCGAGATCGGCGGCGGCTCGTTGCCGGCGGTGCGCATCGAGCTGACACCGCAGGCGCTCTATAAATACGGCATCGGCCTCGAAGACGTGCGCGCCGCCATCGCGAGCGCGAATGCCAACGCGCCGAAAGGTTCGATCGACGTCGACGAGCGCCACTACCAGATCTACGCGAACGATCAGGCGCGCGTTGCCGCCGAATACCGCGATCTCGTCATCGCGTATCGCAGCGGGGCCGCCGTCCGTTTGCGCGATGTCGCCGAAGTCGTCGACTCGGTCGAGAATTTGCGCAACGCGGGCCTTGCCAACGGCAAGCCTTCGATCCTGCTGCTGGTGCGGCGACAACCCGGCGCCAACATCATCGGCATCGTCGATGAAATCCGCGGTCTTCTGCCTGAACTGCGCGCGTCGATCTCGCCCGCGATCGACATCACGGTCGCGGCGGATCGCTCGACCACCATCCGCGCGTCCTTGCACGACGTAGAGTTCACGCTCGTGCTCGCGGTCTTTCTGGTCGTCCTCGTCGTCTTCATCTTCCTGAGGAGCGGACGCGCCACGTTCATTCCCGTTGTCGCCGTCTCGGTCTCGCTGATCGCGACCTTCGCGATCATGTATCTGATGGGCTACAGCCTCAACAATCTGTCGCTCATGGCGCTCACGGTCGCAACCGGCTTCGTCGTCGACGACGCCATCGTGGTGCTCGAAAACACCCAGCGGCATATCGAAGCCGGCATGTCGCGTGTCGAAGCCGCCTTGCAGGGCGCGCGCGAGGTCGGCTTCACGGTGCTGTCGATGAGCGTGTCGCTGATCGCGGTATTCATCCCGATCATCTTCATGGGCGGCATTGTCGGCCGCCTGTTCCGCGAATTCGCCATGACGATCTCGATCGCCATTGCGATCTCGCTGGTCGTCTCGCTGACGACGACGCCGATGATGTGCGCGATGATGCTGCGCGGCCATCACGACGAGCGCCGCGGCCGCTTCTATCGCATCAGCGAACGCTTCTTCGAGATGATGCTGAACGGGTATCGGCGCAGCCTGGACGCTGCGCTTCGCCACCCGAAGACGTTGATGCTGATCCTGCTCGCTGTTGTCGGGCTCAACGTTCACCTCTACGGCGTAATCCCGAAAGGCTTCTTCCCGCAGCAGGACACTGGCCGCCTGATCGGCGGCATTCAGGCCGACCAGAGCATCTCGTTTCAACTGATGCAGCAGAAGCTGCGGCAGTTCGTCGAGATCGTGCAGCGCGACCCGGCCGTCGAGACGGTCGTCGGCTTCACGGGCGGCGGCCAGGTCAATTCCGGCTTCATGTTCGTCTCGCTGAAGCCGTTGAAAGACCGCGACGCCCCGGCCGACCAGATCATCGCGCGGCTGCGTGGCCAGCTCGCCGTCGTACCGGGCGCGAACCTCTTCCTCCAAGCCGTGCAGGACATTCGTGCCGGCGGCCGCACCGGCAACGCGCAATATCAATACACATTGACCGGCTCGTCCCTGTCCGAGCTGCGCGAATGGGCGCCGAAGATCGCAGCCGCTTTGCAGAACGAGCCGAGCCTCGTCGACGTGAACAGTGACCAGCAGGACAAGGGCCTGCAGTCCGTGCTGACGATCGACCGCGACGCCGCCGCCCGGCTCGGCATCACGGTCGCGCAGATCAACAACACGCTTTACGACGCTTTCGGCCAGCGTTCCGTTTCGACGATCTTTGTCGCCCGCAACCAGTATCGCGTCATCATGGAGGTCGCGCCCGAATACTGGCAGAATCCCGAAACGCTGAAGAATGTCTTCATCAGCACCTCGGGCGGCACCGTCTCCGGCTCGCTCGCAACCAATGCTCTCGCCGGCACCGTCGTCGCGCCGGGTCAGACCGCAACGACATCGAGCGCCGCGCGCAATCTCGCCAATAATTCGATCGGCCAGACCGGACGCGGCGGCGCGTCGAGCGGCGCAGCCGTAAGCACCACGCCGTCGACCATGATCCCGCTCTCCGCGGTCGCGCGTTTTAGCCAAGGCACGACGCCGCTCTCGGTCAACCACCAGGGCCTGCTCGCCGCGACGACGATCACCTACAACCTGCCGCCCGGCGGTTCGCTGGGCACCGCTGTCGCCGCCATCGAAGCCGCCATGAACCGCATCGGCGTCCCAGCGACCGTGCGCGGCACCTCGGCCGGCACCGCCCGCGTCTTCGAGGACACGCAGCGCAATCAGCTGCTGCTCATCCTTGCCGCGATGCTGACGATCTACATCGTGCTCGGCATGCTCTACGAGAGCTACGTCCACCCGATCACGATACTATCGACGCTGCCATCCGCCGGTGTCGGCGCGCTGCTGGCGCTCATGGTCTTCGGGACGGAGTTCAGCCTGATGGCGCTGATCGGCGTCATCCTGCTGATCGGCATCGTGAAGAAAAACGCGATCATGATGATCGACTTCGCGCTTGAAGCCGAACGCACGCGGGGCCTCTCGTCATTCGATGCGATCTACGAAGCGTGCCTGCTTCGCTTCCGCCCCATCATGATGACGACGATGGCGGCTCTACTCGGCGCCTTGCCGCTCGCCATCGGCTACGGCGAAGGCAGCGAGCTGCGCAAGCCGCTCGGCATCGCGATTGTCGGCGGCCTCATCCTCAGCCAGATCCTGACACTCTACACGACGCCGGTGATCTACCTCTACCTCGACCGCTTCCGCCTGCGCATGCTGCGCCGGCGTGGCCGAGGCCATGCAACGCCGTTACCGCAACCCGGCGAGTGATTCGCTCGAATTTTGGAATGCCTCGACTTGCCAGTGTTTGGACCTAGGGGAATCGCGCAACACGTTGTGCAAATCGCGCAGCGAACCCCATCCGGCGCAACCTCGCCGTTGTTCTGCCTCACGGAGTGTGCGAAGCCGGATTCCGGGAAAGCGGACGAACGATCCATGGTCAAGGCTGTCGCGACAGCAAGGTCGATCGCTGCGCGCGCGTTGCTCGCGCCGGCCCTCGCGCTTGCATTGGGAGGCTGCCTGCTGACGCCGGATCGCCCAGCCGTCAACCTCGAAATTCCCGAGAACTACCGCAACGGCCCGCAGCGCCCGGCCGAGACGGCTCCGGCTGTCGCTCAGTGGTGGCGCGGCTTCGGCTCGAAGGAGCTCAACACGCTCATCGAAGACGCGAACGTTTACAACATCGATATCGCGATCGCCTCCGCGCAGATCGTGCAGGCCGAAGCACAAGCCGGTATCGCAGCGGCGCCGCTGTTCCCGCAACTCACCGGCACCGCGAATGCGCAGCGCAGCCGCACGCCTGCGTCGAGCACCACCGGCGCGGTAACGCGCAGCCAGTACAATGTTGGCCTCACCGCAAGTTACATGATCGACTTTTGGGGCAAGAACCGTTCTGCCCTGCTCGCCGCCGAAGAAAACGCCGATCTTGCTCGCTTCAACCGTGAGGTCGTGACGATCTCGACGGTCTCCGCTGTGGTCAATTCCTACTTTGCCATCCTGAGCGCGCAGGATCAGTTGCGCGTCGCTCGCAACAATCTCGCGGCCGCCGAGCGCATCCTCTCGCTGATCCGCCGCCAATTTACTGCCGGCACGACTTCGCAGCTCGACGTCTCGCAGCAGGAAGCGCTTGTCGCCAACCAGCGCGCCTCGATCCCGCCGCTCGAAATCATCGTCCGTCAAAATATTGCGACGCTCGCCGTGCTGGTCGCGCGTCCACCCGCAAACATCAGTGTTGCGGGTGGCTCGATGCGGCAGCTCGCAGTGCCGCGCATTCGCCCAGGTCTACCCTCACAACTTCTCTACCAACGTCCGGACGTTCGTCTTGCCGAGGCGCAACTCGCGTCATCGAACTACAGCGTCGACTCGGCACGCGCCGCGCTCTTCCCGCAGATTCAATTGACCGCCAGCACCGGCTATCAGAGCGCCGCGCTGGCGTCGCTGTTCGTGCCCGGCGCATGGTACTACACGCTCGCCGCCGGCCTGACGCAGCCGATCTTCGACGGCTTCCTGCTGCGCAACCAGCTCGCGCAGGCGCGCGGCGTTCAGATGCAGTATCTCGAGACGTATCGCAAAGCCGTGCTGTCATCTTTCGCGGATGTCGACAAAGCCCTCGTCGCTGTCCAGCAATACACGTTGCAGGAGCGCCTTCAGCAAGCCGCCGTCGCGGCGTCACGCCGCGCCTTCGACGTCGCTGAGACGCAGCTCAATGGCGGCACCGTCAACCTGATCACAGTGCTGCAAACGCAGCTCACGTTATTCCAGGCCGAGAACACGCTGGTGCAAGTCCGTCTGCAAAAACTCCTCGCGACCAGCAGCTTGTTTCAAGCGCTCGGCGGCGGGTGGTCGCCGGACAACGTGTTTATCGACGGCCTTCCGCCGCAGCCCCGGCAAGGCCGCGTGAACTAGCCACCGGCTCACGCGTTACCAGGCAACATCACCCACGAGTCGGAGAATGATGAAGAAGCTGTTGTGGACAGTCCTGGGGCTCATCCTGCTTGGCGCGATCGGTTTCGGCGGCTGGGTCCTCACGCTCCCGCCTGCGTCGACCGCAAAAGCGCCGCCGATCGCGAAGGAAGAGAATGACGCGATCCTCGCAGCGTTGAAGCCACGCCGCGCGCGCCCCACCGTCGCCATCATCGGCCTTAATGACGCGACCGAAGTCACCGACTATCTCATGCCCTACGGCATCCTCAAGCGCGCCGATGTAGCAGACGTCGCAGCGCTCGCCACACGGCAGGGCCCGATAAGGCTCTATCCGTCCCTCACCATCGAGGCGCAGGAAACGACCGCCGACTTCGACAAGCGCATGCCGGACGGCGCCGACTACGTCATTGTTCCGGCGATGAGCCGCGACGACGATCCTGAAGTGATGGCTTGGCTCAAGGACCAGCGCAAGAAAGGCGCCGTTATCATCGGCGTTTGCGCCGGCGCGACAGTCGTCGCCAACACGGGTCTGCTCGACGGCAAGCGCGGCACCACACACTGGTGGTTCCTCAAAGGCATGCGCGACAAACACCCGTCGATCGATTACGTGCCGGATCGCCGCATCGTCGTGAACGACGGCGTCGTCACCACCACCGGCATCTCCGCTTCGATGCCGCTATCGCTCACACTGGTCGAAGCCATCGCGGGCCGCACGAAGGCGGAAGCAATCGCGCGCGATCTCGGCCTCGCGCACTGGGATGCGCGTCACGTCAGCGATGCGTTCAAGTTCAATCGGCCCTTCGCCGTCACGGCGATCACGAACAAGGCCGCGGTTTGGGGCCACGAGCAGCTAGGAGTTCCGCTCGATCAGAATGTCGATGAGGTCACGCTCGCGCTTGTCGTCGATGCGTGGTCGCGTACGTTCCGCTCGCGCGCGATTGCTTTCGCGCCGGGCGCTGTCACGTCACGCAACGGTCTGAAGATTGCACCGGACCAGGTCGCGGCTGATTGGCCGGAGGCAAAACGTCTACCGCAAATCGGCACTGCGCCTGCGAAGAATCTCGACGAAACACTCGACGCCATCGCGGTCCGCTACGGTGACGCGACGCGAGATTTCGTCGCCGTTCAGTTGGAGTATCCGCGCTAAGACTCACTGCGCGAAAAATCGCGCCGACGAAGCAATCCGGGACGAGGCACTGACACCGGATTGCTTCGCGCGAAGCGGCCCACCAGGAGAAGCAGGCCGTGGAAAAAGCATTTTCAAGCGAAGTGGATACCGGTTCGCGTGACGAAAATGCGACCACTCAAAGTCCTCAGCCTGCGGCTTTGAAGTCTTCGTAGCCGGCCGGAAATTTCGCATCCACATCCGGCTGCGGAATCTTGCCGCCGAAAGCCGCGTGCTTGTGCCAGGGATTGCCCATCTTCGCCGTCAGCGCGTTGAGGCGATCGAGCACCCCAACGCTATCGTTGATGAGGCCTTTCTCCATCGCCTTGTAGTCCGGGAAGTGCGAGAAAGCCTGAGACCACACGGCGCGGCCCGCGAGATAACCCGCAGCGCCCGAGCGATATGCGTAGTGCATCGTGCGCTCGAAGTCGTCGGACTCGGCACCGGCCGACAGCATCACCCACGGACGCGGAAGCATGGCCGCCATCTTGTTGTAGCTCTTCTGCAGAGCCGCAGCCTCCTTGCCGTTCGGATCCGGCACGTTGTGGATCACGCCCGGAGGCTCGACCTTGAAGATGTCGATCGCATACTTCGGATCCGTGAACGGCTTGATCGAGTCGAGCACGAGCTGTTCGCGGCGCGGCGCAATCGAAGCCGGGTCTTCCCCTGGAAGCGGGTAGATCAAAACTTCGAGCAACATCACGATGTCGTTCGCGCGGCAGGCTTCTGCCGCCGCCAACACGAAGGCTTCTTGGTGCGCGCGGATTTCCGGCGCAGCATCGGCGCGGTACCAGACCAGAACCTTCACGGCGTCGCCGCCGATGCGGCGCGTTTTACCGACTGACCAGTTCGGGATCGGGAAGGACTTGCGACCCTGCGGCGTGTTCTCGGTGATCGAGTGCTCGTACGAGAGCACGAGGCCGGTCTGCGGCGGAATTTCGTTGATGCCCTGCGTATAAGCGTAAAGCGGATCGATCAGGATCGCGGATGCCTTCGGCGCGAGATGCTGCGTGATGAGACGCTTCACCTCGACGATATCCTCGACCGGCGGCTCTTTAGTGCCGCGCTTTTCGGCGATCGGCACGAACAGCGGCGTGCGCTGGTCGATCGCGAGCATGGCCCATGAGCCATTCGCGTCGGCGAGCCTGCGTTGGCCCCACAGTTTTCCGGGGGAAAGTTTCATCGATCCGTCTCCATCTTCATGAGTTGTTCGACCGAAGCGCGGTCGGGTGTTCCGTTCCATCCGTTGCCGTTCGCGGCCTTCATGGCCGCAACCGCGGAAGCAAAGCGCGCGGCCTCGAGCGGTGGCATTGCCTCCGCAAGACCGAGCGCGTAAGCGCCGTGAAAAACATCGCCGCATCCGGTAGTGTCGCGCACCTGCACCGGGAAAGCGCCGACGCGAGTGATCGTGCCGTCGATCCACCAGAGACTGCCGGAGCCACCGCACGTCACCGCGAGAACGCCGTCGAAGCGCTCGGCCGCGCGGCGCAGTTGCTCTTCGGGTTCGCCCTCGCCGACGAGATCGCGCAAGCCCTCTTGCGAGAACACGATGTGATCCGCGAGCCGCGCAAGGCGGCCGAGCATGTCGACATTGCCGCCGTCCGCGTCGAACACGCGCGTCAAACCAAGCTCGCTCGCGCGACGCAACGCGGCTTCCGAGCCTTCCGGCCAGCGGCTGTCCGCCAGCATCACGGGCTCATCCGAAAGATTGTCGTAAGGCAGCACGGACGCATCGGTCGGCAATCCGCTGCGATCGACCAGAATGCTGCGCTCGCCGGTGCGATCGACGATCACGGCGGCGCGCACCGTGCGCGCACCCGGCAGCACCGCGAGGCCTGAGAGATCGACGCCGGCGTCTCCCAACGCGCCGCTGATGAAGGTCCCGGCGCTGTCGTCGCCGATGCGTCCCCACCAGGCCGCATTGCCGCCGAGACGCGCGATTGCGATGGCGGCTGTCGCGGCCGGGCCGCCGCCGCCTTCACGGAAAGCGAGTGCCGTCGTCTTCACGCCCGCGCGCGGCAATGCATCGACCTCGTAGACTTGGTCGAGAACGCCATTGCCGACGCAGACGATCCGCGTCATGCCGGCACCAGTTGCGGCTTCAGCTTCTCGCCGCGCGAAAAGGCTTGAAAGAGATCCGAAAGGCCGTCGAGGTCGGCTTCGCCGTCGACCAGACGTTCATACTTGTCCTTGTCGGCGCGCAGCAATTCGATATTCGGCTCGTAATCTCCGATCGGGAAATAAAACGACCGGATCAGGAAGAAGTCCTTGAGGCGGATCGAGCGCGTTTCCTTGATCGCCCACGCATCGGATTCGCCGATCTGCACGATCGCGCCTTCCGGTGCGACGGCTTCAAGTGCGACCTGACGCGCCGCATCCTTACCGCTCGCCTCGATAACAAGTGCGTAACGCCCCTGCTCGGCAGCCTCCGGCGACGTACGTTTCGCACCCAGCGATTCCGCGAAGGCCGCGCGATAGTCGGTCGGATCGACGACGTCGATCGGTCCGTAACCCATGCGGTTCAGTACGATGATCGCGCCAAGTCCGATCGGCCCTGCGCCGAGCACCAGCGCGCGCCCGTTCGGCACAATACGTTGCGCGAGGCGCACGCCGTGCGCCGTCGTGCCGATCGTGTCGAGCAGCAACGGCGCGAGCTTATCCGAAATGTCGTCCGGCACTTTGAGCAAGCAGCGCTCCGGCGCCACCAACTTCTCGGCATAGCCACCGTTGCGCTGCCAGCCGATGAGCTTGCGAACCTCTTCGGCCGTGCAGAGATGCGTGCGGCCGGCTGTACATTCTTCACACGTGCCGCAGAACACCGGGATATAGGCGACGACGCGCTCGCCATGGCGCGGATGTCCCGGCTGATCGATGACTCCGCCGATCTCGTGACCGGAGGTGACCGGCCACCCGTTGCGCCACGGACGGAAATCGCTGCCGCACAGCGCGCAAGCCGTGACACGCACCGTGACTTCGCCGTCGCCCGGCACCGGATCCGCCACCGTTTCGATCGTTATGCGGCCTTCGCCGTGAAATTTCGCAGCTCTCATCCTTTGACGGCTCCTGCGGCGAGGCCACCGACCAGCCGCTTCTGAATCAACAAGGTTAGGATCAACGGCGGCAGTGCGATCACGACGGCAGCCGCCATCAGCGCCCCCCAGTTGGTGACGCCTTCGCCGACGAAGTTGAAACTCGCAACGATCGCCGTCTTCGTCTCGATCCCCGACAGCACCAGCGCGAACAGAAAGTAGTTCCACGAGAACACGAAGGAGAGGATCGACGCGACGACGACGCCGGACATCGCGACCGGCAGCACGACCAGCAGCAGCGTCTGATCCTGCCGCGCGCCATCGATCTGCGCGCTCTCGACGATCTCGCGCGGCACGGATTCGAAATACGGTAGCAGCACCCAGATCACGATCGGCAGCGTGATCGCCGCATGAGTCAGAATGAGAACCCAGTAGCCACCGACCATGCCGACCTGGCTAAACATCAACAGCCACGGCAACAGGAACAACGTGCCGGGCGCCATGCGCGCGAACAGCGTCGCCGTCGCGGGCCATGACATGCGGTGCCACGCCATCGCGAATGCGGCCGGAACACCTAACACAAGGCCGAGCACAGTCGAACCGACCGCAACGATCAGGCTGTTGAGCGTGTTGTGCATGAAGTCGTTGCGCGAGAAGAGCTCGACGAAGTTCTCCAGTGTCGGCGTGAAGAACAGCTTCGGCGGGATCGCGGCAACTTCGGTGCGCGGCTTGAATGCCGACATGAAGGTCCAGACGATCGGCAGCGCGAGCACGACCAGCACGATGACGAGCTGGATCGTATCGAACGTGCGCTTTGTTTTTGGGTTCACCATGCGGCGGCCTTCCTCAAACGCGCGAATACAAGCACCGAGCCGAAAACGATCGCGGACAGCGTCACCATCACGGCGCTCGCGTAGCCAAGTTCGGAGAATTCGAAGCCGCGGCGATACGCCAGAATGTTGAGCGTCGTGCTCGCGTTGCCGGGGCCACCTTGCGTCGTGATGTAGATGACATCGAAGAACCGCAGGATGTCGACGCTGCGCAGCACCGTGGCGGTGATCAGCGTCGGCATCAACAGCGGCAGCGTGACGTAGCGGAAGCGGAACCAGCCGTTCGCGCCGTCCATCTCGGCCGCCTCGAAGACGTCATGCGGCAGCGAAAGATAGCCACCCATCACGATCAGCGCGACGAACGGCGTCCACTGCCACGTGTCGAGCGCCGCGATCGTGACCATCACCGTGGAGGGATCGGAGAGCCACAGCGCCGGCGGCAGCCCGACCTGCGCCAATATCCAATTCGCGATGCCGAAGCTCGGGTCGAGAATCACGATCGCCATCATGCCGATCACAACGGGCGGCAGCATGAAGGGCGACACCATCACGGTGCGCACGAGCCCGCGCGCCGATTGCGAACGCGCCAGCAGCAAGCCGAGCCACGTGCCCAGCACGAGCTGCGCGCCGAGCGCCATGAAATAGAGGAAGAAGGTGAGACGCAGGCCGTTCCAGAATTCGCCGTCGGCCAGCATCCGCGTGTAGTTGCCGAAGCCGATGAAGCGCGGATCGCTGCCGAGCTGCACGTCGCTGAACGAAAGCCAGAGCGCGTAACAGAACGGGTAGACGATCATCGCTGCGGCGAAGATCACCGCCGGCGCCACCATCCACCGATAACTGTTACGCGTACCGCTCTGTGCCATGTTTGAAGCGAGGCGCTCTTACGGAAAGCGCCCCGCTCTCCTTTGCGCTTACTGAAGTTTCGCGAGTTCGGCGTCGGCGGTCTTGGCGGCTTCGGCCGGCGACTTGCCTTGATAAATCGCCTGCATGGCGCCACCGATGATGTCGCGCGCTTCCGGCACGCGATCGGTGTTCGTCTGGTAGACGCCGGTGCCGGTTTTGCCGAGTTCGATCAGCGCGTCGGCCCAAGCCTTGCGGATCGGCATTTCCTTCGTCCAGGCATTGAACTCTTCGCCCTGGAAGACGCTGGCGCGCGGCGGCGCGACGCCGTTGTTGACAAGCTTCGTCTGCACTTCGCGGCTTGTCGCCCATTGCAGGAACAGCCACGCGGCTTGCTGCCTCTTCGAATTCGCCGAGATCGCGACGGTCCAGCCGATCGCGACCGGCTTCGAGACGCCCGAGTCCTTACCCGGCGGCAGAACCTTGACACCGAGATCGTTGGCGCGGTTCGGGAAGCGCGTAATGTTGGCGAATTCGTTGCTCGACTCGTGCGTCATCGCAACGCGGCCTTGGCCGAGCAGCTCGGTGATCTGCGTGAAGGTGTGGTTCAGCGCGCCGGGCGGGCCATAGTCACGCAACATCGTCGCGTAGAGTTCGAGACCCTTCATCGTGTTCGGCTGTTCCATGCCCGGCTTGCCGTCCGGCGTCATGAACGAACCGCCCGAGTTGTAGACGAACCCGGCGAGCGCATACGGCGTGATGCTACGAATACCGCGTGCCGCCCAGACGCCCTGGTTCGCATCGCACTTCTTGAGCGCAGCCGCCGCCGTCGCGAGCTCCTCAAGGAATTTCGGCTCGGCAACCTTGCACTTCTCGAAGAGGTCCTTGCGCCAGTAGAACAGCGGGCCTTCCTGGTTGATCGGGATAGCCACCACCTGCTGGCCGAATGTCGACGCCGCGCGGATCGACGCGCCAAAATCTTCGTAGTTGAAGTCCGGCGCCGTCTGCGACGCGTTCTTGATCATCGGCGCGAGGTCGGCGTACCAGCCCGCGCGGTTGAAGATCGCGCCTTCGCGGCTGGTCAGCGACATGAACACATCCATGTCCGCCGACTTGCCCTGCATCAGCGTCTGCAAGCGTGCGCGGTATTGCTCTTCGTTGAAGATTTCAACGCGCGCCGTGATGCCGGTCTTGGCCTGAAAGTCTTTCACGAGGTCGCGCATTGCTTGCGACCACGGGTGGTTGTTGAACATCAGATTGATGGTCTGGCCGTTCTGCGACTTCCAATCGAAGCTTTGCGCAGCAGCCGGAACGGCGGTAGCCAACAAGGCAGCCACGCACGCGCCGAAGAACCTCTTCATGCCTTCCTCCCGGGTTTTACGTTCGTTATTGAAGATATCCAGGCACGGGTTGTTCGTTTTCGCAAGTCACATTTTCCTTTTCGCGCATTTGTGAGCTATAGTTGCGTCAGAACGAACATTCGGGACCTTAGGGAGGCCCGGCGGAGAGCGCATGCAGGAACGTCACGACCGCATCCTCGATATTCTGATGCGCCGCGGCTATGCGGGCATCGACGAGCTCGTCGCGAACTTCGATGTCACACCGCAGACCATCCGCCGCGACTTGCAGGATCTGGCCGATCGCGGCCTGCTTCGCCGCCACCATGGCGGCGCCAGCGTCATGTCGAGCACGTCGAACACCGACTACGTGCACCGCCACATCGAAAATGCGGACGAGAAGACGGCCATTGCCAAAGCCGCAGCCGCGATGCTCGCACCCGGCTCGTCAGTCTTTCTCACACCGGGCACGACAATCGAGGCGACGGCCGAAGCCATCGCGGCGCTCAAACTTCCGGGACTACGCGTCATCACCAATTCGACGGTCGCGGCCGAGCACCTCGCCCGCGATCCCGACATTTCAGTGCAGGTCACCGGCGGCATGTGGCAGCGGAACAATCACGCGCTCGCCGGCCCGGCCGCCGCCGACTTCGCCAATCGCTACCGCTGCGATGTGCTGATCACGAGCTGCGGCGGCATCGATACGGATGGTTGGCTGCTGGAATATCGGGACGAAGAGGTGGTCGTGGCGCAAGCGATGATCGCCAATGCGCGCCGCCGCATCCTCCTCGTCGATCATTCGAAGTTCAATCGCGTCGCGGCCTGCAAGCTCGCGCAGATCTCCGACATGACGACGGTGATCACCGACCGCGCGCCGTCTCAGGCCGCGCAGAAGATGTTCGCCAACGCGAAATGCGAATTGGTGCTGGCGGGCGGCTAGATGGCGTCATTGCGCGAAGCGGCAACGCTACTCTCAATGAGGGCTAAACCAGCCGCACTTTAAAGAATCGCGCGATCGCCGAGAAATCCCTCGCCATCGCGAAACGAGGGCCGGTCTGGGTCTCCGCCACGACTCCCGAATGCAGGCCGACTGCCTGATTGATGCCGTTGACTTTCGTCATCCAGAGCTTGCCGGAATCTCCCAAGATGCCCGGCGGGAATTGGTCGATACTGCGTACCAAGAAGCACGCGATCCGCTGCATGCCACCCGCACTCTGATAGACATAATAGATGTGCGACACGACGCCTTGCCGCGCCTTGGACTGCCACGAGTAGGAGTAAACCGGCCGATTGAGCAGCGACTGCGCATAAGCCTGCGGCGACGCTGCGTTAGGAACGAATACGCCCTGCGGCGCACCGAAAACCGGGATCTCTGGGGTGAACGCAGCTTCCTGCTGAACCGGCACGCGGACCAACGCGCAATCGACGTCGATGTAAGCGGCCGCGCCGTTGAACGGCGGCAAGAACACTTCGTCGGCGACGAGTTCCGTACTCGCCGCCGTCGCGCCGCGATAATAGAAACTCGCGTCAAAACTCGGGAATGCAATCTGCGTCCCGATATCTAGCGCTACGTGACGATTCGTCATCGCGAACAGTCCGGCGTCGCCGTCGCGTCTGACGAAGCACCCGATCGTTCCGGTATTCTGCAGGTTCGATATCTTGCCGCCAGCGCGATACGTGCCGGCAGGCGATCGCGTGCTCGCCGTTAGTGCTTCGCTCGCAGTGAAGACGACGACGTCGGTCGGCATCGTCTGACCCGCGACGGTCACCGACTGCGGAATCTTCACGCGCCCATCGGCAAGCCGCCGTTTCGCTCCCCTCAACGGCACTTTCTCGTCGACGAAAAACGTCACCGCATTGGGGTTGCCCTGCGTCGAGAACAACGTTTCCTTCGGCCCGAAAGCTACGCCTCGCGCGCCCGCCGCTTTTGCGTAGCGCGCGAAGACCGCCTGCAGGTCCGTGTGCTTCACACTCGCGGCCTAGAGCTTCACCCTCTGGATGTTTCTCGTCTCCGGATCGTAGACGATCATATAGCTGCGCTGCGAAACGATCTTGCGGCTTTCGCCGCCGGCCGGCGCCGACTGTTTCTCGACCAGCTTGTCGAAGACTTTGTCCGCGCTATCCAGCACGCGCCCCAAGGTTTTATCGTCGACATCGGACGACACCTTTGTCGGATACTGTCCTTCGAGGTCGATGATGTTTTTCGCTGTCCCGTAGAATGGCCGCTTGACATCGAGATGCGCGACTTGACTGTAGCCCAGCTGGATCGGTGTTTTATCGACCGTGGTCTCGGTCAAAGTCTTCTCGCCGATCTTGACAGATGTCCCATCCGCATTGGCCTTCACCACATTGACCGCATAAGTCGTCTCGGTCGCGAGAAAGCCGATCTTCTGCGGCGCAGTGACGACAATCGGCGTGCCCGCAACGGTCGTGACGACCGGCCTGCCTTCAGCGTCGCGCGCGAGATAAGTCGTTTCGTAGCTTGCGCATCCGGCGAGCAGAACACTCGATGCAAAACTCAGCAGCAATAACTGACGCACTAATATCCCCCGTTATAAAAAAGCTTAGAATAATATGGAAGGGACTATGTCACGGCCGTTTTGGGGCCGCAACACTTAGATACCGAGATAAGCCGCGCGCACGCGATCGTCCTTGGCAAGTGTCCTGGCTTCGCCGTCGAGCACGATCTTTCCGGTCTCGATCACGTAAGCGCGGTCAGCAATTTCTAATGCGGCCGTGACGTTCTGTTCGACCAGCAGCAGAGTGACGCCGCGTTCGCGCAAGCTTACGATCGCACGCATGATCTGATCGATCAGCAACGGCGCGAGCCCCATCGACGGCTCGTCGAGCAACAAGAGCTTCGGCTTGCTCATCAATGCGCGGCCCATCGCAAGCATTTGTTGTTGGCCGCCCGACAAAGCGCCTGCCGGCAGCGCGCGCTTCTCTTTCAGGATCGGGAACATCGCGTAAATGTCGTCGATCTCTCGCGCGACATCGTCGCTGCGCGTCCACGCACCGAGCCGCAGATTGTCCTCGATCGACAGCGGCGCGAACACTTGCCGCCCTTCCGGCACTTGCGCGATGCCGGCCGCGACGCGCGCATGCGGCGGCATCCGCGCGATCGATTTTCCTTCGAACGTGATCTCACCCGCCGCGCGCGGCTGCACGCCCGAGATGACTCGAAGCAACGTCGTCTTGCCGGCGCCGTTCGAGCCGACGAGCGTGACGATCTCCCCTGCATTCACGTTCAGCGAGACGCCATGCAGCACTTCGATGCGGCCGTAGCGCGAGACGATGTTCTCAAGCTTGAGCATCCGCCGCCTCCTCGCCGCGCGCTTTGCCGAGATACGCCGCGATCACTGCGGGATTCTGCCGCACTTCAGAAGCGGTACCGGACGCAAGCGTGCGCCCCCCTTCGAGCACATGAATGCGGTTCGAAATTTTCATCACGAGACGCATGTCGTGCTCGACCAGCACGACCGCCACACCCTGCTTCGCGATCTTCTGGATCACGGCGTCGATCTCTTCGGTCTCGACCGCATTGCATCCGGCCGCCGGCTCGTCGAGCAGCAGAATGCGCGGCTCCGACGCAAGCGCGCGTGCGATTTCGAGCCGCTTCAACGCGCCATACGGCAAACCCTGCGCGGTTCGGTCCGCATCCTTCGCGAGCCCGACCAACGCCAGCAGCTCTTCAGCCTTCGCGCGCGTCTCGCGGTTCTGCGCCGCGACCGACGGCAGCGCGAAGAGATGCGCCAGCACATTGCGCTTCTCCTGCAGATGCCGACCGACCATGACGTTTTCGGCCGCCGTCATGCGGAAGAAGACCTGGAGATTCTGGAACGTGCGCGACATACCGCGCCGCGCCAGCAGATGCGGCGCAAACTGCGTTACGTCCTCATCGCCGAGCGTGATCTTGCCGCGCGATGCGCGGTAAACGCCCGAGATAATGTTGAACAACGTCGTCTTACCCGCGCCGTTCGGCCCGATCAGCGCGAATATCTCCCCGGGCTCGACAACGAAAGACACAGCATCGAGCGCCTTCAATCCCCCGAACGAAATGCCGATGTCGTCGACGCGCAGGAGGCTCATCCGCGCCTCCGCATCAGCATGCCGAGGGACGGCACGATGCCGGCGCGCAGGAAGATCATGAACAGGATCATGATCAGCCCCAGCACCGCATGCTCGTATTCGTGAAACACCGTGAGGACTTGCGGCAGGATCGTCAGAATCGCCGCACCAACGACGCTGCCGAGGATCGAGCCGAGCCCGCCGAGCACCACCATCGTGACAAACTCGATAGATCGCAGAAAGCCTGCAGTCGCCGGCGTGACCAGCCCGTCGAACAGAGCGAGATATGCACCCGCGACCGCCGCATAAATCGCCGACAGCACAAAGGCGACGAGCTTGTAGCGCGCGACATCGACGCCGAGCACGCTCGCGGCGACTTCGGAATCATGGATTGCGCGGAAGGCGCGCCCCGTCGGACTTGCAACCAAATTCGCGGCGAGGAAACTCGCCAGCACCAGCGTGCCGCCGGCGATCCAGTACCAAGGCACGGAGCCGCGCGCGATCCAGCCGAACAGCACCAAGCGCGGCACCGCCATGCCGTCCGGCCCGCCGGTGAGGCGCGCCTCGTTGGTGAACACCATCGCGATCAGGATGCCGAGCCCGAGCGTCGCGACCGCGAGATAATGCCCTTTGAGTCTCAGGATCGGCCGCCCGACCAAATACGCGAGAACGCCCGCGGCCGCAGCACCGACGATCAGCGCGGCCCACACCGGCAGCCCCCAATGGGTCGGGCCGACCGCTACGGCATAAGCGCCGATACCGAAGAACCCCGCATGGCCGAGGCTGACCTGCCCCGCGTAACCCATCAATAGATTGAGTCCCACCGCCGCGATCGCGAAGATGAAAACCAGCGCCGAAATGCGGAAATAGAAGCTCGACGGAAACACCAGCGGCAACAGCGCGACCAGCGCCGCAATCGCGAGCGTGCTGCCGTAACGATCGAGCAATCCGCGCATCAGACGCGCTCGGTCGCGGTTCGGCCGAACAGGCCTTGCGGCATCACGAAGAGCACCAGCAAGATCACGATGAACGCGGTCGCATCTTTGTACGCCGACGAAATGTAACCGGCACCGAATGCTTCGAGCAGTCCAACCAGCAAACCGCCGACCACCGCGCCAAGCGGGTTGCCCATCCCGCCCAGCATCGCGGCAGCGAAACCCTTCAGCGCCAGCATCGTGCCGACGTCGTAGTTCGTCAGCGTGATCGGCGTGACGAGCACGCCGCCGATCGCGCCGATCGCGGCCGACACCGCGAACGACAACGCAACGACACGGCTCGTGTTGATGCCGACGAGACGCGCCGCCAGCATATTCGCGGCCGTCGCCAGCACGGCTTTGCCGGCGAGCGTGCGCGTCAGAAACAACCAAAGCGCCAACACGATGACGCCACAGCCGACCAGGACGATGATGCTCTGCGGCAGAACCGCAGCGCCGCCGATGCGCAGCGGCTCGTCACCGGCGAACGAGGGGAGTTTGTGGAAACGCTTGTCGAAAACGATCGCCGCGATGCCGCGCAGGAAGATCGAGGCGCCGATCGTGATGATGATCAGCGTCACGGCGGACGCACCCTTCGCGGGCTCGATCGCCAGATAGTAAAGCAGCAGCCCTACCGCGACCGCGACGATCACCGCAAGCAAAGCCGCGAGCGGCAGCGGCACACCGGCCGCCGCCGCGAACACCGTGACCATGCCGCCGAGCATGACGAACTCGCCTTGCGCGAAGTTGATCACGTCGGAGGCGTTGTAGATCAGCGTGAAGCCGAGCGCGACCAGCGCGTAGACC